>DASVNK010000053.1:0-142457 GCA_036383895.1 Verrucomicrobiia bacterium | reverse complement strand
CGCTTCGCTGAATTTCAAAGCCGCTTCCGGCACGGCGTCAGTGAACCGTACCACTCCATGACGTACAAGTTACAATCAGGTCACCGCCATGCCACACTCCTGTTACGGCCCAACCGCATCAACCCTGCCGAACACAACTGGGAATTGCGGGGCTTTTTCGATGGAATTGAGTGGAACGCTGTTCGTTCTCAAGAATCGATAGAATGTAGAAACCCGCGATTGGACGCCCCGTCCCGCCACAAGAGTGTTGCCCCGTAAGAGACGTTCGCTGCGCGAAACGTGGTATCGCGCCTTTCCTTGATGTTTGGACGGCGAGAGCGTTCGGCGAGACGCCGATCGCAGCATCCGAGACGGGCGCGCTCCCTAGAGGAAAGAGGTCGGTTTTCATGTGTATACCCGCCGGCGAAGGATGGGCTGGTACGCGGTGGTGCGCACTTGAGCTTTCGGGGGTGAATAGAGAATCGCTGAAACGGCAGCGAGGTTCTAGTCAGCCACGTTTCGCCTTCGCAGGCGTGAGGGAAAGAATAAAGGAGGAAGGCTAAAGGTGAAAGGAAAATCTAGTGGGCAAAAGTGTATGGATGCGTTTTGCGAAGTGGTGAGGCAGGGGTTGGAAGATTCTTCGCTGAGCGGCGGGAATGGGAGCAGGACTCCTCACGTCGTCCCCTACAAAGGAAAAAGGGAGCGCGCCCGAAGACGCGCTCCCTGTGCGGAGGAGATGAGAATTAACGGACTGCGCGGTAGAAGCGCATGGGTTCCGTCGCGCTGACGGTGTGCGGACTGGTGGTTGCCGCGGTGGTCCAGTTTGGATTTTCCAGGGATGGAGTTGACTGGAGAGTTCCTTCAAACTGGATGCTGAGTTGAGTTGGACTGCTGCGTGTAATGGACAGCGTCGGTGGTTCAGGATCCGGGTTGCTGGCGCCGGTCATGTAGTCGACGGCGTTGAGGAACATCCTCGCTCCGTCTGGTGTGAGGTCGAAGATGCCTGCGCCTTCTGAAGTGAGGGCTGCGGCACCGGTGGTTGCGTCGGCGGCGTTTTCGCGGCTGCCGGTGAGAAACACCAAGCGGTCGCCAGCGAGTACGTTTGAGCGCGTCGTTGTCCCGAAGTCCAGCAGGGTGCCTGCTTTCAATTCACCGATGATGAGTCCGCCGAAGGTGGGGTCGCCCGCAGTGCCGACGGTGGCGAGAATGGTGGTGTTGTCCTCTGGTGCATCGGTGACCACGGAAATCCCGCGTTGCGGTTGATTCGTATAAGTAGCAATCACGGCGTAGTCGTTGACGGTTGTCCCGGTCGCATCAAAGACGATGCCGTCGAAGATGGGATGGTTGGTATCGGTGACGGAGAGTTTAATTGGGCCGGCAGTGTCGGGAATGTTGTTGCCGGTGTAATAACCCAGGCGATTCTGGCGCAGACCATACGCGCCGAGGACGATGGTGGGGGTGGTGATGCCGCTATTCCAAGCGAGCGTTTCGGGTGGATCCTGATAATCACCGCTCGGCACGGAGCGGCTGATGATGACGAGGTCGTAGGTGTTCAGCACGTTCGTGTCTGGAGTGCCACTGGTGCGGAAGCGGGTAACTTCGTGTCCAGCGTCGCGGAGGAGTTGAGTGTAGCGGACATCCGCCGCATTGGTGAAGCCAGCAGTTACGGCTGCGGCCGATGGCTGGTTGTCTCCCGTGTGGAAGCTGATCCAAGCGATGCGCGCGCCGGTGATGGGGCGGATGCCGGAAGCCCATTGGACGGCGTTGTCGAAGAGTTGGAGCGCTTCGGGGGTGTAGGCGGCAAAGCCGTTGTCGCCGGAGAAGAGCAGGACGCGCTTCTCGGGAGCGGGAGTGGTTCCATTGGCGAGGATAGCGCCTTTGTCATAGGCGTAAACGACGGCCTGACTCGGGTCGGCCGCGATGGTGGCGATGACGACCGCGTTGGAGTTCGGCATACCCCAAGTGTAATCCTGCGCATTCGTCGTGACGGTGAGCAAGCCGAGGTTGATGCCTGCGGCGATGGGGTGGTTTGTATTCACCACACTGATCTGTGTCTGTCCAGCGACGGTGCCGCGATTGGTCGTGAGCGCCGGATCGGTGGTGAGGAAGTCGTCTTGAACGGCCTGTTCCCAGAAGATGACGGGAACGGCGACGCTTTGGAACTTCGCGGCGACGTCGCCGGAAGTGACGGTGGAAGAGACGATGATGAGTTGTTTGCCATCGGCGCTGGCGGTGGTGGTGGACGGCGCTTCCATGCGGGTGACCTGCCAGCCGTAGCCTTGCAGGCGGGCGATGATGCCGGAGTCCGAAGCATTGGGAGTTGCGCCGACGCCGGTTACGAGGAGGGCGTGCGGAGCGGGGCTGCCGACGGTGATCGCGACTGAGTCAGAGGTGGTGCTTTGACCGATTTCGTCGAAGGCGACGGCGCGGATGCCGTGGACGCCCGCGGGCGCGTTGGTCCAGACGACGGAGAATGGGCTGCTGGTATCTTCGCCGACAACGACGCCGTTCGCGGTGAATTGCACGCGGCTAATGTTCAAGGTGGATTGACCGGCAGCGTTTGCGCTGAGGCTGATGTTTGCGCCTGCGGCGAAGGTTTGACCCGCGGTCGGCGATGTTACCGAAACGGTCGGGAGGCCGGGAGCGCCCTGGCGGGTTTCTGGCGGACCGAAGCCGGTGGGAGTGAAGTTCGCGTCGGTGGTGAGGATGATCTTATCGACTTGAGCGCCGTCTTCGCGGCGAGCTATCGCGAAGATGCGCGGGCCAACGGCGGGGATTTCGATGGTGAATGGGTCGGGTCCGCCTTGTGAATCGCGAGTCCAGACGAAGTCCGTTTGAGGTTGGAAGCCGGACAGGCTGGCGGAATTGGGGTCGGCGACACTTGGGTCGCGCTCCGGTGGGCGTTCGGTGAGGCTGTCGCCATCGGAATCGATATGAATCCAGACGGAGTCATCTTCGCCGTTGTCGGCACTGGCGCGAACCCAGAGGTAGTAGGTGCCGGCGGAAGCGAAGTTGAGGTCGTATTCGAGCTTGGTGGCACCTTCACTGCCACCTGCGCCGTTCGGAATGAGCATGGAGGCACCGCCGGAGGGCACGCCACGGGTGGTGCTGCGGACCCAGAGGCCATCCAGATTACGGTCATAGTTTTCCGCTTCGAAAACGATCATGCCGTTTTGTTCCATGACGGCGCCAGTCGGGAGGAACACTGAGGTGGTATTCGCGGCGATGGTGTTCGGAGTGGCAGCGGTATCGCGAACGCCGTTGATGGTGATGGTGTATTTGGTGCCGAGCGTTTGCTGGGCGGTGGTGAGGGTGACCTGATTTCCGTTGACGGTGGCACCGCTGACGTTGAGAGGGCCGCCGCTGGAGGCGATGGTGTAATTGCTGGCAGTTGCTCCGGTAATCGGATCGATTGGCTCGGAGAATGTGAGAACGACCTCAGTGCGATTTGGGCTCGCCTTGCTGTTCAGGACTGTGGGGGCGGCAGTGTCGGGCGTGACGGTGAGCGTCGCGGGTTGGCTGGTAACCGGTGCGCCTTCGGCGCCGGTGACTACGACGGTGTATTGCGCGTTGTTATCCGAGAACGGAACGAGGGTGGCAGTGTAGACGAGATTTGTGGCGTCCAAGATATCCACGGTGCCTTTCCGCCATTGGTAGGAGTAGGGCGGGGTGCCGTTGGCGACGACGCGGAAGGTGACTGAACCGCGTTCTGCGACGGTTTGGCTCAGTGGCTGAGTTTCGATGGAAACGGGGCCACCGGTCCGATCCGTGGAAAGATACTGGCCGGGGATGGGCGAAGCGGAATCGATGGTGAACCCGGGATCCAGAACGGCTACGGAGAGATTATCTCCACCGGTTCCTTCTTTGAAAAGCGCTTCAATGTAATAGGGTTGACCGGCGGTGAGCGTAATTTTGGCTGCGAGGGTACCTGGATCTTTAATGGGCCATTCCGTAGCGAGGTACTGCGAGGTATCCTTAGCGGTGAGGTCACTTGCTCCGCCGGACGTCGTGTACTCCCGCGGGTTGCTCCAAACGGTTTCGCGAGCGATCACTCTTTTCTGCGCGGGATCGGAGCTGGTGCTCAAATAGAGGACGGCATTGTCGTCCGCGGAGAGGTAGAAGACGTAATCGCCAGTGGTTGGAGGATAGAAGTAGCCGGCGATTTGGCCGCCGTAGTTATCGGAGAAGTTTCCGGGGGGAGTGGCGATGTCGCCGGTGGCATTCCACTCGAAGTAGGGGAAGAAGAAGATCCGGTCTGGATTGTTAGGGAACTTGGCGTTGTTGGTGAGGTTGGCAACGGCGGTTCCGGTGATACCGGCGAATTCTTTGCCGGTGATGAGGCCTTGGGCTGTGGCTGGGGCTGCTGCCTGAAGGGCGGGCAGCGATGTTCCGATGGCCAGGCTTACGGCCGCCAGAAACGGGGTCCATTTCGTTCGCATATATTTGTCGTTCTGGAAAACGGGCGAACTGCGTGTGCTCGTGCCGAGATGGCCATTCGCACATTTTCCTTGGGTTAGTGTTGGGTTTAGCACGTTGCGGAGATTCGCGGGGAACTAACGCTTTTTGGGTCGCGCTGAGCACCAGCAAAAGACCGTAACGGGATTGGTGACACTATAAAGATGAGGAGAGGGGCGAGCAACGGGTTGTTACAGTTACCAAAATTTAAGGAGATGTACGTAGGGGGGAAGTTCAGGGGGTTAGCGGCAGCACGACCGGTGAAAGCCATTGCTCCTGAAGGCGATTTCAGAATAAATCAGCGCGGATGAAATCGATGACCGGCTATGGCCGGGGCGAGCAAACGCAAGAAGGTTACAAGATCTCGGTGGAGGTGAGTTCGGTGAACCGCCGTCAGGCTGAGATTAATGTCTACCTGCCGCGGGAATTGGAGCCGTTGGAATCGCGGGTTCGGACGGAGATCAATAAGCGGTTGGCGCGGGGGCGGGTGACGGCGCGGATCACATTGCACGCGGGAGAGGATGTGGTGGGGCAGGCGCAGGTGAACATGGGTCTGGCGAAGGCTTATGCGCGGGAACTGCGGAAGCTGGCGGCGGAATTGAAGATTTCGAATGAGCTGACGCTGGAGACGCTGGTGCGGGCGCCGGGAGTATTCCAGGCGGATACGGCGCTGGCGGATGCGGATCATTTTTGGCCGGCGATTGAGGCGGCGGTGCAGAAGGCGTTGGAAGCTTGCGTGAAAATGCGGGCGCGGGAAGGGGCGCACCTGGCGAAGGATTTGAAGGCGCGGATTGCTGCGATGCGGAAGTCGGTGGCGAAAGTGCAGAAGGAAGCGCCGGCGATGGTGGAACGGTATCGGGAGGCGTTGCGGGAACGGATCAAGAATGCGGGATTGCCGTTGCCAACGGAAGAGGACGAGCGGTTGCAGAAGGAGATTATTTATTTTGCGGATCGGTCGGACATAACGGAGGAACTCACGCGATTGGAGAGCCACTTCAAACAGTTCGACGAGGTCTGTAAATCCGAGGAGCCGGTGGGACGGACCTTGGACTTTCTGGCGCAGGAGATGAATCGCGAAGTGAACACGATTGGATCGAAGGCGAGCGACAGCACGATTGTGCGCGAGGTGGTGACGCTGAAGACGGAGTTGGAGAAATTTCGCGAACAGGTGCAGAACGTGGAGTAAAGGATCCATGGCGGTAACGGCGAAACCGAATTTATTGATTGTTGTTTCTGCGCCTTCTGGCGGTGGAAAAACGACGCTTTGCCAGGCGTTGCTGGAAGCAAACCCGAATGCGGCGGTGCGCGCGATTACCTGCACGACGCGAGAGCCGAGGCCGGGGGAGAAGGACGGGGTGGATTATTACTTCTTAGAGGCGGGAGATTTTTTGCGGCGGGTGCAGGCTGGGAATTTTTTGGAACATGCGACGGTGCACGGGAACAGCTATGGGACGTTGAAGTCGGAAGTTTTGAACAAGCTGCGGCAGGGCAAGGATGTGTTGTTGAACATTGACGTGCAGGGCGCGGCAACGATTCGCGCGAAGGCCGAGTCGGACGAGGATATTCGTAAATCACTGGTTACGGTATTTCTCGCACCGCCGAGTTTGACAATCCTGGAAGAGCGGTTGAAGAAGCGCGATTCGGATTCGCCGGCGAATATTCAGAAGCGGCTCAGCGTGGCGCGGCACGAGATTGGGCACTGGAAGAACTTCGATTATTTGATCATCAGCAGCACGGTGGAGGATGATTTATCGAGGCTGACCGGAATTGTGACGGCGGAGAAATTGCGGGCGTCGCGGGCGAAGCTGCCGGATTACTCGGGTGAGGGGGAACGGTTATGAGCAAGGGAAAGAATATCGTGCTCGGCGTCACGGGCTCAATTGCGGCTTACAAGGCGGCGGAGATCACGAGCCAACTCACGAAGCAGGGAGCCGAGGTGCATGTCGTCATGACTGCGGATGCGCAGAAGTTCATTACGGCGCTTCCGTTCAAAACGCTTTCGCGGAATCCGGTGGAAACGGATTTGTACGGGGAAGAGGAGGGATGGAAACCGACGCATATCAAATTGGCGGATGAGGCAGATTTGCTGTTGATCGCGCCGGCGACTGCGAATGTGCTGGCGAAGTTGGCGCATGGTTTGGCGGATGATGCGTTGACGTGCGTGGCGCTGGCGTTGAACCCGAAAACGCCGGTCCTAGTGGCGCCGGCCATGAATGGGAAGATGTGGTTGCATCCGGCGACGCAGGCGAATGTGGCGACGTTGAAGGGGCGTGGGGTCGAGTTTATTGGGCCGGAGGAGGGGATGCTTTCGTGCGGTTACGAGGGGATAGGAAGGTTGTTTGAACCGCAAAAGATCGTGCAGAGGGCATTGGAACTGCTTTAATTAGGCAGTTACGGTCTAGGAGTCTGTTTAGCCCTGTGAGCGAAAAGCGTCTCAGTGTGTCGCAATGGCAAAGGATCAAGGAATTGCCAGCGTTCCTGAGCGTACGGGTGCCGCCGCCGGAGCGGCAGTATGCGCGCATTCAGCGGATGGAGCGGGATATCGGAATTCCGGTGAAAGTGGCGATGCTGCTCGTCCTTTTCTACTTCCTCTTTCTCACGAATTTCATTGAAACGGTGGTGGGATCTCCGACGCGGCCGATCCAACGTCCGCCGCAGGAGATGCTGTATGAGAACGTGCCGGCGTTCTTTATTGCTTACACGCTGGTGAACGCGGCGATCGCGACGCTGTTGCTCGGGATGCGGCACTTTTCGTTGGAAGCATTGCAGCGGCTGGTTTTCGTTAATTGTTTTATCGATGCGTTTTTCTTCGCGGGTTTGACGGTGATCACGGAAGGGTTCGAGAGTTTTCTCTATTGGGTGTTTCTGCTGCTGATCTTGCGGAACACGGTGAGTATCGCGTCCGCGCCGAGACAGTTGTTCCTGAATTTGACGGTGAGTGGCGCGTACCTGTTGGCCGCGATCGTTCACTACATCCTGCGGCAATGGCAATGGAACGCTTACAACGACGATGCTTCGTCGAACTTTCCAATGGAAGCGCCGACGTTGTGGAACGAGCCGTTCCTGCTGAGGTTGTCGTTGTTGATCCTGATGACGACGCTTTGTTATGGCGTGCAGGTGCTGATGGAAAAGCAGCGGCGCGCGGATGAGGAAGCGCGGGAACATTCGCAGCGGCAGGAGCAGCTTCAGGCGACGGGACGGTTGGCGGCGGAGATTGCGCACCAGTTAAAGAATCCGCTTGGGATTATTAACAACGCGGCGTTCACACTGCAGCGGACGGTGAAAGAAGGGAAGACGATCACGCAGCAGATTAAAATTATCCGCGAGGAGGTGGATCGTTCGGACCGGATCATCACGGAGTTAATGGGGTACGCGCGGCTTTCGGAGGGGAAGGTTGAAAAGCTGGATATCACCGAGGAATTGGATCGGGCCATCGAGCAGGTGTTCCCGCCGGGAGCAATTTACGATGTGAAAGTGAATCGTGAGTACGGGGCGGCTTTGCCAGCTTTGCTTGCGCAACGGGGGCATCTTTCGGAAGTTTTCGTAAACATTTTGCAAAACGCGCGGGAAGCGATGGACGGCAAGGGACGGATCGACGTGAGCGCGGATTATGGCGACAATTATTCCATCGTCGTAACAATTACTGATAATGGCCCGGGTATTCCGAAGGAGAAATTGGATAAGATTTTCGAGCCTTACTTTACGACGAAAGAGAAGGGGACCGGCCTGGGACTCGCGATTGTGAAGCATAACACGGAGCTTTATAATGGCGAGGTGGAGGTTCAGTCCGAAGCGGGCAAGGGCACAACGTTCCGCGTAACATTGCCGGCGAAAACAGTTTTTACAGTTAAGAAATGACCAACAACGCACTCCCACCGCTCCTGGTTGTCGACGACGAGAAGAACATGCGCTTGTCGCTCGAAACGATCATGAGCGCCGAAGGATACCAATATCGCGCGGCCGATTCCGCGGAAGAAGCGCTGAAGCTGCTCGGGCAGGAAGAATTCTTCATGGTGATCACCGACGCGCGGCTCGGCGGGATGAGCGGGTATGAATTTTTGGCGAAAGCGAAAACGAAAATGCCGAATTTACCCGTGTTGATGATCACGGCGTACGCGACGCCGAAGCTTGCGGTGGAAGCAATCAAGGCGGGGGCGATTGATTATTTGGCGAAGCCCTTCGCGCCGGAAGAATTGCTGCATGCGGTGTCGCGGTGCGCGGAGCGGCACAAGTTGATCATGGAGAACGCGGCGCTCAAGGCGCGAGCGGGCGAGGCCTACAGGATCGACCAGATCATCGGCGAATCGCCGCGGATGCAAGAGTTGAAACAACTCATCCGGACGGTGGCGCCGACAAATGCGACGGTGTTGATCCTTGGTGAGAGCGGGACGGGCAAGGAGTTGGTGGCCGGTTGCCTGCACAGCTTAAGCAAGCGGGCGCAGGGTCATTATGTGCGGATCAATTGCGCGGCAATTCCGGAGCTATTGCTGGAGAGTGAATTGTTTGGGCACGAGAAGGGGTCATTCACGGGCGCGCTCCGGCAGAAGCATGGCCGGGTGGAGGAAGCGGATGGGGGGACCATTTTTCTGGATGAGATCGGTGACATGAGCCGGCCTCTGCAGGCGAAGTTGCTGCGGTTTCTCGAGGATGGGACGTTCACGCGGGTTGGTGGGAACCAGGAATTGAAGGTGGATGTGCGGCTGATCGCGGCGACGAATCGGGACATCATTGATGCGATCCGGCAGAACCAGTTTCGCGAGGATTTGTACCACCGGCTAAACGTGGTGCAGTTTCGTCCGCCGGCCCTGCGGGAACGCGGGCCAGACGTGATCCTGCTCGCGGAGCATTTTTTAAAGTATTTCGGCTTCTCATTGAACAAGCAGATTAAGGGGATTTCGCGCGCGGCGCAGAACCAGCTTCTCTCGCATCACTGGCCGGGGAATGTGCGGGAGTTGCGAAACGTGATCGAACGCGCGGTGATTCTCGAGAGCAGCGACGAAATCCAGGCGAGCAGTTTGCCGGACTTTGAAACAGAAACGCGCTTGCGCAAGGGCGAGATGCCAGTGTTGAATGGCACATTGTCACTGGATGAATCGGTGGCGAATTTTGAACGCGAATTGATCAATAATTTGTTAGAGCAGAATCATTTTAGTCTCACGAAAACGGCGGATCAGCTCAAGATTAGCCGTCATGCGCTGAGGTACCGGATGCAGCGGTTGAATATCACGGTGGGCCTGAACGAAGACACGTCGGTGATTCCTCCGGTGAAGGAGGGGGCGCGATGAAGTTCGCAATGCTTGCCGCGGCGCAAGCTCCGTCGCAGGGACTGCCGGAGGTGGGCCCTGGTGCTAAACCGTTTGCGCCGGATATTACTTTTTTATTATTGGTCGCGGGCGCACTGGGGGTGCTGCTTCTTCTCTGGGCGATGTTCATTCGGGGTCCGAAGAAACATCCCGAAGAACGGAATCGTAAGCCGCTGGGTGTTACGGCCAAACCAGACGTAACGGTGACGGACGATGGGCGTGAGCGGCACCGAAAGAAGAAGCGCGTGCGGAAGCGGGATCACCGCGATCGTTATCCGACGTTGTCACAGACTGGAGGGCTGCCGCCGCCGCGAGATCCACAGGAATCTACTCCGATCTAGCGATGCAGGTTAGCGAGGCCATCACCCGCAAAAGCGCATCGAATCTCGCACTCGCCTTCGTGTTGCTCCCGCGCGAGAAGCGGCAGGAAATGGCGGCACTGTATGCGTTCTGCCGCGAGGTTGACGATATTGCGGATGACGAGTCGACACCTGTGGAAGTGCGGGCAGCAAAATTGGAGGCGTGGCGCGGGGATGTGCGGAAGGCGTGCGATGGCGGGCAACCGCAGTTCGCGGTGAACCGAGAGCTGCAGCCGGTGATTCAAAGGCGCGGATTGCGCTTTGAGCATTTTGATGAGTTGCTCAAAGGGGTGGAGATGGACCTTGAGAAGCGGGATTACGCAACGCTGGAAGAGCTGGAGTTGTATTGCTACCGCGTGGCGTCGGTCGTGGGTTTATTGAGCATCGAAATCTTTGGATATACAAACCCTGCTTGTCGCGATTACGCGGTGTATCTGGGAAAGGCGCTACAGTTTACAAATATTTTACGCGACGTGCGAAACGATGCCGAGCGCGGTCGCGTTTATCTTCCGCTGGAACTGTGCGAGCGATTCGGCGTGAAACCCGGGGACATTCTGGCAGGCCGATATGACGCAAATTACGTGCGGCTCGCACAAGATATGGCTGACCGCGCAAAGGGTTTTTATCAAAAAGCTACCGAGACGCTGCCGCCGGCTGATCGGCGGTCCATGGCGACGGCGGAGTTGATGGGTTCGGTTTATTGGAAGTTGCTCAGAAAGATTGAGCAGCGGCGATTTAATGTTTTTGAGCCGGGTGAGACACGCCTGAACAAGGTGCAGAAGTTGTTTTTGGTGATGCGGATGTGGTATCGCGTGTGGCGCGGCAAGCTTTTGCTTCCCAATTATGGGGTCGGCTGAACGACGCCGACTGATTGTCACCGCGGATGATTTCGGCCAGTCCGCTTCGATTAACTCAGCAGTCGCGCTGGCGCATCGCGAAGGGATACTAACTTGCGCAAGCCTGATGGTGAACGAGAAGGGATTCGAGGAGGCGGTCGAGATCGCAAAGGCAAATCCTCGGCTCGGTGTGGGATTGCATCTGACGCTTTGTTGCGGACACGCCGCGCTGTCCGCGAAAGATATACCGGACCTGATCAATGAAGATGGAACGTTACCGCATTCGGGAGTTGCTGCCGGGTTCGCCTATTATTTTTCGAGAGAGTTAAGGCGGCAGGTAACAGCCGAGATTGAAGCGCAGTTCGAGAAATTCGAGGCGACTGGATTGAAGTGCGACCACGTGAACGGGCATTTAAGTTTTCATCTGCATCCGGTGGTTCTACCGATCGTGATCAAGGAGATGAGAGCGCGTGGGATCAAAGCTATGCGGTTAACGAGGCCGTCGTTGCTTGAGTGGGAACTTGGGAGTGGTCGATGGCTGTATCGAACAAGCCATTGGCAAATTTTCAAGCGGCTGTCACGGAGAGCTGATTCGATCCTTGCGCAGGAGGTTGTGGCACACACCGATTATGTTTTCGGTTTGTTGGAAGACTCGCGGGTGAACGAAAAATTTGTTCTATCACTGTTACGCGGATTGCCCACGGGCTCATCTGAACTTTACTCACACCCAAACTCAGCAGATTCTCGCGCCGAATTGGATGCGCTGACAAGTCCGCGGGTAAAAGCCACGTTGGCCGAGCAGGGGATCGAATTGATTCGCTACGCGGATTTGTGACTCACTATGACCAAGCTGTTATTGATTTTGTTCTTCGGGCTCACGTTCGAGACGATGGGGGTGGTATTGCTCAGCAAAGGGCTGAAGCAGCTTGACTCTCCGAAAAACTACGGCCCGGCAGAGTTGGTGCGAATGGTGAGAAGAGCGCTGTCGAGCAAAGAGATTCTGCTCGGTGTGGCATTTGAAGCGGTGTTCTTCATTTGCCTGCTGGTGATGATGTCGCGAGCGGATGTGAGTTTCGTCTGGCCGTTAACCGCACTGACGTTTGTCTTCTCCACCCTCGCGGCGCGTTTCTACCTCCGCGAAGATATTGATGGGTTGCGCTGGGCAGGGGTGGTGCTGATTGTGCTGGGCGCTGGATTGATAACATTTACTGAGAAACGGAAGCAGAATGATCCGTCGCGGGTCCCGTCATCCGAGTATCCGCGAATCTAGGCGCGGCAGTCAGCGCAATTCCGGAAGGACTTTGGTGAGGAAAGCGCCGAGAGACTTGGCGGCGTCGATGGTTTTCTGTTGGAACGCGAGAAGTTCCGCGAGCTTGAACGGTGCGCGAACCAAGGCCCAGGTCAGTTTACCGTAGTGAATCTTCTGCGCGGGCGACATGAGGGTGTTGAAGTCGAGAGGCAAATCTTCGAGAGCAGTGTCCGAAATGACGCGAATGGTTGCGGCGGGAATTTGGCGTTCGCGACAAAATTCGCGAATACTTTCGCTTTCCATCTCGACGGCGTCGGCCCCCATGCCGCGCCAAAGGCGTTGTTTTTCCTCGGCGGTGATGGCAACGCGGCGCGCGCAGAAAAAACTTACGGGCGTGCCGCCAGCTTTCTTCAGGGCGTCGCAAAGCGGGCTGTCTTCGTCCGCGCTGAAAACAATCTCGTTGGATTTAAGGACTGGGTTTAGACCGCCCGCGAAACCGCAGGTGAGAACCAGTCGCGGGCGGATTTGCTCAAAAGCCATTGCAATGGCGTGATCCGCGTTGTCTCGTCCCATGCCGGTGATGAAGCGACGAATGCCCGGGCCGCCTGGGAAAAACTTCATCTCTTCCTTAACCGCGAAGGTAACGAGAACCTCGCCTGGAATATTAGGCTGTTCCGACATCGTCGACTATGGCCGACGCGGATTTCTCTCAGTCACCAGCTTCTGGTAGGTGGCGAACGCGAGGAGCGGCCAGCTATTCCGATACATGTCGTATTTGAGATAGAACACTTTTGGGAAACCGGTGCCGGTTGTTTCGAGTTCGGTCCAACTGCCGTCGCGATTCTGGGTGCGGATGAGGTGATCTATCCCGCGAATCAGGCTCGGGCGATTTGGATCGCCGAAAGTGCAGAGCGCCATGACAGCCCAAGCGGTTTGGGATGCGGTGCTTGGACCCTGGCCTTTGAAAACCGGATCGTCGTAGGTATTGCAACGTTCGCCCCAACCACCGTCGGCGTGTTGGACACTCTCCAGCCAGTCGCGGGCTTTGAGGAGCCAGGGCTCCTGCATGTTCCACTTCAGCGCATGCAGTCCGCGCAACGCCTGCCAGGTGCCGTAGATATAATTGACGCCCCAACGGCCATACCATGAACCGTCTTCTTCCTGCTCGCCGCGAAGATATTCGATCGCCTTCTCAACCTGCGGATGATCGACGCTGTAGCCACAGTGGCCGAGCCATTCGAGAATGCGCGCGGTGATGTCGGCACATTCAGGATCGAGCATCGCATTGTGATCAGCGAACGGAACTTTCTCGAGGATGCCCTTGGTGCAATCCTTATCGAATGCCGCCCAGCCACCGTCCTTGCACTGGAAGGTGAGCATCCATTTAGTCGCGCGCTTCAAGCACTCGTCGCGTTTTTGCGGATTGTCCGTAGGAACGAGGCGCAACGCGAGTAACACCATCGCGGTGTCGTCGATGTCTGGGTTCCACTTGTTATCGAATTCGAAAACCCAGCCGCTTGGTTCGACATCAACGGTATTCTTGAACTGCCAATCACCTCGGAAACGAATTTCCTTCGACATTAGCCATTCAGTGGCTTTCTTCAGCGCGGGATGGTCTTCAGGAATTCCGGATTCGCGGAGGCAAATTGCGACAATGGCGGTGTCCCAAACGGGCGAGAAGCAGGGCTCGATGCGAACGGTGTGTTCGTCCTCGTGCTCGAGATTCTTGAGTTCCTGTTCCGCGCGGATTACTTCGGGGTGATCATCAGGATAACCCAAAGCTTTTAACGCGATGAGCGCGTTGAGCATCGCAGGGAAAATTGCGGCAAGGCCGTTCGAGCCTTCGAAGCGTTCGAGCATCCATTGCTCGGCTTTCTTCAGGGCGCGCTTGCGGAACGGACGAAGTTTGTTGTTTTCGACAAATTTGTGCAGGCCATCCAGCCAGAGGAAGAAATTGCGCCAGGTGAAAAACTGCGGGTCGGGCGGCAAGGCGAGATCGCGCTCGTGGATGCCTTCTGGATACAACTCATTGAGATTGACATGAACTTTGCGCGTCGGCTTGAAGTGATTGATGATGGCCAGTGGGACCAGCATCGAGCGGCTCCAGGAACTCATCTCGTGGAAATTCACATGAAACCATTTTCCGATGAGAATAATTTCACAGGGAATCGTGGGAACATAATCCCACGGAAAGAGGCCGATGAGCGCGAGATACAGTTTGGAAAATGTATTCATGCGCGGGACGCCGCCGAGGTTCAGCGCCACTTCGCGTCCTTTGAGCATGCGGGGGTCAGTGACTGGCACACCGGCGAGTTTCAAAGCGAGGTAACATTTGATCGTCGCGTTCACCTCGGCTGGGCCGCCGTGATAGATATTCCAACCGCCGTCCGGCAGTTGCATGGAGAAGATGTGATTAACCGCTTTGCGTTGCCACTCGGGATCGACTTTTCCATTCCAGTGATGGTACGCGATGGTATCGGCGACCAGCGTCGCATCAACCATGAGTTCGCCGATCCAATATCCGGCGCTCTTTTGCTCATTCAGCAGAAAGGCTTGCGATTTCTCGATCGCCGTTTCCAGGTGGCTTAAAAGACGGCTGTTTCCGCCTTCTGACACCCTGGAGGTTAGACGGTCCGAAGATAAGTAACCTGACACGCGCCGTAGTTTTCGTTCCGAACGCGGGTCTGTAAAGGGAAAATCTAATCCTTCACTGAGCCGAATTAAGCGGGGCGGCGGTGAAAGTTGAGACTATGGAACCATCCTTGGTATCCCAAATCCTAATCGAGCCGTCGAACGCGCCAGCGGCCAGACGGTCGGATTCCGGGTGGAAAGCGAGAGCGAATACAGTGGCAGTGTGGCCGGAGTAGGTGCGAACGAGCTTCCGGTCGGATTTTTTGTATTGGCGAACGCTGTTTGCCGCCGCGGCGAAGAGAAACTTTTCCGCCGCGAGTAGTTCAACTACGTCCGCTTCGGCGCCGCTGATCTCGTTTCGTTTCTTGCCCTCTTTGATGTCCCAGATGTGGATCGATTTATCACGACCCGCGCTGGCGACGCGATCTTCGTCGAGGAATATGGCACTGAAAACGGCTGCGGAGTGATTCGGGTAAGTCGTTTCCAGTTCGCCGGTTGAAGCATCATAAATGCGGGCTGTGCGATCGCGGCTGGCGGAGACTAGTTTATCGCCCGCCGGATTGAACGCGATGGATGTGACCCAGTCGGCGTGTTGCTGGATGATCGTGATTGAACCCCAGTCTTTGGTGTCGAAGACGCGAATGGAATTGTCGGAACCAGCGGCGGCGAGAAGATTTCCGTTCGGACTGAAAGCGACGGAAAGGAATTCATCGGAGTGTTGGGCAAGGTTCGTGAGGAATACTCCATTATTGTAGATACTTACTTCGCCACTGCGGCCTGGTTTTCCGCCAGCGATGGCCACGAGGTTCGTGGTGGGATGAAAGCTGATGCTGTGAACTCTTTGCGGCGCGTTCGTGATGCGCTGTTGCAGTTGGCCATCGAGGCTCCAAAGCGTGATTTCGTGATGACCGCTGACTGCGAGTTGCTTGCCATCGGGAGTGAAGGTGAGTGCAAGCATCGGCAGCGCTCGTTTATAAAACTGCGGCGGTGCGGGATAGTTCGCGCGGGGAAGGAGGGAGGCAAGTGGCGAATTCGGTTCACCTCTGTCCAGAGATGCGCCGGCCGCGATCCAGTTGCGGAAGATTTCTATTTGTTCGGCAGTGAGTGGATCGTCATCCTGCGGCATGCGATCGTCTTCATCGTGCGTCACAAGGCGCTTGTAGAGTTCGCTTCCTTCAGGTTTACCGGAAACAACAGCGGGTTGGTTGCTTTTTCCAGGTTCCAGAACCGCAGCGTAGGTGTGGACGCGATAGCCACCCTTGGCTTTCTCAGCGCTGTGGCAGGTGAGGCATTCCGAAATGAGGATCGGCGCAATGTCGCGAGTAAAGTCGGCACCGAATGCCGCAACCGAAATCATCCAAAACGCCGCCGCTGTTCGAAACATTTTATTCCGCGGAGAAGGCGAAGATGGTGGTGCTCTTGAACGTTTGGCCAGGTTTCAAAACGCTCGAAGGAAAATTCGCTTTGTTTGGGGAATCGGGAAAATGCTGCGTCTCGAGGCAAAGTCCGGTGTGCTTCAGATGATTGCCGGTATAAAGCTGCACACCGGGCTCGGTGGTGCGGACGGTCATCACGCGTCCGGATTTCGGATCTTTGACGCGGCCAACGTCGACCATTGCTTTGTCTTCCAACTTGAGCACGAAGTTATGGTCGTAGCCGTTGATCTTCGGTTTGAGTTGATCAATCCGGGCGCCGACTTTGGTGGGTTTCGTGAAATCCAGTGGAGTTCCTTTGACGCTCGCGATTTGGCCGGTCGGTATGAGACCGTCATCCGTCGGCGTGTATTGCGCCGCGTTGAGTTGCAATTCGTGATCGAGAATGTCTCCTTGTCCCGCAAGGTTGAAGTAGGCGTGGTTGGTTAGATTCACCACGGTTGATTTATCGGTAGTCGCTTCATAATCGATGCGGAATTCGTTCTTGTCCGTGAGGGTGTAAGTGACCTTGACGTTCAATGTGCCGGGGTAATTCTCCTCGCCATCTTTGCTCGTGTAAGAAAATTCGACAGCGGCTTCCCCTGCCTTTTCTGGAAGCACTTTGCCGCGCCAATGTTTGCTGGCGAATCCGGCGCGGCCGCCGTGAAGGTGGTTCTTTCCGTTGTTTGCGGCGAGTTTGTATTCGACGCCATCGAGCGTGAATTTCGCGTTCGCGATGCGGTTGGCGAAGCGACCGATGATGGCTGCCGAACCGCCAAAGCCATTCAGGTATTCGTCGAGCGACTTTGCGCCAAGGACGACATTCGTGGGGTGGCCCTGGCGATCCAATGCCATTAATTCGGTGACGATCGCGCCGTATTCCATGATGCGAGCGGTCATGCCATGCTCGTTGCGCAGAGTAAATATTTTGACAGGAGTGCCGTCCTTCAACTTTCCAAAATCCGATTCCTCAACGCGCACGAGGGTCGCTGCCGCGCAGGTGGCGGTGAACAGAACGGAAAGAGCAAAAACTAAAAGCAGTTTGAACATGGGCATGGTGAGATTGTGCTTAAAAGCGGGATCGAATCAAGGCGCATGAACCGGCCGTTCTGAATGCGCATGGGAAGCTGAGGCGCTTTGCATTGGTTTTTGCGGGAGGATTATCTTCGCCACCACGGTGTCGGCGCCTTGAAGCTCTATGCTGAAAGTGCCGCCCAACGCTTCGACAAATGCGCGAGTAAGCGCAAGGCCCAGCCCGGCATGTTCCCGCGATTGATGCGACAGGTCTCCACGCCAGAACGGTTCGGCAAAGCGGGCAACTTCATCCGGACTGAGCCGAGAAGGAGCCCGGTTGCTGACGACGATGGACGCGAGCGCACTGGAATTCTTTGCTTCAATCTGAATGATTGATCCGGCTGCTGAATATTCCGCGGCGTTGAGGAGGAGGTTCGAGAGAATCGAACGCAACGCGATGGCATCGGTCATGAGGGTGCATCCGCTGGCGACGACTTCAGTTTTGAGGTTTTTGGCGGTTAACCGCGATTCTAAGGAGACGAGGACCTCGTCTATGATTTCAGCGAGATCACACTGTTGCGCTTTGATTGGAAGCATTTTTGCTTCGGCACGCGAGAGAGCGAGCAACGTGCGCACGATGTGTTCCATTTGCAGCGAAAGATCGCGCGCTTCGTTGGCGAGCGAACTGGTGGCTATCGGATCATTTGGCCATTCGAGAGCGTTTTCGGCGGCCAGTCGCAATTCGGATACAGGGGTCAGCAACTCATGCGCGGCATTCCCCGCGAAACGCCGCTCCCGCTGCAAGGCAGCTTCAAGGCGCGCCATCAGGTCGTTGATTTGGCCGGCGATCGGGATCAGATCCGGCGGGAGTCGCTCGATGGTGACGCAGTTCGTCAGCGAGTTGGCATCGATTGTGGCAACCTGAGAAGCGAGGCCGCTGAGCGGTTGCAGCGCGGATGCTGTGGCGCGCCGAACGCCGTACCAGGCGAGCAGCAGCAGCAAGGCACCCGAGGCCGCGATACCAGAAGCCAGGCCACCGAGCACGCGATTTAATTGAACGCTTCCGCGCGCGAGGACCAATTCGACCGTGAAGGTTTGCTGTTCGCTCTTTTGCGATTTCAAACGCACACCGACCGCGCGTCCCACGCGGCCGTCCGGCAGGCGCATGCGCCAGAACTCGGGTATCTCTTCTGGTGCCGTTCTGCGAGGCAAATCGTCGGCTCCGAGGGACGGCGATTTCGCGAGCGTGGAACCATCGCTCAACCAAAGCTGAAAATATTCCGCGTGCGGTCCGCCGTGAAACTCCGGGAGCGGATGTTCGGTGAATCCAAGATTGATCCCGACGCGGCCGGGTTCATTGAAGCTGGTAAGAGTCCTGACTTTCGTGAGCAGGGCATGGTTGAATTGGGAGATGAGCAGCTTGCGGACGGCGGAGTGCAGGGCGAATCCGCCAACAACGATGAGAAGGGCGAGCAGCGGCATGAGGAATCGCGTGATGCGCTGGCGGAGATCAGCCGGTTTCCGCCGCTTTTTCACCTGGCTGGTTCCAGCACGTAGCCGAGGCCCCGGCGCGTTTGCAGTGGGGGGTTGGATTCGTTCGGCCAAAGCTTTTTGCGCAAGGTAGAAATGGCCGATTCAACCGCGTTGCTGAAGATGTTTTTCTCCTCGTTGTAAACGTGGGCTTCAATTTCCGTTTTGGTAACGACCTCGCCCACCCGGCGACCGAGATATTCCAAGAGCCGATATTCGCGAGGAGTAAGAGCGATCGCTTCCTCACCGCGCCGCACAAGCCGCGCCGCGGTGTCCAATTCGAGATCGCCGATCTGAATCCTTGGATTTTTATTGGCGTAACGCCGCCGAACCAGTGTATCGACGCGGGCGAGCAGTTCCTCCAGCGCGAATGGCTTGGGCAGGTAATCGTCAGCGCCCGCTTCCAGACCCGCGACGCGATCGCTGACTTCACCTTTGGCGGTGAGCATCAGCACAGGCGTTTCGACCTGCCGCTCCCGCAACGTTTTCAAAACGGCGAAACCGTCCATGCCAGGAAGCATTACATCGAGAAGAATCAAATCGTAAGGAGTTTCGGTAGCCTGCCAAAGCGCTTCGGTGCCGTCTCCGGTGACGTCTACCGCGTAGCCCCGTTTCTGCAACGCGAGGGCCAGGCTGCGCTGCAAACGTTCGGAATCCTCGACGATCAGAAGGCGCATTATTTGCGACTCTCAACCTCGAAGATGCGGCCGCGCCGGGAAATCTTCACTTCGTGCTTGCGATCGCCCTGCTTGATGTCGAGGCGATAGGAAATTTCCATTTTCGTGCCTTTTTCGAGATGGAGAAGTTGAGCATCGGGAAACGCTTTGCGAAAGGCTTTCTCGATGTGCGGCGGGATATCGCGTACATCCATATCTTCGTCTAATTCGAGCACCTCGCCACCTTCGGTAATCGTTGCGAGAACGTTCTGTTCCCGTTCCGGGTCTTCCAGTCGCACATCGTAGCGGTGTTCGCCGTCATCTTTGTCGGGATCAACCTTCGTAACTTCGCAGCCCGGGAACATACGCTTTAGCAACGCCAGCGCGCTTTCATTCGGGCGCGGTTCTCCGCGTCGCGGATCGGCCAGCAGCACAGCCGCCAGGGACACGGCCAGGAACAGGGTTGAGACCTTCCAGGATTTTGCGGTCCTCATAAGCCAAGCATTGAATTAGTTTATCAGCGCAATCTTACCGCAGGATTACGACGGCATTTAGCGGCTACAGCTTGCGCAATCTATAGAAGCGCATTTCACCATCAACGTTACGCTCCAGCACGACGGAATTGGTTCCCTGAATCGTGGTGCCGGTGGGTGCCCAGGGGCCGTTCACGAGATCCTCAGTATGGTCGACCGAGTAAACATGATCCGCAGGCGCGTGCAAATCGACACGCACGCCTTCGGAAGTAAATTGAAGGCGCGCTTCGGAATCATTCCTGATGCGACCCGGCGAACCAACATCCGGACCAGTCGCGGCGCCAAACGCGCCGTGCACGCCCGGGGCACTCTTCTCCCCGAAAACTTGCGTGTCAGGATCATACCCGAATGTGACCCCCGAATCGGCTTGTCCAAACGCCACCTGAGTGAGGATGGAGTTTGTATCCTGCGTCCACAGCCGCAATTGATCACCGTTTTCAGCCGAAAACCCAACTCCGGTGTACGTAATGATCTGCAAAGTCGGGGAGAGGTTCGCTTCCCCCCACCAGGTGCGGAACTCATCAGGTGTGAGATCCTCGACAAAGATGATCGATTCGCCAGGTTGAATCGTGACACCATCCGGAATGATAAAACCATCCGATGCGTCCCCGGTGTTGTCATTGAATCGCCAGCCGCTGAGTTCAAGCACTTCACTATCGAAGTTGGTGAGTTCCCACCAATCGGAAGCGATGAGAGTGTTTGTGGAAGGGCTGGACATCACCTCCGTGATGCGCACCGCTGGAAGATCGATCGACTCCCCACGAATCCTGCCGGGTGAGCCCACTTCTGGTCCTGCGGCAGCAAAGACTGCGCCGTTGACGCCTTGTTGGCTCGGCTCGCCGAAAATCTGAGTATCGGGATTATAAGTGAACGATACGCCTGGTTGTGCGACGCCGAAGGTGACGTTGGTAAACACTGCACTCGGATCCGTCACGCCGTTGGTCCAAAGGCGTATTGCATCTCCGTCGTCCGCGAAGCCGATTTGGTTCGTGGTGTAGGTGATAATTTGCGTCCCCGGAGGAATGTTGTTCGCTCCCCACCACGCAATGAATTCTTCCGGGCTCAGGTCTTCAACGAATATAATCGATTCCCCGGGCTGGATCACCACGCCGTTCGGAATCGTAAATGCATCTTCCAAGCCGCCGGTACTGTCATTGAAACGCCAGCCGCTGAGGTCCACCGGGGCGGAATCAAAGCTGGTCAGCTCCCACCAGTCTTCGACGTTGGCGCTCACTTCGTCGGACATGACCTCAGTAATGCGGACGTCGATCGTATCAACAGGTGGTATCGGATTGCGAATTCGACCCGGCGAACCAACATCCAAAGCGTCCGTAGAACGGAACGCACCGTCGACACCTTCATCGCTCGGTTCACCAAACGTCCCAGTCTCGGGATCATAACCAAAAGAAACGCCGCGAGTGGCCGCAGTAAAAGTAGCCTGCCGGAAAACCTCGTTTGTGTCCGTGGTCCAAAGTCGCACCGAATCCCCGGCCGCGTCGAAGCTTAACCCGTCACCGGTAAAAGTAACGATTTTGGTTCCGGACAGGAGATTGGTTCCCCACCAAGCTGCAAAATCGGGCGCCGAAAGGTCCTCCACAAATAGGATCGATTCTCCGGGAGAAATGGTCACTCCGTTAGGAATGATGAACCCGTCCGAAGGTCCGCCCGTATTGTCATTGAAGCGCCACCCGGCAAGATCGACCAGGTTGGTGTGAAAGCTGGTCAACTCCCACCAATCTGCTTTCGCGAAGACGTTTGTTGCTCCGGGGCTGGACATCACCTCGGTGATCCGCAGATCGGGTTGATCGCCCGGACCGGGCCCGCCACCGCCGCGGATGCGACCGGGCGAGCCAACATCCAGCACATCGGCGGAAAAGAAAGCGCCGTGCACACCCACCTGGCTTGGTTCACCGAAGAGGCCTGTGTCTGGATTATACTTGAACGAGACACCCGGTTGCGCCGCCACGAAGGTCACCTCGGTGTACACTTCGGCTATGTTCGTGGTCCAGAGCCGTAACGAATCGCCATTCTCACTCAGGCCGATATCGTTGTAGGTGATGATCTGCGTCCCGGCGGGAACGTTGGTTCCCCACCACGCAAGAAATTCAGATGGGGTGAGATCTTCGACAAAGATGATCGATTCGCCCGGACTGATCCGCGTGCCTCCCGGTATGACGAAGGCGTCTTCGATCCCGCCGGTCGCATCGTTAAAGCGCCAACCGCTCAGATCGACGACGTTCGTGTCGAAGCTGGTGAGTTCCCACCAATCCGATTTTGCGAAGGCGTTTGTTGCGCCTGGGTTGGACATGACCTCAGTGATGCGGAGGTCGGCGGTTTGCGCGGGCGGTGGTCCGCCCCGGATGCGACCGGGCGAGCCGACGTTCAATCCGTCGACCGAGGGGAAAGCCCCGTTGACGTTGATGCGGCTGAGTTCGCCGAAGACGCCGGTGTCCGGATCGAAGCCGAATGAAACGCCGGATTCAGCTGCACCGAAGGTGACTTGCTCGTACACCGCGTTCTCGCTGGTGGTGCCGGGAGCCCAAAGCCTCAAGGAATCACCATCCGCGGCGAACCGTACCCCAACATATGTGATGATCTGCGTTCCAGGCGCAATTCGGTCAGGGCCCCACCAGGCGAGGAATTGCGCGCGAGTGAGGTTCTCGACGAAAATGATTGATTCGCTGGGCGCGATGGTGACGTTGGTGATTACGACGGCATCCTCCAAATCACCGCCCGCGTCACTAAACATCCAGCCGGTTAGGTCAACTGCGTTTGTGCCGAAATTGGTCAGTTCCCACCAATCCGACTTTGGCAATGCGCCGCCGCCGGGGTCGGACATGACTTCAGTGATGCGGATCTTCGCGGTGCGCTCAATGACGGTGAGAATGGCGGTGCTGTAGGTCGAACCATTTGGATTCGTGACGACAACCTGGTACATGCCTGCGTTGGCTGCGGTAACATTCGTTATTGTGAGACTCGAATTCGTAGCGCCCGGGATCGGCCTGCGATTGAAGAACCATTGGTAAGTAAAGCCAGGCGATCCGGTGGCGGCGACCGTGAAGAGCACGTTTTCTCCGATGAACGCGGTTTGGCTGAAGAGCGGTCGCGTGATTTCCGGGGCGCCGCGGAGTTCAGGCGCATGGAACAAAAATACCTCGCGCGATTCCGCCGTGACTAACAATCCTTCCGGCGCGAAGGTAATCCCTTCCATCTGGTTATTTTCGAACTCGGTGTCCACGCGGCGGCTCTGAGCAACGTTGGCAGGGTTGCCGTTGATAAAGTAAACTTCCACCCCTTCGTTCGTGACGAGTGCGAGGCGTTGGGCATCGGGCGAGAGCGCCGCGTCGGCCACGGCATCCGCAGCGGGAATACTCGCCACAAATTCAAGCACGTATTCGTCGTCATCGCCAAGTGGGAAGCGATACATCGAAACGGCGCCAATCAGGAGTGGCTTGGTGATGACGTAGCCGTAGCCGTTAAAGACGAAAAAACTCTCCGCATCTACGCGCGGTCCCGGATAACGAATATACCAGGTTTTCTCAACGACCGCGCGGCCCCATTCGTCGAATGGATCCGGTTCTTCAACGCGGTGGATGGCTGAATGCGTTCGTGCCATGCCGTCGGATCCGATATCTGCGAGGTAAAGATTGCCGGAGCCATCCGTCGAAATGGCCTCCCAATCGATCAAGTTTGCGCCCTGAACTTCGAACGCTCCAATATGCCCGCCTTGTTTATCGATCGCGAAGATGAATTGGAACGAATCGTCGCTATGCGACCAAAACACATTTGTGTAGCGCCTGCTCGCGGTGAGCCCGGAACTTTCGGTAAGTCCGAAATGCTCGAGCAGACCGAGCAAGCGAACATTCTCCTCGAGCTGAATTGGGAAATTCGTCTGCCCAAAAGACGGCAGCAAACCCGCCACGAAAAGGACAATAAAAGCGAACTGCTGGAAATAAGCGCGAGCGGGACTAAGAGCGCGAGTGGGCCTGGCTTCTACAACATTCATTCTGCAAACGGTCAGCGGATAACCACGCTCATTTATCCACTATTATACAGGCGGATACAACTCGCGATTACTCCTGCCCGGGTGCTTTCAGAAAGTAGCCGCGCTGCTTTTCGGTAATTGGAATTTTCAGCCGCGTCATGACCTGCATCATGTCTTCCCACGTTTCCCGTTTGATGTTGTTCGGATTCGGCCGCAGCAGGTAGGAAGGATGGTAGGTCGGCATCACTGGCGTGCCGCGATACTCGCGCCACTTTCCGCGCAATTTGGTGATTCCAACGCCGGGAACTTTGCCGAAGAGTCCATCCACTGCTGTTGCTCCAAGCGCGACAATCACCTTGGGTTTAATGAGGTCGATCTGCGCATGGAGGTAAGGAAGACAGCGTTCCATTTCATCCGGAGTCGGCGGCCGGTTTCCGTAAGCTTGTCCGGGAGTGTCTGGCCGGCACTTGAGAATGTTCGCAATGTAGACCTGTTCCCGCGCCAGGCCGATCGCTTGAATGACCTTGGTGAGCAGTTGTCCCGCCTTGCCCACGAAGGGCTCGCCTTGCTCGTCTTCGTCCGCACCCGGCGCTTCGCCGATGAACATCAATTCGGCATCGATGCTCCCAACGCCGAAGACCACGTTCTTCCGCGATGCGACAAGATTCGCGCATTTTTGGCAAACCAGCGCGCGCTCGCGCAATTGCTGGAACGCTTCGAGTTTGGAAGCATTGTCTGAAAAAACGACCGGCTCGACGAAGTTCGGAGATTTGGGAGCGGCGGTTTTCGTTGGAGGTGCTGAGGCCGGAGCATCCGCTGGCGCAACGAATTTCGGCGGGGTCGCTGGCGGGCGCTGAACCAAAGGGGCAGGGGAGGGTGTGCGCGCTTGTTCGATGCGCGCAGGTTGGGAAGGCGTCCGAGAGGGGCCGGAGCTTAACGATTTTACCAGATCCGCAGACACCGGCACATACCTCGTGCCCTGACGTTTCAAATCTTTCAGGTGATTGATCGTCGCATCGAGCAGTTCGGCGTAAGCATCCATTTAGCTGGTGAATGATTCGCGATCCATTGCAGAGCGCAACTGTTTTGTGCATTCAGCCCATTGCACGAATGGCGCAGCTTGCTAAAAACGCGGTATGAAATCTCTCGTTCTAATCATTGCCGCATTTTCCACCACGATGTTCGCGGCGGACATTCCGCGCTCAGGGACGAACTTCATGACCACCGAAGTTTTTTCCGAAGAGGATGACGCCAAAATCCTCGAAATGTTTGAAGGCTTGCGTGTCGCGGATGTGAGCGATGGCATGGATGCAGTCGGCCTGCATAACATTGGGTTGATGAATCCAGAGATTCACCCGCTCTGGAAGGACGCGAAAGAGTACAAACATCGCTTCGTCGGCATCGCGGTGACCGTGCGATACGTTCCAAGTCAGCGACCCCCAGCGGGGCGAATGCCCGAAGCGGAATTCGACCGCTGGGTAGGCAATTGGTACAGCACCCTTTCTCCAGAACCTTTCACTCCGCTCCTGCGGAAAGGTTCCGCGCTGGTCATCGAAGAGGCGCCGGAGGCCGATGTCGGCTCAATCGGGTCCAATAATATTCTCTCCTGGAAATCGCGCGGCTGCGTTGGTGTTGTGACCAGCGCGACCGCTCGCGACTTGGACGAGATCGAGGTGCAACAGATCCCGCTCTATTTCAAGCAACCTGGCCGAGGGATTCGTCCCGGCCGGAATGAAGTAGAATCAGTCAACCGCCCGGTGGTGTGTGGGGGTGTGCTGGTGAAGCCCGGTGACGTGATCGTGGCGGACGGTGACGGCGTAATTGTTGTTCCACGGCGTTCCGCTGAACTCGTTGCCAGATACGCCTTCAAAATCATTGAGGAAGATAAAGCTGGTCGTCGTCGGCTGTACCAGCAACTCGGTTTGCCTGAAGATTCGAGCGTGAAAGCTAAGGGCAATTGATCTTACTTGGCCCCGAATGGATTCTTCTTACGAGGTTTTTTCGCCGGCTCGCTCTCGAATGGATTCTCGCCTCCGGCGGTTCTTTCCGCACGCGGCAGAAACATTGGGCTGAGCAGCAGATAGAGCAGAGTTGAAACGAAATGTCCGACAAACATAACGAAAACGAAGACCACCGCAATCTGACCGGTTGAATACAGCGCCAACCCGAAGGTAATGATTAACGATCCGGGCAGTTGCGCCGCCACGCACATTTTCCACGTTCGCCAAAAAGTCAGGTCACGCGCCAATAACTTGCCAAGTGTGAGCACAGGAATCGCGTAAACCGTCGCGAGCACCGACCAGCTTAGGAGAAGTGCGAGTGCGGCCCCGGGAATTAACCCGAACAAAATTGGCGCCCGCCACGCCCCCCACGCTGGACGCAGCGCCGGGCGGTTTACTTCAACCGTGTATCGCGCCGAATATCTAAATTCATGAATTCCGAGCAGTGACCGCAGCACTACCGAATTTGTGCCGAACTCGAACGCGAAATCCACCGGCGCGCTGTCCTGGTTCATTTCGCCGATGCGCACTTCAAGAGAGGTGAACGCATTCGCCGCTAACAGCCGTCCGTTCGGCTCTGGCCAATTCAAGACCCCGCGCTTGATCAATCCAGTAGTAGGAAGTTTATCAACTGCTTCATCAACGACAGGGGCGATGCAAGTCGTCGCGAACCAGCTAATCACTGCGCCGCACACCACGCCGAAAAGTAGCGCAGTGAACAATAGCCTGCCGATTGGAGCGCGTGCAAAGCGCGCCACGCCTCCAAAAGTGAAGGGTTGCCGCGCGATCTTAGTGCTGTGCTCTTCGGGCACGGCGCGACTATAGGGGGAAGCGTCCGTAGCTGAAAGCAGGAACCGGAATCTTCAGAGTTTTGCGATAATCGCGGCAATTTTGCGAAGGTCCTCGATGAACTTCGCGGTCTCGGCATGGCGGGTTTCTTCATCAGGCGCGCGCAAGAGGGACGATGGGTGCACGGTCGCCAGGACGTTCGGCGCGAGCGGCGAGGCGACGAGTTTGCCGCGGTGTTGTGTCACGCGAAAATCTTTTCCAAGGAGAGTTTGCGCAGCGGTCGCGCCGAGCGCGACGATGATCTCTGGCTTGACCACGCTGAGCTCAGCTTCCAGCCACGGGCGGCATGCTGCGATCTCTCGTGAGTTGGGCTTCTTGTGCAACCGACGTTTTCCGCGCGGCTCCCATTTGAAGTGCTTGACCGCGTCCGTCACATATACCTGCTCGCGATCGATTCCAGCTTCGACGAGACACCGGTCGAGTAGTTTTCCAGCGGGACCGACGAAAGGTTTGCCTGCAAGGTCTTCATCATTGCCTGGTTGCTCGCCCACGAAAAGCACCTTCGCTTCCGGTCGTCCTTCGCCAAAAACGGTCTGCGTGCCACCCTTCCAAAGCGGACAATCCGTACATCCCGCCGCGGCAATCTTAAGTTTTCGGAGCGTGGGATTGCTCGGCACGAACGGAGCCGCGGTCCACGGCTCGCCCTCATCTTTAGCAGCCCTCTTTCTCGCGCGCACCAACTCCATGCTTTCAGCGTGGCTCCGCCGCCGAAAACATTCAAGGGGCTGAGGCGGAACTTACTTCCGAACGCGGAAGAACCGCATCGGATTTGCACCCATTCCGATATTCGTCGAATTTTGATCTGTCGCGAGCGGCACGAATATTCCGTCAGCGGAAGTGGCGCCCTCCAGCCGCCGCCAACCGGAAAGCGGATCCCAGAACACCTGCACTGAATCGGCACCACGTGTTAAACGAACCAGCGGAGCTTCGTCGAGATAACCGTGAGTATTCCGTGTCGAATGATAATCCGAGGCGATTTGTTCGTCTGTTCGCGCGGTATCCCAAATTTTTAATTGATCCATGGTGCCGATAAAATTGTTTGAACCTCCCGCGAGCGCGCCGATGGTAATGTCGGCGAGTTGATCGAGCAGATTGGTGCTCCCGATTCCGCTGTCCACCGGCAAGCCATCGACGAAAAGCGTTAGCTCGCCGCTTTCCCAACCGCGCCGTGCGGAAACATGATGCCATTGATCATTCGTTATCGCGTCGGACCTGAGCAAAGTTGTGCTGTTCGCATCGTTTACTCCGAATAACACCCGGCCGTTTCCGAGCGTTACACCGAAGCCCGGCGTAGTCGAACTGGCATCCACCAGTCCGATGCCGTCTCGTAATGCAGCATCGCTTCCAGCGACCTGCGATGATCGAACCCAGAACTGAATTGTAAAATCGCCAGCGATGCGGCGCGGTGTGGTCCGTGTGTCAGTGCCGGTGAAGGTAGTTGCGGTTAGAAGCGTCGCCGCATCCGGCGGTGCTTGCGGCACACCCGCGAGTAGAAAACCATTTCCGCCGCCGCCTTCTTCATACTGGATTCGGATCGCGTATTTTCCCGGTGACAGCACCGGCGAAAGCTGGCCGAGCGTCATTCCCTGGCCGCCGCCACCCCAACCATTATTGATGTATTCCGGCGACGTCGTGGCGAATACACCGTTTGAATTCACATCAATCCACATCCGGCTGTGATCATCGCTGATCGTCGCCATCCGCACTGGCGTAGATACTTTCAAGTAACCGTCCCACTGCACGGAAAAGTTGTTCCAATCACTATCCGCTCCGTTCGATCCGGGTATCAATCCCACCTCGTCGAGGCTTCCCCAACCATTGGCCGAAAATCCCGGATACGCATCTTCACGCGTGCCAGCGATATTCTGCGTCGCGCGCCAATCCGCCTGCGCAGTGCTGGTGCGAAGGCTCGTGGCGACATAGCTCCCGGTCAGGCCCGGCGCGGTCAGCTCAGAGTCGGTAAACACTTCGAAGGGCGCATCTGCTCCGGACAGTGTGAAGTAGTTTCCACCGTTCCCTTCCTCGTATTGAATTCGAATCGCGTAAGTCCCGGGTTGAACGAGCGGACTTAAATCCCCACGCGTTGGTCCTTGTCCCACTCCCCAATGATTGTTTACGAATTCCGGTCCGCTCGACGCGAAGGAACCATTCCCATCCAGGTCGATCCAAAAACGGCTGCTGTCATCGCTTGTGGTTGCGAGGCGAATCGGGCGACGAACCACGATGACTCCATCCCACTGGACCGAAAAATTGTCCCAATTTGCATCGGTTCCGCCGGTGATGCGCAATGGTGCGCGCGCTCCCCACCCGTCGCTGGTGAAACTCAAGCGTTCATCGACGCGTTTCCCCGCAATGACCACATCTCCAGCCGTCCGCCAATCGCCTTGCGTCGCTCGGGTCCGAAGGCTGCGGTTTACATAGGAACCGACCAGGCCATTCGTTCTGAAATCCGGGCCTGTATACATCGCAAAAGCACCATCTTCCACGAATGCCACCTGCACATCGATAAACTCCAGCGGAGCCACGCCGCCGGAAGCGATCGTCGTGATACGAACGGTTTCGAGCGGATCGATGAATGTCTTGCCCACGGTCAGGCCGGCGTCGGTTCGGTCGGTGCTGAAAGACGTGCTTGGCCGGGAGAGAGGTGTTGTATCGATTAAGCTTTGATCAATGCCGCTGTCTTCCCTGGCGATCTGTGCGCCGCGAACAAGGGAGGTATTTGAAGTGAATAGTTTGCGATGCGAAACCCAGTAGGTGCCGCCTGCCGCAGGAATTCGCAGGGCCAGTTTCGTTCCGGTGTTGGTGCGGGCCTGCTGGTGATCGTAGCGATGGACGCGATAAATCCCATTCGTCACGACGTTGATGATTTCCTTCTGCTCGATCCAGTTCAGCGTCGTTTTTCCGCGAGCGTTATACTGGCCCGCAGGCAAAGTGCTCCCACCCATGATGTCGAACGGGTCACCGTATTCTTCGTTCTCGATGCTGGAGGTTCCGCCTGGTTGTGTACGGCCGAGGTTTCCGGTGCCAGTCACGCCGGCCCAATAGTGGGCGTGACCCAAGCCGTAATTGTGCCCAAGTTCGTGGACCGTCACCTCGATACCTTGGTTGCCATTGAGCCAACTGATCCCTCCGCCGATCTGCCCAAGTCCTGCATACCCCACGTTCATTCCAGGATGGCAATGCACGATAAAGTTATACGATGCCGCAGTAATTCCCTGCGCGCTTAAGGCCGCACTAGTATCGCTGACCATCAAATCGCGGCCGCCGGTTGCTTCGTACTGCGAGCGCGCCTTCGGCAAGCTGATGGTCGCGATGCGCGGCACGAGCCACGTCTTGCCATACGACATCACTTTCACGTGGTTCGAGGCGTTGTTCATCAGGTTGGTTAGCTCTGTCAGCGTGTAACTGTAGGTCGTCACGTCGGAAAAACGAATGCGCACCGCGAGCGTGGTCTTTGGCGTTTCTGTCCAGGTTGACGCAGCTTGCATGAGCGAATCGTCGCCCGTGCTCAACGCGCGCAGAATCGTTCCAGCTCCGCCTTCCGCGATGGTCATGGCGACCTGAAACGCTTTTGGATTTAATGATTTCTCCGCCTTCGCGAAAAGCTGTTCCAGCGATGTATGTTCGTTTCCGGAAGCAACCTGCAAGAGTTCACCGCCCACCAATGCCAGTCGGGCATTTGCATCGGCACCACTGGCTGCCGAACCGGCCGCACCCTTCCATGGAAACAAACCAGCGACCGCTGCTGCATCTTCTAGCGAAAGAACCTCCACTGCCTGATCGGCAAGAACGATTTGACCGTCCAGCAGAATCCCGCGCGCCGGCAGACCTTCCTTCGAGGTCATTGTCGCCTTGCGCCCAAAAACGTATGCCTCGTGCCATTCACCATTTAACTGCACTCGATGTGGATGGATCCTGGCCGAGTGGCTCTCGCCGGCCGGTGGTGGACAATTCGGCAGCAATGAAAAATTAACCACCGCGCTGAAAGGTTGTTCCACGCTGTCCTTCAACTCCTCCGGCAGCGCTTTCCACTCACTCCATGAAATTGAGTCCGCAAACGCCTGCGCCGGATTCTCGCGAAACAGTTGCAAAATCCTCTCTTTGCGCACACTCGCAAGTTTTTTGCCATGCGCTAAATCCGCAGGATTTCCGCCGTTTGCCTTCCACTGGGCTAGCCAGTCGCGGAAATCCGAAGCTGGAGCAGCAGGGATAGATGCCGCGTTTGCTGAAGGTTCAGTTACCCCGGATCCGCTGGAATCACCTGGCTCCGGCGCGTCGGCGCTGGTGGGATTTAACTGCGTAAACTGAGAAATGCGCTGCGCTTTTACTTCTTTAGAATTCCGCGTTCTCAGCGAAAAACCCAAACCAAGCAGCACAACGATAATCCCCGACAGAACGACTCTGTTTTTCATGTGTTAGCCAGAAACGCGATGACGCGGGGAAAATGCACCACATATACCGTTTTCGCCATCCCTTTCTTATCTTTGGCGTGCAATGAAAAGCGGCGCTGAGCATCTGCCCAACGCCGCTGCGGATTACTTGATTGCGAAGCTTATTGCACCGCGCGGAAGAATCTCATTTGGCCGTCTGCCTGGAAGTTCGCCGGGCTGCTTGTCGCCACATTATTCCACTCGCCGGCCAGGTCGCTTGACGCCTGCAGCGTGCCGGTGAATTCGACTGAAAGCGTTCCGCCGTCGCGCGAAAGGCTTAAGGTCGGACGCGTCACCGCCGTGCGCGCGCGGAAGGCCCGCAACGCACGCGGATTGCTCCGATCGTTCACCAGAATGCCTTCGCCTTCTGGTGTGATCGAGTACCATTCCACGTTCGCTCCACCGCCGCCTTCCATCCACAGGAGGCGGAAGGGATAGACACCAGCTTGCGGAACATTGATCGTCGCGAGCGTTCCATTGTAGAACGATCCATCCGAGCCGCGGCCTACGTTCGCTTCGCTGAGGACCGGTGCGGTTTCAGCCGAGATCGTCATGCGCAAACCGGTGAGGTTCGCCTTTAATTCAGCGCCCGCAGCCTGGCTGATCATCATTACGGGAATGGTGATCTCGTCAGTTCCGCCGCCAGCCACAATCGGGAAGCCCGGATTGTTGTTGATGATGATCATCGCCACCGCGCCGTTAGTCGCCTGCGCGTTCAGCGCTTTGACAACGAATCCGCAAGTGCCGCGATCAACCAGCAGTATCTTGCCGGCGATTTGCGCTCCGTTCGGAATCTCGCCGCATGCTTCGCCGGCGTAGAACACGTCCGCGGTAATCGGCGATGAGGGGAGGGGACCATAGGATCCGCCAGCCAGACCGCGCGCGCTCAAGACCGCCGCTTCTGGTCCCGCTACTGCCGCAGGAGCGAGAACATTCAGCAAGTAATTGCCGCGCGTTTCGCTCGCGGTGAGACGGAAACCGTCGTCACTGTTCACGCCCATGCGATAAACCCCCGCGGTCGGGAACTCGATGTAGGTGGTGAACTCGCCCGCGATGTTGTCCGTTGTGTTTGCTGTTCCGAGCCCTGGAATGCCAGGCATGCGCGCATCATCCGGGAACGCGCCCGCATTTCCTTCGTCGGCGTTCAGGTTGATCACCGTTTCAACGGCGAAGAGACCGTCACTCGCCGTGGACAGATCAGCTACGTTCGCTCCAGCCGCGCCACTAAACAATGCGTCGGCGTAATAGAGTTCGGTTGCCATTCCCGTCAGTGCGCCGGCCGCATCGAGGTATGGTTCAAGCTGGTAAATGCGAGCGTTGAAGCCGGGCTTCGTATTGTCACCGGAACCCACTGGGCTCATCTGCGCCGTGGCCAAGGTCGTCGTCGGTGCGGTCACAAAAGTCCACGTATGTGTCGTGGTAACCGAACTGCCAGTCGCCTGGTAGCTCAGCACGACGGTGTTCGTCGTGTTCGGCTGCAACAGCGTGGTTACCGGAGCGGTGACAGTGGTCAAAGTGCCACTGTTCGCTACCGAAGTCGTCAGCGGCGCGCCATTCAAGGTCACTGCCACCGTGCTATCGTTCAGCGCCAGAGATCCGTCACGTATATCAACCGTGATCGTCGCGTTCGGGAATGTTCCGGCTTCACCAACCGCAGGTGAAACGTAGGTGACATACGGCTGCGACGGAGCGCTGCTCGTGCGGAATGCAGGAACGTAACCCGTCACGGCCGTGTCATTGATCAGGATCTTCTGCCCGGTCGCTTCATTAAGCGTGAAGAACTCAAGGTTCGCGCCGCCGCCGCCTTCCCACCAGGCGAGTCGGAACGGATACACTCCGTCTTGTTCGACCCAAACGTCGAAGAGCTCGTCAGACGATCCTTTGCCGCCGTTGAAGCTGCCGAGCGGCGCTTCGTAAATGTCGCGATAGCCGGTTCCCGCAGTCACGCGGAAGCCGTCGTCGCTGTTCACGCCGAAGCGATACAAACCGCGCTTCAGTTCGAGAAAGGTCAGAACTTCAGCCGCGATGTTGTCGGTGTAGAACGAACCGTCCTCATTCAGCACGGTGCCCGGAATGCCAGGGATCTGTGCATCCGGACGGGAAGGATCAGAATCATCCTGGAAGTTGCCGATGTTTTCCGGAGCGGTCGCGGTGTTCGCGTCCTGGTTCCAGTTGATCACGGTCGGAATCGTGAAAACGCCATTGTTCGCGCCAGTCAGGTCGGCGCGATTTGTGTAGGGCTGTCCCGTCGCGAAATCGATGTAGCGATTGGCGAGGTGGCGTTCCGCATTTTGAATTGAGTTCGCGTCGCCAGGGAAACGGCCGATCGGCAACTGATGCACGCGCGCGGTGAAACCAGGCGCAGTGCGGTCGATCGAGTTCGCCGGCACAGCGTCCGCAGGCGTCAGCACCGCGTAGTTGCGCACCACAAACGTGCGTGTGTTTGTCGAAGAGCGGTTCGCGGTATCCGTGAAGGTCACTTCCACGGTATTAGTCATTCCAGCGATCAGCGGTTGCGCGGGAGCATAAGTTCCAGTGGTCGTCGGGCCTTCTTTTGCGACGGTGGTCAACGGAACGGTCGTGCCGTTCAACTTTACTGCGATGGAGTTCGTCACGACTTCCGTGGAACCATCGGAGAGTTGGAAGATGAAGCCCGCTGCCGTTCCGCTCAACCCGGTGAAGAACGGCAATTCAGCCGCCACTGTTTTGATCTGGATGTTATCGACGTGCGTGTTTTGGTTCAGTGCGCCAGTACGGCCTGCGAACACCAATTGCCCAGGGCTTGGGAAAAATGGTGTCTGCAATCCGCCCGCCGGAGTTACTTCACGGCCTTTATAACGAATCGTCAATTTGCCGTCTTCCGTCAGGTCCACTTCAAATCGTGCCCAGCCAAGGTTCGCCCAGGAGTCTTCGATCGGGTTAACCGCTGGATCGAAAGCGGGATTACGAGGGCCGGTCTGCAAACTGTTTGTGTCGGTAAGCGCTCCGTTCAACACGGAAAATGGATATTGCGCGAGAAGTTGGTTATCGACGCGCACACTCAACCCGATCACATCAGTCACCGTGCCGCCACCACTCAGGTAGGCGTCAAAACCAACCGCCAAACCGGTCTTTGCGCCTTCTTCTGGAAGATTCAGATCGCCGGTGTTGCCAATGTCCGACCAGCCATCGCCGTCGTCGAGCACATCATCCCCCGCGCGAACGTAGTTGATACTGAATCCGTCCGCTGGAGTTTCCGTACCGCCGCCGATGCGCACATCGACCCCGAAGGAAAATGCTTTCACGACCAGGCCATTATCCAGGTCGCTGAAGACAATCGTCGATCGCTGGCTGTTCGCCGCGTCCGTCAACGAGAGATAGCCGCCGGGATTCCCGCCGGTGTCGCGCCAGATAGCGTTGCCGAAGAGGGTCACCTGCCCGCTGAGGGTCGGGTCCGTTGAAAAATCCAGGGTAACGTCAGCGGCTCGCGTGGAACCGAAAGAAGCCAGGCCCAGGATTGATGCAGTGAGGAATGATTTTCTATATCGAGTAAGTTGCTTGAACATCATACTATCGGAAAAAGAGCAAGGGTGTGCTCACGCTCCAACAGCTTTATAATATGCCCCCTAACCAGTTGCAAAGGTTTATCTCCCGAAATGCAGCATTTTTACAGTTAGTGAGGCGGCTAACGACTGTGATTAGCGGCCTGACTACTATCTGCAGGGTCTCCGAATTGTGCCTTGCTGAAGTTTCGAAAAAGAAAAAAGGCCCGCGGCTGGGTGGGTGCCCGCGGACCTTTTGGCTGGTTACCCGAACGTAGGTTACTGCGCGGCGGCTGCGCGATAGAAGCGCTGTTTCTTGCCACTGGTGGCCGTGCTGTCGAGAAAGTCGAGCACTGGAGTGATCAGCGTCACTTGGGTGAGCTTCGTCCAGGCCGTGAGATTCTCTGTGTAGTAAATATCGAATTTCTGCCCGATCGATCCATTGATCTTCAGGTTGAACTTGCCCGCGACGATGCCGCCGCCGAGTTCGTTCCCTCCGCCGGTCGCGATGCCACTGGCCGGATCAAAGAAAACTCCGTTCAGCACCACGTTATTCCCGCCGAGCTTGGTGACGCGGACGCGAATGGATCCCTTCACATTCCAGCTCAGGTAAATGCCGCTCTGGAAATTGCTTACCGTGCGCGTGTCGAGCACCGCGCCGGTCGCCGCGTTGAGCACTTCAACTAGTTGTGAACGATTGCTCCGGTCCCAATCGCAGAAGTAGAGCGAGAGTTTGTGCGTTTGGCCGTCGATGAAATTGAAATCAACGCTGAACGTGCTGTCCGCGAACCAGGCGCTTGCAACCCGTCCGTTATTCGCCGCGTTTTGCAGTGCGCGCGCTTCCGTGTTCCAATCGCTCCACTGATATGGAGCGCCGCCGACAACATTCATCGTCGCGTAACCCGGCATCGAAGAACCACTCGTCGGGATATTAAATCCATCGCGGCCGAAAACACCACGCCAATTGCCGCTCGTGCTGCTGTCCGTTGCCGCGTAAGTCGCCCCTGGGCTGGTCGCGTTCGGGCTTGCCGTCGTCGCGCTCGCTTCATTCGAAGGCATCGCCGAACCGGAATTGTTGAACGCAACCACGCGATAATAGTAAGCCGTTCCAGGTGAAAGACCGGTGCTGCTGTAGCTGGAGAGATTTGCCCCGAGGGTCGCCACTTGCGACCAGGTGCCGTTCGAGCCAGTGCGACGGTCTACGCGGAACCCCGTCTCGTTGTTCGAAGCATCCTGCCAGGTAAGATTGATCTGCGACGCGGACGAGGCAGACGCCGCGAGGTTCGCCGCCGGGGAAGGAGTCTCTGGCAACGGTTCGCCCGTGCCACCGCTGCTCGGGAAGAAAATCCCCTGGCTGCCGTTGTAATAAGTGCCGCTGCCGGATTGCTCCAGCTTGATCGCGCGCACCATGTAAACCGTGCCTGCAGAATAGCTGTTATCGGTGAAGCTCGTCGAGGTGATCGGGCTGGAAGTGATGCGTGTAAAACCGCTTCTCGGGCCGGAACCACGATACACATGATAGCCCTGGATGTTCGAATCGGTAGAACCGTTCCACTGCAGCGCCATGCTGCTGCCGTTGGCCGTCCCGCGCAGATTGCTCGCCGGAATCACCGGGTGCATGCGCAAAGTAGGGTCACCCAGCAGCGAAATGTGCACCTGCCGCGCATACCAGCCGCCAATCGGAGCCACGCTGCCGTAAACATTGTTCTGGCTTGCAATCGTGCTCACGCCAATCGGTTCGCCGAGCCCCATCTGGTGATAAAACCAATGAGGTCGTCCCGCCCACGAAGTGGTCAGCGTATATCCGGAGCCGAGTGCGGCGCGCAGGAATGCGCTCTCATTGTCCCAATCACCAAAGTACGAACCGAGGAACATGGTGAAAACGGTGCGGATCTCCGTCGTCGCGAAATCATCCGAGCTGCCGATGCCATTGCAGGTATACCAACTGCCGCCACCCGTGCCGTAGCTCCACAAGTAATCCTGCGAAGAAAGAGTCGAGAAATAGTTTCCATACGGCACCTGCGTGACGTTTTCCGCGCCGAAGAACGCGCCGAAGTTACGCCAGCCGCTCGCCGCGAATGCTTCACCGTAAATATCACCGAAGTTGTCGCAAACCAATCCACGCCGGGCGACCGTGAAAACGCGGTGACGGAAGTTATGGTCCTTGTTCAGGTAGGCCCGGAGCAAATCCAGTTCGCTGCGCGAAGGCGATTTGTTCGCGTAGCAGGTCATGTTGTAGAAATCCACGCGTCCGACCGCCAGTTCCACGTCACTCGGCATGCTGCTTTGGTCGAACTTCCCGTCTCCAGGGACATTGTCGTTCCACGGCTTGTCCGCACCGGAGTTGTTCACGCTGCTATCGGTCCAGTTGCCGTCCACATCGCCGTAATACATGTCGGCCACCCATGCCCCCACGTGGTCCGGATTATGACCATCCGGCGCCATGTTGCCGGAGTAAGGAACGGCCACATGCCCAAAGATGAAAACTGACTTAACGTTCGCGCGATCGGAATTATACGCGTCGAGAATGACATTCTTCACGTCCCGCGCCGACGAACTACGTGACACATCACGACGTAGCACCGTCCAGCCGTCACCCGCGAGATCATGCTCGAGGCGCACCAGTTCGGCGCTCAGTTGCGATGCATAGGTGTTATCCACCAGCAGAATGACTTTCCCGAGATTGTCCTTCAGTGGCGCATTGATGCCCGCCAGCAGGAAGCTTGCGCCCTGGTAACCTTGCGAGGTCGACTTCGTAATCCGGTATTCATAGGGCTGGCCCACCGCCACATTCGAATCGGTCCAGGTCAGGGTCGAACCGCCCACCGTCGCCACCGTATCCCACGAATTCCCATTCCGCCGTGCGATCGTGTGCCCCGTGGCAGCCGCATCAGCGTTCCACTTCAAGGTGATGCGCGCCGGCGAAGCCGAAACTTCCGCGTGCGTCATCACCGCATAGTTCTTCGGGTCAGTTTCAGCGCGGACGGTGGCCACAGCGGTAGCGCAGAAGAGCACTGCAAGGACGCTCCGCAGCCAGGTGATACAAATTCCCAGATTTCTTTTTTGTTCCATTACAAATTGGATTTGCGAGCAGAAACTCGCGATTCGCGTTGTCAGCCAGCACCTTGCTTCTCGGCTTGCCGGTGCCGGCAATTGGTTGCGTCACGATGACTGGGCTTGAACATCGGATGCGTTCTGTGAGAAACGCGGACGCGCTCGGGGTTTAGCAATGGGCGTGCCAAGGGAATGCCTGACCCCAGAAAAGCTGTTTCTGTCGGCTATGGGAACGAATGGGACACGTTCTTCCAGCCTTTGCGGGCAGCCGCCGATTCTATGTGTCTCGTTTTGAGACTTGGGACACTGAGCGCGGGGGTAGGGGCTTGGTTTATTTGTCTCGGAACCGTACAGTGCCCCTGAATGGATTTGCGGAGCCTGGGTTGGGACGATTTCTTCGCCGAACACGCCAAAAATGTTAAAGCTGGCGTGCAATCGTCAGACTCTCTCGAACCTGCCCGCGTCGCCCTCGTTTTCCGCGGCGGCTATGAAGTCTGGTGCAAATCCGGCGAATACCTCGCGCAAGTTTCTGGACGTTTTCGGCATCTTGCCGTGAACAAGGCCGATAACCCGGCCACCGGTGATTTTGTCCTCGTTGAGACACTTCCGGACGAACAGAAAGCGATTATCCACTCCGTTCTGCCGCGCCGAACCAAGCTCTCACGCACCCAGACTGGCCGCGCCGTCGAGGAACAGGTCCTCGCCGCGAATGTCGACACCGTTCTCATTGCCATCTCATGCGCCGTCGCATTGCGCACCCGCACCATCGAACGTTACTTCACCGTCGTCCGCGAAAGCGGCGCCCAACCAGTCCTGCTCCTCACCAAAACAGACCTGTGCGAAAACGTTCCCACTGCGCTGCAAATTGCGTATAAAGTCTCGGCCGACGCCCCAGTTATTCCCGTCTGCAGCATCACCGGCAACGGCCTCCCGGAAGTGCGCCAGTTCATCAGTCGCGGAAAAACCGCCGCCATCGTTGGACCCTCCGGCGTCGGCAAATCCACCCTGATCAATTCGCTCTACGGCGACGAACTTTTGCCGACCATCGAGATCCGCGCAGATGACCAGAAAGGACGCCACACCACCACCGAACGCGAAATGATCCGCCTCCCCAAAGGCGGCGTCATCATCGATACCCCTGGCCTCCGCGAGATTCAGTTGTGGGAAGGCGACGAAGGGCTCGCCGACGCCTTCCCCGAAATTTCCGAACTCGCGGCGCGCTGCAAGTTCACCGACTGCCAGCACGAAACCGAACCTGGTTGCGCCGTCCGCGCCGCGTTAAGCACCGGGAATCTGGCTGAAGAACGTCTCCTCGGTTTCCGCAAACTCCAGCGCGAAGTCGAGCAATTCGCCTCGCGTCACGACGTCCACAAACAAGCCGAACAAAAACGCCGCTCAAAACAACTCACCCGCGGCCTGCGCGACCGTTTGCGCGAAAAGGGCAGGGAGGATTGAGTGACCTCACCGATGTTTACCAGTGAAGCGCCAGCCAAAGATCGCCCCGCGCCCGCGTTGGAGCGGCGTTGGTTTCTATCCTGGCTCATGCCGTTGGTTTGGCTCGCGCTGGTCGGAGCAAGTCTCATTTACGGCGGCGGCGAGAACATCACGCTCGCCGCCGCGCTGCTTCCCGCGATTCTCCTGCATCAAGTTACCGGCCTCATGGACGGAATGGGAAATAACTTCGCTCTCCCCATTCTGTCAGGCTTGCCGATTGTGGTGCTGGTCGGGTATGCGCTCGATCGACTGCGTGTGCGTCCCAAGATGTTTTACGTCTCGGTTGGAATTGGCGTCCTCGTGGCCTATCTCATTACCGCCATTCTCTTCTACAACGAAGCCAGTCGTTCCGGATTCAACCGCGCCTACTCACTCTTTGACTTCGACCAACCCGACCGACGCATCGCCTGGCAGCTTTTATGCGCCGCCATGGGATTTTACTTCAGCGTCCCAATCGTTCTCCTGTGGCGAGCCGCACAGGCCGTCAGGAACAGCCAGCGAACTCAAGACCGCTGACATCTCGTTCAGAGCTCCTGTTCTCTAGATTTTGCCGCTGTCGTATTGTTACTCCGCGTTTTCAGTTCGATCATCCGATTGAGCACGTTTCGAGTAATCTGCTGCACGCGCGCGTCCGGTTCGCTGAAGTAGCGACGTGGCGGGTTCATGAAGCCGGGCGGACGCGACAGCACCATGTTCCACCAGCACGTCCCGGCATTAAAAACGAAATTTCCTTTTTCCGCGGTGTAAAGCGTGGTGGCATAGGTGCGATCACGCGCATCGCCGTTCCACCCATAAACCTTGCCGCTGGAGAGCACTTCCATCGACTCATAATCCGCGAGCGGCGCACCGTGGTATTCCCACCCGACCAGGTCTTTGATGCGATCGCCTTTCTTCATTCCTGTGCCCTGGAAGATCCAGTGGTCCGGTTTGTCGCAGGTCCAATCAGCAAAGCCGACGCCATACGAAGTTGAACCCATCAATTTCGCTTCGTCGCGAAACCCGCCCGCGCGCCGCATAATTCGATTAGGAACCCCATCGCTGCTGGCAGAAAGTGTCACGCGGCCGGAAACGCTGTTGCCGCTCAAAAATGCCAGGCTCACCCCGCCGTCCCGTGCCGCCATCACATTATCGAACATCTCCTGTGTCCAGTATTCGTCGTGGCCCACCGAGACCCACCCCTTTGCGCGCAGCAAACCTTTGCCCTCTGCGTGCGTATCGACATTGGAAATGTAAGTCACATCGTAACCCTCTTTCTCCAGCCAGAACGCCAGCGGAAATTCGATCATCAGAAATTCGCCCGAGCCAAGCGTGAGCGGCTCGAACCCAAGCGGAAACCCATTCCAGTACATCGCGTAGGGCCGATCGAAACTCACATCGTAACCCAGGCGGCCGTTGGATGCCCCCCACGGTTCGCCGTCGTTATCGTAAAGGGATCGCCACTGCGGCCACCGATTGTAGCTCAGCCACGTCATGTCCGAACATTGGAAGATCAGGTCGGCGGGCCGATCGTCTTTCACGATGAAGATGACGTAGGACTCAGCGTCAGAATCCACGCCGGCGAGTTTGCCGAGGTAAACGCCGCTCACCCAATCCTTCGGAATCTCGAACGAGGTCGTTTCAGTCCATTTGCATTCGCGGACATTTCGTTCGCCATCCCTGGGAATCGGTTGCGCGACTCCTTGAAAATTGCCGAACGATTTCACCAGCCGCGCTCCTTTGCCGCCGTAATAACCGAGCCGATAAAGGTCGAATTTGAATTCAATCGCCGGATCGGTGCTCACATACACTTTCAAGGTCTCGCCTGCGCGAATGCTCGTATGGGATACGTAACCCTCCAGCTCCTTGCGATGCCGCCACCCTTTTTCGTACGGCTCATTGTCCGGTTCGAACTTCGGCGGACGCGTCCCTTTCTTGATTTTGGTAATCACCCAGTCCGTCGTTCCGACCTTCGCATTTTCCACCGTAATGACCTTGCTGCGTTCCGCGCCTTCGCTCGAATGCAGTGCCACCATGACGAACAACGCAACGCAGCAAGCGCCGACCTTTTCACCTGTTTTCATGGGAATACCGCGATAGTAGCTCGCCCGACAACGCTTGCAAGGCGCCTTCAATTCCCGTTCTGGCCGGGTGGCGCGACGGTCCTCCGAAGATCCCCACTATTTAATCGACACTAAACCGGCCTGGTGCGTGAACCTGGTCACGGGAAAAAGAACTGAAGGTTTCCTTCGTCCGTTTCGGCTGCGGGATCATAACCGGTCAGAGTCTGGACGAGCCGTCGGTCGTTCAGTTGCTGCACCGAGCCATCCCCGAATGTGATGATCCCCGCGTTTTCGCCATGACAAACACCTTTCCTCCATTTTGCGGTGCGCGCGCCGGTTTCGGGCGAAGTCAGTATGAAACAGTTGATATTGTCCGGAAGTCCCGTGACATCAAAACCACTCATGCCACGGTCCGTCGCAAGTGGCACGCTCGGCCGTTTTTCATCTGCTTCGACGCATAGCGCATAACTCGCGTTAGTCAGCGCGATCGAAGCGAAATTCGTCGCAGCAACTTTGCGAACATCACTCGGGCAAAGAATGATCTTCGTCGAACTAAGTTCGTTGGAAGCGAGAGAAAACTGGAAGTTCACCCGCGCATTGCCGCTCCCGTTAGGTTTACCGCCGCCCAGCGCTTGATCCACTTTCCACGGGAACTTTCCGTCATGGTTATCCGCCCAGAGGCGCATTGCGAGGCCGACCTGCTTCAGGTTGTTTACACAAGTGATTCGCTGGGCTTTGCTCTTGGCCTTACTGAGCGCCGGGAGCAGCATTCCGGCCAGGATCGCAATGATTGCGATCACCACGAGGAGCTCAATTAAGGTAAAGGCGCGCGAGACTCCCGTTGAACTCCAGCGCGCTCTATAATTCGACCAAGTAATACTCACGGAGCGAGCGAAGCTGAAACGCGGAAGAATCGGAACGGTTCAGCCAGTGGGATCGTGCTCGCGACAGAGGCTTCCAATGCGCGGCTCGAGGGTCCGACATTCGCGTATGGACCTGCAGCGTTGGTGGATGCCTGGAGTGTGTAATACAAACTCCGCACAGCATTGAAGCGCAGCTCCGCGCTGTTGTTGTCCACCTTTCGGCTGGCAACATTCACTTCGGAATTCAGAACAGAGCCATCAAAGAACTTTTTCGCGAGATTCCACGCGGAAATCCCGACCTCCGAACCGACCAGCCGTCCCGCGGCGTCATCTGCCGGCGGATGAATGCCACCCCAGATGCGGGAGAGTCCGACCTGGTCCGCGGCATCATAATACGACGCCCATTGCAGCGTAACCGGCGCGCTCGGACCCGCTTCGTTGACGAGGCTCGGGAGTGTGTAACTGCCCAGGCCATTTGGGAACCATTTCGACCCTGTGAAACCAGTCATCGCTTCGGCGGCAGCACGGCTGAATGTGCTGTGACCCGAGATGTAACCTGGAAAACCAGGGGTCACGAACGTCTTCTTTTGATAAGTCATCCAATTTTCTGCGTTCAACCAACGAACGCCGCTGGTTTCGGTCGCCGGATCCTCCGGTTGGCCCGGCCAGGAGAGCACCGCAATTTTCCCGGGGGTTAGCCCTGTATGCCGGCCCGAAGCTACCGTTTCTTCAGTCACGAGTTCGATCAGGTCAGGAACCAGAGGCAAGCCGTTTATGTGATACGATGGCAATTCCGGATTGCTCGATTGCCCAAGGCCGCCGCAATAGCGAATTGGACCAATCGGTCGCCAGCCATTGTAGTGACGTTTCACGCTCCATGCCGCGCAACCTGCATCATGCAGGGCCGCGTTCAGCGCAAAGTACATCTTCACGTCCCACTCCAGTCGGTCTACTTGCGGTCCAGTCCCGCCGATTCGGAACGTTGTTAACTCGTCGGAGACATGGTTCGCGATGGAGTTCCAATGTCCCGGAGGTGTTTCGGAAGACGGGCCGTCGGCCCAGAACTCGGTTAATGCCCGCGTGAAATCGCCCCGCAGAACAATGTTTGAGGCATAAGGCTGGCCAGTGATTGGATTCGTCCTGTAGCCGCTGCCATCGTTATTGCCAAGGGTGTTGTCGCCGATCGTCGCTGGCGAAATATCGACGCGCACGCCGTCTGCCGTAGTGAGTTGGCTGCTGGCCCGGATCACTGCGACCAAATTTGATTTGAACTCTGCGTCCCGGGCGGTGCCCAGGAAGGGCGGCGGGCCGGGATCAATCCAAGGTTTATCAGAATCAATTCGACTTAATGAAAACGTCCGAACCCAGAGCCAGGGCGCCCCGAGATACCCCTGCAACGGATTCTGCGGAAAGCCGTTTTGATCGATCGAGCCCGCCACGATCAATCGCTGCCACTTATTAATATCTAAAACAGTATTGTTCGTCCCGTCGCTGATACCTGGCAGGAACGGATTCATCGGAGGGTTCACGAACGCATACCGGCGCGGATGTCCTACAGGATAATCTGGATACGCCACGGGCGGATTAGCTGTCGGGAACGCAGTTCCCGCCGTTTGCCGCGAACCATCCTCCAGAAACCAGGCTGACACCGCATCGTAGATACTGTTCCCAACTCCCGCCGGCGTCGAAGTATCACGCGACGTGTTATTGGGATCATATCCCAGCGCAATCATGAAAGCAGGATTCGCATCCGCCTGGTTTGTCGCTGTTCGCGAATAGGCGTGCCGCTCCAGCATCATACGATACATCGCGTAACTCATCGCTTCACGACGAGCCGCCGCAACATCAGTCGCGGTATGCTTGCCGCGATAGATGAACCCAACTGCATTCGGTTCGTACGCCGCCCACGCATCGTACATCACCGTCGAGAACGAAAAAAGATTCCGCGCCTGCCCTGGAGGATGCGGCGTATCCATGCGAATTCCCTCCAGAGCCCGCTCGTTCCAGTTGCGCGCGATCGAGTAGTTCGGGTTTGGAACGTACCAGTTAATTGCCGCGCTGGAGCTGAAGGAAAAAAGAAGGGCGATCGCCGCTATGATGAAGTGATGCCAACGGTGTCCGGGTGGTCGAAAGCTTTGAGTGGATGGGATAAACATAGTTTGGTTGTGCCGAAGCAAGATCAGGTTGCGCCTGTTCTACTAGGTCGCATCAAAATTCCGTCCTGATTGTGGCAGAAAGGCTGATTGCTGGGATAAGCTGCTGTTTATCCGGGGCGAAAAACGCCGCGGCCGCGTTAATTCCGCATCATTTATCCCCCTCTACCCTGCGAGTTCTATAGAAGCGGGCGGCCTTCGGAGTGTCATTCACAACGATTCCTCCAGTTGCCGATACATTCGTTGAAAAGGGCTTCCAACTCGCCAGATCGTCTGAGATATCCAAGACAATCTTCTGGCCAGGTAGATCATGAAGGCGAATTTGCAAGAATCCGCTGCTGCCATGTTTTAGAGTCAGCGACGGTAGAGAAGATCCTTGCAGCAGATAATTGTCGCAAACGTAATTCGCTATTCCTTTTCCCGAACGTTTTCCTTCAACATTATCAAAGCCGAAATGGATGCCTCCGTAAATTCGGCTCATACCAACCTCATCTGCACACTCCGCCAGGCTCCGATAAACACGCGTTTGGCCAGGAAGTGCATCAGACTTAGCGGAGAAAGTCAGGGAATCTGTCCCGTAAAAACGCGCGAGCACAGTAGCGCTTGCGCTGCTGAATGTGCTGTGACCGCTCACGTAGGAGGGAAACGGGGGAGCGCCCAGCAAACTCTCCCAGGATGAATCAACCCCGGTCAAATCATTTCCGTCTTCATTCGCTCTTTGGATCGCAGTAATAGGCCGCCACAAATTGTATAGATACTTGGAATCCCAAACGACGATTCCGGCATCTGCCTGTGCGAGACTTAACAATGCAAATAGCCGCGTAGCATCTTCGAAAGATGTACCTTGCTGAACCACAATGTCCGTCGCTATCTCCTGCCAGTGACCCGGGGGTGTCGCAGTATAGCTGAAGTCAGACCAAAAGACTGCCGTCTCGCTCTGTTCCGCTGTTCTAACTGAACTGTTTTTCCTTCCATACTCTTTAACTTCGTTCAGTGCTATTGCATACTCCTCACTGTCGAGCGTTGGAGGTGGCGGGGGTAGAAATGATACATCTGTCGTCAGAGCAAAGTAATCCACATAGCCCCAACCCGGAGAAAGTGGCGGGCGGAAAGGTGGGGTGCGTCGCCACTCTCCAGGCCCATCGCTGGGTATATACGGAAAATCTGTCGCCGCCCCATCTCCTTGCCTACTTTCAAGTGCTAGCTTCCCGATACGCGTTCCCAGCGTTAAACCCTCAAGATAACCATTCGTCCCATCGAATCTCGAATTTTGCTCCATTAGGAGTTCAATAGCTGCCGCTTCGGAGCTAGGGTGCAACGAGACTATAGTTTCGTAAGCTGCACCTATGACAGCTCCTTCGATTGAAGCTCCCGGTTCGGCTTCAAGTTGCACCCGGTACGGCTGGTGAGTTCTCGTAACGGAATTCGCCGCATCGAAGATGGCGGTGTGGATAATAGCAAAATTTCTGGCGGCTAGCGTTGGAGCGATGTTATCTCCCCGGACGGCATTAAGCACGACGGAATTCCACTCAAGCAACGGGTTAGAAAAAGAAGAAATTACAAAGGTGAGCGCAATAACAATCTGCAAATAGCGGTGGAGGAAGGAGATCACTTGCGTTTCGTAACCTAATTAGACGATCTTGCGGAAAGTATCAACGTTAAACTTTGGCCGTCCTGATGCACCGGAAGCAATCTGCGGCGATGTGAGTGCCTCGCTTTCCGAGTCGAAGACCGGCAAGATCGAACTGACTTCAACGGTTAGCGTCGGTTGGGAGAATTTCCGTAAAACTTTTTTCCACTTATTAGCTTTTTTCGATCGTACGATAAATTTTTTAGCGAATCCCTTTGACACTTTTGTGCGGCAGGAGGAATCTCGGATCTCGCGAACCTTCCCTTATGTTTAATTTGCCGCCACTCACCGCCCGGCTGATTCTGGTTACTCTCCTACTGCTTCCCGCGTTCGCGCAATCTCCCGAATATCGATTGGAGGTCGAGGAACTGCCCGACCGCCGAGTGCGCCTGGCGTGGCCGCAGGAGTTGGCCAACGGAATTCTAGAGGAGACAGTCACGCTTAATAACACCATTCTGTGGCAGGATTCTCCGCAAACGGCGGTCATCCAGGGTAGCTCGCTGGTGGTGACTCTCGAACCGACGGGTGCCAGCCGGTATTTCCGTCTGCGCCTTCCGGGAACGCTCCAACTGACACGCATCATCGGTTCGTCTCCCTCTGTCGGCGATGAGGAAGTCGCAGTCACTCGCGAAACGATTCTATATTTCAGCGAACCGCTGGCGGCTGATGCAACCATTAGTAGGGATCAGTTTTCCGCTACGGTCGGCACTCGTAAAATTCTTTCACGGGTCGAACTGGCGACCGATCGGCGCAAGGCGACGTTGTTCTACCTGGAAAATCTGCCCGCCAGTTCGCGCGTGCAGGTCACGCTCAATACCGATCAGATCAAGGATGATCGGGGCCGCACTTTGGATGGAAATAATGACGGAGTTCCAGGCGGAACCTACTCGCTGGCGTTCAACACGCTGAGCACCACCCCGGTTTCGCAAACCGCGGTCATCGGCCGCGTCTTTGCCTCCGAACAGGTGCCCAATCCCGCGAACCCCGGCACGATGATGAACGTGCCACTGCAAGGAGTTACCGTCACGGTGGATGGCGCGGAGGAAACAATGCGCACGACTACGGATGCGACCGGTTTTTTCAAATTGCAGCCCGTTCCTTCCGGCAGATTTTTCGTCCACGTTGATGGGCGCACTGCGCAGGGAAGCAGTTGGCCAAATGGTGATTACTATCCTGTTGTGGGCAAGGCCTGGGAAGCGGTGGCTGGAGTGGAAACCAACCTCGCGGGTGGTAATGGAGAGATTTTCCTTCCGTTGGTGATCCAGGGAACGCTGACTACAGTGAGCGCTACCGCGGCGACGCAAGTCACTTTCCCCGCCGAAGTCATTACCGCCAATCCCGAACTGGCAGGTGTCTCGGTCACTGTTCCGGCCAACTCCCTTTTCAATGATGCGGGAACAAGAGGTGGTCGGGTCGGCATCGCTCCTGTGCCGCCGGACCGGATTCCAGAGCCGCTTCCCCCGGGATTAAACTTGCCTCTGGTGATTACCATTCAAACGGACGGTCCATCGAATTTCGATCGTCCTGTGCCGGTTCGTTTTCCGAACCTTCCTGATCCTGTCACCGGTTTTAAGCTGCCGCCAGGTGCGAAGAGTGCGCTTTGGAGCTTCAACCATGACACCGGCCGCTGGGAAATCGCCGGACCGATGACCGTAACGGCGGACGGGAATTTTGTGGAGACCGATCCAGGCTACGGTGTTCTGCAACCGGGTTGGCACGGCACACAGCCAGGCAGCGGTGGTGGTTGCGATGCGATCGGTAGCGGCGGCGGTGGCAATGGAGGACCAAACGGTGGGAACGGGAATGGCCCCAATGGGAATGGCCCAAGTGGTGGTAACGGCCCGAGCGATGAAGGTGGCGATGGCGACAGCGGTGGGCCTGACGGTGATTCGGGCGATGATGGCGGGGACGGTGAGGATACGGACGGCGACGGCGAATCGAACAACGCTGATGACGATATCGATGGGGATGGCGTCAAGAATGACGTGGATCCTGATATCGATGGGGACGGCATAAATAACAGTAACGACAACGATGATGACGATGACGGAGTGAGAGACAGTCACGATTCATCACCCTCGGGCGGTGGCACTGGCGGTTGCGCTGGAGGGGTCGATTGCGGATGTCCGAACGATGGCGCTTATGTGGATCCGGAGGTTGTGACCGCGAAAGTAAACGGAGATGGCACTTCGCCGAATGGGCGCTATCGCTTAACTGCTACTCAACAGGGAACAGACATCAATATTGTTATTCGACGCGTCTCGAACAACAGCCAGGTGCTCGCAGTTACAATTCCTTCCTTGAATGCGGGTTGGGGCTTTGCTCCGGATGGTGACTCTTTCATGTATAATTTCATCACGGGCGGGTTCGGCAACCAACTACACACACTCATGCTGCACAACCTCGCGCGCCAAAACCCGACCGTTCCCGTCTGGACGATTCAAAAGGCCGCGACTCCATCCGGCTTCGGGTATAGTCCCCATGGACGACGCTTTGTTTACGCGACGGTGTCGGGGACACAACTGGAGCTTTACGTCATCAGTACTTCCAACGGCGACGTGAACCATTACACCTCTTTCCCCACGGGGAATGCAGGCTGGGGTTTCAGTCCTGATTGTTCGGACCGCTCGTTTATTTATGCCTACGGTTTTGGCGGCGGCGTGCAATGGAACCTGGTGAACCTTGACAAGAAAAAAATTGTCAATTCGCAGTTGATCACCGCGCAGTTTGGCTTCGCCGGGGGATCATGGAGCTTCAATCCACTTTCCGGGTTTTGGCAGTTCAGCCCCTGCGGTGACAAGGCCGGCCTGGTCATCAGCTCTGGTGGGTTCATTAACGTGCAGATTATTCCAACTCGCGACGTCGGTCTTCCAGTCTTCAGCACCCAGCTACCGGTCGCAGCTACTTCCTTGCGCGTCACTTCTCAATCGCATATCGCCCGGCAGGGCGGGACCGATACAGTTCTCGGTCCGAACAACGCGGACGACGCATGCAACGGCTCCAACGGCAGTTTATCTATCCGAGCAGCCTCCACCGGCACAGACCTTCCCCCGGAAGAGCCGCTGGTCTTCTCCACCGGTCTTCATTATTACGCTTTGAAGGATTGGACTCGCGCTGAAATCGTGCAACGGGGTGTGGCCGGACGCGCTGGTATTGCCCATGCCAACCTCATCATGCGGCCGAACACTCCGTATCGGAATTACATCCTCAAGGCAGACACTTTGGAAGTTGGGTATGCCGATTTTATTTCCGGCGATAATGGCCGGAACATTATTCTTCCGAACGTTTATCTCATTGCTGATGGCTCTGACGATACCGACGGGGACGGTCTCGGCTTCATCGGTGAGTTGATTATGGGGACTTCGCCCACCAAGGCGGATACCGACAACGATGGGATCAACGATGGAAATGAAATTCGCCAGGGCCTCGATCCAAATAGCGGGCTCGCCGTTCGCACTGGTGTCATCGCTGCGGTCGATACTCCGGGCACTGCGGTTGATGTCTCCGCTTTCAACGATATTGCCGCTGTCGCCGACCGAACTGCGGGCGTTGCGCTCTTCGACGTTTCGGCCGGACTGACTCCCAACCTCCTCCGGCAGTTGGATACCCTGGGCTCGGCGGAATCGGTCGCGGTGGGAGATGGATTCGTGGCCGTTGCGGACGGGCCGAGCGGCCTTGCCATCGTTAACATCCTTGATCCCCCGAACGCCACGCTTCTGCACCAGGTGAATATCGCCGGCAACGCTCGAGCTGTGGCTGTGTCCGGGGCGGTCGCTTATGTCGGCACGCAAGCCGGCCAGGTGGTCGTGGTGGATATGGTTACCGGCACGATTTTGGAACGGCACAACCTGAATGAGGTGATTCACGATCTCGTTGTGACTCGTGGCTATCTCTACGTGCAACTACCCGGCTCGTTGCGGCGCTATCGACTGGTCGATGACACTCTCGAACTGGCCGGGCAGGTTACTCTTTCATTCTTCGCCGAAGGAATCACCGGGCGCAGGCGGCTCTTCGTCGGCGAACAGTATGCTTATGTCACCAGCTACCCCGGCTTCCACGTGATCGATGTGAGCAATCCGGATACACTGGTGGTTCGCGGGAACGCTGTGGATGCAGGGGCGAATTCCCACAAACAGGTGATTGATAACGGCTCAGCACTCGGCGTTGCTGCAGTGGGTATCAATCCTCGTGATGACGGCACGCACGACATTTACTTGTTCGATCTCGAAGATCCGACCGTCACCGGCACATTGCTGGCAACGCTGCCAACTCCTGGCATCGCCCATGCGCTCTCGATTTATAACGGACTGGCTTACGTGGCCGATGGCGCGGCTGGTCTCCAGGTGGTGAATTATCTGGCTTACGATGCGAGCGGTGTGCCCCCCACGATCGCCCTCTCCGCCAGTTTCCCACTGAATCCGGCCCAGGCCGAGGAAGGCAAACGGGTGCGGGTTAGCGCCACAGTTGCGGACGATGTGCAGGTGCGGAACGTCGAGTTCTACATCAATGGCGAACTCGTCGCGATTGATGGGAACTATCCCTTCGAGGCGAACTTTATAACCCCGGTTCTTCCGGCACCCAACTTCAAGCTTCGCGCCAAAGCGACCGACACCGGCGGCAATTTCACCTGGACAGACGAAATCACGGTCGCCTTGGTTCCAGATGCAACCCCACCTCGCGTGGTTCGCCGGTTCCCGAGCAGCGGGGCGATCGTGGGCGAAGCGAATTATGTCTCGGCACAATTCAGCGAGCCGATCAATCAGGGCACTCTTTCACCTGTTACTTTCCTCCTTCGCTTTGGCGGAGCCGATAATATTATCGGCAACACCGATGATACTATCGTTGCCACCGGCGTGCTCTCTTATCGCGAAGATGTGAGCGCGGGCCGAGTCGATTTCGACGAAACGCTCGCACCCGGCCTGTATCAAGTTTCAGTCCGCCCCCCGTTGGCTGATCTGTCGGGAAATCCGCTCGCCGCAGAGGTCGTCTGGAACTTCTGGGTGCTCGGCCAGGCCGACTCGGACAATGACGGCGTGCCCGACAACGTCGAGGCCGCCCTGAACCTTGATTCCCAAAATCCGGATACCGACGGCGATAACATTCTCGATGGCGACGAGGATTTCGATAACGACCGTCTCAAAACAAGCTGGGAACTAGTGTTCGGTTACGATCCCCGCGTCCGTGATAGCGACCAAAACGGCGTGCATGATGATTTGGAAGATTCCGATAATGATGGATTGAACAATTTCGCTGAAGCCGCCAACCGGACCAGCCCTCGCACTCACGACAGCGACGGCGATGGTTGGGACGACAACGGCGAAGTTGTGGAAGGGACCGATCCCGCCAACTCAGGTTCCGAACCGATCGTTCTGGTCGCTTCCGTATCCGCAAGTTTCCTGAACGCCACCCCAACGACCATTCCTGCAGGCTTACAAAAGATCGTTACTTCCAGCACTGCATCGTTCTTGAACGGAGTCGCAGCGCCGTTACCTGAAAATCTGGTTCGCCACGTGCAATCGCCGGTCGCCAGTTATTTGAACGCTCTCGCTGAGCCGGTTCCCGCCGGAATTTCCATGGATATCATCTCTCCGGCCGCCAGTTATCTGAATGCGATTCCAGCAGACGAGCCCGCGACCGTCCAAACCTTTTCCCCGATCGTTAGTTATCAAAATCAATAAATTTTAGCCCTAGCAAAATGTATAAACGTATGAAAACACGTTCTCACTCCAACCTCAGACCAACCGCTCTCGGGCTTCTGCTCGTCACGGCGTTCCTCGCGGTCAACAGCGCGGCGCAGGACCTGCCCTTCAGCAGCGGGTCAACCGGCGCCGACGGCCCCTTGACCTTCCGCGAAATCCCCCTGGGCCGACAGTACGCCGCGATGGCTTACGATCCTGTTCGTCAGGAAACTCTCCTTTTCGGTGGTAATAATGGCGCCGCCCTGAATGATACCTGGGCCTTTCGCGGCACCAACTGGGTGCGCTTGCTCCCCGCCGCCAGTCCTGTTGATCGGTATTCCATGAAGATGGTTTGGGACGCTGCCCGGAACGAAATGGTCCTTTTTGGTGGCATCCGTTCCTCCGGACGTCTGAATGATACCTGGACCTGGAACGGCACCACCTGGACTCAGAAAACTCCTGCCTCATCACCCACCGCGCGGGAGAATTACCAGATGGCATATGATGCCGCCCGCCAGCGGGTCGTTCTCTTCGGCGGAGCCATTGGAACGGATGAAACCTGGCTTTGGGATGGCACCAACTGGAGCCTGGCCAATCCCGCTGCCAGACCTCAGGCTACCGGCAGCAGCGCTATGGTTTACGACGAAGCCCGCCAGCAGGTCGTTCTCTTTGGCAATCACGGGCAAACCTGGTTGTGGAACGGCGTGAACTGGTTTCGCCCGAACCCTTTGCCATTGTTTGAACCTGCTGCACGCAGTTGGAACGCCATGGCGTACGACCCAGTCCGCCAGGAAGTAATCATGTCCGGCGGCGCAGGCCAGGCTGACACTTGGGCCTGGAACGGTTCTGCCTGGACCCAAAAAAGCTCATTGCCCCGGTCTCGCTATTATCACTCCATGGTTTGGGATGCGGGCAAGCAGCGGGTTTTGCTGTTTGGTGGAGAGGTTCCCAGCTTGGATTCCTACGATGCGGATACGTTGCTCTGGGATGGCTCCAACTGGAGCTTCTTTAGCGGCAAAACTCAATTCTTTGATATGGCTGCCCGGACAAGTGGTACTTGGAATTTCACTTCCATTAACATTCCAGGCAATGTCACCGTTCGTTTTCTGAAAAATGCCAACAATACACCGGTCCGCTGGCTCGCGACCGACAATGTCACGATCAACGGCGCGCTGGACCTGAATGGAGAGGGCGGCGTGAACGCTCTGCCGGCCGGAGTTGTGGCTAAAGCAGGTCCTGGCGGCTTTGATGGTGGTCGAGGTGCTATTCGCTTCGATGCATCCTCTTCTTTCGTCGGGTCACCCGGCCAGGGACCCGGCGGGGGGAATCCCGGCACAGCTCAGCAAACCAGCCCCACCAATCTCCGCGACGGCCAAAGGGCCGAACACAATGGTGTCTACGGAAATGCCTTCATCCAGCCGTTAATTGGCGGTTCCGGTGGCGGTGGTGGTTCTTCCTCTGATACTTGGAATGGTGGAAATGGCGGCGCTGGTGGTGGAGCTATCATGATCTCATCTTCACGCGACATCACTATCAATGGACGGATTAGCGCCAATGGTGGAGCAGTCGAATTCAGCAATGCCAGTTTTGGTGGACAGGGTTCAGGCGGTGCTATTCTCCTTCGCGCCGATCGTGTTTCCGGCCCCGGCACTCTTGAGGCTTATGGTGGCGCCGTTCAATTCCCAAATGGCCGTATTCGAGTGGAAGGGTATATGCGCAGTCTTACCGGCGCGAGCGCCCCTGTAACTATTGTCAGCCTGCCCTCGGCCAATGGCGAATTGAATCAGGTAGGAACTCTGAGCATTCTCAGCGTCGATGGCGTCAATGTGGTTCAACCTCCGACCGGAAGCTTGAACAATCCTGACGTTGTTTTCAGCGATTCTGGCCCGGTGACTGTTGTGGTCAGCGCCAACGGTGTCCCCAATGGCACACCGGTCCGCTTGAGGATCACCACCCCTACTTCGGTTATCACCGGCGGTCCGGTGAACCTCGCCGCGGGGCAGGCCTCCTTTAATGTCACTGTCCCCGCTGGGATCGGCACAATCCAGACCACCGCCGAATACACGCAAAACTGATACCCCTTGTAAAACACGGCTCCTGTCCGCCCGGGCAGGAGCCTTTTTTCATTCAGGTCGACGCTTTCCGCTCTTTACCACCAGCCCCACCTCTAACACGCCCCCTTTTTTAGAATATTTCGTGAGGTCGACGAACCTCCACGAAGAACCCAGAGAACCACGCAAAAAAACTCGTTACCTTCCCGCGATTTGGAGTGTCAATGACGATGCCCGAAGAAACAGATTGTGCTGAATTCCGATTTCATCCATTTAGATTGGAAATTTCAGCGCTGGTACGGACAGAACAACGCCGTTAATACCTTTTACGAAATAGAACCTTCAAAATCATACGGAACAGTATGAAAACCAAACTCGCTCTCTTCGCATTCATCTCGATGCTCGGCGTTTATGCGGCCGAAACCAAAGCGCCGGTGGATGACTGGAAATCGGCCACTTCAAACCAGCCCGGAAAAGAATACCCGAAGGTCAATTCGGAAGGGCGCGTGAAATTTCGCATCGTTGCGCCGGAGGCCAAGAGCGTGGGATGCACGTTCCGGGACAGCAGCGAATTCACGAAGGGAGAAGATGGCGCGTGGTATGGCCACACGCGGCCGCTGGACGCAGGGTTTCATTACTACGCGCTCAAGATCGACGGCGCGGAAGTTCCCGACCCGAACAGCATGATGTTTTTCGGTTCGATGCGGTGGGGGAGCGCGGTTGAGATTCCGGCGCAGGATCAGGATTCGTATGCGCTGAAGAACGTTCCGCACGGTCAACTGCGCGAGATTTTCTTCCACTCCAGGAGCACGCAATCCGAGCGCCGCGCATTCGTCTACACTCCGCCCGGTTACGACCAGGATACCGCGAAGCGCTACCCGGTTCTCTATTTGCAACATGGTTGGGGCGAGAACGAGTACGGCTGGGGAGTTCAAGGACACGCAGCGAAGATCATGGACAATTTGATCGCGGAGAATAAAAGCACGCCGTTCATCATCGTGATGACGTATGGAATGACGAACGACACCCGGCCAGGTGGGGGTGGGGGTGGTCTTCGGAATTTCGATATCAAGCCGTTCGAGACGGTGCTCGTGGACGAGTTAGTTCCTTACGTCGATTCGAACTTCCGAACGATCTCCAATCAGCCCAATCGCGCCATGGCGGGTCTCTCGATGGGTGGTATGGAAACGAAGATGATCACGCTGAAGAACCTGGACAAGTTTTCTCATATTGGTCTGTTCAGCGGCGGATCTATATCGATGGAGGATGTGAACAAAGCCGAGGGTTTTAAGGATAAGGTCAAGCTGGTCTTCGTGAGTTACGGCAGTAAGGAACTCGGCGGTGATCGCGGAAATCGCGGCGGCGACCCGAAGGCAAACGCCGAAGCGTTGAAAGCCGCGGGCATTAACAGTCACTTTTATGTCTCGCAGAACACCGCCCACGAATGGCAGACCTGGCGTCGCAGTTTGCGTGAGATCGCGCCCTTGTTGTTCAAGGATTGAGCTGTTCTGTAAACGCCGTTAAGTTGACCCGGAACACCAGACTGCGGAAACGCCTGTTGCAGGTCCACCGCTGAAATCATGTACAAATTGAAACAGATTCCGATTCTCTTCCTTGGAGCGCTGATGCTCCTCAACACCTTTGACACCTTCGCTGCGGAAAAGCCGCAGAAGCCGATCCACGTTCTTTACCTTGGGCCGGTGGAGGCCGGACGCTCTGGCCCACGCGGCGGCGGTTTCGGTGGTTCGCGCACAAATTACATTTATCTGCCGGGGCAAACACTGGCCCCCGAAGCGATCTACTTCGATCATCTCACCAGCATCACCAACGTGACCGATGCCTATCTGAAGCACTTTGATGCCGTGGTGCAGGTGATGCCTGAAGCCGAAATCCCTGCGACCCAAAAGAAGATGCTGCAGGGATTCGCGAGCGCCGGCAAACCGTTGATCAAATACAGTGAACGTCCCACCGACCCAGCATTGCGGGAAGCGGTGCTCGGAAAGGTCAGTCCGACCGCAAAGTCAGCTTGGGAAGCGTTGCTCGCTGCGCGGCCCTCGTTACAGCGTCAGCCCGGCGAAGTGCCGAATTACGAACGCCGGCCGGAAGCAGTGAAGTATCAGCTTCCTCTCTCCCCGCAGGACAGTATTCGTTACACACAGGTCCCCGCCGATTTCGAACTGCAACTTTTCGTCTCCGAACCCGACGTTGTGAAGCCGATCTACATCGCGTGGGACGAACGTGGACGTGCCTGGGTGATTGAAGCGCGCGATTATCCGCACCGCGTACTTCCGGAAGGCGAGCCCGGGAACGACGACATTAAAATTTGCGAGGACACCGACGGAGATGGCAAAGCCGACAAATTCACGATCTTCGCCGACAAATTGAACCTCGCGACCTCATTGGTTTTCGTGAACGGCGGAGTGATTGTCTCGCAAGCGCGCCAAATGCTGTTCCTGAAGGATACCGACGGCGACGAGAAGGCGGATGTCCGCCAGGTGCTGTTGCCGGGTTGGGGCATCGGCGACACGCACGCGCAGCAAAGCAATCTGAGCCGTGGCTTCGATAATTGGCTCTACGGCTCTGTGGGCTACTCAAACTTCCGCGGCACCGTCGGCGGCAAAAATCTTCAGTTCGGCCAGGGAATCTTCCGCTTCAAACCGGACGGCTCCGAACTGCAATTCCTGCATCAATACAACAACAATACGTGGGGTTTCGGACTAAACGCGGCCGGCGACGTCTTCGGCTCGACCGCGAACGGCAATCCCTCGTTTTACGGATATCTCCCCGCCTACATTCTGAACCCGACCCAGCCCGGCCTGGGGCGCCGCGGCGGCAACGGCTTTCGACCTGGTTATCGACTCGATGATGACAACACCAAGGAGAGCGCCGCCGCGAATGTGCGCCGGCTGCCTTCGGCGAAGTCGCTCGCCCCGGGAATGCGCATGCATCCAAACACGCCGAACGTCCGCATGGTGGATAACTTCGGCGGCTATACCGCCGCGGCCGGTCACGCCTTCATGGTGAGCGACGCGCTCCCGCCACGTCTGCAGGGCAAAGCGCTCGTCACCGAACCGACCGCCAAGCTCATCGGCATCATGGATATTCAGCGCGACGGCGCGGGATACAAAGCGCTGGACGGCTTGAACCTCCTCGCGAGCACGGACGAATGGATGTCGCCGATCTTCGCCGATATCGGTCCGGACGGTTCGGTTTGGGTGATCGATTTCTACAGTTTCATCATTCAGCACAATCCCACGCCCAGCGTCCAGTCCGCCGGCGTCGAGGCGAAGACCGGCGTTGGCGGGGCTTACATGACCGAGAACAACCTGCGCGACCAAAAGCACGGACGCATTTATCGGGTCGTCTGGAAAGACGCGCCGAAAAGTCCCATCAAGTCTCTCGCCAAGGCAAAAACGTCGGACATCGTGGCTGCGCTCGACAGTGGCAATCAATTCTGGAGTCTCACTGCCCAGCGCCTCATCGTGGACAACAAGATGAAGGATGCCGCGGGTGCGCTGAAGAAGCGCGTTACTTTCGGAACTGGCGGGAAAGGCGCAATCCACGCGCTCTGGTCCTTGGAAGGACTCAACGCTCTCGACAAGGATACCCATCAGAAAGCGCTGCTCGATAAAGATCCTGCCGTTCGTCGCAACGCCGTTCGCGCCTTGCCCGCGAGCGAAGCGGGCCGCCAACTTTTCTTCAGCAGCGCCGTGATCCAGGACCCGGATCTTCTCACTCGCCAGACCGCGTTCGTGAAGCTCGCTGAGTTTTCAACCATTCCCCAGATCCAAACCGTCGTGGCGCAACTGCCCCGCACTACGATCAACAACGAAGATCCTTTCCTCGCTGACACGCTCACGTTGCTCGGGCGCATCCACAAGGTCGATGCCGTCGGGCAAAACGAAGTGAAAATCACCGCGGGCGATGTGAAGCGCGGCGAAGATCTATTCCATAACAGCCCGGTGGCAGCCTGCGCCTCCTGCCATATGGTCAATGGCAAGGGGGGCGACGTTGGCCCGATCCTCGACGGGATCGCGGTGCGCAGCGACAAGGAATACATCCTCGAGAGTCTCATGGACCCGAACGCCAAATTTGCGAAGGGTTATGAAAATCTGACCATCTCGCCGATGCCGCCGCTGGGAGTGTTACTGAAGGAGCAGGAAGTCGCGGATATCATAGCGTATCTCGGCACACTCTCCACGCCGCCAAAGGATGGCGTCACCGTTCCTGCAAAGAAGGCTAACGAATTCGAATGACCATGACTAAGTTCACCACGAAGTTCATTTCGCTCGCATCAGTTGCGTTGTCGTTCTGGATGACCACTGCGGCACGCGCGGGCGACTCCTTCACGCTGGATGCCGAAGGCTACATCCGCCATTGGGTCATGCTCGCTCCGATCCCTTTGCCCGGCGAAGAGGCCGGCTCAGAGGCGATCTACAAACAGCAGATCAGGGATGAAGGCGCTCTTCGCCCGAAAGCCGGCGACACCTTGAAAGTCGGCGGAAAGGAACTGACTTGGCAGAACATCACCGCTACCACCAATTACTTTGATTTCAACGCCGTGCTGAAATCGGTGAATGATCGCGCCGCGGGTTACATGGTCACCTACATCGAATCTGAAACAGAGAGGCCGGATGTCATTATGGCCGTCGCGAGCAATGACGAAGGGCGCATCTATTTCAATGGTGTCGACATCTACCTTTTCAGCGAGCCTCGGACGCTGCTGCTCGATGCGGACAAAGGCAAAGTAACGCTCAAGAAAGGCCTCAACGTCATCGTCTTCAAAGTCACCAACGAACAAAATGCATGGCAGGGTGCCATGCGCCTGCTCAACAAAGACGGCTCTCCACTGAACGACATCAAAATCAAACTCACTCCCTGACCGGAAATGCCCAACGGGGCACAAGCTTTCGCCCTTAAAGACGTTACAGTTCGCTCCAACTCTCGCTTCGCGCACCGAGGGGTTCGATTCGATCGATGAGCACTATTACGCAACTCCAGTAAGCGCGGACGTCTCCGCTGCGAGTTCCGGCACCGTCTCGGTGCCAGGTCGAACCGCTCTACAAATCGCACTCTCGCCGACTCTCGCCGAGTCAGCCATTGACTTCATTCCCAAGCGGTTCATCATGGGAATAATCCCCACTACTTGGAAGGCGCGCGGGGTGGAAGCAAGGATTATATGAGAAACATCATCGTCTGTTTGGCTTTCGTGTTGTCCTGGAGCGCGCTCGCCCAGCAGGCCCAGGATTCAACGCCGGGGAAGGTCAATGAGAAAGTCGTCGCAGCAGTTGAAGATTGGGAAGCGCTGCCCGGCGTTTTCGATGACATCGAGATCTACACCGAACAAATCCGCGATCTCGTCGCGATTGGCGAGCCCGCCGTGCCCGCGCTCGTGGCCGCACTCGATAAAACTTCCAAGGATGCGCCGCTGCGATTGATTCCCTTGACGCTGCGCGCCATCGGCGACCCGCGCGCTGTTCCGGCGTTGATTCGCAATTTTCCCAAAACCTTGCTCCCGCCGGGAAGTGATTGCGGGATGAGCGTCAAAGACCCCGAGTTGCTCAAATTCATGCAGAAACATGATGTCTCGACGGCAGAAGGCCGCGGGCAGATGCGGCGCGATGATTATGATCTGGGGCGTCCGGTCCGGGAATTTTCCGCAGCGCTGCGTGTGATTACTGGCGTCCGACTCGGCGAAGAGGCGGTGTTCCACACATTCCTGAGCGGCGGGGAACAACAACGTGCCGTCCAGCGCGTCGCTTTTGAAAAGACCGCCAAAGAATGGGCCGATTGGTGGCGCGCTAACGGGAACAAGCTCGTCAACAATCCAGAGCCGGTTGAGATCATCGTTTCGCGCCCGAGCCCTGGCGCAAAACGGAACACGTTCCTCACCGGTCCGAACGTGAAAGTCGACGGCGGAATGAGCGAAGTGATCCTCAGTCCCGCCGGAAAGAGCGAGGCCGATAACAGAAAAAGAAACGCCTTGGCGCTGGCGGTGAATCGTTTTGCAAAAGTTCCTGCGGAAGTCTGGGGCGACGGAACGAACCTGGAGAAGCTGAAGGTTTGGTCCGCTGAGAACAACATCGATTTGATTGGAGGGATTTACCGCGACGAGGACGGAAAAGAATTCTACGCACTTCATGGCGCAGGGTTGCAAGCCTGGGAGGTCGAGAACGATTCGTGGAACACAATCGAAGCTGATCTAAAAGCCGGCAAACTTCCAAACCTCGACAAACCCGCTCAAGGATGGTTGATGCGCTATGATCCAGCCGCGAGGCGTTTGCAGCCGGAGAAAAAAGCCACCTTCCTCTTCGTCACCCGAGATGGCGTGCAAGGAATGCTTCGGGTGACCGGCCAGGTCACCAAACTTTGGGGACCGGAAGCGTTCGGAGTTCCCTACATGCCTTCGGAAGACAAGGGCCCGGACCAGAAAACCGCCAGCGGCCCTGACCTCGGCGTGAAGTTCGATTTCCAACTGATTTTCGAGCACACGGAAGAGATGAAACGCGAGGAACTCGCCCTCGCGCGACTACGCGACGACCGTGAAAAGAACCACAGCGAACGCAAATTGGTGCGCCTCTTCGAGAAACATCCGAAGCTTTCCGGAGTCGTCCTCTCGCCGGATGGCAAACCCGCCGTCGCGGCCCGCGTCCTGCTTGCTGTTCCAGGCCAGGCTGCGATCTTGGCGGGGCCAAAATTCGAGTTCGAGCATGACTCGACCATCGTGCCCACCGGATTCAATGGTGAGTTCTCAATCCCGCGCGTTCCAGACGGCCACACCGTTTATGTGGCGCACGAAGCCGGGTTCGCAGAGTTCAAGCTGGACGACTTAATTGAGAATACCCCAGTCGCGATACAACTTCAGAAGTGGGGGAAAATTGAAGGAACCGTGATTCGTCTCGGCAAACCTGCCGCGGGCGAACAGATGTCACTCCTGCTTGGGCTGGACCGCGAGTTCGGCGCGGGATTTCTCGCCCTCTCCGCCGGATATTACAGAACGAAATCCGACGAGCAGGGGAATTTCGGCATGCAATACGTTCCTCCGATTGATGTACGACTCTGCCGCATCGTGCGAAACAGTTATTACGAAGGAAAACCTGTCGCGATTGCTCCAGGTGAGACCGCGCGCGTGCAGCATGGGTCCGATGGAACGCAAGTAAAAGGGCGGTTGGCCACTTCGGATGGAAAGCCCGTCAAGTGGAACGAGCTTGCCGGCTTTCGCTTTTACACCAAACCCCCGGCTGATGAAGAGGCGCCGGATGCAAAGAAACAACCGCACGCGAATTATCCCGTCGAGATCACGGAACGCGGCGAGTTTACCATCGATGACGTTCCGCCAGGAAACTATGAACTTCGCGGCGATTTACGCGAGGGCCCTAACCGGGTTCCCTTTGCGGTAGGAAAAGTGCTCGGCCGTTTAACCAGGTCGGTGACCGTGCCTGAAAAACAGGATAATTCCGAACCGCTCGACCTCGGCGAACTGGTCATCCAAATGGTCGTTGTCTTGAAGCCCGGCGATGTCGCGCCCGACTTCGAAGTCGCAACCGTCAACGGTGATGCGCTGCGACTCGCGCAATTTCGCGGAAAATATGTGCTCCTCGATTTCTGGGCGACGTGGTGCGGTCCCTGCATCGCCGAAATGCCGCACCTCAAAGAAACCTACGAGAAATTCGGCGGCCATCCAAAGTTCGCCATGATCGGTCTGAGCCTCGATAAAAAGATCGAAGCGCCCCGCGATTACGCCAAACGCATGGCGCTCCGCTGGCACCAGGGGTTCTTGGGCGACTGGTCGCAATCTGATCTCCCGGCGCGCTACGGAGTCGAAGGTATTCCAGCGACGTTTTTGATTGATCCCGACGGTAAAATTATTGAGATGAAACTGCGTGGAGAGAGGCTCGTTGAAGCCGTCGAAAAAGCGTTGCAACCCTTGCCTGAAGATCTCCGGTAGCGGCTGCTGTCGCGGCTCGCTTGTAACCTCCCGGTGGGGTAGGGGCGTAGCGCGTGAACGGCGTAGGCAATTCAAAATCAATTAAGCTTCTCGTGCTTCGTTTTCTTGGACTTGCGAAAGATAGGACGGCCTGATTCCTGCATTTCTCGCATGAGCCAAAACGAACTGGCACCCAATGTGGGTGGTAGTTCCAACTGACCTATTTGCGCCAATCACAAAAGGTTCTATGCCGAAGTTTTAAGTTCGAAACGAGTTTTCACCCCTTTCCTCCACTCCCAACGACAACGTTTTAAGAAGTCAGATTGCATTATATGAGCACCGTCCTGTCACAGCCTGCTAAAGGAATTGCTTCGCGTCGCATCGCACCCAACCAAAAGAGAACCCAGCCCGCCGCCAGGGAGAAACGAAGCGGTGGTGCTGCGGAGCCAGCGAGTATCCGCATCACCTTCACGTATGACCCCGCGATCAACTATGCCTTTCAGCAGAACTCCATCCCGGTGCTGCGCGAACTCGTCGTGCGCAACGGCAATCTTCCCCGAAAGGAACTGAGAGTTTCTCTCCGCACGGAGCCTGCCTTCGCGGAACCAGTCGAACTGCACATCCAGAGTCTCGATGCGGAAGGTGAATTCAAAGTCGGTCCGCTCGACTTGAAACTGAGCCGCTCGTTTCTCGAGGAATTGACCGAACCAGTCACCGGTTTCCTGCACGTTGAAGTGCTCGAAGGCGATCACGTTATCGGCCAGAAGTCGGAGTCAATCACCCTTCTTCCGATGAACGAGTGGTGCGGTTTGGCCTCGTTGCCGGAAATTCTCGCCGCGTTTGTTTTGCCCGACGATCCCTGCGTTAAAGCAGTCCTTTCGCGCGCCTCGAAAATCCTCGGTGAGAATACGCGCCGTCCAGAATTCAATGGTTACGAGGACAAAAGCCGCAAGCGCGCTTGGGAACAGGTCGCCGCGATTTACAAAGCCATCGCGCAGTCCGGCATCCGCTACATGTCGCCCCCGGCCGACTTCGAGAATTCGGGACAGAAGGTGCGCTTCCCTTCGGACGTCGTTGAGGACAAATTCGGAACCTGCCTCGATCTCGCGCTGCTTTTCTCCGCTTGTTGCGAGCGCGCCGGTTTGCATCCGCTCATATTGATTCACCAGGGACATACTTACACCGGCTGCTGGCTCGAAGACCGCACGCTGGAGGAACCCGCGATCGACGATCTCCAGCGCATTCGCAAGATGGTCGAGTTGGAAGTGCTCAGCGTGATCGAGACCAGCAGGCTCGCTTCCGATTCTGCGAGCTCGATGCAGGATGGCGAAAATGATGCGAAACCGCATCTCACCACTGCTCTCCCATTCCGCCTCGCGCTGGATGTTCGCCGCGCCCGCATTTCACGCATTCAACCGCTACTCCACACAGCCGCGCCAACCACTCCTTCCGAAGAATCCGCAAAAATCAGCGACGCCCAATCTCCCGAGAAGCCATCCACCACACTTCAGGGCGAATCCTCCGAACAATCCACCGCGCCCAAACCCCGTGCCCTCTCCCGCATCGACCAATGGAAAAGCCGCCTCCTCGATCTCAGCGTCCGCAATCGCCTGCTCAATTTCAAAGCGAACAAAAGCACCATTCCAATTCTGCACTCCTCCCCCGAGCAGATGGAATTCGAATTGGACAACGAGCTTTCGATTCAACCGAAGCCGAAAATGGTCGGCTCAAGCGATCCTCGAAACGCAAACATCTACACCGAAAAACAAAAAGCCGAATGGCTCCGTGAATTCCTCAAGGGCGAAGTCGCGCAACGCCGCCTCCGCACCGATCTCGAGGAGCCCGAGCACACCAAGTCCCTCACCGATCTCTATCGCGCCGCTCGCCTCTCCATCGAGGAAAACGGCGCCAACACCCTTTTCGCCGCCGTCGGCGTCCTCGAGTGGCGCGAATCCGAACACAGCGACCGCGTCATGCGCGCCCCGCTCCTCCTCGTCCCCGTCGAACTGAAACGTAAATCCATCCTCGAAGGTTTCGTTCTCCGCCGCCTCGACGAAGACGCCCGCCTCAACGTCACGTTGATGGAAATGCTCCGTCAGCAATTCCAAAAAGAAATCCCCGGCCTCGACCCGCTCCCCGGAGACGAGAACGGCGTAAATATGGCCCAGGTCTTCCAGCTCTTCCGCGAAGCCGTCCGCGATCTCCCCGGTTGGGAAGTGAAATCCGAAGTTTGGCTCGGCCAATTTTCCTTCACGAAATTTCTCCTCTGGAAAGATCTCAACGATCGCCTCGACGCGCTCACCGAAAATCGCGTCGTCCGCCATCTCGTTCACGAAGCCGGCATGCCGTATCCCAATCCGCCGGAAGACGTGAAGCCCCCGCAACTCGACGACCAATTTCGTCCCGACGAAATTTTCTGCCCGCGCAGCGCCGACTCTTCCCAGCTTGCCGCCGTCGCGGCCGCCGGCGCCGGACACGACTTCGTCCTGGAAGGCCCTCCCGGCACCGGCAAATCGCAAACCATCACCAACATTATCGCGCACTGCCTCGCGCTCGGTAAACGCGTTCTCTTCGTCGCCGAAAAACGCGCCGCGCTCGACGTCGTCCATCGCCGCCTCAAGGAAGAAGGCCTGGAACCTTTCTGCCTGGAACTCCACTCCAATAAATCCGGCAAAGGCGAAGTGCTTCGCCAGTTCGAACAAAGTCTCAAGTTCATAGCCGAGACAAACGGCTCGGATTGGGAGCGCAAATCCGCCGATCTCGAAAAAATCCGCGCCTCGCTTAACGGCTATTCCCGCGCGCTCCACAAAAAATATTCCTGCGGCCTCAGCGCCTACGATTGCTTCGATTATCTGCTCCCGCGCCACGGCGAGGAAACCGTCCAATTTACCACCTGGCCCAACATCACCGAAACGGACGCCGAAACGCTAACCCGCGCCCGCGAAATCGTCGCCACTCTCCAGGAACGCTGGCGCCCCCTCGGCAACCTCACCACGCATCCGCTCCGTTTCGTTCGCCGCCAGGAATGGTCCCCCGCCTGGGCCGAACGCACCCTCGAACAAACCCGCGACCTCACCAAACACATCGAGCACGTCAACACCGCCGCTCGCGAACTCTGCCGCTGGCTCAATTTCGATCGCACTCTCACCGCCGCCGATCTGACCCGTCTCGATGCCCTCGCCGAAACGCTCCTCGCCAGCGTTCCCGTCGACCACACCATGCTCGAAGTCATTCTCGAAAGTCCCCTCGACGATTCGCGCAACCTCTCCTGGTCCCAGCTCTCCAAAGAAATGTCCGGCTGGGTCGCCCTCCTCGACGAACGCGAAAAACTCCACGGCGCAGTCAAACATTTCGACGAAGGCGCCCTCCTCGACCTCGACCTCCGCAAACTCCAGGACAAATGGAGCACCGGCCAGGAGTCATCCTTCCCGGTGAAATGGTTCCGCAGCACCTCGGTCCGCCGCGAACTCCGCACCACCCTCCGCAAAACTGGCGGTACTCGTCGCGCCAACAAAATCCTCCTCCAAAAAGAAAAAGTCTCCGACCTCATGTCCAGCGCCGTTCGCCTCAAAAAAGTGAACGCCGCCCTCGATTCCGCCGCGCCCAAAATCGCCGCGCTCCTCGGCCAACTCTGGTCGGACGGCACCATCAGCGCCGAAACCCTCGAGCAAGTCCGCCTCTGGGCCGACGCCCTGCACGCCCGCATCACCGAATTCGCCGAAGCCGATCCCACCTGGCTCGATCGTTTCCGCCCGGCGCTCCTGCAGATCTTCCAACAAGGCCAGGGCCTCTCCTCCGCCGGCCACGCCGTTAATCTCCTCAAGACCTTCCGCGAAGCGCACCGCACCTACGCCATCGCTTCCGAAGCCTCCGCCACCGAAGTTTGTCTCCATCGCGAACCACTCGCAGCCGAGCCCGACTTCCTCTCCGCCCAATCCCAAACCTTCACCGCCATCATCGGTTCCTGGACCCATCTCCGTTCTTGGACCTCCTGGCAGAAGGCCCGTCACGAAGCCGAATCCCTCGGCCTCGGCCCCATCATCGCGCGCCTCGAATCCTTCGACGGCACTTCCCTCGATCTCAAAGATCTTTTCGAACGCAGTTTCCGCCGCGCGCTCCTCTTCGCCATCATCGAGACCGAGCAAACCCTCCGCGAATTCTTCGGCCCCGAACACGAGGAACGCATCGAACGTTTCCGCAAGCTCGACGAAAAAGTCAGCGAACTCGTCCGCGAAGTCATCCGCGCCCGCCTCTGCGCCAAGATCCCCCGCGAACAACTCGACGACGAATCCCTCGCCGCCGAACTCGGTTTCCTCCGCAAGGAAGTCGCCAAGAAAACCGGCCACATCGCCGTCCGCCAGCTCCTCAATCGCATCCCGCAACTCCTCCCGCGCCTCAAGCCCTGCGTCCTCATGAGCCCGCTCTCCGTCGCGCAATATCTCGAGGCCTCCCATAAATCCTTCGACCTCGTCATCTTCGACGAAGCCTCCCAAATTCCCGTCTGGGATTCCGTCGGCGCCATCGCCCGCGGCACCCAACTCATCGTCGTCGGCGATCCCAAACAACTTCCGCCCACCAACTTCTTCAACTCCACCGACAGCGCCGATGAAGAAGCCCTCGCCCTCACCGAACAGGAAGACCTCGAGAGCATCCTCGACGAACTCCTCACCCAGGGCCTCCGCCACAAACGCCTGCAATGGCATTACCGCAGCCGCCACGAAGGCCTCATCGCCTTCAGCAATCGCCATTACTACGAGAACGATCTCCTCACCTTCCCATCCCCGCACACCGAACTCGGCGGCGTTCGTTTCGTCCATCTGCCCGACGCCCGTTACGACAAAGGCGACACCCGCACCAACCCCAAAGAAGCCCGCGCCCTCGTCACCGAACTCGTCCAGCGCCTCCGCGCCAAGGGCGAGAAACGCAGCTTCGGCGTCGTCACCTTCAGCCAGGCTCAGCAGGAACTCATCGAAAATCTCCTCGATGAAGAACGCCGCAAACATCACGACATCGAACCGCACTTCGGCGAAGGCCCGCCCGTCGAAGGCGAACCTGTCTTCGTCAAAAGCCTCGAAAGCGTCCAGGGCGACGAACGCGACGTCATCCTCTTCTCCATCGGTTACGGCGTCGACGAAACCGGCACCGTCTCCATGAACTTCGGCCCGCTCAACCGCGAAGGCGGCGAGCGCCGGCTCAACGTCGCCATCACCCGCGCCAAACACGAAATCCTCGTCTTCAGCGGCCTCCGCGGCGACCTCATAGACCTCACCCGCAGCCGCGCCCGCGGCGTCCGCGACCTCAAACACTTCCTCGAATACGCCGAACGCGGCCCCAAAGCCTTAACTCCGCCGAAGAACGCCCCCAACACCAGCGCCTCATCTAACAACGGCACCGACGGCAACAACCACGGCTTCGAACAACTCGTCGAAAACGCCCTCCGCGCCCAGGGCTACGAAGTCCACCGCGCTGTCGGCTGCTCCGGCTACCGCATCGACCTCGCCGTCCTCCATCCCGAAGACCCCACCCGCTACCTCCTCGGCATCGAATGCGACGGCCCCACCTACGGCACCGCCGCCACCGCCCGCGACCGCGACAAACTCCGCCAGGCCATCCTCGAAGGCCTCGGCTGGAACATCCTCCACCTCTGGTCCACCGACTGGTGGCACGACCCCGCCCAACAAACGAAAAAACTCCTAGCCACCCTCGAATCCCTAAAGAAAAGGTAGGGCGCGTCTGTCCCAGCGCGCCGCCTCCCGGAAACGAACGGTGGCGCGACGCTGCTGCGGAGCTCTAGATCGGTGGCGCGAGGCTCCGCCCGAGCTTTTTTATTTTGCGGAGGGGCGAGCCGGGCGCGAAGCACCAGACTATTTATCCGTACTGGCTTTCGAGAGTCCCACTTGTGCAGCTCTGGACCGGTGGCGCGACGCTACGTAGAGCCTCTTTTTTTATCGCCCATCGCCCATTGCTTTATCGCCCATTTCGTGGGTTCCGACCCAGTCCCACCTGTGCAGCCCTCTTTCCCACAACTCAAAACTAAAAAATTAAGAACTCAAAACTCCGCCTCCCATCTCTCCCGTTCTCCCCAACTCCCAACTCAGCACTTCCCATCCCCTTCAAAGCAATTAGAACACCTCCATTCGCGAAAGACCAAGCTTCACATCCCACAACACCCCTGTTCAATTACTCCGTCAGCGAAACTTTAATCTTAGGGCACTAGGCACTCACCTATACATCACCCTGAAGAATTGTTGCAACTGCGGCGGATTCACTGTCACGGTGGATGACGCGGTTTGGTCTATATATCCGTCCGTGTAATACGACCAGGTTCGCAGGTCCACCGAACTTTCCAGGATAAATTGTGTGTTCGGGCGGCCGTGGACGCCGATTCCGTATCCTCCCGTTTCAGGCCTTCGAGGCGTGAGGAGAATCGGCGTGGGCACAGGGAAAAAATCCGGCGTGACCAGAACGGCGCCGGGTATCGTGACTTCGGCCAGCCAGCCGGAAAAGGGGCTGGCATACGAAATTTGAAGGACTTGCCCGTGGCCAACACCGTTCTGTACTGACGTGGTAGATCGTGACCAACGCACCCGTTGGAGTTCCGCATTTACCGCGCTCACGAGCAGGTGTGGAGAACTGTTCTGAACAAACTGGGTAATCACTGCCGCGGCCTCGCGAATTTCCGCAGCTTCACGATCTTCGATCCGGAATAGCGGAATGTTGAGCGTGCCCGTAAACGCGGTCGCGAATACCACCGAATCGTTCGCGAGCGCTAGCATCGGCTGCCCGCCAAAAGGCACACTGCGAATCCAGCGTCGAACGCCGTTCGTGTCGAGTTTCATCACGCCCGCTTCCTGCATGCGGCTGTGCGAACTCGCCACTAAGATCGAATCCTTCGCAAACGAGAAAGCTGGCTCCACCTCCGAGAAAAACGATGCGCACCAAACCGGCGTCCCGTTTGTGTGGAGGCGTGAGAGCGTCGGGCGCACTCCAGCGCTCGCCGATGTAGCCGCGAGATAATAAATTGCTCCCGCCGGATCAATCTGCAGATCGGTGCCGATGGCCGTGCTGAGGTGCGGTAAATACCTGAAATTTCTCGCGCCCCGGTCGGTGATCCGCATGAGCGCAGGGCGGTTAGTATCAAGCCCGCTCAGGTAAAAGGTGCCGTCCGGCGCTCGTTCCAAGTCGAACGCCGTGAATCCATGAAGTGGAGTGCTCCAATTTGTAGAGCCCTGACTGTTGAAGCTATATATCTGGCGCGCGCCCGGTGCAGCGAAGAGGATATTGCCTGCGCTGTCGAATTCGGTGGGAGCAGTCAGTTGCATCGTTGCAAACGGAACGGTGGCCGGCACGCGTCTGGACCATCTCTCCTGGCCCGCGGGTGTAAGACAGATCAGGACGTAATAGGCGGAGCCTTCCTGCAAAACACCGCTCACGAATATATCCCCGGAACTTGCCACCTTCAGATTAGTGATGCGCGAAATCGGTGTTGCGATGGTCATTTCACCGAGAATATCGCCATTCGCGCTGAGACGAAGAATCGCCGGCACCCGCGGCGTCGATTGTCCAGGAGACGAGCCGGCCAATAGCAGATCGCCGGCGGAGTTGAACGCGAGTGATTGGTGGACATCCGCGGGCGTTGTGTTCACCGAATTCCCACGAAAATTTGCGTTCGTACTCCAAATCAGACGTCCTGAAGAATCCAACTTCGAAATGACCAGTTCGCTGCCACTCGCCAATGGGCGGGTGTTCACCGCGATAATGTTGCCAGCTCCATCATTGCGAAGGAGAGGCAAAGCTAATGCAGACCCGGGCAATTGGCCAAGTTCGTCGATGGACGCATTCGTCAAAAAGTTCGTGAATGGCGTCTGTGGGCTGGTGGATTGTCCCACAGCGTTGGAGAGCGAGAAACCGTACTGGCCGAGGTGTTCCGGTCCGACGTTTGTGATGATATATGAAGAGGCATTCGCTCCGGGGATTGGGGCCGAATCCTTATACCACTGGATGTGGAGCGGCGGGGTAGCAGTAGCCGTAACGCGCCATTCCACGCGGTCACCCTCGTAAGCCAGCGACGGAGTCGCCGAAGGCGGATTCTTGGCATTGGGAACAGTGTGCACCCAAACATCCGCTTCACCGCTATAGATCGTCCCAAGCGAGTTGGAAACGCGCACTGAAAACGTCCGTGGCCGCGCAATGGAAAGCGATTCGGGCTGGAGATTGGTCAAATGTAACGTCGCGTTCGTCGCGCCTGGAATGGCGTAATAGCTTTGCCAGGTCCACTCGAACCATTGATAGGATAATCCGAACTCGGGAGGCGTCGCTGCGGCGCGCACGCTCGTCGTGAAGTTCTCGCCGGCAACGATTGTTGCACCATTCGGATGTTCGACAATGTTCGGAAGAGCAGCGGAATTCGTCGGGCCCCACGCTCGTAGTTCCGCCCAGAGGACATTGTTTGTGCTCCGGTAAACTCCGAAGCGATACACATTGGTTCCATCGCTCGCAATGCTCACCACTGAATCCGGATTGTAGCGATCGTTTGTCTCTGGATAGAACGCCAGGCGCGATAGGTCAGGACGAAGCTCCAGAATTCCGTCCCACCCGGACACAAACAGACGCTTATCCGCCGTTTTCACGACCTCCGAGACTGAGCCGATCAATCCATTGAGGACGTCATCTACTCCGGAACCATCAGCCTTTCCCACACTCACGCCCCCACTCGCTACCAGGTAACGCTCGTCTGCGAGGATTGCAAAATCATCACCACCGAATCCCGTCCACAGATGGTTCCCATCTGGATCAAACTTTGAGAGCGGCTGCGGATCGTTGTTGGACGCAAAACGCATGCCCAGGAACAATGCACCAGATGGCCCGATGCGAATCGTGTCTTGAATCGCGGGCGTCGGCTTCTCCCAAACCACCTCGCCCTCGGTGGTGAGCCGAATCAAGCGGTTGCGGTCAACTGCGTAAAGGCCGCCGTTCGGGTGCAGCGCTAAAGAGTAAGCCCCTCCGTTCGAATTGCCATTGATCGACGGTAAATTCGTTTCCCACAGCAGAGAGCCGCTCGACGAAAGTTTTGCGACAAAGAATTCCCAGTTTTTGGAAGCCCCTAAATAAACGTTGTTTTGGTTGTCGACGAATAGTTGCTGGGCGAAATTCCGTTCCAGCCCGTCAACGAACCGATGACGCCACTCCTCGTTCCCAGACGCGTCAAGTTGGATCACATGCGCATCCTCGGACGCGTCCCCAACCCCACTCCCTTCACGAGTGCCGGCAAGGATGATCTTGCCTGCAGGAGTGACCGCGCTTCCGCGGAGGAAAAAACCGCCGTTGGTAAGAAACTGAAATTCACGGTGCCACACCTGACTCCCGGTTGAAGTGAGTCGATCAATAACGACGGCATCACTGCGGGACTGATAAATGAAGGTCAGGGACTGCGGATCATGAACGTGGAGTCTCCGAGAATAACCGTCCCACGGAGAAGAAGCGCTCGGAAAAGGATGCTCAAACCGCCACTTCAGTGTGAGCGGCTGATCGGCAACGGCTGAGAATATCAGGCAGCACAACGCAACGAGCTTGGGAACAGTGGATTGCACGGCCAGAGGCTAGGGAAACGCTCAGAACTTCGCAACCGCGAATGGACCCTGCTACTCCACGCGATCACCTTGCCTCTTTTCCTTCAAGCAGAAATGGGCAATCGTTCCCCGCTTCGCGCCCTTCATCCCTCGTGGTAAATTGCTCCTTCTCTCCTCCCTGTTCTCTGCGCCCGTGCCGCAAAGCGACAAAACTCCTATCAATTCTGACCTGTGGTAAATCCTCCCTTGCTTCCCAACCCCAAAACTGCCAAAATAACCTCGCCTGAGAGAACGGCCCGTGGTTGAATAGAACCTCGCTCGGAAGCGACTTTCCATTCACCCCCGAAAAACAAGCACACCCGAAGTGTGCCCACGCCCAATTCTTCTCCCGGCAGAAAACGAAAGGACGACACAACTATGAAAACGCCGGACCGCCGATCGCCACGGACCAACACAGAAGAATCCTGCCTTTCTCAGGATTGGTGTTTATTCGTGTCCATTAGTGGTTCGCCGTTAACGGACGCCAAAATGTTGACTTTCCCCTCGAAAGTACCTGATTTAACGCTTTTTAACGCTTATTATCGCCAAAACTCTGGTCCCCGTACACGTCGCGAACCAGTCAAGAAGGTAGCGATGCGTTCCACCCTCGCCCCAAACTTCGCAGCTTCTTCGTTGCCTTCGTTCCCTTCTGTAAAAACCTCCACCTTCCCCGTGCCCGTCAAAATGTTGACTTTTCCTACGCAAGTACCTGCAATAACGCTTAATAACGTCCAAACCGCAGCATCCCAATTCCGCGTAATCCGCGTATTCCGTGGTTTCTCGTTCGGTCCGCGACTTGGCTTCACACACCCGCACACACCGCGCACACCCGCGCACACCTTGCACACACCCAAAAAACACACAGCACACACACAGCGCACACCCACATGTTTTTGCGGATACTCTTCCATCCGAGCCACTTACTGTTTACCAACACAAAAAAACACCCAAAAACAAAAAATCGTTCCACCGGGAACCTTCACCCCAATCCCCAACTCAGGAGCCGGGCTCGGTCGGTTCTTTGCGGAACTGGGTAGGGGTGACGCCCGTCGCCGCGCGAAAGGTGCGCGTGAAGGCGCTTTGGTCGCTGAAGCCGGACGCTTGGGCGACCTCAATGATGGACGCGTGGCCATTGCGGAGCATTTCAGAGGCGCGTCCGAGCCGGGTTTGGGTGATGAGTTGCCCGGGGGTAAGCCGAAAGATGCGGCGGATGAGCCGCGCGAAGCGGACCGGTGAGAGTCCAGCCGTGCGGGCGAGGGATGCAGGGGTTTGGCTCAGGTCTTCTTCGAGCTGCTCAAGCGTGGGGAGGAGTGAGGTGGGGATTTTAGAGCGGTCGCCCGGCGCGCGGATGTCGCGGGAGATGCCAATCACGCCCGTGATTTCTCCCTCGGCGTTCCGCACGGGCAATTTTGTGGTGAGGCACCAATCGGGCCGGCGGCGTGCATACCAGTGGAGTTCGAGGCGATCAATGATCGGACGGCCGCTCTGGACGACCGACCGGTCCTGGCTCGCATAGCGTTCGGCAAGCAGGCTCGGGAAAATGTCGCAGACGTGGCGGCCAATGAGGTCGCGCTTGGAACGGAGTCCGCAGCGTTCCACGAGCGATTGGTTGACCGCGCGATACCGCCCTTCCGTATCTTTGAGGAAGAAGGCGGTTTCCGGAAGGTGATCGAAGAGCTGCTCGAGCATCGCGGGGGAGACATTGGCGTCCGTGACGGCAGCCATGGCGGCGCGATCGAGGTTTCGCTTCGGGTAATTCGGGCGGTTTGTGCTGATTTTCACAGCTCGGGCGTCAGTTTAGGACAAGACCCGGCGGATGGAAACGCGATACTTCGCGGAACCCGAGTCTTTAAGCCAAGTCATTAAGCTGAATGAAACCGTATTGGAGTGGAGTATTTCCCGCGATCACCACGCAGGTGAAAAAGGATGGTTCGCTGGACCTGGAGGCAACCGCGAAGCACGCGAATGTGCTGATCGAATCGGGCGTGACTGGATTGATCTTCCTCGGATCGCTCGGCGAGAACCAGGCGCAGACCGCGGAGGAAAAGCGCCGCGTGATCGAGGCCATGGTGAAGGCGGTGGGCGGGCGCGTGCCGGTGTTGAGCGGCGTGGCGGAATCGAGCACCGCGGAAGGGGCCCGTTACATGCGCGATTGCGAGAAGCTCGGCGCGGACGGCTTCATGCTGATGCCGGCAATGCTATATAAAGGCGATCCGCGCGAGACCTTGACGCATTTTCGCACCGCGGCGAAAGCGACCGGTTTGCCGATCATGATCTATAACAATCCGGTTTCCTATGCTAACGACATCACGCCGGAACTCTTCGCCGAACTGGCCGATGTGAAAAACTTTGTCGCGCTCAAGGAAAGTTCGGGAGACGTGCGACGAATTACCGATCTGCACAACACAGTGGGGGATCGTTACGCGATTTTCACCGGCGTGGATGATCTGGCGTTGGAGGCGTCGATTTTGGGGATTGATGGATGGGTGGCAGGGAGCGGGATCGCGTTTCCGGAGGAGAATCAATATTTCTGGGAGCTGACGAGGGCAGGGGAGTGGGAGAAGGCGCGGGAGATTTACCGGTGGTTCACCCCGCTGCTGCATTTGGATACGCACACGAAGTTTGTGCAATACATCAAGCTGGCGGTGCAGGAGCGCGGGCTGGGGAGCGAATGGGTGCGGGCGCCGCGATTGCCGCTGGCGGGTGAGGAACGGAAGCGGGTGCTGAAGATCATTCACACGGGTATGGAGCGGCGGCCGACAATTCCGAAGCGGAAGGGAGGCAGGCGTTGAAGAAGGTGCATGTGATTGATTCGCACACCGGCGGCGAGCCAACGCGGGTGGTGGTTGATGGCGGGCCGGATCTTGGCGGTGGATCGGTGGCGAAGCAGTTGGAAGTTTTCCGGAAGGAACATGATCGGTTTCGGTCCGCGGTAGCAAATGAGCCGCGCGGTTCGGATGTGTTGGTGGGCGCGATGTTGGTGCCGGCGAGTGAAGCGGGTTGCGCCGCTGGCGTGATTTTCTTCAACAACGTTGGATTTCTCGGGATGTGCGGGCATGGGATGATCGGGTTGATTGCGACGCTGGAATATATGGGCCGATTGCAGGCGGGCGAGCATCGGATTGAAACGCCGGTAGGAGTGGTGACGGCGCGACTGGATGCGGATGGAAGTGTTTCGGTCCGGAATGTGGCGAGCTATCGAAAGGCAAAGGGGGTTAAGATTCAGGTGGAGGGAATTGGGGAAGTGCGTGGGGATGTCGCATGGGGCGGGAATTGGTTTTTTCTGGTGGAGTCGCCGGCGTGGGAGTTGGAGTTGAAGCGCGTGGAGGAGTTGACGGACGTGACTTGGAGAATTCGCCAGGCGGCGAATGCGCAGGGATTTCCGGAGGTGGATCATGTAGAACTGTTCTCGGCTACGAGCACGGCCGATTCGCGGAATTTTGTGTTGTGTCCGGGCAAGGCTTACGACCGTTCGCCGTGTGGGACGGGGACGAGCGCGAAATTGGCGTGCTTATATGCGGACGGGAAGTTGACGGCGGGGCAGATTTGGCGGCAAGAGAGCATCACGGGAAGTGTTTTCGAAGGATCGGTCGAGGAGCGCGACGGCAAAGTTTTTCCCACGATCAAGGGGAGCGCGTTTGTAAACAGCGAGGCGAGACTGTTGTTGAATCCGGCGGATCCGCTGTGTTGGGGAATTCGAGCCGCATGAAAGAGGTGGTGGTCATCGGCGCGGGAGTGATCGGGTTGTGCACGGCGTATTACGCGGCACAACGCGGGTTTCGGGTGACGGTGATCGACAGACACGGGAGCGAGCATGAGGGGTGCTCGTATGGGAACGCGGGCATGATTGTACCGAGCCATTTTGTTCCGCTCGCTGCGCCCGGTGCGGTGGCGCTGGGGTTGAAGTGGATGTTCAATCCGGAATCGCCCTTCTGGATCAAGCCGCGCCTCGAATGGGATCTGATGGATTGGGGAATGAAGTTTTGGCGCGCTTCGAATGCAGAGCAGGTGAAGCGCGCGGCGCCGTTGCTGCGCGATTTGCATTTGGCGAGTCGTGATTGCTTCGACGAACTGGCGGCGGGTTGCGGCAATGAATTTGGCTTGGTGCGGCGCGGATTGCTCGCGTTGTGCAAAACGCAGCGAGCACTCGATGAGGAGGGACATGTCGCGGAAAAAGCGCAACGGTTGGGTGTGCCGGCGGAAGTATTGAACGCGCGCGACCTGGCGAAGTTGGAGCCGGGTGCGCGAGCTGACGTGGTGGGAGCGATTTATTTTCCGAAGGACTGCCATCTCACGCCGCAGCGTTTCATGGCGCGAATGAAACAAGCGGCGGAGCAAGCGGGTGTGAAATTTCAGTGGGGGACCAACGTCCGCGGCTTTCGCCGTGTTGGCAATGAGGTTCGCGCGGTGACGACGAGCAGCGGTGAAATTCAGGCAGATGAGTTTGTGCTGTGCGCGGGATCGTGGTCGACCGGGGTGGGGCGTGAGATTGGTTTGAAGCTGCCGATGCAACCGGGGAAGGGCTATACGCTGACGCTTCCAAATCCGCCCGCGTTGCCGACGATTTGCTCGATTTTAGTGGAGGCGCGGGTCGCGGTGACTCCGATGGGGAACAGCTTGCGCGTGGGCGGCACGATGGAGATGGCGGGGTTGAACGAGGAAATCAATTCGGTTCGCGTCGCGGGAATTACCAAGGCGATGTCAGTATATTATCCCGAATTTAAGCACGAACACTTCGAAGGCTTAAAGGTCTGGCGCGGGCTTCGCCCGGTTTCGCCGGATGGGTTGCCGTATCTCGGGCGAACAGCGAAATACAAAAACCTCATTGTGGCGACCGGCCACGCAATGATGGGGTTAAGCCTCGGGCCAATCAGCGGGAAGTTGGTTGCGGAAACTCTTTCGGACGAAAAACCGTCCATCAATATCGAACTACTGAGTCCAGATCGTTATGCGTAAAACTTGGCGAGTATGCGGTCGCTTCTTCGCGGTATTGCTGGTGAGTGCGGCCGCAATCTGCAATTCGGCGCAACCGACGCGACCAGAGACAAAAATATACCGCGATAAAGTCGAGGCGCGGTGGTTCGCGGATAATACTAAGTTTTGGTATCGAAACGATCTGCCGAACGGCCGCCGGGAATTCATCGTCGTCGACGTGGAGAAGGGGACACGCGAGAGGGCATTTGATCACGAACGGGTGGCGAAGGCGCTGGCTGAGAAGTGGGCGAACGAAGTGGAGGCGGAGAAGTTACCCTTTCAGCGGCTGGAGTTTTCTAGCGATGGCAAGAAGGTGAGTTTGATTGGCGAGAGCGCGTGGAGTTTTGATTTAGAGGAATACCTGCCGACCGAAGACAAAACGGAACGGCCGGAGCGCACGGAAACGCCACGAGAGGAGCGGCGTCAGCGTGGTACGCGGACGCGCGCGACTGCAAAATCGCCGGATGAGAAACTGGAAATAATGGTGCGCGGGCACAATTTGTATCTCCGCGAGGGTACGAACGAGATCGCACTGAGCTACGACGGCAATCCAGGCAATTCATACGCGCGGAATGCACAACGTGCGCGACAGGTGGAGATGCGCTTCGATGAGCGTGATGATGAAGCACCTGCGCCGGAGGTTTATTGGTCGCCCGATTCTCGGTTCATTGTCGCAATGCGCACGCGGCCCGGAACAGATCGCACCGTTTACATGGTTGAATCTTCGCCCCGCGACCAGTTGCAACCGAAATTGCAATCTATTCCGTACGCGAAGCCGGGAGATGAAATCGCGATTCGGAAGCCGCATTTATTCGACACCAAGGAACGACGTGAGATCACGGTAGGCGATGAGTTGTTTGCGAATCCGTGGTCGATCAGCGATGTGCGTTGGAACACGAATTCGAGCGAATTTTTCTTTCTCTACAATCAGCGCGGGCATCAGGTGTTGCGGATCGTGGGCGTGGATGCAACGACCGGAAAGACGCGAGCGGTCATTGATGAAACGAGCGAGACGTTCGTGAATTACTCCGGGAAGTTTCTTTGCGACTACGTCAATGAAGGACGCGAGATCATCTGGATGTCCGAGCGGGATGGCTGGAACCATCTCTACCATTACGATGTTGCGACGGGGAAAGTGAAGAACCAGATCACGAAAGGAGAGTGGGTGGTGCGCGGAGTGGACCGTGTGGATGAAGAAAGGAAGCAGATATGGTTTCGCGCGGGCGGGATTCATCCGGAGCAGGATCCTTATCATGTTCACTATTGCCGGGTGAACTTCGATGGCACTGGGTTGATCAAACTCACAAGCGGTGACGGAACGCATCAGGTGGAATTCTCGCCAGATCGGAAATATATCGTGGATAATTATTCGCGAGTGGATGCGCCACCGATCACAGAATTGCGTCGCACCCAGGACGGGAAGCTAGTTTGCAAGCTGGAGGAGGCGGACACTTCTGAACTCAGAGCGAGCCGAGGATGGCATTCGCCTGAGCGTTTTGTTGCAAAGGGTCGAGACGGCGAGACGGACATTTATGGCGTCATTCACTTCCCGCCACAGTTCGATGCGGGCGCGAAGTATCCGGTGATCGAAAGCATTTACGCAGGCCCCCAGGATTCGTTTGTGCCGAAATCGTTTCGGGCGAGTTACACGCAGGAGAAACTGACGCAGAAAGGTTTCGTGGTGGTGCAGATCGATGGGATGGGGACCTCGAACCGGTCAAAGAAATTTCACGATGTCTGCGCGAAGAACATCGGAGATGCCGGTCTGCCGGATCGCATTTTGTGGATGAAAGCCGCGGCGGAGAAATATCCGTTCATGGATTTAGAGCGGGTTGGGATTTACGGAACATCCGCCGGTGGGCAGAGCGCGCTCGGAGCGATGTTGTTTCACGGCGATTTCTACAAAGCGGCGGTATCCGATTCAGCGTGCCACGACAATCGCATGGATAAAATCTGGTGGAATGAGCAATGGATGGGCTGGCCGTTGGGGAAACATTACGAAGAGCAATCGAACGCGGTGCAGGCGCATCGACTTACGGGGAAGCTGCTGCTGATGGTGGGTGAACTCGACAAGAACGTGGATCCCGCGAGCAGTTACCAGGTGGTGAACGCGCTGATCAAGGCGGACAAGGAATTTGAGTTTCTGATGGTGCCGGGGGGAGGGCATGGAATTCTGCGCACGCCGTACGGTTGGCGTAGGTTGGAAGATTTCTTCGTGCGCCATCTGCAACCGAGTGGTTCGCGGAGCAGTTCGGAAATAGCGGCCGGGAACTGAGTTGGAGGTGATATGATACACACGGATAACGAGAGCGTCGGCGCGATCGAAACGCCGCTGCACGATTTGACGATTCATTCTGCGCGAACTCGAGTGCGCGGCGTGAAGGCCTTGAACGTCGAGTCGCGACCATGGATCGATGAATTTCCCGTCTGCCCGGCGTTGAACCAGTATCAGATCATTCACGCAGGAATCATGGAAACAGTCGCGCCGACCCGAATTGTGCGGACGAAGCAATCGACAACGTATTTTTTGGCGACGTTCGCGGGACGAGGAAAAGTTTTGGTCGACGGCACGTGGCGTCCGTGCGTTCCGGGGACCGCGAGTTTGCTGCCGGCGCATACTTTGAACGCATTCGCCGCAGTGCGGGGATCCACCTGGAAGTTCTGCTGGGTTTGTTACCAGCAACCGCACGAGCAACGCCCGTTAGCCGGTGCAAGCTCCCCGGTGTTAGCCAAATATGATCCCGTGCCGTTGAACGCCGCGATCACCGGTCTGCTTCACGAATGCAAGAACGGCGCGCAGCCCGGAATTATTCAGAGCTGGGTTGACCTAATCCACAACTACACACTCCGCTTTGCGCAACCCTTGGAGCAGGACGATCGCTTGCGTCTGCTCTGGGAGCGCGTGGCGGCGAGTCTCGGCGAGAAGTGGAGTTTGACGCGGTTGACACGCGAATCCGGCTACAGTCGCGAACACTTGCGCCGCTTGTGCCGTTCCCAATTGGGCCGCGGGCCGATGCACCAGGTCACGCATTTGCGCATTCGATACGCTGCAGATTTATTGCGCAAAACGGAACTCACGATGGAGTCGATCGCGGAGGAAGTCGGATATCAAAATGCTTTCGTGTTCTCAAATGCGTTTAAGAAATCGATCGGCTGGCGGCCATCGGAATATCGTCAGCGGAAATCACTTAACGTCGCCAATCCAGCGCTTGATCAGCGGGGCGGAAAAAATCAATAGCGCGCCGGCGGCGAGCGGCATCCAGAGCATGTTCATGAAATCGCCGAGCGCGAGTTGATCGGTGTTCATCTTGATGCGCCCGGCGAGAATCCCCGCCAGCAAGTTTCCCAGCGAACTACCAAGGAACCACGTGCCCATCATTTGACCGACGAACCGTTGGGGAGCGAGCTTTGTCACAGAACTTAGGCCGACGGGACTGAGGCAAAGCTCGCCGAAGGTGTGCAACAAGTAAGTGGTGATTAGCCAGGTCGGGGCAGCTTTTCCGCCGCCAACCGTCACGGCTGCGGCTGCCGCCATCACTGCGAATCCTACCCCTAGAAGAATCAGCCCAATGCCAAATTTCACCGGCAGCGACGGATCGAGTTTGCGCGCCGCGAGTCTCACCCAAAGCGCCGCGAAAACTGGTGCGAATGCGATGACGAAGATTGGGCCGAGCGATTGGTACCAGCCCGCTGGAACGACGAAGGACCCAAGGGCGCGTGCGGTGAATCGTTCGGCGAACAGATTGAACGACGAGCCGGCTTGCTCAAAGCCAGCCCAAAAGATTGCTGAGCTCAGAAAGAGAATGACGATTACATGCACGCGGCGGCGCTCGATGGGATCCAGCTTTCCGAACAAATAGATACTGCCGAAATAAAGCACCGCCACGGTGAGAATCAATCCTGCAGCACTTTGCGCGAGAGTCACTGGATTCAAACGCAGCCATCCGAAGAGCGAGGCGACTATTAAAAGCACCAGTGCCAGCGCGAGCCCGACCAAAATCGTCCGCTGAGTTGAAGTCAGCTTCTCTGCATCGCGCCGCAATTCACCCGCGCCGCCCAGGTGTTTTCGGGTCAGCGAAAATTGAACGAGCCCCAGGACCATGCCAATTCCCGCCGCTGCGAAACCGAGATGCCAATTCATTTTCTCACCGAGCGTGCTGCAGACCAAAGGGCCCAGCGCGGCACCAATGTTGATGCCCATATAGAAAATCGTGAACCCCGCATCCCGCCGTGCCCCGCCTTCTGGATAAAGCGCGCCCACGAGCACGCTGATGTTCGGCTTGAGTAAACCCGTTCCGAGAACGATGAGAATCAATCCGAGGAAGAACGACTGCGTGTTCGGAATCGCAAGCGTAAAGTGTCCGGCCGCGATGATTATTCCGCCTACGAAGACAGCTCGTCGCGCTCCGATGAGTCGATCTGCCACCCAGCCACCGGGAAGTGAAGCGAGATAAACGCCTGCGGTGTACAACCCATAAATCGCGGTCGCGACTTCATCCGTCAGGCCCATCCCCCCGCGCACGCTGTCCACCATGAACAGCACTAACATCGCCCGCATGCCGTAGTAGCTGAACCGTTCCCACATCTCCGTGAAGAACAGCGTCCGCAGTCCGGCGGGATGCGGTGCGCTGGAAACGGCCGCGTCCATCAGGCTAATTTTACTCCCGGCGCGCGAATCGCATTCAGCGCTTCTTTCACCGTCATTCCCGTCCGCGCGAATTCTGCCAATTGCAAACAGTGCTTCCGCCACGCCTCGCGTTCCGCAGGCGGCGCGTTGTAAGGCTTGTTGTGCGGAACGTTCTGGCCGACTAGCAGCGCTACGAACCCATCCATGCGAAATGAATTCGAAGGATGAACGAGCGCCTCGCCCGCGAGCACGCTCGGCCCATTGTCTCGGTAAAATTCGCAAATCTCTTCCGCCGCATGCAGCGCAGTGTCATTCCGGCACGCGCGCCAGAACGGTGTGTCCAATCGCGTGTTGAATTTGTAGTGCACCGCGAGAAAATTTCGAATGTCATCCCACTGCGCGCTGTTGTAGCGGTTATAGAGCTTGACGATCGAGGGGTTCACTTCGCACAAGGAATCCATCAGCGCGTCCGCGAGCGTGCTCACTTCCACGCAAATGACCTGCAGCGCCGTTGCTTCCAGCGGTTCGACAAATCCCGCGGAATTTCCAATTCCGATGACGTTGCCTACCCAATGCCGCGCGTAACGACCAGATTTAAACTTCACTACGCGCGGAGTGGTGCTGATCTTTGGGTTCTTGCGCAGCAATTCCTCTTGCGCAGCTTCATCCGAAATGAAAGTCGAAGAATAAACGTAGCCGCGATTAATGAACGTCTCGTGTTCGATCTGCCATGCCCAGCCGGAGTCCATGGTTTCAGCAGTCGTGTAAGGCAGAATCGGCTCGGTGGTGCGTTGCCAACCGCCGATGACCGCACGGTCGCAGAACAGCGCGTCCTCGTAACTAACAAACGGCTCCTGCAAGGCGCGTCCGAGCAGTTCCGAACGAAAGCCGGACGCATCGATATATAAATCCCCGGTAATCCGGCGCCCGTCCTCCGCGATCAACGCCGCGACGCCGTCGCCGCCGAGTTCCGGCTTCACCGTCGCATCAATAATCTCGACCTTTGCTTCCCGGCATTGGTTCTCCAGCCACGCGACCAGCTTTTTATTCTCCACGTGGTAAGCGTGATTGTTGTGGAACTGTGGCAATCCATCCGAACGGCGCGGAAATACTTTGTCATGCGCCATGAAGGCGGACGCATTTCCGAGCCACGGGAATTCGTCCGTGTAGTAGAAGCCGTTGTTCTTTGGTAATTCAGGAATGCGGCGTTCGTGCTCGAGGGAAAACGTGTAGAAGAATTTTTCGCGCGGACCCCACAAAAACCGAATACCCATCTTCCACGTCGGCTCGGCTTCGCGATAGAAACTTCCCGGCGTCATTTTCAGGTATTCGAAGAAATGTCGCGGGAAAACCGCGGTCGTTCCTTCGCCAACGCCGATGATGCCAATGTCCGGGCTGCGCACCACGCGAACTGCGAGCGCAGGAAGTTTCCGTTTCAGCGTCAGCGCGGCGATCAATCCGGCGCTGCCCGCGCCAAGAACAATGATGGTCGAAATCTTCATCCAGTGGGTGTCGTCAGAAGCAGTTTACTCCCGCGAAAAACTCGCGCGAGGAAAACCGCCGTTCACAAAAATACGGCCGCGCCCTTGCGGACGCGGCCACAACCCAAGGCCATGCTTAGCCTCTATTCTACGCGCAAACGGTAGAATTTGTAATTCGCGCCGGTGGTTGGTTCGCTGAATTGGCCGGTCGTTAACCCGGTGGCAATCGCATTCCAATTGTTGGTCAGGCTCGTGCTCGCCTCGACCGCAACGGTGCGGCCAGCCGGCGGCGTCCAGGTGATCGTAATGGCGCGCGTTGCCTGGTCGAGCGAGACAGCAGTGATATCCGTGCCCGGTGGCAGAAGCGGATACGCCGCTTTCTCCGCGTTGTAGATGTTCGCGATATCCGTTCCGCTCAGCGCAAAATCGTAAACGCGCACGCGACCCATCGAGAACGATGCAAATCCTCCGCCGGGACCACCGTCCGCGTTGTTCTGCGCGCCCAACTTGAAGAGCAGGGGACCGCCCACGCTGTTCGTTGGGTGGATCGCCAATGCCGCTCCGAAGGTTTCAGTGTTCGCCAGCGCGCCGTCTCGATACACGTTCGCCGTCAGCGTCGGCCCGTCATAAACGTATGCCACATGCGTCCATTGTCCCGCGAGCGGTGGAAGCGTTCCCCAACCCACGTCCGGACCCGCACCCCATTGTCCCATCGCTCCGAACGTCGCGTCTGTCCCATGGATATATGAGGCATTCGAACCATCCGGCCCACCTCGACGTCCCCAGGAAATAAGACTTTCTTCCCCGGCGACCGCCGGATTGAATACCCACGCGTCCACCGTGCGACTCGCATTCCCCGTGATAAACTCCGGCGTAACCGGCCCATTGTAGTAATTCGTGCCAGCGAAAGTGACTCCTTTCGCGCCCGAAACCGTTTCCGCCGTCGCGCCAAGGTCCGTCGGAGCAGTGAAGAATCCGCCCATCGAACCGCTGTTCGTCCAACTTTGCACCAGCCCGTTCGCGAGAGCAGCCGGATTCAAGTCGATCAGCGGCCTGCTTGGAGAAAATGTCGGCGTGCTGTTCAGGGTCGTCGGATTCGACCCGTTAAAGACTTCCTGCCCATCCGAGAACGTGTCGCCATCAGTATCCACCACCAACGGATCCGAACCTGTATCGTTCGGCCCGTTGAACGAACCATCGCCCGTCTCGACCCGATCGGATAATCCGTCCTGATCGGAATCCGCCAGCAGCGGATTAGTCGCAGGCGCGCGATTCACTTCCGCGCTGTCGTTCAGACCGTCGCCGTCCGTATCCGCAATGGTTGGATTCGTTCCTGCCCCGAATTCCTGCACATTCGTGAGGCCGTCGGAGTCAGGATCTTCAGTGCCGTTTGCGGTTCGTTCCGGAAATCCGTATTGCCGTTCGTACCACGTTGGCAATTGGTCGTTGTCATAATCAATCAGCCCATACTTGTCCTGCCCGGCGGCGAAGTTGGCAGTGATGGCCGATTCATCGAGCACGCGATCGAAGACGCGCAGTTCTGCGATGCTCATCGATCCACGTAACGTCCCAGTGGCAGCGCCGCTTGCTTCGTTTTGTGAAGCAACGCGGAAGGGCAGCGGACGTCCTTGGTTATCAGTGGCATGAACGTTTAACGCCGCCGCGAGCGTTTCTGTATTCGCCACCGCGCCATCCGAATAGACCGTCGTGGTCAGACTCGGGCCATCGTAAGTGTAAACCACGTAAGTCCATTGACCCTGCTTCACGTTTTCCGGCGCGCCCCAACCGATGTCAGGGGCATCCCAATGTCCCACTGCGCCCCACGTGGCGTTCAACCCGTGATTAAATGACGCGTTCGATCCAGCGGGTCCACCACGTCGGCCCCAGGTGAAAACGGTTTCTTCGTCCGCCGCAGTCGGATTTAAGATCCACGCTTCCACCGTGTGACTTCCATTACCTGCGAGGAATGCCGGAGCAGCAGGGCCGGTGTAAAATTGGCCTGTGCCCGTCGAATTGAACGTGACCGCATTCACCCCTTGAACCAATCCAGCTCGCGGCGCGCCACTGCCGGTGAAGTTTCCGCCCAGCGTTCCTGCGTTCGTCCATGTGTTCACCACACCTACGGCCAGATTCGCCGCGTCCAGGCTAACGACCGCTCCTCGCGTGGCCGGCGGTGTGCTCGAAGCAACGTTCGGTTCCGAACCGGAAATCGCCTCCTGTAGATCCGAGAATGTGTCGTCGTCCGAGTCGGCATCCAGCGGATCAGTCCCGGTGTTCGTCAAGGACTGGAATGTGCCGGTATCAGATTCAACGTTGTCCCTCAACCCGTCTAAATCCGTGTCCGCCCGCAGAGGATCAGTTGGCGCGGCCACACCGCCTGCCTGGCGGTTAAGTTCAACCCCATCATTGATCGTGTCACCATCCGTATCCGCGCGATCCGGCGCAGTCTTCGCGGTGTATTCCTGGAGGTTTGTTAACCCGTCGGTATCCTGGTCGCGCGCCGCGTCCGCCGGATCGGTTGGATTCAAGAACCCGGGATATTGGTTCTCATAGAAGGTCGGCAACCCGTCGCTGTCCTGGTCGCCCAAACCGAACGCAATCGCTTGCGCATTGAAATTCGCCAGAATGGTCGCGTCACTGATCGCTTCGTCATGGACCCGAATCTTGGCAATCGTCATTGACCCTCGCAGACCGGTCGTCGCCGTGCCGTTGGGCTCGTTCTGCGCCGCGATTCGGAAGGGCAGGGGATTGCCAGCCTCGCTGTTATCGATCGCCCAGGTATCCAAAACCATGTCCTCGCTATTGGCGAGGGCACCGTCCATGTATACTCGCGTCGTCGTGCCGTCGTAGGTGTAAACCACATACGTCCATCGATTGGCTGCGATATTACCGTTCCAACCAATATCCGGTCCCACGCCCCAATGTCCCACCGCACCAAAGGTCGGATTTGCACCGTGATTGAAAGAAGCATTCGAGCCATCTCCCCCGCCACGTCGTCCCCAGGAGAAAATCGTTTCTTCGTCGGCAATTGCGGGATTCAGAATCCAGGCCTCGACCGTCCGCGGAGCAGCTCCGGAGACGGCGGATGCATCCGGCCCGGTGTAATAGTGTGCGGTGCCGTTGAAGGTGACGCCTTTGACGAATTGGTTCATCGCCACGGAAGGAACTCCGCCCGCCGGTGCGGTGAATTGGCCGCCCAAAGTTCCGCCGTTGGCCCAGTTGGTGAGCGCGCCCGTGGGCAGGGTGGTTGCGTCCAGGTCCACCAGCACTGCCGAATAGCTTTTCGGCAGCCATAGTGAGAGCGCGGCCGCAAAAAAGTAATAAGGCCGCCCGCCCGAAAGCGCGCGCCGATAACTGCCTTTGGGAATTGAACGATACTGCTTCTTCTTAGTGCGTTTCATGTTGTGAATGGGTGTGTAGATAAAATTCCAGCGCGGCTCCGCGACACAATGGGTCAGCGCAAAAGGTAAAACTTTCGCAAAAAAACTCCCATATACTTTCCGCAACCGCGCATACTCAAAATGCTCTGGGTTATCCGTTATTTTGCCGCTCCTTCGTGACCGCTCTCCGCCAAAAACGCGAGCAGCGCCTTCAAGTCCTCCGGCGGCAAAGCCTCGAATCCATTCGGCATGATCGATGTCGCCGAGCTCTGCAACGAGGCGATATCCTTCCGCTGAATCACATGCTTTTGGCCTGCGGTGTCGAGGATTTCGACGGTGGTCTGAGTCTCCGATTCGAGGCGGCCGGCGTAGGTCTCGCCATCCTTCGTGTTCACCGTCCAGAGCTGGTAATTCGCTTCGACGGATCGATTCGGATCCAGAATCTCCAGCAGAATGTCCGTCCGATCACGCGCCGCAATCCCCGTAAGGTCCGGTCCCACCTTTCCACCCTGGCCGTTGATCACATGGCAAACGACGCAATTCGCCGCAAACACTTCCTTCCCGTGCTTCGCGTCGCCGGTCTCTTTCGCGAGCGGCAGAAGTTTCTCCACAATCGCCTGCCGGTCCGCCGTCCCAACCGCCGCCGAAAGCCGCTCCGCGCGCCGCGAAATCATCCGGTTCTGGCTCTGCTTCAGCTGACCCCATTGCTCCGCCGCAATGTCTGCCTTCGGAATCTTTGTCTCTTCCACCGCGCGCAACAGCGCAATGGTCCACTCCGGCCGCCTCATCAATGACGTCACCGCAGCCCGCCGCGCGCCCGGTCCAAGCTTGGTCCAGCGCTCCACAATTTCGTTTCCAGCTTCGGAATTGCGACTCTCTGTAACCGCACTCAGCAGTCCCTTCGCTAAATCGGGCGGGGTAAGAAGTTCAAGCTGATTCAGTAACAGTCGAACAGTGTCGGTATTGTCTTCCAGTCGCACCAGTCGCCGCGCTGCCGCGACTCGCTCCGCATCCGCCATCGAGCTTTCCGCCACCTGCTGCTTCAAACGGCTGGTTAGTTCTTTGAAGTTGTCCGCGAAAAGATCATTTCTCCCCCACTTGGTGGTGAGTGCAAGCAGGCGATCCCGAGTTGTTTCAGGAACGTCGTTCATCAGCGAACTCAGCGCGGATTTATCGCTAATCTCCGGCGCTTTACCTTCCGGCCAACCCGCGACCAGCCCATCGAGAAACGCTGCCGCAAGATCAGGCGATGCCCCGCGCAGATCGTTCAACGTCGCCATAATGCTGTCCGACGGCGCGCGTTGTGCGTAATGGGTTGTCACCTGACGAATCACTGGTCCAAGCGCCCCGCCCAGTTCCGATCCTGGCGCCAGCGTCAATTGCACATCGTCAAAGTAAGCGGTGCCACTGACCCGGCCCCAACCACCGAAAAGCGCGTTAATCGTAATCTCGCGCATATCCCCGGAATTAAAATTCAAGCTCACCTGCGTCCAATCATTATCTCCCACCAGCGCTTTCGTTCCGCCGCGCACCGGATCTTGCAGCTCATGAATATTAAACATTGCCCCTTGTGCGTTGCCGACTTTTCGCACGCCCTCGGTCTTAATCCAACCAGTCAGTCGATAGTCACTCCGCGGCTTCACGGGAACGCGCGCCGCCCAGCTCGCGTCTGCTCCGTTCTGCGAAGAAACTTTCACCGCGCGTTTGCCCGTGCGTGCCTGCTCACTGACCGAGAATTCACCGCGCCCACTATGAGTCACCGTCCTCCAACCATTCGGCCGCTCGCCGCTCATTTCTTCGAACGACGAATTCGCAATCAAATTGCTCGGCTCGCTCGACTCTTTATTCGTTGCTGCTGTCGGCGACGGCTTAAACGACGCAAACACCGCCTTCAGGAAAGATACATCGTGCCGCGCCGCCGCCGCAGTCGCCGCATCCGGAATCCAGCGATCATTAGCCTGCGCCGGATCCTGCAACATTTTTACGATCGCCGGCCCGACCTGCTCCGAAGTCGGCATCTCCGACAACGTTAGCAACGCCGCCAACCGCACCTGCGCATCTGAATCCGAAATTAATTTCCGCTCCAGAATCGCCTTCAACCCCTCGCTCGTCCGCGGCAGCACCGTCACCGCCGCGCGCCGCACCGCCGCCGAAGGATGCTGCAATCCGTCAAACGATGCCGTCGCCGCCTCGCTCTTATTCTGCGCAATCGCGCCCAGCCCATCCAATGCCCATAGCGCATGCACCGCCGGCGCATTCAACGCCAGCTCATCCACGTTTTTGTCCGCAACAATCTTCCGCAACTCCGGAATCAATTCCTCTTTCTTCCCTTCAACGATCAAACGCTGCGCATGCATCCGCCAAAGCATATTGTCGCTCTTCAACCCCTCGATCAGCGTCTTCGCATCCTTCGCATCCAACCTCGGCGCTCTCGAACTCTTCCCATCCTTATATGCAATCCGCTGAATCCGCCCATGCACTTTGTCCCGCAACGGCGTTTCGTAAGCATTGCCTTTCCCATTCTGGAATCCCTGCGGCGTCGGGTTGTGCTGAATGATATAATTATACCAATCCAGCACCCAAATCGCTCCATCCGGCCCAACCTCCGCGGCGATCGGCGAAGTCCATTCATCATCACTCGCCGCGAAATTCCGCGCGTTGTGCGCCACATAATCCGCCCCGTTCGCGCGCAAATAAAACATCCCTACCAAATGCCCCGTCGGCTCCGTCACAAACTGCGCCCGATTCCAATATTGCTTCGGAAAACTCCGCGCCGTGTAAATCGCACTCCCCGAACCCGCCGTATATCTCCCGTGCGCATCCACCTGCCGCACCTTCTCCGTCAGTGGATAAAACCGTTGCGAATCGGCAATCGATTCAATCCGCGCCGCCGACCATCCATTCACGCTCTCATAAAACCGATTCGCGATCGGCATGTACATGCTCGCGTTATTATTCGCGGTCGATCCAAACACCGTCCCATCTTCACTCAACCCCAGTCCCCACGTATTGTTATTACTCGACCGCACAAATTCGAGCGCCGAACCATCCGGCTTAAATCGAAAAATTCCCTGCCCGAACCGAATTTCCTTCCCGCCCACCGTCCCGCGAAATCCCGAATACCCCACCGTCCCCCAAATCCAATTATCAAACCCATACCGCAAATTACTCGGCCCCGCATGCGTATCGCCCGTGCCCCAACCCACAAACAAATCCTTCCGCTCATCCGCCTTATCATCGTCGTCCGTATCGCGCAAAAACTCCGTCTTGCCCGAATGCACCACAATCACCCCGCCATTCGCAAAAACGAAACCCGTCGGCACACTCAACTTCTCCGCGAACACCGTGAATTTATCGGCCTTCCCGTCGCCATTCGTATCCTCCAAAATCTTCAACCGATCCCGTCCCTGTCCCAGCGGCTGCATCTCGTTCGGATAATCAATCGTCTCCGCGATCCACGCCCTCCCGCGCTCATCCCACGCAATCCAGATCGGCTTAACAATCTCCGGCTCGCTCACGAACAATGTCTTCTCAAATCCCGGAAACACCGCCAGATGCTTCAACGATTCCTCCGGCGACAGCGGCTTCTGCATCGTCCGGATCGGATCGCCCTGCGTGCCCCAACGCTCGCTCACCACATAATTCGGTAACGGCCCCGCCGCTTCCATATACTCAAACGGCGCCAACCCCGCCGCCACCTTCAATCGCCCCGGCGAATTCGCGCACGCCCACCGAATCCCGTTTTCCACCAGCGCCTGAAAATCTTCATTCCCCCAGGTCCTCTGGTCATGACCCCACGCCGTGTAAAAAACCCGCCCTTTCCCATGCTCGCGCACCCAGGTGTAAGGCTCCGCGCCCTTGTCATCGCGCCGTTCCGCCAGCACCACGCGATTGCTGTTATGCCGCGTGTGCACATAAGTCTCATCCCAACTCTCAATCGCCTTCACCCCCGCCATGATCGGATGCTGCGTATTCACCAACGTCTCTTTGAACGTCCCGGTCCCATGGCTCTTAAATTGCCCGCCCACCAACTCGATATACTTGTCCGAATTCAGGAAACAGTAGGAAGCGCAATGCAACGCCACCAATCCGCCTCCTTCATTCACAAATTCCAGCAACGCCGCTTCCTGTTCCGGCGAAATCCGCGTGTGATTCGCAAAAATCGCCAGCGCATCGTACCCCGCCAGCTTCCACCGATTTAAATCCTCCAACGACTCCGTATAAGTCACGTCAATCTTCCGATCGCGCAGCACCGGCTGAATTTGCCGAAACCTTTCCTGCGGACGGTGATGCCCATTGTCTCCCAAAAACAAAACTCGCAACTCGGATGCGTCCACTTGCAGAACAGCCAAACCCGCGAAAACAGCCAAGAACAGTCGATTCAATTTCATGTCTAAACGGCAGCAGCGCGCGCGATTCGCGTACGCAACTTTTCTGTGTGATTTGGCCACTTTCTCAAAACTCCATCCACACCGCCATGATGTTCCGCGTTTTTCACCTTCATTTTTGCATCCACCGCCTTTGGGCATTTTCAACAAACGACGGGGCGTTTAGCTATGGACAATCCGCGCCCTCCCTGTCTCCCTTTCCCAAAATTGAATTCCGCCCCCAAAGTCGCATTGCTCATCGAGACCTCGAACGCCTACGCGCGCGGCCTCCTCCGCGGCGTCGTCAGTTACATCCAGGAACGCCGCCCGTGGTCCGTCTATCTCTCCGAACACACCCGCGGCGACAAAGCTCCCTCCTGGCTCTCCTCCTGGGACGGCTCCGGCATCATCGCCCGCATCGAAAATCCCGCCATCGCCGAAGCCCTCCGCCCGCTTAAAATTCCAATCGTCGATGTCAGCGCCGCCCGCCTCATTCCATCGCTCCCCTGGTTCGAGACCGACGATTCCGCCATCGGCCATCTCGCCGCCGAACATCTCCTCGAACGCGGCTTCACGAATTTCGGTTACGCCGGCGACGCCCGTTTCAATTGGTCCAAATGGCGTGAGGAACACTTCGTCAATTCCATACGCGCCGCCGGCCACCAATGCTCCATTTACTCCGGCTCACGCAAATCCGCCCGCAACGCCGATGAAGAAGTCGACGAACTCGCCAAGTGGATTCAATCCCTACCCAAACCCGCCGGCGTCATGGCCTGCTACGATTTCCGCGGCCAGCAAGTCCTCGACGCCTGCCGCCGCACCCGCGTCGCCGTGCCCGATGAAGTCGCCGTCGTCGGCGTAGACGACGACGAACTCCTCTGCGAACTCGCCAGCCCGCCGCTCTCCAGCGTTATTCCGAACACCTACCGCACCGGCTACGAAGCCGCCGCGCTCCTCGATCAAATGATGGCCGGCAGCCGTTTCAAAAGCGAAGCCCACCTCATCGCCCCGCTCGGCGTCGCCACCCGCCAATCCACCGATGTCCTCGCCATACACGACCGCAACGTCGCCCGCGCCCTCCATTACATCCGCAACAACGCTTGCAGCGGCATCAACGTTCAGGACGTCATCAAAGCCGTTCCCCAATCCCGCCGCCTCATGGAAAAGCGCTTCGTCAAACTCATCGGCCGCACCCCGCACCAGGAAATCCTCCGCGTCCAACTCGAGCGCGTGAAACAACTCCTCACCCAAACCGATCTCTCCATCGATGAAATCGCCGAGCGCTGCGGTTTCGCCCACGTCGAATACCTCAGCGTCGCTTTCAAACGCGAACTCGGCACCCCGCCCAGCAAATACCGCCTCCAAAACCGCCCCAAAACCAGCTCCACCACCTCCGCGCCGTCACTGCAAAAATCTAATCACGTTTACGCAAAACCTCATGGCCTTTAAAACCCTTAACCGCTACTCTCATGAATAATCCCAGAAATCCGAAGGACGAAGCACCACCTATGACCAGCCCTACAACCCAACGACGAACCACAGAATCCGCCTTCACCCTCATCGAACTCCTCGTCGTCATTGCCATCATCGCCATCCTCGCCGGCATGCTCCTGCCCGCCTTGGCCAAGGCAAAAAGCAAAGCAAAGATGATCCAGTGCCTCAACAACACCAAGCAAATGGGCATTGCCATGCACATCTATGGCAACGATTTCAACGACAAACTGCCAGTAATGAATGCTGGTAGCTGGGCTTGGGATGTCCCGACGCAGGTCGCGAACCATTTGGTTCGGGCTGGTGCAGTTCGTAAGATTTTTTACTGCCCAAGTAATCCCAAGCAGAATGCAGACGTGCACTGGGCGTTTGCGACGACTCCTCGAGACACCAATGAAATCGCCCCAGCAAATGTGGGTGGTTACCGCGTCACCGGCTACGCCTTCTCCTTCAATCAGACCGGCCAACTCCATCAGACAAATTGGAACCCATCTTTAACCCATACCACCACCAACAGCGGCCCCAGCCAGCGGACTCTGATGGCAGACGCAATTCTTTCGCAAAATCCGTCTCTCGTGAATCGCGCAAACAACCGTTACACTGGAATCATTGGAGGCTCTCCCATTCCGCATGATTCATCCCACATGGGACCTGCAAAAATGCCGGTCGGCGGCAATTCAGTATTTCTCGACGGCCACGCCGAACAGATCAAATTTCAAAAAATGACCGTCCGTTCTACCGGTGGTCCATATTTCTGGTTTTGATCTGAACCCCAACCCAGCCACAACCAATCTCCACCAATCTCCATCTCCGCTCCCGCCAGTAACAAAATGGCGTCGCTTCCTCCCGCGACCCATCCCTCCGCCGGGTCAAGCGTAGCGCGCCTAAGATTTTCGCCATAGATTCGTAGTCGCGTGATGGTAGGGCGCGCTGTCCCAGCGCGCCGCCGGTCGCAAGAGAACCACGCAGGCGTTCCACCACGTAAAAGGCGGTACCAGCATCATCAGACTCCCGACCCAAATTCTACTGCGCTGCACGCGGCATCATTCCCCAAGGACCAAAGGTCCGCCCCAAGGAAGCTCAGGGCATCGCCTTGGGTATGCGCGTGGTTAGTTAAAAGGCCTGAAGGGCCGCCCAACCTAAGTCAGCCCCAGACGCGGCATGTGCTCCAGCCGCCGATCGGTTCCGATTAGCAACCGCCATACTTCCCATATGTCCCATACTTCCCATACCTCCCATACCTCCCACTCCTTAAGGGCTGAAAAAATCCTCTAGACGTCCATCAAAGTTCCTGCATAATACAATGCATGACACAGAACACATGTTCTGTGTCACCGCTGCTTTCAGCGTGCCTGAAGCCCGGAGCTCACACTCCCGCCTTCAGACCCTCTGATCTCGGTGACACAACGCCGCCGAGCCCAGCCGACGAACCTCGGCCACGATTCCATTTCCCATCTCTTCCCACGGCGGTGGTGCGAGGCTGCTGCCGAGCGTTTCCCCGGCTACCATTCCATTTTCCGTCGTTTCCCAGTTCCCGGGTGACGCACGCATCTAGCCCGCTCCCTTCGGCGCTTCGGCCCAGCCGCTCACTAGATCGCCCGTCGCCCCGCCGAACCTTCTCCCCAAAAGCAGCCTCCCTCGCGCAAAGACACCAAAGCCACCACTCCGCCGAACCCTTGATTTCCCGCGGCTTACAAAAATTTCCCGCGCACCCGAATTTTTTTTCCAATCGCCCAAATTGCCCATCACTCATCACTCATCACTTTTTTCGTAACCACTAACCCCTAACCACTAAAACCTATGAACCAACGCACCCTCCTCCCAACCAACGAAACCACCGGCTCGATCCCAACCTCGCGCCCGGCCGAACCCACCTCGCCCAATCCCGCAGACTCCGCAAGCGATTCCTCCCATCCCTCCCATGCTTCCCATCCTGCGTCTCCCTCCCAACCCACACCGGACGCCTCCCCTTCGTTCCCTTCGTGTCCTTCTGTAAAACCTCCCAACCCCTTCCACTCCACCCTCCACCACCTCCCCCTCGAACAACGCCATCAAATCATCGCCTGGCTCCAAAAACACACCTACGCCCAAACCATCGACCTCATCCAAAAAAACTTCGGCGTCACCGTCGGCCACTCCGCCCTTGGCCGATTCCACGCCAGCACCGCGCTCCTCCTTCACCTCGAAGAAACACCCGACACCGCAGCCGCCGCCGATGAACTCCTCCAACACCTCGCCGGCCACCAACACCAATTCACCGACGCCACCCTCCGCGTCCTCGAACAAACCGCCTTCAAACTCTCCCTCACCGCGCAGCACAACGTCGCCCACCTCGACCAACTCAACCGCGTCAGCACCATCCTCTGCCGCCAGCGCAACACTTCCGTCCGCGAACGCCAAGCCCACGTCCAGGAACGCAAATGCGACCTCCGCCACGAAGAACTCACCCTCAAAAAAGACATCGCCGACCGCACCCTCGCCCTCCGCGAAAAGACCCTCGACTTCCAACGCGAAAAACTCGCCGCCCTCAACTCAAAACTAAACACTAAAAACTCAAAACTCGCGCAACGCGCGCTCCCTCCCGGTCACTACATCAACGAAGACGGCCGTCTCTGCGACAATCTCGGTCCCATCGCCCAAAACCTCCAGGAGATCAACGACCGCGTCCGCAAACAATTCGGCATCACCCCCGAAGAATCCGCCCGGCGCGCCGAACTCCGCAAAACCTGGAAAAATCCCAACATCCCCAAATACCTTCGCACCAACCCACCTTCAGCCGACGCCATCCCTTCCACCACCGCCCCCAATCCATCAACCGGAGGGACGAACTCTGTGAGTCCCACTTCAACATCGCGCGCCGCGGCCAATGAAACCCACGCCGCCCCAGCAGACCGGCAACCCCCTATGAAATCTCAAACTTCAGAACTCCAATCCCCCTCAACCGACGAGATCTCCTCCAACCCCGACGCTCTCCCAACCCCTACACTAAATCTAAATCCCAACACCTCCAACTCCTCGAACTGCGTTTCCGTCTCCGAATACTTCGCCGCTGCCCTCGCCAGGAATTCAACCTCCACTCCCGTAGCAGCCGACGTGAGGAGGCTCACTTCCTCTTCGCGCGACGCGGCTAATGAAACCACCGCCACCAAAACAGACCAAAACACTTCGAAAAAAACTCAGCACTCAGAACTCAGGACTCAGCACTTGGAAATGGGCCAGGATGAGGGGTTCAACACACAGCCAACTCCCGTCGCACCAGCAGGACCAAACGCTTCGATCCCCTCTCCCAGCAGGGGAGAGGGTGGGGTGAGGGGTTCCGCAATCAATCCAGCCACCGCCACTAAAGCAGGACTAAGCGCCCCCATTCTTTCGGGTGAGGGGTTCCGCGCCCAATCGCACGACGCCCGTCCAGCAGACCCAAACGCCCCAACCTTCACCCCCAACTCCGCCGCCCCAAATTCCGAATCCTTAATTCCTAATTCTCAATTGGTGGCAACGCCGTCCATCCCATATCCACCAAACACAATTCCAGCCCACGAAGCCGCCTACTTCAAAGCCATCGGCGCCCAGGCCGCCGCCGCCCTAAACGAATTCAACGCCCGAAGAACCAACACCAACCCCGAATCCGAAAACCAAATCGAAACCCAACCCGAACGCAAAACCATATCCGCAAGCAAAACCAATCCGACGCCCCAACTAAAAACTCAAAACTAAGCACTAAAAACTCAGCTTTATGACTACCACTCAATCACCACTGTCGGACAAACCGGGAACCGTCCATTTTCAGCCCCATAAATCTGCAGCCCGTTCTGGGTCAGCGAAGTCGTCGGCACCGCGAGCCGCAAGACAAGATGTTCCCGCGCGCGTTCCGCCACTTGCCGCAGCAGTTCCCGCTCAATTGTGGCATGCGCCATGTAACCATACGCCCCTGCCCCGCCGCGCAAGTAACTCAGCACCCCGCGCGCATCGTGCGGATGATTCGGCAACGTTTCTTCAAACACCCTCACGTCATTCAGCGACATCTGCAACGTCGTCGGAAACGGATTCGCATCCGTCTGCGGCGTATCGATGCGGCGCGACGATGCCTCGCACAGGACACGGATCCGATACGCCTTCGTCAGATCGATTCCATGGATCGGCAAATCGTATTCGAAGAAACCATTGCCAAACCCCCACGCCGCATCTTCGGCGCGCTCTTTGTCGCGATCGCCCGCGTACCCGCTCCAATGTTGCCGCGCCCAATCCGCCGGCTGGAGGCGCAGGATCGTGTAACGCGGCAGATCTTCCCGCGGCGGCGGATACCCATTCGTCACAAAAAACTGCACGAAGTTCTGCGCCACCACTTCGCCGTTCTCCGCCTGGAACGCCTCCACATCCAGCGTGCAAATCATCGTCTCGCGCGGCAGCTCAAGCTCAATCGCATGCGCGGGCGCAACTTTCTTATGCGGAAACGGAATCGGCGCCGAACCGCGCGCGAGGTCCTGTCGATATTTCCCCTGGGTGTCGATCCCCGAGAGTCGCCACTGCAGCACCACATTCTCGTGCCGCTTGCTCGAGAAGTGCGAGGACGACACTTCAATCGTCAGCCGCTGCCCGTGCTCGCAGCGCTGAATCGGCGCAGCATTGATCGGCAGCATGTCACTCTCATTAATGATCCGCGGATCATAACCGAACTCTTTCGGCGTCCGGTCGTAATTCATGAAGCCGTTGTATTCCCATTCCACGTCGTGCAACTCCGTGAAGATGTATCCAGAAATACTCCCATGCCGCCGCAGTTCGTTCGTCAGAAACTTAAAACTCCAACTGATATCGCGGTTCCCATCCAGCGCGCCGATCCCTCCATACTCACTATTAATCAGCGGCTGGCTCCGCTGCTTGTAACCGTCCACGTAGTTAAAACTCGAACCGGTATAAGTCGACCGCACCACCTTCTCGATGTGCTCCTTCGCCTTGTAGTAATCGTGCAAATAAAAGTGCCACGAATTAATGTCTGTATCCCCATGCGCGAAGTAATCGAGATGCTCCCAATGCACCACGCTCATGTCCTCAATGAGCCGCGTCGTATCCAACTTCTTCGCCAGTTCCCACATCGTTTGCACGAACACATGCGAGCTCGCGTTCGAGAGCTTCACCCGCGTCAGTGCCGCCTCCGCCGCATCCTTCGCATTTTTTTCCGGCACTTCCGTAGCCAAGGCGCTCACCCCCGCCGCGCTTCCGGAACCTTTATCGCGCGGATCTTTGCTGAACAATTTCACAAACTCCACCTGTCCGCCAAACCCCCACGTCTCATTGAACAAACACCACGCAAAAATCGACGGATGATTAAAATCGCGCTTAATCGCCGCGCGCATCATCGCTTCGTAACGCTTCCGTCCCAGCGGCGTGTCGCCTCCTTCACCGAAATTCGGAAAATCGCACATCAACAAAATGCCGATCGTGTCCGCATAATAAAGAAACAGCGGATCCTCGATTTTGATGTGCACGCGCAGAAAATTGAATCCCGCCTGCTTCGCAAACGCGATGTCGGTCTTGAACCGCTCCACATCACGTGGCGTATAAACCCCCTCTGGATAATACGCCTGGTGCAATACGCCTCGGTGATAGCGCGTCACATTATTCAGGCACAACGTCTCAGGCTGGTTCGGATCTTCGGACGGCGCGCTCGCCACTTTGCGCATTCCGAAATACGTCTGCACGTAATCCAGCACTTGGCCTCCCCGCTTAAGCCGAAATTTCACGCGATACAAATGCGGCTCATTCGGATTCCAAAGAAACAAAGGCGCAATCTCCAGCCTCCGTTGCGCGATCTCGCCTTGCAAAGGAATGGTGACAATTTGCCTCGCCCCTTGTGGCGGCGTGATCTCAATTTCCACCGAACTCCGCGGCGGCGCATTCTTCGTCTCGATGCGAAAATCCGCGGTCGATTTCTCGATGTCTGTGACAACGCTCCAGCAATCCAAATACGAAGCGCCGCGAGGCGCCACGTAAACCGTCTGCCAAATCCCGCTGCAGGTCGTATACCACCGCCACTGCTTCCCCACCGGCTGCTCGTTGTTCTCCATCGGGTCCTCAACCCGAAACACAACGCATCCGTAAAGCGAGCCATCCTCGAGTGTCTCCAGCGCGTCCGTGATGTCGAACTCCGCCGGCAAATATCCCGCCTCTTGTCGCCCGAAATGTTTCCCGTTGCACCAGCAATCCAAAAAATAATCCGCCGCCCCCACCGTCAGGATCGCGCGCTTCCCTTCCCAAGCCTCACTCTTTGGAATCTTCACCCAGCGCCGATACCACCCCACCTCATACCGCGGCGCGAATCGATGATTCTCCTTCGAAACCTCCAGGGGATTCAAATAAACCCGCGTCGCGTAATAATTCTCATTTCCAGCCGAATCCGCCTCGCCCCACGCCGCCAGCGATTCCCAGCAGAACGGCACGATGATTTGTTCGCGCCACGGAATATCATCTGGCCTGAACCACTCCTCCGCTTCGCCCACGCGATTCGCATCAAATCGAAATTGCCACGGCCCGTTCAGATTCAGCCAATCAAACCCCTCAATCGTCCCGCGCTGAAAATCCGGGCGCGGATATTCCGGCCGCGGATACGCAGTCGAATTCAGCATGGTTGGTCTACCCCCTGAAGTATGTTTAACATCTTCCTTCCTCTGCCGCTAAAGCTACGACGACCCCCGCCGCAGCGAAAGGGGTGCCGGGCAGATTTTGCTGTTCCCCTGGCGGCAGCCCGAGGGGGGGTTGACCCAAACACCCCCAGGTCCGGACCTGCGCGGCGACCCACCGAAGTGAGCCTTACTAACAACACCGCCGAATCGACTTATATCGCGCTTCGGTCGCGTCGACATAAATCTGTTCGGGACTGTGCCGGTGTTCCTGGCAGGTAACCGCCGCTTGCTGCTGAGCGATACGGTCCAGTTCAGCTTCGCCGGAAAGCTCTTTCGCCATCGCACACGCCAACGCAACTGCACCCGCCGTATTCAACGAGCGGCCTCCTTCAACGATCGCATAGTCCGGCAACCAAACCGCCTCCGTTTCCATCAGGTCCGGCGCGCGCGCGCCGGCCAGCAGTCGCGCCCATTCGAAAATACAAATCCCAACGATCGCGATCACCATCACGAGGAAAGCGCCCGCGACCACCGCATCCAGGTACTGGTTGAACGCAACCGTTTTATTATTCCGCAATGCCCTCTGCGCGGTGGCGATTACATCTTCACTTCCACTAGATTTTGCAGCCGCAACTGCTGTTTCGAGCGCAGGACGTTCCCGCTCCAATTTATTCGCGAGCGCCAGGAACCCAATCCTCGGATCCTCCGACCAAATCTTCTCCACGCCAGCAGTGATCGTGACCGTCAGCAACCACGCCAGCGGAATCAACGTCACCAAAGCAATTGCCGGATGCGGACGCGACACATTCTCAGCCGCTGTTTTGAACGAACCGCTCAGGGCGCGCTTCTTCAACTGCATCTTCAGGATCACCGTTGTTCCAAGACAAAGCGCAATCGCCGCCAAAAGCTGGTTTGCAATTCCAAACAGCGGCCACAGCGAATTGATCCCTCCCAGCGGATCGCGCACGCCTTGAATCAAGAAGTAACCCCACCCCGCGACAACCAGCGTGCTCGCCAGAACATTCGCCTGCGCGTTCGAAGTATCCGCCAGCGGCTTCCAAAGATTCCCAAGAAAATCCTGTAGCAGGTATCGTCCCACTCGCGTGCCCGCATCGAGCGTCGTCAAAATAAACAGCGCCTCGAACATGATCGCGAAGTGATACCAAAGATCGAGCCCCCACCCACGCGTCGTCTCTGCGAAGATCATCGCCATACCGACCGCCAGCGTCGCCGCGCCACCCGTTCGTCCGAACAAAGTATTTTCCTGCACCTGATCCGCGAGCCCATTCATTTGCTCAACCGTCACCGGGAAACCTGTCGCTGTGACCTTCGCTACCGTATCTGCGGCGATCGCTTCCTGAGTCGCACCCGCGCCTTTCACATTCATGCTCAGGTAAACGCCCGGGTCCAGCGTGCAAGCCGCGATCAACGCCATGATCGCCACGAGCGACTCGAGCAACATCGCGCCATACCCAATCGGCCGCGAATAACCTTCGCGCGTAATAATCTTCGGTGTCGTGCCGCTGGAGATCAGCGTGTGAAATCCCGAAATCGCGCCACACGCAATCGTGATAAAACAAAATGGAAACAACTTCCCCGCGACCACTAATCCGGAACCATCGATGAACTTCGTCACGGCGGGCATTTTCAATTCCGGCAATACCAGGAAAACGCCCACCACCAACGCGAAGATAGTCCCGAGCTTCATGAACGTGCTGAGATAATCGCGCGGTGCGAGCAGCAACCACACCGGCAAAATGCTCGCGGCCAGTCCATAAATGATGACGCCCCACGCGAGCGGTTCCGCGCCCAGTGTGAAGATAGAATTCAATTCAGCGTGCCCGTGCACATACTTTCCGCCCCAGACCGCCAACAGCAACAGCACCACTCCAAACGCCGACGCTTCCAGCACCTTGCCCGTCCGCCAAAAGCGCAGATAATTCCCCATCATCATCGCGATCGGAATCGTCGCCGCCACCGTGAACACCCCCCACGGACTTTCCGCAAGCGCCTTCACTACGACCAACGCCAGCACTGCCAGCAAAATGATCATGATTGCCAGAATCGCCGCCACTGCGATTCCTCCACCTACCGAATTCAGTTCCTCCTTCACCATTTGCCCGAGCGATTTGCCGTTCCGTCGCATCGAGCAAAACAAAATCACGAAATCCTGCACCGCGCCGCCGAGCGCCACGCCAATCAAAATCCAAATCGCGCTCGGCAAATAACCAAACTGCGCCGCCAAGACAGGTCCTACCAAGGGCCCGGGACCGGAGATCGCCGCGAAGTGATGCCCGAAAACGATCCACTTGTTCGTCTTTACGAAATCGCGCCCATCATCATGCACTTCGCAAGGCGTCGCCCGTCGATCATCCAGCGCCAGCACCTTCGCCGCGATCCATTTCGAATAAAACCGATACCCAATCGCGTAAGTGCAAAGCGCCGCCAGCAAGATGTAAACCGAACTGATTCGTTCCCCGCGATGCAGCGCCAAGACGAAGTAGCCCCAGGCGCCAAGCCCAGCCACAATGATCCACAAAATTGCTGATGCGATACGCGTCATAGCAGGATTGAAGATTCATAAACAAACCGGACCCTGCTGACGAGCGGTAAACGCGAAAGTGCCGGATTATTCCCCGATAAAAATGAAGTTCGCGGCATCTTTCGGATGATTCGCCTTCGGCTCCGCCGCCCTCAACTCATATCCGCTCTCGTTTGCCTCATACCGCATAGGCATGCCCGAAAACACATTCGTCGGAATTGCGGCAATATAGTCAGGCGCCATGTGCTCCAAACTCCTCGGATACTCGCCCTGCCGGTCGCGGTATCGCTGCAATGCGCAAGCGAGCGCTAATTCATGCGCGCGATTCTGGTTTCGCGCCATTATCTTCGCCGCTTTCGAGAAATTAGGTGTAACATAACGCACAATCGTATTCTGCGGCGACCAACTTTGCCCCAGCTTCGTAAATTCAGCGTTCTGCTGGTCGATCCGCGTCTGGTCGATCGTTGTTCTCTCCGCATCGATTCCGTCAAGGTAACCTTGGATCGTTCGTGCATACACCGCCTGGCTTTGACGAAACCATGATGCCGGCGCAAATTGCATCACTGCACGTTCCACCGTCCACGTGCTCGAATTAAACAAAGCCATTGTTCCGCCATAAATTGGATCGCTCCTCCGCTTCGACATCGCAGTCAGATGCCGCAAGACACCCGCCCTCTCCGCCCGAATCCCATTCTCCACCACGCGCATCAAATTCAATTCCAGCAACCGCGGCGTCAGCTTATTCAACTCGTCATCCGCCCAAAGCTTCCGCCTCAATCCCTCCTCCACCGTCTCCAAATACAATCCCGCGACGGCCACATGAATCATCGCCATCACGAGCGTCCCAGGCTGCGCTTCAAATGATTTCATCACCACCGTCAGCGTTTCCAGATCTTCAAATGCTTCCGCCGATTTCCCTAACACCAGATGCAGGCTGGCTCGTGATGCTAAAGCCTGAGCCAAAGTACGTGCTGCCACAAAATCCGGTATCGGCGCACTCGCCGGTGAAGAATAATTGCCCGGCAGCCGAGCCTTCGGTCGCTTCCCCGCCTCGCGCAATCTCGCGAACGATTCATCCCATTGCGCAAACCACTCCTCCATCCCACTCAGACTCAGCTCCTCTTTTCCGTCAGCCACACGCGGCACCGTAACCAGATTCGACATGATAAACGGAATCCCCAGCCTTTCCGATCCCGGCGGCACGCGCGGCGCGACAACTCCCAATGGATTTGCTGGCGTAGGAACATTCCGCAACGGGAGCAAGCTGGCTGCGACTGGATCATCAAAAATATTCTCGTCCGCCGGAACTGCCGCCGGAATCACCTTCTCCCAATCCAGCACCTCCCCCCGCGCTTCCAGTTGCTTCTTGGTCTCCTGCCAACTCCGATCCGTCGGCGCAAAAACGTAAATGCCCGCCACAATCAGAAACGCGAGCACGAACCCGACTGACACCATCAGCGCCAGCTTCCCTTTCCACCTGGATGATTCACTACTCAACAACTTCTTATCGGAACACCGCGCCTTCCACTTAGTTGCTAAGTGGAGTGATCTACGGCGGAAACCCGAACGACAACTTCACCGCCGAATATTCGGGATGTATCTCGCCCTTTACGTCGCGAATGATCAATGGCGGCTCCATCCACGTGCGCGCGCGCATCCATTCCGGCAGATCCGTCGCCCGCATCATGGCGAACAATCCAATCAACGGCGACTCCGGCTCGCGAAACACCACGGGCCGCCACCGCAAAATCGTCAACCCCGCCTTCGCTGCCGCGGCGCGCACCCGCTCGTGTTGCTCGGGCGGATTCACCGGAAACACACAGGCAAACAACCCACCCGGCGCAAGATGCCGTGCCGCTACGCCACAGTAATCCCGAATATCTCCACGCACCTCGAACCGGCACGCCACCTTCTGCGGATGTTCCCCCTCCACACCACTGCCCAGTGGAAAGTACGGCGGACTCCCCAACACCAGATCAAAGCACTCCTCGTCGTTCAACATCTCGCGTTCGCGAAAATCGCCCCTCCGCACATCAAATCGCTCGCTGAGCCCATTCCACTCGATCGATTTCTTCGCCAGCGCAACACTCTCCACCTGCGCCTCGACCGTCACAAACTTAGCAGCCGGCAATCGCCACGCTGCCAGCGTCGCCACCGTTCCAATCCCGCTGCCCAAATCCAGCGCCGTCTCCACCCGCGGGGTCCACGAAGTCCCATACCATGCCGTCAGAATGTCATCCGTCGAAAACCGATGCCCTTTCTCAAGTTGAAAAACCCTGAAGTGCCCTCCCGAGGAATCCAGCGTCTCACCCTCTACAATCACCGGCCCGTTGCCCAGCGCGCCTGGCGGCACCGGCCCCGGAATCTTCCACCCACGAAACTCACTTTTCACCGTCATGTACCGCGGACCTTAGTCTGCCCGTCCGCAAGCGGCGACACGAGAAAAGCAAATCTTCAATCTGCAATCTTAAATCCGCAATCCAGCTACGCCCTACTCAACCTTAGCGCCTCAATCGCGCGATGCGTTTCCTCCGACGCCGATTGCATCTTGTCAAAATCTCCGCGCAACATCCGCAGCGCATATTTTTCCGCTTCGATCTCTCTCCGCGTGCGCACTCCGGCCGCGCGAATCAACTGAACCGCGCAGCTTTTGCGTGTGAGTGAATGTTGCAACATCGAAGCCAAAACTCCCGCCGGCAGCAGCAGCCATCCCCGTCCGCGCGTTACTCCAAGTAAAACTCCACCCAAAGACAGCGTCCCCGCCGCGGTCTCCAGCACCCGTTCCACGTCCCATTCTCGTTCGAGTTCCGCGATCCGCGCCGAAATCTCCTCGCGCGATTTCTTCGCGTATTCCCACACCCGCTTCATCATCGCCTGATCAATCCGGTTATTGATCTGCGGCGCGGTATTTTGGCGCACACGATCTGCAGTCCTGTTCTCCGCAGCAGGACGATCCAAAAGGACATCCACTTGCATATTTGATTCACTAGTAGGTGCCGATGGCCCTGCCAGCAACTCTGTTTCGGAAATCAGGCGAGGTACTTAGATCATCCTAAGAATTGAAAGCTGCGTCAGACCAGATGCTTATATTCCTTCCGCTCCGCCAATTTCTTCACCATCTCCTTAATTTTCTGCGCCTGGCTCTTATGCGCCAGCATGGTCGCATCATCGGTCTGCACCAATATCGAATCCCTTAGCCCCACCACCGCTATCGGCGTCCGGTTCTTCGTGCGCGCATCAAAAATAATATTCCGCGCGGCATCCACGTGGATGAATTCGCCCACCGCGCAATTCCCTTCCGGATCCGCCTTCAAATGCCGCGCCAGCGCGGTCCATGAACCCAAATCATCCCACTCAAAATTCCCCTCGGCCATCACCACATTCTGCGCGTGCTCCAGCAGTGCAAAGTCGATGGAAATTTTCTTGATGTCCGGATACTCCTTCGCCAGCACCTTGCTCAGCTTCTTCTTGCTCGCCGCGTCGAACCACCGATGGCACGCCTGCAACATTTCCGGCTGATGTTTCTGTAGTCCTTCCGTGATCGTCACAAACGACCAGATGAACATACCTGCGTTCCAGCGATATTGCCCGCTGTTCACATACTCCACCGCTTTGTCGTAATGCGGCTTCTCCACAAATCGCTCTACCTTGTGGAACACCGTCTTCAACTTCTTCGAACCACTCGGCACCGGCAAAGCATCTCCGAAATGTATGTATCCGTAACCCGTCGCCGGCTCCGTTGGCTTGATACCAATCGTCACAATCGCCCGCCCCCGACTTGCCACATCAAATGAATCCGCCAGCACCTGCTGGAACTTCTTCTCTTCCGGAATCACGTGATCCGCCGGTAAAACCGCCATCACCCCCGTTGTCGATCGTGCCCCAACCAACGCTGCACCCAACGTCACCGCCGCGCACGTGTCGCGCCCAATCGGCTCCGCGACGATATTTTCCTTCGGCAACTTCGGCAATTGCTTCTGCACTTCGGGCGCCTGCGCCTCGTTGGTAATCACAATCACGTTCTTCGCCGGCACCACCGGCAACACGCGATTCACCGCCATCTGCAAAAACGATTCCTTTCCGAGCAATCGAATCAATTGCTTCGGCGTCTTCTCGCGACTCACCGGCCAGAAACGCTCGCCGCGCCCGCCGGCCATGATGATCACGTAACGATCTTTATTGTCCGCAGCCTTCGCTTTCGTTGTCGCCATATAGAAATGAAAAACTATCGATCCCGATCCAACGTCTTTACGCCCACGCTGCTCGACCGCTTCGCAATTTTCCGGCTTGTGAGCACTTTGGTCACCGTCCCTGTTTTCAGGTATTTCCTCCGAATTTCGTCCAGCAGCTCATCGCGTCGATCGATCAACCGCTTATGCTTCCGCGGCTTCGTGCGCGTGAGCATGTAGGCAGTCAGCAAGGGCAGCGCGATTGTCGAATCCACATACGCCACCACGCAATCCGGCAGCGTGTCGGGATCCACCTTGCCCCAACTCACCGCTTCGGCCGGCGTCGCCCCGCTCAAACCGCCGGTGTCCGGCCGCGCATCCGTGCACTGCAAAAAGTAATCATGGCCCTTTTCCTGGATGCCCATCACCTCCTGGATCTGCGGCTCGGTTTGCAGCATGAAATTCTTCGGCGACCCGCCGCCGAGAATAAACACCGACGATTTCTTCCCGCTCGATTTCGCGTGATAAACAATAGACGCCGTCTGGTTCACGTCGCGATTCACATCGAACATCAACTTCGAATCCCGCATCGACATCGCCGCCACATTCATCCCGATTGAACTATCCCCCGGGCTGCTCGTGAAAATCGGAATCCCATACTCATATGCCGTCGCCAGCACCGACGAATCCTTCAACTTCAATTTCTTCCCTCGCTCGTAAACATATTTCCCGAGCAAATAATGAAACTCATCCGTCCCCATCGCCTTCTGGAACTCCGGCCCCGCGATCACCTCACGCACGAACGCATCCGTATCAAGCAGCACATTGTAATCGAACAAAATATCGTAAATGCGGATCACCCCATCCTTGTGCAAATCCACATCATTCAAAAATGGAGAACCAGCATACAACTCCATGTCCAGGCCGTAATGCAGGTCGTGATACAAATTCGCCCCCGTCGAAATAATCCAATCCACGAACCCAGCTTTCATTAGCGGGATGAGGGACGACTTCCCCAAGCCTGCTGGCGTCAGCGCTCCCGTCAAACTCATGCCGATAAACCCATCATTCGGCAGCATCTTGTCCGTCAGCAACTTCGCCGCCTCGCGCAAACGCCCGCCGTTGTAGGCGAGAAACGTCTGGTCAATCAAATCAGCGGCAGAAATATTCTTCCCCACCCCCAGCGGATTCAACCGCGGATACGCAGCAAACTTCCGGCTCTTACTCATCGCGCGCAGATTGTTCCCATCCGCCGTTTCAACGCAACCCATTTTCAGGCGGGGATTGCCTGATTCGTGCAATTTGCCCGCAAAAGACAGCTGCCCTATCTTTCACTTAGCTTGAACGAAAATCGTACCGATATCCGTACCAACCAGGACATCAAAATCCTCGTGGATTCCTTCTACGACCGAGTCAATCGCGACGAAATTCTCGGACCGATCTTTAACGAAGTCGCCAAAGTCGATTGGAAGCATCATCTCCCGACGATGTATTCCTTCTGGAGCACGATGCTTTTCCGCACCGGCGAATACAAAGGCCGCCCCTGGCCCAAGCACGCTGTCCTCCCGCTCAAGCAGGAACAATTCGAACGCTGGGTAAAACTCTTCTGCGAAACAGTCGACACTCACTTCACCGGCCCCAAAGCCGCCGAAGCAAAATCCGTCGCCCTCAGCATCGCCGACACCTTCCAAACCCGCGCCGGCATCTTCAACCCGTTCCTCTACCACCAATGCTCCGGCAGCAAACCCGACTCGCTGAAGCTCACCGCGAAATAGCAGATTGTCGGGGACGAGGTACGAGTCCTCTTTTATTTATCCACCCGCTTCATTCGCTCCACAAACGCGCGGTAAACCTTGAAGTGCCCGTACCCATAACGCCCGCCGAACTCCTCCACCGCTCTCGGAATCCCTCCCCAGCCAAACTTCTTCACCGCCTCCGCAATCTCCCTCTCTTCGCTCTCGCTAAACAACCGCCGGATATCCACTTCCTTTCCGCACTCAATCGCCGTCGCTAAGTGCGTAAAAATGGTCCCGTCCACAAACCCGCGGCGCGCCGCGATTTGCGAAACCTCCATCCCCTTCCAAAACATCTCCAGCGTCTCAATGACCGTCGGCGTAAGTCTTCCACTGCGGACTCGTGGCATTTCAACCGGCTCGTGCTTCAACGAAGCGAACGTCTGCTGCGGATACTCCTCCAAGTGCGCCGAAACCTCTGCCGTAAACACATGTCCGAAATCCGCCCGCTTCCGTTCCCCCACTCCGCTGATCCTCGCGAAATCCTGCGGTGTGGTCGGATATTCCCGCGCCATGTATCGCAGCGTCACATCCGAAAAAACTTGGTATGCCGGCACGTTCCGCTCATCCGCCAATCGTTTCCGCAACTCCCGCAAGCGCTCAAATAAAACCTCATCACACTCAATCTCACCTTCGCGCCGACGACTCGATTCGGATCTTTGCATCGCGCGAGTCAACGTAATTTCTCGCGCGACCGCAAAGCCGCCCGCCCTTCCGGCGTTAATTGCAGCGCATTGAATCGCGCTGCATCCTGCTTCAACAATCCTCGCCGAACCAACTCACGCCCGATGCTCCCCCATTCCTCACGCGAATGTTCCTTTCCGATCCCGTACGTCGAAAGCGTCTCGTGCCCAAACTTCCGCACCTTCTCCGTGTTCGCACCTGAAAGCACTTCAATGACATGCGCGATTCCAACCCCAAACCCACTCCTCTCCTGAATCCGATAAACACACGACAAAAACTTCTGCGCCGCCACGGTCCCGTCCCAAGTCTCGCGGGGTGAAAGGCAATTGTCGCATCCATTGCAACTCTCCTCCTCGAACTGTTCGCCGAAATAATTCAGCAAATAGCGCCGCCGGCAATCCGCTCCTTCAGCGTAATGCAGCATCAATTCCAGATGCGTCACCGCGCGCTCGCGTTCCAACTGGTCGCTGATCTCCTCAATGAAGCGCATGTGCTTCATCCGATCACCCGGACTGAAGAACAGCAGACATTCACTCGGCAAACCGTCCCGCCCCGCGCGCCCGGTTTCCTGGTAATAACTCTCCACGTTCTTCGGCAGATCGTAGTGCACCACAAACCGCACATTCGGTTTGTTGATCCCCATCCCGAACGCAATCGTCGCGCAAATCACCCGCACTTCGTCCCGCAAAAATTTTTCCTGCACCCGCGACCGATCGCCCGCCTCCATCCCCGCGTGATACGCCGCCGCCTTGATGCCATCCTCGTTCAACTTCGTCGCCACGTTCTCTGCCCCTTTGCGCGACATGCAATAAACAATCCCCGCCTCATTCTTCCGCGCCCGCACAAATCCCACCAACTCATCGTAAGCCCCCGCTTTCGCCGCCACTCGATACGTCAGGTTCGGCCGGTTGAAGCTCGCCACGAACCGCCGCGGTTCGCGCAACCGCAGTTGCTTCACAATATCCTCCCGCACCCGCTCCGTCGCCGTCGCCGTCAACGCCATTACCGGCACTTCCGGAAACCGATCCCGCACCGTCGCGAGCTGCCGATACTCCGGCCGAAAATCATGCCCCCACTCGCTGATGCAATGCGCTTCATCCACCGCCAGCATGCAAATCTTCCAGCGCGCCAGCCGTTCAAAAAATCCGGGCAACACCAGCCGCTCCGGCGCCGCATACAGCAACTTGAACTCCCCTGCCTCCAGCGCATTCATCCGCGCCCGCGCCTCTTCCCCACTCAAAGTCGAATTCAGAAACGTCGCCGCCACACCCGCCCCCGTCAGCGCATCCACCTGGTCCTTCATCAACGCGATCAACGGCGAAACCACCACCGTCAATCCCGGCAACGCCAGCGCCGGCAACTGAAAACAAAGCGACTTCCCACCGCCCGTCGGCAACAACGCCACCACATCCCGCCCCGCCATCGCGTCCGCGATAATCTCCTCCTGTAGCGGACAAAACTCATCAAAACCAAAATACCGCTTGAGCAGCGTCTTCAGTTCAACTCGGGAATCCTGCACACCGAGGATTTACACAAAGAAACGTCTCCAAACCATCGAAAATATGCGCTCTCCCGCGACAATGGTTTTGTCGTAATCCTCTTCCCTCCACCACGCCCCCTATTTTGCCGATAAATGCGTTGTGAACACAACCGGCGACGCTGCGACACCCGCCACCCTAGGTCGGCGCAAACGCCTCGGCCTAACCAAGGCTTACTGCGCCACCATCTTTCTCTTCTTCCTCTTGGGAATTTTTGCACTCACCACCGAACCCAATCCCAACGAGCACCTGAACTTCCGCCTCATCGGCGTGCTTTTTCTCGCGCTCGCCGGCCTCAGCATTCTCTGGCCTGTCCTCCGCCTTCGCGAAAAAGAAGAGCTCCGTTTCGCTACTCTGAAATCCGGCAACGAGCTGCACGTCGGAATCCTCGTTCCCGTCTCACCCGCCAATCAGCTCATCCTTGGTATTGGCAGCCTTGTCCTCGCTGGCCTTTGTCTTACTATGGCGCTCAGCGATGACGTCCCTTCCGCTCGCATGAAAGGCTGGCTTGGTTTTGCCATCTTCCTCGGCGCGTTCATCGTGTTCATCATCACCATCCTCCGCAACAAACCCGGCATTCTCCTCACGGAAGAAGGCATCGCCTGGAACGAATACTTCCACGGCCCAGCCTTCATCGCGTGGGAACAAATCACCCGCGCCGAAGCCTTCCTCAAACAAGAACGCTACACGAAATCCCACGCCTTTGGACTTGCCGTCCGCGACCCCAACCAAATCCGCGCCTCCCTCGGCACCATCGGCAGCGCGAAACAACGCTTCAATGAAAACGGATTTCATTTTCTCTACGAAGCCGAAAGCATCCTCTTCCCACCCGCCGACCTTCAAAGTCTCGTCCAACATTACCTCGACAATCCCCACCGTCGCCTCGCCCTCTCCACCGGTGCAACGCTCGACCAACTCCCCACCATCCTCGCCGTTACCTCCCAAGTTCAGACGCCCGATCCAATTACCACCTCGTAACTAAGCCCTCCGCGAAACTTAAACTTCCACAACCATCGGCGTCGCGTGATCGACCGTCTCTTCAGCTTCCCGCGAGAGCGCTTCTCCCTCCTCTTCACCCACTGGCCAAATTCGAAAAGCTCCTCGCCAATCCTCTCCAATCTCCCAAGTCCCCGTTATCCCCTTTCCATTGCGGCGCCCGCGATAGAATACGTCGTGTGCGGCGACATACGTTTTCGTCCAATAGCACTCCCCGCTTCCGGAATCGTATCCGCCCGCTATTACGAATGGCCCGATCGAATCGTTTCCTTCGCCTGTGATCCGCCCTTTTACAAATTCCAGGATTAGGTCCGTCCGATGCCTCCGCGGACTGCTCTGGTAGGTGTAGTAACCCGTCCACGGACCCGAAAGAAATGATGCGGCAGATTCGCCCACAGAACGAACATAGCACGAGTTGCCCCTATGACACGAAGGCGAACCTCTTTCCAGCTCGCCGCCGCCGCTTAGTACATCTTTCGCAAGTGCGACGGCAAAATGTTCAATTCGGAGCGATATTTCGCCACCGTGCGGCGCGCGATCTGAATTCCTTTTGCGCTGAGAAGTTTGACGATCTCTTCGTCGGACAGCGGCTTGGAAACGTCCTCGGTCTTGATCATTTCGTTGATCATGTCTTTCACCGAGGTGTTCGACATTCCTTCACCGTTCGCCGTCTTGATGCCCGACGTGAAGAAATACTTCATCTCGAACACACCCTGCGGCGTCTGCATGTATTTGCCGGAAACCGCGCGCGACACCGTCGTCTCGTGCACGCCCACCACTTCCGCCACCTGCACCATCGTCATCGGCTTCAACGCGGACACACCTTTATCCATGAACTCGCGCTGACGTTTCACAATCTCTCGCGCGATGTTCAAGATCGTCTCCTGCCGCTGGTGCAGTGACTTAATCAAAAACTTCCCGGCCCGTATTTTATCGCGGATCCATTCGCGCACCTCGGCCGAACTCTCCGCCTGCGCCATCAAATCTTTGTAATGGTTGCTGATCCGCAAGTGCGGCACCTGGTCGTTGTTGTTCGTGACGATATATTCAGTGCCCAGCTGATTTACGAAAATTTCCGGAACGACGTATTGCTGATTATCCGCAACGAAGTCCCGTCCCGGATTGTGTTCCAGCAGCGCGATGCGGGCGATCGCTTCCTGCACATCGACAATATCCACCGAAAGCGCACGACCGATCTCAGGCAGCTTCCTTTTCCCGAGCGCATCAAAGCACCGATCCAGAATTTTGTATTCCAACGTCTCCGTCCGTTCCGAGCGCTCCATTTGCAACATCAGACATTCGCGCAAATCCCGGCACGCCACGCCCACCGGATGAAAGCTCTGCACCACCTTCAGCACCGACTCTATCTTCGTCGCCGGAATGTTCGTCGAGAAAGCGAGTTCATCCACCGTAGCCCGCAGATAACCGCGATCATCCACGTTTCCGATGATCATCTCCGCAATCTGCTGCTGGTCGTCATCCAACTCAGAAAGCCGCACCTGTTCCAGCAACGTTTCCTGCAACGAAGTGTTCGCCACCAGGGAATCGAACATGTATTGCCGGCGCTCCTCTTCCTCTTCGCTTTGCCGCATCGGCGCGTTCGCGGCGGAGAAATGATCCCGCCATTCCTGGTCCATTTGCACTAGCTTCTCAAATTCCGCCTGAAAATCGTCCACCGGTTCCGTAGATGGCTTCTCCGAAGCTGGATCAAAAGTGGTATCTGCCGGGGGTTCGGTTGGATCAGCATGATCGCGATCCGCCTCCCCACGGATGGTCTTCTCCTCGTGATCCGTATCGATCACCGCTACCTCCTCCAGCACCGGATTCTGCTGTAGTTCCTGTTCAACAAGGGCTTTCAACTCGAGGGTCGGCGCCTGCAGCAACGCCAGCGATTGCTGTAGCTGCGGGGCCAGCACCTGCGAGAGTGCCATTTTCTGTGAAAGCTGAAGACCTTGGGCCATGTTGTTGGGTAGATTCTAACTCGGCGCGGAAAATGCTCAACAAAATTCTGGCATAAACAATGCTTTTCCAGCCGCTAACTGAATCATCGGCGGTTCTCAGAGGGACTTAAGCCGTTTTCCCCAACAAAAAATGTCCCGGCAAGCAAGTTGCTAAGGCTCCTTCCCATTCTGCCCCGGCTTCCACTGCGATACTTCCATTTCTTCCTGCGCGGCCACGTAAATCAAAATCGTTGTCACCGCCGAACCACTCGGTTTTAGTTCTAGTCGCTCCCCATGAAAAACCGCGCCAAAAAGATCGCCCTACTCTCCCTGGGTCTCCTCGCGCTCCTCATCACCGCGCCCATTATCTACTTCTTTTCACTTCCCGACGGCTCAAAGCTCGTCGCCCAAACCCGCGCCGAACTCCGCAAAGAAGGCTTCAAAGTCGATCTCTCCGAATTCGATTTCTCCGCACCCGCCGAAGTCCAGGCTCGCGTGGCTTCACTCACCAACTTCGGCCGCAACCGCACGTTCGCAGGTTCCAGAGAAATTGTCCGTCGCCATTCTGTTCAGCAAATAATCGGCGATCCGTTGCCGATGATTTCTCCCCAATCTGCCCTGGTCCTCTGGACCCAAAAGCAGCTCGAACTCCACAACGGCGTCGCAAACCAACTTCAGCCCGACGAACGCTGGCTGGCCGGAGATGCCTGGCCCTTGCTCCGCGTTTCCTACGAATCCGAACGTGATTTTCTTCTTCCCGCGGCTCACGCTGCCATCTCCGGCCCGATCCGCTTCCATCTCGATGCTAAGCGCGGTGCCGGCCTGCTCCTCCCCCACCTCTCCGCTATAAAGAATTTCGAGAACGCTTTCACCGCAGCCACGCTCATCGAACTTCACGACGGCCACAAATCCGCCGCCTGGACCAATCTCCTGGCCGCCACTCGCCTCGTCACGGCGTGGACCCCCGAGACCACCGAAATCTCCACGCTTGTGCGCTTCGCCTGTAACGCCATTGCCTTCAAAACTCTCTAGCAAGCTCTCGTCGCCGATTGGTCGGACGAACAACTCGCTACTCTTCAGCGCGAATGGGAATCAGTAGATTTCTTCAAAGACCTTCCTGAAACCATCGCCTTCACCCGCGCTAGTTCCGCTGCAACAGCTCAACAGGAGCGCGCAGAACGTTCCCAAAACCCCATTCCTTTTCCCCAACTTCTCACTAGTCCGCGAGACCTCTGGTTCAGCTTCCAGGCCTATCGAGAGGAACTCCTTTTCCGACGGCACGGCACGTTTGATCTCGAACGCAACATCCTCCTGCACTACCGCGAACGCGAACGCGAACTCCGCCGCGCCCTCAACGCGCCTTCCTGGGCAGAAATGCGCGAACGTCCCGGCATTGCCAACCCGCCTATCTTTACCTCCAGGCACTCCTCGAGAGCCGTCGACATGATGAACATCCGCCAACTCCTGAGGGCTTCACAGCTCTATTCTTCTCCCGGCGGCGGTCGAACCATCTCCGGCCGCGCTGCCGACGCGGAAACTCGACGCCGCATCATCGTCACCGCCATTGCTCTCGAACGCTATCGCCTCGCTCACCGCGAATATCCAGACTCCCTCGCCCACCTCGTTCCAGCTTTCCTTAAATCCGCTCCCGCCGATTTCATGGATGGCCAACCCCTCCGCTATCGTAAAAACGCCGACGGTCGCTACCTGCTGTATTCGGTCGGCCTCGATTGCACAGATCAAGGCGGCGCGGGCCGAGTTCCGACCCGCCGCATTCAACGCGGCTTCGAACCACCTATGATGCCGGACGGCGCCGGCCGCACGGAAAACGTCTGGCCCATGCGCGCGACCGACGCCGAAATCGAAGCTCAACGCGAGCAGCAACGCTCCGAATTCAATCAACGCGCCCGCGAACAAGCAGACAACCAAGCCGAGTGGCATTGGCGTTCCACCACCGAACGACAATCGCGCGCCCAGAAATCGACTGCCAACCTGCGCGTGAGTCATCACGAACCCACTCTGAACAACAAACCACTCGGCGAAATTTTAAAAAGCCCGAGCGCTCCCATCCCAAAATCCATTTCTGATTTAATGTCCCTCAAAGCCATTACGACCGGCCGCGAACCCGAAACCGTCACCTTCGAACTTCCGATCCACTACGAATCCCTCTGCCGACACGCCACCATCAGCCTGCTCGTTGATCCTGTTCAGGATCCAGATAGCGGGCCAGATTCGATGGCCTCCGAAATCACCGCCGCCGCCGCACCCAACGGCAATACCCTCCTCATTTGGTCAGCTCTATACGAAGCGCCCGGCCCGCATACCCTCCAAATCGCACTCGATTTAAACGACGCGGAATCTTTCGACGGCGGCTATGAAAAAAATAGTGAAACCATCCTCGGCCCGACTACCACCGTTACAAATTCAAACCTCCTCCAACTCGCTCCGCCCTTCGATTCTCCTTCCACACCAAACAACGTTACCGTCCGTGCGCAAACCGTGGAACCAAACGCTCACTGCCGCGCCCAATTCTTCTCCCGCAACGGCAAACTCTTGAAAACCATCGAAACTTCCACTGCCGATCACCTCCTCACCATCGATTGGAATCACAAAACCGAATCCGGCGAAGATTGGCCCCTCACCTTCCGCACCACCCTGGAACTCACCCTCCCGGATTCAAAGCGATCCCAAACCCTCCGTCTCCCATAAACCGCGCGCCAGAGGTTGTCGGGGCAAGGAATTTAAGGTTTACAACCTCCCGTTTGCCGGAACCTTCGAGTTGGAAGGCAAATGGAAGCTCTCGGTTTGGGATTCGGCTTTGCGAAGAGAGCACAAGCGGGCAGCATATCAATCGTGCTCGGAAGAAGGCAGGCAAAAATGTTCAGAATGCAACGGATCGAAATCATCTGTGGCTTACTGACGCTAACGCTCTTGGGGTGCGGAACTCTCCGGTCCGGCGAGTCTCTTCCGAAGGAAATTTTTCTGCGCGCAAATAATGATGCGACGCGAACTTACACGCTCTGGGAGACTTCGATTGAAGCGTTAAACCGCGAGGCGATGAAGGTGACTCTACAGGGGCGGTTCGCGTTTGAGGATATTAAAGAGAAGTTCCCAAACAATCCGGAGTTAATCGAGTATTTGAACGAAGAGTTGGATTCCGTCCAAGTGCGAAAAGTCTTATACGAACACCGCATTGCGGAGATGGAAGAGAAGATGAATCCCGGCGACACAATTTACCTGTTTGAGCTAAGCGAGCAAAGCGACCCCAGCAAGAGTCCAGTTTATGGCGATAATAGTTTCGCCCAAATGCGGAGAGCATCTGGAATGCTGATTCTGAACAGGAAGGGAAAAATTATTTGGCGGGAGATCGAGGAAGCAAATTATCCATATTACAAAGAAGAAGCCCAGTATGAATACTTGGAACGCGTTCTTCGCCGATCTGAGTAGGGTGTGCCGTCAAAGCTACGGCACACCGTAATCGAATAGCGCGCCGCCGACATCAAGCCCAGGAATCCGTCAAACGCGCCCTCGAAATCGCTGCCCGCAGCGATGAAAACCCTCACGAATCCCAATCCTCCACTATCTGAATCTTGCCAGAAACCCGTTCAATCTGTGCGAGGTGATAAGTGACACTGTGGGTGAAGGGCGGCGTTTGTTGATCGTGGATCTGATTGTAGGCACCTATCAATGCGACTAGCGATTCACCATCCCGCGCGAATCCGAAAACACGACTGACGAACACTTTGTCAACACTCGGTTTCTCTTCAATGAGGCGTAGAGGGACCTTTGCAAAGTTGCAATTCAGAGTATCTACCACGACGAGCGCTCTGAAGATGGTCGGTGTCCTCCCTTTTTCGGCCAGGACGCTGACTTTTATCGCCACAAACTCCGTCGCATCGGAGCTGTAAAGGTCAACGACGGGGTGTTGAATCGGCAATGCGCCGATATTCTGTAACACATCCCCCTTCTTAATCACGACTATACCAGCGCTGCCATCCCGAACGACGAACACTCCCGAACCGGTGCTACTATTGAACGAAGAGCCGTCGATTATTGCGCCTTGGAGGGTCGTGATTGCCATCGCCTGAAAATTTAAGGAACTTGCAGATTCCGTCAAACGCGCCGTCGAATCGCCGCCGGAAGGCAAAAGAAAGCTGCCTGCGCGGGATTCGACTTGGGGACGGACAAGAACGGACGGCTCGACTTTGACTATTATGACGAACAAACGGATAGAATCGGGGAGCTTTAAACATGCCGATTCGGCAATAATGGAACAGCACAGAAAGCAGTAGGACGAATGTTTGCGCTAATTTCTGCATCAGACCTGCTTAATTGGGGACCAATCGCGATGTTCGTACTAGCCGTCGTTCAGACCTTTTGCGGAATCTCGCTAGTAGTTGCTTCAGATGGTAAGCGGGGGCTTTTATTTGCAGGGAAAACGGTGATTTACGGGGGATTCGCTCTCGGAGTGCTGCTTTTCGCTAAAACCTTGGAAGCTGGTAGTAACATCCTTGTCCCAGAATTAGCACCGGGGACGGCGGTTAAGGGCGTGCCACTGGCATTTACGCTTCCCTTTATTAGCTACCTCTTTCCAGCCCTTATGGCACCATTCTGCTATAAGGGGATTTTCCCCGACAGTTGGGAGAAGTATGTTGAAATAATGAGCCGATCGCGAAAGAATTAGGATGAATTCTTGCAATTCGGTTTGCGCGCAGCGGACGGCGGGCACGTCCAAGGCCAGGAATCCGTCAAACGCGCCCTCGAAATCGCCGCCTCTTCGAGCTGGCGCATAACGCCGGGAATCAGCTATGCCTCAACCAGGAATCCCTGTGTCTGTCCGCTTGACGCGTATCGCAGGCGCAGCTTAGCTGAAACATGTGATTCGCCGGATTATTGAACGGCTGAAGAAATGGGGTTACGCCGCCGTGATGGGTTTATTTGAGCTTCAGGACTTACACTCGTTGATGCACAAAAATCCGCCCAAGGATGGTGCCTCGGATGAGTCGGTTGCGAAACGGCAGTAACTTGCTTTGAAGCGTTTTCGGTGGTGGTGAAAGGTTTCGTATCGGTGCTCATGCCGGCGAGGACGTATTCGCCGCGATGCTGCGCGTTGGCGAACTATAAAATGGAACACGGGTTTTAACGGCCGCACTTACAGGACGTTTCGCTCCGAGACGGAAGTGCTGATTTTTACACCATTACTTAGAATCGAGGAACGCTTCCACAACGGTCGGTTCGGAGGCGTTAGAGAGCATCATTTTTAAGAGCCTTGAAAACGCTCGAAGGCGGCATCTTGAGCTTCCGAGCGATGGCCCGAAGTCCCAGCCCGTTCTCCTTGAGCTCTCCGCAACGCGCCCGGAGATTGTCGAGGGACGGCCTACGGAGTTTTTTTACCGCCGCCGCGGAGTGGGTTGGAAATGGTGGGGGAAACTCCCTCCCGCGGAACTCCCCTCTGCGCCTGGAATTCATCCGCGTATTTTGCTGGGTCGGTGAGGAGATTCGAGTTGCTCTCCGCACACTTCCCTGCCAAACTAAATCCCGCCTGAGAAAAACGGCACGTGGTTGAAACGAGCTCCGCCCATCGGATTTCATTTCATCCCCGAAAAACGAGCACACCTGAAGTGTGCCCGCGCTCCGTTCTTCCAGGGCAGAAATAACAAAAAAGCGAAAGACCGTGCCATGAAGACCAGCAGCGCCCGTCGTGACAACAATGCCTCCCACCTGCTTTCCGTCAGAATGTTGACTCTCCCGTCGCAACCGCCTGATTTAACGCTTTTTAACGCTAATTATCGCCAAACCGCCTCACGCCATTCCAACCGGTTCCATCAAAAAAGCCCCGTAATTCCGCTGATTCCGGGATCACAATTCGCGAAGCGAACGTCTCAAATGGGGAAACAAACTTGTGGCAGGCCTAACCGCGAAGCGGTTCGTCTCTCCTGTTGTTCAGACTTTGGGAAGCCAAATTCCACTTCGTTCGCTTCTGTTCCGGGTTCCGACCGCCTTCCGCCCTATCCTTTATCTAAATACTTGATTTCCCGCGGACTGCGAAGATTTCCCGCGCTCTCGTATAAAAATTCTGAGTCAACATTTTCGACGCAAGTATCTGCAATAACGCTTTGTAACGCCTGTCCGCGAAGCGCTCGAGGATTTCTCAATGCATTTTCTTACCTCCAAACGCACACAACCCACCAAGTCAACATTCGCGTCGTAAGTACCTCATTTCACCCTTTTTCACGCCAAACATTTTCGCGCCTTTCCGATTCTCCTCGGCGGATGCACCGCACCACCTCCGTGGCTGTTTCGCGACTTCGCTCCAACCAATGCTTGCCTCACCTGCCCCTTTCAGAACAGGTTTGTCCCCTTTGGAGTATGTCACGGATTTTGACGGCTGATTTAATGAAAGCGGGAACTAAACGACAGTTTGCCAGCGACAACTATTCAGGCATCTGCCCCGAAGCATGGAAAGCCCTGGAAGACGCCAACCAGGGTCACGCCCGCAGCTACGGCGACGATGCCTACACCGCCCGCGCCGCCGATCTCATCCGCGAACTGTTCGAAACGAATTGCGAAGTCTTCTTCGCTTTCAATGGCACGGCCGCCAATTCCCTGGCTCTTGCCACCCTCTGCCAATCGTATCACTCCATCCTTTGCTCGGAGATCGCCCACGTTGAAACCGACGAATGTGGCGCGCCTGAATTCTTTTCCAACGGCACCAAGGTCCTCCTTCTCCAGGGCACCAACGGCAAGATCGATCCGGAAGCCATCGAGCGCGTCGTCAAACGCCGCACCGATATTCACTTCCCCAAACCTCGCGCGGTCAGCGTCACGCAAGCCACCGAAGTCGGCACCGTTTATTCCGTCGACGAACTCAAAGCCATCGGCGCGAAATGCCGCGAACTCGATTTGAAGATGCACATGGACGGTGCCCGTTTCGCCAATGCCGTCGCCACTCTCGGCGTTGCTCCCAAAGAAATCACTTGGCGCGCCGGGGTCGATGTCCTCTGTTTCGGCGGCACCAAAAACGGTACCCACGTCGGCGACGCCGTCGTGTTCTTCAACACCGATCTTGCCCACGAATTCGCCTACCGCTGCAAACAAGCCGGCCAGCTCGCCTCCAAAATGCGTTTCCTCGCCGCCCCATGGGTCGGCATGCTCCAAAACGACGTCTGGCTAAAATACGCCCGCCAGGCGAATGCCATGGCTCAACGTCTCCACGACGCACTCGCCGCAGTTCCCGGCGCAAAAATCCTTTTCCCGCGCCAGGCGAACTCCGTTTTCGCGGAACTTCCCGAGCACGTGATCAAAGGCATGTGGGATCGCGGCTGGATGTTCTACACCTTCATCGGTCGCGGCGGTTGTCGCTTCATGTGTTCATGGGACACTACAGAGCAGGACGTAAACGACTTCGTCTCTGACCTGAAATCGTTGCTCGGCAATAATGGTTGAGACTTCTCTCTTGCAACTGAGTCTCAATTACTCTAATCTGGCCCCGATGAACGAAACGGCCTTGCGCGTTGAGCCCAACCGGGACTGCCAGCAGCCTTTCGTCTGCCCTCTAAGTCACGTTCGCGCAGGCACTTCCGTTCGCATTAAGCAACTCACCGCCGCGCCCGAAGTGAAGCATCGCCTCCGCGAGATGGGCTTCTGCGAAGAACAAAAAATCCGCCTCCTCGCCCAGCAAACGAACATCATCTGTCAGGTTTGCAACGTTCGTCTCGGCATCAGCGTTCAGCTCGCCCAGCAAATCATCGTTGAGCCCATCCCGCACCCAGCCACTTCACGCCAGGCCGCCTGACATGTCGCCGAGCCTGCCACTTAGCTCGCTCGCACCCGGCACCGCAGCGAAGGTCACCGAAATCAAAGTCGCCAGCGCCAGCCGCCCGCGCCTGATGGAAATGGGATTACTCGTTGGCACCCCAGTTGAACTGATCCGTTTCGCCCCCCTCGGCGATCCTGTCGAAATCAAAGTCCGCGGCTATCATCTCACCCTTCGCCGCCACGAGGCCGACCAAATCCTCGTCACCACCCCAGTCTAGTTTCAGCTGTTTCGGTCATGCTCGCCACGCCCGATAAAACCCCTTCCGCCGTTAAGCCATCGACCAACTACGTCGTCCTCACCGGCAATCCGAATTGCGGCAAAACCACTCTCTTCAACGCCCTCACCGGTCTCCGAGCAAAAGTCGGTAACTACGCCGGCGTAACCGTCGAACGAAAAGAAGGCCGCCTGACCGGTCCGAATGCGCCGAAGTCTCTCACCATTCTCGATCTTCCGGGAACCTACAGCCTCAGCCCGCAATCGCTTGATGAACAGATCGCGCGCGATGTTCTGTTGAACCGTCTTCCCGAACTTCCGCCCCCGAGCCTCGTGGTCGTTGTCGTAGACGCCTCCAACCTTCAGCGCAACCTTTACTACGCGACGCAGGTTATCGAACTCGGATATCCTACCATTCTCGCGCTGAACATGGTCGACATCGCCGAGGCGAACGGCGTCGCCATCGACGCCACCGCGCTTAGTGACGAACTCGGCGTTCCCGTTTACCCAATCACCGCGAGCACCGGCGAAGGACTTCCCACACTACGCGAAGGAATTATCGCGCAGACGGTTCAAAATCGCGCTGCCACATCGTCGACCTTGCGCGCGCTGAAACAAACTCCGCAGTTCTACGCGCTTCCGCCTCTGCTCGAACAAAAAATTGTCGATCTTGCGGAACTGATTGCCCGCTCCGCTACCTCTCACGCGGTCGCGCCGGAAGCCGAAGCAATGCTTCTTCTGACCGATGAACGAACGGGCAGCGCGAATCTTCCTGCAGAAATTCGCAGCGCCATTTCAGAGGCGCGCAACACTCTCGAAAGTGCCGGCATTGATTGGCGCACCGCTGCTATTGAAGCCCGCTACACGCGAATCGCGGAGATCCAGGCCAGCGTTGCCACCGAGAACTTCGTTCACCGCGAAACACTCAGCGACAAACTCGACCGAATCCTCACGCATAAACTCTGGGGCATGCTCATCTTCGTCGGCATCATGGCCCTGATGTTCCAAAGCATCTTCACGCTCGCTGAATATCCGATGAACTGGATTGAAGGCGGGGTGAAATGGCTCGGAAATATTGTGGGCGCCGCAATTCCCCCCGGCGACCTGAACAGCCTCATTGTCGATGGCGCGATTGCTGGCGTCGGCGCCGTCGTCGTTTTCCTTCCACAGATCTGTCTGCTCTTTCTCTTTATCGGATTATTGGAAGACACCGGTTACATGGCTCGCGCTGCCTTCTTGATGGACAGACTCATGAGCAAAGTCGGCCTGCACGGAAAAAGTTTTATCCCCATGCTCAGTTCATTCGCGTGTGCAATTCCCGGCATCATGGCTACTCGCACAATCGAAACTCCCAAAGATCGGCTCGTGACTATTCTCGTTGCCCCGTTAATGAGCTGCTCCGCGCGTTTGCCCGTTTACACCTTATTAATCGCAGCCTGCATTCCACAGGAAAAGCTACTCGGCATTTTTGGCGTTCAAGGTCTGACGATGCTCTCGATGTATTTGCTCGGTATTGTGATGGCGTTGCTGATGGCGTGGCTCTTCAAGAAAACGCTGCTGAAAGGCGAAGCGCCGCTGCTCATCATGGAATTGCCGCCCTACAAACGCCCGGTGTTCTTCACAGTTTTGCGGCACATGTGGGAACGCGCCAAAGTCTTCCTGCGCCGCGCCGGCACAGTCATTCTCGGCATCAGCATCATCCTCTGGTTTCTCGCGACATACCCACGTTCAAGTGCCATTGATCAAGAGTTCGCCGCGAAGCGACAAACAGTCGAAGCATCGACTGCCGCAGATAGCGAAGCCCGCGAACTGCAACTCGCCGCGATCGAGCACGACGAAGCTGGCGCGAAACTTCGCAATAGTTTTGCTGGCCGACTGGGGCATTTAATCGAGCCAGCCATTCGCCCGCTAGGGTTCGATTGGAAAATTGGCATCGGCATCGTCGCTTCCTTCGCCGCACGTGAAGTGTTCGTCAGCACCATGAGCACAGTCTACAACGTTGGTTCCGCTGATGATAATACCGACACCATTGCTGAGACATTAAAGGAACAAAAACGCGAAGACGGCACCGCGGTTTATACTCCGCTGGTGGGGATCACAATAATGGTCTTCTACGTCCTCGCGCTGCAGTGCGTGAGCACCATTGCCATTGTACGCCGCGAAACAAATTCCTGGAGGTGGCCGCTTTTTCAGTGGAGCTATATGGCCGTGCTCGCATGGATTCTGGCGTTCATTACCTACCAAGGCGGGAAACTACTCGGGTTCCAGTGAAATCTGAAAAACCCAGTGTACACAAAAAAACCCTGCGTTTCCGCAGGGCTTCTGTTGAAATTATCTAGTTTCGATCTCTACCGCCTCGCGATTCCTTTTTCACTTCGGCGGATACTTTCACCACGTGATCTTTCAAGGAGCCGGTTACTTCTTTTACGGCATCCCGGAAGCCTTCCTTAACCGTGTTGAACTCCTCGCGATTTGTTTTGAGCTGTTCGCGAATCTGCGTCCTTTCGGTCTCAGAAGCGCTCTTCAGTTTTTTTACTAGTTCCTTTTGTTCGGCATGGAACTCAGCCATCGTCATGCGGAACTCAGCCGCCAATTCTTTTACATCCTCCCCCGAAATATCCTTCTTCTTCGGGCGTTCCGGCCGTTCCGGTTTTTCCGGGCGCACCCGTTTCTCCGTAGAGGTGGACAATGCCACCTCCACCTCGGCCCGGGTTTCAACGACGCTCTCGGTTTCAGCCGAGAGGGAGTTTAACCCGATCGCCAGGTTCACCGCTAACAAAGCGAACCATTTACCAGTCATAATCCTCAGTTTCTGTTGAATGAGAATCACCGGTGCCAACCTGTCCGTTTGGTCACCTATTCCCAATTCAGCAAATGCATTACTGCACGTTCCATGCCACCTACCCATTGCTTTCTGCAAACCATTCACTTGGAACACTTAATCTATTGCGCGGTGACACAGATAGAAGTTCGTGACGCATACGTATAATTACCCACTGGTGAATTTCTCCCACAGGTTGGGGCAAAATCTGCACCTATCGGGCTCTCACCTAAGCCCCTCTACGCGTTGAAAGTCAATTTGTTCAGCGTCATTTTGCGACATGAAATCACCAGATGATCTCCGCGATCCGGGCCGGTCGGTGCTGAAATCCGTGAAGCGTTCTATTCGTCGCCCCCGGAAAAGTGCTCCCGCCAGTGAGGAACTCCGGGGGTGGGCCAAATCGGCGATGAAGTCGCGGAATAAGAGCTAGCCCAAGGAACGGCTTTTTTGGTGCGTTCTTCCGGTTGGGTGCTACTCTCTTTGAAAGGAATTCTCATGCTGCAAAGATTACTGCTCTTCATTAGCGTTCTAGTCATGCTCACATCATTTTCGATCGCGCAACAGCGCGGCGGCGGAATGGGAGGGCCGGCACAACCGAAATTCAGCCAGTCATTCATCAAGCTATTCGGTGAAAACAAAGCTTTTTCTGCCGATGCGTTGATTGAGGTGAAAATGCAGGAGAGCGATATTTCGATGCCCGCAAAGATGGCTTTTCTCGACGGCAAAACACGGCTTGAGATGGACACGACGAAGATGAAGGGTGCTGCGCTTCCGCCGCAGGCGCTCGAACAGATGAAGCAAATGGGCATGGCCGAGATGGTGACGATTTCACGCCCCGACAAGAAAGAAAGCTATCTGGTTTATCCCGGATTGAAGTCCTACGCGGCCACTCCGGATCAACAAGCCGCCACGCCGGCCGCATCGGAAGCCGAGCCAAAGAAAACGGAAATCGGCAAAGAAAAGATCGATGGCAAGGACACTACGAAATACAAAGTCGTGATGAAAGACGACCAAGGCAAAGATCAGGAAGCGACTGTGTGGATCGCATCCGACTTGAAGAATTTTCCGGTGCGAATCCAGACGGTGAATGATGGAGTGCCCTCGACCATCACATTCTCAAACGTGAAACTCGAAAAGCCGGACGCCTCGAGCTTCGAGCCGCCCACAGATTTCCAGCGGTACAATGACATGGGGGCGATGGTACGCGAGCAGATGATGAAACGCATGGCGCCTCCGGCCGGTGTTCCCGCGCCGCAGCCGTAGCCTACCTTCCTGAGCTTTGCAGGTTCCGCAGCATCTCCGGAAACTGGCAATGCGTGCAGAGTGCGTCGGAGTGATCACAGAAATCGCGGACGATCTGCATCAGCCCTTGCTGTTGTGCGGCAGTTTGCAAGATGCGTCCACTTGCTCCGCCAAACAATCGCTGACGGGCGAGTTTGAGGACGGAATTATCCTCGCCCGGCGGCCAAAGCATATAGCGTTGTTCGGCAGCATTGCTGAGTTTCTCGTTACGTCCGGCGAGTGCGCGAACATAGAGCCACGGAAGAATAACGTTGATCGCGAGGTCGGTGATGCGTTGCTCCCCTAGCAGCGGCTGCGCTTCACGAAACGGAGCGGACTTAAGGGTCCAACGGTAGCTCCAGAAATCGTCATGCCTCACTTGAACGATCTTGGACAGTGAAGCGACGAGGTCCGGGCTTTCGATGGAGCGTTCGATCCACCGATCCAGCTCTTTTGGAATTTCAGAATGCGCGGCCCAATGTGCGCCAACTGCAAGTCGTCGCTGCGGATGATTCGCCGGGCGAATTCCGGCGAGATTCCAAACGCCTGGGGGCAATTGCAGATCACGAAACGCTTCTGCTTCGCGCCACCAAAGGTCCCAAACGCGCCGGATATAATCGCGCGGGGCGCCGGGAGGAAGTTGGAGCGGCAAGAGGCTGGCGACTCCGAGAAGCCGCGCCTGAAGAACGAAGCTGACCTCCGCCCTGACATCTTTGGTGAGGGCCGGCAAGAGGATCCCCAGGCGACGCATCGGCCACACGTTGCGCTTGTAACCAAGCGCGCCGAACATTGCTTCCCACAGCGCTCCTTCCCAGCCCAGTTGGCGTGCGCGCGCCTGGATCAGTTCGGCCTTGCGGAGCAGTCGCGTCTCCGCAGCCTGACGCAGAACCTGAGCAACTTCAGCGGCGGCCAACAATCGTAGCGGGCCGGAACATTGCCCGGCGAGACCTGCAGGAGAGGGCTTCGGTTCGACTCCGAGCCAGAAGGAAAGTTCAGGCACGGTAGAGTCGAGTGCGTGTTTGAGCGAAATGCTGGGGAGTCCCGCAGGCGCGGTTTCTGGCTCCCAGGTAACGTGAAGAACTACGTCTTGATAAGCAGGGTTGCGCGCGTGCGAATGGCGCTCCCAACCGGCAGGAACGAGGTCGATCTCAACGTCGCCAATCACCGCGGGAGCCGCCCCGATTTGCACGACCGCTTTGCGGAAGTCCGGCCCCGGCTCCTTGTTCCAGAAACCGGGATGCAGCACGCGCACCGCGCGACCATCAGTCGTTTGCAACCGGTCCTGCGCTAGCCGCTGATAGAGCCAGACTTGTTGGAGCAGCGCTTCAGGGGGCGATTGATCGGGCTTTTCCGCGAAGGTGCTGCGTTGCGTCCGTGCGGTGAGCCAGCGGAAATAGCGATTACGTTCGGCAACTTGCCGAAGCGGATCTAAATCTGTGTTGCGCGACTCCAAGAAGATTTGATGAATAGCAAAATCCATCCAAACAGACAACGCTCGCGTAAGCGTGGTTGAGCATGCGAGTTACGAGTCAGCACTGCATTGACAGAAACTTTCGAAGGGAGCTAAGCTGGACTTATGTTCCCCAAAACCCGAACTGCGGTGTGCCGTATTTCGGCCTTCACGCTCATAGAACTACTCGTGGTTATTGCGATCATCGCGATCCTCGCGAGCATGTTGCTGCCGGCGTTGAGCAAGGCTAAAGATCGCGCGCTGCTGTCGAACGATCTGAATAACATCAAACAGATTCTCCTGGCGGCGCACATGTTCGCTGGCGATAACGACGACTTCCTGCCGAACCCGTGTTGGGGAGGTCCAGGCGGCGCGAGCGGGCGGGCCTGCTGGGCGCATGGGCCGGGAATTCCGGATTCGGCCGGGCGCGATGACGCGGTGACCATTTCCAATCAATTGCGATTCTTCAAAACAGGCCAGCTCGCGCCGTATTTAGCCGATCCCAAAGTGTTGATGTGCCCAAAAGATGTGAAGGACGCGAACGGTGCGAAGAAAGCACTCTTCAAAGCGCGGTCTATAAAGCTGACGAGTTACGTTTGGAACGGGGCGATCATCAGTTATCAAGATCCTCCAGCCCTTCCGGCGCAGCCCTTCTCAAAGTATCGAATGGGGAGTTTGCGACCCACGGGAATTCTACTTTGGGAGGCAAACGAAGATGAGGTCGCGTACTTGTTCAACGATCTCGGGAACACGCCGCATGAAGGGATCTCGCAGCGGCATGGTGCGGCAAGAAACGCTAAAACCCGCGCGCAGGATACGGGGGGAATCGCCACGATGGGCAACATCACTGGCTCAGCGTTTACGGTAAAACTGAAAAAGTGGTTCTCGCCCGAGATGGCGGGAAAAAACGTTTGGCCAGCAACTCCGAATCCGGCCGGGCCGAACGATGCGTGGTACAACCCGGCGTCGAAGACCGGCACTTTGAATTGAGTTTGAAGCGGAGAGAACTGAAAGTCACATTCGCTGTGATCGCCCTGTTGCTCAGCAGCTGCGCGAAGCAGGAGAGTGCACAAGAAATCGTAGCTGAGCCAACCTCAAGCACTGCGGCAGTCGCTCCTTCAAAAAAGCCTCCGCAAACTGCGCCGGTTTCGGCATTCGAAGCCGTCGAGAAAGCGTTACAGGCTGGCGAGTATGACACAGCGGCTGCGCAACTGCTTGGAATGCGCGCGAGCGGAAAACAATTCAGCGAGGCGGAGGCTGCGCAGTATCGGCAGCTATTGAACGACGCCTACATCCAAGCACTCGAGCCGGCGCAAAAAGGTGATGCGCGAGCCAAAGCTGCGATTGAAATGATTCGCGCGAATCCCGGTCGCTAATTTCGCGAGCGACGGACACCGACGCCGATGGGCAAGCAAATCCTACTGTCCGAGAGCCATTCCGAGCAGGAACTCGATATTGTTTTTGGTCTTCTTCAGCTTGCCGAGCATGAGTTCCATGGCTTCCACCGGCGGCACACCGGTAAGCGCCCGGCGCAACATGACGACGCGGCTGCATTCGTCCGGGTGATAGAGCAATTCTTCTTTGCGCGTGCCGGAGAGTTCGACGTTGATCGAAGGGAATATGCGGCGATCGACGAGATGGCGATCGAGATGCACTTCCATGTTACCGGTGCCTTTGAACTCTTCGAAGATCACTTCGTCCATGCGGGAACCGGTATCAACGAGCGCGGTCGCGATGATCGTGAGCGAGCCGCCTTCTTCGATGTTACGAGCGGCGCCGAAAAAACGCTTCGGCTTGTGCAGCGCGTTTGCGTCCACACCGCCGGACAGAATTTTGCCGGAGTGCGGTTGGATGGTGTTGTAAGCACGGGCCAGGCGGGTGATCGAATCGAGCAGAATGACGACATCTTTCTTGTGCTCGACCATACGACGTGCTTTTTCGATCACCATTTCGGCAACTTGCACGTGACGCTCGGGTGGCTCATCGAACGTGGAACTGATCACTTCCGCGGGCTTGCAACTCCGCTCCATGTCGGTGACTTCTTCGGGACGTTCATCGATCAGCAGGATGAAAAGGTAAGCCTCCGGATTATTTTTCAGGATAGCATTCGCAAGCTTTTGCATGAGCACCGTCTTACCGGTGCGCGGCGGTGCGACGATCAATCCGCGGGTCCCCTTCCCGATCGGGCAAACCAAATCCAGAACCCGGGTTGATAGCTCTGCCGGATCTGTCTCCAGGATAAAGCGTCTGTTCGGGAACAGCGGCGTGAGATTATCGAAATGCGTTTTCTCTTTCGCCTTTTCCGGATCTTCACCGGCGACAGCTTCGACTTTCAGAAGCGCGAAGAAGCGTTCCTTGTCTTTCGGCGGGCGAATCTGGCCAGCGATCAAGTCACCGGTCTGCAGATCGAAACGTCGAATCTGCGACGGCGAAACGTAGATGTCTTCAGGACAGGGCAAATAATTGAAAGCCTGCGAACGAAGGAAACCGAAACCTTCCGGGAGAATTTCGAGAACACCTTCCGAAAAGAGTATGCCGTTCCGCTCCGCATTTTTCTGCAGAATGTGGAAGATGATTTCATGCTTCTTCATCGTCCCGACGTTCTCGACCTTGTAATCACGCGCCATGGCGGTCAGGTCGACCATCGACATCGCCTGAAGCTCGGCAATGTTGATTGTGCGCGGCGGTGGAAGATCGTCGTCGCGAGTTATGTTGCGAGGTTCTGGACGTGTCTCTTCGCGATTTTCGTCCGCGTCATCGAAACGCGGTTCAGGTCGACTGTCGCGGCGGTCATTTCGCGGCCCGCGGTTATCGCCGCGCGGTGGAAGGTTATCGCCGCGCGGGCCGCGGTTCTCGTCACGCGGTGGAAAATTGCCGCGCTGTTGAGGAGGGCGCGGGGCGCCTCCATTCTCGCCGCCGCGTTCCTGGCGTTGCGGGCGGCCATGTTGTTGCGGCTGTTGCGGGCGGCGGTCGTCGCGCGGTTGCCCGCTTGGGCCAGGCCGGCGTTCCTGAAATTGCTGCGGCGGCTGGGATCGGCCTTCCGCTTCCGCTTCAAACCGCGGCTCAATGCGATCTGATTCGCGCGGCGCTGGAGAGCGCGGCGATTCGAACGATTGCGGCTGCACGTCGCCGTGATCTTCCCGCTGTCCGTTTTCGAATTGCTGTTCAGCGGACGGTGGCTCCTCGGTGGCCTGCGGGGCGGCGTCAGTCGCGACCGCTTGCTCACCTTCCAAAGGAAGTTCGTCAGCTTTCTTTTTGCCGCGGGGCTTGGCGGTTCTTTTACCTGGTGACGGTGCTTTCGGCATAGATGTAATGGCGGGAAACCCGCAGGTCTGTAAATCTTGGGTAATTCTCCCTTATGGGCGGTTTACGGCAGGCGGTCTAACCACCGGACTGCGCTAAGCCCCTTCCCGTGGATTAATTGCAAGGATTGGTTCTCAGTAAGGCAAGGGGAATCTTGCAGTCAACTCACGCACACGCTGCCGCACCTGATGCGCCGCGTCAAGATTTTTGATATCCATGAGCACCTCGCTGATCATGTCAGCAATCGCGGCCATTTCCTGTTCTTTCATGCCGCGGGTGGTTACCGCCGGTGTGCCGACACGAATACCGCTGCCTTGGAAGGGCGAGCGCGTTTCAAAGGGAATCGTGTTTTTGTTGACGGTAATTGCAGCTTCATCCAAAGCGATCTGACATTCCTTGCCGCTCAAATTCCGTGCGCCTACATCCACGAGCATCAAGTGATTCTCCGTGCCTCCGCTAACGAGTCTGAATCCGTTTCGTCGCAAGCCGTCCGCCATCGCTTTGGCGTTTCGGACGATTTGCTTCTGGTAATCCTTGAATTCCGGCTGCAGAGCCTCGTGGAAGCAAACTGCTTTCGCCGCGATCACATGCATCAAAGGTCCGCCCTGGATTCCGGGGAACATCTGCGAATCAATTTCTTTGGCGTACTTCTCAGGGCACAAAATCAAACCGCCGCGGGGACCGCGAAGGGTTTTGTGCGTCGTCGTCGTGACAAAATCAGCATGCGGCACCGGGCTTGGATGTTCACCCGCAACGACCAAGCCGGCAATGTGCGCGATGTCAGCGAGCAAATACGCGCCGATGGACTTCGCGATCTTGCCCATGCGCTCGAAATCAATAATGCGCGGGTAGGCGCTAGCGCCGACGGTGATCATGCGCGGCTTCAGATCGTGCGCCACGCGTTCGAGTTGATCGTAATCGATGCGCTCGTCGTCCTTGCGCACGCCGTAGTGAACTACTTCGAAGAACTTCCCGGAAAAATTCGCTTTGTTGCCATGCGTCAGGTGCCCGCCGTGGCTGAGATCCATGGTGAGGATCTTGTCGCCCGGCTTGAGGAAGGCGAAATAGACCGCCATGTTCGCCCCGCTTCCGGAGTGAGGCTGGACGTTCGCGTGTTCAGCTCCGAACAACCGCTTCGCGCGAGCGATCGCGAGTTGCTCGACGGTATCGACATTTTCGCAGCCGCCATACCAGCGTTTGCCGGGATAACCTTCCGCGTATTTGTTCGTGAGCACCGAGCCTTGCGCTTCCATAACGGCGGGGCTGGTAAAATTCTCGCTCGCGATCAGCTCGATGTTTTCGTCCTGACGATCCCGCTCCAGCTCAATCGCGTCGTAGATCGCGCGGTCGACGAAACGCAGTCGCATGTAAGGAGGCGTGTTCGACTGCTCAAATTTGTTCACGCGGCGTTCGTGACGTCCGCCTTCGAAATTCGAGTTGAGGAAAGTGTCAATGATGTGCGTTGCGGCTTCCGGCGAAACGAACTTCTGGCCGAGACAAAGAATGTTCGCATCGTTGTGTTGGCGTGCGAGCTTCGCCATCTGTTCATTCAACACGAGTGCTGCGCGAGCGCCGGGCACCTTGTTCGCGGCCATGCTCATCCCCACTCCCGAAGCGCAGACCAAAATTCCGAAACGAGTTTGACGATTTGCCACATGCTCCGCGACGGTGCGCGCAAAATCCGGATAGTCGGTCGAATCCTCGGAGTTCGTGCCGAGATCTTTGACCTTGATCCCCTGCTTTTCCAGATGCTCGCGAATCCGCTGCTTCAATTCGAACCCGGCGTGGTCCGAACCGATCGCCAATAAATGCGTCGGGCCGCTTTTCAATGCGGCCGCGTTGGCTGCTTCGCTTTGCTCGAGGAAATTCATCATGCTCACGATACCTTGCTCAATCTGGTCACGGACATTTAGGTAAACTTCGTAGGAACCACCAATGGGGTCTGCGATGTCCTTCTCGAAGTTATCGAGGGTGTCATCAAACTCACGAAGGACAAACGTTTTATCGGCCGCTTGTGGGTAGAGCAAGGTAATTGCATCCACATGCCCGTGCGTCATGCCGAAGATGTAATCGGCCTGATGAACCAATTCGCCCGTCAGCATTCGGCTCCGCTGCCGGCTGATATCGATCTGCAATTCCTTGAGCGCGCGAACCGCATGTGCGCTGGGCGGCTGGCCGTCAATGGCACCGACCCCCGCCGAAAATATTCGAAAACCCTGTCCTTTCGTTGCATGGCGAAATAACCCCTCGGCCATGGGACTGCGGCAAACATTTCCGGTGCATACGAAAAGAATTGTCTTCATCAATTGCGATGACGGTTTTGAAATTGAGACTCGGCTATTGAATCGTCAACCCCATAATCAGCCCAACCGCCTCGGCTGCGGAACGAGCATACCTTTCAGGAACTTTTCGGCGCGCGCAAGTTTATCGAAGGCAAAGAGAAATCGGCCCCTGCTACTTCCGCCAGCGCGCCAAACGAGCTTGATTGACTGCATTGACAAAACTCGGACCTCCGCTACGGTAACCGGCTCTATTACGGGAATTTTGTAATTTAATATGCCGAATACGAAGTCAGCGGAAAAGCGCATGCGCAGCAGCGAGCGCAAGCAAACACAGAATAAATCCGTCAAATCGCGCTTGAAAACGCTGGAAAAGAATTTCCTCGAAACGGTCAAAGCCGGGAAGCGCGACGAAGCTACCACCGCACTGCGCGCCGTTATTTCCAGCTACGATAAAGCTGCGAAGACTGGCGTGATTCATTCCTCCATGGCCAGCCGTAAGAAGTCACGTTTGACCACGCGCCTCGCCACGGTGAAGTAACGCACCAGCCCTTTTGAATTTTTCGTGAGCGCCCGTCCAATGACGGGCGTTTTCTTTTCTGGCAAGGCAATCGCTTAGCCGGGACCGCTCGTTCGATATTCGCCGATCGTCTTCCAGGCGCGTTCACCCTCGGTCGAAGGGGTGCAAATTAAGGATTCCACCCAACGCCAAATCTCTTCGTGCACCTCTTCAACACTTCTGGTTGCGTCGATCGAACGCACGCGGGTATCGGTGCTTGCCGCAATCGAGTCATAGCCCTGCTCGACCCGTTTGAAGAATTCACGATCCTGCTCTTCGAATCGATCGCGTTTCTCACTCGCTTGCACTTCCCGAGTCGCTCGCCGGTTCTCGCTGACTTCGATCGGCACGCGCAAGAGCAGCGTCAAATGCGGGATCGTCCCACCAATCGCAACATCAATTACCCGTTGGACCTGCAGCGCATCGAGGCCGCGTCCATGCACCTGATAAGCGAAGGTGGAATCAAAAAAGCGGTCGCAAAGCACGACCTTATTTTCTTCGAGCGCGGGTTTGATCACTTCGCGCACGAGTTGCGCCCGGCTCGCATTCATCAATAGCAACTCAGTTTCAGCGCACATTCCAGTATTCGCAGCGCTGTGCTTCAACGTATGACGGATTTCTTCGCCGATCGGCGTTCCGCCAGGCTCACGTAGGCTAATGACCTTCCGTCCGACGCCTTCAATGCGCTTGGCCAGAAGCTGAATCTGGGTCGATTTCCCGCTCCCCTCAGTGCCCTCGAACGTGACGAACAACCCCGCCATTCAAAAACTAATTCCCCGCGCCCGCCGGTTTGATACCCGAGTCAGCTCGATCACCGGTCGCGGCCGCAGCTTTGGGAATCGTGACCCCATTCGTCGCGCTACCGGCAGCGGTCGCGTCTGCTCGCGGAAATTTCTCGTAAAGGAACGATGCGAGAGCACGAATTTGTTCTTCCTCCAAAGGTCCGCCATGCGCTTTCGCAAATCCCGGCATCAATGTTCCCGGCTTGCCATTCGCAATCCAAAAGGCCCAATAGTCCTGTCCGGTCGCTTTTTTCAATGCGTGCAAATCCGGCACCATGCTTGCCCTGTGCGGAGCGTCGTGACAAATCGCACAGGCTGCCGCATAGATTTCTTCGCCCGACTTCTTCCCGACGGTCGGCTCCGCATGGCACTTCGCGCAATCGCCGCGGAAAACCACCTGCCGATCCGCCATCGCCATCTGCATGTTCTTCATGCGCGCGTCCATCGCCGGGTTCGCCGTCCGCTGGGGAATCGTCGCTTTAATCAGCAGAAGCTTTTGGCCGTGTGACGTGTCGACACTGACGTATTTTGCCAAGGTTCCGTTCTTCCCACGGATATCCAAATTGAAATCAATGTGACCGCCCTCGCCCGGCTTTAGCGTCCACGGGGTCGGCGGCAACTTCGCCACGGTGCATCCGCACGAAGGGCGGACCCAATTAATCGTCACGTTGGTGGTCGAGACGTTGGTCAACGCAAACGAAAACGCGAGATCCAGGTCCTCCTCCTTGGCGTGAATCTCCTTCTCCGTTGCGTCCCACTTCAGGATGTCTTCCGGCACATAGGTTGGTTGATAACGCGCCGGCTGATACTGTTGCGGAGTCGCATTCGTTAATGGACGTTGCGGAAACTGCGGAAGGCGAATTGCTCCTGTCGAATTCGTTAGGTTTCTTGCTGGACGGCTAAGTGGCAACACACGGCGCACCGGCTGGTTCTGTGCGGGGGCGAGAACTGGCAGTTCAGAAGGTAACGGCGGCAGCGGCGGCGGAGTGGGATTTGAGTCCGCACCCAGCACCATTCCTACCGTAAAAAGCAAAACGGCCAGCTTATTGCCTGGAATTCGCATACAGAAACGTTACGGTATCATCGATCCCCCGATGCGGCAACGCACAATCACTTACCTGCGCAAGCCATTCCTGAGCAATGCTAAAGGACTACTTTTTAAGGTCGCCGTAGATTCGATTCGCCTCGTCTAACGTCTCCTTGGAGCCGATATCGAACCACAATCCAGGCACCGTCCAGGTGTAAACTGGCGTTTTCGGGTACAGCCACTGAATCAAGCGTCCCGGCTGATCGGGATTGTTCCCCTCAGCAATGTACTGCCTGATCATCGGCAACACTGACTTGGGATAATAGTAGAGGGCAATGCCAATCAGTGTGCTGGTGGGATTCGCCGGCTTTTCAACGAAACTGGTGATTCGCCCATCCGGTGCGAGGTCGATGGAGCTGTATTTTTTCACCGCGTCGAGGCTCTTTACGTCGTAAGTACCAAGGACCGGCGCTTTCTTTTCGCGGCAGAACTTCCCAAAAGCTTCCAAGCTCTGGCTGAAAAGATTATCCCCAGCCACGACGATCAAATCGTCATCCACGTTCTCTTTCGTGATCACCAGGTGCAAATCGCCAATCGCCCCGAGCTTGTTCGAATCGTCGGTGGACTTGTCATTCACAATGGTGAAATCGAGTTTCGCCTTGGTGGCCTTGTAACCGTCGGCCCATTTCTGAAAATGATCGGCGAATTTCGCGTTTGTCACCACGTAGACGCGGTCGATCCCACCGATCGGAGCAAGGTTATCGAGCACATACTCGATCATTGGCTTGCCGGCGACCGGCAGAAGCGGTTTTGGTTGCGTGAGCGTTAAAGGATAAAGTCGTGTCGCGTACCCTGCAGCCAGTATTAAGACTTTCATCGCGGAAACACTACCCACCTTCCCGAAACTCGGCTAGAGGCGCCGACGAAAATTGCTTATCTTGAGAAGCTGAAGGATTTGGGACTACCTGGCTGTCCCATCGAACAAGCTCGGCGCGACTTTCCGAGCGAACTCCTGCGCCTTGGACAAGATCTTGGCCCCCCACTCACAACCCCGAGCCCAATTCGCCAGGTCCTGCGCGTCGCTCAAGTTCAAATTGCGAATCAGGAACTTCACTTGCGGCAAATACGCGGGTGAAACGCTCAATTCATCCACGCCCAACCCGAGCAACAACGGAACCATTGCCAGGTCGCTCGCCATCTCGCCGCAAACACCCGTCCAAATCCCATTTCTCCGCCCCGCCTCGGCAGTCATGTGCACTAACTGCAAAATTGCCGGGTGCGCCGGTTCGTAAAGATGCGCGATCTTCTCATTCAAGCGATCGACCGCGAGCGAGTACTGGATGAGGTCGTTCGTGCCGATGCTGAAAAAGCGCGCTCGTTTTCCGAGGCTGTCCGCAATCAGCGCCGCTGCCGGAATCTCGATCATTACGCCGATCTCCATCGACCGATCGAAAGCTAACCCTTCGCGCTCGAGCTCCAGCCGATACTCCTCTACCAATGAATTCGCGCTCTCGAACTCAGTTAAGCACGAGATCATTGGATACATCATCTTCACGTTACCCTCGACGCTCGCGCGCAAAATGGCGCGCAATTGCGAACGGAAGATGTCCTTCTCCTGCAAACAAAAACGAATCGCACGCCAGCCCAAAAATGGATTCATCTCGGACGGCATGCTGATGTTGGCGGCAAACTTGTCGCCGCCGAGGTCCAGCGTGCGAATTACCACGGGGTGCGGCTTCAGAGCTTCGGCAACCTCCCGGTAAGCTTGATACTGCTCCTCTTCGGTCGGCAGCGTTTCACGGTTCAGGAAAAGAAATTCGGTCCGGAAAAGGCCGACGCCTTCAGCGCCCGACTGCTTTACCGCCGCAATGTCTGCGGCCTGCCCGATGTTGGCCGAAAGAATAATGTGTTTGCCGTCTTTCGTTATTGCAGGTTCAGCGACGATGTCGTGCAGCTTCTCCCGTAGATTGACCTGTTTCTGAACGATCTGCCCATATTCATAGAGAGTCTGGTCGCTCGGATTAACGATCAGCAACCCGTTGTAACCATCCAGCAGCGCGTTGCTTCCAGCCTCAATCTGTGTGCTCAGATTCTTCAACCCGACCACCGCAGGAATCTGCAGCGCGCGGGCCATAATCGCGGTGTGCGAAGTTTTCCCGCCGATGTCCGTTGCGAACCCAAGCACGATCCGCTTGTCCATCTGCGCGGTGGTCGATGGCGAAAGGTCATGACTTAAAATGATCGACGGCTCTTCCAGCCCTGCCAACGAAGCGTCCGCGCGCCCGAGAAGATTGTTCAGCACTCGCGATGTGACATCCCGCAAGTCCGAAGCGCGCTCGCGAAGGTAATCGTCGTCGATGCGCGAAAGTGTGGCAGCGTATTTTTCAGCGACCGCGTTGAAGGCGAACTCGACGTTGACGTGTTGTGTGGTGAGCGTGCGCCCCACCTCGTCGAGCAGCGTCTGGTCTTCGAGCACCAGCAAATGCGCATCGAAAATGCTCGCATCATCCGCGCCCATCGCTTCTTCGACCTGGCGCTGGACCTCGAGAATCTGCTGCCGAGTCTGAATCAGCGCCTTTTCCAGACGCTCCATTTCACTGCCGATTTGCTCTGGAGAAATCTTGCGATGGGGAACGCAACTGTCCGAAGGAGCCAGGATGTAGACTGCGCCGCGCGTTACTCCGCCAGATACGGGAATGCCGCGGTACACCTTCTCCGCGGTTTTCTCTCCCTCTGGCATAGCTGATCTTTACTCAATTCCAGCATTTTTGAAAATCTCTTTCTGGATGCTGGCTCTTTGCGGAATTTACTTCTTCTCTTCCTTTTTGTCGCTGGCAGCAGGCGCTTTTTTCGGAGCGGTAATCGCTTCCAGGTTCCCTACAGGAGGCGTATTGCCTTCCGCGAGCGCTTTCACATCCGGCGGCAATTCAAAAATTTTCGCATCCACTTTGTTAAACTCCATCTCGTCCATCGTCATCACCGTCTCCACCCCAGCCGCTTTCTGGGAAATCCGCGAAGGTAAAAGCAAATCGCCGAATTGCTTGTAATCCGTCACCAGAGTCGTCGTCGTCATCGGACCCAATGGCGATTCCTGCGTCGCTACGAATCCGCGCTGTAATCCAGTGCTCTTGCTGAAGAATTCCGTTGAGGCAAAACCCGTCCGATGCACCAATCTCAATTTGTAGCATTCTTCGCCATTGAACTGCTCAGCCCCCAGCATTTCCATCTGCGTGTAATCCGCGGGATCATGCAGCGCGTGATCAAAATCCGCCTGCGTTGCGATCTGCTCCCCCATTTTCCCCTCCAGCAACATCGGCCCGGTCAGTGCGCTGCTCATCCACGCGACCTTTCCATCGAAACCCGTACTCATCTCACCGACTCCAGGAATGGTCATCTTCATCAGCAGCTTGTTTGGCCGCGCCGCGAAAACTTCCATCTTCCCGTTAATCCCCTGCGCCTTCATCTGCACCGCCCCAAGCGCATGCTGTGAATTATGTTGCTTAAACTTGTCCTTCCCGCCAATCGCCTTTGCATAGCGCTCCAGGACTTCCTTCGCACTCGGCAACGCCACTTTCTCCCCCTCCGCAGCGTGAACGCACACCGTCAGCAACAACATCGCCACCGTTATGTGCGTTAAAGTGTGCCTTAAGAACAAGTTCATATCCGTTCCCCGCATAGTGCCCCAAGTTCCTCCTTTAACAAGTACTTACGATTCTCCGCCTCAGCGTTGGCTGCGAGCCTCAAACATCCCTCTTCAACTCGAACGGCGCCGCGAGAAGTTGAGCCCCTCCGAATTTTCTTTAACTCTCTTACAGCGTCTGCATCTCCGCGGCCCGCACCGTATTACGCATCAACATCGCAATCGTCATCGGCCCAACGCCACCGGGATTGGGTGTGATCTTCCCTGCCACCTTCCGCACTGCTTCGAAATCAACGTCGCCGACCAGCCTAGTTCCAGTCTTCGCCGTCGGATCCGAAATCCGGTTCACGCCCACATCCATCACCACCGCGCCGGGCTTCACCATGTCAGCTTTTACGAACAGCGCCACACCCATTGCCGCGACGATGATATCCGCGCGCTTGCACTGCTCTCGAATATCCTTCGTGTGCGAATGGCAAATCGTCACCGTCGCATTCGCGTGCTTCGATTTCTGCATGAGAATTGCCGCCATTGGTTTCCCGACAATATTCCCCCGTCCCAACACCACCACATGCGCACCGGGAATTTCCACGCCACTTCTAATGAGCAACTCATGAACCCCCGCCGGGGTGCACGCCACAAATCCGCTCGTATCGCCGAGCAGCAGCTTCCCGGTATTCACCGGATGAAACCCATCCACGTCTTTCTGCGGAAGCACCGCCTCGTAAATCTTCGTTGAATCAATTTGGCGCGGCAACGGCGCCTGCACCAAAATCCCGTGGACTGATTTGTCGCGATTCAACCCATCCACCAACCGCAACAAATCCGCCTGCGTCGTGGCTTCGGGCAGCACTTTCGTCTCGGAGCGAATCCCTAACCGCTGGCTCATTCGCTCCTTCATGCCGACATAAACCTGCGAAGCCGGATCCTCCCCCACCCGCACGAAAACCAAGCACGGCTCCACTCCGCGCGCTTTCAACTTGCGCACCCGCTGCTCCGTCTCCGAATGGATCTGTTCGGCGATCTTCCGCCCGTCGATCAAATTATCGGGACTCATTCGGCAGCACGTCCAAAGTTTCCATGTCCAAAATCGGCGTATTCGGCCAACGCGGATCGAGCCCCTCCTCGCCGCTCACCACCACTTTCTGCCCGCGATAATCCTTCAAATTGATCTCCATCCCATCCGAAAAAAGATAATTCACGCGCTTCTTCGTCTCCGGATTAACCAACTCATACCACGTCGGCGCCTGGATGCTCGTCGTCGCCCGCACAATTCCTTCCCGCCGCACAATCCGTTTCGGCGCCGGCTCACTTTTGCGCTCAACCGGCGGCGCAACTTTCGGCAATTCAGTCGGCAACGGCGAAGTTGTTGGAGCGGTAGCTGCCACCGAAGGCTGATTCGTTGAAGGAGCAGTCGCACTCGAAACATCCAGCGGCGCGGTCACCGAGTTCGGAACTTCTATCGCAGGCGGACTCTGCGTCACAGTTGCAACTGCTGCACTCGGGCTCGAAACTTCTGGCGGTGTCGCCGGTGGCTCTGTCGTCGGATTCGAAGGCTGTTCAGGCTGCGTGGGAGTAGTCGCAACGTTTTGGGTATTGTTCGTAGTAGGAGCAGCGGGTGCGGCCTTTGGGGTCTCCGGCTGATTCGATCCCGGAAGCTGAATCGGAACACTCGTCTGCGGAGCAGTCACCGCAACTGCTGGCGTTTCAGGCTGAGTGATACCTGGCGCTGTCGGCGGCGTTGAAGTCGGTGGCGTCTGCACCGCAACACTCGGCTGCTCAGGTTGTCGTTGCGGCTGAACCTGCGGCTGCTGAATCGTCGCAGTCGTCTGCGCGCCCTCAGGCTGCAATAACGTCGCATCCACAAACGCATACGCATTCGTCGGCGGCTCAACCTCCATCCATTCCTCCACCTGCCGAATCACCTTCACCTCTTCCCCGCGATTCAACCGCCCCAAAACACTGTAAGCCTCCCCGCGCCCGCCGCGCACATTCAACCGGCTCACACTCACCGCCCCATCCTTCACGAACGGCGCAAAAACCCACACCGGCGTATTCGGCGGCAACTTGATCTTCGCCCAATTCGTCGGCTCACCTTCCTTCGCCGGGGTCGTCGCAATCCGCTCCAAAATCGTCACCTTTTCCCCGCGCTCAAGCTGCGTCACCACTTCGCCAATCAACGACGGCTTCCCTCGAACATTAATCTTCCCTTCCGCAACTATCGCCGTCTCCTCCTTCGCGCCCTCCGCACCCTGACTTGCCGCGACACCTTCCGCAGCGTACGTCAAAAACCTCGCCGGAAACACCGCCGCTAAAAGTAGGAAAACGCTCAGTAATTTAATTAGGCGCATGATGAACCAATGCTTTGAATCTGGAGTCTATTGAAAAAATACGGGTGCTCAGTTCGAGAGCGCGGTGGATGCAATGACGAGGCGCGCCGACTGAGCATATCCGCATGGATCTGTGATGGAGGCGCAACGATGTCAGTGCGTCCGCCTCGCCGAGAAATGAATAGTCGTAGTTTTTCAACAGACTCCGAAAGCGTTAACGACCTGTTCGCGCACCCGACGAAAGCTGCGAATCAGGTGCTTGACTCATTAAACTTTTTATTTCCCCCTCTGTCAACGTTCGCCACTTCCCCTTCGGCAACTGCCCCAGCTTGATCGGTCCGATCTGCGTCCGCACCAGCCGCTCCACCTCAAACCCCAGCACCTCAAACATCCGCCGCACTTCCCGATTCTTCCCCTCCGCCAGCGTCAACTCCACCAAACTATGCGACCCATTCGCCTTCAAAATCCGCCCCTGCACCGCCCGCAACACCTCATCTTCCTGGTAGACCCCCTTCTGCAATGTCCGAATATGCTCCTGCGTCACCTCACCCTTCAACGTCACCATGTACTTCTTCCGCACCCCGTACCGCGGATGCGTCATCTTCAGCGAAAAATCCCCGTCATTCGTGTAAAAAATCAAACCCTCGCTCTTGAAATCCAGCCGCCCCACCGAATGTAAAATCCCCGCCCACTCCTTCGGAAACAAATCCTCCACCGTCCGCCGCTGCTCCGGATCACGCCGCGAACAAATATATCCCGGCGGCTTATGCACCACGAGATAGAGCTTCTTCTTCGCCTTCACCGCGCGCCCATCCACCATCACCCGATCGTGCAACGGATCCACCTTCGTTCCCAACTCGCGCACCACGTGGCCATTCACGCTCACCTCCCCCTCGAGAATCATCTTCTCCCCCGCCCGACGCGAAGCCACCCCCGCATCCGCCAAAAACTTCTGCAACCGCACACTCATCACCTAATTAAACTTCAATTACCCGCGCGGAAAAGCAAAACCGCACTTCTCGATAACGCCGAGCTCATTCCCACAACATCAAGATCGTCCTACTTGTCGAAGCTCATTTGAAACGTATCCTTTAGCGATCTCTCATATGTCACAACCGCAATTCGGAAAAATGGGCGCGCTCGCCGCGCTGTGGACTTTGCTTACCTGGGCCAGCTCTGAATCGCGCGGGTCAGACCTTAATTCAACCAACGCCGCTCAACTCATTCCTTCCAGCGAACCCGGCTGGCCGCAGTTTCGCGGCCTCCGCCGCGACGGGCGCAGCGACGAAACCGGCCTCCTCCAATCCTGGCCGTCCGATGGCCCACCCAAACTATGGTCCTCCAAAGAACTGGGCCAGGGCTACTCCTCGCCCATCATCGTGAACGACAAAATCTATATCACCGGCGATTTCGGCGACGAACTGCACCTTTTTTGTTTGGACGCCTCCAGCGGCAAGGAACTGTGGAAAGCGACCAATGGCCTCTCCTGGAAAAATCCTTACCCAGGCGCCCGCTCCACGCCGACCTATAGCGCCGGTCGAATCTATCTTCAGAACGCTCACGGCCAAATCCGCGCGTTCGACGCTGAAACCGGCCAGACCGCCTGGACAGTCGATCTTCTCCAACGCTTCGGCGGAAACAACATCACCTGGGGCTTAAGCGAGTGTCTCCTGGTCGACGACCGAACCGTTTACGCCACCGCCGGCGGCCGCGAAGCTCTCGTCGTCGCGCTCGATAAAAAATCCGGCGATCTCCTCTGGAAAAGCGAGCCGCTCCTCGACTCCGCCGGCGAAAAATCCCTCGAGAACGCCAGCTACGTCTCGCCCATCCTCGTCCGATTCGCGGGCAAACGCCTCCTCATCGGCTGCTCCTTGCGAAATCTGTTCTGCATGGATGCCGATTCCGGAGTCATGCAGTGGACGCGCCGAGTTCCCACCTCCTACTCCGTCCTCGCGATGATGCCGGTGCTCGCTAATGACGGCATCTTTATGACCGCGCCTCACGGCAAACCAGGTTGCTTCCTCAAACTTCTTCAGCCAAGCAGCCCAGACGGCAAAATCGGTTTCGAACAACTCTGGGAAACCAAACTCGATACCTGCCAGGGCAGCGTCGTTTATCACGACGGCAAATTCATCGGCTCCTACTATCCCGGTCGAAAAGGATGGGCCGCCGTAAACGCAAAAGACGGCACCGTCCTCTATCAAGCCGAAGAAATCGTCAAAGGCGCCGTCCTCTACGCCGACCAACGTTTCTACATCCTCAGCGAAAACGGAATCATGCGTCTGCTTTCCGCCGACAAAGACAAATTCACCACCCACGGCCAATTCCGCGTCGCCCAAGCCTCAAACGATGCCTGGGCTCATCCCGTAATCCTCAACAAACGCCTATACCTCAGGTACCAGGACGAACTGATCTGCTACGATGTCGAGAAGAATCAACCTGCAACTTAGCGCGATCCGATGTAGCGCGGGCGTCCCGCCGTGTGTCGCGAAGCGCACGAGCATTTACCCGTACTGGCTTCGAGTTCCGGCACCGTCTCGGTGCCAGGACTGAAACTTTGTACCCCGACGCGGCGCAACCTTCAGCACGCAGCCTTTGTGTGAGGTACAAAAAACAAAAAGGACGGCCCAAAGACCGTCCTCACGAAAAAGAAAATCCGCCGAATTAAGCGTCCGGCTTCGTCTTGCGCAGGCCCACCACGCGGTCGCCTTCCTTCCATTGACCACGGCGCTTCAAGATTTCAACGCGTTCGAAGCGCTTGAGAACGTTGCGCTTAGCGCCGAGCGTGCCGGCTCCTCTGAGACTACGATGCTGTGACATAAAATCTGGTTCCCCCAAAAAGGGAGCGGCTATTTACCACACAATCAACCAAATGCAACCGGAAACGATGCGCCACTTTTTCTGACAACTTTGAACCTGCAACACCCAACTCTCCCCCATTCGTGTTTACTCGTGTCCATTCGTGGTTGCCTAGCCCCCATCCTTAGCTAGCCGCTGAAGGTTTCACCTTTGGGTGAAGTTATATTGTGGGGGATTTGAACAATTTTTCGGTTAAAGCGTCAGGTGTTCATGCCCGCTATCACGAAGCGTGACCGCCCTCTTCGGATCGAGTTTG
>DASVNK010000052.1:0-22430 GCA_036383895.1 Verrucomicrobiia bacterium | reverse complement strand
TTCATGGAAGGACTCAATAGCGTCTTCTCGGCGACCAAACGCCGAGCCCGCGGATACAGGACCAGCACTCACCTCATTGCCATCCTCTACCTAGTAGCCGCCAAGCTCAAAATCCCATTCCACTGAAAATAGCGAGGAACCCCCCCAGTCTACATTTTCCTTCCAAGTCCGCGGCCACTTCGCCGATCGACAGCATCCGCTGGCGGACCCCTAGACAAGGCGCGGGTGGGTGGATACTATCGCGGCATGTTACCACGGGTTAAAAGTCGGTGTGGTATTCTTTTTCTGGCAATCACCTTTCTGCTTGGGATGCAGGCGTTCGCGAGCGAGGCGGACCTCAAAATTCCCGAACTGCAGTCGGTGAGTTTCAACACGGCGGGTGGCGGGGAGGTCCGCGGGATGACGCTGCTTTATGGCGGGTTGGTGGTCTGCGTGCTGGGGATTCTGTTCGGTTGGATACAATACGGCCAGACTAAGAAAATGGATGTGCACGCCTCGATGCAGGCGGTGTCGAATTTGATTTGGGAGACGTGCAAAACGTATTTGTTCCAGCAGGGGAAGTTTCTGTTCGTGCTTTGGTTCCTGATCGCGGGGGCAATTATTTATTACTTCAAGATTTTACAGGCCATGCCCATGGGGAACGTGATCCTGGTTTTGCTCGCGTCGATTTTGGGGATCCTGGGTTCGTACGGGGTGGCGTGGTTCGGGATACGTATTAATACGGTGGCGAATTCGCGCGCGGCTTTTTCGTCGTTGAAGGGAAATGCGTTGAACACGCTAAACATCCCGCTGAAGTCCGGCATGAGCGTGGGGCTGGTGCTGGTCAGCGTGGAATTGTTCTTCATGATTTGCATTTTGGCGTTTCTGCCGACGAATCTGGTCGGCGCGTGCTTTGTCGGTTTTGCGATTGGGGAATCGCTGGGGGCGAGCATTTTGCGGATCTGCGGCGGGATCTTCACGAAGATCGCGGATATCGGCGCGGACTTGATGAAGATCGTTTTCAAATTGCCGGAAGATGATCCGAAGAATCCGGGTGTGATTGCGGATTGCACCGGCGATAATGCAGGCGACAGCGTGGGGCCGACGGCGGATGGCTTCGAAACTTACGGTGTGACGGGCGTGGCGCTGATTGTGTTTTTAGCGCTGGCGTTGGCGGCCCCGGAAATGCAGGTGATTTGCGGGCAATTGATCGTGTGGCTGTTCGCGATGCGGGCGCTGATGATCATCACATCAGTGTTCTCGTATTGGCTCAATGGAGTGATCAGCAAGGCTCGTTGGGGGAATTCACGAGATTTTGATTTGGAAGCGCCGCTGACCTGGCTGGTGTGGATTACTTCGATTGTATCGATTGGGGTGACTTACCTGGCGAGTTACTTCCTGCTCGGTGGGTTGACGCAGTATCCGGACCTTTGGTGGGTGCTTTCAAACATTATCAGCTGCGGGACCCTGGCGGGCGCGTTAATTCCGGAGTTTACGAAAGTTTTTACCAGCACCCATTCGCGCCATGTGCGGGAAGTGGTGAATGCGTCGTCACATGGCGGGGCTTCGTTGAATATTCTGTCGGGATTCGTGGCGGGGAATTTCTCGGCGTTCTGGAAGGGCCTCGTAATTCTGGTGCTGATGTTGATTAGCTACGTTTTCTCGCAGAATCCGTCCCTGGAGAATTTGATGCCGACAGAGTTTAATTTTGCTGCGCCGATTTTTGCCTTCGGGCTAGTGGCGTTCGGATTCCTGGGGATGGGACCGGTGACGATTGCGGTGGATAGCTTCGGGCCGGTGACGGACAACGCTCAGTCCGTTTACGAATTGAGCCAGATCGAAGCGCAGCCGAATATCAAAGCGGATATTAAACGCGACTTCGGATTTGAGCCGGACTTTGAGAATGCGAAGTTGCAACTCGAGAAGGGGGACGGCGCTGGGAATACATTCAAGGCGACGGCGAAGCCGGTGCTGATTGGGACTGCCGTAGTCGGCGCGACGACGATGATCTTCGGGATCATCATGCTGCTGCAACACACTCCCGGGTACGGGAATGTAGTGGCGAATCTGAGTTTAGTACAGCCGGCGGTGATGTTGGGATTGTTGATGGGTGGATCGGTGATTTATTGGTTCACCGGCGCGAGCACACAGGCAGTGGTGACGGGGGCGTATCGCGCGGTGGTTTTCATTAAGGAGAATATCAAGCTGGATACGGGGAAGGCATCGATCGAAGACAGTAAGGAGGTAGTGAAAATCTGCACGATTTATGCGCAGAAAGGGATGATAAACATCTTTATTGTGATCTTCTGCTTCTCGCTCGCGCTGCCGTTTTTCAATCCGTACTTCTTTATCGGGTATCTTGTAGCGATGGCCTTCTTTGGTTTGTTCCAGGCGATCTTCATGGCGAACGCGGGTGGCGCCTGGGACAACGCAAAAAAAATTGTCGAGGTCGACATGCGCGCCAAGGGCACTGAACTGCACGCGGCGACGGTGGTGGGTGATACAGTCGGCGATCCGTTCAAGGACACTTCATCCGTGTCGCTGAATCCGGTGATCAAGTTCACCACGCTGTTTGGGCTGCTCGCGGTGGAGATTGCGGTGAAGATTACGAACCCGACGACGCGCAATATTTTCGGCGGAATACTTCTGCTGATCGCTTTGTTCTTCGTTTACCGATCTTTTTACGGCATGCGCATTCCGCAAGCGCCGGCGGGTGCCGAAGGAAATTTGGTGATTGGGAAAGGCGGGATGACTGCGGCGGACAAGATCGCTTACTAATTGGTAGGCAAGCCCTGCAGTCGGCGGACTGAAACGGCCAGGCGCCTGCGGTGCGCTTCGCGGTTGTCGGCGTCGTAGAATTCGACTGGATTAAAGTTGTCGGTCAGGACCATGCCGGCGGAGGTGTCGATCTGGATGTTTGAGGCGAGAGCCTGTTCAACGTCCCGGTAAACTTCGGGATGTGCGTCGGAATAGTCGACGGCGCGAAGGTTCAGCGGTTGTGCCGATGCTGCGAAAAACAAGTTTCCGCTTCCGGTACCATGTGCGCGGACGTGGGGGAAAACTAACGACAGCGTTTTCTGGATAGAGGAGGAAAAGAAATTCTTTCCGGCTTCGAGGTCGCCGAAGGAATTAATCACGAGAACGCCGCCGGGTTTGAGGACGCGCTTCATGTTAGCGAAAGCTTCGCGGCTCATGAGGTGGGATGGGGAGGAATCGCCGAGAAAGGCGTCGAGAATTACGGCATCGTAGAGTTTTTCAGTTTTGTTCACGAAGTAACGGCCGTCACCGATGGTGACATTCGATTTCGTGGGATCGAAGTTGAAGAAATCGCGCGCGATGGGTGTGACGGCGGGGTTAATTTCCACCACATCGACGCGGACGCCTTTTGCGGTCAGTTCGGTGGGGACGACGCCCACGCCCAGGCCGATGCAGAGGACATCCTGCAGGTTGGTGCCGTAGCCTTCGGCGAGGTAGCGGAGCATGTAGGTGAAGAGGGAGGTGCTTTTCTTTTCCTGTGCGTCGTAGCCGTTTTGGACGAGGTAATCGTTCAGGTAGAACCGGCGGCGACCATCGGGCAGTTGGATCACTTGCAGCATGCCGAAGTCGGAATTCACGCGGGTGAGTTCCTGCACCTTGCCCCAGTTCGGAGTGAGGTCGCGGCGGACCCCGAGTCCACCGAGGGCGAGCGCTGCGGCCGTGAGCAGGACCACGGGGGGAAGATCGCGTCGGCTCCAGATCGCGAAATAGGTGAGCGCAAGGAGAAGTAATACTCCGGCGGTGGCATACATAGTGACGGAGTTCGGGAGAAAAGGGAGCAGGACGTAACCGATGAGGACCGTGCCGAGGACGCTGCCGAGAGTGCTGATGGCGGAGAGGCGGCCGACCTGGGTCCCGATGGTGGTGAAGGAAATCGCGAGCACGCGGATGAGGAAGGGACCGACCGCGGCAAGGAGAGTGAGCGGGACGAAAAAGAGGACAGCGGAGGAGAAGAGCGCACCCATTGCGAGATTCATTTGGAGGAAGCTGTAGGCGACTTTCTCGACGATCAGGATCGTGAAGCCCAGATACACCGCCGCGAAGGCGATGCAGAAGTAGAGGCGGCTGAGTTTGGGCGATCTATCGACGAGCCAGCCGCCGAAGTAATAGCCGACGGCGAGCGAAACGAGCGTGACGGCGATTTGCGCAGTCCAGACAAAGTGAGAGGTGCCGACAAACGGCGCCAGCATTTTGGCGCCGAGGATTTCGACGATTAGGATGGCCCCGCCAGTTATTCCAGCGGTCGCGTAGAGAAATCGACGAAACGCCGGTTTCAGCGCGAGATTCTCATTCGCCTCTTTTCTTGACATGCGGCGCGATTAAACCTGAACGGGGGATTTTGAAAAGCGGAACAAGCCGGCGGGTTACTCAGCAATGCAATAGAGGAAATTTTCGCCGCGGAGGAAGAGTTCCTTGTCGACGAGCGCCGCAGATGCGCTGAAGACATCGTTCAGTTTGTTGACGGCGATGATTTCGTCGTTCTTATCGGCGGCAAGGACGACGGTGTTTCCGTCGCGAGCGGTAATGTAGATGCGATTGTTCGCGCCGACCGGTGAGGCGAAGATGAAATCGCGGATGCCTTCAAGTCGCATTGATTCGGCTTTGTATTTGCCGGTGAGCGGGTCGAAGCGGCTGAGGACATTTTGAATGTGGCGGACGACGTAAAGGGTATCGTTGTAGAGGAGGGGCGAAGGGACGTAGGGCGTGTTGCGGGTGGTGGACCAAACGACGTGGTCCGTATCGGTGATGTCACCGCGCGCGCCCGAGACGCGAATGCCGAGCATGGCGGCTTTCGTGTAACTCACGCCGGCGATCAAGATGCCTTTGTTAAAAATTGGCGAGGAAACAACATTATCGGTGAGACCGGCACATTCCCAAATTTGGGCGCCGGTCGCGAGGTCGTAACCGCGGATGCGCCTGGTGGCGCTGACGAGGACCTGGGGTTTACCGTCGATCACTTCGATAAGCGGGGTGGACCATGAAGTCACTTCGTCGCGTTTGGTTTTCCAGAGTTGTTCGCCGGTGTGTTTGTTGAACGCGTGCAGATACGATTCGCCTTCGTGGTCCCAATTCACGATCAAGGTGTCGCCGTAGACGACGGGAGAGCTGCCTTCGCCGTGCGCGTGCAATGTCTGCATTTTCCCGAGATCACGTTTCCAAAGAATCTTTCCGGCGAGATCGAGGCAATATAAACCGCGCGAACCGAAAAAAGCGTAAAGCTTTTCGCCGTCGGTGAAGGGCGAGTTGGAAATTGGGCTGCCGGTGTTGTGCCCGCCTTCGTGCGGGAATTCTTCTCGAACGACTGTTTTCCAGAGGGTCTTCCCGTCGGCGCGTGAGAGGGCGAGCACCATGTATTGATGGCGGTGGGTTACAGGGATGCTGTCGTGCACGCCGGGTGCGAAATCGTGGACGGGAGGAAGGGCTTCGCCAACGGGAGTAGCTGCGAGGACGTAAATGCGATCGCCGAGAATGATGGGCGTGGAATGCCCTTTGCCGGGCAGTTCGATTTTCCAGCGGATGTTCTTCTTCTCGGACCATTCCGTCGGCGGTTTAGCGGTGAGCGAACTGCCATTCGCGTGCGGCCCGCGCCATTGGGGCCAGAACGCATTAAGATTAGTCGCGGAATCGGCGTGCGCCCATTGGAGGAGCACGCTGGTCACTGCCAAGAACAGATATTTCACGCGGCAAACCCTTGTTGTTGATGCACTGTTTCTCCTCCGATGATCGTGGTGAACAACCTGGCTTCGTCATCGATGATAATCAAATCGGCAATATTGCCGACGCGTAGGACGCCGCGTTGCTGCTCGCCAATGATGCGCGCGGGGACAGCTGTGGACATTTTCAAAGGCGTTGTCAGGCCGAAGCCCCACTTAATGTAATTGCGGATCATGGCGAGTTGGGTGGTGGCGCTGCCGCCGAGGGGCGGAACTCCGCTGGAGTCCATGGCGCCTGCGCCGGAGATTACCAGGCCGCCTTCTTTGAGGATGATCTTTAATCCACCCTGGACGTATTCGCCGGGAGTGCAGCCGGCGGCTGGGCAGGCGTCGCTGACGATGGCGACGTTGTCGGTGCCTTTCGCGGTGAGGATGAGGCGGATCATTTCGAGGGGGAGATGGAAGCCGTCGGAAATAATTTCGCCGGAAAGTGCGGAGTGCGCGAGGAGCGTTCCCATACCCATCATTTCGGTGCCGAGCCAGCCGTCGGGACGCGGTTTTCGGAGGGGCCAATCAATGGCGTTATTCGCGTGGACAAAATGGCGGGCTCCGTATGCCGCGGCGCGACGAATCTGGAGCATGGTGGCGCGGGTGTGGCCGATAGTGGGGACGCATCCGCGCTCGTGAAAGAACTGGCAGAATTCGGCGCTGCCTTTTCGTTCAGGTGCGTGAGTGAAAATGCGGATTAAACCGCGGGAAACTTCCCAGAATTTTTCGTATTCGCTGCGGATCGGATCGCGGAGACATTCGAGTTTGTGTGCGCCGCGTTTATCGGGATGAAAATAAGGCCCTTCGATGTGAATGCCGCGAAAATTGGGATGCAGATCGCCCGCGGCGTGCTGTTCGCCGAGCGTTTTCAAAGCGGCGGACATCTGCTCGTGAGTTTCGGTCATCACGGTGGCGAGCAGTGACGTGACACCTTCTTCGGCGTGGAATTTCAGGGCGACGTTGTTCCCTTTGGCGTCGGCGCCGACGAAGTCGTGGGTCTTGCCACCGTGGTTGTGGATATCGATCAGGCCCGGTGCGAGGATATTGCCGCGACAATCGATTTTGCGCGCCGCGGCGGGGATGTTGGATGGCGCTTCGTTGATCCAGATCGCGGAAATGCGTTCGCCTTCGACGAGCAACGCGCCTTCCGTGATGAAGTCGGGGAACGCGAGTCGGGCGTTCAGGTAGATGGTGGATTCTGCTATCCTATCGGGCATGGGAGAAGTTCAGCAAAGGCTGAGACGGCTTGCGAGTGGAATCAATCACTGCTTAAAAGAATAGAGTGCGCGCGATTCTACTTCTTTGCATTTTCTTTCTTGGTGCTCATCCGGCTTCGGCGCAGCCAAAACGGATCCCGCCGCCGGGAATTCCCGTTCCAACGGAGGTGCGGGAGAAATTGGGCAAGCAACTGCTCGCCTTCCAGACGGAGATTACCAACGTGCTGGCCCAGCGCGGCGGCGAGAACTCCATGCAGCTTTTTCCGGACGTGCAGGTTTATGAGAAGGCAGTGCGTTACGCGCTGGAGCACGACGAGTTTTACCGCACGAATGAATTTGAGATCGCGGAGCAACTTCTTGCGGAAGGGAATCGCCGATTGCGCGACTTTAAAGCGCGAAATGAGCGATGGCTTGGTGCGAAGGGTTTGTTAGTGCGCGGATACCAGAGCCGGATTGATGGATCGGTGCAGCCGTATGGGCTGATTGTGCCGGAGAGTTATCGGCGCGGGGACGGAAAGAGGTATCGGCTGGATGTGTGGCTGCATGGGCGCGACGAGAAGCTTACGGAGTTGAAATTCATGCACGAGCGCGCGACGAGGCGCGGTGAGTTCGCACCGGCGGATACGTTTGTGCTGCATCCTTACGGCCGTTATTGCAACGCGTTCAAGTTTGCGGGTGAGTCGGATGTTTTCGAGGCGTTGCAAAGTGTGCAGGAGTATTTCTCGATTGATGCATCGCGCATTGTGCTGAGGGGCTTTTCGATGGGCGGGGCGGGAGTATGGCATTTGGCGACGCATCACGCTTATCACTGGGTGTGCGCCGCGCCGGGGGCGGGGTTTGCGGAGTCGGCGGAATATTTGCGGCTTAAGCCGGAGAGTCGTTTACCGTTCGAGCGGGTTTTATGGCAGTGGTACGATGCGCCGGATTATGCGCTGAATTTGTATCATTGCCCGACGATTGCCTACAGCGGTGAATTGGATAAGCAGCGGCAGGCGGCTGATGTGATGGAACGCGCCTTGCGTGCCGAAGGTTTGCCGTTGGTGCATTTGATCGGGCCGAAGACGGAGCATAAGTATCACGCCGAGACGAAGCACGTTTTGGAGACGCTGGTGGATGCGGTAGCGGCGAAGGGCAAGGAGATGCAGCCAAGTGACATTCGATTTACGACGCGGACGCTGCAGTATCCGAAGATGCATTGGATCATGCTGCTGGGTTTGGAGAAGCATTGGGTGCGAGCGGATGTGCGCGCGAAGCTGATGTCGAATCGCGTGACGATGTCGGTGACGAATGTGCGGTCGTTCATGTTCCACGAAATGGACGCGCGGACCGAGAGAAACCTGAAGGAGGTGGAGATTAACGGACAGAGGATTACGAATCTCGTGAAGGCGCAGGACACTGCTTATTTCATTTTCGTGAAAACGAATGGGCTTTGGTCGGCGGGAGGGTCGCAGGCGGAAATGATTGCGACGACGCGTAAAGGGATGGGGCACCAAGGGCCGATCGATGATGCGTTTTCGAGTCCGTTTGTGTTCGTGCCGCCGGATGGAAACGGATTTCATGACGAGACGAGTTCCTGGATTGGCAGGGAATTCAAGCGAGCGGTCTACGAGTGGCGCGCGCAGTTTCGCGGCGATGTGCAGGTGGTAAACGCATCAGAAGTGAAGGATTGGACGCAGAACAATCATTTGGTGCTGTGGGGCGATCCGCAGAGCAATGAAGTGATTCGCGAGATTTTGCAGAAGCTGCCGTTGAAATGGACGGCGGAGACGATTGAGGTCGGCGGAAAGATTTACGATGCCCGAAAGCATGTGCCGCTGATGATTTTTCCTAATCCGCTGGCGCCGGATAAATACGTTGTGCTGAACAGCGGATTTACGTTCCGCGGCTTTGGGAGCAACGCGGATCAGACTGCGAAGCTACCCGATTATGCGATGCTGGATATTTCGAAGGATGATCCGTTTGTGGACGGAATTGTGACCGCGGGATTTTTTAACGAAGAGTGGGAGTTGGAGTGAGTTACTCGATGAGACGGGCGCGGAAGAAGCGGTGGCCGCAAGCGCGGGTGTTGGGGTCGGCGAATTGGATGCCGGCCTCGGTGGCGATGGCGATGCCGAGTGAAGTCCAGGATTGAAAATCCTCAGTGGCTTCGATTTCGTAGGTTTTGCCGGGTTCGCCGGTGATGCGAGCCTGGAATTTTCCATTCAAGCTGGTGGCGACAACATCACGGTTCTGGAGGTTGATGCGGGCGATACCGCGTTGGGCACGATTACCGACCTTGGTGAAGGCGCCGCCAATTATAATTTGATTTTCGGTCGCGGCGACCGCGCGGACGGGACCGTCCGTGGTGATATTCCAGGCCATATCGAGGCTGCCGTCTGGGTTTAATTTGGCCAGCCCGCCGCTGAAACTCCCGGCGGCGATAATGCTGCCGTCGCTCAAGAGAGCGATGGCCTCCACGCTGCCGTTGAAAGTTGATTCATGAAAAAAGAGGTCCACCGTGCCATCCCCGTTCAAGCGACGGACGAAGCCTTCACCGCCGCTGCTGCGAACACCAGCGACGAGGATTTTGTTGTCGGCCGCAGAGACCGACACTTTTGTGTAGAGGATGGAACCAACCTCGGTGCTGAAAGTGGCATCGACGGAGCCGTCAGCATTCAAGCGGAGTAAGGAACGCTGGCCATCGGCAGTGTTGAGATAGCCACCGACCAAAATTTTCCCGTCGGATTGGATCGCGAGGGCGTCCGCGCCCGCTTCGAAAGCAGCGCTTGAGAGGAGACTGGATTCAAAGGCGGAGTCGACCTGGCCTGCGCTGGAGATTTTTGCGACGTGAATGGCAGGTGTGCCAGCCAAACTGCGGAACGGGCCGCCGATGACGACTGAGCCGTCAGAGGAAAGCGCGAGGCAATCGATTCGGCTGCTGGTGCTGCTTTGCAGCGCGAGTGGCAGCACCTGGCCGCCGGAACTGATCTTGGCGAGGTGGCGTGATGGGGCGTTGAACGCGCCGCCAGCGTAAATTGATCCGGAATTGTCCGCGCTGATGGTGAGTACTGCAGCGTCCGGTTGGATCGCGAAGGAGGCGTCGACGGCGCCGGAAGGATTCAGCCTGGCGAGGTTGTTTCGAGGCGAACCGTTTACCGAATTGAACTGACCGCCGGCATAGACGTTTCCGCTCGCGTCGACGTGGAGGGCGTAAACAGTGCCGTTCACTTGCGCGGAGAAGGTTGGGTCGACTTCCGTGCTGAAAGAGTTTTGTTGGAGGATGGTGAGGGCGACGACAGTAGCAAGGGTGCTCAAAGCGGTGGGTGACTTCATATCTGCTGGGCTTTAACTGCTTTTGCTTCTGCGGGGATTGTGCCGCTAACTACGAGTCCACACTGTATTCATAGATTGCGCGGATTCTATAAGGCTGATGGACGTTTTGACCGAAAGCAGCAGCCGTATCGGCGGTCAGCATTGTGCTGATGCGGGTTGGGGTGAATTGGTGTGGAGCTTGTGTTGGCTAAAGCCCATGGCCTACGCTCCGCCGCATGGACTTACGGATTCATCCTGAGCTGCCGGAGCGGCGGGATTGGCGCATCGGATGCCTGGGGAGCGGGTTCATCATGCGGGATTGTCATCTCGTGGCTTACCGGAAGGCGGGGTTCAATCCGGTGGCGATCGCGTCGAGGAAGGAGGCTTCGGCGAGGGAAGTGGCGGCGCGGCATGCTATCGGCAAGGTGTATGGAACGTATGAAGAGTTGTTGGCGGATCGATCGATCGAGGTGCTGGATGTGGCAGTGCCGCCGAATGCGCAGGCGGATTTGGTTTTCAAGGCGTGTGAGCGGCGGACGGTGAAGGGCATCCTGGCGCAGAAGCCGCTTGGGATGAATTACGCGGAGGCGGTGAAGATCGTGGAGGCGTGCGAGCGGGCGGGGATTGTTTTGGCCGTGAACCAGAACATGCGGTACGACCAGAGCGTCCGCGCGGCGAAGACGCTGTTGACCAATGGAACGATTGGGGAGCCGGTGTTCGCGACGATTGATATGCGCGGGATTCCGCATTGGATGCCGTGGCAGGAGGAATTGGGCTGGGTGACGCTGCGCATCATGTCCATCCATCATCTGGATACGTTGCGGTACTGGTTTGGCGACCCGGAAAGGATCTTCTGTAGCGTGCGGACGGATCCGCGGACGAAGTTTGCCCATCGGGACGGGATCTGTTCCTACATCTTGGAGTATGCGAATGGGTTGCTGTGTGTGGGGATTGACGATGTTTGGACAGGTCCGGCGAAGGAGGGGGTGCCAGGCGATATTTATATCTTGTGGAGGATTGAAGGTCTGACCGGGCTGGCGATGGGGGAGATTGGTTGGTGCAAGAACCCTTACACTTCGCCTTCGACGATTCGGTATGCGAGCCAGGGAGATAAAGAATTTCACGAGCCGCGGTGGAGCGAGAGTTGGTTTCCAGATGCGTTTGTCGGAACCATGGCGCAGTTGCTGGTGGCGCTGGAACGCGGGCAGGAGCCGGCGATCAGCGGGCGGGACAATTTGAAAACGATGGCGCTGGTGGATGCGGCTTACAAGAGCGCGGAGGAGCATCGGGCGGTGAGTATTTCTGAAGTGGACAAGTGATCCTAACGGGACTGACGGTCAGGGTTTTTCTTGGGTATGTTCGGGGGCTTTCGCTCTGACGGAAGGTGCGGCAGGCGCGGTAAAATGGCCCCGTGGGAGAGATCATTGAGCGCACGGGATTGCTAAGGATCTTACTCGCGGATGAGGATGATGCGAATGCGTTTTTATTTCAGTGCGGGGTGAATCGGCTGGGGCGACCGTGTGCGTTTCAGCGCGCGGCGAAGGGCGAACAGATCGCGGAGAGGTTGAGGAGCTTTCAGCCGAATATTCTCATTGCTTCGGGCCGATTCGCGCAAGCGGATGAACTCCGGAAGATTAAAGAGCTTAGCAATGGGCATCCGGTGATTTGCGCGGTGAAGTCGGTGGAAGATGGCGACGCAGCGATGGCGGCGGGTGCGGCGGATTGCGTGCTAGTGTCGCAAGTGGATGAGTTGCACGCGTGTATCGAACGGCGGTTGAGCGGGGTAACGGAGCCGCCTTATTTCAAGAAGGATTTGGTTGCGAAGGGCAAGAAAGCGAAGAAGGACTCGGGGCCGAGCAAATTGGATTTGCAGTTGGAGCAGTTTGATCGCTGGGTGGGGAGGCAGTTGCGGATTCTTGGGAATGTAGCGGCGCTAAAGTCGAAGAAGCTGGGGCGGGTTTCGAAGATGGCGTGGGGGGTTACGCGGCGAGCGGTCGAGCAGCAGTATAAGGCGGCGAAGGTGCGGTGGCTGCTGCACAAGCAGAAGAGGCTGGTGCAGGCAAAAGCGAATTTGCCGGCAAAGATCGCGGAGACAGGAGTGGGCGCGCGGAGCGGGAGTCTGGTGGAGTTGCCGAGAGTGGCGGAGGTTCGAGAGGAACTGACGAGTGGGGCGACTTACTTTGACGCTCCCGTTAAGCTGCGTCCGAGCGAGCCGGTCGAAGCGCCGAAGATCAGGATTGTGCCGAAGTCGTCGGCGGAAGCGGTTGTTGCTCCGAAAGCGGTGGCTGAAGTTGGGGATTCTGAGACGCTGCGGACATTGGAGCTTTCGTTCAAGACGCTATTTCACACTTCGCTGGATCCGATGTTTTTGCTGGATGGGCTGGGCTCGTTTTTGCACGCGAACGCGCCGGCTTGCGCCATGCTGGGCGCTGCGCCCGCGGATTTGCTCGGGAAGAGCTTGCTCGACTTTGTGCCGATGAGCGATCGGCCGCAAGTTTCCGCGATGTGGGAAGCGTTGTTAATCGAGGGACAGCAGAAGGCGGAGATGCGATTACAAGGAGCCGGTGCGGAAGCGCGAGAGGTGTATGTTTCGGCGCGCTCGAATTTGTGGTTTGGGGTGCATCTGCTGATTGCGCGGGATCAGACGGAGTTGAGGAAGTTGCGGGCGGCGTTGAGTGAACGGCAACAGGCGGCGTAAGAGACTTAGCAACTTACCAGACTTCGACCGGACCTTTGGGAACGGGGATAGATTCGCGGCGGGTGGATTCGGGTTCCATGAAAGAGGCGACCATTTCGGCGGGGCGATATTGCAATTTGAGTTCGCCGTTGTCGTCGAGGAATTGTTCGCGCCAGGTGGTGTAATCTTCGAGGAGCTTTTCGAATTCAGCGCGCGTGGAGATGGTGACGACGCGTTTGTTGAAGAGGTTCGCGGGTCCAAAGCGTTTGGAATACCAGGGAGCGACTTTGCGGAACATGCGGCAGCCGTGAGTTTCGCCGAACACCTGCAACATGAGATCGAAATGGCGGCGCATGACGCGGATGCGTTCGGCGAACCCGGGTTCGGGGAGGAGTTCGCCGGTGCGAAGGTAATGCTGCGTATGGGTGAAGATCCACGGGTTGTAGAAGGCGCCGCGGCCGATGCTGACGCCCGCGCAGCCGGTTTCATCGAGCATCATTTTGGCGGCTTGCGGGGTGGTGACGTCGCCATTGCCAATGACGGGGATACGGCGGACGGCTTCGACGACTTTGCGGATGCCGGGGAGATTAACGGTGCCGCCGAATCCTTGTTCGCGGGTGCGGCCGTGGATGAAAATGGCGGCGACGCCGACGTCTTCGAGGGCGCGGGCGAGTTCGGGCGCAGTGATGTTATCGTCGTCCCACCCGAGACGCATTTTGGCGGTGACCGGAATTTGGAGAGCGTCGACCATGCCTTTGACGAGCGCGGAAGTTTTGTCGAGTTCAGTCATCATGGCGGAACCGCCGCCGACACGGGTGATTTTCTTCACCGGGCAGCCCATGTTGATGTCGACGGAGGAGATGCCGATCGATTCGAGGTAGAGGGCGGCGTCGCGCATTTCTTCGGGAACAGAGCCGAACAGTTGGACGGCGAGGGGGCGATCTTCGGGACACGTTTCGATGAGCTTGAACGCTTTCGGATTCTTTTCGAGAAGCGAACGAGCGTTGACAAGGTCGGTAGTGGCGAGATCGAGACCGCCGACTTCACGGATGGTGAGGCGGAAGGGGAGATTCGTGTAGCCGGCGAGTGGCGACAGGAACAGATTCGATTTGAGTTGGAGCGAGCCGAAATTCACAACGCGAACTATCAGGTCGACGGGAACTTTACCATTAGCGGGCGGCGGCGGCGAACTTGTTGAAGGCGTCGATGGTTTGTCGAGCGGCGGTATCCGAATCGGGGTAGGGGAACGCCTCGGCGGAGATGTAGCCGGTGTAATTAATGTCGCGGAGGGTCGCGAAGATTGCGGGAAAATCGGTGTGCCCGAGGCCGGCGGGGCGGCGGTTGGAGTCGGCGAAGTGGACGTGGCCGATTAAGTCCCCGGCGGAGCGGATGGCGTCGGGAATGGAGGCCTCCTCGATGCTCATGTGGAAGAGGTCGGCGAGGATTTTTACGCGTCCGTTGAACGGCTTAAGGAAAGGAACGACATCTTCGATGCGATTGAGGAGATTGGTTTCATAGCGGTTCAGGTGCTCGTAGAGAAGCGTGACCTTTCGGGCGTGAGCGTGATCGGCGAGATGAGTGAGGGCTTCGCCGAGGAAGTTGAGGGCGTCAGAGCGGCTGACTTCGCCTTCAGCGCGGCCTTGCATGGACCCGAGGATCACGGCGGCGCGAAACGGTGCGGCGACGTCGATCATTTGTTTGATGAAGGAGAGGGCACGTTTGCGTATTTCGGGATCGGGCGACGTGAGAGTTAGCTTTTGGCGAATCCAGCCAGCACCGGTGCCGAGCGTCGCCAGCGATAGATTGTTTTCGGTGAGGAGGCGCTTTAGTTCGGCTGGTTCGAGCGCATCGGGACTCGGCGGGAAAACTTCGATGGCGGCGAAGCCAAGTTGCGCGGCTTTGCGGCAGGCTTCACCGAGATTATCCCAGAAGATGAACGGACCGCCGCGGGCTTCGGGAACCAGGGAGACTGTGACGGCGGGTTTCATTTTAAACGGAGATGAGGATGACATTGCCGTAGGCGGTGGTGTCGCCCGTGCGGACGAGCCCTATCGCGTGCGGCACGCGCTTCTTGAATTCGAGGTGTGGTTCGAAGTGCATGGGGACGTTGCGGCAGGCGGCTTCGAATTCGCGTTGTTTTTCAGGAGTGTTGTGGGTGCGAAATTCTTCCGCCATGTGGACGGTGCCGGCTTTGAAGTTGGGAAGAATGGCGTCGAGGATTTGGGTGATGGTGGGGATGCCACGGACGAGGGCAAGGTCCACCGTTTCGACCTGCGGCCAAAAGGGGAAGGCGGCGTCCGCGATCACAAGGGCGTTCGTGTGGCGAATGCGGCAAAGCAAGTGTTGTAACGTCGGGTTGAGAATCCCGTTGATTATCATTGGGGGAGCGTTTAGCAGCGGGCCACGTAAAGAGCAAGGAAGCAGCCGCTGGCGGATGCGATTTGAAGCGTGGGTCAACACCTGGTACCGAGACGGTTCCGAAACCCAAACCACTGCGGTCAAACACTTGTGCGCGCTTCGCCAACACGCCAGGAGGGCCACAGCACACACACAACTTTGCCGCTCGCTAACGACTAACAATCAATCAATTGCGAGATTATGAACACCAAAACACACACAAAATCCAAAATAATCAACACAGCAACGTTACCGCGCCATCGCCTTCCTCGCTTTCGATTGGGAATTTTGTGTATTCTACTTATCTTGCTTCCATGCCGGACGACCTATTCGCGTCCACCGAGAAACCATCCGAAGAAGCTAAGCCGAACACCGGTGGCCTGCGCCCGCTCGCGGCTCGGATGCGTCCGCGCACCTTGGATGAATACGTCGGCCAGCAGCATATCCTCGCAAAAGGTCAGCTTCTCCGCCGCGCCATCGAGGCCGACCGCATCCAGTCTCTCATCTTTTACGGCCCGCCCGGCACTGGAAAAACGTCGCTCGCGCAGATCATCGCGAATCAAACTAAATCGAAATTCGAGCGCCTCAGTGGCGTCGAATCCAACGTGGCCGATATGCGCCGCGTGCTCGCAGCCGCGAATAATCGTCTCGAGAATGCCGGGCAGACGACGATTCTCTTCATTGACGAAATTCATCGCTTCAACAAATCACAACAGGACGTTCTTCTCCCGGATGTTGAAAGCGGCGTCGTCCGGCTTATTGGCGCGACGACCCACAACCCATTCTTCTTTGTTAACTCACCGCTTGTTTCGCGCTCCCAAATTTTCGAACTGCGCCCGCTGACAGAGGACGATCTTTTTGCACTCTTAAATCGCGCGCTTCGCGATGAAGAGCGCGGCCTCGGTCACATGAAGATCGATGCGCACGAAGACGCCCTCCGTCATCTCGCGCGCATTTCAGATGGCGACGCACGCAAAGCCCTCAACTCACTGGAAATTGCCGCGCTGACCACCGAACGCAATGCGGACGGTACCATCGTCATCAATCTCGCCGCCGCCGAGCAAAGCATCCAAAAGAAAGCAGTCGTTTACGATGGTGATGGCGACGCGCATTACGACACGATTTCCGCCTTCATCAAATCAATGCGCGGCAGCGATCCCGATGCTGCTCTCTATTGGCTCGCAAAAATGATTCACGCGGGTGAAGACCCCCGCTTCATCTCGCGTCGAATTCTCATCTGTGCCGCGGAAGATGTCGGCTTGGCCGACCCCATGGCGCTCGTCCTCGCAACTTCGGCGCATCAAGCTGCGGAGTTCGTCGGCTGGCCCGAAGCCCAGATTCCTCTCGCCGAAGCCACCATCTACATCGCCACCGCACACAAGAGCAATTCCGCTGTCGGGGCAATCGGCAACGCCCTCTCCGACGTGAAGTCCGGCCGCACCCTCGCCGTTCCAGAGCACCTGCGCGATGCGCATTACAAAGGCGCAAAACGTCTCGGCCACGGCGAAGGCTACGATTATTCCCACGATCATCCTGATCACTTTGTCGCCCAGGATTATCTTGGCGCATCGAAGCGCTATTACGAACCGACCGACCAGGGCGTGGAGAAAAAGATCAAGGAACGCGTGGAAAAATGGCGCGCCGAGTTTGAAAAGTTGCGCGCCACTTCCAAATAGCGGAACATGAACGCAGCTTCCATCCAGGAAACGAAAAAAGAAATTCGCCGCGCAGCGCGCGAGCGAATGCGCGCGTTCAGCGAAGACTTCGTTCGCCACCAATCCATCAACGCCGCCATTGTTCTCTCGCAGCAAATCGAATTCAAAAATTCCCAGCGCATTCTCGGCTACCTCGCGCTGAAGGACGAACTCGAATTCTCCGGCCTCCTTAAATCCGCCATCGCGGACGGTAGGAGCGTTGCCCTCCCGCGTTACATTCCCGAACAAAACACCTACTGCGCGGCGCTCCTTCCCGAAAAAGAAAGCTTCGCCTCGCTCTCATTCGGCCGCTTCGGAATTCTGGAACCTCCCGCCGCCGCTCCGGCCATCCCCCTGAACCAACTGGACTTTGTCCTCGTGCCTGGAGTAGCATTTGACTCGTCCGGCAGGCGGCTCGGTAGGGGCAAAGGGTTTTACGACCGGCTTCTCGCCGAAACGAACAACGCGTGCATAAAGTGTGGAGTCGCTCTCGAAGAGCAGTTGGTCGCCGCAATTCCGGCCGAACCTCACGACATCTCCATGAATTTCATCCTTACCCCTTCCCGCTGGATCGTGTGTAACAAAAGCTGATGCCGCTCGACGTAACATTTGTGCAAGGCGCGGTCCTCTTCGGGGCCGGCGCGGCGGCTGGCTACGGCATTTGGCTCTGGCGCGACCGCATCGCACGCGGCGCGATTAAGCTGAAGGAAGACGCCATCCTCGAAAACGCCCGCCGCGAATCCGAGAACATCACCCGGGAAGCGCGCCTTCAGGCCAATGAAGAAACTCTCCGCGTCCGCGAAGAAACTGAACGCAAATTCGCCGAACGCCGCCAGGTTCTTGCCGAATCCGAGGCCCGCATCAACCAGCGCGAGACCTTAATCAACGCGCAACTCTCCGCCCTTACCGAACAGGAACGCACCCTTCGCCAGCAGCAAAGTTCCCTCGAAGAATATCGCCGCCGCCTCGAACGAGAGCGCGATGAACTCGCCGGCCTGAAACAGGAAACGCAATCTGTCCTGCAGCGCGTTGGCCGCCTGTCTGAATCCGAAGCGCGCGCGCAACTCATCAAGCAAATCGAGCAAGCCGCCATGAAAGATGCCGGTGATCTCGCCCGGCACATTCTCGACGATGCCAAAAACCGTGCAGAAGATCAGGCGCGCCGCATCCTAAGCCTGGCCATTCAACGCTACGCCGGTTCGCACACTTTCGAGTCGACCACCGCCACGCTTGCCCTCACCGGCGACGACATCAAAGGCCGCATCATCGGTCGCGAAGGTCGCAACATCCGCGCGTTCGAAGCGGCCACCGGCGTTACCGTTCTCATCGACGACACGCCGAATTCCGTCGTCCTCTCCGGCTTCGATCCGGTCCGCCGCGAGATCGCCCGCGAATCCATGCAGCGCCTGATGCAGGATGGCCGCATTCATCCCACCCGCATCGAGGAAGTCGTCGCCGAAGTCACGCGCGAGATGGATGAAAATATCGTCAAATCCGGCGAAGACGCGGTCTTCCAGCTCAACCTTCCGCCCATGCATCCGGAGATCGTCAAGAAACTTGGCGCGCTCAAGTTCCGCTACAGCTTTTCCCAAAACATTCTCGCGCACTCCGTCGAAGTCGCACACCTCATGTCGCTCATGGCCGCCGAAATGGGCCTCGACGTCATCGCGGCGAAACGTTCCGGCCTGCTCCATGATATCGGCAAGGCGCTCGACCACGAAATCGAAGGTTCACACGCCATCATCGGCGGCGATTTCGTAAAACGCTTCGGCGAAAACGAAGATGTCGTGAATGCCGTCGCTTCGCATCACGACGAAGTCCCGCACACCAACCCGCTCGGCATTCTCGTCAGCGCTGCCGACGCCATCAGCGCGTCCCGTCCCGGCGCCCGTTCCGAGACGATGACCACTTACATCCGCCGTCTCGAATCCCTCGAAAAAATCGGCATGTCGTTCGAAGGCGTGGAAAAAGCCTTCGCCGTTCAGGCCGGCCGCGAACTCCGCGTCTTCGTCACTCCCACCCTCGTCAACGACGAACAAGCCTTCACCCTCGCCCGCAGCATCGTCCGCAAAATCGAGGACGAACTCCAATACCCCGGCCAAATCCGCGTCACCGTCGTCCGCGAAACCCGCTGCATCGAATACGCGAAATAATTAGTTCAGGAACTCCTGAATCATTCGCGTGGCTATATCACCCGTCGCCGTAGCCGCAGTAGTCCCGCCCAAATTGCACGCTCCCAACACGGCGAATTCCCGGCCGGGCGCCATCCAGGTGGTCGAGAACCACTGCACGTTCGAACCCGTATGCGTCAGCACTTTTTCGCCACCGCCCCACGACCGGTCCAATGCGATCCAGCCGTGCGCGTAATTTGAATTATTCTCGTAAGCAGCGTGCAACTTGAGCGCGCTCGCCTGGGTCAACAGCTTCGATCGTCCCTTGTGCGCTTCGATGTGAAAAGCCAAATACTTTCCGTAGTCGATCGGCGAGCAATGCATCGTGCCACCCGGTCCTACGGCTGGCGGATTATCCGCACTGGTGCCCGGCTCGATCGGTCGCGGTAAATTTCCCGGACCAGGGACAGCCGCCGGGGTCGGCAGTGTGTGGCCCCACGGGTGATCGATGTGCCGCGGCGTGGCCGGCACCCCGAATCCGGCGGTGGTCATTCCCAGCGGCTTGAAAATGCGTTCCCTCGTCAGTTCTTCCCACGCCTTACCCGCGACGGTTTCCAGCATATGTCCCGCCAGCGAGAATCCGGTGTTTGAATACGCGTATTGCGTTCCAGGCGTCGACGCTGGCGCCGTTGCCGTCAGGCGCGTCAATAACAGTCGTCTCGCTTGCTCCGGCGTGCCCGGAAAACTCCAGAGTTCGTTCCACAAGGCAGTCGTCGCCCCTTCCGGCGCACCCCCGCGGTTCGAGGTTAGATATTCCAAGGTCGAATCGTGCCATCCAGTGTGCATCCCGGTCTTCAACGTCGGGAAAATATCCGCGAGTGTGTTGGTCCACTGAATCAGTCCGTCTTCCACCATCATCGCCGCAAGCGTCGCTGTGAACGATTTGGTCAGCGATCCGTGATGCCATTTGTCTGTCACGAGTGCAGGTGCTCCCGTGATGCTCCATTTGCGCGCGCCGGCAGATCCTACTCCCACGATCCGATTCGAAATCACCACCACACACGAAAGTGCCGGCACGTTCCGCGCCGCGCGAAGTTCCTCCATAATCGCGTCCAGATTCCGCACCGGGAACTGCTCCATTCTGTAGAACGCTTCTTGTTCTCTCGACGGGAATAGTGCCGATGCCTCGGCTCCATCCCCAAACACCTGCGTCCCCGCCGGTTCCCAAACGCCGAGATTGGCGGAACGAAGTAGCTTATAGCCGAAGCCCGTTTGCGTGGGGTGACTGACCTCGATCGCCGGTCTGATTGTTAGCTCCTGCGCGGCAGAACCAATCGTAGCGGCTGCCAGCGTGAGCAAAAGAGGGACGGTTAAAAATCTCATCGGGTGTTCAAATGCGAACGGCTATGCTCTCTCGAAAAGGAAGTCGAAATCAAGATGAGAAGAGCGGCTCAACCACATTTACCACATTGCATGTGCGTCGCCTTCCCTTAGCTTTTGTTCACCTCGACTCGTATGAGCAAGCAACTGGAGAGCATCGATTCCGATCTGGCGAACTGGATCGCGCAGCAAAAAATCTTTTTCGTCGCCACCGCGCCGCTCTCCGCCGAAGCCCACATCAACATCTCTCCAAAAGGCGGCGATTCCTTCCGCGTCCTCGGCCCCATGGAAGCCGTCTACCAGGATTACACCGGCAGCGGCGCGGAAACCGCCGCGCACGTTCGCGAGAATGGCCGCATCATCGTCATGTTCTGCGCCTTCGATGGCCCGCCGAAAATCGTCCGTCTTCACGGCCGCGCGAAAATCATTTCCTCCAACGATCCCGCCTTCGAAAAATTCTCCGCGCTCTTCCCGGGCAATCCCGGCACCCGCGCCTTCGTTCATATTCAAGTCACGCGCATCTCGTCATCCTGCGGATACTCCGTTCCTTTCTTCGATTTCCGCTGCGAACGCGACGCCTTGAACAAATGGGCGACCACCCAAGGTCCCGAAAAACTGCGCGATTATCGCGCGAAAAAGAACCAGGTCAGCATCGACGGCCTCCCCGCTCTCCCATCCGTCGACAAATAATCGATCGTCAGAACTCCTTCTGCCCACCTGAGTTGCCCGGACTGAATGCCGGTCTGCCAGTCTTCGTCTAATTCAACTGAAGGCTTCAGCGCGTCTCGCGCTCTGCCGATGAAAGGTTAAGCGTGATTCGCAGCTCGAAAGAATTTTTGGTCGAGCGGCCACTTGGTCGGGTGGTTCTGCATGCCATCTGTCTTTGCCGCGGCGGCCGCGTCCGCTGGCACTTCTCCGGAATGTGCCGCGAACTGCGCAAAGTGTTTACGCTCACCTTGGTTCTTTAAGCGCGCCGCTTATTCCACGTCATCCCTCAACACTGCGCGGAAAAACCGCTGGCCCGCTCCCCGCGGCAACTTCACAAAAACCTCTCCACTCACATTGGCTTGGCTCGCCGGCCCGAGCGGTTGCCAAGTGTCCGTAAGCGCGTCGACCGCTTCGATCTGTATCGCTCTTCCGGCTACCGAATCAACGCGTAGTTCATCGCTGTCGAGCGTCACCCGCACGACGGGGTCCGATTCGAATAAACTCTTAAACGCCGGCGCAACAAAGCGTCCGTTCACAAACTCCACGCTGCTTCCAGGCTGGTTCGCCGTCATCACGGTCCACGAAAATCCGTCAGCACTGTACGCTCGCGCTTGCGCAGCCACCGTCACGAAATAACCGTTGCCCCACGCGATGCGGCTCGACCGAATCACCCCGACTCGCCCGTGCGAACTCCAATTCCGACCGTCGTACGATATGAGAACATTGTCGTCCGTGCTCGTGGTAATCTGGATGCCAATAAATTTTCCATCTCCAAAACCAACTGCGTAGAAGCCGTTTCCTGACGGCAGAACGTAAGGCTCCCAACTAATCCCATCCGCAGAAACCGCGTTCGTCCTGCTGCCGCTCGCCAGAAAAATTCCGTTCCCATGGACGACGTCCTGAATAAATAACGGCAGTTCCTGCGAAGTCACCCAATCCGTGCCATTCGTTGAAACCGCCGATGTCCTGCTCCCCACCGCCACAAATCGCCCATCACCATAAGCCAGCGATACGTATGGTCCGCTCGCGCCGTGGCTTTCCCAATCGTAACCATTCGTCGAACTCAGCATCGCTCCGCCCTCGGATGCGACCACAAATCGTCCCGCGCCAAATTCCACCGCGCGCGGCTTCGCATTCGTCAAAGTTTGAATCGCGAATGTCCCGGGCGTGACGAGATTAGTGGCCGTAACAATCGCCCCATCCTGCGAACTGACCAATACATACACACCATCGTGATA
>DASVNK010000051.1:0-9810 GCA_036383895.1 Verrucomicrobiia bacterium | reverse complement strand
TTCATGGAAGGACTCAATAGCGTCTTCTCGGCGACCAAACGCCGAGCCCGCGGATACAGGACCAGCACTCACCTCATTGCCATCCTCTACCTAGTAGCCGCCAAGCTCAAAATCCCATTCCACTGAAAATAGCGAGGAACCGGAACAGGTGACACAAAATGTTGCTAGTGTCATATAATGTATTTTTAAAGAACATTTGGAGTGAGTTAGCGGAAAATCGCATTTGCGAATCAATGCGCGTCTGGCAGCATCGCGCTGGGGTTTCGTCCGATAGGTGAGCGGGACGGTTGTAAGTTTAGTCCCGTTTTTCGAGGGTTCGGTGTTTGCGAAACGCTCGCCAGGCGTAGCCGCTGAGGCACCACGCGGAGTAAATGGGGCCCATGCCCTGGGTTTTTCTATAGATATTCCAAACCCATTTGGCGGCGCGGAAACGTTGCCGGGAAACGGAGCCAGTAACGACTCGGTAGCGGACGAGGTCTTCGAGCAAGGCGTGGGCTTTTACGCCCCGTTTCAGCAGATCGAGCCAGAGAATGAAATCGTCATAGCCATAGCCGGGGACGAGAGAAAAAGGGCCGGTGAGTTCGCGGTCCACGATGGTAGTGCTGGTGGCGATGGTGGTGTTCTTCAATAATTGTTTGTAGGTGATTTGCGGCTCGACCGGAACGATCTGACCGACGTGGCTGCCGTCTTCGGTGATTCGCCGGTATTGGGTGTAACAAAGGCCTGTGTTGGTGGACTGCATGAAGCGGAGCTGTCGTTCCAGTTTTTCCGGAAGCCAGAAATCGTCGCTGTCGAGGAATGCGACATACCTGCCGGTGGCGGCGCGGACGGCGGTGTTCCGGGCTTCTGCCGGGCCGAGGTTTGTCTGGTGCTCGAGGAGCTTCACTCGCGGGTCGAGTTCGGTTTGGGCTCGGACGAGTGCGGAGGTGTTGTCCTTGCTGCAGTCATTCACGACGAGAAGTTCCCAAGCGGGGTAGGTTTGTGAACGGACTGAGGCGATGGCTTCTATCACGAAGCGGCTCGCGTTATAGGCGGGCATTATGACTGAGACCAACTCTGGCGAATACATTTCCTGAAAATGAGTTTAATGGGAAAACGTGGCTGCGCGAGGAAACTGCGAGACGCGGCGTGAGTTGAGCCGCTGGTTTTGCTTCTCACCGATGCATCGTCTCGAGCGGCCGAAGCTGCTCCTCGCGCCGCCGCTTCGAGTATTCCGATCCGCCATAATTACTTCGCGGCAGAAGGGTCTTGCCATCAATCCACATTCCCTCGACCAGGATGGTGTGCGGCAACTCCGGAATCCCGCGTTCATTGCGATGCAACATCGCCACCAAAAAATCCGCGGCCGCCGCGCCCACCTCGTGTCCGTTCTGGTAAATGCCGGCCATGCGACCGGTCGTGTCCGGCAAATTCAAATGAATGAATCCGGTCTCCTGCGGCACCTTCACCTTCAAACGCGCGAGCCACTCCAGCACCTCCTCATGATGGCTCACCACCACTTCCGGTTTATGCTTGCTGAACCACTTGGCGAAATTCTTTTCCGTCCACTCGCGGTCCGGCACCACATGCATGGGCACCCGAAAGCCGGGCGCGAGCCGCTGCTGATCCACCAAAAATCCGCCCGAATAATGGTGCTCGACCCGCTCATCGATACTCGACCGCAACGCCAACCCGATCTTGTGATAACCCAATTTCCGCAAGCGCCGCAGGGCCCGGCTGATCGAACGGAATTGATGATTCACGGCGCGATGCAGCCGCGGCCACGCCAGGGAATATCCCAGAGCCACCGCCGAAAAATTCGGCCACTCGAGTCGCATATGCCCGAGCGCCACGGGCAATGGGGCCACAATAATCCCATTGATATTGCGGCTGTACAAAATCGAGCTCAGCCGCCGCGCGGTCATGTCCGGCTCGCGCAACCAAAAATCCTCCAGCTTGTAACCGTGCCGCATGCAAGCCGCGGCCGCGCCATCGAAAAAGTCCTGGTTGATGCGCGAAACTTTCCAACCATCGCGCCTGGGAAAGTTGGAAATGAAGGCGAGCGTCAACGTATCGCGAATGATTCTCGAAGCGCGACGATAGCTCATTAACGCCGACACCAACGGATTCGGCCGATAGTTCAGCGCCTGCGCGGCTTTTTCGACCTTATCGCGCGTGACAGTGGTCACGTTCGCCTGGTTCCGCAACGCGCGCGAGGCGGTCATGATGCTGACGCCGGCTTTCTGAGCGACTTCTTTAAGCGTGATCTGACGCGGCATGGTGGATCTGTTACCCGTAACATCTCAGATCCCTCACCCTATAGCAACTTTATAATCGCGCGAAATAGTTCCCGCCTGGTGCAACTTTCTTCGGCACGTCCGGGTATTCCAATCACGGGAAACACCCCGCTATGAAAACTATGAAAAACATTTTCCGCGTCGGTGCTGCGATCGCAGCAATCACCATCATGACCACTCTCCGCGCCTCAGCCGCGCCGGGAGAAATTGATCTCGGTAAATTCACGCCCAGCGAAGGCGGTCAATTTGTCGAAGTAAATATCAACAGCAATTTGATCGCGATGGTTACGAACTTCGCGAAGAAAGCAGAACCCGAAATCGCCGAAGTGCTTCAGGGCCTGAAGTCGATTCGCGTCAATGTCCTTGGTCTCACGGACGAAAACCGTTCCGAAATCCAGGAACGCATCACAAACATCCGTTCGCAACTCGACAAGAGCGGCTGGGACCGGGTCGTCACGGTCATCGATAAAGCTGACGACGTCGGCGTTTACATGAAGACCAAAGGCGCAGACGTGGTTGAAGGACTGGTCGTCACGGTCCTCAGCGGCAAGAGCGAAGCGGTCTTCGTGAACGTCGTCGGCGATATCCGTCCCGATCGCCTCGCCACCATCGGCGAGCGTTTCAACATCGAGCCGCTTAAACATCTGCCCAAGCCCGTCGCGAAGAACGACACCAAAGAATAATTAACCAACAGCCCGGAAGCACGCAGCGTTACAAACATGAAAACAATCAGCACCACCTTCTTCGCAGTAGCGCTGCTGCTTTGCGGCACTGGCTGTTTCCGCGTCAGCTCCGACACTCGCGCGCTCCGCGACGTCGCGCTCGAGTTCAACGAAAACGCCGAGGAGAAAATTGAAATCGGCGCCGGGTTCTTCACCGTCGGCCTGGTGAAATTCGGCGCTCGTTTCGTCGAACTTCCGCCTGAAGCGAAAACGGTGCTCGGTTCCGTCCACGGCGTGGAGTGCAGCGTCTACCAATTACAATCCGACTCGGCCGACCACGCCAAGCTCCTCATCGAAGCCGACAAAGCCATGTCCAAGCGCGGATGCGATCGCATCGTCGGCGTGATCGACGAGAACCAACTCGTGGCGGTTTACGCCCCTCGCGACCAATCCTCCCACCGCAACATGGCGTTCAGCGTGATGGTCCTCACCGGCCGGGAACTGGTTTGCGCGACTGCCCGCGGGGATCTCGAACCGGTCCTGCAACTTGCTTACGCGAAATCGCAGGAGCATCTCCCGAAGAAACGATCCTCCTCGACGAAGATTTAACGGATTCTCTTTTCCTTGAACTCCGGCGCGCGAGAGCGAACCGGAGTTTTGCTTTTGCGTCGAACTTCCGCGCGCTCCCGAGTAAATTCCCGAGCCAGGGAAGTGAAAACAACACTCTACACTTCAGAGCTGCTGCTGCCTCGCGGGCGTAGCGAAGTGTTCCCGTACTTCGCCAACGCGGAAAACCTCGAGGCGCTCACTCCAACCTGGCTCCGGTTTCGCATCCTCACCGAATGTCCGGTGACGATGCAGAAAGGCTGTCTGATCGATTACAAACTGCGCGTGCACGGCATCCCGGTGCGCTGGCGCACCGAAATCACCGCGTGGGAGCCGCCGTATCGCTTCGTCGATAAGCAACTGCGCGGTCCCTATCGCGCCTGGATTCACGAACACATCTTCGAGGAGCGGCCGAACGGAACGCTGGTCATCGATCGCATCAACTACGCTGTGCTCGGCGGCCAAATCATCGACCGCCTCTTCGTGCGTCGCGATGTCGAAACCATTTTTCAATTCCGCCGGCAAAAGCTCCTCCAGATTTTTTCGTGATTAGGCAGCCTGCGCGGTGATCGCCTCCTCGAGCGCTGGATAATCCACATATCCTTCCGCGCTGCCGCCGTAGAGTCCGACATCGCGCACCGCATTCAGTGGATGATTTTCGCGATAACGTTCCACCAAATCAGGATTCGCGATGAAGGGGCTGCCAAACGCAACCAGGTCACCCTCGCCTTCCGCAAGCGCGTGCGTCGCGGTTCCTTTCTCATAACCGCCATTCACAATGAGCGACCCCTTATAAAGACGGCGCAAATGCGGTGTAATCGCTTCGCTGCTCGCATCGCGCGACACGCCTTCCAGCACATGCAGATAGGCGAGATTGAACTTGTTCAACTCATGCGTCGCATACGCGAACGTCTTCAGGGGATCGGAATCGCGCATATCATTGTAAGGATTGGTTGGCGACAACCGCACGCCCACATGATCCGACGACCACGTGCGTGTGACCGCTTCCGTCACTTCCACCAGGAATCGCACCCGGTTCTCCACCGAACCGCCGTAACGATCCGTCCGCTGGTTCGAACCGTCGCGAAGGAACTGGTCAATTAAGTATCCATTCGCTGCGTGAATCTCCACGCCGTCAAACCACGCTTCACGCGCGAGCCGCGTCGCATGCGCGAACTCCTGCACCACGAACGGAATTTCTTCCGCGTCGAGCGCGCGCGGCATCACATACGCCTTCTTGCCGTTCGCGGTGTAAGTTTCGCCCTGTGCCGCAATCGGCGAAGGTCCCACTGGCAAATGGCCGCTGAGGAAATCCGGATGCGATACGCGGCCCATATGCCAAAGCTGCAGATAAATCCTGCCGCTGTTGCGATGCACCGCGTTCGTCACCTTGCGCCAACCCTCCACATGCGAGCGATTGTAAATCCCTGGCGAACCTAGCCAGCCGTAACCGGTGCGTGAAACCGCCGTCGCTTCCGTGATGATCAATCCCGCGCTCGCCCGCTGTTCGTAATACTCCGCCATCAAATCATTCGGCGTTCCATCCGCATCCGCGCGACCGCGCGTCATCGGCGCCATCACAATCCGATTCGCCAATTCCATTCGGCCAAGTTTGTAAGGTGTGAAAAGAATGTTGCTTTGCATAACTAAGATTTCGTCCTTCAATTTTTTTGTTCCGGCTTCACGCGACTGCCGCCGCGCTATTCAACTTCGCGAGAATGTTTTTCTTACTCGTAGCGCCGATTGTCTGCCCGACGACCTGTCCGCCGTTGAAATAAAGCAAGGTTGGGAGCGACTGCACATTGTAGCGCTGCGCGAGGGTCGACTCTTCATCGACATTCACTTTCGCAACTTTCACTTTGCCGCTCTGCTCGCTCGCGATTTCCTCGAGCGCCGGGGCGATCATTTTGCAAGGGCCGCACCAATCAGCGTAAAAGTCGACGATGACCGGCTGCGTGGATTTCAGAACTTCAGCTTCAAAGTTCTGCTCAGTGACTTGGATGGTTGTTTTCAGGTTGTTCATTTTCAGGTTCATACGTGTAACAAATACGGTTACATTTGGTGTTAAAATTTTTTTAAGCCGCTTCGTCCTTAGTGCAGCGCGCTTTCACAGAATTCACTACATCCGCCACTGTCACCCGCGCCAATTCATCGATCATCGCGTTCTCCGCTGACTTAAACACGCGCTCTAATTCGTTTTCGATACATTGCCCGACTGGACAACCCTGGTTCGGTTCGCGGCTGGGCATGGTGAAGGCATCTTCCTCCTCCACCGCTTTGTAAACCTCTGCCAGCGAGATACGTGCAGGTGAACGCTCCAACCGAGAACCCGATCCCGCGCCCTTGCGAGTATCCACCAACTTTGCTTTCTGCAACGCCAGCAGCAGCCGACGAACAATTACTGGATTCGTGTTTACGCTCGCAGCCAGATACGACGAGGTCACCCGGTCGCCCTGCTTGTAAGCAAGGACCGTCAGCACATGCACCGCCATGGCAAATCGGCAACTCGTCCTCATGACGCTGTATTTGTAATAGGTGTTGTTACACCTGTCAAATACCACGTTCGTGGAATCTCACCCGCACCAACTCTTCAACCGGAGAAATATTGTCCCCACCACGCAGCGCAACTAAACTGTCTGCGCTTAATGCAGTTTACATTCCTAGGTTCCGGCACGTCACAGGGCGTGCCGATGATCGGCATCGATTACCCAGAATCGTTTCTTGCGAACCCGAAAAATCATCGCACGCGGCCTTCCATCTACGTCGAAACGCCCGAAACAAAATTTGTCGTCGATACCACGCCTGACTTCCGACAGCAGGCGCTCCGCGAAAAAATTAAGTGGCTAGATGCGGTCCTCTTCACGCACGCCCATTTCGACCACATCATGGGCCTCGACGACTGCCGCCGTTTCTGTGATCTCCGTGGCGGCCCGCTTCCGATCTACGCGAAGGAAGACACCATGAACGATCTCAAGCGCGTTTACATCTACGCGTTCGATGGCCGCCCCATTCCGAAAGGTTATTTCCATCCGGAACCGCGCATCATCAACGGCGCCTTCAATCTTGCCGACCTCACCATCACCCCGCTCGATCTCCCTCACGGCCGCATCAACACCACCGGCTTTCTCTTCGAACAAGCCGGCCGAAAAAAACTTGCTTACCTGAGCGATTGCAAATTCGTTCCCGAACCAGTCCTCGAAGCGATCGATGGGGTGGAAGTTGTGGTCCTCGATGCGCTCCGCCGGGAACCGCACTGGACCCACATGTGCCTCGACGAAGCCCTCACCACGGCCCGCCGTATCCGCGCCGAGCGCACTTACTTCACCCATCTCACTCATGATTACGATCACGACATCGACCAGGCCGAGATGCCCGCGGGAATTGAGTTTGCTTACGATGGATTGAAGGTAAATATTCCTTAACCATGGGAGCTGGCCGAATTTTCCTCGCGTGTTTGTGCAGCATTTTTGCTGCGCCGCTGGTTGCCGAAACTGGCGAGCAAGTCGTCGTTGTCTATAACAGCCGCGTTCCCGCATCGAAGAAAGTTGCGGAACATTACGCATCTAAACGCAATGTTCCCACCAACCAGGTTATCTCCTTCTTCCTTCCAGAAACAGAAACCATCAGCCGCGACGAGTTCGAGCGCGACCTTCAGCAACCTCTCTGGAACGAACTCGTTCAGCGAAAGCTTTTCACCTTGCGCGAAAAGCCCAGGGACGGTTCCGCCACCCAGCAATGCAACGTCATCGATGCGAAAATCCGCTACGTCCTACTCTGCTATGGCGTTCCCGTAAAAATCACCGCGGATGCCGATCGCAAGGAAGCGCACGCCGAAAAATTGCCGGTGGAACTCCGGCGCAACGAAGCCGCGGTCGACAGCGAATTAACTTTGCTCCCACTATTTGACCAGCGCCTGCCCATCAGTGGCTCGTTCGTGAACCCAAGCCTGAATGCCACGAATCGCGTCTGGCTGCACCCCACCAACGGCGTCCTCATGGTCACGCGGCTCGATGGCCCAACTCCAGACATCGCCATGGGACTCGTCGATAAAGCCCTCGAAGCAGAAGAGAACGGGTTGGTCGGCAATGTTTACGTCGATTCTCGCGGCACCACCGACCCCACCTTAAAGCAGGCCGACGAAATGATGAAAGCAACCGCGGAACTCGCGCGCCTCTACGGATTCGATGTCGTGAAAGACGAGTCCTCTCGCACCTTCGCGGCGTCCACTCCGCTGAGCGACATTGCCTTTTACGTCGGCTGGTATGATCAAAGTGTTTCCGGCCCGTTCACCAATGGCATGGCTGCCTTTCGGCCGGGAGCGTTTGCCTACCATTTGCACTCCTTCAGCGCGCGCCATCTCCGCACGGCGACCACCTGGTGGGCTGGACCACTCCTCGCCGCTGGCGCCACCGCCACCATGGGCTTCACCGAGGAACCTTACCTCCAATCGACGCCGCTCATGAACTCCTTCTTTTACCGCTTCGTGCATCTCGATTTTACCTACGGCGAAGCCGCTTTCGCCTCTCAGCCCTGGCTCTCCTGGCAAGTGACCGTCATCGGCGATCCTCTCTATCGCCCATTCGCCAAACACCAGAAGGAACGTTTCGAACAACTCGCCCGCAGCAAACACGCCAACCTCGAATGGTCCGTCCTTATGTGGGTCAACTTTCTCGTCGCGAGGAATTCCTCGCTCGATGAAGTCGAGAAGTTTTATCAAGAAACAACTCCCATCCTCGATACGGCGCTCATGCAGGAAAAACTGGGCGACGTGTACAAATCCAAAGGTAAACTGATCGATGCGAGCGCAGCCTACTCGAAAGCCCTCGCTGGTAAGTTCACCCCGCTTCAGCGCTTGCGTCTCATCCTCAAAGCAGCCCCGCTTTTCAGCGGCACCGGCAAAATCGAACAAGCTTACGACCTCTACAAAGAAGTGCTCAAAGATCATCCCTCCTATTCCGACAAAAAGCATATTTACGAAAAGCTCACCGAGATTGCCCTTCGCTTGAAGAAAAACGACGAAGCGGCCGAATATCAACGCCTCGCGCGGGAAACGCCTCGCGCCTAATTACTTCCGCCCGCTTCGCAGCTTTGCAACCGGAAAGCTTTCTGCTTTAAACCGGGTGTGCACGCGACCGTTTTCAACTGCCGCTGCCGTCATTGCGGTTACCAGATCGCCTACACCAGCGACAACGTGGGCGCGGACGCCAATTGTCCAAATTGCCGCAACATCATTCGTTATCCCGGCAAGCTGGAAACCGTCGCTGCGGTCCGTCGCTCCCGAAATTGGAATCGCTCCGGCCTCGCCATGGAACTCGGCGGCTTCGCCTCGATGTTCTTCTTTTTCCCGTTCGGCATGATCGCCGGCGCAACGCTCGTTTACTTCGGTTGGCGAAAATCCAATTCGCTCGTCTGCAGCAATTGCAACACGATCGTTTCCTCACGCCAGTCGCTCAAATGCCCCGGCTGCAAATCCAAGTTCGGCTCGGAATAGGTCAGAACCCTACTTCGCAAACTTCGCGCAAACCTTCGCGCACGCCTCAATAAATTGCATCAACGGCAGCGGCAAATTCGGATTCCTCCAATGCAATACGCCCCACTGCCGTTTCAATTTTCGTTTTCCCAGCGGAAACATACTCAGCGAACCATCCGCGATTTCTTTCTCCGCAACCCAGGGCGCTAAAATACTCACGCCGACTCCCGCTTTCACCAACTCCTTGATTGCTTCCATGCTCCGCAATTCAATCACCGTATTCAGCGTGATCTGTTCGCTCCGAAAATATTTCTCCACCAGGTTGAACGTGTAAGTCCCCTTGCTATAGAGCACATAATTCTGGTCCGGAATCTCCGCTCGATTCACCTCACCCTTCTTCGCCCACGGATGTTCGGCTCCCACGATGAACATCAACTCATCCGAGAACAGCGGCCGAAACTGAAACCGATCCTCTCCCGCCGGCTCCAAACAAATCGCGCAATCAATCTGCTTCTGCTCCAGCAAATCCACCGCCTCGTTTGTATCGCCCGGCTCGATATTCAACTGCACTTTCGGAAAGGTCTTCTGAAAGTCCCGCAGCGCCGCCGGCAAAATATATTGGCACGCGGTCGTGCTCGCGCACACCCGCAGCCGCGTTTGCCCCCACTCCGACAACTTCGTCACGCCCGCGCGTGCTTTCTCCATTCGCCGCAAAATCTCATCCGCATGGGGGAGCAACTGTTCACCCGCGAGCGTCAGAAGAATCTTTTTACCCATCCTGTCCAAAAGTCGGCAC
>DASVNK010000050.1:0-37854 GCA_036383895.1 Verrucomicrobiia bacterium | reverse complement strand
TGGACCGGCGAGGGATGACAAAAAGAGCAAAAACTTGAGCGCTCCGCCTCTGCACAAACACACTCCTGCTCGGAAAACTCTCCCACACCCACCTCAACTCGAAAAATTTTCGCAAATCAATTCGTAGCTAAGGATCCAGGTAACCTCAGCTATTTGCACCTTCAAACTTGCCGCACACCCGCACATCTATAACACTTACCAACTTTAGTATGGCTGAATCGAAAGCGACCGAGCGCATGGAAAAAATCGTCTCTCTTTGCAAGAGGCGCGGGTTCATCTTTCAATCCTCGGAAATCTATGGCGGCATTAACGGTTTCTGGGATTACGGTCCGCTCGGGGTGGAATTGAAGCGCAACTTGAAGGAGGCGTGGTGGCGCACGATGACGCTTTATCGGGAAGATGTGGTGGGCCTGGATGCGACGATTATTATGCATCCGATCATCTGGAAGGCGTCGGGGCATGTGGAGACTTTTAGTGATCCGATGGTGGATTGTTTGCTGACGAACCGGCGTTTTCGGGCGGACCAGATCGAGCCGCAGTCGGGCATCGCGTATCATTTTTCGGGAGCGCGGGACAAAGCGTCGGGTAAGGAATCGCGAGATGCCTATTCGGTGCTGGTCGCAAAAGGCAAGCCACCGGAATCCGCGCGGAAAACGGCGACGCAGTTTTATCAACAACGCGGAGTGAAGGAGGCAGAGTTGTTGGGCGAGCGTTCGGAAGAAGTGCAGAACACGCAGCGTTACAATCCTGAGAACGGCAGCCTTTTGACCGAAGCGCGCCCGTTCAATTTGATGTTCCAGTCGCACTACGGGCCGATCGCGTCGGACGAAAATATTTGTTATTTGCGGCCGGAAACGGCGCAGGCGATCTTCGTGCAGTTCAAGAACGTGCTCGATTCCTCGCGGCAGAAAGTTCCGTTTGGTATTGGGCAGATTGGGAAGGCGTTTCGAAATGAAATTACGCCGCGCAATTTCATTTTTCGCTCGCGTGAATTCGAGCAGATGGAACTGGAATTTTTTATTCCGCCGGACGAAGCGGTGGCGGCGCTGGCAGGAGATATTGCAAAGCCAGCAGGGCAGGGGCATCCCGGCGAACCGCAGGCGAATTGGGGATGGGAAATCTGGCATAAGTATTGGGTCGAGGAACGAATTCGCTTTTACGAAAACATCGGGCTGCCGCGCGAATCGCTTCACGAGTATTGGCAGAAGCCAGAGGAGTTGGCGCATTACGCGAAGGCCACGGTCGATATTCTGTTTGCGTTTCCGTTCGGAACAGAAGAACTCGAAGGCATTGCCGCGCGCGGTGATTTCGATCTGACGCAGCACGCGAAGTTCTCCGGCAAAGCGATGGATTACTTCGATGAAACGGTCCGCGATGCGTGGAAGAAATTGGATGATTCGCGCAAAGCGCGATTGCGGGCCGAATTTGTCGAGCGGAAGAAAACGGCGTTGCTGAAAAAGAATCTTTCGGGCGATGACGCGCAAAAGGATGCGGAAGCCGAGGCGAACACGTTCTTCGACAAGCTCGCCAAAGGTCTTTACACGCCGCATGTGATTGAGCCGAGCGCGGGCGCGGATCGTCTGGCGCTGGCCTTGATTTCGAACGCCTACAACGAAGAGGAAGTGACCGATGAGAAGGGTGCGAAGGAGACGCGGATCGTTATGAAGTTCCATCCGCGCATTGCGCCGATCAAGGTGGGTGTGTTCCCGCTGCTGAAGAATCGGCCGGAGTTGGTGCAGAAAGCGAAGGAGATTCGCGATTTGCTGCGGCCGCATATGAATGTGTTCTACGACGACGCGGGGGCGATCGGGCGGCGGTATCGTCGGCAGGATGAAGCAGGAACTCCTTTCGGCGTGACGATCGATTTTGATACACTGGGGGAAAAGCCGGAACTCGCGGACACGGTAACGCTTCGGGACCGCGACACGATGAAGCAGGAGCGGATGAAGATTCAGGATTTGCTGCCGTTCCTGCTCGCGAGAATTCGTTGATGGTATGAACACTGCCGGAAAGGCACCTGCGAGCGCGCTTTCCTTGAAGAAGCGCGCGTGGCGCTGGTGCATCAGCGCCTTCGTCCTGGTGCATCTTTACATCATGGTTTTTTGGGGCATGCCGGCTTCGCGCTTCCGTGCCTACATGACCGACCCGATCAACGAATACGTCATTAAAACGGGCCTGTGGCATAGCTGGGACATGTTTTCGCCCGACCCGATCTCGATGATTTATCGCGTGCACGCGCAGATTCATTATCGCGATGGGAACATGGATTTTTGGGAGTTTCCGCGCATGGAAAAGCTCGGTTATCTTGAGCGAAGTCAGAAGGAGCGTTGGCGCAAATACCGCGAGCGCATTCGCCAGGACGCATACGGCGTGGCTTGGGATGACGCGGCGCGCTACGTCGCGCGCCTCCACAACAATCCCACCAATCCGCCGAAGCAAATCGTGCTGGTGCGCGAATGGGATTCCATCCCACCGATTCAATTCAAGCCCGGCACCTTCGACTACAAGCCGTTTCAAAAAATGCCGAAAGGCTACGACTACCTGAAATACAGCATGCGCTTTCGTTTCTACGACGTTACTCCGGGCGACCTGTGATCAGCATCAAAGACATCATCAATGCGTGGAATCGGTTCTTCTTCGAACCAATTTCGCCGGTTCCTGTCGCCGTTTACCGCATCCTCCTGGGCCTGGTCCTGATCCTGAATCACGCGCTGCTTTTTCCAGATGTCGGCAATTGGTTCACCGATGAGGGCACTCTTTCCTTTGCGGCGGCGCGCAGACTTGCAGGCGGTGTGGGATTGAACCTTTTCAATTGGTTGCCACAAACCAACGCGACGGTGTGGACGATTTACCTGCTCTCGTTCCTTGCAGCGATCACGATGACGCTGGGGCTGTTCACGCGGACGAGCACCATCATCATGTATCTGACGTTGATCACGTTGCATCACCGCAATCCGCTCGTGCTGAATAGCGGGGATACGTTCCTGCGCATCGCGACATTTTTCATGATGTTCGCCCCGGCGGGCGCCGCGCTGTCGCTGGATCGATTGCTTCGTATCGCGCGCGGAAAAGAGAGCGGGGAGCCCGCGCCGCGCGCGCCCTGGGCGCAACGGTTAATCCAGTGGCAACTCGCGTTCGTCTATATCTACGCCTTTGTCTGGAAAGCGATGGGTTCAATGTGGCTCTCAGGTACCGCTGTCTATTACACCTCCCGCATCCCGGAATTCTGGCGCTTTCCAGTCCCGTACGTCTTTGAGCATGTGTGGACGATTAAGCTCTGGAGTTGGATGACGCTGATCATTGAACTCGCGCTGGGCACGCTTGTTTGGATCAAAGAATTTCGCTACTGGGTTTTGCTGGCCGGGGTGTTGTTGCATCTCGGGATTGATTACTCGATGAACATTCCGCTGTTCGGCTACATCATGATGGGCGCGTATGTGCTGTTTGTTCCGCCCGAAGATATGGAGCGCGCGTTCGCCTGGGCGCGAGCGAAATTTAATCGCGCCACGCGTTTCCAGGAACCCATTCCGGTGCTTTACGACGGCAAATGCTCGTTTTGCATTCGCACTTTGGAGGTGGTGCGGCGGCTCGATATTTTCGATCGCTTGAAATTTTTCGCGATGCACGAACCATCCACCAAAGATGCCTTTCCGGATTTCGATGCGAAACGCGGCGAAACAGAAATGCTCGTCCGCACCAAAGATGGCTGGCTCGGCGGTTTTTTTGCGTTCCGCTATATCGCCCGCCATCTTCCGCTGCTTTGGCCGATTTTGCCCTTTCTTTTTCTGAGCCCGATTCGGAAGACGGGCGATCGCCTTTATCAACGCATTGCGGCGCGTCGCTATTGCCTCGTAAGTTCCGGGCATTAGGACTTTCCCGAGGCGCTCGTCGAAATCTCTCCGCATTGTGCGAAACTTTCAGGTTTCGTAGGCTACACTTTCAGAGCAGCGGCCTGCTGGTTGCGCGGTTACGGCTGCGGTCCTGCGGGCCGGGGGAAATTATGGAACGGTTTGTTTGTATTCACGGCCACTTTTATCAGCCGCCGCGGGAAAATCCGTGGCTCGAGAGCGTTGAACTTCAGGATTCGGCCGCCCCGTTTCACGATTGGAACGAGCGGATTACTGCCGAGTGCTACGGACGGAATACCGCGGCGCGAATTTTCGATGGCGACGGCCGAATAGATGCCATCGTCAACAACTACTCCCGAATCAGCTTCAACTTCGGTCCCACGCTTCTCGCCTGGATGAAGGAGAAAATGCCCTGGGTGCACGACGCGATCATTGAAGCTGATCGCCAAAGCCAGGAACGTTTTTCGGGGCACGGATCGGCGATCGCCCAGAATTACAACCACATGATCCTTCCGCTCGCGAACGAGCGTGATAGGGAAACGCAGGTGCTCTGGGGCATTCGAGATTTTGAACATCGCTTCGGTCGCATGCCGGAAGGGATGTGGCTCGCCGAGACGGCGGCTGATTCGCCGACGCTCGAAGTGCTGGCCCGCCACGGAATTCAGTTCACGATTCTTTCACCGTTCCAGGCGCGCCATATCCGAAAGATCGGCGACGAGGAATGGCACGATGCAAACGGCGCGCGCCTGGATCCTACCCGTCCCTACTTGATGACTCTTCCTTCCGGGAAATCGATCACCCTCTTCTTTTACGACGCCCCGGTTTCGCAAGCCGTTGCTTTTGAGAAGTTGCTCGATTCAGGTGAGAAGTTCGCGCACCGGATTGTCGGCGCATTCTCCGATGAACGCGATTGGGACCAATTGGTCCATATCGCCACGGACGGCGAATCGTATGGCCATCACCACCGGTGGGGCGAGATGGCGCTGGCCTACGCGCTTAGGTTCATCGAGCAGCAAAAGCTCGCGAAGTTGACGAACTACGGCGAATACCTGGAGAAGCATCCGCCCGAGTGGGAGGCGGAGATTCATGAGGGCAGCGCGTGGAGTTGTTCGCATGGGATCGGACGCTGGAAGGAGAATTGCGGCTGTAACAGCGGCGGGCATGGAGGGTGGCATCAGAACTGGCGCTCGCCCTTGCGGAACGCGTTGGATTGGCTGCGTGATGAAGTCGCGCCGGTTTACCAGGCGAAAGCCAAAGCCCTGCTGAAGAATCCCTGGGCGGCGCGTGACGACTATATTTCCGTCATTTTGAATCGTGATGGGCAGGTGGATGTGTTTCTCGCGAAGCACGCCGCCCGCGAACTTTCGGAGGACGACAAAGTTGCTGTCCTGAAGATGATGGAGCTGCAGCGTCACGCGATGCTGATGTATACGAGCTGTGGCTGGTTCTTCGATGAGCTTTCCGGAATCGAAACCGTGCAGGTGATTCAATATGCGGGTCGTGTCATCCAGCTCGCGCGGGATGTCCTGGGCAAGGATTACGAGAGTGGTTTTCTAAAATTGTTGGAGCACGCCAAGAGCAATATTCCGGAAAATTGCGACGGCCGCTGTATTTACAACAAGTTCGTCAAACCGGCGATGATCTCGTGGGAAAATGTCGTGGCGCATCACGCCATTAGTTCATTGTTCACGGCGTACGACCAGGAGCGCACGAGGGTCTTTCTTTACAGTTTCGAGGAGCAGCATCGGAAGCTGCTCACTGCGGGCAAAGCGCGCCTCGCGGTGGGCACCACAAGAGTGTGGTTTGAAATCACGCGCGAATCCCGCCTTTACATCTATGCCGCGCTTTACCTGGGCGAACATCACGTCACAGCAGCGGTGAAGCCGTTCAACGATGAACCCGGCTACGCGGAGATCGGCAAGGAACTTCGGGACAGTTTTGATCGGGCCGATTTTCCGGAAACAATTCGCGCGATGGACCGTCACTTCGGCACGCAGAGTTACTCGCTTCGTTCACTTTTCAAAGACGAGCAACGACGCATCCTCGACGAAATTCTTTCCTCAACCAGGCAGGACCTGGAGAATCGGAACCGTTTAATCGTGGAGCGCTACACGCCGCTCATGCGTTTCCTCGAGGATCTCGGCACACCGTTGCCGCTGCCGCTGAAAACTGCCGCCGATTTTATCCTGCACATCGACATTGTGCGTCAGTTCGAAATTGATCAAACGGACATCGAACGCCTCACTGCGCTGCTCGATGAGGCGAAAAAGCATCGAGTGCCGGTTTGGGATGATGAACTCAGTTTTGCGATTACCCGAAAAATGGAAGGGATCATCGCGAAAATGCAGGAGGAACCGGGCGATCCGGCGCTTGCCCGGCACGCGCAGCAACTGGCCGCGATCATTCGCGAGATGCCGATGGACCCGAATCTTTGGCGCGTCCGCAACAAATACTGGAGGATGCTCAGGACGGTCCTGCCCGAGTTTCGAACCAAAGCCCAGCAGGACGAAAGCGCGGCGGAGTACGTGAAACATTTTCTCGCGCTGGGTGAACAGCTCAACGTTGCTCCGCGGCATCTGCACCCTTGAACCGCACGAATGGCTCCGCTGCTATTGCATTTTGAGACATGGGCACTAGGCTCAACCGCAGGAAATTGAAGTGCCGCCCGCAACTGCCCCAGTAAATAGTCCAGAGTCTCGAAGCGGCTTTCGCTGGCTCGAAACGGTCGACGAAGCGTTCGAAGTCATGCTGCCGGCGATCGATTCTGCGAAATCTTCAGTTCGCTTCGAGGTTTACATTTACCGCGTCTCGCCGATCGGCGAAGCGGTGCGCGATGCGCTGATTCGTGCCTGCCAGCGTTCCGTCAAAGTGCAGGTGCTGGTGGATGCGCTTGGTTCCATTTCACTGCCGGAAAAATTTTGGGACCCGCTCATCCAGGCGGGTGGGCAGTTCAAGTGGTTCAATCCGCTGAAGCTGAAACGACTGGGGTTCCGCAATCATCGCAAGGTTCTCGTCATTGATGACAAGGTCGCGTTCGTCGGCGGATTCAACGTGGCGCCCGAATATCAAGGCGACGGCATCACCAAAGGCTGGCACGACTTGGGGCTGCAAGTGCCGGAAAGTCTCGCGAAGGAACTCGCTGCTTCGTTCGATGTGATGTTTGGGCTCGCCGAATATCGGCATCGTCGCTTGGCGCGCTATCGGCGTTCGAACATTGCGCGTTTGGCCGAAACACCGGATGGCAAATTGCTGACGAATGCGCCCGGCCGGGGTCCTTACGTGATGAAAGGCACGCTTGTTCGAGACATCAATCAAGCGCGCACGATCGATATTATCTCCGCCTATTTCCTGCCGCCGCGCCAGATGCGTCGCGCGATGATGAGTGCCGCGCGGCAGGGTCGGCCGGTGCGTCTGGTTCTCGCGGGCAAGTCCGACGTGAAACTTTCGCAACTGGCTTCACGTTATTTGTATCGTAGCCTGCTGCGCGCGGGCGTGCAGATTTACGAGTATCAACCGCAGATTCTCCACACGAAGCTTTACCTGTTCGATGACATCTTCTACGTCGGCTCCGCGAATATGGATAAGCGGAGTTTGCTGGTGAACTACGAGCTGCTGGTGCGCGTGAAGGAGCAGGCGCTTGCGGAGTACGGCCGCGCGTTTTTCGAGAAGACACTCGAGAATTGCACGCGCATCACAGCGGCGGAGTGGCGCGCTTCCCACACCCTCTGGAGTCGAATGAAAGAGCAGTGGGCTTACTTTGTTTTGTCGAAGTTGGATCCGTATCTCACGCAGCTTCAGCTCGAAGTGTTGCACCGGGAGCTCTCCCACACCGGTGAGGAAGCGCCCAAAATCGACACGAAGTGACAGGCGCGAAGTTCAGCTGAGAATCTCGCCCACTGGCCTGCGCAACCCGACCGCGACCGCCAGCGAACTGAGAAACGCGCCTATGTTTACCCACAGCAACACGAGTCCCATTTCCCAACTGAAGTAAGGATTCGATTTCTTCAGTTCCAGCAAATCGCTCGGAAAACCAAGGCCGCCAAAAAGTTCCTTGTGGAAACAGGCTAGCAGAAAAATCGCTGAGATAGCTGCGAGATTTGCGAGCACTCCATTCTCCACCCATTGCCGCAAATAAAGGGCTTTGCCCGGTGCGCCGAAACTTCGCAGCAAGGCGCTGACGTATGCGTTCTGTCGAAACTCCAGCACCGCAATCGCGCCGAAAACCAGCGCTAGCGCCAATCCCAACATCCCGGCCATCGCACTCCGCCACTGCGCCTGGCGTTGTTGCAAACCTTCCAGTTCCTTGATCATCCCCACCGCGCTTTGCAATTGCGGCGGATTCTTTTCTTCCATGATGAACAAATTCTGAATCGCGGTGACAAAATGCGGGATCGGCAACTCTTCGGTTTTTTTTCGGAAGACAACCATCTCGATGTAACCATTTTTCTCCGCGTCAGGAGCCCACCCTTGCGGCACCAACAGAGTGCTTTGGTGCATCACCGGTTTGAAAAATCCGACCGGCTTTCGCACGACCGCAACCCCTTGCTGGCGCTCGAGGTTGACTTCGATGAGCGCGTTCTCCGGCATCGATTCGCTGAACAAAAGCAGTGGCGTGTTCGTATGCATCATGCTCGCAATCATTGGCAGCGCTTCGTCGCTGTAGCTCATCGCGGTGATCTCGCGCTGCCAGGGTGCATGAGCTCGTGAATAAAATTGTCGCAAGCGCACTTTGTCGCCGTAACCGTCAAGCGGCGCCGTGAGATCGGAGCGAATGTGGTTCGGCAGCGCGTTCAGGTCGTTGCCGGGAACCACCTCGCGCGAAATGATCGTATTCACGCCGAAGTTTTCCAGGCGCGTGCGCAGGTTGCGTTCGAGCAAATTAAACGCTACCAGGATCACGGTGGCGACCGTGACCAGCAATCCTCCCACAAACATCCGCGACAGGACGCTACTCGGCTGTTCCAGCCAGCGCGACCAGGTGTCCTTCAAGAGGTAGGAAGCGATTAAAGTCCAGGACTTCATCAGCGATATAATCTAAACGGTGATCGTGCGTGCAGATCACACACACGCGAGAGCCACTAATAAATTGTCGGAGCGTGTTGCTGATCACCTGCGTGTTCAAATCGTCCAGGCCGGAGGTCGGCTCATCCAGCAACAGCACGGTCGGCTCCTTAATCAGCGCGCGCGCAATCGCCGCACGTTGTTGTTGCCCGCCCGAGAGAAACGCCGGACGCCGGTCCGCATATTGGCGCAAGCCGAGCAAAGCGAGCCAGCGTTGCGTGCGATCGATCGTCTCATCGTGCGGCAATCCCGCGAGCGAGCCGGCCATCTCCAAATTCCGCGCCACCGTAGCGAGCGGCAGTAGGTTCAATTGTTGAAAAACGAACCCGAGTTCTTTTCTTTGGAAATCGCGATCGGAAGGCGCGACTCCAATCGGTGTCACTACTTTCCCGCCAGAAGCGTTCAGGTAACCGGCCAGGATCCGGAGCAAGGTCGATTTGCCGCAGCCGGAAGATCCTTTGATCAAGGTGATGCCTGGCGCGAACGCATGCGAAAAATCATTGATCACCCAGTCCGTTTTTTTCGAATAGCGGAAGAACAAATTATCGCACGCGAGTGGTTTTCCCATTCGTGGCAGGCGAGTGGGTTCCGCGACGCTGACCGGGAAATCGTGCACAGTAATCTGCATCGCGTTCATTTCGCGCTCGAGACTTTCATTTCGTTCGCCTTCGCCATGGCGCTCGGCGGAACGATCACCGCCAGGTCAGTCTGCCCTTCCAGCAACAAGCGCGCTCCGGGGAAGGTCGTGGAGATGCCGGCACTCCAGTTGCGATTTTGGAAGGCGTCCGGCTGATGCAAAATCACCGCGAGCTTCGGCACGATCCGCGCCGGTTCGGTTAACTCAACCCACAATTCACATTGATTGTTCGCGCCGATCAATCGCGCCGCCTCGGATGATTTCTCCCGCGGAAATTCGAAGTAATACGCGGACTCTTCGCGGTTCTGCACTTTCTCAATCTTCTGGAATGCAAACCGCGCCTCCAACCCGCGCCCGCCAGTAGTAACCACCAGGCGCAGGCGATCGGGCGTAACCGATGTCCAGGCCGCATTTTCAATCACCACGCGGGCCCGCACCGCGCTCACGTCGCGCGCGATCGCCAATTCCTGCCCCTGGTTCACCGGATAATTCGTCACGCCCCCGGTGATCGGCAGGCTCATGGTCAGTGTTCCGTCGAATGGCATTTCGAAACGTGAATTTTGTTTCCGCCGTTTCAGTTCCAATTCGCGCCGGCTCCACTCGGTGCGCTGGCTGGTCAGATCAAATCCAAGCGCCGCGAAGTTCGTCTCCTGGAGAAACTTCATTTGCCGCTGCAACAAATCGAAAGTCTCGCGCGCAATCTCCAGCGTTTCCGGGCGCATCACATTCGTGCTGGATCCTGCCGACAACGCTTTGCGCGCCAGTTCCGGATTGTTCGAAAGATACTCGACCTTCTTAAATTCCCGTTCCGCATCCTTGATTTGTTGTTCCAACTGCCGCTTCTTGCGCGGCACTTCGATCTCCCAATTCACCCGCTCGAGGTCTTCCAGTTTCTTCAGCGATTCTGTCAGCATGATTTCGTCCTGCTTCAGAATCTCCGGCTCGAACTCGCCCCAAAGGAAACCCGCCTTCTGCTGCGATTGCGGGGAGGGAGCATATATCCGCAACAGTCCGGAAATCGGCGACATCACTGTGATGGTGCTCTTCGGCTGTAACTGGCAGGGCAGTTGCCCAATTCTCATCCGCGCCAGCGAGGGATATTGCTCCCAATTCCAGGCCAGCCCGGTCGCGCCCACAGGTCCAGACGCGCTTTTCTTGTCGGATTTGGCCTTGGCTTCCTTGGCGGAGCAACCGGTCGCAATCGCGGCCAGGATCGTTACCGAGGCAATGGCCGCCGCTACGTTGCGTCGCTTCCAATTTCTCGAAATTCTCTTCTGCATATTCGTCGCGTCTTACGTGTTTTGATCGTCCAACACCGGTTCGTGGCGCCACGCGTATTCATCCACAAACCAAAACAATGCATTCAACTCCGACAACTCGCGGCGCAATTGCAATTGCTGCGCGGTGAGCCCGCGGTAATCGATCGCGTATTTCTCAATCGCCCCGTAGGTCTGCGCCGGCGGCACGGCCTGCATCAGTTGCAACTGTGCTTCCACTTGCTCCAGTTGTTGCCGCACGGATGCGATCAACTGTTGCGTGAAGATCAGCCGGTTGATTAACGCGAGGCTCTCCTGGCGGTAGCGTTCGTACTGCAGTTCCTGCTGTCTTTTGGTTTGCCGGATGGTCCTGCTCAAATTGCCGCGGGTATCGATCGTCCATTGCAGGTTGGCGGTCGCCTGGAGCTCGTCTGCGTCCCAGAATCTTTCGGTTCCGCCGGCGTTGCGCGAATAGATCGGTGGGCCGCTCACGGTGATGTTCAACTCAGGCCAGTATCGCAGTTTCAAGCCGAGTAGTTGCGCGCGCTGCGCTTCCAGTTCGACCGCCAGCAATCTCATCTGCACCTGCGCGACGCGCTTGGTGTCGCCGAGCGGCAAGGGTTCCTGGTCGTAGCGCAAATCGGGCAGCCCCAACGGCGAGAGCACCCAAAGGTAATCACGTGAACTGAGCACTTCACTGACGCGGTCTTGCAGCGCTTTCTCCTCGCGCGCCAATGCGAGTTGGAACGTTTCCATTTCGGTCAGCATCAATTGCCCGGTGAATGGATCGACCTGTTGCATGGTTAGAGCGTTGGCGCGCTCGGTCTCGAGCTGCAACTGCCGCTGGCGCAATTCATCCGCCGTGAAGAAAAGCCGGTACAGCTCGATCATCTGCTCGCGTTCCCCCAGTTCTTTCGCGGAACGTGCGCGCAACTCCGTCAGTTGCGCCGCATACAATCGCGCCCGTAAATTCACCACTCCCGGCACACTCAGGAACGCCGATGCGTTCATGTAAACGTCGTCGGCGCTGATGCCGGGAATTTCCGTGAAGAATTCCGTAACTCCCGCGATCACCGTCGGTTGCGGGATCAAATCTTTGAACACTTGCCGCACCGATTCCCGTGCATTCACCAGGTCGTTACTCATTTGCCGCAACTTCAAATTCTTCGCGAGCATGATGCCGACTGCTTCATTCCAATCGATCACGCGCGTCGGCAGATTCGCCTGCTGCGTCAGGTTCGTATCCCAGCGCAAACGCAGATCGTCCATGTGTGCGGCTACTTTGCGTTCGGGCCCGCGACAACCGGCCACCAGCGCAATGCAAAAAATGCCGATGAACGCGAATAATGACCCGCGCCTCGCAACGACATTGCAGCATTTCTTCTTCATCTACCTGAGCACCTAAATGAGCTTTTCCCCGAGCATATTGGCTTCCGCCAGACGGCCTATCAGGGTCAACCCCGAAACAAAAATTCACCTTCCCTGAGCCCCCGTCCGGCGTTGCGCATCAGCGACTTTGTGCGATTAATTCAGCTCTGCATCGCCTTCACTTGGATCGTTGCTCGAACGGTTCGCAATAGAGTAGGGGACCATTTCCGGACGGCCTGTGGTCGCATTCCCTCTCGTTTCGTTATTCAACGCGACGAAGGCGATAGAACCGCAGTCCCGCACTTCCCGAGTCCTGCACCTCGTATTCGCGTGCCTCGCTCACCATCAAGTTTGAACCGGGCAGCACGCTCCAATCGTTTCGATCGAGCGCGGTGCAAAACTCCACCACCCATTCCACTCCAGGCTCGGAGGTGAATTCTAGCGTGACCATGCGCGTCCGCCCTTTTTCGATGTGCACCAAATAATTCGCGTCGAGTTGCACCGCGAATGCGCTGGAACGGTCTCGATCATCGTCATCGCCACCAGTCCGTCGCTTCGCGATCTGCGTATCGCCTTTGATCGCTGCCGATTGGCTTCCGACCGACGCCGTCCCGCTGAAGGTCTGTGTCCCCGTCGCGCCACGTGGTGGAATGGCGTAGTACTTCAAATCTCGCGATTTTCCCGTGCTCGATCGGAACACCACTTTGTGATTGATCGAATCATACTCGCCGCCTTCGCTCAGGCCCGTCACTCGCCATCCGCGCGGTGGATTCTCTTCAATTCGCCACGGCGCCGAACTTTCCGTCCGCACCTTGATCTCGACCGGCACCGGATGCCGTTCGCGATACTGGTCCGGCAGGTTTCGTCCGGCTGAAATGCTGATCGTCACCGGCGGCAACGTCTCGCGCAGTTTCACTGTTACCGGAATAGTTCCGCTGGTGGTAACCGCTCCTCGGTTATCCGTCGCTCGCGCTGCAAGTGTGTAACTCCCGGTAAGGCGCGGTCTCCACAGGAGCGTTCCCGTGACGGACGAGGCCGAATACAGTTGCGTCGCGTTCACGGTTCCGTTCACGAGCAGTTCAACCTTCGTAACCGTCCCGTCGCTGTCCGCCGCTCGCACCGCAACGAATATCGAGCCGATCAACAATTCTGACCCTGCCGTCGGTGAAGTGATCGACACCGTGGGCGCAATATTCGCCGGCGGTTGCGTTGGTGGGGGATTCGCCACATTCACCCGGATCCCGGTCGATATTGCGGAGTTACCCGCTGCGTCGGTTGCGCGCGCGGTGAAGGTCTGTTGGCCGAGAACAGTCGCGTTCCAGGTGAAACGAAAATTATTCGGCTCACCGCTCACCACGACCGCGCGCCCCAACACTGCTCCATTGCGCAAAATATCCACGGTCACTGGCGAACGCTGCGGATCGCGTGCTGTCACCGTGAATGTCACCGCAGAGTTCAGATTGAAGCTCGAACCGTTGAGCGGCGAAATGAATTGTGCGGATGGAGGCGTCGTGTCTTGCATCGTCGGGGCTACAACCACGCTGACCGCTGCGGACGTCGCGGAATTCCCGGCCACATCCACGGCGCGCGCGCTAAACGCGTGTGTGCCGGCCGCGCTCGCCGTCCACACCGTGCTGTATTGATTCACTTGCCCCGCCACCGGGGTCCCCCGCGCGAACACACTCCCGTTCCGCAAAAACTCCACGAACTCGACCGATCCCTGCGCATCACTCGCACTCGCGCTGATCGTCACGCTGCCGTTCAAATTCACCGTCGTGCCGTTCGCGGGCGAAATAATTTGAACGCTCGGCGGAGTGGTATCGACTGGCGGATTTGTCACCTCACCGACCGTGATGGTTACCTCAGCCGACGTTGCGACGGTTCCGAATAGATCCGTCGCCCGCGCTGAAATCGTGTGCGTTCCAGGAATCGTCGCGATCCACACCAGCGTATATTGATTCGCGTCGCTGGCGGACCTCGCCGCGCGACCGATCCGTTCTCCATTCCGCAGGAAATCCACAAAATCAATTCCGTCAGAATCGGACGCATTCGCCGACAGCAGCAAACTCGTGCCGAGCGAAATGGTCGATCCGTTGGCGGGCGCGAGCAGTTGAATGTTCGGCGCGCCGGGAAGCGCCGTCGCAAACACCCGCGACTCATGGTCAGCCGCGCTGGGGTTAGGCCCCAAGCACGGCGCCTGCGCTGGGCTGTTTCCCCCAAGCAAGAGAACAAAAAGGCAAACGGCGAATTTTGGAAATTCCCGATAAATCGTCGGTTTTATGAACATCGCTGGCAACTCCCTGTTGTTGCGGACGCTTCCGTTCCGCACGGCGTATGCCGCACAGGGTCAGGGACATACCCGAAAACAGGGCAGGGGATTCCGCGTTAGATGAAAGGGTTCGCGTTCACTGCCCATCGCGAGGAGCCTGGGCCTCCCCGGGGGCATTACATTCGGGCAAGATTCGTCTTCCCCCCGGAGGGATGACGGATTAGTAGCCGGTGCGCAAGCGAGTCACCGGGCGCCGCCACCGGTGGTCCAACATTGTTTCCCCCTCCCGGAGGGGCCGGCGGAATTTCACCCAGTTCGAATCACACCGGCCTCCCCATTAAGTCATTTGTTTCACCAACCGATAGGTACCGATAACTGCAGGCAGCTTGCGCTGGTCGCAAACATGAAAACGGTCCGCAAGATGCCCTTCCTCGAACTATGAAACGCATCTTTTGGATTGCTCTTTGCGCCGTCGTCTTCCTGATTTTCGCCGCGGGCGGCACCGTCGTCTACGCGCTGCAGAAACCATCAACCAAAGCCGCTGGTGGCCAATCCCGCCCGTCTCCAGACCGCCAATGGGTCGCCCACGCGACGACCGTGGAGGAGTCCGCCCCCATCGGTAAACGCCGCCGCTTCTCCGAACTCCGCATCGATTCCGCCGGGCCTTCCCCCAAAACCGTCCGCCGCATGGTCATCGAAGACACCGCCGAACCCGCCATGGACTGGCGCATCGAAGGCGAAGTGTTCTGGGCCAAAAACAGCGCCTCCGTCACCTTCAAATGCGTCACCGGCAAAGCGAATCTGGAAATGACGCTCACGCCGTAAGCTGGACCGCCTATTTTTTAGATCCACAATTAGACTGAACAACATCGCTGCCAAAGATCAGCACCTTAGCTTCGGCGCTGGTATGGATTTCGCAAGCTCCGGCCTTCCGTTGAAGCTTTCCGTTACCAATAAACCGCCTGCATAATTCGAACTTTGTCATACGGATATATGACATGCAGTCATGATTTTATGACACGGGAGGGTGCAGCCCGGCAAAGGAACGTCGTTACAGCTTTTTCAAAATAGTAGTTGACCGTTTCTGAATTTTACCATTTAACAACTCGCGCTAACAATTCCAGGTTCCGAGAGCGGTGCGACGAAGGTTGCGCCATGATCTAAGGCCGGATTCTCAAAGCTGCGGGAGTGACTTCCTGCCGCGAAACTGACGCTTAAGGTTATGTTGTCTAAAGGACTGCTTTTCTACGTGGGCATTTCCTGCCTCATCACTCGTCTCGTGGGCGCTTCTGACCAGGCCGAGAGATTTGTCGAATCCATAGTGGAGCACCGGAATTCGCACGTGAATGAGCGGAAGCTAACAAGGCTGGTAGTTCGATCAAACGGGACCGAGACGTTTCAAACGAATACAGTAGTTGAGTTAAAGAACGGAAGAAACCGGTTTGACGAAGCTACGCAGCAATGGGTTGAGGCTCACGAACACATTGAGCTACACGAAGGCGCAGCAGTGGGGCGAGGCACCGGACATAAAACAATCTTTTCAGCAAACCTGAATGACCCGGAGGGTACGATTGATTTACTAACGCCCGATAAGAAGCGGTTGCGGTCGCAAGTCGTGGGTGTGGTGTATGCCGAAAAGAGCACTGGGCGAAGTGTTTTTATTGCGGAGCTCAAGGACAGCACGGGCGAGCTTCACGAAGATAACAGCATAATTTACCCGCAAGCTTTCGACGCGATTAAAGCCGATGTGCGTTACCGGCATTCCATGGCTGGATTAGAACAGGATGTCATTTTTCGGGAAAAATTACCACGACCCGAAGAGTATGGACTTGATTCGAGAGAGACAGATCTCGAGATCTGGACGCAGTTCTTGGAAGCGCCCGTACCAGTCAAGACAAAGCACGTTCTCCAACGGTTGGGGAAAGCGCAAGGCGATGAGACGCTTGCATTTGGAGAGATGGAGATTATCGCGGGTAGGGCATTCGATTTAGGTGAAGAGGATCAGAACACCGGGATTCTTGTGGCTAAAGAATGGGTGACGATTGACGGCATGACTTTCCTGATCGAGGCAGCCCCGGTAACCGACCTTCGAGCGAGACTAGCTGGGCTTCCGGATCGGGCGGTGGCGCAAGTACCCAAGCCGGAAATCGACGGATTTAGAAAAGCATTGGAAACAGCAACCAAGGTTGCGGCGAAAAGAACCAAGCCGATATCCTTAAAAGAGTACAGAGTTGCATCGGCCTCCAAAAAGGAATCGTTTTTAATCGCAAAGGCTACCTCACCCCGCTCCGGAAAAGGTTTTCTTTTTGATTATACCATCGTTTCCACCACCTCGAATTATACGTTCGAATCAGACAAGACATACTTCATTTCTGGCGCTGTGACCCTTAGTGGAACGACAACGTTCGAGGGCGGCACTGTGATTAAATACGACAACACGACATCGACAAAGCTCACAATCTCCGGAAGCACGATCAATATGCGGACGAGTATGTATCGACCGGTAGTTATGACGGCCAAGGACGACAATACTGTTGGGGAGCAAGTAGCAGCCGGAACCCCGTCGGGCTACTACGCGAATCCAGCTTTAGTATTGAATGGCAGCGTCGGCGTTTACGATTTGTCTGATTTCCGCATATCCCATGCACGAATCGGGATTCAAATTGATCAACTCAACACGGTCTATGGGGGGCCTGTTTTCAGGAATTTCCAGATGGTGAATTGCGATAAAGGATTTCGACCGTCCAATACGGACATCAAGCTTTTGAACGGATTGATGTGGAACGTCTCAACGAATTTTGACCAACCTTATTTTAGCACAAATAACCTCGAAAACATCACGATCAACAAAGCGGAAGCCCTGCAAAGGGATCCGACATCAACGCTGCTTTATCTCAAAAACTGCTTGCTGACCGAAGTGGGAAATCAAGGTAGCTACGGCGGGGTTAACAACGTGAGCCTTCTGTCCAGCAACGGCGTCTATCAGGCAGTCGGAGCGGCAGGACATTATCTCGCTCCTGGGAGCCAGTATAGAAATGCGGGGAGCACTTTGCTCGAAGCGGGCCTGTTGGCAGACTTGAAGGAGCGAACGACCTACGGACCGGTAGAACTGGTTGGTCCGATCACCGCTGATACTGTTTTGCGGCAGCAGGCCATTCGCGATGCGGACACTCCCGACCTCGGCTATCACTATCCCCCGCTGGACTGGGCCGCTAGCAACGTTGCGATTAGCGGGGCAACGGTGAACTTAACCAATGGAGTGGCTGTCGGAGTTTACGGTGATACTGGTTTCAAGCTTCAAGCGGGCGCGAAACTGATTGGGAGCGGAACTCCACATACTCTCAACCGATTAGTGCGTTATCACACTGCGCAAGAAATTGCTCACAGCGGCTGGAACACGGGTGCAAATTGGACTTTGCTCAAAGAAGATCTTTCAACTGGTACAGCTCCCGAGGTGAGCTTGCGGTTTACGGAGCTCGCGTTGCTGGCAAATAGCGGTGACCATTTCAATGGAGGGGGTTCAGTGTCCAAGTTCTCGCTCGCCGACTGCCAACTGACAGGCGGTAAACTATTTTTTGAAACAGTTGGAACGTCCTCCCGAGTTGTCGCTTTCACGAATTCGCTTTTCGAGCGTGTCCAAGTATCGCTCGGCAGTGGAACGGACGCAACGATCTCTGCGCACGGCAGGAATAATTTGTTCTACCGGTGTGCGTTCATTGGCTTGAATTCGGCTAGTGGGAATAGCTGGGAGTGGCGCGATAATGCGTTCCACAGTTCAGCGATATATATCTTCTACGCGCCGATACCTCTGAATGGAGAAAACGCTTATATCGATAACCTCAATGACCGAATCGATGCGAACCAGTCGAGCGACATATTACTGACCAGCTTCAATTATGGGTCCGGCAGTTTAGGACGCTTCTATCACTCCTCCACAAACTTGCAAGATCAGGGGAGTCGAACCGCAGCGACCGCCGGATTATACCATCACACGACGAGGATCGGCAGCGCTAAAGAGGGAGCTACGGATGTAGATGTCGGGTTTCATTATGTGGCTTTATCGTCGCTGTTGCCGACGGACACGGACGGGGACTCGCTGGCGGATTATCTTGAGGACTGGAACGGGAATAACGCTGCCGACTCGAGTCTAGGTGAAACTAACTGGGAAATTAGCGAAAACGGAACCAGCGCGGCGACGACACTGAGCGTGTTTACGATTTTAGAGTAGAGGACTTTGGACGTGAGAAGTTGATAATTATGTGCCAAACAAGTTTGGAGACATTCAGAAACCTGGCGACTCTGTTCAAGGCAGTAAGGCCATTAGTATTACTAGCTGTCTATTGGTGCCTCCCGGCAGAGGCGGCGGACGTTCAGGTGGCGGTCAAAAATACGTACTATCCGCGGAATGCTTTAGTTTGGGTCACTAAGAATGGGGCGCAGATCCCCGGCTTTCCGCAAAAATCAGTTGCCTTTGGTCAATTTTCCACCCCGTGGACAATTTCGAGCGTTAGCGTTGGAGATGAGATAAGAGTTGAGTGGAGGCCCGAGAGTTCATCAAACGTTCCCAACCAAGTTGGATATATGCTGGACGGGACGGGCCAGACCTACACCGTTCCTTCGGGTCTAAGCGGCACGGTGAGCGTGCAATGGCGAACTACTAATCCGGACTGGTTTGATGCTAAGCCAGCTTTCGTAAACACGTCGGCGGGAGTGCTAAACGACGTACAGTTCCATTATGAACCGAAGGAAACTAATACCTGGTCACTTGTCCAGTCCTTTACGGAAAATAATGTGCAGCCAAATACAGTCCGGCGATTTACGGAGTATAATAACTGGGATTCTTCATTTCTACCGGGTTCAAAGATGAAGTACACTTGGAAAGATGCTACCGGGGCTCGGCGGGACGCTATTTTGGTCGGTTCAGTTACAAATGGTACCTTTATTGTTCCGGCAGGATCCGGATCCGGTGAGCAGGAGGTTCAATGGGAGCCTACATTTGAGGTTACAGTCCGTTACCGCGACAATAACGTGGACTGTCGCGGATCGCACGCTCGCATTTGGGGATCGACGGACAACGGAGCGACATGGGAGCAAGTATGGGAGTTCGCTGGACCAACCCCGTACACGAAATCGTGGACTGGAACTAAGGCTGTATGGGTCCGGAAGAATACGATTTTCAAAGCGACTTATGTTGTTAAGGATGCAGATTACTCGTCAGGTGGCGCAGAAGCAGCGTTTAATGATCCCAGCAAAGTGACACAATGCTTGCTCAGCACTGGCGCCTCTTTTTATGCAGCCAGTACTGGAGGTGCCAGTGAAATGCCGGCGGGCCTGTATTTTGAAGGGAATACGGAGCTGCCGATTTGCTCGGGGCGAATGATTTCGGAACGGGACGCAATCGACTATGTAAACTATCCAAGGACCGAGATTAAGTTACTCGTGCCGGGCGCGACCTCACCGAATGTAACCTGGGCAGTTTTGGGAAACGGAGCTGCCTTGGAAGTCGATCCGACTGGTGTTTCTTATTCCGGCGGGGTGTTTTTCACAGCGACGTTGCAAGCCACAGAACTGCATCCTCTTGATGACAAAGTTACAGTCCGGGCGATCGTAACGGGGACGGGCGCAACGGACTGCTGCAGTACCCAAATTGTAACACTAGATATCGGACTCGGCTGCGGCGGGGAGGAAGGAACCTGCGCATCCTGCGAAGCGCAAGGTTTCGGTGCGCCTTTAGTGAAGAACGAGAATGGTCCGCATTTGAGTTGGAATTTGGGTTTACACGACGAGGAAGCGACCAGCGGGGTGTTGCAGCTCGCTACAGAAGCGAACTCGACAACGCTGCCAGCATTTAAGGTATCATCCAGAAGCGCTAGAGTTACGCGATATCCTGCGGACGAGTCTCAGGCGCTCCAATGGGTGAAGACACCTCAAGGGCTCGCGAGAGTTAATTCAATCAATAGCTCAAAGCGTGAACTTTCCTTCTACAGCAACGACCAAATCAATTTTAGCGGTACCATTTGGCAACCGAATGGCACGGCCACTCCGCTGCGAAAATGGACGATTGAAAGCACCGGAGGCGGGAATACTTTCACCCTATCGGAAACGGCAGGTCAGGTCTTCCAGTATAAGTACGGAAGTTCCAAGTGGGCATTGACCTATCCCAACTCTGGGGTGAATCGGACGAATGTGAGCTGGAAGAGCGGCAATGAATACTACACGGAAATTACAGAAACGCAGAACAGCGCTTCAGTTATGGTCGCGAAGAGCCGCCAGGAGTTTGTCTACATCAATGGGCAGCGCTATCTGAAAGTGCGCGAAGAAGGCGATACGGCGAACGGAGGCAGCCGGACCACGACTTACAGCCCAGTCACCAGTGGAAATGGAGTTGGCCGCCCCAGCAGGATTGAATACTGGGATGGGCGTTGGGAGATTTTTAAGTATGACACCTTCGGCCGCGTTATCGAACACCACCAGTCCTACCTTGACATAGCCCCGCCGACAGCGCCGAACTTCCCGGCCGCGGGGCAGAGCAGGGTGACGTTCTATGACTATGATTGGGTTCCTTCGGGGACGTCGACGCAAGATGCTGCTACTTTTCGCGCATATTGGAAGAACCTTGCACGCACCGAAGTGGTGAATGTCCCGAACGCCGCGCAGGATGCCTGGGTGGAGGTCTCCAGAGTGTATCGACACACGCCGAGCCTAGAAGAAGTTCAGGAAGAGCGTTGCGTTGATCCTGGTTCGGCGTTTGGTGATTCCTCGAACTTACGGACCAAAACGATTCGGTATCCATTTAGCGATTCCAACCATGGGAAGATCAAATATGTCTTCCACGAAAATGGTACTGCTACGAAGTTCTCTTACTCTTCGGACCTAAATGGAACCAAAACCATTGAAGAAACCGGTGAACCATCGTCGCTGGTCGACGGCGCGACAATTGTCAATGGGACGCGGACGGAATTGGTTCGCGACACGCTCGGTCGGACGGTATCGCGAATCAGCAAGCCGATCGTAAGCGGTTCAGCGACTTCCGTTGTGCTTTCCCGTGAGCTGTACGGTTACGGAGTTGGGAATGATATGAACGATTACAACGTCACCAACCTGGCGAATCGCGTGACGAAGTATCGGCACAACTGTTGTGCGCTTTCGACGCTAGAAGATGGTGATGGCGTTGTCACCACTTACTTATACGACGGCATCAAACGTCGATACGGTGAGATCAAGACCTACGGAACCGATGATATTCAATTTATCAATACTTTGGACGCGGCGGGACGCGTGCTTCAGGCAAAGCGCATCGGAGAAGGGTCGGATGGCAGCCAGGTATCCAGTTCACTTACGCTTACGATGACATTGGGAACCGAACCTACACCAGGGATTACCAAAACAAATATACGCAGCGAACGGTGCCGCCGGTGGTAAACGTCATCGGCATGGCTGATGCAGCCACTGCCGTGACGGTGAACGGGCTTTCGCCTGCTCGGAAGGGCGAGTACTTCCACCGCGCTCTTACAGTCAACAACTTCTCCGCGGCGCAATACCTGCAAATCACAACCTCTCCCACCCAGAGCAACCCGTTGGGCGATGAGGCATTTCTGGCGCGCGATCCGGAGGCGCTGGGCTATGACGCTGATGGCAACCTGACCAGCGACGGTCGATGGACCTACGAATGGGACGGTGAAAACCGCTTGCGCACGTTGCGTTCCCAGGTCGGCTCGCCGGCTCCAGAGCGGCGGATCGTCTATGAATACGACTATCTGGGGCGCCGTATTCGACAGACTGTCTGGGACGATCGGGATGATGGTCAGGGTACGGAAGTTTCAGATGTCATCTACGTCTACGACCGCTGGAACCTGATCGCCGAACTCGACGCCAACAACAGCAACGCGCGTCTGCGCACCTGCGTCTGGGGACTGGACCTGAGCGGCTCCCGCCACGGAGCCGGGGGAGTAGGAGGCCTGCTGAAAATTACCGATTACGATGGGACCCCTACGCATCACTGGGTCAGCTACGACGGCAATGGCAACGTCCTCTCCCTCACCAGCGGAACCACTGCCAGCGAAACCGCCCGCTACGAATACGGCCCCTTCGGCGAACCGATCCGCGGCACTGGCGTCATGGCGAGAAAAAACCCCTTCCGCTTCAGCACGAAGTTTACGGATAATGAGAGTGGGTTGGTTTATTACGGATACCGCTACTACAATGCCGTGACGGGAAGGTGGTTAAATCGAGATCCCGCTGGTGAACTGGGAGGGGTAAATCTCTACGCTTTATCTTTTAACTCGCCGATCAACTGCATCGACAGTGATGGAAGATTTGTTTTGAGCTTGACGATGCTAGTCGTTGATGCCAGCAGTGCTATATCGAATGGCTTACAAGGTGATTACAGAGCCATGTCTCGCGACCTTGCTTTCACTGTTCTGGACGCTGTTTCCTTAGCCGCAGATGTTGGATCTGGCGGCCTCGGCGGCACACTGATTCAAGGAGGGCGCCTTGCCCTCGCTGGAATCGCCCTAAAGAACCGTGCGGGGTTGCTTGCAGCAGCGCTCCATTTGCTGCCCGATAAAGTAGATTCTAGAAACTTAGGGTCATGTCCGCCATCAGGTTCTCCAAGTCGAACGAACTGGGGACCTGAGCATGGCACGGGAAATACGGAGCACAACAATTGGATTGAAGATATTTTGGATCGAATGAAATCTCTTGGAGCAATGGATCTCCGGAAGAACCGAGTCCAAAGAGATGTTTCTGGGTTGAGGGTATTTTCACCGAGTGGTTCTTATACCAAACCAGACGCCTCGTACATTCTCGAAGGTATGCGTTATAACCACAACCGAGTCTCCTCGTTAGAGACTCTTGAGCGGGAGCTGGACGCCTTCCGCCGGATGCGCGAAGCGGATCCAAACGCTATCAATTCACTGGAATTTTAAACTGTTGTGCAAGCTCCAGATCACATAAAAGATTATATCAAAAATGTTCCCCCCGGATTTCCTTATTCGAGCGGAAAAGGCCACTTTTATTATCAAATTGTGTGCTCGTGTGGCTCTGAGGAGTTCAGAGTATTCAGAAGTGACGCGCCCGGACTTAGAGCCGTTTGTTGTAAATGTGAATGCGCAATTACTGTTTACGATCTTATCGAGTATCCAGCGGCATCTAAAGGTAGTGCAAATGCATCGGTCGCTCTAGTTCGCCACCGCGATGGTTCGACCGATTTGCGGGTATTCGTCATGTACGAGTACGGCGAACTTGACGCTGACGAAGAATTTGATCCTAATGATATCACCTGGTGCCAAGTTTTTGTTGAAAATTTACGGAAAGAACTACAAATGGTTTTGGACGACGAAACTGCGTGAGGTTCTTCAGTAGTCCTTTTTCCCCGACCACGTATAGGTGCTATCCCAACTCCCATTTGGTCAATACCATCACATTCACGAACACAGCGTCGGCAGGGATGGTAACAACACAGGTGTACGACAAGCTGAATCGTTTGCAAAGTCTATCGTCGCGTGGGTTCCAGTTTGGTGGGAGTTCGCCGACGAGTTTGCCATTGAGCAGCGCGTATGTTTACGACGGGGCGAACCAACGGAAGGCGGCGCATGGGGGCGATGGCAGTTACTGGATTTACGAATATGATCGGCTGGGCCAGGTCACATCGGGGCGGAAATACTGGTCGGATGGCAGCCAGGTGTCCGGCCAGCAGTTCACTTACGCCTATGATGATATTGGGAACCGAACATACACCCGGGATTACCAAAACAAATATACGCAGCGAACGGTGCCGCCGGTGGTAAACGGCATCGGCATGGCTGATGCAGCCACTGCCGTGACGGTGAACGGGCTTTCGCCTGCTCGTAAGGGCGAGTACTTCCACCGCGCTCTAACCGTCAACAACTTCTCCGCGGCGCAATACGTGCAAATCACCACCTCCCCCGCCCAGAGCGATCCTTTGGGCGATGAAGCATTTCTGGCGCGCGATCCGGAGGCGCTGGGCTACGATGCCGATGGCAACCTGACCAGCGACGGTCGCTGGACCTACGAATGGGACGGTGAAAATCGCCTGCACACGATACGTTCCCTGGTCGGCTCGCCGGCTCCCGAGCGGCGCATTATCTATGAATATGATTACCTGGGCCGCCGCATTCGGCAGACCGTCTGGAACGGCCGAGATGACGGCCAAGGCACAGAAGTTTCTGACGTCATCTACGTCTACGACCGCTGGAACGTGATTGCCGAACTCGACGCCAACAACAGCAACGCGCGTCTGCGCACCTACGTCTGGGGCTTGGACCTGAGCGGATCGCGCCATGGCGCGGGAGGTGTGGGTGGCCTGCTGAAAGTTACCGATTACGTCGGCAGCACCACCCACCACTTTGTCAGCTTCGACGGCAACGGCAACGTCCTCTCCCTCACCAGTGGAACCACTGCCACCGAAAAGGCCCGTTACGACTACGGCCCCTTCGGCGAACCCATCCGCGGCACTGGGGTGATGGCCAGAAAGAACCCATTTCGCTTCAGCACGAAGTTTACGGATAATGAGAGCGAGTTGGTTTATTACGGATATCGCTACTACAATGCCGTGACGGGAAGGTGGCTAAGCCGGGATCCAATTGGGGAAGAGGGGGGCTCAATCTATTCGCATTTGTTGTGAATTCTCCCACCGGTCTCTTCGATCCATTTGGGTTCGATACTTATACAGCGTACACAATGCCGGTGCGGCGAGCGCCGACGGGCATTGGTGGCGGTTACGTAGATCCCTTTGGGAACTGGTCTCCAACCTTCTGTTTGTCGTGTCACGAGAACACTCCGACAGCTCAGTTTTACAAAGAGCAATCTGTTATGGCAAATATGTTGGACTATAAAGTTGTGCTTTATGAACAACTATTAGGTACTGGCCTAACGCTAGGCTTGAATCCGGTTGCGAAGAATATGGAAAAGGCCGCCTTCATGCGGAATTTGCCGCGAATCAACCGGGAATGTGGAATAGCATTTGAGGCCCGCGTCGAGCAGCAGTTGATTGACGAGGGATTCGTCATTCTTGGGAGAAATGTCGGGGCGCGGACCTCGGATGGGGGATTGCGCTTCATCGATCGGTTAGTGGGAACGCCAATCGGTCAGATCGTGAACGCCGAGATTAAGTCGGGGAATGCAGTTCGAAATGCCAAGCAGTTGCTCCGCGATCAACTTATGGCGACACAAGGGGCGACTCTCGTCGGTAAAAACGCGCCACCGGCAATGAAGGGAAAGCAATTTATTATTCCAACAATAGAACGGAGGTAGTCGTATGGCTGTCCAAGATTCTACGTCTATCGATATTGTTTCGTATAATCCGATTGAGGACTCTGTCGTGCTTGTGATGGCGGAACATAGAGAGTGGGGTGACGAAGGTGCCCTGCTTCCGCAACTACAAGCGAAACTGAATACATACCTGCATTACGTGCTTAGCGGACGTTTAGCGTGCGATTATCCGAGCTACGCGTTAAAGCCGATTCAATTCGACCTGCGTACACAGCATCTGTTATCTGCTCGGGAAAAGGAGTTCTTGGAGATCGTAGTAGAACAAGATCTACGCCCGAGAGGGATAGCATTTTCGTGGCACCTGGTCGAGTGATGGTTGAACTACACACGCCAACCATAGCACGAACCACGCCTAGGAAAATTGATTCGGCGTCTGTACAGGAGAGGCTTCCCATAAAAGGGGTCGGTCCGTAAGATGTTAGTTTCCCGCTTTACGAATAGAGGCATATTGGCTCAAATCGAGCTGCATGGCCCGTCCGCCGAGAGTCGATTTTCCCGGAGCCATTTACCACCTCATGAGCCGTGGAGATCGCCGCGAGGCCATTTTCCTGAACGATGTGGAGCGACACGACTTTCTCAAGACCCTCGCCGAAGCCTGCCAGAAAACCGGCTGGCAAGTTCACGCTTAGAAAGGAAAAGGGGTCAGAAAAGGGGTCAGTCCGTAAGATGTTAGTTTCCCACTTTACGGATAGAGGCATATCGGCTGAAATCGAGCTGCATGCCTCGTTCACCACGAGTTGAGTTTCCCGAGCCATTTACCAGCTCATGAGCCATGGAGATCGCCGCGAGGCCATTTTCCTGAACGACGTTGATCGGCACGACTTCCTTAAAACCCTCGCGGAGGCTTGTCAGAAAACCGGCTGGCAACTTCACGCCTACTGCCTGATGCCCAATCATTTTCATCTCGTCGCCGAAACACCGGAGGCAAACCTGGTGGAAGGCATGCGCTGGCTTTTGAGTGCCTATACCATCCGTCTAAAACATCGCCACAAACTTTTCGGTCACGTCTTTAGCGGACGCTATAAAGCCCTTTTGATTGACGGCCAATCTTCCGGCTATCTCCGGACCGTTTGCGGTTATGTCCACCTCAATCCTGCGCGTGCCAGGCTGTTGCAGGCAGATGAACCAGTGACGGCCTATCCCTGGAGCAGTCTTCACTGGTATGCGGCAGCTCCGGCCCATCGTCCTTCCTGGCTGCGAACGGATCGATTGCTCGGCGAACATGGACTGCTCGAAGACACACCGAAAACGTAAAAGGTAAAAGGGGTCAGTCCGTAAAAGGGGTCAGTCCGTAAGATGTTAGTTTCCTCCTTTACGAATAGAGGCATATTGGCTCAAATCGAGCTGCATGCCCCGTCCGCCGAGAGTCGAGTTTCCCGGTGCCATTTACCACCTCATGAGCCGTGGAGATCGCCGCGAGGCCATTTTCCTGAACGATGTGGATCGACACGACTTTCTCAAGACCCTCGCCGAAGCCTGCCAGAAAACCGGCTGGCAAGTTCACGCTTATTGTTTGATGCCAAATCATTTTCATCTCGTCGCGGAAACACCGGAGCCGAACCTCGTCGAGGGCATGCGCTGGCTTTTGAGTGCCTATACCATCCGTCTAAATCACCGCCACAAACTTTTCGGTCACGTCTTTAGCGGACGCTATAAAGCCCTTTTGATTGACGGCCAATCTTCCGGCTATCTCCGGACCGTTTGCGATTATGTCCACCTCAATCCTGCGCGTGCCAGGCTGTTGCAGGCAGATGAACCAGTGACGGCCTATCCCTGGAGCAGTCTTCACTGGTATGCGGCAGCTCCGGCCCATCGTCCTTCCTGGCTGCGAACGGATCGTTTGCTCGGCGAACATGGACTGCGCGAAGACACACCGAAAACGCGCGCCGAATTCCTGAATCGCATTGAAACTCGGCGCGCCGACGAACAGGAAGAAGAGTCCTACCAGGCCATCCGCCGTGGCTGGTGTTTCGGCCCAGCCACTTTCCAGCAACACATGATTGATCTGGTGGAAACGCATAACAAAGAAGCACCCGGGCAAGTCCGTGCCGAAACTGCGAAGCACCGCGCCGACCGGATTATTGCCGAAGAACTTCACGCCCGGGGCTGGACCATCGAGCAACTGGCGCTCCGCCGAAAAAACGACCCAGCCAAACTTGCTATTGCCACACGCCTGCGCAACCAGACGACACTCACCGTCAAAGAAATCAGCCAGCGACTTCACCTTGGCACGCCCAAGTCAGCCAAGACAAATCTGCACCACCACCAGCGCGTCCGTCCCGGCACGCCGAAAGTCGCGGCGCCCCAACGAGAATTTGCGGGGATATGACCAAGCCGACGCATCCTCCATCTTACGGACTGACCCTGGACTCGGACCCAATCTGTATGTATTCGTCGCCAATAGCCCGAATTCGCAATACGATTCGCTCGGTCTCTTTCTCACTGGATGCTCTCCAGGCCCATGCTCGGACCCATGTGGTAGTGCAAAGACTTTGGGGCTAGCCGGAACCAGTATAGGTGGAGTTGTCTGTTGCGGAGGCAAAAAGTATAGTTGCAATTGGTCTTCTGGTGGTGTATCGGGGGCTGGAAATAGTAAGGCAAAGGGCATAATCGATCCATGCACTAACGCCCACGAGAATGACCATCACAACGATATCGACTGTCCTGCCGGACCGGGTGTTACTCGGCCACCGTTTAAACCTGGTAAGAATCCAAAAGCTGAAGAGTGTTCAGCATACAAAATTGGAGCGCAATGTTTGAAAAACGGAATTTCGGGGTGTGATGGCGATCCACAATGCATTAATCAGGTGCTAGATGAACTCAAAATTATGAATGAGCGTATCAAGAAACTGTGCGGCCCATGAAACCTAAGTTATACTTTGATCTTTGTTGCGTTACCGGTATACTAACATTAATCTCTGGGTACGGATGCAGCTCAAAGGCAACCGTCACAGCTGAGAAGGCCACTGCGGTCGCTAAGGCAGAAGTAATACGGCGCGGCTGGAACGATGTGGAAGTCGGTGATGTCAGTTTTGACGATGGGCGATGGAGCGTCACGTTATGGCAGCTGCCAAAAACGCCGGGAGGACATGGAACCGTCGAAGTTTCCACGAATGGAAGCATCATCCGTTTCCTCCCAGGGCTCTAACTGCAGCTATCTACTAGCATCAACTCTTTAAGAATGTTCAGACCGGAGGTCACCTCCGACTACGTCGATCATCTTTACGCCGACATTGGCCGGCTTTATTCCGCCAAATCTACGATTCGCGTGACCTAACCCCGGCTGGTTCATCGACTTAAATAAATGGCCCTTCCTGCCTTCTTGCACTCCTCCGAAAGAAGGGGTCAAGAAGGGGTCAGTCCGTAAGATGGTTATTCTCCACTTACGATTTTTCACTTACTCCCGCGCGCTCGCTCACGCCGCGAAAAACACAGCAGTCCACACCAGGGTTCGCGTTAGCGATGGTCATAATTTAGGAGCACAAACTGTTGGGGGGTTGGGAAGCAACAAAAAACACACATGCGGCGCCGCCCACCCGGCGGCTGCGGAGTCAACATTTCCGTCAAAGTAGCTGCAACGCCCAACTCCGCCCATACTTTTCCTCGCAATCCCCCCTCCCCTTTTCCGGGAGGCGATCACGGAGACCTTTGGTCAGCTGCTTGGTGCGGCTGCGGTCTTCGGGTAAGCGTCGCGCCAAGGGCCTCTCGTAAATTCGAGCGGGAGTCATAGCAAATCCGCTATGACGAAGTCAGAGAACGGTTCAGAGTTTTTCCAGTCGATAGCAAAGGGCGGGGTCGCGTCTCGCGTGAACGGCGCGAGTAGTTGCTCAATCAGTTTGAGAAGAGCGGACTCGGGGCGCAGTTTGCCCGGATGGTGGGGGTGAAGTATCAGACCGTCGCTTTTAAGCGGCAACGAAGCAAGCCGGTGCCAGCGGGCGGTTCGTCGCCGAAGAAAGCGGCGACGGTGCAATGCCTGAAACGGCGATCTGCGAGGCTCCAGTCTCGGCCCGGCCCCTGGAGAAAAATCTCGTTACGTTCCCGATGTTTTTGAATCTCGTGTTCTTCGCTGTGCCCTGTTTAAAACCCTCGTTTCTCGTTACATATCGATAATCCTTAATTCTTAATTCATAATTCTTAATTCGGAAAGAATTTAGGCCTACCCCCGTAGATGGCAGACCCCCATCCATATCCTCACCGCATGATCTTAAACGATTGTGTCTCTTTTGCCGGTTGTCCGCCAACGTGGACCGACTCAGTCGGCGTTCAATACACTTGGTTTCCGCCGTTTTTCCCGGCGGTTCAGCTCCAGTGCATCTCTCGCATTGCAGCTTTCATTCGGAAATCGGCATTCGAAAGTCGCCATTGCCGCCGTTCACACTCTTCCACCTTCTTCTACGATCTTCCACGCTATTTTTAAAAGGGGGGGAGACACCCGCACCGTCACCGCTCAAGTCCGTCACTCATAAACCTAGTAATTCGTAATTCTTAATTCGTAATTCGTAATTCGTTATTATCATGAAGCCCCGCTCCGACAGTCGTCTCTTTAAACTCTCTGCCGACCAACAAGCTCAGCTTTACGATTGGATACATAAACTCGGCTACGCGAAAGCCAGGGAACTTGCCGCTCTTCCGCCACCGGATGGTTTCGGTATTAAAACCCATCTCAATTCACTTTGCCGATTCGTGGCTCGGTACTCCGAGATGCTGAAGGAACGCGAGTTCTTCGATGTCGTGCGTTGCGCCGCGGGCGAACTCGATCCGAAAGTCCTTCGCGCTGCCGAAACCATGACCCACCACATGGCGTTCAACATCGCCACGGAGCCCCAGGCCAATTTGGATAAGTTCCGTCTGCTGAGCCGCTGGATTCTCAACCTGAAAGATCAACAACAGCAGGAAGCCCAGTTGAATCTATCCTACGACCGCCTCGCGCTCCGCGCTGAGCAAAGCAGGCAAAAGTGGGAACCGCATCAGCAATCATCAGCACCGTAAAGTATCTAGGTTTTCACGCGCGTCGAAGCGCGTCTGTTCTTTGACATCTTGCAGTTTAGTGGAAATTGAAATCGCTCCTGGTGCGCTGCATAGCTGACGCCTCGAGGTTGGAGGGTTGTAATTCGCCTCGAGGCGTTTCAGCGTTTCTTCGAATTGAGGTAGAGCTTCGTTTCGGAACCGTTTTGGCCCACGACAAGGTCGGGCGCGCCGTCCTTATTCAGGTCAGTCGCGATCGAGGCTCGTTGTTCGCCATAGGCGGCAATCCCGCTTTCCGGTCCAGAAATGGCTGTAAATTTGCCGTCGCCACCGCCACGCAAAAGCAATCCGCGGCCGGCATCCAGAGGGCCCTCGACTTCACGGGTGCCGAAGTGGTTTTGCGATAGGAAAAGGTCCGTGGAGCCATCGAGATCGAAGTCCGCGGTGGAGATGCTGAAGATGGGAGTGAACTGCGCTTCACGCGGCAGCGCGATCGGTTCGAAATGATCGCCGCGATTCAGAAAGAGCGTAGTAGCGAGAGTGGTGGTGCGGACTTTCGTCGCGGAGCTAAGGCGCGGGCCGAGGATCTGGTCAATCGAAGCGGCCGCATAGGCGCTGTGCGTCCGAAATGTGTCGCGCAGCCAGGGCAGGGAGGCGGCAAGGTCGGGCATTTGACGCCAAGGGACCGATTTACCTTCGGCACTTCGGTAAGCTTCGAGGATTTCGATGCGTCCGGAGTTGTTGAAGTCACCGTAGAAAAGTTCGACCTGGCCGTCGGTTGCCTGGTTATAAAACGAATTCAATCCCCAATTCCCCGCAATAAAGTCTATCCGTCCATCACGGTTCACATCCGCTGCCGTAATCGATTGCCATCGTCCGATCTGATCCGCAATACGCCAGCTCGCGGTGCGATCGACCAGTTTATTGTTGGCGAATTCGAAAATACGAATCCCGCCCCAATCGCAGGCGACCAGGAGTTCCGGAGCAGCATCGTCATTGAGTTGCGTCCAAGTGGCGGCGGTGACTGTCCCGAGTTTGGCGAGAACGGATTTCGATTCGGAATGTTCAATCCACTTTTCGCCGGAATAAACGAAAAGGTGAGACGGTGCGGGTTCCGGATAACGACCGCGGACGAAATGCCCTCCGACGAACAGAATCGGTTGCTCGGAAATGTTCGTGAGCGCGAGAGTACTGACCGCAGCGGCGACCGGCAGATTCCCGGTTTGCGTGATATTCGTTCCGCGCGCTTCGAGAATGACGGCCGTGTTCGTTATGCCGGTCTCAATGTTGTTCACGCCAAGGATGAGTTCTGTGGAATCGGATCTGCGCAACGCAGCAATCGCGGCGATGTCGTCAGGCGCTGTGAAGGCCGTTTCAACCTTCCGAATTCGCCCCTCGTCGTTGAGGAAAAGCGCCAGTTTGCCGCCGCGACCCGCGCCGATCACCAGGTCGTCCCAACCGTTTCGGTCCAGATCGATGCTCGCGATCGCCGGCCCCGGCCGGCTCAGTTTGTGCGGCAGCGTCGGCTGAACTCCGTAGTCCTCAAATTCAGTTTCGTGATGCTTATGCGTGAGAAGATTTGAGCCGTCCTTGAAGAGAGGCGTCGGTCCTTTTGAACCTGCTGGAGCCGCTGGAGCCATGGAAGTTGAACCAGTCTCGTCGATCTCGTAGATATGATTGGGCAAAACATTTTTCACCGCGCTCCGGGTCCCATTCCGCCAGATCACTTCGATCTCCATCTTCGCGCTTCCACCGCAGGCAAACATCCGCGCGGAATCGTCGCTGGAAGCGTATCGCCCCCCAGCGATCATCTCTTGCGATTGTTCCACCGGACCTCCGCGCACCATGATCTTCGCTCCAATCCCCTGCGTGTTCGGCGCCTTTCCCTTCAAGCGCACCAGCACCCGCGGCTCCGCGCAGTCATTTCGATACACCAGCCCCGGTCCGTTAAACGTATTCACCACCGCATCCAGGTCCCCATCATTATCCAGGTCACCCAGCGCAATTCCGTTCGAGACTTCCGTCGCATCAAAACCCCACGCCCCTTTGACTTGTTCAAATCCTTTGCCGCGCAAATTCCGGAACGCCATGTTCGGCGTATCCAACTTCGGATACAGCAGCAGTGTTCGCCGCGATTGCTCCACTCCCAACCCGCCCATGGCCCGCACTTTCTCCTTCGTGTCCATGTCATCCATGTTGAATGGAAACCCATTGCTGATCAGCAGGTCTTCCCATCCGTCCAGGTCCATGTCGATGAACACCGGGTTCCAACTCCATTCCGATGCCGCCACGCCGACCATATTCGCGATCTCCGCATAAGTGCCATCGCCGCGATTCTCGTAAAAGGTGTTCTTCCGAATCTGAACTTGGGTAAGCAGGTCCCCAGGCACTTTCGGTTGCGGCGGAATCGTTCCTTTTTGCGTGATTAAATAACGCCGCTCCTGGCTCAACATATCCACCACAATAAAATCATCGTCCCCGTCCCGGTCGTAATCCGCGAAATCTACTCCCATGGACGAATGGCTGGTCGATCGCCAATGCAGCCGGCTCATGCTGCGAAATTTTCCTTTCCCGTCGTTGATCCAAAAACGGTCCGGCGTGAAGGCGTCGTTGCAAACGTAAATATCCGGATCGCGATCGCCATCCACATCGCGAAACATCACCGCCAGGCCCTGGTCCCACGGCGCTTCTTTCAGCGGCTTCCCATCCTCATCTAGGAATGTCCCATCAGCCCAAGACACTGCCTTGAATTTCCCGGTCCCGTCATTGAGGTAGAGCGCGTCCTGTTCCCCCAGTTCGAACATCGTATCCCCTATAATCTGAATCCGTTGTGCCCACCGCCCCCGCACCACCGGTTTCCCATTCACATACGAAACATTCAGCGCGCCCCCGCTCCGCAGAATGGAGGTCGCTCCATAGTTGCAGATATATAGATCCAGTGTCCCGTTCCCATCCACGTCACCCACCGCCATCGACATCGCTCCCAATCTCGAGCTGATCCCGCCCGCTGCCGCCGTATCGACAAACTTCCCATTCCCCTGGTTGATAAACAGCGAATTCGGCCCCCCCAGCGCCGTCACAATCAAATCAAGCCGGCCATCTGCATTCACATCCGCAAAAACCGCGCCCGTCGACGGATCCTTCGCGCATTCCACCCCGGCGCTCTTAGTTACATTTTCGAACTTCCAATTTCCTAAGTTCCGATACAGCGCGTTCTCTCCACCCAAATTGCAAAAGTAAATATCACACCATCCATCCCCATCGAAGTCCCCCAACGCCGCTCCCGATCCGTTCATATAATTGTGGTTCGGGAGAATCCGTTGCAACGAAAGCGTATTCGAGAATTGGATTCCCGTTTGAACAGGCGCTTGAAGAACAAGCCCCGCTTTCGACCCGCCGGGAGTAATCGGCGCAAAACGATAATCAGCGCCAGCCTTCCAATTCAGCGCCGCGCCAAAACTGGCACTGGCCGCGGATAGCAATACGACAATCGAACGAACGCACATGGTGTGGGATAGACCGGATTCTCCCTGAACCAAGCCTTTCTGCAAGCTTGATGAACTGTCCTCCTCGGGTTTGTGAAAGGATGGATGATTGCCGTGCCGGAGGAACTCTCCGAAGATTTTGTTACCATTTCGCAACTTTTTCGTTGCAGTGGGAACGCGTTATCTCCTATCCTCCCATGAAATCCCAAACACAATGTGTTCCGTCGAAGGAGTCTGACGTCAGCTTTTTCGCGGGATAATGCAGAAAGTTATGCAACCATACATCAAAGCAGCATGCGCCACATTACTGGTCGCCGGCGCCTGCTCTCTTTACGCCCAGGTGGCTCCAGCGGCTACGCCGCAGGGTGTTATCTCCGTTCGCGAGTTCAGACCAGTCGATGGCTCCCTCGCCGGCCTTACCAATCATGCGACCTTCCCAAACAACCCCGATATTATCGATCATTCGACTCTCTTCGAATGGCCGGCAAACCGCGATGGCACTGCGCCTGCCAGCGACGTGAAAAACAATTACGGCGTCCAAATTCTCGGGTATTTCTATCCGCCTACCACCGGCAATTACACCTTCGCCATTGCCTCCGACGACGGTGGCCTGCTCTTCCTGAGCACCGACTCCAATCCTGCCAACAAGCGCCTCATCGCCCAGGAAAACTCCTGGAACGGTGTCCGAAACTTCGACAATCCATTTATGGATGACGGCGTTACCCGGGTGGATCGTCGCCGCACTGTGGCCGACGCCACGACCGGCCGAATGAACAACGTTTCTGTCCCCATCGCGCTCACCGCCAACACTCCCTACTACATCGAGGCTCTCATGGCCGAAGGTGGTGGCGGCGATAACCTGGCGGTGACCTACACTACTGACGGGAGCTTCCCGCTCGATGCGGCGGAACCGATTCCCGGTTCCCAACTGCGCAGCTTCGATCGCGCTGACGGTCCTCTGACGCTCAACGCAGTTCCGCAAAGCCAAACCGTTGCTGCCGGTACATTAGTCACCTTCCGCATCGGCGTGCCGAACGGAACGCCTCCCTACACTTACGAGTGGCTCCGGGATGGCCAACCGATTACTGACGCGAACGGCGCGCCAGTTGGTGGCACGTCCTACACCATCCCGCGCGTTGAACTCACCGACAATCAAGCGAAGTTCTCCGTCCGCGTGACAAACCCTGGTGGCACGATCACCACTCCTCAGGCGACGCTGACTGTGGTCAATGACACCACTGCTCCGACGATGACGAAAGTCAGTTCAAGCGACACCTTCAATCAGGTCCTCATCACATTCTCCGAACCCATGGCCGACGGTGCGGCCGTTGCCGGCAATTACAGCGTCTCCGGCGGAGTGACCGTCACCGCTGCTAGCTTCGTGGAACTCGATGCCGCAAATCCGGACGCAGCAACCAACCGCACTCAGGTCCGTCTGACCACGAGTACCCAGCCTCAGAATACATCGCTCACCCTCACGGTGACAGCCGCCAACGTTCGCGACCTGTTTAACAACAGCCTCAACCCGAACACGGCGAACTTCCGGAGTTTCGAGTTCCGCTCGGGCGTCGTGCTGTATAAACGCTTCAATAATATCACTTCTCTCGCGGCCATGACGAATACACCGGGAGCCCTGGACTCCCCCACAGTCGTTGAAACCCGCACCTTGCTCGAAACAGGTGGCGACTTTGCGGATAACTTCACCTCTCAAATGAAGGGTTATTTTACTCCCAGCGCCACGGGCGACTATGTCTTCTACGGCGCGGCGGATGATAATATGGTCATGTTCCTCAGCACGGATTCGAACCCTGCCAATGCCCATTTGATCCTCGCCGATATCGGCTGGCAAAACAGCCGTGAATGGACCGGCCTCGGCAGCGCCACAACCACCGGCAATGGAACCGACGTGGAGTACGTTTACCGCCGCGGTCAGAAAAACGAAGCGGATCCGTTTGGCCCTTGGGTTGGGCCTTTTGGAAACCGTTCGGATCAGTTCCTGACTTCCGCGCGCAAAGCGAGCGATTATGCGGATTTCTCTGCTTGGCCCACGACCGACGCCAACGGCAATGCCAAGATCACTCTGACCAACGGAGTTCGTTACTACTTCGAAGTGCATCATCAGGAAGGCGGCGGCGGAGATCGGGCGCAAGTCACATTCCGTGGTCCTGCTGCGACGGCCGATCCTGCGAACGGGAGCGCTTCTCTCTTGACTGGTAACTTGATCGGAGCGGTGGTCGATCCTTCATCCTTCCCGCCGATCATCACCCAGGCGCCGACGAACAGTTACGTGTTCAACAAGGGTGACACCCTCACCTTCAGCGTAACTGCCGAAAATACGGCGCAGGGTGCTCTTGGTTATCAATGGTATCTGAACAAGAAACCGATCACCGGCGCAACCGCCTCTACCCTGACCGTTACGAACGCGGACGTCGACGACATCGGCGACTATTCAGTCGGTGTGACCAACGTCAACGGCACTACCTTGAGCACCGCTGTCAGCTCGGACAACAACGCCCGTGCCATCATGCGTGCTCCATTCGTTATCGAGGCCGAAGATTATAATCACGGCCGCGGTCAAACCGTCGCGGCAGCCAGCACCATGCCTCTTGCTACCAACTATTACGGTGGTTTGGAGGGTATTCCTGGTATTGACTTCAAACTGACGAACCAGTCAACGACTGATGCAGCGGCAAACGGAAACGACTATCGCAATGGATACGCGTTCAATAACGTGACTACTCCCTTCGCCACCACGCCTGAAGATGCGCTCGGCAACGTTGATGTCATTGACAATAATGGCGACCGCGAGCGTGGTGGTTTCACCATTGAAACCAACTACAAGATGGGTTGGGGTTCAGCCGGTGAATGGTACCAGTACACTCGCAGCCTCCCTGCGGGACAATACCACGCAGTCGTGGGCGCATCCCGCGACGGTCTCGCGGCCAACGCGATCACCCTCCGCCTGGATGTCGTCACTGCGGGCGCTGACACTGCCAATGCTACCGTGCAGCAAGTCGGTTCCTTCACCGCCAACAACACCGGCGGTTGGAGCTCGAACGACTTGAATCCGATGCGTGCTCCAGATGGATCGCTCGCCGTCTATAACCTCGGCGCGAATTCAACCCTCCGCCTCACCATCGCAGCCGGTGATCCGGATCTGGATTACATCCTCTTGTATCCGCTTAGCTCAACACCTCCTGGTCCTGATATCAGCGTAACGCGAAATAGCAGTGGCCAGATTCTGATTGCTTACGAGGGAACTCTCGTGGCGTCCGACACGGTGAACGGCACCTATGCACCAGTGGTTGGGGCGCCTAACCCTTATCCTGTGCCAGCCACGGGAACCATGCGCTTCTATCAGGCGCGACAATAGTCCAGCGCTTCAGTATAATTCCTCGCGAGGGCCGGAATCTTCCGGCCCTCTTTTTTTTGAAGCGAGACCTCCTGTTGCGCTTTTAGTTTCCGGAACTTATCAACTCAACAGGTGCAATTTAAGTTCGGCAATGCCGCCGGTCTGTAGCGCGAATCTAAAGGTTCCTCGCTATTTTCAGTGGAATGGGATTTTGAGCTTGGCGGCTACTAGGTAGAGGATGGCAATGAGGTGAGTGCTGGTCCTGTATCCGCGGGCTCGGCGTTTGGTCGCCGAGAAGACGCTATTGAGTCCTTCCATGAA
>DASVNK010000049.1:0-32598 GCA_036383895.1 Verrucomicrobiia bacterium | reverse complement strand
GCGGGGGAATTACTCGAGCGTGTTCCTGCGGCAGAATTTTACGATCACGGATTTGCCGACGATCGCGGCGGCGGATCTGGATGTGCGGGCGGATGATGGATACGTGGCGTGGGTGAACGGGCAGCAGGTGGCGAGCAGGTTTGCGCCCGCGGCAATCACATACAACGCGCTGGCATCGGGGAATGCGCCGGAACCTGCGGTGTTCGAGAGCACAATTGTGCCGGTATCGGCCTTGCGAAGCGGGCAGAACGTTCTGGCGATTCAGCTTTTCAATATCAGTTTGGCGGATAGCAGCGATGCGTTGTTGGATGCGCAATTGCTGACGCGCGACAAGGAAACGATTTCGCCGACCATCACAGGAGTGAGTCCTGCGCCGGGGACGCGGACGAATCTGACGCAACTCACGGTGACGTTCAGCGAGAACGTGGTGGGGGTGAATGGGTCCGATCTGCGGTTGAATGATGTGGCGGCGACTTCGGTGACGGGCGGGGGATCGAACTATACTTTTCAGTTTCCGCAGCCGGCGTATGGCGATGTGCTGGTGACATGGTCGATCGATGCGAATATTACGGATAGTGCAATTCCGCCGAACCCGTTTGACCAGGCGCATCCGAGCGCGACGTTTACTTATAAGCTGGCGGATCCGACGTTTCCGTTGATTTCCTCGGTGCATCCGCCCCGCGGGGCGACATTGCAGGGCGTGTCGCAGATCGATGTGCTGTTCAGCAAAGCGGTGACAGGGCTGGATTTATTGGATTTGCTGATCAACGGCGCGCCTGCGACCAACATCAGCGGGTTTGGCTCGGGGCCGTATCGCTTTAGTTGTGGGCCGATCACTAATGGAAACGTGACGGTGAGTTGGGCGGCGAATCACGGGATTCGCGATTTCAATCAGCCGCCGAATGCGTTTGTGGGGAATTCATGGAATTACACGGTGAATGCGGCACAGGCGGGACCGCGAGTGCGGATCAACGAAGTGATGGCGGCGAATGAGAACGGGTTGCTGGATAGCTTTGGGTCGGCGGAGGATTGGATTGAATTATATAATTTCGAGAACTATGCGGTGAACCTGGAGGGATGGGCGCTGACGGATGATCCGACAAAGCCAGACCAGTGGGTGTTTCCGGCGGTGACGATTGGGCCGCGGTCGTTTGTGCTGGTGTTCGCATCGGGCCGGGATATTCGGGAGCCGGCGCGGTTGCACACGAATTTCAAGTTGAGTCTGCAGGGCGAATATCTCGGGCTGTATGGGCCGGATTCGCCGCGACGGGTGGTGCATGAATTCGCGCCGCAATATCCGGAGCAACGAAATGATTATTCGTATGCTTACAACCCGGACAATACGCTGGGGTTTTTCAGGCCGGCGACGCCGCGGGCGCTGAACGGAACGAGTTCAATCACCGGTGCGGTGGAGGCGGTGCATTTCTCGGTGGAGCGCGGTTACTATAATTCGCCATTTTATTTGTCGCTGTATTGTTCAACGCCGGGAGCAGTGATTCGCTATACGACGGACGGCCAGGTGCCGACGGAAACAATCGGGACTGATTACACCGGCCCGATTTTGATCGATCGGACGCGGATGTTGAGAGCGGCGGCGTTCAAGGCTAATGCGCTGCCGTCGGTTCCGCGCACGCACACTTACCTTTATAACATTCCATTGGCCCGGATGCGGATTCCGTCGATGTCGCTGGTAACCGCGTCGAATCATTTGTATGGCACGACTGGGATTATGGAGACGAATCCCCGGAACACGACGCAACACGGGATGGCGTGGGAACGGCCGATCTCGGTGGAGTTGATTCGACCGGAAGATAACGGAGGATTTCAGATTGATTGCGGAATTCGTATCCAGGGTGGTGGTTACATTCGCGAGCGCTACGACTATCGCAGTAGTGAAATTCCGTTTAACAAATATTCGTTTCGCCTCTATTTCCGCGGCGACTACGGCGCGGGGCAATTGAATTACAAATTGATTCCGGATATTCCGCTGGAGTCTTACGACGAAGTGGTTTTGCGCGCGGGAATGAATGATCCGACCAACCCATTCATTCGCGACGAGGTGACGCGACAACTGGCGGGAGATGTCGGCCAGGTGACAAGCCACGGCACGTTTGTGCATCTCTTTTTAAATGGCATTTATAAAGGTTTGTATAATCCGACGGAGCGAATCTCGCCGCAGTTTTTGCAGACCTGGCATGGCGGAAGCGAGAACTGGGATGTGATTGCGCAGGCCGGCGAAATCGCGGAGGGATCGTCGACTGCCTGGAATGCGATGCGGGATTTTGTAGCGCAGCAGAATCCGGGGAACGCTTCTGTCTACTCGCAAATCGGGGAGATGCTGGATATCGATAACTTCATTGATTACCTGCTGGTGAATATTTATGCGGGCACTTCGGATTGGCCGTGGAATAACTGGCGGGCGGCCCGCGAGCAGGCGCCGGATGGTAAGTTCCGTTTTTATGTTTGGGATGCGGAATGGAGTTTCGGCTACAACAACGCACCGACGCAGAACACGATTGTGAACGAACTGGGGGGTGGCTCGGAGATTCCGACGATTTTCAATCGGCTGCGGCTAAGTCCGGAGTTTCGGATGCGTTTTGCGGATCGGGCGCATAAGCATTTTTATAACGGCGGGGCGCTGACGGACGAAAAGGTTCGGCAACGATACGAGAACGTGAAAGGGAAGGTTCTGACCTCGATCAGTGGCTTCAACAATGTGATGAGCACGACGTGGATCGCGCAGCGGCGGAGGTATGTGACCAACCACATTGCCCAGGCCGGGCTGATGCTTTCTTCGAACGCGCCGACGTTCAATCTGCAGTCGGGCCGGGTGCCGGGCAATGTGCCGCTCACGATGAGCGCACCGGTGGCGCCGATTTATTATACGACGAATGGGGTCGATCCACGCGTGGCGTTCACCGGCGCCGTTCATGCCGATGCGCGGCAATACAGCGCGCCGATACAGCTTGCGAGTTCGGTGGTGGTGAAAGCACGGACGCTTTCCGGAGGGAATTGGAGTGCGTTCACGGAAGCGACGCTGCAGCTTGAGCAATTGGGCGTGCCGGTGCGGATTACCGAGATCATGTACAACCCGATCGGCGGGGATGCTTATGAATATATCGAGATTCAGAATGTTGGGCCGACGCCGTTGGACCTGGGTGGGTTCACAGTGGATGACGGCGATGTGATTTATCGATTTCCGCTCGGGGTTGGAACGATTGGAGCAGGGGAACGATGGGTGCTTGCTTCGAGTGTGAGTCCGGCGGCGTTTGCGAATCGGTATCCGCAGGTGCAGGTGTATGGGAATTTTACCGGCTCGTTGAGCAATGGTGGCGAGACGCTCATTTTGCGGGATGCGGCGGGAAATATCGTAACGATGGTGGATTACGATGATGAGAACGGCTGGCCCCGGGAAGCGGATGGATTGGGGCAATCGCTCGAGTTAATCGCGAGTAACAGTGACCCTGGCGCGGCGGCGAGCTGGAAGGCGAGTGGCGCACCTGGCGGTTCACCCGGACAAGCCAATAGTACTGCCGCGATTCACGCCATCCGATTGAACGAAATCTTTGCCAGTGGGAATCCAACGAATGTCGCGGGCGCGTCCGATTGGTTGGAACTCTATAACTCAGGCGCGACGACGGTGAATCTCGCGGGTTGGAGTGTATCGGACGACAGCAATCCGCGGCAGTTTGTTTTTCCGGCGGGCGTGCAGCTTGCGGCGGGGGCTTATCTGCAGGTCTGGTGCGATGCCGCAACGACGCAAGCTGGTTTGCACACTGGCTTCGCATTAAGTGCCAGTGAAGAAAGTGTGTTTCTTTACGACGCGAATACGAATCGGGTCGATAGCGTTACCTACGGGCTGCAGATCCCGACGCACAGTATCGGTCGCGGCGAGGCAGTATCGAGTTGGACGCTGAACTTGCCAACTCCCGGCGCGCGCAATGAGGAGGTGGCGCTCAGCACGAATGTGGTCATCAATGAGGTGCTCGCGAATTCGTTGCCCGGGCAGGACGATTGGGTTGAGTTGCACAATTCAGACGCAACTTTACCGGCAGGAATCGGTGGATATTACCTGATCCTGACGAATCAGTTTTCACGGCTGCCGGAGTTGTCGTTTATCGAAGCGGGCGGGTACCGGCAGATTTTTGCGGACGAAAATTACGCGTCCGACTCGGTGAACTTCAAATTGCCGGCAAGTGGCGCAACGGTCGGCCTGGCAGATGCGCTGGGGGCCGAGGTGAGTCGATTGAGTTACGGCTTGCTGGGCGAAGGTGTTTCGTATGGCCGGATTCCGGACGCTGCCACGACCTTGAGCTTGTTCCCCGCGAGTGCGAGCCCGGGTGCGTCGAACTATTTACCGAATGCCATCGGCTTGCAGATAAGCGAAGTGTTGGCGGCAGGTAGTCCGGATTGGATTGAACTGAGCAACCCGACCGCCGCTGCGATTGACTTGAGCGGCATGAGCATCAGTGTGAACGACCGCGATCCAGGTGAATGGGTCTTTCCGAGCGGGACTACTCTGCAACCGGGTACGTTTTTGGTGGTGCGATGCGACGAACGTCTGCCGGTGAGCACGAACATTACTGCGGGTTTTAACACGGCGGCCTCCATTGCGGATTCCGGCAGCGTGGTTTTCCTGTTTGATCGCGTGGGGCAGGTAATCGACTACATCGAATTCGGCGCGCAGGTGCCAGGGATGACGATTGGCCGAGTGAACGGAGCCTGGACGTTGTGTGCTACCGCTACAGCGGGTGCGGCCAACTCGGCTGCGGCCACAGTGGGTGACATGAACCTGGTGCGCATTAACGAATGGATGGCGGACCCGATGACTGGCGATGACTGGTTGGAGTTGTTCAACCCGGAAGCAAATCCGGTGAACGTCAGCGGGATGTTTGTGACGGATGATCCTTCGGTCTCCGGTCGGACGAATTCGCAGATCGCGCAACTTACCTTCATTGCGCCGCGTGGCTTTATTTTGTTGCAGGCGGATGGTGAGCGGGACAAAGGACCGGAACATATGGCGTTCAGCCTCGATACGCTTGGCGAAACGCTGCGACTGTATAACGGGGTGATCAAGATTGACGAAGTAACGATGCTGCCGCAGATGACTGGAATATCGGAGGGCCGTTACCCAGACGGCGGCACGAGTATCGCGCAATTCCCCGGCACGCCAACCCCGGCGGGGCCGAATATACTGGCGGGTACCGATACGGATGGCGATGGATTGCCGGATGCGTGGGAAGACGCGAATGGTTTGGATCGACTTGTCGCTTCGGATGCGCTGCTCGACAGCGACAGTGATGGGATGTCGAACCTTTCGGAGTATCGCGTGGGGACGAATCCGCGCGATGCGGCAAGTTCGTTGCGGTTGCGCATTGAAGCGGATGGCGCGGTGCCGATTCTGAGTTTCCGCGCCACGGCGAACAAATCGTATTCGATACTGGCCACCGATTCGATCGGAACTCCGGATTGGGAGCGCGTAGGCAACATACTTCCAGGAAGCGAACGAGACGTGGACCTGGTTGACCAGGAAAGCGCGCCACGGCGCTTTTATCGTATCATTTCTCCAATGCAGCCGTAAGCTTTCGCGCTCGTGAGCGTTTGCGTGATTTTCAATCCGGCTGCGCGCGGAGAGAAGGCGAAGAAGTTCCGCGCGTATATTGAGGAATCGCAGAGTGGTTGGGCGCTGAAGCCGACTACTGGGCCCGGTGGCGCAAGAAGGTTGGCGGCGGAGGCGGTGGGAGAAGGGTTCAAGACGATCGTGGCGGCCGGAGGTGACGGCACGCTGAATGAAGTTTTGAATGGAATTGCGGACGCGCCGAATGGATTCAGTTCGGCACGCCTGGCGGTTTTGCCGCTGGGAACAATCAACGTTTTCGCGCGTGAGTTACGGCTGCCGCTGGACATCAAGAAGGTTTGCACACTGCTGGACAGTGACGGGGCGGCAGAGTTGCAGATGGATGTGGGTTGCGCGGAATACAGCACGAGCGCTGGCTCCGAACGGCGGTATTTTGCGCAGTTGGCTGGGGCGGGATTTGATGCGCGCTCGGTGGAGTTGGTGAATTGGGAAATCAAGAAGAAGGTGGGACCGGCAGCTTATGTGGTGGCGGGTCTGCAGGCGCTTGCTGCGAAGCAGCCGCAAGTCTCGATTCATGCGGATGGCCAGGAGCATACCGGCGAACTGATTTTGATTGGGAATGGAAAGTTTTACGGCGGCAGCTTTCCAATATTTCACAAGAGCGATTTGCAGGATGGAGTTTTGGATGCAGTGATTTTTCCGAAGGTGAACTGGCAATCGCTGCCGGGACATGTTTTCGATTTTCTTTCGGGGCGGATGTTTAAGGAGGGCGGAAGTATTTATCTTCAGGCAAAGGAGTTTACCTTGCGGGCCGAAGCTCATGCGGCGCTGCAGTTGGAAGGCGAATTGGTGGGCGAACTGCCGGCGAAGATTACGATAGTGCCCAAAGCGTTGCGAGTGGTCGCACCGCGAACTTAAAGCGAGCTAGAGCAAGGTGCCCTGAAGTTGGTCTTTGGCGATTGCTTCGCCAAGGGTGACGCTGCGGGTGCGGCGATGTTCCATGATGTGCTTGTCGACGAGGGGATCGTACTGCACCGGATAATTGCCGTCGTAGCAGGCCATGCAGAAGGATTGCTTCGGCTGACCGGTCGCCTGGACCAATCCGTCTTGCGAAAGATAGCCGAGAGAATCTGCATTCAAGTAGCGGCGGATGTCATCCAGGCTGTGATTTGCCGCCATCAATTTAGTGCGATCTGGAAAGTCGATTCCATACACGCACGGGTGCATGTGAGGAGGGCAACTGACGAGCACGTGCACCTCTTTCGCGCCGGCTTCCTTCAAGCTGTTGACGCGGGTTTTGGAAGTTGTGCCGCGAACGATCGAGTCATCGATGATGATCACGCGCTTCCCGTGAACGAGTTCTTCGACGAGGTTCAATTTCACGCGGACGTTGAAGTCGCGAATAAGTTGGGAAGGCTGGAGGAAGCTGCGTCCGACGTAGTGATTACGGACGAAAGCCATTTCGTAGGGAATCTTCGATTCGAGTGAATAACCGAGCGCGGCGCAGTTGCCGCTGTCGGGGACAGGAACCACGATGTCCGCTTCGATGGGATATTCGCGGGCGAGTTGCTTGCCCATTTCGACGCGCACGGCGTAGACGCTGCGATTGGCGAGGCGGCTGTCCGGCCGGGCGAAATAGACGTATTCAAAAATGCAGAACGCTTTGCGTTGTTCCTTCGGGAACGGTTTTACGCTCGTGAGGCCGTTCTCGTTAATGACGACAATTTCGCCGGGTTCGACGTCGCGAACAAACTGCGCCTGGATGAGATCGAAGGCGCACGTTTCGCTCGCGAGGACCCAGGCGTCGCCGACTTTGCCGATCGAAAGCGGCCGGAACCCGTGCGGATCGCGGACACCAATCATCTCGTTTTCGGTCATGATGACGAGAGAGAACGCGCCTTCAATGCGGCGGACGGTGGAAACCAAAGTGCTGTGGTCGCCGTTATCGGGCGGCTTCGCGATCAGGTGGAGAATGATCTCGCTATCGACGGTGGTTTGAAAGATGGAGCCGCGGGATTCCAATTCGTCGCGGAGTTGGGCGGCGTTGGTGAGATTGCCGTTATGCGCGATGGCGATCTGGCCGCGCTTGCAATCCATAGTGAGGGGCTGGGCGTTGCGGAGTTCGGAGGAGCCGGTGGTGGAATAGCGCGTGTGGCCGATGGCGATTTTGCCTGGAAGTTTTTCGAGAGCTTCGCCCTTGAAGACCTGCGGAACGAGGCCCATGCCGAGATGGGAGTGGAATTTCTCGCCATCGAAGCTGACGATGCCGGCGCTTTCCTGGCCGCGATGTTGCAGCGCGTACAGGCCGAAGTAGGTCAACTCCGCCGCTTTGGGGTGATTAAAAATCCCAAAGACGCCGCAGTAATGTTTTGGATAGTTCTGCTCCATTCAGGTGTTCTTTCGGCCCCAGGCGAACCACAACAGGGGCCCGAGCAATGGCGCAATGATCATAATAATGATCCAAAGCAAAATGATGTTCGCCGGTTTCTCTGAACAGATGCAACTCACAATTCCGCAAATCGTGATGACGATCGGAATGGCCGCGAACATCCCGATTGCAAGCTTCGCCATCGTTGGCACCAGCATCAGAATGGCGCTCGCAAGCATCGTCACCGCCAGGGCGCCGACGAAAAGCAAGACAGGGGAACCGAATATTGAGCCTCGGTTGCGATCCATTAAGGCTCCTGAAAATACGTTTGGTTGGGCATAAGTCAACCGGTGCGTAAGTAGTTGGTTATGCGGCAGCTGCGAGAGGCTTGGCGCTGCTGAATTTCGTGAGCAGTTTATCGTGAATGCCGCCGAAACCGCCGTTGCTGAAGACGCAAACGACTTCGCCGCCGCGGACGTGCCTGCCGAGTTCTTCGACGATGGCATCTGCAGTTGGCAGGTAGAAAGCAGGTCTGCCGTGGGATTTCAGGTTTTCGATGAGACGTTCGGGATTGAGCCGATCTTCCGGGGCGAGCAACTCGAGGCGGGCGACTTGTGCGACCGCTACGCCATCGGCCAGAGCGAGGGCGTCGGTAATTTCCTGCTGGAAGACGGCGCGGCGGGTCGTGTTCGAGCGCGGTTCGAAAATGGCCCAAACTTTCTGGCCGGGAAAACGGACGCGGAGGGCGTGCATTGTTTCTCGAATGGCGGTGGGATGATGGCCGAAATCGTCGATGACGGTCACGCCCCCGCTGACGCCGCGGACTTCCATCCGACGTTTCACGCCTTTGAAGGTATCGAAGGCGCTTTGGATTTGTGCGTCGGTTAAGCCGCAGTGGCGCGCGCAGGCGACGACGGCGAGAGTGTTGCGAACGTTGAGTTCGCCAATCAGCGGGGTGCGAAAGGTGGTGTTGCCGACGCGGAACTCGGAGTTTTCGCCGGTGAGGTTGAGGTTGGTGGCGCGAACTTCGGTATTGGTGCCGAAGCCGAAGCGCTGGATGGGGCAGTGTTTTACGTTGAGGAGTTGGGCGACATTGTCGTCGTCGCCGTTCGCGAGCAGCAGCCCGTTGCGCGGAACGAGATTTACCAGGCGTTTGAAAGAAAGCTGAATATCGCCAACGCTGCTAAATATATCGGCGTGGTCGAATTCGATGTTGTTGATGACGACGACCTCGGGCAGGTAATGGACGAACTTGCTGCGCTTGTCGAAGAAGGCGGTGTCGTATTCGTCCCCTTCGATGATGAAGAATTCACTGTCGGTGAAGCGCGCGCCTTGCTGGAAGTTGTTGGGAATGCCGCCGATCAGATAGCTGGGATTTTTGCCACTGTGTTCGAAAACCCAGGCGAGAAGCGACGTGGTGGTGGTTTTTCCGTGGGTGCCGGTCACTACCAGTGAACGCTTGCCGCGGATGAAGAACTCCTTCAGCAGTTCCGGAAGAGAGCAGTAGCGAAGTTTGCGCTCGAGGACTGCTTCCGCTTCGGGATTACCACGGGAGATTGCATTTCCGATGATGACGATGTCCGGCTTTGAATCGAGGTTCTTGTCATCGTATCCGGAAATGACGGGGATTTTTTGGTCGGCGAGGAAGGTGGACATTGGCGGGTAGACGTTCTGATCGGAGCCGGTGACGGTGTAACCGCGCGCTTTGAGTGCCGAGGCGACGGCCGCCATCGCCGTTCCGCAAATACCAACGAAGTGAACAGATTTGATCGCGCCAACCATCGCGGAATAGCTTTCGAATCTCGCGGCAAGTGACAAGGAATTACTTCGAATTCTTTTGGACGTATTTTGCTATCAACCCGGCCACGACCGCATCGCACCCGCCGGCGACTTCATTTCTACGATCGGCAACATTGGTCGCCACTACGCAAGCCCAATCAATTTCCGGTGCAATCCAGATGACAATGAAGAACATTGTGTTCGAACCCGCGTGGTTCAAAACTTTCCCTTTGGCCCAACCGCGTTTTGATACGCCCCAGCCGAACGCGTATTCGCCTTTATCCGGCGGGGAATACAGATCATCAACGTAATCCTTGAGCGCTGGCACTTTTCCCTGGGCCACCTGAAGGTGAAATGCAGCGTATTTCGCCGCATCGATGATCGACAGATGCACCGCGCCCGCTGGAGCGATGGCCGTGGGATTGTCCGAAGGCGGAACGGCATCCGCTTTTCCGGATTTCCAGATATGTCCCCATGGTTGATCGACCTCGCCGCTCGTGGAAGGCGGGCCGAACCCGCCAGTCTTGAGGTCCAAGGGCCGGAATACCTTTTGTTCAATCAGTTTCTCCCAGCTGTTCCCGGCTGCAGTTTCTAACATCGCGCCTGCCAAAGAGTAGCCCTGGTTTGAGTAGATGTATTTTGTTCCCGGCTTCGCTTCCAGCCCTTCACCTAAGGTGCCTTCCAAGAATCGTCGACGTTGCGCTGCCGGAGATCCGCTGTCGGCGAAGGCGCGGCCCCATAACTTCGGTTCCGCTTGGGTGCTCAATCCGGAGCGGTTCTGCAAAAGGAGGTCCAAAGTTATGTCGCGAGATTCATCTGGAATGGTCCAATCTTTCAGAACGTCGCCAACGCGGTTTGTCAGCCGAATCTTCCCTTCCTGTTCCAGATAAACCGCGAGGAGCGCGGTCATCGATTTGGTGCAGGAGCCGATGTGGAATTTGTCGTTCAGCGTGACTTTCTCGTCTGCTCCAATTTTTCGGACGCCGGTTACACCCGCAGCGACGATGTTGCTTCCACGAACGACTGCTGCGGCGAGCGAAGGGAATTCCGATTTCTCAAGGTGCATCTGGAGAAAAGGCGCAAGGTCTTCGCGTTGCCCGAAGGTTGGGACGCAGCAAAATATCGCCAGCGTGAAGAAGATAAGAGGTCGCACACACCAAGGCTGTACACGACCTCTAAAAGCAGCAATTCAGAATTCTCAGTAGATGCCCGGCTTCCAGCGGTCCAATCCAACCGCCTGGGTCGGCTTGCCGCGATCGGTATACGGGACCGGCGAGCGGACGCTTTTCTCGGTGTCTTTCTCGACGTGAGTGGTGGGCGAGTGTCCGGAGGCGACGACATTGGTGCCCGGCAGGCTCATATCTACCAAGATGCGGTTTGGCACGCGTTCGACGCGGTCGCCCGGTTCGAAAACGCGTTCCTGCGCGAAAAGGGTGGGTTGACCGGTATTTGGAATGATGCGGACCACCGAGCGCTCGGTGAGGCGGCCGTGCTCGTCTTGCGGGAAGACGATTTCCGCCGGAGATCGGCCGCGTTTCTGGCCGTTGAACTCCACGAGTGCACCATCGTCCGGAACGGTGATCACTTCGGTCTCTACGACGCCCTGCTTGCTCGAGACGCAACCCAGTCCAAACGCAGTTAACGCGATCAGAATCGCACTCACGCAGACTTTCATTGCACCTGTTGTAAGGGAAAACAAAGCCCCGCGGCATCGGGGCGCATCCCGACGCTGCACGCGCAAAATCCCTCAATACGGAAAGAACTCGTCGAACCGTTTTGCTCGTTTTAACTTGCAGCCGTTGGCGCAGAATACGAGGGCGCCCGAAATGAAAGTATTAGTCATTGGTTCAGGTGGACGCGAACACGCGCTGGTGTGGAAATTGGCGCAATCGCCGCATGTGGAAGCGATGTGGTGCGCGCCGGGAAACGCCGGGATCGGATCGGAGCGGCTGAAGAACGGTACCAGCGTGGAATGTGTGCAGATCGGCTTGGAGGACTTTGCCGCGCTCACATCGTTCGCGAAAGGGAACGGGGTTGGGTTAACGGTTGTCGGGCCGGACAATCCACTGGCGGCGGGAATCGTGGATCATTTCCAGGCGAATGGTTTGCGCATTTGGGGACCGAACAAAAAGGCGGCGCAGTTCGAGTCGTCGAAAGCGTTTTCACAGGCCTTCATGGAGAAGTACGGAATTCCCACAGCGAAATCGGGCACGTTTGATGATGCGAAAGCAGCAAAGGAGTTTGCGAAGAAATTGAAGGGAAAATGCGCGGTGAAAGCCGATGGGCTTGCACTTGGCAAGGGCGTTTTGATTTGTGAGAAGGTCAAGGAAGCGAACGCCGCGATCGACGATTTGCTCGTGAAAGGAACGTTTGGCGCAGCGGGGAGACGGATCGTCATCCAGGAATTTTTGGAGGGGGTGGAAGTTTCGTTGCATGCGTTGTGCGACGGAAAGGTCGCGAAGCTTTTTCCGACTTCGCAGGATCACAAGCGCGCGCTGGATAATGATGAAGGTTTAAACACGGGCGGAATGGGGACCTACTCGCCAGCGCCTTTTTTGACTGAAGAAGAGTTGAAGCAGGCGGGGCGAGCGATTCTCGATCCGTGGCTCAAGGGGTGTGAGGCGGAAGCGATTGATTTTCGCGGGATTCTTTATCCGGGGGTGATGCTGACTAAAGAAGGGCCGAAGGTGCTGGAGTTTAATGCGAGGTTCGGCGATCCGGAAACGCAGGTTTATTTGATGCGCTTGCAGAATGATTTGCTCGAATTGTTAGATGCGTCGGTCAACCAGTCGCTCGCGGAACAGAAATTGAAGTGGGTGCCGGGGGCAGCGGTGTGCGTGGTGATGGCGAGCGGCGGCTATCCCGGTGACTATAGGAAAGGGATTCCAATCGCGGGCATTGCGGAAGCTGAGGAGATCGATGGAGTTAAAGTTTTCCACGCAGGCACCGTGGTGAAGGAGGGTAAACTAGTTACGTCTGGTGGGCGCGTGCTGGGAGTGACTGCAGTTGGTGCGGACATTAAAGCCGCTCAAGAGACCGCCTATAGCGCGGTAAAGCGCATCCAGTTTGCAGACGCGCATTACCGCAAGGACATTGCTGCTAAAGCACTGCGGAAAAAGTAGCGCTACACGCTACTTCGATTCTTTATAATTTAGTAAATAATCGCGGCGTTGGTCGGCGAATGTTTTTAGGCCAATGCCCAGACGGCCGAACGGTGCGGGGCCCGACACATCTTCGGTAAGCGCTTTCTGGAATGCTTCGTAAGAATCGAGCTTGCGGGTGTCGGCTTTGACATACTCATCGATGAGTTTGTGGTAACGTTCGGCGCGCGGACCGAGATTCTTCCAATCCAGATGTTTTTCAGCAATGTCACGGACGTAAGCGAGATAGCGTTCGCGTAGCGCTGGAACGGCCAGAAGTTTGGAAATGAGTGGTTTGGTTTCGTCGTTTGCGGCCACAAGCGGGTCGAGCTTCACGCCTTCGACACGCGGCATGTTGCGGCCGGGACCAGGCATCATGCGCGTTTGTGGGTCTCCATCCGGACCACCGGCGCGGTTTACAATCGCACCGGGACGTGCGCGGAACGGATCGGCCCCTTCGGGAGGCGGAGGCAAGAGCGCGGTAAGGCCTTTTTGCAATTCTTCCTCGTTAAGAGTTGAGTTTTCGTTTCCATCCCAAGTTTTCCCCCAAAGGGTGAATGTCGATTTTAATTCGCTCGCGACGACGGTGCCGTCCTTATTCGAATCTGACCCTTCGAAAAGGGCAGTGGGAGCGTTGGGGCGGTTTGCCGGCGGGTTCTGCGGTGGCGGCGCATTCTGGCCGGGCGGTCCGAAACGAGGTTCTGGGAGGAATTGACGCATCGCAGTGACGAATTCGTCGCGCGTGAGTTTGCCCGTCTTGTTGGGATCGAGTCTGGCGAACCAGTGTTCGGCGAGGGAGGCGAGTTCCTTGGAAGAAAGTTCGCGATCCTGGTTTTCATCACCGTCGTCAAAGAAGCCGCGGACCAGCATGAATGCAGGCGTGATGCGTCGCATGCCGCCGCCGGGACCTCCCGGGCCGCCAGGCTTGGCGAACGTTTCATTGGCGTCCTGCGGGAGAACGTGGAACTTGCCGCGCTCATCCATGTAAAGGCTGTAGTCGCTGGTGCGAATCCAGTAGCCGTCGTTATTGATGAGAGCGTTGTCGAGCGCTAGAAACTTGAGTGCTCCATCAATGTTCAGCTTGGATGAAAGTTCGTTTTCCAGCTTCTCCGGCGGTGTTTGGTTCAAAGTGCGGATCATATCGATGAGAGCAGTCCAAACTTTTGGGTCGTCTTTCGATTTGATCGTGTAGATGCGTTTGTATTGCTCGGGATCGTCTCCGAGATAAGCGAGGGAACCTTGTCCGCCAGGGCTGCCACGGACTTTCCAGCGCGCGCCTTTGGTGGTGCCGAAATTCTCTTTTACGAATTCTTTGTTGAACTGCTGGACGTTGTTGTAGATGCCCCAGTCTTCGCCGTTGATGACGACGCGGACGAAATTGGCTTTGGGCGCGGGAACGTATTCGCGTGAGATGTCGTAAAAAAGGACCGGGCGGAGGTAGGTGGGGTCTTCGTGCGCATTCAGCAGGTTCAGTGTGCGATAGCCGCCCAACGACTGATCTTTGTTTACATAATCGATGCTCAGGTTCAGCGAGCGTTTGCGGCCTTCGGGAATGGCCATGTAGGAAGACATGCCGCGAAAGTGCACGCCTACGCCTTCGTAGGTTTTTCCATCGACGGTGAGTTTCGCGGGGACTTCGACGTCGGTGTTGTGGAACTCGGAAAGTTCCTTTTCCCAATCCGAATTCTCGAAGTCGAGGAACAAGGTTCGCACGACATCTGGTGAATAGAGTGGAGCGTCGCCCTGATTCTTAACTTCGGTTGGGGAGACTTTGCGGCCGGGTTCTGGGGGAGCGATGTTTCGTTCGCCACCGGGACCTCCGGGTCCGCGCGGTCCGCCAAATCTGCCGCCGAATCGCGGACCGCCACCGCCACCTCCAGCACTGCGGCTTTCGGCGCGTTCTTTTGCGACATGTTCCCGGGCGGTTTTTCGCTCCTCGTTGTTAAGCCAGCCGTCTTTGTTCGAGTCGAACTTTGAAACGAGTTCGAGCTCCTGTCCGCCGAACATCATTGGGCGTCCGCCGGGTCCGCCAGGTCCGCGGAATTGGTCTTGCGGCAGAGGCCTTGCTTCGCCATCGGGCCCGCGGCCCGGTGCCTGGGCCAGCGCGAATAATGCGCCGGCGGCAAAAGTGGAGGCGACCCCGATCAGGAAATTTTTAGAGTTCATATTTCGATTCACCGCGATGAGAGTGTTACGTCTCAATTACCGGAAAGTTTCGGCTCAACTGAGTGAATGACCCGAACTGTTCCGTTTAAGTTACGCGCGAACTCTAAAGCGCGTCACCTTAAGCCAGCGTTAAGGCAGCGGTTTTAGAGCAAATTCGGCGGTTACCGGGAAATGGTCGCTCGGATATTGGCCGTCCTTCTGGCAGGTGTTGATCTCGATCCACGCGGGAGCGTCGACGTTACGCGTCAGGATCCAATCAATGCGGTTGTCACCCGGAATTGCTTTCTCGAAGTTGTTGAACGTTGCGACAACTTCGCCCCGTTTTTCTTTGGCGGTGTTCCAGGTATCGGTGAGCCAATCGTCTGTGGTTAGAATCTTGTAGGCCTTGTTCACGCCACCTTTTGCGTTGAAGTCGCCGAGGACGAAGAGAGGCAAATTCTCTTTGAGTCTCTTCACGCGAGTTAAAAGCAACTCTGCGGCTTTTTCGCGCGCGAGTTGGATCTGGTGATCGAAGTGGGTGTTCACGATGTAGAACTCCGCGTCTGACTTTTTATCTTTGAAACGAATCCACGTGACCATGCGGCGGTTCGAATTGCCCCAAGTGGTGGAGCCGATGACTTCGGGGGTATCTGAGAGCCAGAAGTGATCGTATTCGAGCGGTTCAAAGCGCTCGTGTCTGTAAAAGATGGCCATGAACTCGCCGCGGCTGCCACCATCGCGGCCGGTGCCAATCCAGCGATACTGCGGGATATCTGACTCCAGTTCGCGTAACTGGTAATAGACCCCTTCCTGCGTGCCAAAGATGTCTGGATCTGCCTTCGTGAGACACTCCTTCATGATCGGACGACGGTCCGCCCAGGCATTCGGTTTGTTCGTGCTCGCGTAGCGGATGTTGTAGGTCATCACGCGCAACGTTTCGGCGGAAGCCGCGGCGTTCAGGAAGACAGCGAGTGCGAGTAGGGCGAGGTTTTTCATAAAACGATTATACTAATCCAGACCGAGTTTCTTTCGGCCTTCCGCTGAGATCATGCTTTGGTGCCAGGGCGGATCCCAAACCAATTCGACGTTCGCTTCTTCGACTTGCTCCAGCGCGAGAATTTTTTCCTGTGCGTCGGCGGCGATTTGCCCGCCCATATGACAACCGGGTGCAGTGAGTGTCATCTTCACGTCGACAATGGGACCGTTGACGATGACGTCGTAAATCAACCCGAGATCGACGATGTTCAGCGGGATTTCCGGGTCGTAGCAATTGCGCAACTGATCCCAGACCTGTTGCTCCGAAACAGCAGGCGCTGGCGCCGGATTCGTCTGGGTTTGTTCCTCGTTCATAACAGAACGTTAGTTCACTGCAAATTTGCCTGCAACGTTTTGGCGATGTTGATGAAGGCCTGAGCGGGTGGGCTGTTTGGGTTGTCCATGGTGACAGGCACGCCTTTGTCGCCGCCGATGCGGATTTCGGTGTAGATGGGAATCTCGCCGAGGAACGGAGCGTTCTGCCGCGCGGCTTCGGCGCGTCCTCCGCCGTGACCGAAAATCTCAACGCGTTCGCCATTCGGCGTCGTGAAGTAACTCATGTTCTCAACGATGCCGAGGATCGGAACGTTCACTTTGTTGAACATGCCGATGCCTTTGCGCACCACGCCGAGTGACGCTTCCTGCGGGGTGGTGACGATTACGCCGCCATCGAGGGGGACGGTCTGGCAGAGGGATAGCTGCGCATCTCCGGTGCCGGGCGGAAGATCGACCAGCAGGTAATCGAGTTCGCCCCATGCGACCGTGTGGAAAAATTGCTGGATCGTTTTCATGATCATCGGCCCGCGCCAGATGACGGGGCTATCACCTTCGATCAGGAAGCCCATGGACATGAGTTTGATGCCATAGTTTTCCGGTGGAACGAGTTTTTCGTCTTCGTTGACGGTGGGCTTTTCGTGGACGCCCATCATCAGCGGAATGCTTGGCCCGTAGATGTCGCAATCGAGCAGTCCCACGCGCGCGCCGAGATGTTTCAGCGCGCAGGAGAGATTCACCGAAACGGTGGACTTTCCAACGCCACCTTTGCCGCTCGCCACCGCGATGATTTTTTTAAGTCCGGCAATGCGATTCTGGTTCGCGAATGAATTCGCCCCGCCCGCTGGAGCACCGGCAGCGGCCGCTTGCGTGCGGACCTCGACCCAAACGCTATTTGCGCCGAGGGCGCGGATGGCGCGTTCAGATTCCTGTTTAATCTGCTGCGCGGCCTCGCGGTTGGACGAATTCAAATCCATCTCGACATTCACCGCCGCGCCGCTCACCGCGATCTTCTTCACAATGCCGAACGAAACTACATCCCGGGAAAACCCAGGATATTTCACGGTCTGCAATGCTTGTTTGACTGAATCTTCTGTAATCATCTGCAAAAAAAAGCTGTGCGTGCGCGAATTAGCGCACCGCTTGAATTTCCGACTTCACCAAACCTCGTTGGAAATCGTCCCAAAGCGGCGACATTTCGCGGAGAGTCGAAACGGCTTTGGCGAATGTTTCAACGAGATAATCGATCTCCGCTTCGGTGTTATCCTTTCCGAAGGAGAGGAGAACATTTCCCTTGGCGAGCGATTCGGGCAAGCCGATCGCGGCGAGCGCAGGCGGAAGGCGCATTTGTTTGGTGACGCACGCGGCCCCGGCGGCAATGGCGATGCCTTTCACATCGAGCATCAGCGCGAGGCCTTCGCCTTCGATGAATTCGACGCTGACGTTCAGGTTCGCGGGATGGCGATGTTCGCCCGGCGCGGGGCCGTTGAGCTTGAGGTGCGTGGTGTGGCCGATGAGGCATTGCCAGGTGCGGCGCTGAAGGGCGGCGACGTGTTCGGCGCGTTTGGTGAGATCGCGCGTGGCGATTTCGGCAGCGACACCCGCGCCAACGATAGCGGGGATGTTTTCAGTGCCGGCGCGGCGGCCTTCCTCTTGATCGCCGCCGTGGATGAGAGGTTCAAGGCGCGCGCGGCGATTGCGGTAAAGAACTCCCACACCTTTCGGGCCGTAGAAGCGGCTGGGCGAACAGGCGAGGAGATCAATGCCCAGCGCTTGCACATCAATGGGCAACCAGCCGGCTGCGGCAATGGCGTCGACGAAGAGGGGAACGCTGCGTTCGGTGGTGATTCGCGAAAGGGCTTGAACGGGTTGAATGGTGCCGATGTCGAGATTGGAAAGATGAGTGCAGACGAGAATGGTGTCCTGGCGGATCGCGACATCCACCGCGGCGGGATCGATCCAGCCATCCGAAGTGACGGGAATGCGCGTGGAGGTGAAGCCGATCGATTGGAGCCATTCGATCGAGGCGATGACGGCCGGTTGCTCGAGGGCGGAATAGATGATGTGGCGACCGCGGCGCTGGTTGGCGAGAGCAGTGCCTTTGATCGCGAGGTTGATTGCTTCGGTGCCGTTGCTGGTGAAGAGGATGGATTCAGGAGATTCGGCGTTGAGGAAGGCGGCGAATTGTTCGCGGGATTTTTTGAGGGCTTCGCGGGCGGCGAAACCTTCCTGGTGGAGCGCGGAGGGGTTGCCGAATTGTTCGCGCAAAAATGGCGCCATGGCTTCCTGCACTTCAGGCAGGAGCGGCGTAGCGGACTGATGATCGAGGTAGATGCGCGCCATCCGCCGACAAGGTGGGGTGCGGCCAAGGCTTGGGCAAGCGCTAAGGGGCCTGCCGGGTTACGGCCTGGCGCCGGCGCTTTCCGGACCCGCCTCTGGTTCGAAGGTGTGAGCGGTGAGCGTAGAGCCGTGAACGATGACGAGGATTCCGGACTTCCCGTTCGGAACGATTATAAAATCTTTCAGATCCGGCGGCGCTTTCAAGGAGGCGAGTTTTTCTCCCTTCGCGTTCGCGACAACAAGATTGCCGGAGTCGTCGCCGAAGGCCCATTCGGATTCAGAATCGCCGTTAATGTCGCCGCTCGCAAACGTGCGTACCCGCCAGGAACGGGTTTTCTCATCGGTGGGAGTCGTCCATGCGACCCGGCCGGTGTCGTCGAACGCCATGATTTCGCCGCCGCCCATGGCCAGCACTTGAATGGTGCCACTCGAGTCGATCGTCGCAGCGGTCATTTGCGAACAGTATTCGCCTTGCGGATGGAGAGTGCGCAGCAGTTTTCCTTTCGGATCATAAACGCGGACAGTGCCGCCCGCTTCGGTGGCGAAGACGAGTGCCTCACGTCCCTCACGGGCAGGGATCACTGCCTGGTTCCAGACGTTGCCGATCTTCCGTTCCGCCCAGATTTTCTTTCCATCAGGCGTCACCGCGTGCAGTCCGCCGCCGCCGTTCATGCCGACGATCAATTCGTCCTTACCATCCTTATCGAGATCGCCCCAGTGCGCGCCATTCACTCCCATCATTGAGCTATAATTCCAAAGTTGTTTGCCGGAAGAATCGGTCACCACGACCTGCTTGCCCCAATTGGAATAGCCGAGCAGACGCGGTTCTTTGCCGGCGCGGCCGACTTCGATGCTCGCGAAAGTTTCCGGAAGCTTAACCGTGGTTTCTTCCGCGCCATCCGCAGAGAAAACGTGGAGCTGATTCCCCGCCGCGACCAGAATTTCGGGCGCGGGGTCACCGTCCCAATTTCCGACCGCGAGCGCGTTCGCCCCGGGGACGTTCGTGCTCCAGGATATCACCGGCTTGAGCGGATGCGCGGCGTCGCTCAAACCACTCGCCGGCTCGGTGGGCGGGGATTTCGGTTCGCCGACATAATCTTCGGCGAGGGCCCTTTGCTTGAGGTCGTCGTATTCGCGATAGCCGACGGCGATGGATTGAATGACCCCTTTGCGGTCGATGAAGAAAGTGGTGGGAATGGATTTGATGTCGTCGTAAGGGGCGACGCGATCGGCGGTGCCGATGGGGTAGTTCACTTTGTGTTTTTTCACGAAGGGACGAAGCTTGGAGACTTCTTCGTCGCTGACGCCGACGATGACGAGATCGTCGCGAGAAGTTTCATTGTGGAGTTGGATGAAGTGCGGGATTTCCTTCACGCAGGGCGGGCACCAGGTGGCCCAGAAATCGAGGACGACGCGTTTTCCGCGCAGGCTTTCCAGGTCGAGGGATTCGCCGTCGAGGGTTTTGACCGTAATGTTCGGAGCGAGAACACCTTCCCATTGTTGAATATCGCTGCCGCCACCCTGGCCTTGCATCATTCCGGCGACTTGCTGGTAGGCCTTGTAATAAATGACGCCCATCAAGGCGCTGAACGCGAGAGAGCAGGCGGAGAGCGCGATGCCGGCCCAGGCCATACCGTTGGAAGGTTGCTTGCGGCGGAGATGGACGATCCCGAGAGCGAGACCCACGACCCCGAGCAGCGCGCCAACGACGACGAGGCTCAGGCAGACGGCGACAATGCCGAGGACCATGCTGGCGATGGCAAGGCCGAGCCGGGGCGGATTGTAACCGGACGGTTGGGTGGGCGAGACTGGCGGTTGCTCACTCATAAGGATTGAGAGTTGAGATTAGCGAAGTTGAACGGAAAAGAAACGATGAACGAAGCCGAATCGCCAACTCGAGGCCAGAGTTGGTCATTGCAGGTACTTAGGAGGGAAATGTTGAATAGCCGAAGATTTTCAGGTTCGCGGGACAGCGAAGTGGAATTACAAGGCGTTTTTGATGAACTGAAGTGGAATCGAGCAGAGGTCGTGGCGCGCAGTTAGACGTGAAAAAGAGTGAAATCAGGTACTTACGGCGGGAAAATGTCGACAGAAAGATTTTTTTCGGGAGGGCGGGAAATTTCGGTAGTCCGCGGGAAATCAGATACTTACAAACACGGCTGGAAGTGCGGCAGTGCGACGCAGAACGGAGGGATTGTTTCGGGCGGTGCAGGCCGGCAGATGTGGCCATTTTGCTTCGCCACGTTTGAGAAATGAGGTTGAAGGTCTCGCGATAATAAGCGTTAAAAAGCGATAAATCAGGTACTTCCGAGGGGAAAGTCAACATTTTGGCGGAGGTGACGCGGTCTTGTGAATGGTGGAGGTTCTTTCGTCCCTGCCGTGACTTGGGGGTGGGCGGGTTGGAGTCCACACCGTTGAAACGGTGGACTATTTTCGGCCATTCCTGCGGAACTGAATTTGGGCGGAGCCCGAGCTTCGGCGTTTTCATGGCGCGGTCTTTCGCTGTACGTGTTTCTCAGCCTTGGAAGAATGGGCGCGTACGCGTCAGTGCGCACTTTGCTTTCGGGGGTGAGCAGACGTTCGCTGAACAGCAGCGAGGTTCTACTCAACCACGGTCACCTTCACAGGCTTGGAGGTAATATATAATATGGTGTCGAAGGGAGGAAGGGAAATTTGCAGGGGCGAAGGCTTTCACGCGAGCGAGGAGTTCCGTAAGATGAGCGCCAGTTTTCGATGCAAGCACAGGGACAGTTGATCACGTTGCGGGATAGTTATGCGAAGGCGGTGGTGGCGCCGGAGTTGGGTGGGTGGTTGTTGCGGTATGCGCGGCATCTGCCGGGATTGGGGTATGTGGAGGCATTGTATTTCGCGCAGGAGGTGGTGGATCGGTATCCGAACCAGATGTATGCGGGGAATCCGCTGTTGTTTCCGCAGGTGAGTTACAGTCATTTGCCGGGGAAGGAGCATCATTATGAGGTGGGCGGACGGGTTTACGCGCTGCCGCAGCATGGGTTCGCGCGGCGATCGAAGTGGAAGGTGATCGGGGTGAATGAAAGCTGCGTGCTGATGGAGTTGACGGACAGCGAGGAGACGCGGCGGGTGTATCCGCATCGGTTTCGGATGGAGGTGGGTTATGAATTGCGGGAGGGACGATTGCATTATGGGCAGTTGGTGGAGAATCGGGGCGAGATGCCGATGCGGTTTAGCACGGGGATACATCCGTACTTTCGGGTGCCGATTGGCACAGTAGGCGCGAGCGGAGAGAAGAAGGACGCGCGAAATGAATGTTATGTGGAGTTGCCGGAGGTGAAGCGGGTGGTGCCGCGTGGGGACTGGGAGAGTTGGAGCAGGGAGGAATTTGGGAAGCGGAAATTATCGGTTGGAGAGGATGTTTCAGGGACATTATTTTTGACCGATCTGGCGACGCCGGAGATCGGATTGGTTGATCCGGGAGCGGGATTGAAGATCACATTGAATTTCGCAAACGCGCCGAAGCATCGGTATGTGGCGCTATGGTCGAAGTCGACGGAGGATCCGTTCTATTGCATCGAACCGTGGACGGCGCTGCCGAATTCGTTGGTGCGGAAGCAGAGTGAGTTGATCGAACTTGCGCCGGGGGAGAAGTTCGAGGCGGGGATGTGGATGGATGTGGCGACAGTGATGGGTGATGAGTGATGAGTAACAAGGAGTGAGTCGTTTGTTTTTTATTCTGATCTTCGTTTCGGCCCTTGTGGGGATCTCACGAGATGCGAATGCGGAGAGTGCGAAGGTCGTATTTCAGGAGCCGAGCACGTTGAAGGTTAGTGGAGAGCGATTTGATTTGGTGTCTGCGAATGGAGTTGCTCGATTCCGGGAGATGGCGGGGCGCGCAATAGAAGGGAAGAAACTCAGCTCGAAAGATCAGCGCGGATTGCGGGAGATCCTCCGGATCATAGGAAGCGATCCGTCGGGTTACCTACGAGATTCGATGCGTCAGCAGCAGGTTTTTGAAGTTGCGGCTGCGATCGCGAACAGCCATCGGCCACAAGTTCCGCGTTATGTTGGGTTGCCCGATTTGCCGTTTCGATTTGTGGATTCGTTGTCGAATCCGGTGGGGAAAGGGAGCAGGCCAGCGAGGAATTTGGCGATGAATTTTCGTGGGGATTTTTCCATGGCTGATCCGGAAAGTTCTACGTTCTGGAGACGCCCTGATTGCATCGCGTCGCAAGATCTCGGCGCAGGATTTGGGAGAGAAAGTGTTCCAGCGTACGACGGGATGATCTGGAGCTATCGCGAGGCGAAGAAGAATGGCGGCAATCCGGGATGCGAGCTGGTCGCCGGGAGCCACGCGATTAAGGTGAAGTTTGCGGAGACACATGCGGAGCCGTTCGCGGCGCGGATTTTTCACGCGCTTGGTTATTATGTGGAGGAGACGGATTTCGTCGCAGGTTTAAAGATGCGTTATGACCGGCGCTTTTTCACGGAGTTCAACAGCCGGCCGGAGATGACGATGAAGATCGGTTTATTCTTCATTCCGATCCACACGTTCCACTTCGAAGATGATTATGATCCTTTCGATTATATCGCGCGGGTGGTTCTCAAGAATGGATCGGTGCACGAGGGGAGGGTGTTGAAGAAACTGCTGCTGCGGGACGCGGGGCGGAAAAATGCGTGGCTGGATGGAAGTAATTACACGGCGCGAATTGAAGAGGAAATCGATTACCTGGTCACGGTGGAAGCGAACGTGCAGCCGAAAGATCCGCGGGTGAAGACGATTGGGTCGTGGGATTTCGGAGGGCTAGGTCACGAGGATCTGCGGGAATTGCGCGGAGCCGGTGTGCTGGCAGGTTGGCTGGGCTGGTGGGACAGCCGATTCGAGAACACGCGATTGCGCGTTGTGGAAACGGAGACTGGCCCACAACTGCGGCACTACTTCAGCGATCTTGGGGCGACGCTCGGTCGCGCGGAGGGGACGTATCACCACTCGTGCGAAGATGCGGCGAACTTCGCGGAAATATTTACGCGGAGCCGGTATTTACGCGGTGAGGACAGGTGGAAAGTTGAGTTCCCGAATTTCGAGCCGATCGAAGACACGCTCGCGTTTGAGCGGATTACTTTTACTGATGCCCGCTGGATGGCCCGGCTGATTGGGCAGCTTACGGAGAAGCAAATCGTTGAGGCACTTGCGGCATCCGGTTTCAGTGCGGAGGAAGTGCGAATATACTCGGCGAAGTTGTTTTCACGACGGAACCAGCTCATTCGCGATACACAGCTCCGAAGTGAGTTTCGGATGCTCGAATTCCGCGCGATGGAAGCTGCTTCGGAAGATCAGCTTACAATTCGCGAGTGAAGAAGAAGCTATTAAGGTCCTCTTTGTAGTCGCCGAACGGGCCGCAGCGCTGAAATCCAAATTTGGAGTAAAGTCCGTGTGCCGCGACGAAGAGTTCGCTGGCGCCGGTCTCAAGGCTGAGCCGCCGATAATGTCTGCGCTTCGCTTCGTTGATGATGTGATCGAGGAGATGGGAGGCGACGCCTTTCCGGAGATGCGCGGGCGCGGTGCGCATCGATTTAACTTCGGCGTGCTGCGCGTCGAGTTCTTTGAGTGCGCCGCAGCCCATCAATTCGCCGGCATCGGACCACACGCTCCAGAAGGTGATGTTTGGCTTTCGGAGGGCGTCGAGGTTGAGAGCGTGCATGCTGCAGGGGTCGGAGATGGCGCTCAGATGGGATATGTGGAAACGAAGGAGATCCTGGATTTGCCAGCCGCTGAGGTCGTCGACCTTGATCTTCACGGCGTTCATTGAACTGGAACAAAAGGGGGATTCAAAGCGAATAGCGAGAGGTTGGGCGGCATGAATCTATGTAACTTACCCGCGTCAAATAGGGTCTAAACCTTCAGCTATAATGAGAATTCTTGTTGCGAGTGTTGCTTCTGCGTTGGTGGCTGGAGCTTTGGCGTACACGCTGGCGAACCGAAAAGATGGGGATTTAAGCTCGCGGTTGGCACAGGAGCAGGCGCGTTGGGCGGCGGAGAAAGCGCAACTGGAAGCCGACCTGCAATCCGCGAAGCGACGGCCGACGGTGGTGACCGGACCCGCCGGGGAGACGGTGGTGGTGCAGCAGCAACTCGATCCTGAGGAGATTATTGGAAAGTTGAAAACACTGCGGGCGAGTTCGCGCGATCCTCGTTCCATTCGGAAGGTGATTTATCATTTGGAACAATTGCGGGAGATCGGTCCCGATTCACTTCCGCCCATTCGCGCATTCCTGGCAAGGTTTGAGGATGTGGATTACATGGGCGCGCGACAGGAGCGCACAGATCGCGATGGCGCGGAACAAAGTGGAAATGATCGGGAGCGCGGCGGGCGTGGTGGTCCACGCGGAGATGATATGCGGGAACGCCTTCGTGAGTTCCGCGACGGTGGAGGCGGACGCGGTGGAGATGCGCGACTGACCTTTGTAACGCCGGCTTCGTTGCGGATGGGTTTGTTTGATGTGGTGCAGGGAATTGGCGGGGCGGAAGCGGAGGAGATTCTGGCGAACGTGATGGCGGAGACTGGGCGGGCCGTGGAGTTGGCTTACGTTTTCAATTTGTTGGACGAGATGGCGCCGAAAAAATATGCGGCGACGGCGATTGCAGCGGCGAAAGATTTGTTGATGGATCCGCCTCAGGCAACGGGCGGGAATCGGTTGGATGAGAATTCGAAGGATTATCTCTATGCGTTGCTGACGAAGTTGGGTGACACGAGTTTCGCGGCAAATGCGCAAGGAATGTTGGTGGCGGCGAATGGGCAGATGGATCGGCGCGCGTTGAATTATTTGGATGAAACGATGAAGGAGCAGGCGATGCCGGCGATTTATGCGGCTTACAATGATCCGCGGCTGACGAACATGATGGATAAGGCGAGTTTGATGAATGTGGCTCTGAAGCATGTTGGAAAAAATCAGCAGGCGAATGAGCTTTTGAATAGCGTGATCAGCGATCAATCGACACCAACGGCGGCGCGGGCGATGGCGGTCGCGAGTTTGACGCGGGGCGATTTGACGCCGGAAGAGATTCGTGCGCGGATTCCGGTGGTGGAAGCGTTGCGGGGGAGCACTACGGATGAGCGATTGCAACGGGCGTTGGTGGCAACGCAGCAGAATTTGCAGAATATGCTTGAGGGAAGGCCGGTGGATAATAGTGGGATGCGGGAAGTGTTTCGCGGCGGGCGCGAAGGCTTTGCAGGGGGTGCGGCGGGCGGAGGGTTCGGGGGGCGGCGTGGTGGGCAGAGGACTCAACAGGGCGCGACGAATCCGCAGTAGTTTTACTGCTTCAGCATGAAGATCAGGACGAGGTCGATGATGAAGAGCAGGACGATTGTCGACTCGAGGATGAGCATCCAGCGGTTGGATTGGTCGTGCTGGAGGATTTGATAGAGGTTGTCGAGGGTTCGGAGTTTTTCTTCAACGTTCTTGTGCCACTCAGCGAGGTGAAAGCGTGAGGCGATCATGTCGTGGACACGGGCGAGGTGCCAATCGCCGATGAATTTCGTAATGTTCGAAAGTTCGTCCGAGAAGCGGGCGAGATCGATGCGGATTTCGCGCAGGAACAGAACCATATCGCGCTTTTTGTAGGAGCGGGTGCGGAGATCGCGGTAAGCGCGTTCCAAGGCGCGGTCGAGCAGGCGGTCGTAGGCTTCGAGTTCGGCGAGGTGGAGGTTGGCGAGTTCCATCACGTAGAGGACTTCGGCGAAATCTTCAGGTTCATCGATGACGAGAGCGGCATCCCAATCGATCACAGCGAGATCGCTTTGGTAATAGCTGATGTAGCGGCTGGTCGATTCGTTGGCTTCCTGTTCTGAAAGGTCGGTGCATTCTTTTTCCTGGGTGAGGAGGCCGGCGACTTCGCGGCGGTGCTGGTGGAGCCAATCTTCGGCGCGAACTTCGGGGGCGGGCAGGAGGCTGGCGGTTTCCAGGCAGAAGACGGTGTAAGCTTCCTCTTCGGCCAGGTACTCGAGTGGGCGAACGAGGTGGGGGCGCAGTTCGATGTAAATTTTTTCGGCGAGTTCGCGGACTTCGGCGTGGAGGGGGCGATTGCCGAGATGGAGATCGTGAAAGGTGACGAGATCTTCGAGGCGATCGACTTCGAACGGCACGGTGACGGTAATGCTGATGGCGCCGATGGGGAGGACTTTGATGACATGTTCAAGTTCGACCGGGCCGAGGGGGCCCATGGCTTTGGCCAGAGGGAGGCGGACCATTTGGGGGCGGTAGAAGAATGGGTGTTTGGGATTGCGGCGGCTGGAATCAACTTTGAATTGCTCGACTTTTTGGCCAAGGAGTTCGCGGATCGGTGCGCTGTTCATTTCGTAGGCGATGTCGAAAGCGAACATGTAAACAGCCTGCCCGCGATACCTGCCTGTAGCTGTAACCGAACCATTCATCCCGAAAACAAGATACCGGAGGGATGGCAGGCAAACCAGCGAAAGGCGGAAAAAAGGGGTGGGGTGGTTGAAACGGGCCGGAGCCGGACCTACACTGTTAAGAAGGAGGGAAGGAGTGCAGGGGATTTATGGTTTCTGATTCGGGTAAAACGGTTTCGCCGTGGTTTCCAACTGTCGAGATGCCGAAGACGTCGGCGCTGAACCAGGATATTTCGGTCGACGTTTGCGTTGTGGGCGCGGGCATTTCTGGAATTACCACGGCGTATCTGCTGGCGCGCGAGGGGAAGAAGGTCGCGGTTTTGGATGACGGACCAATTGGCGGCGGGGAGACGGGCCGGACGACGGCGCATATCGTGAACGCGCTGGATGATCGCTACTACGAGATCGAGCGATTGCACGGGACGCGCGGGATTAAATTGGCGGCGGAGAGTCACACCGCGGCGATTAATAAGGTGGAGGAAATTGTTAACGCCGAGAAGATTGATTGCGATTTTTTCCGGCTGGATGGGTATTTGTTTGAACCGAAGGATGGTGACGCGAAAGATTTGGAACGCGAGCGGGACGCGTGTTTGCGCGCGGGAATTAATGTGGAATTAGTGGAGCGTGTGCCCGCGCCGTTCGATACGGGACCGGCGCTGAAGTTTCCGCGGCAGGCGCAGTTTCATCCGTTGAAATATCTGCGGGGATTGGCGATCGCCATTCAGAACCGGGGCGGACAGATCTTCACCGGCACTTTTGCACAAGAGATGAAAGGCGGTTCTTCGTGTGAAGTGAAAACGAAGGACGGGAAAACCGTGTCCTCTGGTTCGATTGTGGTGGCGACGAATACGCCGGTGAACGATCGGGTGGTGATTCACAGCAAACAGATGCCGTATCGCACTTATGTGATCGGCGTGGAGATTCCGCGCGACGCGGTCGAGCCGATTTTGTTGTGGGATGATGACATGCCGTATCACTACGTGCGGTTGATGCGGAGCAAGGAGCAGAGTGGCCCGAATGATTTGCTGATTGTCGGGGGCGAGGATCACAAGACGGGGCAGTTCGAGGATGGCGGCGCGCCGTTCGGAAGGTTGGAACGTTGGACGCGGGAGCGGTATCCGATGGCGGGCGAGGTGAAGTTCCGCTGGTCCGGGCAGGTGATGGAGCCGGTGGATGCGATGGGATATATCGGGCGGAATCCGCTGGATGAGAAAAATGTTTACGTGATTACGGGCGATTCGGGGAACGGGATGACGCATGGGACGATTGGCGGGATGTTGTGCACTGATTTGATCCTGGGGCGGCCGAATGAATGGGAGACGTTGTATAATCCTCGCCGCAAATCGATGCATCCTTCGGCTTCACTGGAATATACGAAGGAGAATCTGAACGTGGTGGCGCAGTATCGCGACTACGTGACGCGCGGGGATGTTCCAAGTGCAGAGGAAATTAAGAACGGAACCGGCGCGGTGATACGACGAGGGTTGAAACATGTGGCAGCGTATCGGGATGCGGATGGGGTGTTGCACGAGCGGTCGGCGGTGTGCCCGCACCTGGGCTGCATCGTGCGCTGGAATCATGTGGAGAAGTCCTGGGACTGCCCGTGCCATGGGTCGAGGTTTGATCCGCAGGGGAAGGTGTTGAATGGGCCTTCGCTGGGGGACTTGAACGAGGCGTGAAAATTCTTCGGGTGCGCGGGAATGTTATATTTGGTTTTTAGGTGCTGACCTGTGAACTGGAGGGCGACTGGGGGACTTTGGTGAAGCGGCGGAAGGTGTAGAGTGCCAGGAGAAATCCGGCGGCGATTGTCGGGAAGTGTTGAGGCTTGAGGCCCTTGATGTCGCGGGCGGGATCAATGGGCCAAAACATCGCGACGACGGGGATGAGCAGAATTCCGGTGACCGCGAATACTGCAACAGCAATCAGAATTCCCACACCGTCTTTAATCGTCTTTTTCATAGGCTAGATGGTGACAGGCTTATCTGCTTATCGGCGTACCGACGAATTTTTTGAGTTTGGCGTATTCGGCCCGGTGAACCAGTTCGTTGAGGTTTTTGGGCAGGCTCACCATCACGGATCCTCAAGAGGGCGCGAGGTTGTTTTTCTTGGCAATAGCCGGTGAGTACCGTTGGGCTCCTGAAGCGCTTAAAAGAGGGTGAGAATCGAGCAAGTTTCGGGGCGTGGATTTGGTGCGGGATAGGATCTTGTAAGAAGGAGAAACAGATTAACCACGGTGGAGAAAGATACTCATATGAGGTCAACAAGCAGGAACAAGGTGTTCGTCATTTTCGCATCAATGCTGATTCTGACGCTATTTCCATCAACTAACGCAAGCATTGCATATGGCACGCTCAACAACTTCGATTGTGTAAACGACACAGGGGTGGAGGCTCACGGGTTCGAGATCGAGCTGGACGATATGCGAAGCACGGAGATTACCTACACGTATGACTATAATCATTATGGCATTCCAAAAATAACACAGGACAACAGTGACCCAGCACACCCGAAGGTGACGATTCGCTACGCTGCGACGAGGGATTCGAGTGGCAAATGGTCTGCCTTTACGGCGATTCCTTCAGGTCCGATCACGCCGACGGACGGGCATCAATTCACGAACCCGTCGATCAATTTCGGTGGAGAACATTTTGGAGCTGGCTATTACGGGGCGCCGAGCGCGGTGCGGTACCACTGGCTGGTGGATGACGGTTCGGGCAATTTGATTGCTGGGCCGCCGGTTTACATCGCCACGCCAACGTTTGTGTATTATCCACCGGCTCCGGCGCAGGCACCGCAGGTCCAGGCGGTGATTGTTCCTCCGCCTCCGCCGGATCCACCTGTGCTGCAATTCGGGAAAGCGACTTGGGTGAAGGATATCAAAACGGTGACGCATAACGCGGGAAAAGTGGAACTGACGGATCTTGTGGATCCGGATCCCGAGGACCCGGAAGCGCCGAATTGGGCCAACGGGGAGCCAGCAGAGGTGGAAACGGAGTGGCGGCTTCTCCAAACTGAATTTGCTAACGCGGATAACCCGAAGGGCGTGCTGGAAGGGGCGCCGCAAGAACTTCCGGAAGGGGATGAGGTCGTTACCCGCCGCTACGAATTTTACAAGTATATCGGTCCGATCGACCAGGAATCAGGCGAAGCAATGGCAGACGCAGTCGCTGCAGACGGGATTCACGGTGTTGGAAGTGTGACGTTTAATGACCACATAGATCCGCTAACGGGAGAATGGGTGGAAGTGACGGTTGATCTGTCCACAGTGGAAGTCGTTGCGGAATTTATTGGAGCGCAAATGTCGGGTTTCGATGTGGCCCCGGTCCTTGGATTGATCGATCATATCCCGGACGGTGAACTGAATGTTCCGTACGCGGAGCGGACAGTGGTGGTGGCCGGGGGCGCGGCGTTCCTGGCCGCAGTCTCGGGTTCGCTGCCTGCAGGGACGACACTGAATGAGACCAACGGAGTTTTCTCTGGAACACCGACGCTTGCGGGTGTGTTTACGTTCACGGTTGAAGCCTGGGACACGACCGGTGCATACGTAACTAATACCTATACGGTGACCATTCCTGAGGGCGCCGTGCCCGCGACTGCCACGATTACTACTACTGCTTCACCGGCCGAAGGCGGGACGGTCAGCGGCGGTGGGATCTTCGAAATCGGGACGCCGATTACAGTCACTTCGACTCACAATCCTGATTATGCGTTCGTCAATTGGACGGAAAGCAACCTGCCAGTGAGCGATTCGGAAACATATCCGTTCACGGTGAATGGTGATCGCAACCTGGTCGCAAACTTCGTGCGGGTCACGTATGCGATCGTTACGACTGCTGCACCGGCCGGAGGCGGCACGACGAGTGGTGGAGGAACAGTAAACAGTGGCGATAGCGTAACTGTGGTCGCGGTGGCGAACGCCGGTTATACCTTCGTGAACTGGACTGAAGGCGCGGCAATCGTTAGCACGACACCGAGTTATAACTTTGCCGCCGACGCGAACCGTAGCCTGGTTGCAAATTTCGTTCCGGTTTATGCGATTAGCACGAGCGCTTCACCCGCGAGCGGCGGCACCACAACCGGAGACGGAATTTTCAGCCAAGGCGATAACGTCACTGTTCAAGCGGTGGAAAACTCAGCGTACCACTTCGTCAATTGGACGGAAGGGAGCGTGGTCGTAAGCGTTCTGCCGAGTTATACCTTTACTGTCGGTGCGAACCGCGCGCTGGTTGCGAATTTTGCCCCGAGGGCGGCGCTCCTCAGTATCAGCTCAGCCAGCGCGGTGCGTATTCATGGCAAGATCGATGTGACGGTGAGTATCGCCAACAGTGGGGATTCAGTCGCCCAAGGTGTAACTCTCGAAGCGCGAAGGGATGCAATGATCAACGGCAAGGCGATGAAGGGGCATGCGCCGATTGAAATTGGAGATATACAACCGGGCCAGTCAGCTACCACCGTGCTCACGTTCGCAGGGGTAAAAGCAGGGATCCGCACACTTCGGCTGGATCTGATCTACAGTGGCGGAACGGCAACCTTAACGGTGCCAGTAACGGTGCCCTGAGGAGATCTAGCTGTTTATTCCAGCCGCGTGGTGGCCATGTCTCGAACGAAAGTAAGATTTTGGCCACCGCTCGCTTTCCGAAGGTGATCCCGGAAGGTCGTTTAACCACAAAGATTCGAGGAGCACGAAGGAGAGCTGTTTCTAATCGGGCGCGGGTTTTGGAATGTCGGACGGGCGGGAGCACGCGGATAGTTAGGCCATGCGATGGTGGCGGAACTTGGATTTCCGGAAGCGTTTGATCTTGATTGGGGAAGCGTTGGAGGTGATTCCAGCGTTGGTGCGGTCTGTGGTGTTCGTCGTCAGAACTATCTCGGCGATTTATTGATCAAAAGGAGACGTCGGGAGCTTCGGAGCACATGGCGGCGGCGAGGTTTTCGATCATGGTTTTGAGTTCGGTGGGGCTTTGGGGTTTGGTGGCGATTTTCACGGAGCCGGTGCGCTTGGCGCGGACGATCTCGCCGGGTGAAGCGGAGGCGGGGGCGAGCAGGACAAAGGGAATGGTGCGCAGGGTTGGATGGCCTTTAACCCAGGCGAGGAGATCGACGCCGGAGTCGTTATCGACCTGGTAGCTGGCGAGGATAGTGGAGGGGAGGCGGAACTTGGTTCGGTCATGGTAAATGCCGGCGCCTTGCAGGTAGGCCTTGGCCTCGGAAATGTTCCGGGCGACGGAGACGGTTCCGCAGTCGGGTATTTTGGCGAAAGCCTGGGCGAGGAGGGTTGCTTCTTTGGCGTCGTTCTCCACGAGCAGGAAGTGGTGCGGGAGGCTGCTAATCACGGGCTGATGATACTGGCGTCAGGGTTTTGGAACCATATGGAGTTTTCCCGGAATGGAGGGCTTCTCAGCGGCTGAGAGAGCATCGGGAGTTTCCGCGAGAATTTTTTTCAGCACGAAGAACGAAGGGCACGAAGATCGAGGATGGATCAGCGGGCGGTTGCTTCGTTATATGGTCAGGTTGGATAGCCGTTGGGGATGGGGAGGATGGGGGCAGTGGAGATGG
>DASVNK010000048.1:0-102476 GCA_036383895.1 Verrucomicrobiia bacterium | reverse complement strand
AGGAATCATTTTTGTCGGGACCTGGGATTTCCGCGGAGCACGAGGGAGAGCATTGCTTGTATCGCGACGGGGGTGACGCGGCGGGTGGATGTGGGGTCGGTGAATGGGAAAATTTTTATCAACAATTCGTCGGTGGGGGCGTATCCGCACGCGGTGGAGGAGCGGGAAGGTTTGCGGGAGCGTTTTGGGTTGCGGAAGCATGTGGCGGGGGTGATCGCAACGTTGCGGACATTTGCGAGACGTCCGGTGATTGATGCGGAGATTGAGATCGATGGGAGGCAATTTCCGCGGAGTTCGCCGTTTGTCTTTGTGGGGAACAATACGTATTCGGTGAAGTTGTTCGCGGTGCAACTGAGGTCGTCGTTGAGGGAGGGGAAGATTTGCGTTTATACGGCGCGGTGCAATGGGGTTTCGGGGTTTCTTTATCTGCTGTGGCTTTCTTTGTGGAACAAGCTGGACCAGTCGCGGGATTTTGAGATGCGTTGCGGGAGCGAAGTGACGATTCGGCTGAGGAAGGAAATGGTACGCGTTTCAAAGGATGGGGAGGTGCTGCGGATGGAGACGCCGTTGAGATATAAGGTTCATCCGGGGGCGCTGGAGGTGTTCGCGAAGGAACAAGAATGAGATGGGAGGGGAATTAGAATGCGGTGCATAGCGCAAATTTCGGATTTGCACTTTGGGACGGAAGATCCGGCGATTGCGAATGGGTTGGTGGACGATTTGCGGACGCAGAATCCGAGTTTGATCGCGGTGAGTGGGGACCTGACGCAGCGGGCGCGGGGGAAGCAATTTCGGGATGCGCGGGAATTTTTGGAGAAGTTGCCGCGGCCGCAGATTGTGGTGCCGGGGAATCACGATGTGCCGTTGTTCGATGTGTTTCGGAGGTTTCTTTCGCCGCTCGGAAGGTATCGAAAGATTATTTCGGAGGTGGTGGATCCGTATTACGAGGATTCGGAGATTGTGGTGCTGGGATTGAACACGGCGCGGTCGTTGACCTGGAAGAGCGGGCGGATTTCGGAAGCACAGATTCGAATGATTCGGGAGCGGATGTGTCCGGCGGGTGGGGATCGGTTCAAGCTGTTGATGACGCATCATCCGTTCATCCCGCCCCCGGGCGATCCGGTGCATGCGATTGATTTGGTGGGGCGCGCCGGGGAGGCGTTGCCGGTGATCGATGAGTGCGGGGTGGATTTATTGATCGCGGGGCATTTGCATCATGGTTATAGCGGGGATGTGCGGACATTTTATCCGGCGACGACGCGGTCGATCATTGTGGTGCAGGCGGGGACGGCGATTTCGCGGCGGATTCGGACGGAGCCGAATGGATACAATATTTTGCGACTGGACCGGACGATGATTGAGATCGAGGTGCGGGTTTGGGACGGGCAGCGGTTTGTGAAGGACAAGCTGGCGTTGTATCGCCTGCGGGATAAGGAGTGGGTTTTGCAGAAGGCGGAGCAGTGATTTGTGAGGCAAGATTTGAACACGCAACTGGCCAGTGCGAAGGGTTGTATGCATACTCGCGCGCGAAATGGTGGGACCCGCAGAGAATTTGTTGCGCGAGTTGGTGGCGCTGCCGAGTGTGAATCCGGCGTTTGTGCCGGAGGGAGACGCGCGCGCAGGGGAATGGCGGGTGGCGGATTTTTTGACGAGCCTGGCGGGGCGAGTGGGACTGGCGGTGGAGTTTCAAAAGGTTTTCGACACGAAGCCAGCGCGTTCGAATTTGGTCGTGCGGTTGGAGGCCACAGGGAAAGTTACGAGGCGAATTATTTTGGCACCTCATTTGGATACGGTGGCGGCGGAGAGTTTTAATCCGCGAGTTGAGAACGGGAAATTGTTTGGACGCGGGGCTTGTGACACGAAGGGAAGTGTGGCGGCGATGTTTACGGCGCTTCTGACGATTGCGGAGAGTGGGGCGCGGCCTGCGAATACGGAGATTGTTTTTGTTGGCTTGGTGGATGAGGAGAATGGGCAGGAAGGTTCGCGGGCGTTTGCGAAGTCGAGGATTAAGGGGGACTTGGCCATCATTGGGGAGCCGACGGAATTGAAGGTGGTGACGTGTCACAAGGGGGATTTGTGGTTGAAGCTGATTACGAAAGGGCGCGCGGCGCATGGCGCGCGGCCGGAGCTGGGGGACAACGCGGTGCACCAGATGGCGCGGGTGATTGATCTTTTGGAGACGAAGTATCAGGCGATGTTGCGGAAAAAGATGCATCGGATTTTGGGATCGCCGACGATCAATGTGGGTGCGGTGCGAGGCGGGTTGCAGCCGAATATTGTTCCGGCGCATTGCGAGATTGAGGTGGATCGGCGGACGATTCCGGGCGAGGACGATCGCGCGGTGCAGCGTGAGTTGGTGGAGTTTGTGCGGAAGGAAGGGCACAAAGTTGAGTTGGTGAATTTCAAAACGAAGGAGTGCATGGCGCTGGAGACGGATCCGAAGAATGCGTTGGTGCAGGAGTTGATGGGGATTACGCGGCAGAAGGCGCCGGCGGGAGTGGATTTTTTTAGTGATGCGGCGATCATTGCGTCGGGCGGGACGCCGAGTGTGGTGTTCGGGCCGGGGAACATCGCGCAGGCGCATACGGCGAACGAGTTTGTTTCGCTGCGGCAACTTGAGCAGGCGACGAATATTTTGGTGCGGTTTCTTCGCGGGCAATCTTGATGCGGCTGGCATTTCTCACGCATGAACCGTTTTATCCGCCGAGCGGGGGTGGATCGGCGGAGGCGGTGTATCTGGTGGAGGAGATGGTGGCGCGCGGCTGGAAGGTGCATTTGTTCTGTCCGCGAGTGAAAGAACCGGAGCAGGTGCGGGAGCGATTCAAGGTGCAGTTGCATCAGTTCACACAATGGGAGATGGGGCGCTACACGAAGCTGCGGAATGTGAAGTATCTACTGTATCCGTCGGCTCTGCAGAAATTGGTGGAGGAGACGGCGGCCGAAACAGAAGGGCGGCCTTACGATTTTGTTTTTTCGCAGCATGCGATTGCGGCGGTGACGGCGGGGCGTTTAAAGAGGAAGTGGGGCGTACCGGTGGTGATGAACTTTTTGGATTATCTGACAGGGTTCATGGAGACATGGCCGGTGTGGCTTGCTCCGCCGCCTGCGCTGGCGGTTTTGAAGCGATACGAACTTTCCTTGCCGCGGCGGTACGACGTGGATGCGGTGCTGACGGTTTCGGACACGCTCGCGGATTATTTTCGGAGCAGCGGATTCGCGGCGGAACGGATTTTGCCGATTTATTATGGATACGATGCGAGCCTGTTTCCATTTCGTGCGCCTGTGCCGTGGGATGGCAAGCGCGCGCCGGTGGTGGTGATGCATGGGTCGTTGGATCATCATCATTTGCGGGACATTGCGTTAGCTGCGATTGAGCGGGTGGTGCGTGAGCTGCCGCAGACGATCTTTCGATTTGTGGGACATAAGACGGCGGCGATGGAGGCGTTTTTGAAGCGCGCTGCTGAACGGGTTCCGCTGGAGAATCTGCAGAGCACCGGGTTCGTGCCGTATAACGAAGTCGCGAAGCATTTGCACACGGCGGATTTGGGGATTGTGCCTTATGAGGAGTCGACGGGGACCCACTGCGCGTTTGTGGCGAAAATCGTCGAGTATTTGGCGGTGGGGTTGCCGGTGGTGAGCACGAGTATGAAGAGTGCTTCGCGGTATTTTGGGAATGAGCCAATGGTGAAGTTTGCGGGGTTTGATGGGAACCGTTTCGGCGAGGCGATTGTGACGTCGTTGAAGGCGCCGCTGCCGAACCTGGGTGAAGCTGCGGCGGCGGCGAGCGAGCGGGTGAAGCGGGAACTTGATTGGCGGGCAATTAGTCGCAAGGGGTGTGATCGAGTCGAGGAAATTGCGCGAGCGAAAGGATTGCTGTGAGCGCGGAGAGCAAAGCGGCGTTTTTCCGGCAGAGCGGGTGGATGGTAATTGCGACGGGATTGAGCGGCGGGTTCCTGATCGCGGTTTATCCGGTGCTGGCGAAGCTTTCGACTGCGGAGTTGGGAATCTACATCAGCCTGCTGCGGGTCTTCATGCTCTTAGGGATTGGGGCGGCCGGATTGCAAATTGTGATGGCGCAGGATGCGGCGGCGGCGATTACGGAGGAGGATCGTTTGCGGCTGGGGCAGACAGTACGCAGCGTTACAAAAGGCGTTCTCGGAGTTTGGCTTTTGATGCTGCTGGTTTGCGCGCCGCTGCAGGTGAAGATTGTTGAGACGTTTAAAATCACAAACGCGTGGGCGGTGTGGCTAACGATGGGGTTGGTGCTGGGGCAATTGCTGCTGCCGCTGGTGCAGGGAGTGGTGCAGGGATTGCAGAATTTCAAGTGGCTGGGTATTTCGATTTTGTTGAACGGTGCGGCGCGGTTTGTGGCGATTGCCGTTGCAATATTGGTGCTGAAGGGGCACGCGACCGGGGCGCTGGCCGGCGCGTTCGTGGGATTGGGGGCTGCGGTGTTCGCGGGATTTTGGCCGTCGCGAAGAGTTTTTGCTCAAGCGGGCGGGGAGTTTAAGTGGGGCGAGTGGCTGAAGCGACTTGTGCCGTTGAGCGCGGGAGTGGGTGCGGTGCTGGTGGTAATGAATGCAGATGTGGTTTTCATCCAGGCGCACTTCCCCTCGGAGCAATCGACGTTTTACGGCGCAGTGGCAATGGTGGGAGTAGGCTTGGTGACGCTGACCACGCCTATGGCTTCGGTGATGTTTCCGAAGCTTGTGAGCAGCGTGGCCAAGGGGCAGAGGTCGAATTCATTCGCGCTGGCGCTGGCGGGGACGGCCGCGCTTGGATTGCTGGGGGCGCTTGCGTGCACAGTGTTACCGGAATTGCCATTGCGGATTCTATATTTCAATCGATCGGAACTTTGGGTTTCGGCGCAATTGGTGCCGTGGTTTATGTGGGCGATGTTGCCGGTCACGGTGGCGAATGTGCTTGTTGCGGACTTGCTCGCGAAAAAGCGATTCGGCGTCGTGCCTTTCCTCGTGGCGATCGCGGTTGGATATTGCTGGTCAGTGAATTCGTATCTGGGTGAGGTGCCGAAGGTGGATCACTTTGCGGCGTTTAAAGGAGTGATTTTACGGCTTGGGATTTTTGCGACTCTCCTGTTGGGGATATCTGCAGTGTTTCAGTTTTTGCCGGCGGCTCGAGCCAGAAACGACCGGTGAACAATGGTGTAGAAAGTAGATTTCCGACCTGCGGGTTCGACCTGAGGCACAGGCCTTTTCAGATCAGGATTCTGAACTTAGCCGTTCGATTCCGCTCCGGGAAGCTTCATGATGCCTAACTGCAAATAGAGCGTCATAAAATCGAAACTATTCCAGGCTTCGATGATTCGCCCGTCACGAACGTTGGCGATGACAATGCCGTTCATGTGCACACGCTTGCCGGTCGGCGGAAAGCCCAATCCTTCCCCGCTGTGCGTGCCGCGAACGGCGCAACGCGCGACTACTTTGTCGTCTTCGGCGACGGTAGATTCAACGGCGATTTGGAGGTCGGGAAATGCGGTGACGAACGCTCTCCAGAATGGGCGAAATTCGTTTGGGCCACGGATCGCCCGGGTTGGATCCTGGCTGAGCCCATAGATGAGGGCCTCCGGATCCATCACCTCTTCGATAACCGCTTCGTTCTTCTTGTTCCAGACTTCCTCAAACCAGCGATGGATCAGAACCTTCTTTGATACGCTCACAATGTTTTACGGCGCTCTGGAAGCAGCGCTAGCTTCCAGCGATACATCCTCGCCACGACAGTAGCATGGCACGCTCCGGTGAACAATCCGAGCGCGCCCCTTATCTTCGGACCTCACTTAGAGCGTTGGCCACGCGAAATAAAAAAGGACGTGAAGCTATTCACGTCCTTCGAAATCTGCTTGAACTCTGAATCGTTACATTCCAGGACGATTGCGCCGCTTCACTTTCAATTGCGCGAGTGAATGCGCCAATGCCGCACTCACGTTCGCCGTTTCTTCATCCGAAAGTCTCTCGCTGAGGCGAGCTTCGGCGCGTTTGCGGGCTTCTTCAGCCTTCGCCTCGTCGATGTCGCCCGCTTTGATCGCCATGTCGGTAAGGATTGCGACGCGAGTCCCGGTGATTTCCACGAACCCTTCGCCCACCGCCAGAAAATAATCCTGCCCGTTCTTCCGGACGGCGACTTCGCCCGGCACGATCTGCGTCAGGAGCGGCACGTGCATGGGGAAGATGCCCATCTCACCTTCGACTCCGGGCAGCGTCACCATATCCACATCTTCGGAGTAGGTGATCGCCTCGGGAGTGACGACTTCGAGCTTTAGTGTAGCTGCCATAAATCGGCTTAAGCTTCCTTGATCTCTTCGATCTTGCCGCGCATGTAGAAGTTACCTTCACCCACTTCGTCGTGCTTGCCTTCCAGGATTTCCTTGAAGCCACGCACCGTGTCCGCAACGTCGACCTGTTTTCCGGGACGCCCGGTGAAGATTTCCGCGACTGTGAACGGCTGGCTCAAGAAGCGCTGAATCTTGCGCGCGCGGAACACCGTCAGCTTGTCATCCGGCGAAAGCTCATCCATACCGAGGATCGCGATGATGTCCTGCAAGTCTTTGTAACGTTGCAGCACTTTCTGCACACCACGGGCCACATCGTAATGTTCCTGGCCGACGATTTCTGGAGTGAGCGCGCGCGAGTTAGACGCGAGCGGATCAACCGCGGGGAAGATGCCCAACTCAGCAATAGAACGTTCCAGCACGATCGTCGCATCCAAGTGCGCGAACGTGGTCGCCGGTGCCGGGTCGGTCAAATCGTCCGCAGGCACGTACACCGCCTGGAACGAGGTGATCGAACCTTTCTTGGTCGAGGTAATGCGTTCCTGCAGGTCACCCATTTCCGCCGCGAGCGTCGGCTGGTAACCGACCGCGCTCGGTGTGCGGCCGAGGAGCGCAGACACTTCAGATCCCGCTTGGGAGAACCGGAAAATGTTGTCGATGAACAGCAACACGTCCTGGTTCTTCTCGTCGCGGAAATATTCCGTCACCGCGAGAGCCGACAGCGCGACGCGCAGACGCGCGCCTGGAGGTTCGTTCATCTGGCCGTAAACCAGTCCGATACGTGAACCGGGCTTCAGGATCGGCAACCCGTTTGGGCCTTTCTTGGCGTGGCCCTTCTCGTCTTCTTCAACTTTAATGACCTTCGATTCGATCATTTCGTTGTAAAGGTCGTTGCCCTCACGCGTGCGTTCGCCCACGCCCGCGAACATCGAGATACCGCCGTGCAGCTTCGCGATGTTGTTGATCAATTCCATGATGACGACCGTCTTGCCGACACCCGCACCACCGAACGCACCCACTTTACCACCCTTCAAGAACGGGCAGATCAAATCGATAACTTTGATACCGGTGGTCAACACCTGCGGGCTGGTCGATTGATCGACGAGCGGCGGTGCCGCGCGGTGAATCGGCAGATACTTGTCTGCTTTCACCGGTCCCTGTTCGTCCACGGGAGCGCCGGTCACGTCGAACACGCGCCCCATCACCGCTTCGCCCACCGGCATGGAGATTGGCGCTCCGTTGTCGGTGACTTCCATGCCGCGCTTTAAACCGTCGGTGGTAGACATCGCCACCGCGCGCACCCAGTTGTCACCGAGATGCTGCTGCACCTCGAGCGTCAGCCGGGTGGGTGTGCCTTGAAAGTTGTACTCAACCGTCAACGCATTGAAAATGGACGGCAGCTGGCCCGTGAACTCCACGTCCACCACCGGTCCGATGACCTGCACAATTTTACCTTTGTTCATCGATTAAATTCTTTCTTACTGGCCCATGGCCATGGTTGCACTGGTGATTTCGAGCAATTCTTTGGTGATGTTCGCCTGGCGCAGTTTGTTGTATTCGAGCGTGAGATCCTTGATGAGCTGCTTCGCATTGTCGGTCGCGTTCTTCATCGCCACCATGCGCGCGCTATGTTCTGAAGCTTTCGCTTCCATTAGAATCTGAAAGACTTGGAAGTTCAAATAGTGCGGGAGCAAAGAACCGAACACATCCGCCGGGCCGGGTTCAAACAAATATTCAGTCGCACCGGTCACAAGCTCCTCGCCGGTCGCCTCACCTTCCACGCCTACGCTGAAGCCGCGAATTTCGCCCACCGGCAGCAACGGCCGCACTTCCGGCTTTTGCGTCAGCGTATTGATGAAATTCGTGAACAGCACATCCACCTGATCGACTTCCCCTTTCAGGAACATGTCCTGCGCGAAGCGGGAAATCGCCCGCGCTTCGCTGAACGTCGGGGAGTCTTTATAGCTGAACTCCGCTGCCAGTTTCCGCTGCGTGCGCGCGATGAACTGCGACCCTTTCCGCCCGGCCGCAATAAACGTCGTTGTGTTTCGGTCGAACTTCGACACTTCGCGCAGCAGGTTGCTATTCAGCGCTCCGGCCAAGCCTTTGTCGCTGCTTACCACAATCACTGCGCGCCTCTGCACATCGCGCTTCTCCAACAACGGATGCGAAAAGTCACCGGCATTCGCCGTCACTTGCGCGAGCACCGTGTTCATCAATGTCGCGTACGGCCGTCCCGCCAGCGCCGATTGCTGCGCCTTGCGCATCTTCGACGCCGCCACCATTTGCATCGCCTTGGTAATCTGCGCTGTGTTTTTGACCGACTTAATCCGCCGGCGTATGTCGCGTGTGCTTGGCATTTATCAAATACCTACAGTTTCCATCTTTTCCCTAAGGAGCTACTCTGAAACTAGTTACGCGTTTGAAGTCGCAAATTGCGACTTCAAACTTACTTATAGGTCTGCTTGAACTCCGTAACCGCAGCTTTCAAATCAGCAATCGTAGCGTCGCTCAGCGCCTTCTCCTTCGTCACCGTTCCAAGGAGGTTTGCTTTGCGGGTGATCAGGTAGTCCGTCAGTTTCCCTTGGAAATCTTTAATCTTCTCCACGGGCACATCATCCATGTGACCGTTTTGGACGGTCCAAAGGATGGCGGCCTGCACTTCGACGGGAATCGGGTTGTATTGCGGCTGCTTAAAGACTTCCACGATGCGTTTTCCGCGCTCGAGTTGTGCCTGCGTTTTCGCGTCGAGGTCTGAACCGAACTGCGCAAACGCCGCCAATTCGCGAAACTGCGCGAGATCCAGTTTGATGCGACCCGCGACTTGTTTCATCGCTTTGATCTGCGCCGCGGAACCGACGCGTGACACGGACAAACCGACGGATACCGCAGGACGAACGCCCTGGTAGAACAAGTCCGTTTCCAGGTAGATCTGGCCGTCCGTGATCGAAATAACGTTCGTCGGGATGTAGGCGGACACGTCGCCCGCCTGCGTTTCAATGATTGGCAGCGCAGTCAAAGATCCGTTACCAAACTTTTCGCCCACGCGCGCGGAACGTTCTAGCAAGCGGCTGTGGAGATAGAACACGTCACCAGGATATGCTTCGCGACCTGACGGACGTTTCAATACCAGCGACACCTGGCGATATGCCACTGCGTGCTTGGAAAGATCGTCATAGATAATCAACGCATCCATCCCATTATCCATGAACCATTCACCCATCGCTGCGCCGGCGAACGGCACCAGGTATTGGTTTGTGGCAGAATCCGAAGCGCTCGCCGCAATCACGATCGTGTAGGGCATCGCCCCTTCTTTTTCGAGGGCCGCGATCACGCGCGCGATGTTCGATTGCTTCTGGCCAATCGCGACGTAGATGGAGTAAAGCGGGCGATAATCCTTGTCGCCGCGTTCTTCAGCCGCGCGATTCAAACGCGCGTTACTAATGATTGTGTCGATGCCGATGGTCGTTTTCCCAGTGGAACGGTCGCCGATGATCAATTCACGCTGACCGCGCCCGATCGGGATCATCGCGTCCACCGCCATGATGCCGGTTTGCAGCGGTTGGCTCACCGATTTGCGGCGAATGATGCCGGGAGCGATTTTTTCCACCGGATACGCCGTCTCGCTTTTGATCGGCCCTTTTCCGTCGAGCGGCTGGCCAAGAGCGTTCACCACGCGTCCGAGCAATCCTTTGCCGACAGGCACCTGCAGCAGCTTACCGGTCGTGCGCACTTCTTGCCCTTCGCGAATCGAAGTGTAATCGCCGAGAATAATCGCGCCGACTTCGGTTTCTTCCAGGTTCAGCGCCAGGCCGACCACGCCGTTGCCGAAATCGAGCATCTCGTTCAACATCGCGTCGGTCAGCCCTTCGATCTTGGCCACACCGTCGCCGATTTCGCGCACGACCCCGACATTTTGTTTCGCAACGCCCGCTTTGACGCCGCTGATCTGCGATTCAATTTCTTGTAGTAAGGTGCTCATCTAATATGAAACTCAGGTTAAAATTCTAAAAACTCTCTTCCAACTCCTGCAATCGCGCGGCCACGCTCCCATCGTAAACATCGCTCCCCACGCGCACGCGCAACCCGCCCACCAGGGCCGGATTCACTTGGAACGACAGGTTCAATCCATGTCCGTAAAGCCGATGCAAATTCGCCGCCACACCGCTCTGCTGTTCGGGAGTCAATGAGACTGCACTCTCCACTTTCGCGGCACGGCGGTCTTGCTCCAGCTTCACCAATCGTGTGAGGTGACCTAGAATCGCGAGATAACCGCGCGGCTTTTGCTCTAAAACTTTCTGCACCACGGAACGCACCCGCCCCTCGTCCATCACCCCATTTACCAGGGTGGATCGGAAAAGCTGCTTCGCGTCCCGCCGCGATTGTTTGGTCATCTTCATTCGGCGAAAAGCTAAATTATGCAGCCAACTGCTTGTTCGTCTCGTCCACCAGCCGCTTCTGGTCCTCCGCCGTCAGCACTTTGCCAGCAACCTGCGCCGTCGTGCGGACGACGAGCTGACCGACTTCCCGGCGCAACTCCTGCAACATCCTCTGATGATCCAACGCCGCCGCTTCACGCGCTTTCGCAATGATCTGCTCGGCAGCAGCAATGGCCCGCTGCGTTTCCTGCTCTTGCACTTTCGCGGCAACGGAGCGCGCCTCCTCGATCAATTTATTCGCCTGCGAATTTGCATCCGCGAGTGTTTTTTGACGCGATGCTTCCGCTTCTGCCAGTTGCTTCTTAATCTGGTCGGCGTTGGCAAGCCCCTGCGCGATCTCCTGGCGGCGCTGTTCCAGCACCTTCAACACAGGCTTGTAAGCGAAACGGTGCAACAAAAAGGCGACGATCAAAAAGCTGATGACCTGCGAAATGAACAACTGCCAGTTTGCACCGAACGCTTTTGCAGTAGCGCCAATCATCCCACCCTCGTCGGCGGCGGCGGTGGTCGCTGCCAAGATCAAATACTCTGTCATAATCTCGAAATAAATTAAAGGGTGCAGCCGAAGCTGCACCCATCAAGAACTACTTCTGCACGAGGAAGATGGCGAAGAACACGATACCTTCTGCGAAGGCAGTGCTCAAAATCGCCTGAACGAGGATCTTCGTCGCTGCGCCCGGATTGCGGCCGACCGCTTCAGAAGCTCTCATACCGATCAAACCTACACCGATCGCAGCGCCTGCGGCGGCCGCGGCCACGTGTATGTTACCGGTAACTTCAGCTAGCATGGGCATTAACATATTATCTAGTTCTTTCGTTTTGTGATCAGCGGCCCCGGCACTCTTGGCACCGTCTGACCGCTGAAATTCTAAATTTTAATGCTGCGGAACTGCGCCGTGACCATGTCCGTGCGCGTGCTCATCGTCGTGCTGGCAGATGAGCAGCGTAAATACCGCAGTCAGCAACATGAACACCAGCGCCTGCACCACGCCCACCAGCAACTCCATGAAATAAAACGGAATTGGGATCAACCACCCTAACCACGGCACTAACACCGCCATGGCCTCCAACATATTTTCGCCCGCAAAAATATTCCCAAACAAGCGGAAGCTCAGTGAAATAGGTCGGAACAAAATCGAAACCACTTCCAGCACACCGACCAGCACGAAAACGGCGATCATCAGCACTTTCAGTGCGCCGGTCGTGTCCCCCTTTGGACCGAAAATGTGCAGGAGGAATCCGCCCGGACCATTCGCTTGAAGCGCCCAAACCGTCCAGCAAACAAAGAACACCATGGACATTGCCAGCGTCATGTTCATGTCCGCATTGGCACCGCGGAAAATCGGATCAGAAATGTGATGGAGTTTCCCATCGGCCCCCGGAGTTCCCCAACCGACGGAACCCACTCCCGGAATAAGGCCAAACCAGTTGCACGCGAGAATCATGATGAAAATCGTGGCGAAGAACCAAAACGTTTTCTTCACCAGATCGTGGCCGATGATGCCTTCGAGAAATAAATAGAGACTTTCGACCAGCCATTCCCAGAAATTCTGCGAACCTTCTGGGATACGCTTGATGTTTCGAGTAGCGCGTTGCGCGAAGATGATGAGCAGGATCGCAACGATCCAGGTGACCACCATGGAGTTGGTAATTTTCAGGAAACCGAGATCCACGAGGGGAACGGCGTAGAGCGGCAAACCGCTATGTTCGCCATGCGCTTCAGTATGCGCCTGGGCGGGTGTGCCCTCTAGATTACGGCCATGTGTGGCGTTGGTGGATACTGCGCCATCGGCGGAAAACCCCGCCAAGGGCAGAAAAGAAAAAACCGCTACCGCCAGCAAAATCCGAAAAATTTGCATCTGCTAAATCTTAAATTTCGTGGGGTTTTCTCCCCGTTTGGTCAACCCACCGAACCCGAACTCACCGAAATCCACGCCGAAACTGCCAGATAGTGAAATTTTTCACAAGCGGTTTTTCGCAACATTTTTATGCCGGTGACCGGACCGCACTTAGCGACTTTAAGAATCGATCGACCGCAAGTCACCTGTCAGAAAATCGAGCTATCTTGCCTGCGTTAACTCCGATTAAATTTTCGACTTCTCATCCGCAGTCAGCACGAAACAGCGAAGCACTTCCGCGACGCTCCAGGCTTGCGCGATGCAGCCGCGCTGGATGTAAGGCGGCTCGGCGTCGAAGATTTCGCTGATCGAGCCGATGCAACCTTCATCCAAGTGCGGGACGAATCCTTCGAGGAAGCGGCGCGCTTCGGACTTTCTGTCGGGATGCACTTTGATCCACGCGTCAACGAACGGGCCGATCAGCCAACCCCAAACAGTTCCTTGATGATACGCAGCGTCACGCGAGCGGAGGTCGCCGAAATATTTTGGTTTGTAATCGCGGTGCTCGCGGTTCAGGGAGCGGAGCCCAACGGGCGTTAGTAATTTTTCGCGAACGACGTTGACGACCTGTTCCCAATATTCGCGCGCGAGAACGGGATGTGTCAGCGAAATGCAGAGGATTTGGTTCGGACGAATTGCTGGGTCGTTCCCGCTTTCGCCGTCAAGCACATCAAACAGACATTTCTGCGCGGCGTTCCAAAAGCGCTGGTTGAAACATTCGCGCGTGCGTTCGGCGTGTTGTTGGATGCGATCAGCTTCGGCGGATTCGCCTGCTTCCTGGAGCCATTCTGCGAAAAGGCAAAGCGCGTTATACCAGAGCGCGTTTATCTCAACGGCTTTGCCGCGGCGCGGTGTGACCACCCAGTCGCCGACTTTGGCGTCCATCCAGGTGAGTTGATAACCTTCCTGGCCCTGGCGGAGCAGTCCGTCTTGCGGATCGACGCCGATTCCGTAACGAGTGCCTTTCAGGTGATGTTGGATGATATCCCGCAGCGTAGGCAGAAGTTGGGTAAGCGTTTCACGATCGTTCGTGGCGCGAACGTATTTATGGAGCGCGTGGAAAAACCAGAGCGTGGCGTCCGCCGTGTGATACAGGCCCTCATTTTGGCCTTCGGGAAACATGTTCGGAATGAGGCCGTTCTTCACGTACTGCGCGAAGGTGCGGAGGATCCACGCCGCTTCGTGGTAACGGCCGGTGCTGATCGTCAGCCCTTCCAGGCTGATCATTGTGTCGCGGCCCCAATCTGTGAACCAATGATAACCAGCGATAACGCTGCGCAGTTCGTCGCCCGAAGCACGGGCGCGCGCGGCATCTTTCACGCGACCGGCGGGAGTCATGATGAACTGATCGGCGGCGAGAACCAGTTCCGCGGCGGGACCTTCCTGCGCTTTCGGATGCGCGATGCGGAGGAGACGTTGGCGCCGGAGACGTTCGGTAAGATGTGCCGATTCTGGATCGAGCGCGGAAATGGTGCGCCAATCTTCCGTGGAAGCGATCATGGTGATCGAGGCCCCGTTGCGCACTCGCGTGGTGAAGTAGCCTGGCGACCAGAGCGCCCCGGTGTGTTCGTAACCGCGGTGAGCGTCGTGTTCGTAGAAAATCTCACGCGTGGATCCACCGTCGTTCGTGAACTCGGCATCCTGCCCCTGGATGTAGAGGCGCAGTGCTGGATAATTTTCACCAGAATGAATTTCGAACTTCTTCCCCCGCGCGCGCACTTCGTAATCGGGCGAGAGCGCCGCACTCACATTTTGCTCAAAGGGGCGGAAGTGAACGGACGGTCGAAGTTCGAGAGTGACTTCTTCGGGCCCGGTAATAACCGAGTAAGCAACGTGAATCGTGTTTTGCAGATAGAGCATCAAAAGCCGCTTCTCGATCACGAGCCCTTCAATTTCGTAGCGCCAAATCGGGAGTTGGTTTTCGAGACGGAACTCGCAAAGGTAATTCGCGCAGGGATCTTCCGGATGCGCGGTGTATGCACCACCGAATTGCAAGATGCGCCCGTCTTTGAGACGAACAGATTCGGTGAGGTGATTGAGCATCAGCGTTCGGCCGAGCGGCGCCGGAAGTGCGGCGATTAACAGTCCATGATAGCGCCAGGTGACCGCGCCGGAGATTGTGCCGGACGCATAACCGCCGAGGCCGTTTGTCACGAGCCACTGCTTGTTGAGCGTGTGGCGCAAGTCCTCGGGCGCGTTCGCAGTCGCGCGAACGTCAATCGTTCTGATTAAGTTTGGCGATTGCGAGCTGAGCGTTTTCATCAGGACACATTAAAATCGTGGCGCGACCGGGAATAATCCAATTCACAGTCGTCTCGAGGGCCGGAGTGCCGTGCCCGCCGTACTTAGGATCTTCGCTGGACCAAAGCGCGCGCCAGCCTTTCCCTTGCAATGGAGCGAGGAGCGGTTCGGGACAAACATTCAGATAAAGCGTGGCGCCCATATTCACAATGAGCAGGCGATCGTCCTCGCCGGCTGAGAAGTAGCGTAGCGCGAAAGCGTTCTCGCCCAGCACCGCGCCATCGAGGAACTCGGGATCGCTTATCGTCCGATCTTCGCGACGGATGCGCAAAAGATCGCGATACATCTCGTAGATTTGGTGGTTCTTTTTGCGTTCCGCGAACCCGAGTTTGCAGCGCCTGAATGTTTCAAAATTCGAAGGATCATCGAGCAGCGGGCGTGCTTCCGGCGCGGCGACGGAACGAAACTGCGCGATGAATTCACCGCGCCCCTGGCGCACGAGTTTGTTCAATTCCGGATTGTGATCGGCGAAATAGAGAAACGGAGCGGACGCGGCGAACTCTTCTCCCATAAACAGCATGGGTGTTGACGGCATGAGCAAAGTGAGCGCGGTCATTGCGCGCAGAATTGGCCGACCACAACGCTGGTGCAGGCGCTCGCCTTTTAAGGAATTCGCGACCTGATCATGGTTCTCCAGGAACGTGACGAAATTCTTCGCGGTCAAGTCGAACGCCGGCGTGCCGCGACGTTTCTTCTGCCAGGCATAAAACTGTCCTTGGTAAAGATAACCATACTTGGCGGCCGAAACGAATTCCTGCGGCGCGCCGTTGTAATCGTAGTAATAGGCTTCGCGATGTCCGGTCGCGGCAACGTGCGCGGAATGATGAAAATCGTCGTTCCACAGCGCATCGAGACCGCATCCACGCGAATCGCAATCGCGCACGAGTTTTGTTTCCTGGGGCTCGTTTTCGCCGACCATGTAAAGAACGCGATTCGGAGCGGCGGCGCGCGCGGCGGTGGTTATCTCAGCGAGGATGTGTTTCTCCGATGCATCGTAGATCGACTGCGTGGCATCAAATCGGAAACCATCGAAGTGAAATTCTTCAATCCAGTAGCGCGCGTTCGAAACAAAGAATTCGCGCACAGGTGTGGAGTTCGGTCCGTCGAAGTTCAGCGCTTCGCCCCATTCGCATTTGTAATTCTTCGTAAAATAGTCCGCTGAGAATTCGCCGTGATAATTACCATCGGGACCAAAGTGATTATAGACTACGTCGAGGATCACCATCAGGCCGAGTTCGTGCGCAGTGTTGATGAACGCGCGAGCGTCGTCGGGCGAACCATAAAGACGCGTCGGCGCAAACATACTCACGCCGTCGTAACCCCATCCGAAGCGACCCGGGAATTCCGCGATGGGCATAATCTCCAACGCCGTGATTCCTAATTCCTTCAGTTCAGGAAGCTGCCTGGCTGCGGCGGCCCAAGTGCCTTCTTCCGTAAATGTGCCGAGGTGCAGTTCGTAGAGAACGATATCTTTAACCGGAAGTCCGCTCCACTTTCGGTCGGTCCATTTGAATGTGAAGGGATCGACGATTTGCGATGGACCATGCGGACCTTCGGGTTGAAAACGTGAGGCCGGATCGGGAAAAGATCCGTGGTCCAGCTTCAGCTTGTATAAATCTCCTGCTTTCGCGTCGGGAACGTTGCCGGAGAAGTAGCCGTCTGGTTCTGGCCCCAGCGGAACAGCGCGCGCAGCCTTGCCGTCCCGATAAAACTCCACCGCCACCCTTTTGGTGCGAGGCGCCCAAACACGGAAATGCGCTCCCCCTTGCTCCTGTAACTCTGCGCCAATTGGCAGCCTTCGTTTCATTCGCTTCAATTGCAATCCCCGTTCGTCAGCAGCAAACAATCTGCGGCGGTGCGCAATCTCGCAACCGGGGGCCTCCCCGATTTTCTGCGCAAACGAGGAGCCCGGTTCCTTGCATTCAGGGCGGAAGGAAATTAAATGAGGGTTCAACGAAATGACGCCAGCTTTCAAGGAATGGGCCATCGTGGTGGACGCGCTCCGACGCGGGGAACAGATTTTCATTTTGCGGAAGGGCGGCATCCACGAAGGGCGCGGCGGATTCAAGATGGAACATTCGGAGTTTGTGCTGTTTCCCACCTTATTCCATCAGCAGCGCGAATCAGTCTTGGAGAGATCGCAAAAACGCTTCGATGAAATTGTGCCACATCTGCCGCCGCCCGAGATTCTGCGGGTGGAAAATTGGGCTGAAGTCGTGGAGCACCACGCGCTGGAGAACTTCGACAAAGTGCGTGCCCTGGTCGGGCAGCACATCTGGCGCGAAGAAGTCCTGGCCGAACGCTTTGCATGGGGACGTGAGCAATTGATCTACGCAATCGTCGTGCGTGTGCATCGACTTCCTATGAAATTAGAAATGCCGATGCTTCCGGAATACGGCGGGTGTAAATCATGGGTCACCCTCGCACATTCGGCTCTGCTTCAAACGGACCCGGTTCTGGACGACGCAGCTTTTAGCGCGAAACTCTCTGCGTTTCGCGCTGCAGTGGGAACTTAAGTTTCGCGATTTCCTCAGGCACGAAGGCTCTGGAAAGCATCGAACTTGCGTCCGAGCACCGGGGCTGGATCCGTTCGCAACCAGCCTTGCAACAGGCCGGCGTAAATGGAGCGGAAATCAACGGTGTATTTTGGATCGCCATTGTGGAGGTCCGCCGGCGCGAGGCTCGGGAACTGGCCGAGCAAACCGGCTCTGAGTTTCGGCCCCACCAGGAACAACGGTGCCGCAGCGCCGTGATCGGTTCCGCCGTTCGCGTTCTGTTTAACACGGCGTCCGAATTCGCTAAAGGTCATCAGCAGCACACGATCCGCATTGCCCTGCGCCTTGAGATCGTCCGTGAATGCTTTGACCGCCGATCCCAATTCCCGCAGCAATCGTTCGTGCGCACCAGCCTGATTTGTATGCGTGTCGTAACCGCCTTGCGATAGATAATAGACGCGCGTTGGTAAACCACCCGCGATCAGACGCCCCACCAACTTGAACGAGTTCGCGACTTGCGACGCAGGATAGCTCACCAGGTTCTTCGCCTGCTGACTCACCTTCAAAATGCGTTCGGAACTGATCTGCGCATCCAGGGCGGTGCGTTCGAGGTAATCCAGCGGAGAAAGATTCGACTGCACCGGGCCGGTTACAGAACCGATTGTCGTTCCTGAACTCGCGTCCGCGCCTAGCCCTTCCGCTCCGTTTAGCCGCGACATGAAGTCCATACTGCCCGCGGTTTCGTCCATCTCGGGCGTGTCATTGCCGGCCATGCGGTACGTCTCAGGATTCTCCAAACTGATCCCGAGCGGACGCGGACCGGTGAAAGCCTGCGGCGTCTGCCGTCCGACGCTGACGCCGACGGTGGGATCGGAACCTTTGCACGCGTTATCGAAATAACGACCAAGCCAGCCATATTTCTCGAATTTGTTCGCGTCACTCGCGGTGTGCCAGATTTCCGTCGAGCGAAAGTGCGACCGGTTTGGGTTCGGATACCCGACGCCATGGACAATTCCCAGCTGCCCCGCATCGTACAGTTCCTTGAACGCGGTGAGGCTTGGATGCAGCGCGAAATTCTCGTCCAGCTTGTGCAGGTTCGACTTCAACGAAAGCTGCGGACGCGCCTTGTGGTAATGATCGTTCGTCACCGGCACGACCGTATTCAAGCCATCATTTCCACCGGCGAGTTGGAGGACAACGAGGATGGTGTTGTCCTTCCCTGTAACAGCCTGCGATTGACCAGCAGCTTGGGCATGCAACGCATCAAAGGTCTGCGACAGGAATGCAGGGACGGTCCAAGAAACGGCGCCGCCGAGCACAGAAGCGCGAAGAAATTCGCGTCGGGTTTTGAGGTTCAGTTCGCTCATATAATTAGCAGAGTTGAAATTCAGGGGTGCACATCACGAGCCGTAGCGCGTGCAGGACATCGAGGTCGTCAAGTTCGCCTTGTGAATCGAGATACGCCCTTAAGGTGTTACGGTGTTCTGGCTTGAGTTCGGAGGCGAGCAGGCGCTTCTGCACAGCCGCCGCGAGAAGTTTTTTGTCCTTGCGCACGTCTTCCGGAAATAGCTTTGCCACAGCGATGCTCTTGCCATTGAGCATCCGCGCCCGCCGATTCTTCCCTCCTTTGTTCTTCGGCGCATTCATCGGATTCTCGCCAAGCACCAGGAAACCGGCGAAGTTATAACGGTTCAAAAGATTGCTCGTGGTGATCCAGCTCAACCCGCCGTCCCACCCCTTGACGTTCGGCGGCAACAACAATTCCTGACCAAGCTGCCGAAGGGCATTCGCGGACACCTGCTGTGCCGGCAATTCGCGCTCGAGCATTCGCACGCTGCCCACCAGCCACTGCACCGGGCTCTTGACCTGCTGGCGCATGACTTCCGGCGCGTAGAATTCTTCACTCAGGAACATCGCCCGCAGCACCGGTTTGAACTGCATTCGGTTGGCTCGGAACGTTGCGGCGAGTGCTTCAACCAGTTGGCTCGATGGTTTTTCGTTTCCGAAGAATACCCACAGCTTCCGCGTGATGAATGGCGCTGCTTGCGGATGCGCGACGATCATTTTCAGAACATCGTCACCGCTAAAATTCCCCGTTTTACTGAAGATCGTTTTCGGACCGTCATCGTGTTGATTGCGGCGATAAATGAATTCCTGGTTCAGTCGATCGTACGACCAACCGGTGAAAGCGCGCGCTGCTTCCGTAATATCCTTCTCGGTGTAATTTCCTTCGCCCAGCGCGAACAGTTCCATGACTTCGCGCGCAAAATTCTCATTTGGCTGCTGCTTGCGGCTCTGCGCCTGATCCAGCCACACCAGCATTGCCGGATCTTTTGAAACTTCCGTCAGCAGCGTCAGCCAATCGCCTGAACCGTGGCGCCGGAAGATATCGTTTTGCTTCCACATCAGGTAAGCGTCTTTGACCTTCTGCGCGCTCGTCGCGAAATGCCCATGCCAAAACAGACTTAGCTTTTCCTGGAGAGGGCGCGGTCCGGCCACCATCCGTTGCAGCCACCAATGGCGCAACTCCTGCAATTCATCGCGGCGCTCGCGCTGTTCCTCCTGCCGCATCTTTTGCTTCTCTGCGGGCGTGGCATCTCGCATCTGCTTATACTGCTGCATGCGCTCGGGATCGACCTTCGCCCATTCGGGATTGGGCGTGGTGTCTGGCCTGGAATCGTAATGGACCAGCGAGTCGACCGCTTTCTCGGCGCCAAGCGCGGCGAGCTTTTCGATTTCAGCAGGTGTGCCGCCGAAGCCGGCGCGATTCAGCAAGTGCGCGGCAGTTGCGTAATTCCATCTCGAGGCCGGGAGTGGCTTGAGCATACGTGGTATTTAGACGGTAGTTCGGCCAAAAGGTTGCATTTTTTTGGCCAGGACTCAAGTCACTCCAGCGCTTCAAAGCGTTTGTGTCTCAACCAACTTCCCATTAACCTTCGCACGTTGGAACCGAACGAAAATCTCCTCGCGAATCTCCGTGATCCGACCGTTGCAGCCGTTTGTGGCTCGAAGGAGTATCGCGATCCAGCTGCGATTGAGCGAATGGTCGTCGACGCACTTGCCTCGTTGAATTTGCCAACTGACTTCGTGCGGCCGGGCGATCGCGTGGTGCTTAAGCCGAACTGGGTCAAAGAGCACGACGAGCGTCGGCCCGGTCCTGATCAGTGGGAACATGTCGTCACCCACCCAATTGTCATCGAAGCTGTCTGTCGCTGGGTCGCGCGTAAACTCAAAGGAAGCGGTTCGATCACAATTTGCGACGCGCCGCAGACCGATTCTTCATTCAAGAAGCTGCGCGACTATTGCCGCCTCGACGCGATGGTCGAACGTTGCGCACGCGAATTTCCGAGCATCAGGATTTCGTTACTGGACCTCCGTCCTGAGGAGTGGCACGCGATCGACGGCGTGGTGGTTTCCAAACACCAGCAGGAAGGCGATCCGCTGGGGAGCACCAAAGTCAGCCTGAACGATGCGAGCGAGTTCGTTAAGTTCCACGGCCAGGGCAAATTGTATGGCGCGTCGTTCGACATGGCGGAAACGAACGCGAAGCACACCGGCAACCTGCATGAGTATATGCTTTGCCGCACGCCCATGGATGCGGACGTGCTGATTAACCTTCCGAAGTTGAAGACGCATAAGAAGGTGGGGATTACCTGTGCGCTCAAGAACCTGGTCGGGATTAACGCGAACAAGAACTGGCTGCCGCACCATACGGAAGGAACGCCGGATGATGGCGGTGACCAATTCCCGCGTGCGACGACGAAGGCGCGATTGGAGCATGCGTGGATGGGGCGCGCGAAGCGTTGGCTGAAGAACTCCCCGGCGCTTTCCACTTTGTTCGTGCCGTTGAAGAAAGCGGGTCGACTTTATTTTGGCGACACACAGAAGGTGGTTCGATCGGGCAACTGGCACGGCAACGATACTTGCTGGCGCATGGTCCTCGATCTGAACAAGTGTCTGTTCTTCTTCAGCGGCGCTGGCCAGGCGCGGAAACAGCCGATGAGGTATTTGGCGGTGGTGGATGGCATCATCGGCGGCGAAGGAAATGGGCCGATGGCGCCCGACGCGAAGCCGGCGGGAGTGATTCTGGCGGGAACGAATCCGGCGGCGGTGGACATGGTGGCTGCGACCGTGATGGGATTTGATTGGACGAAGATTCGTTTGCTGAAAAATGCGTTCGCGATTCGAGAGAAGAGCTTCGTGCCTTTTACAGCGGCGGAGATTCGGGTGTCATCGAATAACCCGGAGTGGAACGGCGCGCTGGATGAAATGCGCGGGGTGTTGGATTTCAAGCCGCACTTTGGTTGGGCAGGGGAGATCGAGCGCAAGGAGAGCAGCGCGCGCGTGGTCGTTTCTGAATGAGCCTGGAAGACAAACTGTACCCCTTCCTCGCGCTCTACGACCGCTTTCCCGATGGAATCAAGAAAGCGATTGGATTTCCCTACCGCCATTTGCCGGAATCGATTCGCCGCGGGAAACAATACGGGCGGTTCAAGGCGCTCGTAGAGGAGTGCGAAAGCTGGGACGCAAAACGGATAGAAGATTACCAGTTTCAACAGGTGCGGCGAACGGTGCAGCAAGCTGCTAATCACTGCCCGTTTTATCAAAAGCGGTTTGCCGAGGCGGGGTTCGATGCGGCGAATTTCCAGTCGCTTGAGGAGTTGAAGCGCGCACCGTTGCTGACCAAGAGCGACTTGCTGGAACATCGCGAAGAGATGGTGGCCAGGAATATGCCGCCGGCCCAGCGGCTCTACCTGACCACGGGCGGGAGCACCGGCCAACCCGTCGGGTTCTACCTCGAAAAAGGCGTGGGCCGCGCGAAGGAAGGCGCGTTCCTGGAAGGCATGTGGAAGCGTGGCGGTTACTTCGAAGGCGCGCGTCTCGCGATGTTGCGCGGTCACGTGACCAGCGCGCGGGCGAATGGGAAGATCAGTTCCTACGATGCGACACGCGATTGGCTCGCGCTCAGTTCGTATCATCTCACTCAAGCCCGTTTGCCCGAATACCTGGAGCAACTCGAACACTTCAAGCCCGACTTGCTTTACGGCTATTCTTCCATGGCCCTGCAACTCGCCGAATTCCTCGAAACCAGCAAACAGCAATGGCGGCTACCCTTGCGCGGCATCTTATGCGGCTCCGAAAAACTCACCGCACCGCAGCAGCGCATCATCGAGCGCGTGTTCAAAACGCGCTGCTACACCTGGTACGGCCACACCGAGCGCGTTGTCCTTGCCGCCTGGGGTCGCAACACCCAGCACTACTACTTCCATCCGCTCTACGGCTACGTCGAATTCGGCGAACCCGATGCCGAAGGTCTCCGCGAAGTGATCGGCACCTCCTTCCACAACCTGGCCATGCCCTTTGTCCGCTATCGCACCGGCGACTACGTTCGCCTCCTCGATCCGGCCGCGCCCAAAGAATACCCATGGCCCGCCGCCACCGAAATCGCCGGCCGCGAACAGGAATTCATTGTCACCAGCGCCGGCCGCAAAATCTCCCTCACCGCCATCAACATGCACGACGACATTTTCGACGACCTCTACGCCGTGCAATTCTTCCAGGACCAGCCCGGCAAAGTTCACCTCCGTTACCTGCCCGGCCCCAAATTCCAAACCACTCGCCTGCCGCACATCGAAGCCGGCGTCCGCCGAAAACTAGGCGACGACATAGACCTCATCCTCCAGCGCGTCGACTCCGTCGAAAAAACCTCCCGCGGCAAACACAAATGGCTCGTCAGTAAGATCAGCCCTTAGTGAGTCGTAGAATCGGCTGGTGTCTTCAGACCAGCGCGATACCATCTTCCACACTGCTCAGCGCTAAAGGTATGTTTCGATGTCTCGCATGAAGTTTCGCGAGGCAAAGCCTACCGAACGAGTATGAACCAAAGCCACATCTTCAATTTCCAGGCAGCCTGGACCAGCTTTTACCCCCTGATCGTGTGCGCATGCCTTTCAACACTTGCAAATGTCGGCGAATTCGAAGGGTTTAGTTTCAAGGTCGAATCCCAGAAAGTTAGCGTCACGAAATATACGGGCGCCGAGACAGTGGTTTTCGTCCCGGCGACGATCGAGGGGCTTCCGGTCACCTCCATCGGAGACGAGGCTTTCCTCGGTTCGCATATCACAGAAGTTTTCCTTTCCGATTCAATCGAGAGTATCGGCTTCAAAGCATTTTTCGATTCCGAGGCTCTCGCGACCATTACTCTCCCCGCCAGTCTTAGAACAATCGAGGCAGAAGCTTTCTATCATTGCGTTAGCCTGTCGAACGTGACCATACCGATAAATGTCACAAATATTGGTTCGCGTGCTTTCACTTTTTGCAATGCGCTGACGAGCATATCAATCCCGCGAAATGTGAAAACGCTCGGAAGCGAGGCTTTCGGGTTCTGCGCGAGCCTGAAGACCGCGGTTATCTCCGAAACCGTCACGAATCTGGCAAACGGTTTATTCGACCAATGCGTGCAGCTGCGCAACGTCACTCTACCTCAAAACCTGCCGCGGATTCCGAGCGGATTCGTTGCAGGCTGCTCGCTTCTCACGAATATCGCTCTCCCAACCTCCGTTCGAGAAGTCGGTGACTGGGCGTTCGCTGGTTGTGCCAGCTTACGCGCGATTGATCTGCCGCCCGGGATCGTCGACATCGGCGAAGGCGCCTTTAGCGGGTGCGGTAGCTTGACGAATATCGTCGTTCCCGGGGGTGTCACTACGATTGAAGACAATGCCTTCGCATTCTGCACAAATCTTTCCTCGATCACGCTCCCGCCCGGTCTCAGTTCGATTGGCTCTTCCGCGTTTATGTTTTGCGATCGCCTCCAGGAAATCTCCATTCCCCCGACTGTCACTTCCATTTCTTCTTCGGCGTTCTCCGTAAGCGGCTTGGTTCACGTCGAACTTCCTTCCTCGATCAATCGGCTGCCAGAGGGACTTTTCTCGAGCTGCGGGAATTTGAAATCCGTAAACATTCCCGACGGGGTAACAACAATTGAAGGTGCGGCCTTTGTCTCATGCACAAATCTAACTTCCGTTAACATACCTGCCACCGTTACGAACATTGGCTATTCTGCCTTTGATAACTGCGCTGCCCTCACAAACGTTTCCTTAACAGGCAATCTTCGCCGAATCGGTAGCGGCGCATTTCAAAATTGCCCCAGCTTGCGGCAAATCACTCTTCCCGAAGGTATCATTGACGTCGGCAATACTGCGTTCATGGCTTCCGGCCTGACAACGGTTTCGATTCCGAGCACCGTTACCTCCCTCGGTTGGCTCGCGTTTTCTCGCTGTGCCGACCTGCTCCAAATTCAGGTTCACCCGAATAACCCTAACTTGAGCAGCTTGAACGGGGTCTTATTCACCAAAGACAAAACGGTGCTCCTCAAATTCCCGGAAGGCTATCGAGCTTCGATTTACTCCGTTCCTGACGGAACGGTCACTATTGACGCTTTCGCTTTCGCTCACGCTTCGAGCTTGGTCGAAATGGCGATCCCCTCCAGCGTCACCGAAATCGAGAACAGCGCGTTTAGAGAATCAAACTTAAGGAGCTTTGCTTGGCCTCCCACAATTTCTGAAATAAAAGGCTCCACGTTTTACGCCTGCACGAACTTGTCGACGGTCACCATTCCCGGAACCGTTACAAACATTGGCGGAGTCGCCTTTTTCGGCTGCTCGGCATTGGAAAATGTCGTCATTCCCGGAAGCGTGCTCTCTCTGGGCAACTTCGCCTTTCGTGCGTGCACGAAATTAAATCAAGTCCACCTCGAGCAAGGTCTCGTAAGCATTGGAGACAGCGCTTTTGAAGACTGCACGAGTCTTAAAACTGTGGTGTTGCCCGCAAGTCTTCGCGCCCTTCAACGAAATGCTTTCAACAATTGCGGCGAACTCACTGCCGTTATAATCCAAAATAGTTCCGCCGACTTCGGCGACCGTGCATTCGCCAACTGTGCAAACCTTCAATCCGTTGCCTTCCGCGGCAATGCTCCTGAACTCCTTCCAATCGCCACCTTCGAGAACAGCCCGGATGTGATCGTATATTATGATCCCGGTTCCCTCGGTTGGGCACCTCAAGTGGCACTCCGCCCTACTGCATCTTGGCCCAGAAGCGCGTCGGCAGCAGGCATCACTTTCGGACCAGCACAAAATGACTTCGGCTTTCGCCTCGAGTGGTTGACCGGTAGCGAATTTGTTGTTGAAGGCTGCACGAACCTCAACAGTCCACTTTGGGTCCCTGTCTTAACGAACATGATGCCGCGCGACGCCTTCAACTTTGTGGACCCAACCTGGAAGAACTCCAACTCCCGATTTTACCGAATTCGCACTCACTAGCTCGCGATCAACCTCGCCGTTCTTTCTTGTCCTTCTGACCGCAACCGGGTTAAATCTTCTAAGCAGCCTGAGGCTGCACCGTGGCTGAATAGAGGTTCGCCGGAGTAGGCGAGTTTCCCTTCATCCCCGAAGCAACATGTAACGGGCATTGTCGTGCCGTTCTCGTTGCGCGTCCCTCAGGCTCGTAGAAAGAGAAACCTATGAGCATGTCATTCATTTCCAATGGGTTCCGGCTAAGTGAGTGTAATTTTTCACCTAGTGAAATGCGCAAGTCCTTCATCGTCAGCGAGTACCGCTTTTCCGCCCTGCGCAATCTTGAAAAATGGTCCTCACGAAGTGCCCGTGTTTCCAGAATTTGCCGGAATTTTCTAGCATCAACTTTATTTTTCGAACGGGGCATTCCGAATCCGCTTCCGAAAAGCCGGCGAGAGGAATACGGTCGCGAGCGCGATTGGATTTTCTTTCTTATGAGCGACGTCACAAAAGTGGTGCGATCCGAGCCCGGCGAAACTACCACTCCCTCGGCTCCCAAGCGCGGTTTTCGGCCCTTACGCGCCTGGCCTGCGGTGGGGTTGATTGTGCTGATGGTGGCGGCGCGGCTGGTGCCGCCGTATTTGGAGGGAGGTCAATCGCGCTACTGGATCATTACGAATATGGTGCCAGCGTTGCTGGGGATTTTTTTGCTGATTTGGTGGCTGACGGCGAGCCGGGCGAATTGGAAGGAGCGGGTGTTTGGATTTCTGGGCGTAATCGCTGCGGTGATGGTGACGTTTGTGCTCGGCGACGTGACGATGCGCGGGGCGGGCACGATGTATTTAACGGGGCCAATGGGTCTGCTGTTGTTCGGACTCGTCGCAGTGCTTTTCAAGGAGCGCGCGCCGATGACGAGGACCGGCTTCGCCGTGTTGGCGGCCTTCTTGGGCTGTGGTTATTCGCTGCTGCTGCGGAGTGATGGGTATGACGGGGATTATGTCTTGGTCTCGCATTGGCGGTGGACGAAATCAGCCGAGGAGAGATTGCTGGCGAACAGCGGCGGGAACGGATCACGGGCTGGAGTAATTAACTCGACGAATGTCGCAGTAGACGGGATTGGGGCGGCGTTCGCGAATCCGGAGTGGCCGGCGTTTCGTGGAGCGGATCGTTCCGGTCGCGTAGTTGGTCCGCAGATTGCAACAAATTGGTCCGCGCAAGCGCCGCGACAATTGTGGAAGATCCCGGTGGGGCCGGCGTGGTCTTCGTTTGCGATCGCGGGAAAGTTTTTGTTTACGCAGGAACAGCGCGGGCCGATGGAAGCTGTCGTTTGCTACGATGCGGATACGGGACAGGAAATTTGGCGGCAGGAATTTGAGGCGAGGTTGGATGATCCGATGGGCGGTCCAGGTCCGCGCGCGACGCCTACGCTGGCGACGTTGACGACTGGGGGCACGAACGAAGCGGGACTGTTCGTGATGGGTTCGACTGGGATTTTGCTGCGGCTGGATCCAGCAAACGGGAAAATTGTGTGGCAGCAGAATGTGAAGGAACTGGCCGGGCGCGAGAAATTGCCGATGTGGGGCTACGCGGGATCGCCGCTGGTAACGAAGGGAGTGGTGATCGTGTGGGGCGGTGGAGCGGCTGGTAAAGGGTTGCTCGCGTTCGATGCGGAGAAAGGGGCGCTGCGATGGTCGGTCGGCGCCGCTGGGGTGGAGTCTTATTGTTCGCCGCAGTTGAACACGATTGCGGGTGAGGATCTGGTGCTGCTCGTTTCGGAGGCAGGGTTGCTCGCGGTGGATCCGGCGAGCGGGAAGGAGCGCCTGAATTATGACTGGAAGTTTAATGGGTATCGCGCGCAGCAGCCGGCGGTAATCGGTGACACGGTGGTTATGTACAGCGGCATGGGGCCGGGTTCGCGGGCGATTCAGATTAAGCAAAGCAACGGCGAGCTCGCGGCAGAAGAATTGTGGACAGTGAAGAATTTGAAACCAGATTTCACCGATTTTGTCGTGCACGAAGGCCATCTCTTCGGAATCGATGGCGGTTTCATGACCTGCGTGGATGTGAAAACCGGACAGCGGAAGTGGCGCGACGGTCGCTATGGAAAAGGTGAAGTAGTGCTCCTGGAAAATTCAAAGGCGCTCCTCGTCGCAGCGGAGGATGGACGCGTGGCGCTGGTTGAGGCAAATGCGACTGAGTTCAAAGAGGTCGCATCCTTCAAGGCGCTGGAAGGAAAAACGTGGAATCATCCGGTGGTGGTTGGCAATCGGCTTTATGTGCGAAACGCGCAGGAGGCGGCGTGTTTTGAATTGCCACTGGTTAAGGTTGAGACGGCCGCAAATTAAACCCTCAACCCTCCGTATAATCGAAATAGCCGATAAACATTTCTTCCCAGGATTGGTCGCCCCAGCCGACGTTTAGAGTGGGGTCCGGATTGGCCATGTTTTGGGGAGAATTATCGAAGGCGCCGATGACCTCGATGCGATATCCGGCGGGGATGCGGCGGGGTTGGGCGAGTTGGTATCCAGTTTGCCAGTTGAAATGGTAGCGCGGGACGGAGAGGAGAGTTTCGCGTTTGCCCGCCGGATCAATAATTTCGAAACGCATGCGCAAGCCTCGGTAATGCATGTGCGGGCTCATGCTGTAAATGGTAACCGGAACCGGTAGCGCGAACGGCATTCTGGCGATCACCTGGTATTCGTTGTTGCCGGCTGGGATCGTGAATTCACTTAGCAGCGGAAGGGTTTTCAACGTTTTGGCCGGCGGTGTTTTGTGGAACCAGAGCGCGAGTTCCGGCTGATCAGTTTCAGGTTCGCCGCTGGCGGTGTAATGCAGGTTGAAGGTGAGCCACATGTCGCACGTGAAACGCAGACCGGTGCCTTGCGGGAGCGGCGCCATTTGCATTCCGGGAACATAACTGGCGAGACCGGCGGCCATTTGTTGTGTGTTCTGGCCTTCCCAAACGAGGTAGTGATGAACGACACGCGTGTTGCTCGGCCGCACAATCGCGGCCCGCACCCAGACGTCATTCGTGAGGCCGGATTGCACGAAGACGTAGCGATACGGTTCCTCACCGGTCGCGGCAACCTGCTGCAGCGGCGGACGAATAACCATATCGGGCTCGCCTAATTCGACCGGCCACTTTGGTGGTGGCGGCGGGACGTTCTCAAGCGGGTCCGTCCCGTCCCCGCGTGGGGCGCCAGCCCCCACCCACTGCATCAGCTTGCGTTCTTCAGCGATGCTCAGGGAGAAATCATTTTTGAAGTTGCCGAATTCAGGATCGGGATGCCACGGCGGCATTTTGCGGGTGCTGACCTGGTCGCGAATGAGCGAGGCGTAAGATTTAACGATCGCGTGATTGGTCATGGACCAGGGCGCAACATTGCCGGGACTGTGGCAAGTGACGCACTTGGCTTGAAGGATCGGTGCGATATCTGCGCTGTACGAGAGAGTGCTTTCGACCTGGACCGGCACATCGCATCCGGCCGCTTTGGTGGCGCGGACGCCAGCATCATCGCCGGCGAGAAACGCGGTGAGCGCTTCATCGACAAAATTGCGCGTGGCAGTTCCGGCGGTGGTGGTGGTGCGTTCATCGAAAGAGCCGCGGTAGAAAATTTCAAAGCCTTCGCGATCGATGCAGACCACTTCGGCGGCACGTGTCGCGCGGAAATTGCGGGCGATGGTTTGGGCGCGGTCGTGCAGGATCGGAATGTTCAAAGCGAGGCGGGTCGCCTCGGCGGCGATGTTGGTGCGCGTATCGGCAGGGTTGGAATTAATCATCCAGAACTTCACACCTTGTGATGCGAACTTTTGTTGCAAAGCGCGGATGACCGGCAGTTGGTTGGTGAGTTCGGCGCAACCGTTCGCGGCGAAGATGAGCACGAAGGCGCTGACGCGGCTGTCGTTCCAGAAGTAGTAAAGTTCGTGCGATTTACCGGCGTGATCGTTCAAGCGAAAATTCGGCGCGCGGTCGACGATGCGATCGGCGAAGTTGGTCTGAGAAATTCGGTAAAAACGGTTCGGGGCGGTGCCGCACCAGGGATCGCGCCACTGCACTTTGTTACTTCGCGCCAGAACGGTGCTGATGGTCTCCCAATTCTTTCGGGCAAGGTCGTCGAGAGCTTCGATCGTCACCAGATTGCCGGATTCCGATTCCGCCTCGACTACCGCAGTGCCGTTAGCCGAGGGAGAAACGCTGGCGCCGAAGACGGCGAGGTGCGACAGCACAATGAGGCTGAGCCAGGAAATGCGAGTGAACATAGCGATGCCAATATAGTGCTGGCCGGACAACCTTGGCGCAAGGCACAAAAGGATCGAGACGTTCTTGAGTTCGCGCCGCTCAGGCGATGCTGGTAATTGAGATCTCTTGCGGGCCGGCCGGAGCGCGGAAGGTGATTCTGTCGCCGGCGCGACGGCCCATGAGCGCGCGAGCCAGTGGAGAGAGCCAACTGATGTGGTCGCGGTCGAGATCGATTTCGTCTACCCCGACGATGCGGTAGGTCTCAGGCGAACCGTTTTGGATGACGCTAACGGTGGAGCCGAAGCGGACAACTTCGCTGCGCGCAGGTTCGACAATCACCATGGTTTGTGAGAGGGACTGGAGGTATTGGATGCGAGCGTCGGTGGAAGGATTTGGCGTGGTGGAATTTCTTTTTCGCTCAAGGAGGCGATCCAGTTCGGATTTAATTTTCGCTGCGCCTTCCGGAGTGATGTAATTCTGTGTTCCGGGCGGGAGCGGCGCGCGCGCAGGGGCAAAGTTGGATGAGGCGTCGTCTTCTCTGGTGAACGCTTTGCTCATGACACGGGTAGAATTCAGTCTAAAGTTCTAAGCAATGTCGACTATCGTTCGCGTCGCGCTACTAGCTTTTCTCTTCTTGATCTTGTTCACAGCGTTCAGAACGGGCCTTGCCTTAGCAGATGCTGGGGTCGGCACACCTGAGGCATCTGACGCACTGATGCACTACTTCAAAGTGTCATCGTTATCCGCGGTCTGCATGCTCATTCCAGGAATTTTCCTTTTCGATCCTGTGAAACCTTTCCGGCGTTCAAAAGCGCAGACGAAAGTTCAGAATGCCCCTTAAGCTAAGCAGATTGGTTTTCAATCCCCTGCTTCTTCTTCATCGCGCTGCTCGATAATGGCGCGGGCTTCAGCGTAGCGATCTTCGGGGACCATCACGCGGATGCCGCCGGAAGCGAGGCCGTAGCCTTCGAGGCTGAGGGTGGCGAGTTCGTTGGTGACCTGGGCGGGAATTTCGGCGGATTGAAGGACTGAGCAGATGAGATGCGCGTCGGCGGGATTGAAGCTTTTGTAAACTTCGACGGCTCTCATGAGACCTGCGCGGGTTGTTTCTCTTTTTGTTCTTTGTGCTCTTTGTGGAGGAAGCCGGTTTCGTAAGCGCGCTTCACGTCCGCGAAGACAATGACGCCGGCGCCAGTCTGAAGTGTGCTTTGGATCTGCACTTCGACTTGCTGACCGATCATCGGCGCGCCGTGATTTACCACCACCATTGTTCCGTCGTTAAGATAGCCCACCGCCTGGCCTTTGTCTTTGCCTTCGCGGACGAGGCGAAGTTGGACCGCCTCGCCGGGCAGGACGACCATCTTCATGGAATTTCCGAGCGCGATAACGTTTACGTAGTTGATCCCTTGAAGCTCGGCGACTTTGCCGAGGTTGAAATCGGTGGTGTAAAGCTTCGCGCCGGTGGCTTTGGCGAGGCGCATGAGTTTTGTATCGACGGGAATATCTTCGGGGAAATCACCTTCGTGCAGTTTGAACTCGATATTGCGGAGCTTCTGGATGCGGCTAAGCGTTTCCAAACCACGACGGCCACGCGCGCGGCGAAGCGGGTCGCCGGAATCGGCGATGTTCTGCAACTCCGCCAACACAAACCGAGGCACAACAATCGTTCCCTCGATAAACTTGTTCTCGATCAAATCAGCAATGCGTCCGTCGATGATCGCGCTTGTATCCAGAAGAATGAAAGCAGGGGGAGCGTCTTGCCGCATGAAGCGCACGTATGGAATGATCAGCGAGAAATCTTCTTTGTTGCTACGCAGAGCGAGAACCATCCCGATGTAAGAGAAGCCAATGAAAAGGCAGAGGCGAATGAGCCAGCGGGTGGGGCGTTCGTCGGCGTAAACGAAAAGCCCGGAGCTATCGACCATAAACGCGATCAAGCTGCCGAGGATCAGCCCAAAGGTTGCGGCGGAAAATGCGCGGAGAGAAAAGCCCTTCAGCATCTCGTCTACGGCGATCAGCAGACCGGCGAACCCGATGCCCATCACCGCGCCATTGACCGGGTTCGGGATAAGCTGCGGCTGCACCTGGCTGATGGCGTAACCGCCCGTCACGCAGAGCAGGACAAAGAAACCGCGAATTATCCAGAACGAGCTGGCCATTTAATCTTTTTCTTTCGGCAACTTAGCTTTGCGGAACACGCCCCAGAGTCCCTTATGGTTCAGGTTACTGCCAAACGCCATGAAGTTGCTGACCATCAGCGAGCTATGCATCGCCAATTCGTCATTCTTCAAGAGCGTTCCGGCCAATCCGCGACCCTGTTCAACATCAGCCAAGAGCTTATCGGCACGGTCGGTCGCTCTCTCAATGTTCTTAATTGCAGCAGTAAATTCAACACGGTTTGTGGCGACGGTTTCTTGCAACTCCAATGTGACCAGGTTCAGCTTCTCCGTGAAAAGGCCGAAGTTCGTAACGGATTGGCTTAAGCTGGCGGTGTTTGTCTGCACGAACGAGTCGAGACTGCCGACAGCGGTCAGCGCGCGTTCGGAAAGCTTGCGGAAATTGGAAACAGTTTCGGTGAGATTGCTCAGGCTTTGATCAGAGATGAGGGTGGTGTCGAGGCGAGAGACGGCATTGCTCAGTTGGTCCACCGTGCCGCTGAGACGATTCATGAGGCCGCTGGCCGATTCAGCGACTTGCGCGAAATCAAATGCTTCCTGCACCAAGACAGTATCGCCGTCCTTTAGGTTCACCTCGCTGTTATTATTAGTGCCCGGGGCGACCGAGATGTAACGATCGCCGAGAAAACCAACCGTGCCGATGCCGAAAACCGCGTTCGTGGCGATTTGGAACTGTTCGTAGATGCTGGCGACCATGGTCACTTTGGCGCCGTCGCGAGAAAGATAAATGTCGGTGATGTTGCCGATGGGGACGCCGGCCATGAGCACGCCTGCTCCTTTGATTATGCCGCCGGCGTTGCGCGCTTCGAGGTTCAGATTGTAGGTGTCGGCGAAGCCAGTGCCTTTGCTGAAGCGCATGACCATCATGGCGGCGAGCGCCAACGCAATGAGCACAAAAAGCCCGACCTTTATTCCTGTTTTGTTTTTGCTCATGTTAAAAAGTCACTTTCCTTCGTATCCGAAATCCCATTCACGAACCGGTGTATCACCGGGTCCTTCGATGCGAAAATTTCTTCCGGCGGTCCCGCGGCGTAGATCTTGCCTTTTACCATCATCAAGATGCGCTGGCCCACGCGCCGCATGCTGCGGGTGTCGTGCGTAACGACGACGGTCGTAATCTTGAGTTGCTCGCGGACGCGAATAATTAATTGATCGATACTGTCCGAGACGACGGGGTCCAAACCAGTGGTGGGTTCGTCGTAAAGGAGGATTTCGGGTTTGTAGATGATGGCGCGAGCGAGACCGACACGTTTGCGCATCCCGCCGGAAAGTTCGGACGGCTTTTTCTTCTGCGTGCCGGGAAGCTCCACCATCTCCAGCACCTCTTCGACCCGCTGATCGATTTCTTTTTCGGAAAGCTGCCGCTCGCGGCGGAGAACGAAGGAAATATTTTCGGCGACATTCAGCGAGTCAAACAGCGCGGCGCTTTGGAAAAGCATTCCGAATTTGCGACGCACTTCCAGGAGGCGGCGTTCGTCGAAGGCGTTCAGATGTTCGTCATCAATAATGACCTCGCCCGAATCGGGCCGGATCAAACCGATGAGATGTTTCAGGAGCACGCTCTTGCCGCAGCCACTCCCGCCGATGATCACGACCGAATCCCCCGGTTCAATCTTGAACGAAATGCCATCAAGCACCTTCTGCGCACCGAAGCTTTTTTTGAGGTCCTTAACTTCAATCATGGCGCAAAGAGACGCCCCACCAAAAGGGTCAGGAAGAAATTACTGATTAGGATGCTGATGGACGCGATCACGACCGCCTCGGTAGTCGCGCGACCAACGCCCTCCGCGCCTTCACCACAGTGCAGCCCCTTGTAGCAAGCGATGATGGCAATCAGCGCGCCAAAGACCGTCGCTTTGAACAACCCGCCATACATGTGATTCGGCACCGTATATTTCAGCACCCATTCCCACGTGTAAGCGGGATCCACCCCCAGCAGGACCGTGGTCGTATAATAACCCGCGCCAATTCCGATCGCCATCGCTTCAGCCGTCAGCAACGGCAGCGCAATCGTTCCTGCCGCGAGTCGAGGTAGCACAAGATAATCGACCGGATGCGTCGCCAACGTTCGAAGCGCATCAATTTGTTCCGTCACTTTCATCGTGCCGAGTTCCGCGGCGATCGAAGCTCCCACCCGACCGGCGACCATCAACCCGGTCAGCACCGGCCCGAGCTGGCTTAACATGGAAACGCTCACCACGGCCATCGTCGCGGTGTCCATGCGGACCTTGTGAAACTGCAGATAAGTCTGAGCCGCCAGCACCATGCCGGTAAATGCGCCGGTGATCAGCACCACGGACTGCGATTTCACGCCGATGTGATAGAGCTGATAAACGAGGTCACCAAACTTCAGCCGGCGGCGCGCCAGGGAGCCGAGCGCTTCCCAAAGAAGAATTGCCATCTCACCCAGCGTGAGCAGGCCATCGTTGAATCTCCTTACCACGATCGACATTGGCGCGAGTATCTTGAGAGATCGTTCGGAAGCAAATCGAATCGCGCCTATTTCCCGTGCAGCCCCTCACGCATCCCATCAACAGGAGCCTCCCCCGTCCAATACTTGAATCCAGCTTTCCAATCCCAAATTGCCCAGCCAAAGCCAAGTCGTTCAGCCGTCTTCCGCATGTCGCGATAATAGCGGATACGCGATTCGCGATCCGCCTTCTCATAAGCGCCGAACTCACCAAGGTGAATAGGCCGTCCGTTCTCGGCACCCCAACGCGCTACCTTTTCCATTCGCGCTGTGAACGCAATCGGGCTGGAAGGATTCTCCGCAGTCGGAAGCGTGTTGTAGCGCTCAAACCATTTCTTATCGCGCGCACCCTCAGCGGGCGTCACCGGCTTGGATGGAGGTCCCGGATAAATAATCCCAGTGGTATCCGTGCTCGGCCGGGTCCAACTCGCACCCTGGTGCGTGAATAAAAACGGATCGTAGCAATGCACCGTGACGACCAGGTTCCGGTCATTTTCCGGCAGCTTCAGCTTCTCTACTTCATCCAGACTGTTCCATTTCCCGGGTCCGACGAAAATCGTTCGATTCGGATTCGACTGCCGAATGACCCGGATCGCTTCCGCGTAGATCGGATTCATCACTTCCGTCGTCGCGGCGTCCTTCGGCTCATTCAGCAACTCAAACGCGAGACGATTTGGATGCTTCGCATAGTGCTCCGCGATCTGTTTCCACAACGCGTAGAACTTCGGCGCCTCTGCTTTCGGATCGGTCGTCAATTCGTCGAAATGATGAATGTTGATGATGATGCTCAAACCGCGCGACAATGCGTTCGTCACGAGGAAATCGACTTTATCGAAAAGCTGCTGCTCGATTTTAAACTCCGGTCCCGCCCCGGCGTAATCATTCCAACGAATCGGCAACCGCACATGGTCAAACCCCTCCTTCTTCACCGCGTCCAAATCGGCTTCCGAATACTTCGCGCCCCAATTCTGCGTGCGCGGTGCCTCCAGGTAATTTCCGAAGTTCACTCCTTTGCTGAATAGCCGCAGCGCGGCATGGGCGGGAGTATTCGTGGTGGCGGAGTGCGCAGCGAATTGGCCACCCAAGAGCGCCAGCAGTAAGAAAGCTTTCCAATACACGCCGGCAATATAACGGCGCAAAGCGTAATTGAGAAGGGATGCGAAAAACCGCGAGTTCTCAGTTATACCGGCTGACGGTATGCTGCACGTAATATGCGGCAGCTTGCGAGCGGCGCGTCATCTGAAGCTTGTCCAGAATGTTGCTGAAATAGTTTTTGATCGTTTTGTCGCTCAACCCCATTACCGCCGCGACCTCTTTATTCGTCTTCCCTTCCGCGACGAGAGCTAAAACTTTTTTCTCCTGCGCCGAGAGCAGCGACAATTTGTTCCCTGTGGGATTCTGAATCAGCGACTGAACTTTCCCAAACACCCGCCCGGTTACCGCCGGATCCAAAATCGATTGACCACTCGCCACTTTCTGAATCGCATCGACCAGCGCGTCGCGATTCACTTCCTTAAGCAAGTAACCATCCGCTCCCGCCGAAATTGCTTCCACGACCACGTTGTCATCTGCGAACGAAGTTAAAATTAAAACCTTAACGTCGCGCTCAAGTTTCTGGATTTCGCGGCATGCATCAAAGCCGCTTTCATCACCCAGGCGAACATCCAAAAGCACGACATCCGGCGACAAGGTACGCGCCTTTTCGACAGCATCCGCAGGGCTGGACGCCTCACCGACCACCTCGAGATTCTGCGCTTGAACTAAGAGCGTACGAAGTCCGACGCGAACTACCTCGTGGTCGTCAACGATCAATACGCGAACGGGGTTCACTATGTTGAGAAATGCTGTTTTTGCTTAGGAATGTCTAGCAAGATTCGCGTTCCGAGCCCTTCCTGCGCCTGAATAGTAAATTTGGCCCCAAGGTTCTCGGCCCGTTTGGCCATATTGCGCAGTCCGTATCCCTTCGTATCGGCCGCTTGAACATTGAACCCTTTGCCGTCGTCCTCTACGGCGAAACGCAGGCTGTCGTTCTGTTGATGAAGCGCCACCGTGGTCGTCTCTGCGTGTCCGTGGCGAATCGCATTGCTTAATGCTTCCCGCGCGATGTGCACTAATTCAGTCGCTTGCGGTGGAGTTAGCGCGTCAATCGCACGCTCATCCAATTCCAGTCTCAAGCGGCTCGAATTCTCATGCCCCAACATCAATGCGAGCGACTTAAGCGCAGTGCGGAATTCGCGCGGCTGGATGACGTTCGTTTCAAGTCCCGAGATGACGCTGCGCAGTTCGCGAATCACGTCGTTGATTCCGTTTAACGCTGATTTTAGCCGCGGCTCAACTTTCGTCGGATCGGCGAGCGCCTGCTTGCAATCTTCCAGGCCCAATCCAACCGCATAGATCGATTGAATGATGTGATCATGCAGATCGCGCCCGAGACGCTCGCGCGAGTCTTTCAGTTGGGAAATTTCCTTCTCGGTCTCGCCGAGGCGCATCGAGGCGCTGCTCGCAAGTTCCTGCGCATTTTTGGAAGCTTTGTGTGTGCTCCAGGCAAAGGCTGCCAGCACCAACGCCAATGACGCCATCGCGGCCAAAAGTAATTTGGAGGATTGCTGAGGGACTATTGCGGCCCGCCCCGCACGGAGGACCTCGATTTCGTCAGCTTGCGCCAGCAGCGCTGGTTCGCCGAATGCGGACAAACTCTTCGGCAGAAGTGAGAAAACCCCGCGCGCGCGGACGGTGCTCCCGATCAAATCGGTCGAAAGCGATCCCGATGCTAACACCCGCATGGCCTGCCCATCATCGTTCAGGATCACCGTCGTGACCCCGCCAGTTGAAGACATCGCGACCACCGTTCCTTCAATCGCAAGCCGCTGGCCTCTGGGTGGATCGATGAAACTCCCAAGCTGCACCGGCCTGAGCGCGGAGAGGTTCGTCGTTCCAATTTTCTTCCAGAGCGCATACTTCAAAGTTGTGCCCATTGAAACCGGGTTTCGCACAAAACCCGCCACTTCCACAGCGTCGCCGGCGGCGGGCATCGCTCCATTTTTTCGCGGGTCGACCAGCAGCGAGCCGCTTTCGTCCTGGAGGAAAAAGAAATCTTTTCGCCAGACAAAACTCACGGTTCCGCGCACCCGTGTCCTGTGATCCATGCCTCCTTCCGGCGAATACCCTGCAAGATTCGCGATCGCGCGCGGCCGCTGCTCAAATGGGTCGATTACCCGGCGGACAACTTCCAGAAATGTCGCGTTCGGAAGAAACAACCCAAACCCGCTCAGCCGATCGGCCGCGTAAAACGTGCCCGCAATTCCGCGCAGCCGCACCCGGGCATCCACCGTGTTGGTGGGAGCATTCTCGAGCGAGAAAATCAGCGCCAACATCACCGAATCGCCGGTCGCGACTTCGAGCTTAACCACGTTATTCTCGGCCACCGCGCTTTGCACGACCGCTTCGACTTCCACGAACTGGCAATCGAATCGCCCGGTGTTCAGCTCCTCCAGCGAGATTCGGCGTGGAGTGATGGAGCGTTTTTCTTCCGTGGTTCGAATCGTACCCATCTCCACGATTGGCGAAAACCGCCCCTGCGCGGTTCTTCCCTGCACTTCCACCACTTGCCCCATTGGAAGTTCCTTCGGCCACGGCGCAGGTTGCACGTAAATGCCCGCTGACTCGTCCTGCACAAAGCAGAGTTGGCTTTCGGGAATGTAGCAGGTGACCACCGCGCGCAGGCGGACAGGCCGGTTCTCACGCGCTTCGGCGGGGGCGAGCCTGAGAATCTCGAGTGCATTGGTAATAACCGCCGCGCCACTCTGCGCGAAAACATTTCGACTAATACAGAGCGTAGCCAAAAGCAGAACAGTAGCGAGCGATCGCGGCAGCAGCATGCTTATCAGCCGGAGATTAAGCACAATAACCACTGCTGCAAAGAACGAACGCTGCTCCAGCGGTGACGGACGCACGCGCCACTGTCGCCGCCGCATAATTCCTTTTTACTCCACGCCCTTTGCAGCGTATCTAACCACCCACATTGGAGATGAGCTTTTTGGAGAAATTGAAATTCAACGGCGACGGCCTGATTCCCGCGATCATCCAGGAACAATCCACTGGGCGCGTGTTAATGATGGCGTGGATGAATAAGGAGGCGGTCCGCCGCAGCGTGGAGGAAGGGAAAACCGTTTTCTGGAGCCGCTCGCGACAGAAGTATTGGATCAAAGGCGAAACCAGCGGCAACGTCCAACGGATCAAAGATGTCGCCTTCGATTGCGACGGAGACACCCTCCTCTTTAAAGTCGAACAAACCGGCGCTGCCTGCCACGAAGGTTACAAAAGCTGCTTCTTCCGCTCAGTTCGCGAAAAGGGGAACACCTCTGAAATTACCGAACCGCAGTTGATCAAGCCGGAAGAAATGTACGGCAAAAAAGAATGATCGATCAATTCGCACCGTTCGGTAGCCGCGAATATTGGATCATTTTCGCCTGCGTGGTTTTTTCGCGCGCGATGGATTTCTTGAGCACCTGGATCGCCACGCCGAACCTCATGCTCGAGGCCAACCCGATCGCGCGAAAGCTCGGTTGGAAATTCGGCATCCTGCTGAACCTCATTCTCTGCTTCCTTTTCCCGCTCTGGCCCTTGCCCGCAGTAGTAATTACCACCACCAGCCTCCTCGTCGCCGCGCGCAATTTACAATCCGCCTGGCTCATGCGTTCCATGGGCGAGATCAACTATCGCGTTTGGATGAGCGAACGTCTCCGCGAAGCCTCGCGCGGCCTTTTTTTCTTCTGTCTGCTCGGCCAGGCTGCCTTCTTCGTCCTCCTCGGCGTCACGCTCATGTATTTCTCGCGCTTCGCAGTCATCCCGTTCGGCATCGGCATGGGCATGATCACTTATGCCTTCGCCGTCGCGCTCTACACCACGCTTTCTGTTTGGCGGCTCGCCACCCGGCGGCTATAACCCCGCCTCGAATTTATGTGTTCTCCGACACTGGAAGAATTCATCGAGCTTGCGCCCCGCGGGAATCTCATTCCCGTCACGCGCAAGTTGCTGGCTGATTTGGAAACGCCAGTGTCGGCTTATTACAAGATCCGCGGCCAGGGCGAGTCGTTCCTCTTTGAATCCGTCGAAGGCGGCGAACATCTCGGCCGCTACTCCTTCGTCGGCTGCAATCCGCGCGCCATCGTTCGCCAAACTGCCGACAAGATCGAACACATCCGCGACGGCAAAGTTGTCGAAAGCTTCCGCATCTCCCGCAACGCTGGCGACGGCAATGTTCGCGACGGCCTCGAACTCATCGAGCGCATCCTGAAACAATACCGGCCAGTGACCATGCCCGGACTGCCCCGCTTCACCGGCGGCGCGGTTGGTTTCATTGGCTACGAATTCATTCACGACGTCGAACCAGTCGTTCCACGCCCTCCGCAGGATGAACTGAAAACGCCCGTAATGTATTTCCTCATTGCTGACGAACTCCTCATCTTCGATCGCGTTAACCAAACCCTCACCGTCCTGGTCAACGCCTTCCTCGATGAATTCGGCAGTCCAGCCGAAGCCTACGAAAACGCCACCGGCGAAATCGAACGTCTCATTTCTCTGCTCGAGCAACCGACCGAATACAGCCCCATCACCGTCCCGCGCGAACTCCCAGATATTCCCTTCATATCAAACACACCGAAGGACAAGTTCCTCGCGAACGTCCTCAAGTCGAAGGAATACATCACCTCGGGCGACATCATCCAGGTCGTCGGTTCGCAACGCTTCTCCACCAACGTCAAAGCATCGCCGCTCGATGTTTACCGCGCCGCTCGCTCCATCAATCCGTCGCCCTACATGTTCCTCCTGGAACTTGACGGCTTCTCGCTCGTCGGCGCTTCTCCCGAAATCCATGTCCGCTGCGAAGATCGGAAAGTCGAGATTCGCCCCATCGCCGGCACCCGTCCCCGCGGCAAAACTCCCGAAGAAGATCTCCAGAACGAAAAGGATTTACTCGCCGATCCGAAAGAACAGGCCGAGCACGTCATGCTGGTCGACCTCGCCCGCAACGACATCGGTCGCGTTTGCGACTTCGGTTCCGTGCAGGTTAAAGACCTGATGATCATCGAGCGCTACAGCCACGTGATGCATATCGTCTCGCAAGTCGAGGGCCGCCTCAGCACGAACCGCACTCCCTACGATCTCATGCGCGCCACGTTCCCCGCAGGCACGCTCAGCGGCGCCCCGAAAATTCGCGCGATGCAAATCATCTCCGAACTCGAGCAAACCGCCCGCGGCCCCTACGGCGGCTGCGTCGGCTACTTCTCTTTCTCCGGAAATCTCGATTGCTGCATCACCATTCGCACCGCGCTCATCAAGGACGGCAAAGCCTACGTCCAGGCCGGCGGAGGCTGGGTGAATGATTCCGTCCCTGAATCTGAATTTCAGGAGACCGTGAATAAATCCAAAGCCATGCTCAAAGCCGTTTCCCTCGCCGAAAACTTCGGCGCGAACTCCAATCCATAGAGCGTTTCTCGGAAGTGATTTCCGAAAACAGAAGGGGAGATTTGGCTGCGGGAGGAGGCGGAGAGCGCAGGCAATATCCGCAGTGATCTTAGCTGTGCTCGACAACGAAGTCCAGCGGCCAAAGATCTGCCGTTGCGGAAAGAACTTTTGAGAACCGCTCTAAAACGGCGGCCTCCTTTCGAAAGCCGCCGTCAACCCAAACAACCGCACCGACGGCGCGGTTCTTGCCGCGCCGGGCTATGCGGCGTTCTACAAAACTCTCGCGCGCAAAAACTTCTTCGGCGCCAATCTCGGATCAATTGTGAACTGATGCGATCCCGCCGCCAGCAGCGCAGTCGTCAACTGTGCCCAACCGCTATCCGCCGCATCCGATCCTTCAATCGACACCGTAATCCCAGTGTCCCCCTGGATCGTATAAGTCAGCGTCCCGTCCTGGTTCCGTACCACGCCCGCCCACATCGGCTGTCGCGGCGTTGAACCGCCCGCGATGGTAAACTCGAACGCCGTCCGCACCGAACTTCCAGCCACGATCGTCGTGTTCGGGATCGTGCTGCTGTTCTGGCCCGCCTTCGAAAAGGTGATACTTCCCTGGTAAGTTTGGCCGCGCTTGAATGTATTCGCCGGAATCACCACCGACGTGGCCGTATTCGGCAACTCGCGCGGCACACAAGGATCAGGCGCAGTAAATTCGCCCTGTCCCTCTTCGCCACTGATCTGAATGAAAATGCCATCCGTCGAGCCCGCGCCTGTGAACGCCGCAAACTCCAACGTAAATGCATTCGAAACATTCATCGTCGAGAGCGCCGTTAAATTCGCCACGCGCGGGAACGGCACCTGCGCGGTGCTTCCGACCGCGAGCGTCGCCGTCCCGCCACCGGTGCCAGCGACCGTCATCGTGTAATTTCCCGCTGGGAAGGCCGCTTCCAACGCGGACGCAGTGTCAAACGTCGCATTCGTGAACCAATTTCCGAAGAACGCGCCCAACGCCGTCGTCCCAGCCGGCCATGTGAGCGACACCGAACTCACCGTCTGGTTCGTGCCTGCATTGTAGAACGCGCCGAAACTCGCTTCCATTTCAGAATCCGGAACCGGCGCGGCGTTTCCGACCTGCACAAAGTTCAACGACTTGAAAATCGTTCCACCGCCTCGCCCGTCGTCTCCGCCGCCATTACAGGGGTCATTCGGATTGCCGCCAGCCTTCGTGGTGAATGTTCCTTGAAATTGATTGATCGGGAGTTGGTTCCCCGCCATGTCCTCGAAGTTCGCGTTTGCCGCGCTTGGATTTAATTTCCATGTGATGGTCGAACTCCCCGGCCAGCCGCCCTGGTATGTTGCGACCAGCGCCATTCCCTGCTGCCAGGTATACATCACCTTCGCCGGATCAATATTCGAGCTCCACTCGATCGATTCCGCCGCGGCCATCGGTTCGCTGAAAATAAAGGACACGAACGTCGCCAACTCCACGTCGGTCGCGCCGGACGCCGGCTGCGTGATGAACAATGTCGGTGGCGTTGTATCCTCACCACCGCCCCCTTCGCCGTTTGTCTTAATCGTAAACTGCGTCTCATTGTAAAGTTCGATCGCCCCAATCGCGCCCGGGTAGCTCGTCGTGTCCCGCGCCACTTCCTTCACGAAGCGCAGCCGCGCAGAGTAAATCGCGCCCGGCACCAGGCTCCCTTCCGGCAACGTCACCGATCCGCCAAAACCTGCGTCCTGCAACGCCACCCATCCATCGCCTTCCGCGATCTGCAGTTCCCAACGTTCCGTTCCGTCAGCCGTCCCAAAATTGTTAAACGTCAGCGTAAAATCCGCCTCCGAATTGACCGTCTGCGCCGCCGCGAAATTCGAGATTTGCGGAATCGCAGTCGGAAAGCTGGCGTTCGGCAAATTCATCTGGGCCACGGTCACGCTGTCGAATAAGTAGGTGTAGGTTCCGTTCGGCGCGATCGTGTTCAGTGCGCTCAAACTCGGCATCGGAAACTCCACCTGCAGGAACGACCCTGTGTCGTCCAGTTGCAGCACGAGATCCGCGCCGATCGGTGTCCGCACCGTCGCATCGATAATTGCAAAAATGTCTCCTTCGGTCACACCGCGGAAAACGTAGGGTCCACCCGCCGCGGGCGTCGGCGCCGCCGCGCTGGTCTGTTCGTAAACAGCGCCTTTCTGAACAACATACCGCTCCACGTCCGCGGCGTGAGTTGCCGCACCGAAAAGCATTGCCAAACTGACTGCCTGAAAAAATCTTACCAAGGGTCGCTTCATTGAAGGGCGAACGCTACCAAAGCTTTCCGTTCACGGAATACCCCGGAAGTGGAGTTCAGCTCCCCTTCAAAAACCACTGAAAAAGATTTTTGGGGTATGACCGTAAATGGCAGACCCCCTCCCGTATTCTGCTGGCGTATGAAACATGAAATAATCGATTCACAAACCCAGGCCATCCGCCCGCAAACACCGCCATTGACCCGCCCCAGCGCCTCAATTAAAACATCACCCGTTCCTAAAGAGAGAAACGCTATGCCTCCCAAGACCACCGAAAAGCCCGAAAAGGCCGAGAAATCACCCGCCCGCGACACCAAAGAAAAAGATAACGGCGCCGATACCAAAGACGCCAAGGCCGCTGCCGCCCGCCAGCGCGATCTCGATGCCGCGATTTCCAGCATCACCAAGAGCTACGGCGACGGCAGCATCATGCGCCTCGGCGACTCCTACAAAGTTAAAATCGAGACCATCCCCACCGGCGCGCTTGCCCTCGATATCGCCCTCGGCGTCGGCGGCGTCCCCCGCGGACGCGTCGTCGAAATTTACGGCCCGGAATCTTCCGGTAAAACCACGTTGATGCTCCACATCATCGCGAACGCCCAGAAAGCCGGCGGCCTCGCCGCGTTCATCGATGCCGAGCACGCCCTTGATCCCGCCTACGCCCGCAAACTCGGCGTGAACCTCGACGAACTCCTCGTCTCCCAGCCGGACAGCGGCGAAGAAGCCCTCACCATCTGCGAAACTCTCGCCCGCTCCAACGCGCTCGACGTGATTGTGATCGATTCCGTCGCGGCCCTCGTTCCCAAAGCCGAACTCGAAGGCGAAATGGGCATGGCCACCATGGGCATGCAAGCGCGCCTCATGAGCCAGGCCCTCCGCAAGCTCACCGGCGTCCTCAACAAAGCCAAAACCACCTGTATTTTCACCAACCAGATTCGCGAAAAAGTCGGCATCATGTTCGGCAATCCCGAGACCACCCCCGGCGGCAAAGCCCTAAAATTCTACGCCAGCGTCCGCCTCGATATTCGCCGCAAAGACACCCTTAAAGACGCGACCGGCGCCGCCATCGGCAACCACGTCAAAGTGAAAGTCGTCAAAAACAAAGTCGCTCCGCCCTTCGCTGAAGCGGAGTTCGACATCTACTTCAACCAGGGCATCGACCGCGTCGGCGGCATCCTCGATGTCGGCATCGACAATGGCGTCGTCGACAAAAAAGGCGCATGGCTCCAATACGCCGGCGAACTCATCGGCCAGGGCCGCGAAGCCGCCCGCCAATCGTTGTTGGAGAAGCCCGACCTCGCCCAAAAAATCATCGCCTCCATCGCCGAAAAACGAGCCGGTGTCGCCGCCGCCGCAACCCCCAACGCCGCCGCCTAGCGCATGTGATCACGTTTGAGCACGTTTGATCACCATTGATCACATTTTTAAAATAATGTTCACGCGGCGGACCAATCATCCTCCGCGCTCGACTTAAAGCCGCGCTGAAGGAACTGGCGGGGATTGCGGAACAGCAACGCTGATTAGCGTTCCACTTTTTCGTTCTCGCGCTTTTCCGCCTTTCCGGATCTGTCGCGTTTTCGCTGGATCGGCGGGCCAGGAAGCGGTTGGGGCGCGCGGAGGTTGTGGTAAATCCAGGCTTCCAGGGGACGAAGCGGGCGGAGCAGGACGTAGAACGGGGAGTAGACCAGGCGGAGGCGGAGGACGGAGAGGAGAATACCGAAGGACCCTTTGTTGAGATTAATCTTGGAGCCGATTTGGTCGCGCCAGATGGTGGGGACTTCGCGAATGGTGAAGCCGGCCTTCTTCAACGAGTAGAGGAGATTGATGTCGAAGGAGACGTCCGCAATGCAGAGGCGGGAGTGGATCGTTTCGATGGCCTGGCGGCGCATGACTTTGGCACCGCATTGCGTGTCCTTGATGCGCATCCAGAAAAGCAGTTCGACGTAGAGGTGGAAGATGCGGCTGAAGATCCGGCGTTTCAGGGATTGAACTTGCTCGATTTGGCTTTCGGGTAGCCAGCGGGAACCGATGGCGCAATCCACTTCGCGACAATGCCGGACGAGGTCGAGGAAGGCTTCGGGCGGAGTGGCGCCGTCCGCGTCGACGTAGCCGATCAAGTCCGCGGTGGGCGCGAGTTTCAGGCCTTCAATGAGGGCGCCGCCTTTGCCGATCGGGTTTAAAAATTCGAGGGCGCGAATTTCCGGGAAGGCTGCGGCGGCGCTTTCCACCACGGCGAGGGTGTTATCGCGGCAGCCGTTGAGGACGACAACAATTTCGAAACGACCGGCGTAGTTGGTGCGGAAAAATTCGGCGTAGCGACGCAAAACGGGGCCGATGCGTTCCTCCTCGTTGTAAGCGGGGATGAGCAGCACGAGGCTGGGATCTGCACTTTGCGTCACGCGGTGTGCTTACCACGCGCCCGAAAGTTTTCAAGCGAAGTGGTTAAGCAGCTAATCTTCGCCTTTCTATTTTTCTACGGGCTTACCCGCTTTCTCCCATCCGTTCATGCCGCCTTCAAGGTTGTAGAGTTTTTGAAAGCCGAGTTGCTCAAGTTTTTTGCAGGCCCGGGCGCTGCGTCCGCCAGAGGCGCAATGAACGAGATAGGTTTTGTTCTTGTCGAGCTTCGCGACCTGCTGCTCGAAGTTTTCACCGGTGAAGTCGATCATCACCGAACCGGGGATGTGGCCCTTTTGGTATTCCTCTTTCGTGCGGACATCGAGCACGACGGTGCTGTTGGTGTCGGCCTGGCGCAGTTTATCGAATTCGTCGGGCTTTATGTTCTGCACCTTTGATTCGGCTTTTTTGGGAGCTTCAGGTTTTGTGCTTTTTTCCTGGGCCGAGATGATGCTGGTGAGGAAGGCGGTTCCGATGATTGCGGCCATTAAGAGCTGTTTCATATCGTTCCTTATGTTTGTTTTGTTAACCAAGTAATTTCTTGAGCAGGTCGCGCGCTTTGTCTTCGCGGGCATCGGCCTCAGCACCTTTCCAATCGCGCCGAACCATTTCGAACCATTCGCAGTAATTGGCCATGTGTTTTTCGGCGACCGGTTCAGCGCGGCGGTCCCTGCATTGATGGGCAACGCGGGCATCGTACTGAACGCAGTTCAGGCACACCTTCAGGTCCGCGCCACACCGGTGGCAGGACTCAATGCGGCCGGGCTGTCCAGGGAGGGTGAATTCCCAACCGCACTTATGACAATGACGGGTCACGAGGGAAACCTAACATCGGCTCAGCGTGGGGAAAAGTTCAGACTATGCGGGACTTAAGACGCGGCCTATCGTTCGGGCTTCGTGGAAATGGATACCATCACGATTAAAGATCTCGGCGTGCTGTGCAAAATCGGTGTGCCCGATGAAGAACGCGCCAAACCACAGCGACTGCTGATAACGGTGGAAATGCAGGGCGACTTCTCCCGCGCGGCGCAGACTGACGATATCGCGCACACCATTAATTATTACGACGTTTCGCAACGCATCACTGATCTGTGCGCGAAGGAATCGTTCAAACTGATCGAACGCTTAGCCGATGAAATTGCGCGACTGGCGACCAAGGAATTTGGCGCGCAACAAGCAACGGTGGAAGTGAAGAAGTTCATTCTTTCGAACGCGCGGCATGTGTCGTTCAAGCTGACGCGCAAGCGATAGACGGAATTTCAGTGGCTCTCGTCGAACGCGCGTGTTAATAACGAAGGCATAGCCATGAAACCATCGCGTAGCGTATCCGCGCCTCGTCGTCTCGGCGGCTTTACCCTCATCGAACTGCTGGTTGTGATTGCCATCATTGCGATCCTCGCGGGCTTGCTTTTGCCGGCGCTTTCGAACGCGAAAAAGAAGACGCTTCAGATTCGGTGCATGAACCACCAAAAGCAGATTGGCTACGCTCTGCAGCTGTATGTGGATGATCATGAGGATAGCATCCCGCGCACGCGCGACTGGGCATCGCTGGGTGGGAAGACCGGGCGGTACGATCAGTTGGTGAATGAGACGAACAAGCCGCTTTGGAAGTACCAAGGTAGTCGGGAAATCTTTCGTTGCGCCGCGGATCGAGGTGATGCGATGGGGCAGACGTTTGTCGGCATTAATGCGACGAATTGCTACCAACAGTACGGGACGAGCTATTTGATTCAGTGGGGCGATTACTTTGCTCGCACGGCCAAGGTGTTCGGAGACTTGAACGTGCCTTTGAGTCAGGCGCGCGGCCCATCGATCAAGACTTCAGAAATCGCGAAGAGCCCGTCGAACAAGTTTATCCTGGGTGATTGGTTATGGCACTACAACCGCGGCGTAACAAGCCCGCGTAGTGTCTGGCACAACTACAAAGGACGAAGTTTGATGGTCATGCTTTTCGGGGATGGTCATGTGGAGGGATACAGGTTCCCCAATGTGCCGGCGAACAATGTTTATTGGACCTTGCCGCCGGACTCAAACCATCTTTGGTGGTAACGCCCAAAACGAGCGAGGTTGGCAGTTGAGGCATGCACCGACTTCCCGGGTATGCTGAATCAAATAGGTTGGCGGCTTGAGCAATGTGAATAACCTGTTAACCGACTGTGATTCGTTTTCACAAACTTCCGCTTTCGCGGCCACTGGTCTCTGCTAACGTTCGCACCCCATGATCGACGGCACTGACACTGGTGGTTCTACGCGCGAGTTTTCGAAACGCCAACGGCGTCCGCGCGTAAGCGCTGGGTTGCCGGCCCCGGCGAGCATCGATCGGCTGCCGCCACATTCGATCGAAGCGGAGCAGGGGGTGCTGGGTTGCGTGATGCTTTCGCCTTCAGATTGCCTCGGGATCTGCCTCGAGAAGTTCAAGAAGGGCGTGGAAGTCTTCTACGATCTGCGGCACCAGGCGATTTTCGATACGTTGATCGAGATGTATGACGCCAAGAAGCCGATTGATCTCATCACGCTGCAGGAGAATCTGAAGCTCAAGAACCAACTCGAAGCGGTTGGTGGGATTCCATACTTGTCCGCGTTGCCGGACGCGGTTCCTTCGGCGGCGAACCTCGACTATTACATCGATATCATCCGCGAGAAATACGTTCTGCGGAAAATGATCCAGACCTGCACGGGCGTGCTGGGGCGGGTTTACGAGCATGAAGGCAAGGTCGATGGGCTGCTGGACGAAGTTGAACGGGACATTCTGAAGATCGCAGAGGATCGGATCGAGAATACTTCATTCAAAATGAAGGATCTCGTGAATCGCGCGATCAGCACGATTGAGGATTATCACGCGCGGCAGGGAGCGCCGACCGGTTTGGCGAGCGGTTTTGTGGATCTCGACAAAATGACGAGCGGCCTGCATGGTGGCGAAATGATCGTGATCGCGGCGCGTCCTTCGATGGGTAAAACGTCCCTGGTGATGAACATCGTGGAGCACGTCGTTCTCGAGGAAAAGCAGCCGGTGGGCGTCTTCTCGCTCGAAATGACCGCGGACTCGCTCGTTTTGCGTATGCTCTGCTCCCGAGCGCGCGTGAACATGCGGAACATCCGCGATGGCTTCCTCTCCGAACGCGATTTCCCCAAGCTGACTGGTGCCGCCGGCAAGCTCGCCGCCGCTCCGCTTTACATCGATGACACCGCGGGTCTTTCGATTTTGCAGCTCCGGGCGAAAGCGCGCCGAATGCATCAGCAATACGGGATTAAGATGGTAGTGATCGATTACCTCCAGCTTTTGAATGCCAGCGGCACGCGGATTGAGAATCGTCAGCAGGAAGTTGCGATGATTTCTAACGGCGTGAAAGCACTCGCCAAGGAATTAAACGTCCCGGTCATCGTTCTTTCCCAGCTCAACCGCGAACTCGAAAAGGACAAAAGCCGCAAACCGCGATTGTCGGACTTGCGCGAATCTGGGGCGATCGAACAGGACGCGGATTTGATTGCGCTGCTTTATAAGCCCGACGAAGGCAGCGACGACGAAGATAAACCGCAGGATCAGGAGGCAATTCCGGTGAACCTGTTGATCGCCAAGCAGCGTAACGGTCCCACGGGAGACGTTAATCTTACTTTCTTTAAGGGCTATACCCGCTTCGAAAGCGCGGCGAAGGTTTCGGACGTTCCAGCGTAGTTCCTTATCGCTTGCTGATCGCGCTTCTCTAACCGCGCGTTCTCGCGGATTTCCTGAGGTGTTCCCGGCGAATGTTATGAGGCATTGAATTGGAAGCTGCCCAATTCCAAAGCACTTAAGATCGTTCTACTTTCCTTCCATATGGGAGACGATCCGAACAAGAAAAAGGCCGATGCCAAGCGCAAGAGCAAGCAGCCGCACGAAGTCGCTTACCGAAAGCGCAAAGCGGCGGCCAAAAAGAGCAGCCGCGCCTAAGCGTTACCGATAACGCAAAAAAGATCTTCTAGCTCGCAACGAGCAAAGCTACGCACAGCGAGGTGGACTTTTGGGTAAGTTCACCTCGTAGCTTTCTATTTTTCGATCCTTCGTCTGAGGCGGTTCTGCTTGTGAAAGATTTCACAAGAGGTAAAGTAATCGTTCAAATTGCAGTGTTTTCAACGCTTGGGACCCAGAATATTGTAACGGGGAACCGTCAAAGAGCGTTTAAGCGTTTGGATCGATTTGAACCGAGGACGAGGAAAATGAAAAAGTTGGTGCGTATTGAGACCGGGATCATGGTGAAGCTTTTGCCGGCCGCGCTGATTGCTGCGGTAGCTGTGGGATGCGGTGCGGATCGAGAGATAAAGACTTACAAGGTGGCGAAGGAGGATAATCACTCCAATTTGGCTCATACGCATGCTGCCGAGGCGACCGCGGGAAAGGGAACAATGGGAATGCCGCCCGCCACGTCGATGCCGCACCTGCACGGGAATACCCCGGAGGGTTGGCAGGACCTGGGTGCGGGCCGGATGCGCGCGGCTTCGTTTCGCGTCGCGGGCGATGGCGGGAAGACCGCGGAGGTGGCGGTGATTCCGTTGCCGGGGGTGAATCATTTGGAGGGAATCAATATTTGGCGCCAGGAGCTTGGGCTTGAGGAGTTACCAGCGGACAAGGCGAAGGAAGGTGCGCAGACCGTGCAGGTGGGTGACACCGAAGGGTTAATGGTGGAACTGACCGGGAAGCTGCAGGGGTCAAAGGATGATGTGAATGCCGGGATTCTCGGTGCGGTGGCGCAACGGAATGGAGTGGCGTGGTTTATCAAGATGGCTGGCGATCGGGATCTGGTGGCGCAGCAGAAGAACAATTTTGTGGGTTACTTGAAGTCGCTGGAGTTTCACGAAGCGGGTCATCACGAGGGTGGCGGAGCTGCGGCGGTGCAAGTGGCGCAAGCCCAGGCCGGCGAGAAACCGAGCACGAACGCGGAGAAAGTGCCGGACAGTGCCGGAAAGCCGAATTTTAAAGCGCCCGCGAATTGGAAGACAAAGGCGCCGGGGATGATGGTGCAGAGCGCCTACGCTGTGGAAGGCGACGGTGGGACTGGTGAGGTAACGATTAGCAAATTCCCAGGTGCCGTCGGCGGGATGGTGGCGAATGTGCAGCGTTGGCAGGGGCAGTTGGGTCTGCCGCAGGGTTCGGACGAGGAGATCAAGAAATCAGTCGAGATGCTGGAGATCGGCGGGAAGAAGGAAGCGTATCTGGTCGATTTAAAGGGGACGAATGCGCGAAGCGGGAAAGCGGAGCGGTGGGTGTGTATTGGGGTGCCGTTTCAGGCGGATACGTGGTTCTTCAAGCTGATGGGATCGGAGGCGGTGGTGGAGAAAGAGAAGGGGAAGTTTTTGGAATTCGTGAAGAGTGCGTATTGACCGGGCCGAAGCAAAAAAGGGTCGGTGTTTGCCCAGGGAGATGGAGTGTGACAGATCACCACTTCGTTATGTTGGTTAGGCGCGAAAGTAGAGCTTTCGCACCGCGAAAACGCGGAGCATATTAGAGAATTCACGGGATGCTGAGCAAAGTTGTTAATTTTTTCACGTCGCTGAAGCTGACGGTCGCCTGCCTTGTGCTGGCGCTGGGCTTGGTATTCATCGGCACGATCGCGCAGGTGCGGCTGGGGCTGTGGATCGTGCAGGCGCAGTATTTCGGCAGCTGGTTCGTGATGTGGGGTCCACAAGGGGCCAGTTGGAAAATCCCGGTTTTTCCTGGGGGGTATTTGATTGGGACGGTGCTGCTGGTGAACTTGATTGCAGCGCACATCAAGCGTTTCGAACTGAGCAAAAAGAAGTTCGGCATTTTCGTGATTCACGCCGGATTGATCCTGCTGCTCGTGGGGCAACTAACGACCCAGCTGTATCAGGTGGAAAGCTTCATGGCGATCGAGGAAGGCGGGCAGAAGAACTACTCGGAGAGCGAGCGGACGGCAGAACTCGCGATTATCGATGTGACGGATACGAATGACAATTTCGTCGTCGCGATTCCGCAGCAAATTCTGCAGAAACAGAATGAGATTAGGCACGAGAGACTGCCGTTCACGGTGCGGGTGCAGAAGTTTTCCGAGAATTCGTTGCCCTCGATCGAGCAGGGGAAGATTAAGTTTACGGAGAAATCGCTCGAGGTGTCGATGAACAAGATCAATATTCCGGCGGTGACAGTGGAATTCGTCACGGACGAAGGGGCAAAGGGGCCGTTTTCGGTGTCGAGTTGGCAGACGCGAAAGCAGTTCGTACAGATGATGGCGGAAGGATTTGAATCGAGCTTCGACCGGTCGATGATTGAGCCGGCCAAATTCAGCTACAAAGGCCGCGAATACGAAGTGACTCTGCGTGGGCGGAGGTACTATAAGGATTTCACGCTGGCGCTGCACGATTTCCGGTTTGATCGGTACATGGGAACAGCCATTCCGAAGAATTTTTCAAGTCGAGTGACGTTGATCAATCCAAACACGCAAGAGAATCGGGAGATTAACATTTATATGAACAACCCGCTGCGTTACGGCGGGGAGACGTTTTACCAGAGCAGTTTTGAGCCCGATGAATCGGGGACGGTCTTGCAGGTGGTGCGGAACCCGAGTTGGCTGGTGCCGTATATCTCTTGCCTGATGGTGTCAGTGGGTTTGATCGCGCAGTTTATGTATCACCTGGTGGGATTCGCAAAGAAGAGGAGAGCATGAGGAAGAATGCAGTAGCAAAGGAGTCGAAGCCTGCTGTCGTGCCGGATAAAGGCTGGCGCAAGGTTGTGCCGTGGGTGATTGCGGCGGTTATGGGACTGTGGATTGCGAGCGGGTTGCACACCACGAAGAACACGACCGAGTATAAGGTGGAGGAGTTTTCGCAGATGCCGGTGGTGTTGAACGGGCGCGTTCAACCTTGGGATTCGGTGGCGAAGAATTCCCTTTTGATGCTGCGCGGAAAGGCGTCGGTCATCATCAGCGAAAAGCCGGAGGATGAGATTGGCTATTTCGAGAAGATGCGGCTGCGTCGCGAAGGGAAGTACAAGAAGATGTCGGCGATGCAGTGGATTTTGGAGGCGATGACCCAGCCGGACATTGCGGACACGCGGCGAGTATTTCGAATCGATAACCAGGAAGTGTTAAGCACGCTCAAGCTGCCGATTGAAAGGAAGTTTTTCAGCTTTAACGAAGTGCGGCCGGAGTTTGACAAGATTTCGGAGGAAGCTCGACGGATCGCCGAGCAGAGAATCGATCCGGCAGCACAGACGGCGTATCAAAAAGGCGTGGTGAAAACACACTTCGCGGTAAATACATTTTTTCAGATCAAGAACAGTTTGCGGCCGGAGAATCGGGAGAACTTTACGGAGGCTGTGCTGGCTGGCCGCGAAAAGGTTGAGCCGGGATTGGCGGCCCTGGCCAAAGCGCAAAACAAAGAGGAACATGATTTGGAGGCGTTGCAGGGGATCATGGCGATGTTCCGTGAATACGACATGCTCGCGACAATCGCCTATCCACTAATTATTCCGCCGAAAGAAGGAAAGAAGCGGGAAGAGTGGACGAATATCGGGACGGCATTGAAGGAAACGCTACGTGGGAGTGAGATTCCGAAGCCGGTGCTGGCTTATACCCGGATGGCCGATGCGTATGGGAGCCAGAAGGCGGAAGAATTTAACAAGGTGGTGGATGAGTATCGCGCGTTTCTTGCCGGGACGTTTACGCCGGAATTGAAAAAGGGAGCGCAGGAGAATTTCTTCAATCATTACGCGCCTTTCATCAAGAGCATTGCGGTTTATCTCGTGGCGTTTTTGTTCGGCTGCGCGTTCTGGATGAGCTGGTCAAGCTGGACGAGGCGCACGGCTTTCTATTTGGTGGTGATCGCGGCGGTGGTGCATACGAGCGGGTTGATTTTTCGCATGTATCTGGAGGCGCGCCCGCCGGTGACCAATTTGTATAGCTCGGCGATATTTGTGGGGTGGGGCGCTGTGCTTTTAGGTATTTTGCTCGAGCGAATTTGGCGAGATGGAATCGGGCTGGTGACGGCGTCAGCGGTCGGCGTAACGACGTTGATCATTGCGCATAATCTTTCATTGGGCGGTGACACGATGGAGATGATGCGCGCGGTTTTGGATACGAACTTCTGGCTGGCAACGCACGTGGTCGTAATCACTCTCGGGTATTCGGCCATGTTCGTGGCGGGATTCCTGGCGATTTTGTTCGTGGTGCGGGGAGTCTTTACGAAGACGCTCGGAGCAGAAACGGCGCGGGCGCTGAACCGAATGGTTTATGGGATTCTTTGCTTCGCGACGCTCTTCAGTTTCGTGGGAACGATTCTCGGGGGAATTTGGGCGGACCAATCATGGGGGAGATTTTGGGGTTGGGATCCGAAAGAGAATGGAGCGCTCCTTATTGTAATTTGGTGCGCGGTCGTTTTGCACGCGCGTTGGGGAGGGATGATTCGCGATCGAGGTTTGATGGCGATGGCGATTGGCGGGAGCATCATCACGGCTTTTTCGTGGTTCGGAGTGAACATGCTTGGTGTGGGGCTACATTCGTATGGATTCATGGATGCGGCGTTCAAGTGGCTGATGGCGTTTAACGCGAGCCAGCTTGTTTTCATCGCGCTCTCGCTGATGCCATTTAAATACTGGAGGAGCTTCCAGCAGGTGGCTCCAGCGGGAAAGCCCAAGCAGGATGATGCTGGGTTGGCTGGAGCGAAGCCCGCGGCGGCTTAATAGGAAAATTGATTTTACGCAGAGTTCGCCGAAGCCGCAGAGAAGGGACTCAAACTTTCAGGTGCGGTTACTCCACTGCAAATGAATCATACCTAGAATAGTTTCTCCATCTCGCGGCGGTCTTTCTTGGTGGGGCGGCCGGCACCTTTTGCACGTCTCGGAGCGCGGGGAAGAGTGCGGTCTTCGGCGGCACGCAGGTATTCAGCCGCGGGCGTAAGGTCTTCGGCGTATTGCGCAACGAGTTTGGGGCCGACGCGTTTATCCAGTAGTGCGAGAACCTTGACGGTGCGGTTGAGTTCGCCAGTGCGCGCGGTGAAGACCTGGCCGATGCGGACGATGTGCGATGGTTTGACACTATCGCCCTGAAACTTCACGTGACCGGCGCGGCAGGCGGTTGTCGCGAGCGAGCGGGTCTTGTAAAGGCGGACTGCCCAGAGCCACTTATCGATGCGGACTTCGCCAGCTACTTCCATGGGGGAAGGATAATGACCAAATGCCAAATTCCAAGTGGACGGTCGGCGGATCAGCCAGGCTGACCCATCTGGGAAGATGGGAAAACGATGTCCGATGTATCGCGTTTGATCGAGAGAATCGATTCGAAAGATTCAGAAAACTCGCGGATTTCGGCAATTATGCGGTCGGGCTGCGCCATGATATTTTCCATCATCCGCGGGGCGAGTTCGGGTTTGCGCTTGAGCAACTCGGAAGCGGCGACAATCAGCGCGAGGTAATTGTTCACGTTGTGGCGCATCGTCGAGAGTTTTTTATTCAACTCGGCGACTTGATCCGGCTCCAGAGCGATCGGCTTATCAGGCAGGGCCATACGAGATGTTAGGCAACACTGCCTTAGCTATCGTCTTGTTCGCAAGGAACTTTAGTAATCTTGCAATGCCGCGCGGACTTCATATGCTCGCCGCCATCCTATGCGACTGAAACTGTTCATCATGATGGTGCTCGAGCTTTTTATCTGGGGCGCTTGGCTGCCGCTGGTTTGGAGCTATATTGGAACGGACGGTTTGAATTTCACCGGCACGCAGCAAGCGCTGATCGGCAGCGCGTTCGCAATTGCGTCAGTGGTCGGAATATTCTTCAGCAACCAATTCGCGGATCGAAATTTCGCCGCGGAGAAGTTCATGGCGTTCAGCCATTTGGTCGGTGGGCTGGCGATGCTGGGGCTCTATTTCGTGAAGGACTTTCCAACGTTCTTCGCGCTGATGCTGGTGCATTCGATCTTCTACGTCCCAACAATTTCGGTGGCGAATGCGCTGGCGTTCGCCAATTTAAAGGATCCGCAACGTGAATTTGGGCCAGTGCGCATGGGCGGGACGATCGGTTGGATTTTGGCGGCGTGGCCGTTGTATTTCATTTTGGGCACGAAAACGGGCAGGGAAGCGGTCGAACTTTATAAGTACATCTTCATCATTTCAGGCGTTGCTTCACTGGTCTTGGCGTCGTTCTGCCTTACCCTTCCGCACACGCCGCCGAAGAAAGGTGTGGCGGGACAAGAGAAACTGGCCTGGGTCGGAGCGTTCAAGCTTCTGGCGATCCCGTATCTGCTGGTGCTTTTCATCGTAACGTTCATCGATGCGACGATTCACAACGGGTATTTCCTGCTGGCGGGTGGATTTTTGAGCAACATCGGTTTTGAGAATCGTTGGATCATGCCGATCATGAGCATCGGACAGGTGGCCGAAATTCTGACGATGGCTGCGCTAGGTGGAGTGCTGAAGCGCTTTGGTTGGAAGACAACAATGATTCTCGGGATTCTGGGGCACGCGGTGCGGTTCGGTGTGTTCGCGTACTTCCCGGAGAGCAAATCGTTAATTGTTGTGGTGCAGGTGCTCCACGGGATCTGCTATGCATTCTTTTTCGCGACCGTTTATATTTTCATCGATGCTGCCTTCCCGAAGGATGTTCGCACCAGCGCGCAGGGTCTGTTCAATCTGCTGATTCTCGGGCTCGGTGATTTGGCGGCCAAGTGGTTCTTCCTGAACCTGCAAACGAAGCTGACCGTTGGCACTACGATCAATTACGAGAAGCTCTTTCTCGTGCCGACGCTGCTTTCGATCGGAGCGGCTGTTTTGCTCGCGTTATTTTTCCGGCCGCCCAAACAGGAAGCGGCTGTGGCAGTTGGAGCTCCAGCAACCGCGCATTAAGCTAATCGACGGGCTCCGGTGCGCGTGGGCGAAAGCGTCGGTCCCATTAATCATCGCGGCGGAATTCGACTTCGCCGCAGTTTTCCCAGGTGAAGATTAACTTGTCCGGGTTGATCACTTGGAGCGCTCCGGGAACGAACCGCGGATTTCGAAACTCTTTTTCCGCGATCTGCCCTTCACCGCGGCCAGTCCGAATATTCGCGCGCCAGGTGATTTCTTCGGCTGGAACATAATCGTCGCCGGTGATCTTTACCGCTTCGACATAATCGCCGTTTTGTGTAATGCGCACTACCTCGTCGAAATGCCCCGTGTAATGCCCAAGCCACTCGCCCGTGAGGTCGATGGTCTTTTTCTGCAGCGTCCGCTGGAGAGTTCCTTGACTGGCCATGTAATCAATGTAGCGGAGGGGGATAATGCATGAAATTGCGCGTGCCCCGAAACGGGTCTCAGCGCATGCCTGAACCGCCGGTCTTGTGGTGGCGCGTGCGGCACTCAGCCAGTTCGCCGGGGAACTAAGGATTCAGGTGGCGACGGTCGTCGGAAATAGAAAAAGCCGCGGCTATACGGGTGAACACGCAACAGCCGCGGCTCGGAGTAGCAGCGTTATTGATCCCATTTAAAACGCTGCTGAGATGCACGGTAAACCACTGGTTTAGAAAAGGAAAGCATCTTCGCTGCATTCGCGATTTATTTTCCGGCGTCGTAACGTTGGGTGGCGACCTCCCGGAAGCGGGTGGTTAGATTGCCTGAAGCCTTGAGGAACAGTACGAAATCGACCGCCAGACTCACCACGAAATAAGCGCCAACGAAGAACGCCATCGATTCAAGCCCCGAGAAGCGGACGAGCATCATGTAGGTCAGCATGCCAAACAGGATCAGCCAGGGCAGGCAGATCACATAAAAAAGCGTTTGCACGATGGCGCGACTTGAACGGCGCGCGATGAGGCCGAGCCACATTCCGAATGTGGCGATAGTCACTGCATCAATCACAAACATGATCATCATTGCGATCCACATCAGGACTGCGTCGGTATCAGCTCCCATGCGCATGCGCGCGCCGAGCACCATGCCAATAACGTCAAAAAGGAGAATCGCGCCGATTGGCAAACCGAATTGCCGCAGCAGGCCGAGGAATTGGCCTTCGAGGATTTCGCGAACCTGGATGGGCGTGGAGAGAGTGAGTTCGAGCGCGCTGCTGCGCCGGTCTTCCGAGAATTGGCGGCCCGCTTCGGCAGCAATCCAGACCTTCAGAGCGGTGTGCAACACGAGAGCGCAGGCGAAGAATGCTTCCGGATCAAGCATGTCATCCCCATTGTATAAAAACAGGAACACCCAAAATGCAGCGCAACCGGCGAGAAACCAAAGGACGTAGTATGGCTTGAAGCGGTCGCGCGCGGTGAGCCAGTAGTACGGATTAACCGACAGGAGGCGTTCGCGAAAGCGGCGGCGAACTTCAGGAAGGCCGCGTTTCCATAGCTGAAAACGGCGACGCCAGCCCGGGGAAGCGGCCCCCGCGACGCGATCCTGCCAAACGCGGCGGACGACAGCCGTAGCAACGATGAAGGCGATCCAGGACATGCCATGGATCACAGCGATGGAGGTCCAGAAGAGCCGCTGGTTTCCGGTGTATTGCTTCTCGAACGCGAGGGAAAAGGTGAAGGCGGGAGTGAACACGAAGATATCGTCGGGCCAGGAGAAGCGATACTCGCTGTTTAAAAAGGCCAGCAGCCCCGGAAGCAAGGCCGTGATGAGCAGCATCAAGCCGAGCGCACCAAATTGAGCCTTTCGATCGTGCTTGCTGATCGACGAGAGGAATAATCCGAGAGTCAGCGAGAAAACGAGGGTTACTAAAAGAACCAGGGACATGCGGGCGATCTCTTGTCCAACGAGGCCGCCGAGCAGCAGCGGAATGGTGAGGACGGGAAAAATGGCGATCAGGCTGTAGATCGCACGAAAGGAACTGGCCGCGAGTTTCCCCAGGGCGACGTCGTATCCTTTTAAATTCGTGAGGAACAGCAACCCCAAGGTTCCCTCTCGTTTTTCCTCGCTGATGCAATCGGCGGTTAAGAATAACCCGAGCAAGAGGCAGTAGCCGAAAGCGAACGTGGAAAGCGTGCCGAAGATGAGTTTGGCGCGTTGGGCGGAGGTGCTGCCGCCACCGCTGGTGGCCAACCAGAACCAGGCGATGATCGCCACGGCGATGGCTGCGGCGAGCATGCGGCCCCAGTAAAGCCGGGAATTCCGCGCGGTGACGCGCAGTTCACGTTCAACAACGGGCAAAAAGCTCATTCAGCGACAGTGACTTCCCTACGACTGACGCACTCGCCGGTGCAATCTTCAGACCATCGGGCGGTGCGCGCGTTCAACGTAGCGAAATCTGCCCGCTGATTGCTACAATTTTGCTTCGCATTTCGCCTGAATGTTCAATCCGCCTGCTGTCCTACTGCGCCGGGTGAATGACTCGGGTACGTTGGTTTGGGTTATGCGCCCTCACAGAACGAGGAAAGTGTTGCTTTGGACGCTCGGCGTCCTTGCTGTGGCGTTGATCGCATTGAGGCTCGCGCTTCCTACCCTCGTCCAACGCTACGTTAACCAGAAGCTCGATGAACTACCGGAATACGACGGTTATATCGGCGATGTTGATATCCACTTAATTCGGGGCGCGTACTCGATCGACGACGTCGATATCGAGAAAACAACCGGCTCTGTGCCGGTGCCGTTTTTTTCCGCGGAAAAGGTCGATTTCTCAATCGAATGGCGTGAGATCTTCCAAGGCGCCCTGGTCGGTGAGATCGACGTTTACGGGTGCAGTCTGAACTTTGTGAAGGGCGAATCGAAGGAAGAAAGCCAGACCAGCATCGATCGATCCTGGCTCGGCATTGTGCAGGAACTTTTTCCATTCCGCATAAATCGTTTTGAGATTCGCGAGGGCGCGGTGTGGTTCCACGATTTCGGGACCGAGCCGAAAGTGGATGTTTACCTGACGAACCTGGTGGCGGTGTGCACGAATCTTTACAACACACGCGATCTGGCCAGCGAGCTTCCGGCGGATTTACGGGCCCGGGGCACGACACTTGGTAGCGGGTTTCTGGAAATTCACGTGAAGTTGGATCCACTCGCCGAAGCGCCGCGTTTTGACCTCGAACTTGGGCTGACGGAGGTGGATTTAGTGGCGTTGAACGAAATGTTGGAAGCATACGGGAAGTTTAACGTGAAGCGTGGCACCTTCGAAGTGTTTACCGAGATTGCTGCTTCAGAGGGTACCTTCGATGGTTACGTGAAGCCATTCTTCAAGGACCTTGATGTGCTTGAATTGGAACAGGACGCCAAAAATCCGCTGAACCTCATCTGGCAAACGATCGTCGCGGGTGCGGTGAAGATTTTTAAGAACCATCCAGAGGATCAGATCGCTACGAAGATCCCCGTGTCCGGAACGTTTGAGAAAACCGATGTGGAAGTTTGGACGACGGTCCTCAATATCCTGAGGAATGCGTTCGTGGAAGCGTTTAAGACGCGTGTGGACGACTCGATCGATCTGTTTGATCGCGACGAAGGGAAACGAAGGGCCAAATAACGCGGAGCTCGCCGCCTTGAGAGATTATTGTCCAACAACCGCCTGAAGACGATTCAGGTCTCGGGCGTCACGGTGCTTGCCGCCGGTGCTAGCCATCTTTGTGTCATGGTCCGCCTTCGGGGAGTACCAGCGCCAGTATTCGATGTGTCCGTCCGCGAAGGTGAGGTTGCATCCCTGCTCATGGCGATCAGCGGGAGTGCTAACCCATGACGAAACATTACTTCCGGCGCCCACAACTATTTTAGAGGCCGGAACAACCACAAAGCTGCTTTCCCAACGGCTGCGTTCGTGTTCTTCGATGAAGACGAACGTGCTGGATGGCCGCTTCAGATCATTGAAGTTCATTGCCGGATTCATAGCCTCGTCCCCGCCGAGATAGGCATTCATGGCATAGCTGCGTGAGCGGAGCACTCCAGGGTCGCGCTCGCTGCGCGAATCGTCCAGCGCGCAACGAAACGGCTGCACCGAGCGGATGTACGGAAACAAGGTTCCAGCGCGAATCGGCGCGCTGCTCGTATCGAATTTCGGATTGCCGGAGACCCAGGAATTTGAGGAAAGACTGAATTCAGGAAAACGACGCGGATCTTTGATGATGGCAGCAGAGCGGTTAAGCGGCAATTGCCCTTCGTAATCTTCCGAATACATCTGCCAAGCGAGATTTAGCGTCTTCAGGTTCTCAAGGCAGGAGATGCGTAGCGCCTTGGTCTTCGTTTGATTCAACGCCGCGCAAAGTAGACTGACAAGGATAGCCACGATCGCGATGACTGCCGTCAGTTCAATAACTGTAAAACCTCTCCGAGCAAAAACGGTGAAGCAGCGGCGCGAGGGCATTTCTGCCGCACCGTTCCTGTGAGCTTCACGCATCATCCTCATTGGGTTCAGTTCATTTTAGCAGGGCTTGGCGACTCTGTCACCCCCTGCTGTTTAGCCAAAACGAGACACTCCAAGTGCACTGGGCGACCGGGAGCAACTAAGTGTGGCTGCTGAGTTAAACCACGCATATCTAAAATCGGCATTTTCGTCAAGACAGATAAATGCGCCCTTCGGCAGTGATAAGCGTTCGCTAACCCGCTCCAACCTCTTGCAGTTCAACCTTCCATTTTCGCCTTCTGGATCCGCTAAATCCTTTGTCTCTCCGCACCGATGCATAATTAAGTATGGTTACGCCCACCTGCCCGAAATGCCGCGCGGTGCTCCCGTCCGCTGACATCAACGTCACCGCGGATGTGGCGTTCTGCCGCAATTGCAACTTGGCACACACCCTTTCCGGTCTAGCGCAGGGGACGGGCATCAGCACGGAGGTGAACCTTCACCAACCGCCTGCCGGAACATGGAAGCAGGCGACCGCCCTTGGCACGCTCATTGGCGCCTCGCATCGTTCGGTAGGCGGTGCGTTCGGTGTTTTCCTCTTTGCGGCATTCTGGAATGGAATCGTGTCGGTCTTTGTCGTCATTGCATTATCTTCAACGTTGTCGCTGCTTGGAGTCAGCACTCCGGAGTGGTTCCCGGCGCCGAAGATGAAAGGCGGCGGGGCGATGGGCGTGGGAATGACAGTTTTCCTATGGCTCTTTTTAACGCCATTTATCGCGATTGGGCTCGCGTTGATCGGCGCTTTCTTGTCATGCCTGGGCGGGAAAACAGAAATTCGCGTCCGAGACTATGACGGCGAGATCTTTAGCGGAATCGGTGCGCTCGGATTCAAAAAGAAGTTCAAGCGCGAGGCGGTGAAGGATGTCCGCATCGAAGACAGGCAGTGGCGCGATTCGGACGGAGATCGGCGGCGGAATACGCATATCGTTATCGATCTGCTCGAAGGCAAGCCGTTGAAGTTTGGTTCATCGCTCCCGGAGGAACGGCGGCAGTTCCTGGCAGCCTCGTTGCGGCACGCTCTCATCAAATAGCTTCGCCCGGTCTATCTTGGATCACCGCGTCACACCGTTTGCGGCTATCCCTCTTGTCACGTGAGCCGCTTCCACGCACATTTGGCGCGGGAAGTTAAAACATGAAGTTGGACGACGCACAAAAGCAGAAGGTTAGCGCATGGATCGAGGAAGGGCTGAAGCTCTCTGAGATCCAGGACAAGCTGAACAAGGAGTTTGGTCTCGGCATGACCTACATGGAAGTGCGCTTTTTAATCGATGACCTTGGAGTGAAGCTCAAAGACAAACCGCAAGAGAAACCGCCTGAAATCCCCGCGCCCAAGCCACCGCCCGCAACAGGCAAACCTGCGCAGCCGGGCTTGGTTCCCGAAGGTGACGATGCGGGAGACTTCGTGGGCGGCAAAGTTGCGGTGACCGTTGATCAGGTCACTCGACCGGGCGCGCTGGTCAGTGGTAAAGTGACGTTCAGCGACGGGAAGGCGGCGGAGTGGTATTTGGATCAAATGGGTCGGTTGGGACTTGCGCCGAAAGAGCAGGGTTACAAGCCGAGCCAGGATGATTTGATGGAGTTCCAGACGGAGCTGCAAAACGAGCTGGCGAAGCTCGGGTTTTAATCACGCGCGATTTCAGAGATGAGCGTGGTTGGAATCATCGGCGGGAGTGGTTTGTACCAGATCGAAGGGTTTACGAACCAGAAGTGGAGAAAGGTTAAAACGCCATTCGGCGAACCTTCGGACGAAATTCTCACCGGGACAATGGGCGGGCGCGATGTCGCGTTCCTGCCGCGGCACGCGCGGGGACACCGGATTTTGCCCAGTGAATTGAATCATCGGGCGAATATTTGGGCGCTGAAGAGTCTTGGAGTGCGATGGATTATCAGCGTGAGCGCGGTGGGTTCGTTGCAGGCGAAGTATAAACCTTGCGATATCGTGCTGGTGGATCAGTTCGTCGACAGGACGAAGAAGGCGCTGGAACATACGTTTTTTGGGCGGGGGATTGTGGCGCACATCGCCTTTGCGGATCCGATCTGTGCGGAGTTACGTGCGATCCTCTTGAAGAGCGCCAGGGCGCAGAAGGCACGGGTTCACCACGGTGGCACTTACGTGAACATGGAAGGGCCGGCGTTCAGCACGCGGGCGGAGTCGGGGACGAATCATCAGCTTGGCTATTCGGTGATTGGGATGACGAATCTGGGCGAGGCGAAATGTGCACGGGAGGCGGAGATAGCTTACGCGACGATGGCCATGGTGACGGATTACGATTGTTGGAAGGACGATGAAGAGCATGTGACTGTGGAGATGGTCATACAGAACCTCTCCCGGAACGCGGAGACGGCAAAGGCGATCATTCGCGATGCAGTGGCGAAGATCCCATTGGCGCAGAGTTGCTCGTGCCATGCCGCGTTGCGGAACGCGATCATGACCGACCCGAAGCTCTGGCCGGCGAAGACGAAGAAGGAACTCGCGCTTCTGCTCGAGGGCCGGGCTTAATTACTTTTTGTCCGGGACGGGAAAGAGGATTTCCTGGCCGACGTGGATGCGGTCGAGGTTGATCTTGGGATTGGCTTTTTTGACCTGGGAGTAGGTCACCGCGGGCCGACCTTCATTCTTGAGGGCGGCGTTGTAGGCCTGGAGAATCTCGCCGAAGGTTTCGCCGCTCTTAACCTTATGGGGATAGAAAGTTCCTTCGACCTGTTCAGTCTCAGCTTCCTTCTCTTTCTCTTTATCTTTACGGGTGGCGACATCCTTCGTGCGGCCGCCGCTGGAGCCGATGCGCGATGCGGGTTGGGAAAGTTTTTGGGCGAGTTTGTCGAATTCCTCGAGGATTACTTTTTTATCGCTCTCGCGCTGGGAATCAACCTTGTCGATTTGTTCGAGGACTTTTTTGATGTCCTCGCGGGTGATGAAGTCGCCTTGCTTGAGGATGGTTTTTTCGCTCGTCTCGCGGAGTTCTCTTTGGAGGGATTCGATTTTTTTCTGGAGATCGCTGATTTTGCGGTCGCCCGCTGACTTTGCTTCGCGCAGATCCGCGACTTCGCCTTGCAGGCGGCGGAACTCTTCCAGGTCCACCTGGATGGTTTGGGCACCCGCGGGTAGCAGGGAGCACAAGAAAAGGAACAGCGAGGCAGCCGCGAACTTCATGCTAGCACCATAAAAATCGGCGGCTGCACACGCAAGAAAGATGTGACTCTTTCCATTACTTTTGTGCGGCCAAGTACTCAATGAGGTCGACGAACTCGGCCTGGAGGGCTTCGGCGAGGCCTTCGGGCATGTTCGAGACTTTGGTCGTTTCGCGTTTGGCGATGTTGGTCTTGGCGACTTTCTGCACGTTGCCCGCGCCGAGTTGTACGCTGAGTTCCTTGTCGTCTTCCGTGACGACCACGCCCGTAAGTTCTTCGCCATCTTTCGTGGTGATGTTCACGCTGAGGTATTTTGGATCGACCTTCACGTTGGGGTAGAGGATCGATTCGGCGATTTCTTCGCGCTTCATGCGTTTGCCGACGTCGGAAAGATTCGGGCCGAATTCAAACCCGGTGTCGCCGATCTTGTGGCAAGCCACGCAGGTGCGAGCGAAAACGTCTTTGCCGGCATCCGCTTTGCCTCTGGCGCGGGCGACGGTGCGGATGGCGTCGTTACGTTCTTTTTCATCCATGCCGGGATTGGCGACGAGCGCTTTCAAGCTGCGCATGGCGGGAATGAGTTCCGGGCGGCCCAACGCAACAGTGGCGGCGAAGTCGCGGGCTTGAGGATTGTTGGCGGCGAACTGGCCCTTGACGTGCGCTTCCTTCCATTGCGGTTCGAGCGCGCGCAGCGTGTGTTCGAGAGTGTATTCCAAGTAATAGTCGAGCGGTTTGCTGGCGGCGCTCGCGGCAATTTCCGCAGCTTCCAGAGACTCAACGAAACTGAGAGCCCGGACTGCTTCAAGCCGAACGCGAGGATGTTCGTCCGTGACGGCGCGCTTCAAGATAGCGAAGCCGTTCGGAAGGCGTTGCCATTCGTCGGAAAGAACTCGGACCGCAGCGGCGCGGGCTTCGGGACGCTTCGCCATCACGACACTCTCCAGGAGTTTCGGTGAAACAGAGCGATGACCTTGCTGCACCCAGAGCGCCTCGGCCAGGAGGCGGTCGTATTCAGGATCGTTCTTGTCCAAACCGGCGACCCATTCGTTTATCGCCTCAAGGACTTCGAGGGTCGGACGATCCCACAACTCGCGGCGAGCGGCGTAGCGGGTGCGGCGTTCGTAAGTTTTGAATTGGTCGAGCAATTCGGGAATCGATTTGCCGTATTGGGTGACGGGCTTCAGCAAATCGCGACCTTCAGCGGTGAGGCGATAAATGCGACCGCGGGTTTTGTCGCGGTTCGGATCGCGCTGCGAATATTGCATGTGGCCGATGAGCGGGTTGTGCCAATCGCCGAACCAGAGCGCGCCATCGGGACCAATCTTGGGATCGGCGGGGCGGAAGTTTTTGTCGGTCGACTTGAGAAGATCAGGCAGACGTTTGCCGGTGTAGCCAGCGCTGTCGTCTTTTACCTCCCAACGCGGGATGCCATTCATGTTGATGACGCAGGCGTAAACAAAGTGGCCCTGGGCCTCTTCAGGGAAATGACGGCTCCAGAGAAATTCGCTGCCGATGACCGGGCGCATGCCTTGATTATCGAAGACCGGGTTCAAGCCGCGGCGACTGCCCTTTTCCAGGCCGGAGAGCGGCGAGTCCCAATGTTGCTGCGCGCTGGTGCCGTCACCAACGAAGCCCTGGCCCCAGGTGTCGAAGACGTAGCACCAAGGATTGCCATACCCGGGCGTAACGAAGTGGCGAACCTGCATGGAACGCGGATCGATGACGTAAGCGCCGGGTGCGTTCTTGCGGCGGAACGGACCGTAAGGAGTTTCCAAGGTGGTGGACATGGAGACGCCTTCATTGTGATGGAGCAGGGCACCGTGGTTCCACTCGAAGCCGCCGCGGTGGTGCGTGTCATCAGTCGCCCAGCCATCCATCCAGTGGATGACCTGGTCGGCTTTATCGTCGCCGTCGGTGTCCTTGAGGAAAAGGGTGTATGGCTGGCTCATGACGAGGACGCCGCCATTCCAGAATTCAAAGGACGTGGCGCAATGAAGTTGGTCGTAGAAGACTTTGACCTTGTCCGCCTTGCCGTCGCTATTGGTGTCCTCGAAGATGAGGAGGCGATCGTTGGGGCGTCCGTCGCCTGGTTTCCATTGCGGATAAGTGGGCATGCAAGCGACCCAAAGGCGGCCTTTGTTATCGAAGTTTAGTTGGACCGGCTTGGCGAGTTCAGGGAATTCCGTTTCTGAAGCGAAGAGACTCACTTTGAAACCAGGCGCGGTGGTCATTTCCTTGAGCGCTTCTTCGCCGCCGAGGTAACGGAGTTCGGCCGGTTCGGAATATTTCTTCGTGCCAAAGGCGGTTTTCGGAACGGTGAGAGTTCCGGTCCTGGAGTCGTCAGGACCTGCGGAAGTGGCTTTGCCTTGGACGAGATTCCAAACGAATTCGTCGCGGACCTGGGTCATCGCGCGGATTTTTTTGTATTCTTCCGGGAAGGTGTTGGTGTCGTACGGCGCGCGGCGCGAGCCGTAGACGTACCAGCCGTTCAACATACGGTAGTCCTGCAGGTGGACCCAGGATTTATCATTCACAGCGGAGCGGACTTTGCCGAATGTTTCGGTTTCGAGGCGAAGGGGATTCTCGCCGCCGAAGAGAGCGCGATCGATAATAGTGGCGACGAGGCGGTCACCGGCTTCGTTAATCTGGAAGCCATGGACGGTGAACTGCGCGCCTTTTTCTTTGGCGAATTCCGTCTGGGTATTGGCGAAGACATCGACGAACGGCAGTTTGAGTTCGTTAGCGACGTCGGTCGTGGCGGTGGTGTAGAGCTTCAGGTTTTGGTTTTCTTTTTCCCCATTCGGCAGGAGCCGATCGTTGGAATCTTCAAAGGCGATGGGCGAAATCAGTATAAAGCGGGCTTTGCCTTTGCCGTACTTTTCGTTCGTGCGGGCGATAAACTTTTTGTAGTCGTCTTTGAACTTGGTCGCGCCTTCGACGCCGGCGAACGATTCGTTGTAACCGAAGAAACAGATGAAAGTATCGGCCCCGAAAACTTCGAGGGGATCATCGAGGTTGGTGTAGTCGTTCGGGCGCTGCTGGACGTCGACAGCATCGGCCGGCCGGGAGAAATTGCGCACGACCAGTTCCTTTTGCGGGAAGCGGGCGTGGAGGAGCGTTTCGAAATGGCCGAACAGGTTCATGCGCTCGCCGAGGGAGTTGCCGAGGAAAGCAATGCGTTCGCGCTGCTTGAACTCGATTTTATCGGCGGCGTTCGTGGACGGCGCGAGGGAGAGCGCCGCGGCCGTGGCGAGCAGTAAGGATAGAAACTTCTTCATGCTGGTAGGTCGATTCGTATAACCGACGGTTTTGGTGAAAGCGAATTCAAAAGTTCGATGCGCGCCGAGGAGATTGTTTAACGTGAAAAACGGTGAAATGAACCACTTACGGCGAGAATGTTGACTGGCTGGGTGCGACGGGTGTTGGCGATAATAACCGTTACAAAGCGTTATTGCAGGTACTTGCGAGGGCTCATTCACCCCGGAGCTGAGGCGCAGCGAAGTGGAATTTGGTGGAATTGGTGGAATTACAGGGCTTTTTTGATGGAATCGAGTGGAACGCGGGTGCGGTATAAATGTGTTTTTTTGCAGACTGCCTTGTTCGACCGCTGTGCTCACGATTGTCCGTGAACACATAAGCGGATTAAAGTCGAAAAGGGTCGCTGCAGTTACTTGCAAAGGAAATGTTGACTCGAATCGGTTCGTCGAAGCTGCAGGCGTGGACTTCAACAAAACCGCATAAAGCCGATTTTTCAGGCACTTACGTTCGTGAATTTTCGATAAAGAGCGATCAATGGGCGACGGTTCGGATTCCGCAAGGGCGGGATGAATCCGGAAGAGAGATGGGCAGAGTTCTTCCTGTATTGCGGAAGTATTTCGTTGAGCCGACTTGTGCATGGCGCGGTCTTTTCATTCCGTTTTCCGCCGGGAAGAACCAGCCATGGGCACACTCCGGGTGTGCACAGATTCGGCGGGGATGAATGGAAATCCGGTTGGCGCGAGGTGGTCGCCGCCGCGGTGTTCTATTCAGCCACGAGCTGTTCTTCTCAGCGGCAACATTTAAGCAGATTTTCCCAGGGCGTGCAAGGCGGGAGTCGACACTTCAAAAGGGCTGCTATTTCTTTTGGTGAAGGATAATGTGATTACTGAATCCTTTTGCGATGAGTGCGCTGTTTAGACTGCGGGCGCTTTGTGTGATTGCCGCGGCGGGGTATTCGGCGGGCGCGGCTGTGCTGGTGATGAAGCGAGGTATGCGTGTGGAGTTTATTCCGGTAGCAGTAATGTTTGGACTTTGTTTGGTGTCTCTCGGCGGCATTTGGTTTTTGAGCCGTCCCGCACGGTGGTTTTTCCCCTTGGCGTTAGTGATTCAGGGAGGGTTTACGGCGGTTGGCTACCAAGTGGGAGTTCCGCAGGCGGTGCCGGTAGAAGCTGTGGGCTTTGTGGCTGCGGTGGTATTGCAGCTGCTGCTGTTGCTGCCGTCGGCGAAGAAACTTTTTTTGCCGCCGCCGGAACGTGATGCCGATGCGCCAGTGTTGTGAGCGAGGATGCTCGCTGTTATATCGTCACAGGAGAGAATTGCAGGAATGAAGATAACCGAAGCTCAGTTAAAGGCTGTAACCGCGCTTGCCGGACCGAAACGGTACTCACACTTCATCAAAGTCGTCGCTGACCAGGCGCTTTTGTGGGGGTTATACGCTGACGGCTGGGCTCTCGCCGCCACAGGCGAAGGTCAGCAGGTTTTTCCATTCTGGCCTGGCCGTGAATATGCCCAACTCTGCGCCACCGGCCCTTGGACAGAATACCAACCCGAAGAAATTGATCTGGATGATTTTCTCCAGGAACTTCTTCCGGACCTGAAAGAGAAGAACATCGCAATCGGCGTCTTTTACACACCCACCGACAAAGGAATAATTCCCGCCTTCGAAGAACTCGAGAACGACCTCCGCAACGAGCTTTCCCGAATAGAAGAATAACGAACTTCACCCCAAGGTCGTTGTCCTCCTCCATCCCTCTGTGGGATTGAAGGCGAGAAGGGCGCAACTCCATTGGAGTTGGAAAAATCTTTGGACATCTGCCCCAGGGTAGCTCCTGCGTCGCAACCCTGGGCTTTGGGACGAAATCCCGTTGGGATTTGGAACAGGCGAGCGAACGCGGCCGCAAACCGCCATCCTTTAGATTGCGGACGGAATGCGTAGACGCACTTCGTCTGTCTCGTCTCACCACGCGTTAGAAGCCGTGAGACGCGCGTCTCAATTGCCCTATGCGTGCGGTGAGACGAGACAAGAAAGTGTTGGTTGCTTGGATCAACCAGCGTGGTCAAAGCGGCGTGTTTCCAATGCGGTTTCTCCAAAGTGCGCGTCGTGTGTCCGAGAGCGGTGTCCTCCGCTGGGCTGCGGCCACCGCACTCCAAAACCTGGCGGAGGTTCTAGGGCCCTTGGTTAAACGCGCCAGCGTCTTGGAGTGCGGTGGCGGAGTCTGCGAACGGCACCGCTTTCGGAGGGCAAGAGAGTTCAGTTGTTTGATTTGCTGTCGCAAAACCGTGTTGTCCGAGCGAATGTCGTCCGCTCTTCGGAAACAATAACCGTCGCTTTTCCAGCGCACTGCGTCTGTCTCGTCTCACCACGCGTGAGACACCGTGAGACTGCGCGTCTCAATTGTCTTATGCGCGCGGTGAGACGAGACAAGACCCGCTTGCGTAGAGCTTGGAAATAATGTCAGTAATCAGACATTGAACTCGCGGCGGAAGCAGCATCTGAGTGCGGCTTGATACGCACCAAAGCAAACAACTGCAAGCAGCGAGAAAATTAGAGGCGAGATAGGCGACGCGAAGATGACGAACATCAAGACGAGAAAGCCGAGTGCAATCAACGTTACCAAACTCGCACGTACCGCCAGCATCACGCCTCGTCTTGGTATCTTCGTGCTTAAGCGCCAAAAAACAAAAAGAGCCCCTAAGATTAGCAGCATGGTTAAGTATACCCCCAAGTATTCGCGAGTATGAATGAAGGGCGAGACCCAAGCATCTCTTCTGGTCGGTCCGACTACGAGAAGCTTGTCTCCATGAAACTTCACGACCGACGTCGCGACTGGCACGGCGTCCGATTCATACCTATAGGCGATGAACCCATTCACATTTGTGCGGACTACCACTTCTTCAGTCGTCCGATCGGATTCGGCAATCAACGTCCCGTCGGCCAGACGCAATTTAACCGCGGCTCGATCCCGTCCAAAAATTCCGTCAACGTAGTGCACCACTGCACTGATGTTGCTTCCGTCGTGCCGCTTGAAACTGCCGATCTCGACTTCATACGGAGCATGCGCCATTGCGGGAAATACCATCGCCATCGCCGCAATAGCTTTAACGAGCGACGAGCTAATCCGTTTCGCAGATCTATGGAAAGCGCTGCGCATCTGGTCGGAGGCTACCAACCCAACCCCTACCCGTCACGCCTCTCCGCACGCGTGCATCCCCGCCAGTCCTTGCCCTTGGTCATTCTTTTCCCCCCTTGCCACGTTTCCCGCCTGCTGTATGCTCATCATTGCCTGAGCGCCGCGTGTGTGGATGCTCATTAAGGCTGAGAAACGAGTAGTTAACCAGGTAACCTAACCCTTTACCTCCGTTGCCCTCTTCATAGACGCAACGTCTGGTCCGTTAGGCCACGGAGCTTCGTTCGGGACCAACTTTTTCCCCGAAGCCCCTTTATCTGTCCCTTAAATAAAATATGCTGACAATGGAAGAAGCCCTGAAGCAAAGCGATCGCAGCTTTGCCGCCGGGCAAATCGTAAAAGGTATCGTAATTGAAGTTCGACCCAAGGAAGTCCTGGTCGATATTGGCTACAAGAGCGAAGGCACCGTCCAGGGAAATGAATTTAACGACATGAGCGTCGTCCGCGTCGGTGATGAAATCGACGTGCTCATCGAGAAGCTCGAAAACAAGGACGGCATGGTCGTCCTCTCCAAGGAAAAAGCCGAGTTCAAGCAAAACTGGGATAAGATTTTAACCATCTGTAACGAAGGCGGCACCATCACCGGCAAAGTGAAGGCCGTGGTCAAAGGTGGTCTCCTGGTCAACATCGGTGTCGAAGCGTTTCTCCCTGCTTCCCAGATCGACATCGCCCCGCCGAAGAATCTCAACGTTTACGTCGGCAACAACTACGAATTCAAAGTCGTTAAGATCAACCAAGAGCGCCAGAACATCGTTCTCTCGCGCCGCGAATTGATCGAGCAGGAACGCACCGAGAAGCGTTCGAAGCTCCTCACCGAGATGATGCCTGGCGATATCCGCAAGGGCACGGTCAAGAACATCACCGACTTCGGTGCGTTCATCGATCTCAACGGCCTCGATGGTCTTCTCCATATCACCGATATGTCCTGGGGCCGCATTGGTCATCCGTCCGAAATCCTCAAGGTCGGCCAGGACCTCGACGTCGTCGTGCTCGACGTCAATCGCGAGAAGGAACGCGTCAGCCTCGGCCTCAAGCAGAAGCTCGCGAATCCGTGGGACCAGATCGAAGCGAAGTATCCGATCGGCGCGAAGGTCAAAGGCAAGGTCGTCAACCTCGTGCCTTACGGCGCGTTCGTGGAAATCGAACCGGGTGTCGAAGGCCTCGTGCACGTCACCGAGCTTTCCTGGACCAAGCGCATCGCCAAGCCTTCCGATGTGCTCAAGCCGGAACAGGAAATCGAAGCGGTCGTGCTCGGCATCAATCGCGAGGAACAGAAGATCTCCCTCGGTGTGCGCCAGCTCGAAACCAATCCTTGGGACAAAGCCAGCGAGAAATATCCGAAGGGCAGCAAGGTCACCGGCAAGATTCGCAACCTCACCAGCTACGGCGCTTTCGTCGAACTGGAAGATGGTCTCGACGGTATGATCCACGTCTCGGACGTTTCCTGGACCCGCAAGATCAATCATCCTTCCGAAGTCCTGAAGAAGGGCGACGATGTCGAAGCGGTTGTGCTCGAATTCGACAAGGAAAACCAGCGCATCTCGCTCGGGTTGAAACAACTCGCCGAAGATCCGTGGTCGAACATCGATAAGTATTACAAAGTCGGCGACCTCGTCACTGGCAAGGTCACGAAGCTCGCGAGCTTCGGTGCGTTCGTCGGCCTCGAACATGATATCGACGGCCTCGTGCACATCTCGCAAGTCAGCGAAGACCGCGTCGACAAAATCAAGAACGTCCTCAAAGTCGACCAGGACGTCACCGCCCGCGTCATCAAGATCGACCGTGGCGAACGCCGCATCGGCCTCTCGATCAAAGCCGCGAACTACTCACCGGAGCAGCTCAAAGCCGAGCAGGCCGTGCTCGACTCGCTCAAGCCAGGCGAAGACCTCGTTGCCCTGCAACACGCCTTCGACCAGGCCGACGAAGCGGTCAAGTAACGCGCTTCTTAAAACTTAATGCGGAAGGCAGGTCCGGAAACGGGCCTGCCTTCTTTCTAAAACCCGCGTGCGCATCTTCATGCGCCTTCGCGCGCCTCCGCCTCGCGAGTGATTCTATTCTTTCGCGGATTGTTTCTCGAGAGCGATCGCGACGGCTTCGGTATAGGTGATGACGATGGTGTCGCCGGTCTTTATTTTTTCGAAGGTATCTGGATTTTTGACCGCAATGTCTAAGGTTCGGCCGCGAGGACCTTTGATGGTGACTTCTTTTGTTGCCGGATCGAGTTTTTCGACAGTGGTGACGGCTGTGACCCTGCGGGCGGCACCGGCAGCTGGGGGCGAGTCTTTGTCCGCTTTGGTTTCCAAGGTAACGTCGGTGAGCGGGGCTTCCTTTTCTTCAGGGGTGGCGGCGCGGATTTCTCCGGCAAGGGAGGCGTAATATTCGGCCTTCACTTCGTCGCCGACCTGGATTTCGTTGAACCGCTGGACGGATTTGTCGACGGTGAGGGTCTTTTCCTTGCCTTCTTTGCCTTTTAAAGTGATCTGCCTTTTTTCGTGATCGATGTCGGTTACTTTCGCGCTTACGGAAGAACGGATTGATTGTTCACCCCGGGCCGGGGCGCCGGCGGCAGCTGATTTATCAGCACTGGAATCTTTCTTTTCTTCTTTCTTATCTTCTTCCTGCGCGAGCGCTGGAGTGGCCAGGCACAAAGCCAGCGCCATAAGCGAGAGTTGAGTTCGGATCTTAGTTTTTGATTTGAGCATTTTCATGATTAGTCCCGTATTAGATGTTCGCCTTAGATTGAGAAGTGATTGCAGCTCCCGGCTATTTCGCTTCAGGCTGAGCTTCCAGCGCTTTTTCGATCTGGCCGTTCACATGTTTGATGCCGCCGATCAATGATCGCGATTTGTTTCCTAATTTAAAAATGGTGTTGCTGAGGGATTTAACCGCGTCATTGGAGAGATCGGTTGAAAGATAGCTGGAGACATCCCGGAGGTCCGTCATGAAGGGATCCAGGTCGCGCTTCACTTCTTGTGCGATGACGATGATTTCGTCGAACTCCTCCTTGGCATCGTCGTATCGGTCGAGGGCTTTTTCGCGAAGTTTTGGGTTGCCCATCTTGGAGAGTTCGTCCTGCCAGGCGCGGTAATGATCGTCAGCGCGGGCGCGGAGGAGGTTGGCATGGCTGCGAACGGTGTCGATCTGGGCCTGGAGCTGTTGGTAGTGTGTTTGGAAGGCGGTGAACGGAGGGGTGAGATCGCCTTTGGATTTAGCAGTTTTCTTGACCACTTCCAGGGCAGCGATGGTGTCGGAAATATGGCCTTGAAGTTCGGTGAGTTCCTGGCGGACCTCCTTGAGATCGATGGTGACAGCTTTTTTCTCGCTCGCGGATGCGGTGCAGAGCAGCGCCAGGAAGGTGGCGGCGGCCAGGAGGCGGCAGGTAAAGATTTTGAATGGTTGGTTATTCATAGAGTACTAGGATTTCGTTTGTTCAGGCACGCAGCCTTTGATTTGCAACTCCCTGTCCATCCGTGGCCCGCGTTTGCGCTGATACGTAGTTGCTGCGAACGCGCGCTCCGGGAAGCTTAGCTCGCGGCGCGAATGGAAAAACTGGCATTTGTGACAGGGATTGGGACGGGGTGAAGGGAGCGGAGCTCCGTTGGGACCCAGAGCGCCTTTTCACTTGTTGCGCGGCGGGGTGGGATATATTTTCGGTGGCCCTCTCGTTGGTTGGGAGGAGAAGAGATTTAGACCATGGCTTTACGTTTAGGTGATATTGCGCCGAATTTTACGGCGGAGACGTCGGACGGACGGATTGATTTTCATGAGTGGCTCGGCAGTGGCTGGGGCATTTTGTTTTCGCATCCGAAGGATTACACGCCGGTTTGCACGACGGAGCTCGGCACGGTGGCGAAGATGAAGAAGGAGTTCGATAAGCGGAATGTGAAGGTGATCGCGATCAGCGTGGATCCGGTGGATTCGCACAAGGGGTGGATCTGCGACATCAATGAGACGCAGAATACGACGATGAATTTCCCGATCATTGCGGACCCGGAGAAGAAGGTGGCGGGGTTGTATGACATGATTCATCCGAATGTGGATGATACGGCGACGGTGCGATCGGTGTTCGTGATCGGGCCGGACAAGAAGATCAAGCTGACGTTAACGTATCCGGCATCGACGGGACGGAATTTCATGGAGATTTTGCGGGTGATTGATTCGCTGCAACTGACTTCGAATTACAAGGTGGCGACGCCGGCGAATTGGGAGCATGGGCAGGATTGCATCATCACGCCGGCGGTGAAGGATGAGGATGTGCCGAAGATGTTCCCGAAAGGGAGCCGGAAGGTGAAGCCGTATTTACGGTATACGCCGCAGCCGAATCTTTGAGCTGACTTAAATTTTCGCGGGGCACGGAGAATGTTCTCTGTGCCCTGCGTTTCTTTTTGGTGTAGGATTTTTCCGAACATGTTTGAACCGTTAAAAGAACAATTAGCAGGAGCCTCCGATCGACTGTCGCAGTTGCGGAGGTTTCTTTGACGTCCCGAATTCGCAGCGACGCTTAAGCGAGCTGGAGACGCAGATGGCCGGCGACACGTTCTGGAATAACCAGGCGCAGGCGCAGAAGTTGATCGGCGAGGCGACATCCATCCGGAAGAAGATCGAGCCGCTGCAGGAGGCGGAGAAGCGCGTCGAGGATTTCAAGGTGATGATCGAGCTGGGCGAGGCGGAGCCGGCAGATGCGCAGACGAAGTTGGAGGCGGAGCTGACGCGTGATCTGGAGCGGTTCCAGAAGGATTTGGATGCGGTGGAGCTGAGCGTGTTACTAAAGGGGCCGCATGATAAGAATAATTGCATTTTGAGCATCAATGCGGGCGCGGGCGGGACTGAGTCTTGCGATTGGGCGAGCATGTTGATGCGGATGTATCAGCGCTGGGCGGAAGGGCGCGGTTGGAAGATGGAGGTGGAGGATGCGTTGCCGGGGGACACGGCGGGAATCAAGAGCGTGACGATGTTGTTGAGCGGCGAGAATGCGTATGGGTTCGCGAAGGCGGAGCGCGGGGTGCATCGGTTGGTGCGGATTTCGCCGTTTGATTCGAACCAGCGGCGGCATACGAGCTTCGCGAGCGTGGATGTGATCGCGGAGATTGATGAGCCGGGTGAGTTGGAGCTGAATCCGGCGGAGTTGAAGGTGGATACGTTTCGGTCCGGGGGGAAGGGCGGGCAGAACGTGAATAAGGTGGAGACGGCGGTGCGGATTACGCACGTTCCGACGGGGACGGTGGCGGCTTCGCAGAGCCAGCGCTCCCAGCATCAGAACCGGGCGACGGCGATGAAGATGTTGCTTTCGAAATTGATGGCGATGCGGATCGACGCGCAGAAGGCGGAGATGGAACGGTTTTACGGGGAGAAGGGAAGTGTTTCGTGGGGGAACCAAATTCGGAGTTATGTGTTCCAGCCGTACCGGATGGTTAAAGACTTGCGGACGGGGCACCAGACCAGCAACGTGCAGGCAGTGATGGACGGGGATTTGGATCCGTTTGTGCATGCGTGGTTGAGGGCGGGATGTCCGCTGAAACGAATGGCGGGGGTGAAGGATGAGGAGGAAGAATAGAGGGGAAGTTGAGGGTTGAGTGATGAGTGATGGGGAAGTGAGTTTGTTTGGTTTGAATATTCTCGAGAAAATTGTTGAGCAGAAGAAACTGGAGATTGCCGCGATGCTGAAGCGTCCCGCGACGGCGGAGCATTTGCGTTGGGCGGTGAAGACGCACGGACAACGGCGGGATTTCGCGACACAGTTGCGGTATCCGCGGCATGGAAAAGCGGCGTTGATTGCGGAAGTGAAGAAGGCCTCGCCGTCAGCGGGTGTGATTCGCGCGGACTTTGATCCGGTGGCGATTGCGCGCGCTTACGAGGAAGCGGGGGCGAGTTGTATATCAGTTCTCACGGACGAGAAGTTCTTCCAGGGATCGAAGGAGTACATGCGCGCGATTCGCGATGTGGTGCACCTGCCGATTTTGCGGAAGGATTTTATTATCGATTCGCTGCAGATCCTGGAGGCGATTGAGTATGGGGCGGATGCGATTCTACTGATTGTGTCGATTTTGACCGACCAAGAGCTGAAGTTGTTTTTGTCGATGGCGACGGAGGCGGGCTTGGATGTCCTCGTCGAAGTGCACGATGAGGTGGAGTTGAAGCGGGCGTTGGAGGCTGGCGCGGTGATCATAGGGATCAACAATCGCGATTTGCGGACGTTTAAGGTTTCGCTGGAGACGAGTGTGGAATTGATTGGGCTGGCGAAGGAGCATCCTTACGGTTCAACGAAGATTTTTGTCGCGGAAAGCGGGATTCACACGGCGGCGGATGTGCAGAAGTTGGCGGCAGCGGGTGCGCATGCGGTCTTGGTGGGTGAGTCGTTGATGCGCGAAGGGGACGTGGCCGCGAAGACGCGCGAGTTGTTGGCGGCTTAAAACGGGCAAATGAGCGGGATGACGTGTCGCCGATTTTTACGATAAAGTCGGAAATCAGAATCGAGTGTTATGACCGTCGCACTATCACTTAGTTCTGCCATTCGAACTAGGCATGCATCGGCGACGGACATGGGCACGCTCTGGTAGACTGATCGTAGACGATCCAGCGTTTTAAGGTGTTCGGTAATGCAAAAATCAATCTGCAACGCCCCGCTAAGAAGCGTTTCAAACAGAACGTTTTTAGGGGCGCGAGCTTTTTCTAGAAGGTGGTCGGTTTCAGCCACGACTGCTTCGCAAGTGACGAATGGCGCTGGGTTTAATTGAAATTGCTCGACCGCCCATGCATGATGTTGGTCGTTCGCGTCGAAATAAGCGACTAGTGGTCCCGTATCGACTATGAGCATTTGATTACTTGCCGAAATCGCTCAGATGTTTCTTGTTGGTGGAGAGATCGCCAGGTCCTTTGCCGGAACCGGCCAGATGGGAGGTTATATCGTAGAAGCTCGGCTTTTTGCTCCCGGGCTTTCGAAAGCTCTTTTCGAGCGCCTCCCGAATGATTTCGGATTTCGAGCGGCCGGTTTTCTTTGCTTCCGCGTCTAATCTTCGCGCGAGCAAGGAAGGTAATTTTAGTGAAATAGTACTCACCGACAGAACGGTAATACCGCGGACGGCACCTGGCAAGCTTCAATTTAGGTTAAGGCACAATCACGCTTTTGGCGGAGATCCATTTCGAGGTGGTTTCGAGAGCCTCGTTGGCGCGTTCTAAGGGAAAGCGGTGTGTGACCATGGTGTCGAAAGGGAATTGTTGTTTGTGCGCGCGGAGGAATTCGAGGGCAGCGCGCATGTGGCGGGGTTCGCTGGACCAGGAGCCGAAGACCTGGAGTTGCTTGCGGGTGATGACGTGCGGATTCCAAGTGATCGGTCCGGCATCGCAGTAGTGTCCGAGCACAAGATATTTTCCCCCATCGCGGCACATTTCCATTCCTTCGGTGATGGCGCTGGGGTGGCCGACACATTCGAGGACGACGTCCGCACCGTAACCGCGTGACAGATCGCGCACGGCGGCGATGCGGGCTTCGGGAGTTTTCACTTCGTCGATGTTAATCACGTGGTCCGCGCCGAAGCGCTTCGCGATTTCGAGGCGGGCGGCGGGCGCGCCGAGAACGATCACCTTGGATGCGCCGGCGGTTTTTGCGACAGCGAAGGCGGAAATGCCGACGGGACCTGCGCCCTGGACTACTACAATGTCCTGCCAATCGATGCCGGTGCGTTCGACGCCGTGGATGGCGGTGATGAGCGCGCAGCCTGCGCCGATGACTGATTCCGTGCTGAGGTCGGTGGGAATTTTGAAGATGTTCGATCCCGGGCGGAGATAATGGAACTCTGCGTAGCCGCCCATGAAGTGCGGGTTTTCGTCACAGCGATAGCCGATGCCGTAAGCGCGCCGATGCGGGCAGCGGGTGGGCTGTTTCTTCTCGGCGCAGTAGAAACATTTGCCGCAGGAAATGGTCGAGGTCCAGGTGACGCGATCGCCCGCGGAGAGCGATTCGCCGTTCCAATCGCGTTCGAGGCCGACGCCGAGTTGCTCGATGCGGCCGACGGTTTCGTGGCCGAGGATCACCGGAAGATTAATCTTCAGTTCGCCCTTCCAGAGATGAACATCTGTGCCGCAAATCCCGGCCATTTCGGTGCGAATGAGGGCAGAGCCGGGTTCGAGCTGCGGGATGGGAAACTCGCGAAGGGCGAGAGGAGATTTGAATTGTTCGAGAACCGAGGCGCGGGCGACTGGCATATCTCGATGATGCAGAGGAGGGCCAGTGGCGACAATTCGATTTGCTTTCGTAGCGCGCTTTCTGAACCTAAGCGCATGGCGAAGCAGTATTGGTTGGTGAAACAGGAGCCGGATAGTTACGCGTGGGCGCAGTTCGTGAAGGATGGTTCAACCGCCTGGACGGGCGTGCGGAATTTCCAGGCGCGAAACAATCTGCGCGCGATGAAGCAAGGCGACGTGGTGTTCTATTACCACAGCAATGTGGGCAAAGAGATTGTCGGAGTCGCGAAAGTGATTAAGGAGGCTTACGTAGATAAAACGGCGGATGAGGGCGATTGGTCGGCGGTGGATATCGCGCCCGTGAAAGCGGCGAAGAAAACTGTCACGCTCGAGCAGATGAAGAAAGACGCCGTGCTCAAAAACATGGCGTTGGTGAAGAATTCGCGGATCTCGGTAACACCGGTGACCGATGAGCAGGCGCGGCGCGTATTTGAACTCGCAGAGACGAAGGCCTAACTGTTAACCGACGAGTGCAAGTCGCTTCTTCTGCAGCGCTTCCATGAGTAGCGGGAGTGGCAGCGTATTCATCACGTCTTGTTTTGTAAGCCAGCCTTTGCGGGCGAGCATGGCACCGAGGCGGAGGAACATGGCGTGTTCGTTCCGGTGGGCGTCGCAGTTGATGACGCACTTTACGCCTTTGGATTTGGCGTATTTCCAGAGGCGCCAATCCATATCGAGGCGGTAGGGGCTGGCGTTGAGTTCGATCCAGGTGCCGGTTTCGGCACAGGCGTCGATGACCGCGTGTGGATCGACTTTGCAGGCTTCGCGTTCCAGGAGGAGACGTCCGGTCATATGGCCGAGGATCTGGACGAAAGGATTTTGGACGGCGCGAATGATGCGTTTCGTCATTTCGGCTTCGGTTTGGGTAAAGACTTGATGAACTGAGGCGACCACGACGTCGAGTTCGGCGAGGAGGTCGTCGGGAAAATCGAGGGACCCGTCGGTGAGAATGTCGACTTCTGTGCCGGTGAGGAGGCGAAAGTCGTGACCTTCAGAAGCGAGTTGCGCGTTGAATGCTTTGAATTCCTGGATCTGCTCGCGGACACGTTCGGGAGTTAAACCGCGAGCGATGACCGAAGTTTTCGAGTGGTCGGTGATGGCCCAGTAATCGAGGCCGAGTTCGATCATGTGGCGGGCGATTTCTTCCAGGGTGCAACGGCCATCGCTCCAGGTCGAATGATTGTGGAGCGAGCCTCGGAGTTCGGTCCAATCGACGAGGCGGGGGATTTCGTTGGCGGTGCCGGCGGCGAATTCGCCCTGGTCTTCGCGTAACTCCGGAGGGATGTAGGCGAGGCCGAGTTGCTCGAAAATTTCTTCTTCGGTGCGGCAGGGGACGAGCAGGGCCGGATCGCGAGTTTCTTCAGTGGACCGGAAGAGGCCGTATTCATTCAGACGAAGGCCGCGCTCGATGGCGCGTTGGCGCATGACGATATTGTGTTCCTTGCTGCCGGTGAAATAGGCGAGCGCAAATGGAAATTCAGAATCGGAGACAACGCGCAGATCGGCTTGAATACCGCCTTCGAGAATGACGCTCGCCTTAGTGTCGCCTTGGGCGGAGATTGAGATGACGCCGGGAAGCTGAACGAAGAAGTCGATTATCTCAGTGGGGCGCTTGGACGAAACGAGAAAATCGATGTCGCCAATGATTTCTTTACAACGGCGGAGACTGCCTGCGGTGCTGCAACGAATGACTTCGGGATGGAGGCGGAGGTTGTCGAGGATAGGATCGGCAATGACGAGCGCAGTGCTGAGCAGATGTCGACTGGCGTAGCTCGCCCGGAAGTTGATGCCTTCGATGATTTTCGCCTGAGTCTTTTCGCCGAAGCCGTCCAGAGCGGCGACGCGGTTTTCTGCGCAGGCTTTTTGCAACTCGTCGACGCAGGTGATTTTCAGGTTTTCGAAAAGCGCTTTTACTTTTTTCGGACCGAGGCCTGGAATCTGAAGGAGGGCGAAGAGGCCGGGTGGAAAGGAGGATTTAAGTTCGTCATAATAGGGCAGGCGCCCAGTGTTGACGAGTTCGCAGATTTTCTTCTGGAGCGCGTCGCCAATTCCTTTGACTTCGCCGAGTCGATTTTCGGCGACGAGTCTGGCGAGTGGTTCGGAGAGTGTCTCGAGAGAGCGGGCGGCGGCCCCGTAAGCGCGGGTCTTGAAGGGATTTTCCCCTTTCAGTTCGAGGAGAACGCCGATTTCGAGAAGGATTTCCGCGACTTTATTTTTGTCCATTTGCGAGGGGTAAAATTTAGCGCAATGGGACCGGATGACAAACAGGAGTTCTTAACGTTTCAAGATGATGTGTCTTTCAGAATCCAGTCGATTGCATCACAGAGATCATCCACCACAATCGCGTCACGCAATTCTCCCGGTTCCTTTGCTTCAACTTTTGCACCGTAGCCGGTGCGGACGAGAATTGAGCGGCGCACGCCGGCATTCCAGCCACATTCGAGGTCGATGAGCTTGTCGCCGATCATATAACTGCGCCCGAGATCGACATTGTAGGCGTCGCGCGCGTCGAAGAGGAACTGCGGGGAAGGTTTCCGGCCGCGACTGGGCGCGTCGGGAGCTTCGGGTGCGACGTAAACGTGCAGCATCTGCACCTGTTGTGCGGACATTTCGCTGCCGATGTGAGCGTGGACTTTCGCGACCTCCTCGAGCGTGAAGTAACCGCGGCCGACACCGCTTTGATTTGTCACCATCACGATTTGGAAGCCCGCATCAATCGCGCGTTTCAGCGCGGCAATTGCGCCTTGGAAGAATTCCACTTCCTCGGGTTTGTGTAGATAATCTTTCTCGACGATGAGCGTGCCGTCGCGGTCGATGAAGATGGCGCGGCGTGGGGCAGGGGAGGTCATCGTTCGAAACTGGCGCTTAATTCTTCCTGCGTGAGGGTGGCAGTTCCTATTTTGCCGACCACCACGCCGGCGGCGTGATTGGAGAGGATGGCTGCTTCCATTGGTGACGCTCCGGCGGCGATGGCCATGGTGAAACTTGCGATGACGGTATCGCCTGCGCCGGAAACATCGAAAACTTCCTGCGCTACGGTGGGAATGTGGAACGGCTTTTCGCCGCGACGACAGAGCAACATTCCATGGTCTCCGAGCGTCACGAGGAGAAGCGCCGGATTCAGTTTTTCGAGGAGAATGTTCACGACTTCCATCAAGGCAGCGTCGCGGAGAGGTTCAGGACCGCGGGTGCGATCTTCTTTACCAGCGAGCTCGAAAGCTTCCTTGCGATTTGGCGTGATTAGAGAAAGTCCGGTGAGATCGAGACGATTGATAGGTTTTGGATCAAGGCTGAGCCAAACGCCGCGTTCGCGACAGATTTGTTTAACGGCATTTAGCATTTGCTGGGTAACCACGCCTTTCCCGTAGTCGCCGACGATGACGGCATCCGCCTGGTAAATGCGATGCTCAAGCGCTTCGAGGAGACGACGCAACGTTTTCTGATCGAGTGGAGTGGTGTCTTCGCGATCGACGCGGACCATCTGCTGATGATGCGCGATGATGCGGCTCTTGATGCTGGTGGGACGCGTGCGATCGCCGATGACACCTTCGCAGATGACGCTTTGATCCAGGAGCAACTGTTTCAGCTTGCGGGCGGTATCGTCGTGCCCGACGACGCCGAAGAGTTCGGTGGGGACGTCCAATGCGGTGAGATTGCGCGCGACGTTGGCCGCGCCGCCGGGCATGAAACTTTCGCGCTCGAATTCGACGACTGGCACCGGAGCTTCAGGCGAAATTCGGCGAACGCTGCCCCAAACAAATTGGTCGAGCATCAAATCCCCGATTACGAGAATGCGGGCATTCTGCGTTGCTTCGAGAATTTGGCGAACGCGTTTGAGTGGTAAGTCTTTCATTGGTCGAGAAAGCCGGTGAGGGGGCTGGTCGCGCTGGCGGTGAAATGCGGTGAGCCCAGGCCGACTTCGAACGCAGTGCGTCCGGCTTCAACAGCTTGGGCGAAGGCAACAGCCATTCGGTTTGGATCTGGTGCGACTGCAATCGCGGTATTGACCAGGACGGCATCGGCACCGATTTCCATCGCTTCGGCGGCATGGCTGGGCGCGCCAATGCCGGCATCAACCACCACCGGCACGGTTGCTTGCTCGATGATAATGCGGATTTGGCCGCGGGTCTCCACACCGCGATTCGAACCAATGGGTGAACCGAGCGGCATCACGGTAGCACTGCCGGCATCCTGCAGTCGCTTGGCAAGAACGGGGTCGGCATTGATGTACGGCAAGACAGTGAAGCCCTCCTTCACCAGCATTTCGGTCGCTTTTAAAGTTTCGATGGGATCGGGAAGCAAGTAGCGCGGGTCCGGGTGAATCTCGAGCTTCACCCACTTCGGCAGTCCAGCCGCGGCTGCGAGGCGTGCCAGGCGCACGGCCTCTTCGGCGTTCATTGCGCCGCTGGTGTTTGGGAGGAGTAAATATTTTTTGGGATCGATGAATTCGAGAATGTTGGCGAAGGGATCTTTTTTTCCGCTCAAGTCAGCGCGACGCAGTGCAACGGTGACCATTTCCGTTCCGGACGAGGCGAGCGCTGATTGCATCGCCTGAGGCGAAGAAAACTTGCCGGTGCCGAGAATTAGGCGAGAGCGAAATTCACGACCGGCGATGACCAGAGGACCACTGCGTCCGAACATGCGCGCCGAGAATAGAAACCGGATGGTATCGTTTGCAAGCTATCCCCGCGCAGCGCGACGTTGGTGAAACGTTAATTCTTTGGAACCAGGTGTTGAATCTTGTCATATGGAGATATGACAGCCTGTCATGATTATGTTGTTTGCAGAGATCGAGGGGGTAGGTTCAAATTCTTCGCGGGACAGGAAGGGGAAGCTATTCAAATACTGAGCGCCGCTCTCGAGTGAGAGCGGCATTTTTGTTTTTGCAAGCGACTCCGCCGTTTACGTGAAACCCTGAGCCCATTTTGGGGTTCCCCTTAGGTTGAGAAACCGAGCATCCGGATGAGCGTGGCGTTGCAACGGACTCCTGCTCCCGCAGGAGGTTCGAAAAAGGGCTAACAATAAGAAAGAAAACAAATGAACTATTCGTTCCATCTATTCCACCAACGTGCCGCTACATTGCTATGTGCAATTGCAGTTCTATTCGGGTTTGGCGCCGCAGATGTGGCTGCGGCTAAGAAAATTAGCAACGTCACAGTCGTTCCCACCATCGAAAGCCTCCAGCTCGTTGACGGACAACTAGTCGCATCAGGATCGGTCAGCGGCACTCTGCGTGGCCGCGATTTTACCGCTCCCTTCGAAAACGTTCCTGTAGACATCGCGCTCGCGGAAGAACAACCGGCGGACGCAGTTTGCGACGTGCTGGCTTTATCGCTCGGGCCAATTAACCTCGATGTGCTCGGCCTCGTAGTCGAAACGAGCCCGATCTGCCTCGAGATCACCGCGGATCCCACGGGTGGTTTGCTCGGTTCGTTGCTCTGTTCGGTCGCGAATCTATTGAACCAGGGGCTTCCGATTGGCGATATTCTTTCCGGTCTCGGGGTAACTGACGGACTCGTGCAAGTCGCGCCCGGTTTAACCCAGGCTCAAATTGGCGACCTGTTGGGCGGACTTACTGACCTCTTAAACGGAGTTCTGGAAAACCTTCTCAACGCGATTATCACTGACATCATCGACGGCAACGGAACGACCTGCTCCATCCTTCATCTTGAACTCGCGCCAATCGAGTTGAATCTGCTCGGCCTCATCGTGAATCTCGACAACTGCGACGGCGGTAATGTAGTCGTGGACATCACTGGCGAACGCGGCGCGGGGAACCTGCTCGGCAACCTGCTCTGCGGCTTGCTTGGCGGATCGAACCTGGGCGACACCCTGGGGGATCTGTTGGACGCGATCAACCTCCGGTTGAACTAACAACGACAGACTTAGAAAAGATCAAAGGGCCGTCCTTCGGGCGGCCCTTCTTGTTTGGACCAGTTGATTATCCTTTGATGGAGACTTGCGTTTAGGATTTTTCGATGAGCTTACGGAACTCGTCGAAGAGGATAGTTGAATCGTGCGGCCCGGGTGAAGCCTCCGGGTGGTACTGCACGCAGTAGATCGGCTTGGTTTTGTGGCGCATGCCTTCGACGGTCTGGTCATTCAGGTTGACGCGATTGACTTCGACGTCGCTCGGCAGGCTCTTGGGATCGACTGCGAAGCCGTGGTTTTGGGAGGTGATTTCGACTTTGCCGGTTTCGAGATCTTTGACCGGCTGGTTGGCGCCGCGGTGGCCGAATTTGAGTTTGAAAGTTTTTCCGCCGAACGCCTGGCCGAGGATTTGGTGGCCGAGGCAAATGCCGAACATGGGCACGCCTGAGTTCACGAGTCCCTTAACTTCACGCACGATGTGCGGAAGAGCGGAAGGATCGCCCGGGCCGTTGGAGAGAAAGATGCCAGCGGGTTTGTATTTTAGAACTTCGGAAGCGGGAGTGTTCGCGGGAACGACCTGCACCTTGAATCCTTTTTGGCGCAGGCGGCGAAGGATATTGTACTTCATCCCGAAGTCGTAAGCGACGATCGGTATGTCAGCGGTGCGCAGTGGTTCGCGCTCCTGGCGGGCATCAGCGCTCGCGGTGCCTCGTACGAGTTTGAAGGCAGCGCTCTGTTCGTCTTTGGCATCCCACGCGAAAGCCTCTTTGTGGGTGACTTCCTTGACGTAATCAACGCCGACGAGCCCGGTCCATTCCCTGGCGCGCTTCACGGCATCCTCATCTGAGATATCGATCGTTCCGACGTAACCTTTCATCGCGCCGCCGACGCGGAGCTTCTTCGTCAATGCGCGTGTGTCGACGTCCTGAATGCCGGGAATGCCGTATTTCTCAAGATAGTCGGTCAGCGAGAAATCGGCGCGCCAATTACTGACGACCGGAGAGAGTTCGCGAATGACAAAGCCGGCGACGTGCGGGCGCCAGGATTCAACGTCCTGCAGATTCACGCCGTAGTTTCCGATTTGCGGATAAGTCATCGTGACGATCTGACCTTTATAAGATGGATCGGTGAGAATTTCCTGGTAGCCGGTCATGGAGGTATTGAAGCAAACCTCGCCGCAGGCTTCAGCGCGCGCACCGAAGCCGCGACCGCGGTAAACCGAACCATCTTCAAGAGCCAGGACAGCGTTCATCAGGTAAGACAATCGTACAAAAGTTCTGCGGATGCTAGGGAGAATCGTTGCGCGGTCAAGAAAGCGTTGTTCGCACGCGGGGATCGCGAGAATTCAGACAAAATTTTGTTGGGCGCGAGTGAATGCTTCGCGGGCTTCGGGCGCAAGGTTCTGAAGTTCTGGCTGGGTCAGGCCCAGTTCCTGGAGGGCGTCGCTGTCCGGGAAGACGACATATTCGGGACGCACCTGGATGTTTTCGACGTGGTAAGCGAGGACGTTGGAAAGGCAGATGCAGGAGGCGAGACGGATTTCGTCCTTGGCCTTGGCAGGTTCGTGGTGGTTCCGAATGGCAATAGACATATTTTTCGGAAAACCCCAGCGGTCCAGGAGACGGGCGCCAACCACGGCGTGATCGGTTTTGAAAGCATCACGCTCGGCGAGATAGAGTGGCTGGTTGCGTTCGGAGGCGGCTTTCACTAGATCGCCGTATTGCTTCGGCAGGGCGTGCGAAAGGACGACCTTGCCAATGTCGTGCAGCAAAGCAGCGGTGAAGGCGAGGTCGGCATCGATGCTGGAATGCGCGGCGATCGATTGGCTGGCGACGGCGGTGGCAAGGGAATGGTTCCAGAGGTCGGTTTGGTGCGGCGCGTAGGTGTTCTCTGGATCCTTGAGCGCCGGAGAGGAGATGACGGTCATCACGATGCGATGCACTTCGCGAAAGCCGATGCGGAGAATGGCTTGCTGGATGTTTTCGGCGCGATAGGTGAGGCCATAGCGCGCGCTGTTGCACACGCGCAGGATGTCAGCGGTAAGGCCGGGGTCGACGCGGATCAAGTCAGCGAGAGCGTCGGCATTTGTTTCGACATCTTCCAGCAGGAGCAGGAGACGCGGCAGCAATTGAAATGCGGGCGGCAGGAAATCCGCGTTCGAAATAAAATCGTCGATTTGTCTCACGTCTGCACAGGTGCGGGGGCGTGTGTCCGCGCGCAAGGAATCATCGTGCTGAGCGAAGCAGCAAGAGAATGTCTGGCGCAAGGAAAATTGAGTGGATTAGAGCGGATGAGGGAGAAAGGGCGAGTCATTCGAGAATTCCGGCGTCGCGCAGCAGGCGCATCCATTTGCCTCTTGCTTGATCCCGATCGGGTTCGTTCTTGGAAAGAACGCCTATGGATTTAGAAAGCTCGGATTGTTCCGCGGGTGACAACTGGCGGGAGGTATTCACGATGACGGGGATGCCTGAAGTTTGTGGAGTGTCTTTCAATTGGCGCAGCACGCGAGTGCCGTCAATATCTGGCAAGCCGAGGTCCAGCACGATGAGGTCGGGCTTCGTGTCGAGGGCGATGCGGATCCCTTCTTGCGCGCTCGCCGCTTCAGTCACGGAGAAGTTTTCAGGCAGGACGCTCCTCACGAGGTAACGGGCCGCTTCATCGTCATCAATGATGAGCACACGCTGGAGCCTGGCGTGTGGTGCTTCGGAGGAGGGAGAGGTTGCATCGCGCGCGCGATATCGAATGGGGATGCGGAGCGAGAAAGCTGAACCAAGCCCGAGTTCGCTCTGTAGATGGATGCTGCCGCCGAGAAGTTCGGCGAGAGCTTTCGCGAGGGGCAATCCGAGGCCGGTGCCTTTTGTTTTAAGTTGATGCGCGCCTTCCACCTGCTCGAATTCTTCGAAGATGCGCGCCTGATTTTCCGGCGCGATGCCGATGCCAGTATCGGTGACCGAAACGATGACGTGGTCCGGGCCGTCGGCATGAGCAAAGACGCGCACCTCGCCGCGCTCGGTAAATTTCAGCGCGTTGGAGATGAAGTTCCGGATGATCTGACTGAGTTTGCTTTCATCAGTGTGCAGCGGAGCGAGGTCTTCGGGGGTTTCGAAAACGAGGCTGACTGATGAGTTTTGCGCGAGCAGGGGACGAAGCGCACCACGAAGCGATTTAAACAGATCGGGCAGTGTAAACGGAGCGGGCCGAACGAAATTTTTCCCGGCTTCGATTTTAGCGATATCGAGCAGTTCATCGACGAGCTGCGCAAGGTCCGCGGCGGCGCGGCGGATGAAAGCGACTTGTTTTTGCTGCTCTGGCGCGAGGGGGCCGTCGAGCTCGTCGGCGAGCATTTGTGCCAGGCTCATAATCGAATTGAGCGGCGTGCGGAACTCGTGCGTCATGTTCGAGAAGAATCGAGTCTTGCTCTCGGAAACGCGGCGGAGAAAGTCGGCGCGCTGGTCGAGTTCGGCGTAAAGAGCGACTACGCCGCGGTTTGTATCTTCGAGTTCTCGGTTTAACGCACTGAGCTCTTTCTGGCGTTGTTCCAATTCCGCGAGAGCACCGAGCAACTCGCGGTTCTGCCTTTGGATTTCGGAGTAAGGATCGTCCGTTTTTTGACGAGCGAGCGTCTGGGCGAGGGTGCTGATCTGTTTTTGAGAGAGGGGTTCTTTGTATGGGGGAAGGCGCTTGCCAATGACGATGGTGGTTCCAGAGGAAGAAGTCTGAACGTCAAAGCGATCCATCAGGCGTTTCGCTCCGATTAGACCAAGTCCCATGCCCGTGCGGGAAACATACGAGCCGTTGAGGATCTCTGACATGTTTGAGATGCCGGGGCCGTTATCGCTAACCTTGATCTCAAAAACTTGCTCGGGTTCGTCGATTACCGAGAACTCCAAGTTGCCGCCGCGCGCGTATTGGAAGGCGTTTCGCGCCAATTCTGAAACTGCGGTCGCGATGCGCACCTGGTCTTGTTCCTCGTAGCCGAGCGCTTCGGCGATTTGTCGAGCGCGCTGACGTGCGAGCACCACGTCGTGTTCGCAGCGAATTTCCACGTTGAGCATCGCGATCGTCATGCGGCCGTTTCTTCGCGCGCGACGACAACTGTGGCGTCGTCGCGGCCGCGGGCGAAATCTCGCCACAGAACGCTCGCCAGGAGCGAAGGCGGACGTTGGGCGAGACCCGGATACTTCTTCAAATCCCACCTGGTTGTAAGGCCGTCCGAAGTCATGACCAGCAGCGCTCCAGCGGGCCACGGGTACTGGAACTCCTGAACTTTTCGAATTTCATGCCCCATGGTGCCGTTATGGGAAACCAATGACCGAGAAGTGCCCGCATGCAAGACTTGTGCAGCGATATTGCCGACGCCGACGTAGCGGAGAATGCCACGTTCGATGTCGATCTCAGCGATGGCGATGGCGGCTCCGCGGGTGTTTTTGAGCGCTTCGTGGATGCTGCGAATCGTGCCGGATAGCGGAACTGCCCTGGCGCGCTCGAAGGTGGTGGCCGCCGTCTCAGCCGCGTCTGAAGCCAACGTGCCGTGTCCAATTCCGTCCACGACCAGGACACGTTCACCGGTTGAAGTGGAGAGATGCGACCAATTGTCGCCACAGCGGGTTTCGCCCTTCAGCGGCAGGCAGATAGCGCCCAGCGAAAGTTTCCTTCGACGTTCGGCGGAGGATTTCGCATGGATGCGCGCGAGGACGGCAGTGCCCATTCCTTCGACGGAGTAAACGTCCCAGAGATCGGCCATTCGCACGACCGAGCCGAGGCCGGTGCCTGGCGTTCCACTGGTCGAGTAGCCGTCTCGCATGCACCTGGCGACATCCATACCGGGGCCCTTATCGATGGCGATCAACTCCAGACCACGGTGAGGCTCATCCAATGAGTGCATCAGGATCGATCCATCGCGCGCGTGTTTGTGAAGATTGTTCGCAAGTTCGGTCGTAAGAATCGCCGCTCTGCCGGCCGAGTTCTCGTCCAAACCAATACGTGCAGCGAGTTGGGCGGCCGCACGCCGGGCTCCGCCCACCTGCGACGAGTCCGCGACCGGAAAGCAAAGAGTGCGACGGTCGGTCATCAGCGCCACCGTGCAATCATCACCCGTGTGCCTTTGCCCAGTTCCGACTCAATGTGAAATTCGTTGGAAAGTCGCCTCGCGCCGCTCAAGCCGAGGCCGAGGCCGCCGCCGGTGCTGTATCCATCCTGAAGGGCCTGTTGCAGGTTGGCAATGCCCGGGCCTTGATCTTCAAAGGTGAGACGAAGCCCTTTGCGAGCGCCGTCGTTCAGCGCTTCGAGCCTCACCGTTCCACCGCGGCCGTACACGAGGGTGTTGCGAGCGAGTTCGCTGGCAGCGGTGACAATCTTTGTTTGATCGACAATCGGGAAAGCCTGCTCGGTCGCCCAGCGGCGCACCGCCTGCCGCGCCTGGACGACGTCTGCCTCGTTCCGAATTTGAAGGAGGTCTGATTTAGTCACTTGAATCATCGTCCTCCTGCAGCTTCGGCGGCAAACATTCCTGGAGCAGTTGCATTCCTTTCTCGACATTCAGCGCGGTGCGAACACCGCTCAGCGCCATGCCGAGTTCGACGAGCGTAATTGCTACGGCCGGACGCATGCCGACGACGACGGTAGCCGCATCAAGCACCCGCGCCATGGCAGAGATGTTTCCGAGCGTGCGGCCAATGAAGGAATCAACAATCTCGAGTGACGAGATGTCGATCAACACGCCGCGCGAACTATTCTTGCTGATCGCGGCGGTGAGATCATCCTGCAACGTGAGGGCAAGCCGGTCGTGCATATCCACCTGGATTGTGACCAGGAGAAACTCGCCCATCCGCAAAATTGGGATGCGTTCCATAGGATCGCTTAGGGTTTCGGGGCAGATGTGGACTTTTGCTTGCAGACCGTCAGCCCGCGCTGTCGAAGCGCGAGCGCGAACGCGTCGGAGATATTTGATTTCGTCGTCACATCGCCGAGTTCAACGCCGAGATGAACGATGGTCTGCGCGATCTGCGGGCGGATGCCGCTGATGATGCAATCAGCGCCCATCAGCCGAGCGGCGGTTACAGTCTTGAGCAGATGCTGCGCGACGAGAGTGTCGACAGTTGGAACGCCGGTGATGTCGATAATGGCGACATCCGAACCGGTTTCGACAATGCGCTGCAGCAATGATTCCATGACGACTTGAGTCCGGGCGCTATCGAGCGTGCCGATCATCGGCAGGACGAGAATGCCTTCCCACAATTTGACGACGGGCGTGGAAAGTTCGAGCAGATCCTGCTGCTGCCGCGAGATGACTTCTTCGCGGGCCTTCAGATGTGCTTCGCTGGTGTGCAGCGCGAGTTTTTCCAGAAGTTCAGTGGCGACCCAGGTTTCGTTATACAGCGCCTGAGCATCGTTCGAGAATTCCTTCTTCAGCCGCTCACAAAGAGGGCGCTTCAGCGAGAGCACGAACAATGCAGTCTCCGTCGGTGAGAACCCTTGCAACCCCCGCGAGCGCGAAATCTCGCTCAGCAACTGCCTCATGTTATCCCATGCGCCGGTCGAAAATTCTTCGACACTCGCTTTTTGCAACGTCTCCTGGAGCAACGCCAGGAACCGCCGCGTTTCGTCCCGCAACTCATTTTCGCGGATTACGCCGTGGCGGCTGATGATGCTGAGTTGTTCGCGGACCCATTCGTTGTGCAGATCGGATCCATACTTTTGTAGAAATTCAGGCAAGCGACTTCGGCTTGTAATCATAACGGAACTCCTTGGTGGGGCGAATATTCGGCGACTGCGGCGCAATCGTCAAGCGGGACACCGGGTCAACGCGCAGCAGGATGGGAAATCACGTGCCGGGAATTTGCCTTAACGTCGGCGATCCGCGTTTTCTGCCCATCGCGCCAGCGAATTTCGATCCAGGCTCCGGCGCTTTCCGGCAATGCAAACGAGCGTTCCGGCGCATCGGATGACAAGTAACGCCCGCCGCCAAGTATTTCCTGCGTTTGCACCAGTGAGCCAGCGCCAACGAAAATTTGTGCGCCGATACCGTGCCGATTCTTCCCAGTTCCTTTGAGGCGGACGAGGACTCGCGGAGCTGTCGCGTCGTTCCGATAAACTCCTAAGGAACTGCCCAGGTTATTTACGACGAGATCCATGTCTCCGTCATTATCGAGATCCGCCAAACAGCTCCCGTGCGAGATAGCGGGTGAATTCAATCCCCACTGCGCACCCATATCACTGAAGGTGAGATCGCCATTATTCCGGAATGCGGCGTTGGTCGTATTGAGCCCCGGAAAAATCTCCATGATGGCGCGCCGATCTGCAAAGGTGAGCCGTTTGGATTTCAGTGCATTCTGAATGTCGGACGTGGCGTCCATGTTTTGGAAGTCGCGTCGGTGGCCATTGGAAACGAGCAGGTCTTCCCATCCGTCGAAATCGACATCCAGGAAAATTGGGTTCCAGGACCACTCCGAGGCTTCCAGGCCGCACAGTCTGCCGATCTCCGCGAACGTCCCGTCGCCGCGATTTAATTGCACGGTGTTTTGCGGTAGTTGAAATCGCGTCCAAATTTCCCCTGGCACCGAATGGTAATCGGGAACGTCTGCCACTTGCACCTGTCGCTCCTTATGCTGCCGAGAAAGCATATCGAGAACGACACAGTCCATCGTGCCGTTGCGATCCAGGTCGGCGAAATCGACCCCCATGGAGGAATAGCTGGTGGTACGAAAGGCATGCAGCGGGGCCGCGTGAAAATTTCCCCGCCCATCGTTGATCCAGATTCGGTCGGGAGTCCAATAATCGTTGCAGACGTAAATATCGGGTGCGCCATCGCCGGTGAAGTCGCGCATTTGAACTGCAAGGCCCCAGTCGAATGGAGCTTGTTTGAGCACCTCACCGTTGGCTTCCCGGAAGCGGCCGGACGTAAACGAAATTGCGGTGAATCGTCCTGCGCCGTCGTTCTCGTAAAGCACGTCTGCTTCGCCTTGCTCGATGACGAGGCCATTCGCCGCGACGAGAAAGCGATTCGTCAGATCGGGTGCCGTCGCAGGACGCCCATTCACTTTCAGAACGACTGGGCGGTCACCAATGTAACCGACGGAATACTTCGTGGTGGGGTCGTCGCGGATGGTGGTGGGTCGGAAATTGCAGACATAAAGGTCCAGGTCTGAATCGCCGTCAATGTCCGCCAACGCGAGCGAAGTACTGCCGGCATGCGTTTGCAGCCCAGAGTCCGTTTTCGGACTGAATCCGCCTTTTCCGTCGTTGAGAAAGAGTTGTGTTCCTTTTCCCAGTGCGTTGACCAGCAGGTCTAAATCGCCGTCACCATCGACATCGGCAAACGCTGCGCCGGTGCAATCCGAGTCCTCCAAGGTAATCGAAGGACTGGAAGCGGTGATGTTTTCAAAACGCCAGTTCCCCAGGTTCCGGTACAGCGCGTTGGAGTTGTCCAACGCGCAAAAGAACAAATCGATGTTGCCGTCATTGTCGATGTCGCCTGCGGCGACACCTGAACCGCTCAAGAGATTACGATTGGTCGCTGCCCGAGCGTCACTCAACTGATTAGTGAAAGAAATCCCGGTTTTCAGTGCTTCCAGTCGGGTGAATCCTGCTTTGCCTTCGGGGGGAACATTGAGCGGCTCGACGGAATCCGCTAAGCACACGCAGCCAAGCAGAAGCGTCGCGAACGCGACAATGCGATCCAGTGTGCGCACGGTAGTGTGGGTCAGGCGCGAGTATGTTTGGGGCCGGGCCGAAAGCAAGCTTTTGCAAAGCCGGACAACCGGTCAAAATTGGTTACTCACTGCCGCCTTGTCATTTACTGTTCCGGCCTTATATTTCCCGCCCTTTTTATGAATCGGAACCCGCATGTAGCCGTGGTGGGCGCGACTGGCGCCGTTGGCGTGGAAATGATCAAAACGCTGGAAAAGCGTAAGTTTCCCGTCGGCAAATTGACTCTGCTTGCTTCGGCTCGCAGCGTCGGCAAAACCATGGCTTACAAAGGGACGCAGCTTCTCGTGCAGGAGTTGACGAAGGACGCGTTCAAGGGGATCGATATAGCGCTTTTCAGCGCCGGGGGAAGCATTTCCAAGGAGTTCGCGCCGATTGCGGCTCAAGCCGGTTGCGTGGTGGTGGATAACTCCAGCGCGTTCCGGCAGGACCCGAACGTCCCCCTCGTGGTGCCCGAAATCAACGCAGGCGACGTCAAGTTGCACAAAGGGATCATCGCCAACCCGAATTGCACCACGGCAATCACGCTGATGGCACTCTATCCCCTGCACAAAGCGTTCGGCGTCACGCGCATTTTTGCATCCAGCTACCAGGCCGTTTCCGGGACTGGCGCGAAAGCAATCGACGAACTGCGCCGGCAAGTTGCGCAGGTCGTGGCGAACGACACTGTCACGCGCGACGTTTACCCGCACCAAATCGCTTTTAACGTCCTTCCGCAGGTCGATTCGTTTCTGCCCACCGGTTACACCAAGGAAGAAATGAAAATGGAAAACGAAGGCCGCAAGATCATGCATCACCCGGCATTCCGCGCGAGTGTGACCTGCGTTCGCGTGCCGGTCTACCGCGCGCATTCCGTAGCGGTCACGGCCGATTTCCAGAAGCCGGTCAGTGTCGAAGCGGCCCGCGAGGTTCTCGCCAAGGCACCCGGCCTTGATATCGTCGATAATCCCGAGAAGTCCGAATACCCGCTGCCCCTTTATGTTGCTGAACGCGACAACTGCCAGGTCGGCCGCATCCGCAAAGATTGCGCGCTCGATAACGGCCTCTGCTTCTGGGTCGTTGGCGACCAACTCCTCAAAGGCGCCGCGCTCAACGCCGTGCAAATCGCCGAAGAGTTGCTGAAATAGCTTCCGCTACGGAATCTGAATCGTTGCGACCACCGCCCGGTGGTCGGACGGATATGGCTGCACCACAATATCCGCGTAACTTTTGTCCTCACCGACAATTTGGCAGCTCCGCGCCGTCACGCCGTTCCCGCTGAAGAAAACAAAATCGATGCGATCATGGCGATCCTTTGGATCATCAGGTGACGTGATCGGCGTCCAGGTATTCCCGCGCACTTCTACTTCGTCCGGATGCAGTGCCCGGAACGCATCAACCAATCCCGCCTTTGTAAAAGCCAATGTTGTCGGATACTCCACGGCCATCGGCACCTTGCTCGCCTTTGCCGCGCGGTCCGTCCAATCCTGGTGTGACGGCTCGTTCATATCCCCTGTGAGAAACACCGGCTTGCCGCTCGCCAATGCTGGCTTTAACTCCGCCACCAACCGCTCCACCTGACTGCCCCGCGCCTTGCGCGCTTCATCGACCGCCTCCTCCGCCGTCTTGATGAATCGCCCATTCCCATACGGAATCTGCAGTAACTGATACGGCTGATATGGCGCATGCATGAGGTGCGCATTGAACATCCAAACTTCCTTTCCAGAATCCAGCCGCACCAACACACCCCACTTCGCCGGGGTGTTTGTCACAATGGTGTGCTTGGTCACCACCGCCATCCCGCCGCCTTGCGCGAAATAGTTCCACCCAAGGATCTCCGCTACCCTTTTGCCATTATCCGGCCGCATTCCATTCTTCTCTTCGCCGTTGGCCTCCTGCATGCCCACAATCTCCGCCTTCGCTGCGCGAATGACCTTCGCCGTTTGCTCCAGCGGTTGCTTTCCCGATTCGCCGCCGACCCAAATATTAAAACTCATCACCCTCAGATCTTCTGCAGCGGATAGATCGCAGAGCATGGAGAAAATCAGCAGTAACGCGGCTCGGATGAACATGCGCACCTTGTATCTAAGGCCTCGGCACTTCGGCAAACAAGATTTGCCGTCCCTCACCGCGCCTTAACACTCGCCAGCCCCATTGCCTTTTCATATCTCTCCGGGATGAATGCGATGGACCGCTATTACGAAATGCTCGTGGCGCAGATGGAGAAAGTTCATCGTACGCAATGGCAGAACATCGCCCTCGGCGCCCAATGGCTCGGCGAAGCGTTCGTCAATGACCATTGGCTCTACGCTTTCGGTACCGGCCATTCCCACGCTCTCGCCGAAGAAATTTTTTACCGCGCCGGCAATCCCGCCCGTGCCACGCCGATGCTCGATTCTCGCCTCATGCTCCATTGTGAAGCGATACAAGCGACCTACAACGAACGCGAAGAAGGTTACGGAATCAAACTTCTTCATTCATATCCAGTCGCCCGCGGCGACGTTCTCATCGTCGCCTCCAATTCCGGCCGCAATGCCGTTCCCATTGACCTGGCACTCGAAGGTCGCCGGCTTGGCCTGCGCGTGATCGCCATCACCAACCTCGAACACAGCCGCACCTGGCCTGCACGGCATTCCGGTGGAAAAAACCTCGCTGACGTTGCCGAACTCACCATCGACAACTGTGGCGTAAACGGTGACGCGTGCCTCGCAGTTCCCGGTCTGCCTGGAAAAATCGGCCCTACCACCACCTCCACCGGCGCCCTCATCATCAACGCGCTCATCGTGCAGGGAATTGAGAACGCCATCCGCGCAGGCAAAGCTCCCGAAATTTACATCAGCAGCAATAGCAACGGCGACGACCATAACCACCTGCTCCTTCAAAAATACAAATCCAAGATCAAACACCTCTAGAGATCACTGTCCCGCCTCCTGCGCGACGCAAACCTCCTTGCACACCGCACCCCGCCATGTTACCCATTTACCCCACCTTCACGCGGGTGTGGTTCAATGGTAGAACGTGGGCTTCCCAAGCCTGAGACGAGGGTTCGATTCCCTTCACCCGCTCCATATTTTTTGTCCCTCCGATAACTGTCGCAAATGCCTCCGAACGTCACTGATTGTGTTTCCGAAACCGGGTATCGAGCTGTTTTTATTTACGAGAAATCAGAAAGCGACGGATAGAGACTGATGGGTTTAGGGGCACGGCGCGCTCTAACGAATGTTGCGGTACTTCGAGAGGAGGCCGTCGAAGCGCTTTTTTTCATCGGCGAGGAGTTCGGTGAAGCGGGGGTCGGAGCGGAGGTTGTCGAGATTGGTGTCGCAGAGGAAGAGGGGATAGCAGTTGAAGCCTTCGGCGGTGGATTTGCGGAACCATTCGAGGGCGGAATCTTTTTTGTTGAGGAGGGCATAGGCCGAGGCAAGGTGATACTGCGTGTGGTGGAAGTGCCCGCGGCCGCGCCTGGTGGCGGCGCGCTGGATGGCCTGTTCGGCTTCCGCTTCGCGACCGAACAGTGCATGGACGATCGCTTCCACGCTGGTCACCAAGCCGCCTTCATCGCTTGGATGCGAGTCGAGATAATCACGCAGTGTTTTCAGGGCCTCGTCTTTCCGGCCGAGGCCGATCAGCGCGAGTGCGATGTGGGCAGCGCGGAGGTCAGGATTGAAATCGGGATCGATCGTTTCGAATTTATCGAGTGCTCTTTGGTAGCGGCAGGCGAAGAGATGGGTTTCGCCAATGCGGTAATGAGCGCCGTTGTTGCTGGGGTTGGATTCAGTGGCGGCGATGAAGTCGCGCATCCCTTGTTCGTGGAGGCCAACGTGGATAAAGACAAGGCCGCGATAATGGCGAGCTTCAACGAGATTTGGATCCAGCGAAAGAGCGTGATTGAAATCGTCGATGGCGTCTTCGTGGGGGAAATGATGGAACGGGGTCCACTTTAATCGACCACGAGCGAGGTAGGCCGCGGGCAGATTGGAATTAAGCGAGAGCGCCCGTTCGACGGAAAGGTTGGCCTTCTCCTGCAGGTCCTTTTCTTCGTGAGCGTAGACGAACAGTCGGATGGTGTAGGCGAGAGCGAGTTCGGCGTGGGCTTCGGCGGAGTTGGGATCGAGGGCGACCGCTTTCTCGAGCATTTCGATGATGCGCGGGTTGTTTTTGCGCCCTTCGAGATGTGACGAGGAACGGGCGGAGAGGATGCGCGCGTTTTGGAGATAGGAGTGCGCTTCGGCGGCGTGTTCAGGGTTGTTGGAGCGAGTGGAGCGGTTGTTTGAATATTGGGAATAGAGGAATAGTCCGATGAGAAGGAGGACGGTGCCTGCGGCGGCGATTTTCAGACGAGTGTTGAGATGTTGGCGCGCACGTTTAGCGCGAACGGAATGGCCAAGATCGAGAAAGGTGAGATCGGCTTCCAGTTCGCGGGCGGTTTGGTAGCGCTGGCCTGGGTCAGCAGCGCAGGCTTTGAGAATGACTTCGTTGAATTCGAGGAGGGCGTCGCCGTCGGGATGATCGCGAAGGTTCGTGGGGAGGTCGGGATATTGATCTCGACATTTGCCGGTGACCATCTCGTAGAAAACTCTTCCGAGGCTGAAGATATCGGCTTGAGGTGTGCCAGAACCTTCGGGGGGAATGTAGCCGTCGGTGCCGACGTTAATTTTGGTGGAGTCGGTGGTGCAGACGAGGCCGATATCGGCCAGTTTGGGTGCGCCTTTGACGAAGATGATGTTGGAAGGTTTGAGGTCGCGGTGCAGGAGCGATTGCTCGTGGAGATAGGCGAGCGCCTGGCTCAGGCGCAGCGCGAGGCGGAGGGATTCGCGGACGGGAAGTTGGCCGCGCGCGCGGAGGTCGGAGTGCAAGGTGCGGGGTTCGTAGTGAGTCGAGTCGAAGTTGCCAGTAGGTGGCTGGTTGGGCGCGGCGTTGTCCGCGAGTTCCATGACACAATAGAAATAGCCGGCGTCGTCGTTGCGGCCGACATGCAGGACTTGCATGAGACCTTCGTGGGAGCGGGAGATCGGTTCGTAGTTTTGCAGTCCAAGGAATTCGCGGTCGAAAGGTTGAGGAGAATCGAAATTGGTGCGCCAAACAATTTTGATGGCGCGATAGGAACCGGTGACGTTGCGGGCGAGCCAAACTTCGCCGTAAGCGCCGCGGCCGATGCAGCGCAGGAGGGTGTGGTCGGAAATCTGCGGCGGCGGGCGGTGTTGCGGGGAAGGGTTGGAGTTTTCCGAACCTGCGCTCTGGTTGTGACCCGGTTCGGACATTGGAGAGTTTTCCGCGGCGCGACTCTCGGTGGTAGCCGACGCGGCTTATTCCTTTTGTAAGCGGGTGCGGACGCGTGGGCAATGGTTTTCGCTTAGGGCACTTTGGCACTTAGGGGAGATGAGCTGAAAGCGTGATCTTAAATCAAACCGTTCTGAAGGCGTTTGAGTTCTTTTTTGACGAGGGCGGAAATGCGGTGTTTGGCGAGATAGATTTGGGCGGTGGTGACGCCGAGGGTTTTTGCCACTTGATCGGCCGGCCATTGTTTGAGGACGTAGAAATTGAAGATTTGGAATTGCTTCGGGTTGACCTGTGGTTTGACGCGCGCGAGGGCGGCGTCGGTAAGGTTGCGTTCCCATTCGTCGTTCCAGATCTGGTCGAATTCGGAGAGCGCGGGATCGGGAAGTTGCGCGAGGTCAAAATCGACAGCGGAAGATTCAGGGCGTGTGGGTCCGCCGCGTTCTCGTTCGCGCTTGCGGTAATGGAGGGCGACGCGTTTGCGCGTGAGGTAAAGGAGCCAGCCTTTGAAAGAGTCGACGCTGGGATCGTATTTAAAGTCTTCGATTTTTTTGGCGACGGTAATGACCGTGTCCTGGACGACGTCCTGGGCTTCGGCGTCGTTTAGGCCGGCTTTTACGGCGGCTCCGTAAATTAGTTTCCAATAGGTCTCGAAAAAATCGCGCCAGCTTTCCTCGTCTTCCCACTGCTTCAAGCGGCGGAGCAGGGTGGTGCGGGTGGGGAGGAAATCGGGTTGTGGTTCGGTCATAGGCGTTTCGATCGTTGAGGGACTGTCGATCGAGGGCTGAATCTTTCAGAAAATCTTTTTTTCACTTTTTTGAAAGAAACGTTCGCGCTGGAGCAGTTAGCAGTCGTGACGAGCGCGCAGGGTCACGCTCGGTTGCGAGTAAACCAGAACAACAAACAACAAACGAATATGAAAAGAATGATTCCTTATGTTTTAACGGCTGCGGTCGTGGTCGGGGCTATTTGTCCAATGGTCCAGGCGGATGAAGTGACCGAATGGAATGGACATATGTTGAACGCGGTGCTGACGGCGCGGGTGGGAGCAGCGCCGGCGTCACGGGTGACGGCGATGGTGCAAAGCGCGGTGTATGATGCGGTGAACGGCGTTTACAAGCAGTACACGCCAGTGCACGTGCCGGCGGAGGCTCCACCGGGCGCATCGGCGAGGGCGGCGGCGGTGCAGGCGGCCTACGGGGTGTTGGTCAAACAATTTCAATCTGTTCCTGCCGTTGTGAGCACGTTGAACACGCAGCGGGCCGCTTCGTTGGCAGCGCTGGATGAGGATGGCGACGGAGTGCTTGGGAAGTCGGTGGAGCGCGGCATTAGCTGGGGGCAGCATGTGGCGGATGAGATTTGGAACTGGCGAAGCGGTGATGGATTTTCTCCTGCTCCGCCAGCGTTTACTGGTTCGACGGCGACTGGCGTTTGGCGGCCGACGCCGCCTGCCTTCGCTTCGGGCGCGACGCCACAGCTGGCTTACACCGTTCCGTTCGTGATTGATTCGGTGGACAACTTTTTGCCTCCGGGGCCGAACGCTTTAGAGAGCGCTGAATACGCGGTGGATTTTAACGAAGTAAAAGCGGTGGGACGGACCGATTCGCCGATGCGGACGGCGGATCAAACGCTGCTCTCGGTTTTTTGGGCGGGGAACACGCCTGGGTTTTGGAATCGTGCGGCCGTTGAGATGACCAAGCGGTATGATCTTTCCTTGCTTCAGAAAGCGCGTGTGTTGGCGGCGATGAATACGGCGGTGAGTGATGCGGTTTTCAGTTGCTGGAACGCGAAGTATTTCTTTGTGACCTGGCGGCCGGTGACGGCGATTCCGCTGGCGGATACGGATGGGAACGATGGGACGGATGTGGACGCAGGCTGGTCGCCGTTGTTGACCACGCCGAATCATCCAGAGTATCCGTCGGGCCATTCGTCGCAGAGCGGGGCGGCGGCGGGCGTGTTGGCGGCGTTCTTTGGCGATGCAAACGAGTTTGCTCTCACTTCGGAGACGACGCCTGGAGTTAGTCGGATTTTCAGCAGCTTTGACGCGGCGGCGGTGGAAGCCGGGAATTCGAGGATTTATGGCGGGATTCATTATCGCAAAGCTTGCACGGACGGCAAAGCTTTGGGTGAGCAGGTGGCGGAATATGTGTTGCAGAATGCGTTTCGACGGGTGCCCGGAACGACACACCCGTAATTGAACGGTAAACATTGCATTAGCCAAAGGCCCTGAGTGCTCGGGGCCTTTTTCCCAATGAAGAATGGGTGATTGGCTTGACCCGCGGAGCGAAGGGGAGCAGAACGGGACACCGCAAAAAACTGTGAAGGAACATTCGTGATGCGCCGAGATTTGCTTGAAGAATGGCTGCCACTGAGTTGGGCGGTGCCAATGATCGGCGGACTGATGTTCTGGCAGCCGGAGGTGAAGGCGCAGGGATGCATGCCAGCGGGTTTCATGTCGCCGAGTCTGGCGGCGAAGGGATTATCGGTTTTGAAGGGCGGGCAATGGGAAGCTTCGCTGCATTACCGTTATTTGGAGACGGCGAACCCTTATATTGGCGATGATGTTTGGGAGGCAGGGAAGGAGAATGCGGCGAAGAATTGGATCCATTCCGTTGATGTGGAAGCGACGTATGCTTTTACGCCGCGCTATACGCTGACGCTGACGGTCCCGTTTGTGTATGGAGAACGCTCGACAGTGCTGGATCACGATGGGAACCGGCATACGACGCGAGCAGGAGGATTGGCGGATGTTCGGTTGGTGGGACGGGCGTGGTTGCTTGATCCGGAAGAGGAGCGGAACGGGAATGTTTTGTTCGGGCTCGGGATTAAAGCGCCAACGGGGGATGACGAGGCGACGGATACTTTTTATAAACCCACTGGGCCCGAAACCCGGCATGTGGACCAGGCGATCCAGCCGGGAGATGGGGGTTGGGGCGTCATTTTGGAAGTGGCGGGTTACCAGAAAATCGTGGAGCGGGTTTTTGGTTATGCGTCTGGTTTTTACCTGATCAATCCGCGGGAGGAGAACAATACGTTGACGACGGGGCCCTATCCGCCGGGACCCAATGGAGCGGTGCGAAAGCTGTCGGTGCCGGACCAATATTCCGCGCGGGCGGGAGTTGCTTATACGATTTGGCCGGAGCAGGGGCTGTCGCTGAGTTTGGGTGGCCGAATTGATGGAGTGCCGCCGCGCGATCTGGTGGGCGGGAGCGAGGGTTTTAGGAGGCCGGGTTACTCCGTTTCCGTCGAGCCAGGAGTTGCGTGGGAAAACGAAAAGAACAGGTTTAGCCTTCTTACGCCGGTGAGGGTTTATGCGAACCGGCAGAAAAACATTTATGACGATCGCTATGGGACGCACGGGCCTGCGGCGTTCGCGGATTTTGTGATCATCGCGAGTTACTCGAGACGGTTTTAGGGAAAGAAAAACAGGTTGAGGTTGTGTGTTTTCACCTTGCCGCCGGTAAGGTGGTCTGCAATAATCAGACTCAAGCCTGCGAAGGTGAACGTGGCTGATTAGAACCTCGCTCGGAAGCGATTTTCCAATCTCCCCCGAAGTAAGTGATACGCACTGTCGCGTACGTTACCAGCCCTTCGCCTGGCCGAGTTATGACAACGCCCTGCTCCACAACCGCGCTTGGTTCAATCAAACCGGCTTTATTACGCCAGGAGGCTGCCGCGCCACCATGGTGCGGGTTCAAGAGATGGGTAACGCCGGTGGTTCAGAACATGGGTAACACTTGCGCGGGCTTCTTGGTAAGAAGCGGTGCATGCCCTGGAAGGAGATAAAAGTGATGAACCAGAGAAGTGAGTTTGTGTTACGAGCGGT
>DASVNK010000047.1:0-6508 GCA_036383895.1 Verrucomicrobiia bacterium | reverse complement strand
ACAATATTATCCTCCGCGCTCATCACGATCAGCCGCCCCGTCCGCAGATCCAACCGCCACGCGATCTCCACAAAATTCGTCCCCACCACATTCTTCGTATCGGGCAACGCCTTCCCCTCCAGCATGCGAATAAAAATTTCGTTCCCGTAAGCGCCCGCGTAAGTCTTCGCCACCTTCGCGCCGAACTCCTCGCTCGCCTTCTCCGTCGGTTCCAAATACAGCGTCGTTAAAATCCCGCGATTCACCGGAATCAAATGCGGCGTAAACTGCATCGTCACCTTCTGCCCAGCCGCGATCCCCGCCTCCTGCTCCAGCTCCGACAAATGCCGATGCTTCGGAATCCCATACGGCCGCACACTCTCATTGCACTCCGCAAAAAGATAGTCCACCTCCACCTTTCGCCCCGCCCCCGTCACCCCGCTCATCGAATCCGCAATGATACTCCCCGGCTTAATCAACCGCGCCCGCAACAACGGAATAATCGGCAACAAAATGCTCGTCGGATAACACCCCGGGCTCGCAATAAAATCCGCCTTCCTGATCTGCTCCCGATAAATCTCCGCCAGCCCGTAAACACTCTTCGCCAGCAACTGCGGCGCGGAATGTTCGTGCCCGTAAAACTCCTTGTAAATCGCCGCATCCTTCAGCCGAAAATCCGCGCTCAGGTCAATCACCTTCGCGCCCTGGGTGAGCAGCGGTACCGCAAACTCCGCCGCCACCCCATGCGGCAACGCCAGAAAAACAACTTCCGCCCCGCCCGGCACCACCGCCGCATTCGGCTCAGTAAACTTCAACGTCTTCGCCGTCGCGAAATGCGAAAACTTCGGAAACACCTGCGCCAGCGTCTGTCCCGCATACTGCCGCGACGTCACCGCCACCAACTCCGCCTGCGGATGCCCCAACAGCAACCGCACCAGGTCTTCCCCCGCATACCCACTCGCCCCAACAATCGCTACCTTAACCTTCATTTAAATCGTAGCAGCCGACGTAAGGAGGCTCACTCCCCTTTCGGCAACGTCATTTTTTCGTATCAAACTAAACTCCGCAGCATCTTCTTCCTCCGCGGTGAATCTTCCAATCTGCATGGGTCATTCCCTGGTATTTGGCATTTGGTATTTGATCATTCCCCTCCGCGCTCTCCGTGCCTCTGTGCTTAATTCCCCATTTATTGGCTTCAGAAAAATAAAAAACCCCGCCAGCGATAAACCAGCGGGGCTGCAAAGTTGTTCTGGTTTAACGCTTGCTGAACTGGAAGCGCTTACGGGCACCGGGCTGACCGTATTTCTTACGCTCTTTCATACGCGGATCGCGTGTCAGCAATCCCTGCGCTTTGAGCGTCGGACGCAAATTCGCATCCGCCTCGATCAACGCGCGCGCAATACCATGACGCACCGCGCCGGCCTGGCCGTTCGGGCCGCCGCCGGTCACATTCACGCGCACATCGTACTTGCTCGTTGTGTCAGTCGCTACCAACGGCTGCATCATGTGCATCCGCTGCGTATCCACCAAAAAGTAATTTTCCAAAGCACGGCCGTTCACCGTGATTTTGCCAGAACCAGATGCAATTCGCACCCGCGCGATCGCAGTCTTGCGTCGGCCAGTTCCCAGATATTCCGTCGTTGCCATATTCGCGTTCTAAAATTTCAAACTAACCGTTCACCTTCAATGGAGCCGGCATCTGCGCCGCGTGCGGATGCTCCGTCCCCTTGAACACTTTCAGCTTCGTCAGCAAACGCTTCCCGAGCCGATTCTTAGGAATCATCCCCTTCACCGCATGCATGATCAAATCCTCCGGGCGCTTCTGGCGAATCTCCGCCACGCTGCGATACCGTTCGCCACCCTTCCAACCAGAGTAGCTCATAAACTGCTTATCCGTTTCCTTTTTGCCGGTCAGGATCACCTTCTCGGCATTGATCACCACCACAAAATCACCAGCATCCAAGTGCGGGGTGAACACAGGCTTGTTCTTCCCGCGGAGCACATCAGCGATCTGAACCGCCAACCGGCCCAAAACAGCGCCTTCGGCATCAATCACATGCCATTTCCGCTGGTCCAGATTCACTTTCGGCAAATACGTTTTCATTTCCTTCAACTGAAAAGAGCCGAGAACCTACCAACTTCCCCCCTCAAGTCAATAGACCAATTCAACCTTTTTCCGCTCAGTTACTACGCTGGTTCACGGAGCGCGCGGTGCAAGGCTAAACCGACGAACCGGAACCGTCCGCAAAAGGGGGGGATGTCAACTCCGGCCAATATGCGCAAACCAAATTCGACTTTTGACGCTCCGTTGCAGATTGCCGCGCGACCACCTCTGTGATTCCATAACAACAATTCACCTCTCTTATGGCGAAAGCGCGGCACATGCTTCTGGTTTGCTCATTTTCCATCACTCTTGCTCTTTTCACGCTCCGGTCTTATCCCGCACCCATTCCCGGCCACGTCATCTCATGGGGTTACGACTTTAACGGCCAATCCACTCCTCCGTCAGATTTGAACGATGTTATCGCAGTTGCCGCCGGCCAGGCACACAACCTCGCCCTGCGCGCGAACGGAACCGTGGTCGCTTGGGGTGATCCCAACTTTGCATCTGTCCCCCTCGGACTCTCAAACGTCATTGCTATCGCCACTGCATTCCATTCCGTGGCGTTGAAGTCAGATGGCTCCGTCACCGTCTGGAACAGCCCGCAACCGGAGATCAACAGTATTCCTCCCGCCGCCACAAACATTACTGCCATCGGAACCTCTCCCGGTGCGATCGTGGCCCTGCGTCGCGACGGCACAGTCATCGCGTGGGGGTCCGATGCGCGATTCACCAACATCCCGCCGAATCTCACCGGCGTGGTCCAGTTTTCCGTCGGGCAAAATCACGCGCTCGCGCGAAAAAGCGATGGCACCGTCGTCGCGTGGGGCTACAACGAGTTCGGCCAATCCACCCCGCCGCCCGACCTCGGTCCCGTGCGATCGGTCGAAGCTGGCCAAACGAGCAGCACGGTAATCAAGCCGGACTTTACTGCGTTTAGGTGGGGAGGCTCGTTCGATAGTAATGACATTCCAGCCGGCCTTACCGGGGTTGCGGCGATTGAGACCGGGAACCAGCACGCAATTGCGCTACGAACAAACGGCACCGTTGCGGCTTGGGGTTATAATTTTTGGGGACAGGGCAGTGTTCCCGAAGAACTCACCGGAGTGACTGCCGTCGCAGCAGGCGGCAACCACAACCTCGTCGTCACCGCCCGCCCGCGCCTCCTCTCACTCACACCCCCAGTCGACGCCAACCTCCGTCAGTCCGTCACCATCAACGTTTCCGCCGCCGGAGGGCCTCTCACCTACCAATGGCAGCACCGCGGCACCAACCTTCCGAATCAAACCAACGCCTCGCTCACCATCTCCAGCGTCATGCCCGAGAACGCCGGCCAATACACCGTCGTCGTCAGCAATTCCTACGGCTACATCAAACCGACCACCGCGTTGAATCTGCCTCCGCCCACCATAAGTTCCCAACCTGTCAGCCGCGAAGTTCACCGCACTGAACCAGTCACTTTCTCCGTCACTGCCGCGGGTCTCTCACCCGTTACCTATCAGTGGTATCACAACGGCACGACCACCGTCGGCTCGAATTCATCAACTCTATTTCTGCCTGCGGTCGATTCACCCAATGTCGGAACCTATCACGTCGTCGTCACCGACGGCACCGGCACGTCTGTGCAAAGCGCGAACGCCACCTTGAACATCATCGATCCTCGCGCAAAAACGGTCATTCTCACGCCGACCGCCGACACCAGCATCAGCACCGACCATTTGAAACCCCAGGGCAACTCAACTCTTCTCGTCGGTCGCCGCGGCCTCCGCACCGGCAGCGACATCGACCGCGCCTTGCTCCGCTTCGACCTCACCTCAATTCCCACTAACGCCATCGTCCAGTCCGCCACATTGAAACTCCTGGTCGTTCGCGCCCCAACTAGCACGCCCTACAACCTCTATCTTCATCGAATGCTCAAAGCATGGACAACCTCTGCCACTTGGTCCTCCGCAGACATTGGAGTTCCTTGGGCAAGTCCCGGCGCAGCCGCTGGAACTGATTATCTCACCAACTGGGCTCCCGGCCTGGTCGCCAGCGACTCAAACGGATTTTTCGGTAGTTTTGGTGGTTCCACTCCCCTTATTTCCGACCTGCAAATCTGGATCCAACACCCTGCTACCAACCATGGCTGGATGATCATCAGCGAAGGCGAGAAATCCGACTATTCTGCCCGTCACTTCGCCTCCAGCGAAACACTCACGCCGCCCCAACTTCTCCTCACCTACCAAACACCCGCTCCCATTCCCACCCTCACCAATTCGCGAATCGATAACCGCACCCTCCGCTTCACTATCACTCCCGCACCCGGTTGGTTCTACCAAATCCAAACCCGCGAACACCTCGACCGCGGCGAATGGACCATCCTCACCAACCTCCCCGCTGGCAACGCCTCAACCCCGCTCAGTTTTCAATCGCCTCTCACCAACACCCATCGCTTCTTCCGCACGCTCCGTCATTGATCGGTGTTCTTAAACGGCTCGCCCGAAATCTGAAAAGCTTACCGCTGTGCCTCTGTGGTGAACCTCTCCGCTGAAATCTCACAGCAACTTCAACTTCGGCAAATCCTGCAAATCAATCATCCCCACCGGCTCCCGCTTCCCATTCACCACAATCAAATCATCAATATTCCGCTCGTTGAAAATCGACAGCGCCTCCGACGCCAGCGCCGAATCCTTGATGCAGATCGGATTCGCCGTCATCACCTCCGCCAGCTTCTTCCCCAAAATCGTTTCGTCATTCGCCATCCGCCGACGCAAATCGCCGTCCGTAAATACCCCCGCCAACTTCCCGCGCCGATCCACCACACTCAAACTCCCCGCCTTCGCCCGCGTCATCACGAACAGCGCCTCCTTCACCGTCACATCCTGCCGCGCCACCGGGTTCCGCTCCCCCGTCCGCATGATATCTCCCACCCGCAGCAACAACGCCCGCCCGATCGATCCCGCCGGATGATGCTTCGCAAACTTCTCCTTCGAAAACCCCCGCGCATCCAAAATCGACATCGCCAGCGCATCCCCCAGCGCCAGCATCGCCGTCGTGCTCGAAGTCGGCGCCAGGTTAAACGGACACGCCTCCTTCGGCACCTTCACGTTCAACACCAAATCGCTGTGCCGCGCCAAAGTCGACTTCGCCGCCGCCGTAAAACTAATGATCGTCACCGAAAACCGCTTCAGCGCCGGCAACAAATTCAGCAGCTCCTCCGTCTCCCCCGAATAACTCAGCGCCAGCACCACATCCCCGTCATTCAAAATCCCCAAATCCCCATGCAACGCATCCACGCTGTGCAACACCACCGCCGTCGAACCCGTGCTCGTTAAAGTCGCCGCGATCTTCTGCCCGATGTTCCCCGACTTCCCAATCCCCACCACCACCACCTTCCCCCGCGCCGCCAGCGCCCGCACCATCGCCTCCACCGCCGCGCCAAACGCCTCATCCAACTGCCCGCGCACCGCCTTCAACCCGGCGATCTCAATATCAAAAACTTCACGCGCCCGCGCGGCATGATTCATGGCCGTAAATTGTGTTTCACCCGCCCCGATAGCAAACCGAATCTGTCGCAGCTCAAGCCTCAAACAAACTCGGTCCCTCCTCGCAACAATTATTATCTAGCCGTTAAACGATTGGAACGCATCACCGGCGATCCTGCAGTCATGAGCGGAAAACCCTGCCTGCGCGGACTCCGATCACAGTCGGCACCATCGCCTCCGGAAAATCACGCGAGCAGATCCTGAACCTCCACCCTTACCTCGAAGCTGAAGATCTCACCGATGCGTTAGCGTTCGCCGCGACCTCCTGCTTCCGCTCCACTGTTCCACTCATCTTCTCATGTGCTCTCTGTGTCTCGGAGGTGAAAACCCACTTCCTCCCGCCGCAAGAATCTTGATCGCCATCTGAAAATTTGCTCAGAATCGTTGGTGCGGTTTAGTTCCAGCTTTGAGCCTTGGCAGGCTTACACAATCGGTGCCCTCCTCGCGGTGTTTGCAATCATCACGCTGTTCCTCGTGTCCAGAGAGATTTGGTATGCCATTTATCCTTTCAAGAGACCGATCAAAAATCCGCTTCGCAAAGAATAAAAAGCCGCCCGCGCTGTGATACACGGACGGCAGCGCCCACTCGGGCGCTGGCAGCCACGTTTATTGGTTTAACAGGACAGGCCGCCGACGGTGAGATTAGCTTCCTTACTGTTTCATCAAAGCATGAAATCGCCTTGTGTCCGATTTCGATAAGAGAAAACGGTAAAGGTATCGCTGCGCGAGAGTTTCCAACGCGTTTTCAAAAGACTCGTTGGAGCGTTTAAGCAGCAAATAGGTTACCTTCAGGAAATTCTGAAGCTCTATCCTACCTCGAAGCTGAAGATCTCACCGATGCGTTAGCGTTCGCCGCGACCTCCTGCTTCCGCTCCACTCTTCCACTCATCTTCTCTGTGCT
>DASVNK010000046.1:0-43447 GCA_036383895.1 Verrucomicrobiia bacterium | reverse complement strand
ATCGGGCAGGATTTTTGAGCCCAGGTTCGCGGAGCGATACAGGAGCTGCCCTGCTTTGTCATGAACTTGAAAGAAGAAAAACGGCGCATCGATCGAGGTGTGCGTCCCGATCGCCTGCGCTAGCTCGTTTGCGGAAACGGGTTGGGGCAGTTGGTCGAGACGCGCTTTGATTTCTTGAAATTCGGCTTCGAGCAAAAAATCGGTTCCATTCAAGAGCTGACGTTTAACGAGGAAGAAACCTCCGAGAAGCGCGAGCGCGACGGTGAGCGTCACGAGACTGCTGTAGTACGAAACCAGGCGAGCGCGGAGAGTTTTCACGTCATTGTATAACCGACCCCGCGAACTGTCGTGATCGGAGAGTTGGACTCAGTTCCTATCTTTGCGCGAAGTTTTCGTACGTAGACATCGATGAGGTTTGTCTCCATATCGAAGTGGCAATCCCATATCTTCTCCGCAATTTGCGTTCGGGTCAGCACGCGACCGACGTTTTGAAGAAAGATCTCCAGCAAAGCATATTCCCGTTGAGTAAGGTAAATAGCCTTGCTGTTTAAGGTGACCTCCCTCCCGACCAAGTCCATTTTGAGATTTCCGTGTTGAAGCACGGTAGTGCGTTGGCGGGCGTGGCGTCTCCCCAGGGACCGAACGCGTGCTAATAGTTCCTCAAAGCTAAACGGCTTGGACAGGTAATCGTCAGCTCCCAGGTTTAAACCTTTGATCCGGTCGTCCACTGAACCGCGGGCGCTAAGAATGAGAATGTGGTTGGGAAAACGTGTTTCGCGCCACTCGCGCAAGAGATCCAGTCCACTGCCATCCGGTAGCCCGAGATCCAGGATGATCACATCGAACTCCGATTCACAAAGCGCATCCCGAGCGGTCTTGCAATCGGCAACGAGCTTTACCGTGTAGGCAGCTTCTTCCAGGCCTTTCCGAATGAATTGGCCCAATTTACGTTCGTCTTCAACGACCAGGACCTTCATTTGCGAGCTGATTTTTGCTCCAGATACTGCGCTAACGCAATAACGTCCTGATCTGGGATATATTCGTGGCCCGGCATATCGGTTCCGGCGAGGCCGAATTTTATGATGCGGCCAATCTGTTCCACCCGAATTTCGGTGGTCAGAGTTATTGGAGCGTAGAAGAGATTTGTGCCGAATAGATCTGGCGGCGTTTTTTGCAGTCGGATTCGGTGAGCGCCCGGCTCGTGACAAATAGCGCAGTGATGTCGATAAAGCGCGCTGCCGTCTAGGCTGGTCTGCTGTTGGCTCACAGGGTGCCACAATGCGACGGGGCGCGATTCATCGCATTTAAGTGTCAAAAGGTAATCCAACAGCGCGCTCCCGCGTGCATCAGAGAATATGTGTTCATACGAGGGCATGCTGCTCCCCGGAGAAAGTTCGCGCGGTGCTTTGAAATGTACTTCAAGCCAGGCGCGCGAGCGACGGTTTCCAATGTTCAGAAGGTCTGGCCCCTGTCGGCGATTACCGAAGAGGGGAGGGCCTTCGCGAGTGAGGTCGTCGATTGAGCGATATGGACCCCAGAGAATCTCGTCATCGGTATTCGGCCGCACATATTGAGAATGGCAGTTAATGCAACCTTCTGCGATGTAGACGGCTCGACCTTGCTCCACTTCCGATGGATCGACGGGTTTTGGTTTGGTGAGAAATTGATTCGCGAAGAAGGCAGCAGTGAAGACACTCGCGCTGTAGGAAATCTCGCGCCTGGTCACATTGCGAGCGTTTTTCCAGAGAATTGGAACTGCGATAGCGACGGCAGAAATCGCAATAAATTGCCAAGGAACTTCATGGATGTCCTGCGCCATGCCAATGCCAAGCCCGGAGCCGATCCAACCGCTGATCGCGTAGAGTCCTGCTCCACACCAGGCAATCTGAGATCCCCTCCTTTGCAGCGGTCCAAACGAGGGGAAGCCAACGAGGCAGGCAGAATAGATGGAGACACCCGCGGGATATGCCCATCCAGTAAGCGAGCGCAATTCCGGGTGCTTAGCGGCGATCGAACCTATTGCGAGCGCCAGAAAAGATGTCACAAGCACTGGCAGGAACCCGCATCTCGGAAGACATGCGCCGGTGAGAAGCGCGGCAGACAGATGAACAATCGCGTTTCGCCATAATCCTGGGGCCGTCCCCCATGTGGCCGCCTTCATTGGCGAGTGCTGAATGATGTAGAATACCGCAGAGTCGAGCCAAACTAGAATTCCGAAGACTATTATATAGTGAGCGAGCAACCAGCGGGGAGAAGCGACGGGCATGAGACTACCTTTGCTTTGCGATTGGCGCTGCGAGGAAACACTCAGCCGTGGAATGATGAACGCCATACTGGCAGAAACAGCAGCAGCAGCTCTTGCCTGCCACTGCGGAGTAGATTGAAAAATCAATGGGACGTTGCAGGCAAAGTAGGCGAGGCCCGTACCGAACGCGATTCCCCAGGGCCAACTATGCGGTGAAAAAATTCCACGCAGTGTGCTCGCAACCCCTACTGTAACGATCCCCACACATAAACCGATCACCAGTCCGGTGAGTTCAAAGTAGGAGTGAAGAAGCGGTGCGGCTACGGCCACAAGGCTGCAGCCGAGAAAGGCGATCCGAAGCACGTTTCTCAGTTGGGCAGTGCTAAAAAGCGGGACCGTGAAACTGCCGGCTAAGCCACCAATTGCCATTGCTGCCATCACAGTTTTGATATGGACCTCAGAATTGTCGACTGCGCGTACAAGCTCCAGAAAAGCAAATTGTGCGAAAATCAGAAAATAGAAATATACTGCGAAGATCAGCAGAACTCCCGCAGTAAACTGTCTTCGGGAAGAGTTCACAAGGTCGCTTCGATCCAGCGCTTTCGAAGGCCGAGAAGTTGAATGCCGCCAATGGACAGATCGGCCACTGTAATGCTGCACCACGCCAAGTCCAGGCGACCTGCCACCATTGCAACCAGAACGAAAACCCCAACGCACAGTCGCTGCATTCCAGTGATCAACCAGGCCGCCCGCGCCGCGCCCAGTCGTGATTCTGAGGCCGGAATTCGGGAAAACACGAGGTAGGTCAACCCCACCGAAAAGACGAATGCTCCGATAAATGATATGAATATCGGATCCGACGGAGTTTGAGCAACGCCCATCAGCTTCAACGCAAGCTGAGGGGCGACTAGTAGTAAGATGCCTGTCCCGGTGTCGCAGGCACCTGCAGCAAGTTGAAAAAATGTAAATGCGCGCCTCTTCATTTATGCGGCAAGCGAAACCACCTCTGTTTCCATGGCCGCGAGAGAGGCCTGGTCCAGCTGTGTAACGGCGAGTTTTTTCCACCATAGCAAAGAGCATGCGAACATGGCAGATCCTGCCAGAGCTCGTCCCACAAACAGTATCGTTCGAAGATTGCTCTGGAGCATGGTGAACCCAGGGCTCATCGCCTCAAGTGTTCCTGCGGCCCACATCAAAACGACATAGGCGAACGTTGCTATATTCCACACAATCCCGCTGGAGGATGAAATCCGAATGCCGAGCGAAGTTAGCAGGAACAGATTGAAACAGGTCACGAACCCTGCCATTGCGAGATGTGAGTGCGCGACGAGAGCATTGGTAAACTTCCAGCGATCGAGCACCTCCGGCAAAAAAGAAATCCAGCCCGTGAGTGTGAGCAATGCAAACCAGGCGATCGCCGCCTTCAACCAGAAATAGCATTGCCTCTGAAACTGAAATTCTCGGAAGTAAAGCAGCAGCAAGGCTGGCCATGGAAGGAGTGCTGCAAGTAAACCAATTTGAACGAGTGAATGGTGGGTCTTGTTGCCGTCCCCAAGAACGAGAAAGACGCACAACTCAATGAACAATACCGACCAACAAATTCGCCCGATAGTCCCGGCGGTTCCGCTCCCGAGCAATGGCGCAGCCATCAGCAGGACGAGCACAACAGATAATGTTGAGCCAAGCAGACTTCCGGCGGTCGGCCCGCTGGTGGACGGGTTTACAGCGGGGTAAACCGCTGGCGACGACGCCCAAAACCACGTTGGAACAACTACGGCGAGCGCGATGAGGCCGATCACACGAATCCAATATCCTTTGGTTCGATCTCTGACCGAATGCCAAAAGCGCACCGCGAGCACGCACCAAAGTGCGAGCAGGTTAAAACAGAACAGCACGCGCGCGAAACCTTTCCACTCGAGAAATATCTTCCCGCTGTTTTGGCCAAGCATCCATGAAAACGCCGCTACCACCAAAGTTGCCGACCAGGACAACAACGCGCCGCGCGCAAGATCGGCGTCTGCTTTCAGGCCAGATGGATAGATATGGAACAACCACGCGACCAATGGCAGGCTCGTCCAGCCATAAAGTTGCAGATTCAAGTGGACTGGAATCAACCGCCCATATGTAACCTCCCCCGTAAATCGATTCAGTTCGGGAAATAACAGAAGAAGCGCGAGCCAGAGTCCCACGGCATTTCCCGTCATTAACCAGAACAGGGCGTGCTTCGCAACGCATCGCGTAACAGTGTTATTGCTCATCATCATCGCACCTCCGCGCTCTCGAACACTCGCCCGTCTTTGACGACCATGAGCCGATCGCATTGTTCGGCCAGCGAGCGGTCGTGAGTAGCCATTACCAGCGTCGCTTTATCCTCACGCACCAGCGAGACGAGCAGACCAAAGACCTGTTCTCGGGATTTCTCATCCAGAGACCCTGTAGGTTCATCCGCCATGATGAGGCTCGGTGAATTCATCAACGCCCGGCAAATGGCGGTGCGCTGGCGTTCTCCGCCGGAGAGATCCTGAATGCGGTGGTTCTGGCGATGGGCGAGCCCTGTTCTTTCGGCGAGTTCCAAAAATCGGGCCTGCGCTTTCTTTGAACTTTGTCCAGAGGCGATCGACGGAATTAGACAGTTCTCACGCAGGGTCAGGTCGGGAATTAAATTGTGGAGTTGAAAAACGAAGCCGATCTTGTGGCGTAGCGCATGAAGAAGTGTCCGCGCGTCGCTGAGTTCTGTGCCTTCCAAATAAACCGCGCCCTTGTCTGGCTTATCGAGCCCGGAGATCAGATGAAGCAGGGTGGACTTGCCACCGCCCGACGGACCGCAGAGCGCGACGATCTCACCGGGCGAAATGCAAAAGGAGACTCCGCGAAGCACTTCAATTTTGCCGCGCTCGTAGAATTTCCAAAGGTTCTGGGTCTCGATGATCGGTCGTGGGCAACTCATGGTCATTCGAACCGCAGCGCCTGCGCGGCTTCTATGCGGGCACCGTAAATCGCCGGGTACATCGCGCCGAGCAAAGCGGTAAAACATGCAAGCATGGCCACTTGCGAGATGACCAGGTAGTCCATTTGTGAATCGATATACCCTTGAGTAATTGGCAATGACTTCAGAACGCTCATTCCAGTCTGGCTGACGACGGCTCCAGCGAGGACGCCCGCCAGAGCCACCACCAAGGATTCAAGAATAATGAGCGAGGCGACTTGCTTCTTCGAAAAGCCGCAGACACGCAAAACCGCGATTTCTCGAATGCGCGTGAATACCGACATGATCATAGTGTTCGCGACGCTTAAGCCGCCGAGCAGGAACGCGCAGCCGCCGACCGCCCAGGCAGTGGTCTTCAGGATTTTGAACTGCGAATAGCCTCGGCTGAATTCCTCGTTTTCCAGCGCTATCAAAGAGGGAAAATTCTTTTCCACGCGCTGCTTGAACTCGGCACGCGTTTCCTTGCTCGAGAGTTTTATCGTCGCAACGGATGCGAATCCCTCTTTGTGGAAAAACTCTTGTGCGGTCTTCAGCGGCATAAAAACGCCGCCGTCCTCAAACCCATTGGACGCGCGAATGATCGCTCCCACATTGAATTTCTGTTTTCCGATCTCCAACGCCCGACCGTAGGTCCCGTTAAGAAACTGAGCGGCGCGGGTTCCGACCACGACCGTATCGGTCCTCTTTTCAAAATCGGATCGTGCACCTTGGAGCCACTCCGCGGAACGGAGACGGGAATCCTCCGAGGTCACTCCGAAACAGGTTACGACCGGATTTCCAGGGCTGGAAACAATGCCGAACAAGACTGGGTCGGCATGGCTCACTACGGGCCACGCCCGCATTTCTTCGATGTCCGCCGTGGGCACATTGCTGAAGAAGAGGTCGGAGACATTTTTTTCGAAAACAATGACTTCACTGTCGGAACTCAGGATTCGTTCGAACATGCGTATCGCTCCCTGGAGGATAGTCATCACGCTGAGCATCGCGGCAACTCCGAACGAAATTCCCGCGATCCCAATCATGGTTCGTATGCGATGGCGACGAAGATTTGTCAGGATAAGCTTCAGGAAAGTCATGGGCCTTCGATTAAGCAGCTGCTTGTTGAACTTCGAGGTATTCGTTCGCGGCGCGTTGCTGATATTCTCGCAAAATCGCAAGAAGCTGCGTCTGCCCAGGCGCCCGTTCCAGCGCTTTCTCAGCGAGCCCAATCAGCCGGCCCAATATCTGGCTTGTTCGAGCCGGGCCTTCGGCCAGCGCGATATTCGGCCGCCCCAGGAGTGCGTCTCGCTGCGTGGTTTTCCTCGCGTCGGTGGAGGATTTAAGAACGTCCTTTAAATCGTCGGTGATCTGATATGCAAGGCCCCAGTAAACACTGAGCCGATTCAACGCGACCAACTCTCCAGCAGGCGCGCCTCCCAAAACGGCGGGAAGAACCAGAGTCATTCGAATCATGGAAACAGTCTTCCCAATGGCAACTCGCATCACGTTCCTTGCGTTGAATCTGCTGGCTCTGAATTGCAGATCGTGGCTTTGACCATTGAGGATTCCATTCAGCCCTAAACACTGATTGACAAACTCCGCGCATTCTTGCCGCTGCGCGATAGGCGCTTCGAGCAACGCGCGCCAGAGCAGCGCGTATGCTTTATTCACCAGCGCCAGAGCGGCGAGAGTTGCTGCTCCTTCGCCGAAAAGTTTGTGCACACACGGTGCACCGCGTCGCTCCTCCGCATCATCCATGCAAGGCAAATCATCGAACAGGAGTGATGCCGTATGAAACAGTTCCACCGAAAGCGCTAAATCGGTCGCCCGTTCGTCGCAGACAGCAAAGTTCTGTGCGATTCGGTAGCAAAGCCTCGCTCGCATCAGGCTACCCGGATTGGTCAGCGCGTGCTCTACCGCTTTACCCAACTGCACTTCGGTTCCGTGGGTGGGCCGCAAACATGCCGCAAGCTGCGTTCGAAGTTTCGGTGCTAGCAACTCGTCAGGACTTACGATCATAATGTGAAAACGCAGCTATCTCTATGATGTGAGCCTCTTGTTCTTTCAGTCGGCAGCGATCAGCCATCACGCAACCTTAGTTTTAACAGATGAAAGTTCGCTGAATGGAAAATGAATATATATTCATTTTCAGGAACGTTGCGGAACGGCGCTCAACTCAAAATGGATCGCAAGAAGCGGATCCACCTTTAGAACAAGAAATTTCACAATCCTTTCGAGTCCAAAATCGCGGTGATCTAATGTGAGATCAGCCTTGTATACCGTCCTTGACCCGTCACGCTTGATTTCGAGCGGAAAGGAGAGGCTTTTGCTCACCCCGTGCATTTTCAGCTCGCCCGTTACGGTCCACTTCCCCTCGTGCTGTTGACAATTTTTTAACGTAAATTGGGCGGTCGGAAAACGGGTGTGCTCGAGCCACTGTAACATCTCTTTGTCCCGGCTTTTTTTGCCGGTCTTAAGGTCTTTAAAATCCCACGTCACCGTCGCAGATCGCGGCACCGCCTGAGCATCCTGCACCTCAATCCTCGCGTCGAACCGTGTTAGCGACGCGACAAAATCATCACCCGTCGCTTTGACCTCTACTCGGATCGTGCTTTGTTCCAGGTCAACCTTTAGCTCCTCAGCCCACAATGAGTTGAGATAGATCGTGCCCAGAACCACTGAGACAGAGATGATGCGACTTATCATCACCACAGCTTGACCAAGGCGGATGAATCAAGGCTGAAGACCAAATGAATTTTTTTTCATTTTTCTTTCATCTGCCATTCCTCTTCTCACGGTATGCTGACGGGGTGAAAAAATATTTCGCGCTCTGGCTCGTGTTGTGCAGCGCCGTCCTTGCTGATGAACCGCTCAAAGTGGGCGATCTTCTGCCCTCCTTCAAAGCAAAGGATCAACACGGGATGGAATTCGAGCTGAAGCCTGGCCTCCAAAGGATGTTTGTCTCTTTTGATATGTCGACGGGAAAAGAAGCAAATGCGCAGTTCGCTGCCAAAGGCCCGGACTTCCTGCCCAGCGCTCACGCCATTTTCGTTTCCAACATCTACGGCATGCCCGGGATTGGGCGCGTCTTCGCACTCCCAAAAATGCGCAAATATCCGCACCGAATCATTCTGGCCGATAGCGAAAATCTCCTCGCGCGCTACCCGCAGCAGAAAGACCGCGTCACCGTTCTGTCACTCGATGGAAATCTAAAGATCACTGAGGTGAGCTTTTGGAATCCAAAGGATGGTCCTCCAGCGGACGCGGTCACCCCCGTGAAAAACTAAATCAACACACTTTCGCCGATCCTCGGGACGACGAATTCATCCTCGCGCAAGCCAGCATTCTTCAGGGCAGCGCGCAAACGCACCGGCGGCTCGCTCATGGGTTCATCCGTCAGGCAGAAAGTGCCCCAGTGACACGCCACCGACTTCCGAGCGCCGACATCCACGTGAATCTGAACCGCCTCGTCGGGATTCACGTGCATCGGTTTCATGAACCAGCGCGGCTCGTAGGCGCCAATTGGAATGATCGCGAGATCAATCGGGCCGTAGCGCTTTCCAATCTCTGAGAACACTGGACAATAACCAGTATCTCCCGCGAAGTACACCTTGGTCCCGCCACTTTCGATAATCCAACCACACCAGAGCGTGCGATTCCGATCCCAGAGCGTTCGCGACGAGAAGTGCTGTGCGGGAACGCAACTCACCCTTGTCTCAAAAACGTCCGCTGAATTCCACCAATCAAACTCGCGCGCGTCCTCCCGTCCAATTTTTCTGAACCACTGACCGAGTCCACGCGGAATCGCGAAACGGGTCTCAGCTGGCAGCCTCAGAATCGTAGGTTTATCAAGATGATCGTAGTGGTTGTGCGAAATAAAAACGACATCCACCGCAGGCAGCGAGGCCCAATTTATTCCTGGCGGAACCTTACGGAGAAATCTGGAGAGCTTTATGGGCGCGCAGTAATCAGAGAGAATTGGGTCGAACAGAAACTTTCTTCCGTTCAGCGACAAGAAGAAACTTGAATGCCCGATCCATGTTATGTAATTGCCGCGCACCGGTCGCGGATCGCGTCGGTGCACCTCTATCGGTCCCGATTCCGAAAAAGGGCGACTTTTGCCCAGCAACTTCCAGCGAAGCACCTGGATGAATCCGTGCTCGTCATGCTGGGTTAAGTTTTTGAACCGTGAAGGCACGCCACAACCTAGACACGCAAAGGAAAAAGTTAAGGCAAAGATTGATTTTGCAAAATCTGGTTCCGATCGAGCAAGAAATGCAAAAACACGTACGCGTATTCACACTCTAATTAATTAGGATGAATGTGGTTACTGAGCTTGAAACAGAGAGTCGGTCGGGTGCCACGAAAGTCCCCGCCGGATTTCTCGGTACGCGGCCGATCAGAACACAGCTCGCGAAAAGGCTTTCCACTGTAGCTAACGCATCGCTTCAGAATCCGGACTCCGGAGTTCACGGCGAGTATGCCGTCGCTCTGCTTCTGGACGCAATTCAGGCGCGCGCGTCCGACATCCACGTGGAGCCTCTGGGCAATACTGCTCGAGTTCGCATTCGGATCGACGGCAGTTTGTCTGATGTTGCGGAACTCTCCGCCGAGACAGGTAAAATCCTCTCGAACCAGATCAAATCGCTTGCTGGACTGGATCCAATCGTGCGTTTCACGCCTAAAGACAGTCACTATCACTTTCACGGTTATGGGGAAGACGTCGACTTACGGATCGCGGTTGCGCCTGGCCAAATTGGAGAGGCACTTTCAATCCGGCTTTTAGATCCGCGGAGACTCGAGCGCAGTGTAGATAATCTCGGGTTAAGTGATCAAAATCTAACTCAGATCGAATCATGGCTCGAGAACGTCAGCGGGATGTTCCTCGCAGCCGGCCCAACCGGTTCGGGTAAGACAACGACTCTCTACGGGCTGCTGCATCGGCTCAATTCGACTGACAAACGGATTGTGACGATCGAAGACCCAGTCGAATACGCAGTTCCAGGCCTCACTCAAATTCAGCTCGATGAAAAGCATCATCTTTCGTTCGCCGAAGGAGTCAAAGCGGTGCTCCGCCTCGATCCAGACCTCGTGATGCTCGGTGAAGTTCGAGATGGCGCTTCAGCCCATGCCGCTGTCGATGCCGCCATTACCGGAAGGGTGCTGTTGAGCACGATCCATTCACACGACGCAGTCGGCGCAATAACCGCGCTGCGCAACTGGGGATTGCCGGACCATGAAATTGCCGAATCACTCTCAGTCGTCGTCGCCCAACGATTGGTCCGACGTCTATGTGAACACTGTAAAACCTCGACTCGCCCGACACAGCCGGAGATCGACTGGTTGCGGGCACTTGAGTTGGACGTGCCGAAAGAGCTTTGGGTTCCCAAAGGGTGCGACCGATGCAGCGGGATCGGTTACTTCGGACGCACTGGGATTTTCGAGCTGTGGCATCTCTCCGAAGGCGATTACGAAATGATCATGGCAGGCGCACATGAACACGCCTTGAGGAAGCACTTACAACGTTGCGGGCACACGACCCTTTTGCAGGATGCGATGCTGAAGCTTCGCGCTGGAATAACCACTCTCGCGGAAGTTAAACGGGCGAGCCCCGGTATGTTTCAACAGGTATCGCCAGCAATCCAGTCAGCTCAATGTACAGCTAACAATCAATCGGAAAGGAAACTATATGAAAACTAATGCTATGCTTTTAAAAAAAAGAATTCGCGGGCCATCCATGCCGCGTCGCCCAAGATTGCCGAATGAACGACTCGAAATATCCGGGTTGCTCGGCGGCCGCTCCTCGCCCGTTCAAATTCGATCGATCCTCGTCCCCATCGACTTCTCGCCCGCGTCTGAAAAGGCGCTGGCCTACGCGGTTCCTCTCGCAAAGCTCTGCGGAGCCAAATTAACCTTGCTTCACGTCCTCGAGCCAATCGCCACTCCCGACTTCGCCGCCTTCCCGCTCGCCATGGACAATGACAAAGCGGTGCGCGCTTCGCGGCTACAGCTCGAACGAGTCGCGGCCGACCTGAAACTTCGCTCCCTGGCAGAAAAGTTCCTGGTGCGAAACGGTCGCGCCTTCAACGAAATCACTTCCGCCGCGCGCACACTTAAGACCGATCTCATCGTGATCTCCACGCACGGTCGCACCGGACTCAAGCATGTATTCATGGGAAGCACCGCGGAGAAAGTAGTGCAACATGCGCCATGCCCCGTCCTGGTCGTCCGGCCAAAAGAAAGAGAGTTCGTGAAATCTAAAATGTAGAAAGGACAATTATGAAAGCGAAACCCAGCAAACACGCGGGCGGTGTGGTCCTCGAACTCGAGAACCGCGACGAGCCGATCTTACGTTCAGCAGCGACGGGTCCGTTCCAAATCAAACGCATCCTCGTGCCGATCGACTACTCTGATTGCGCCACAAAAGCACTGCGCTACGCCATCCCGCTTGCGCGGCAACATGGCGCGACCATCGATCTCGTTCATGTGATCTCCAGCCCCGCCTATGGCTACGGCGAATACGGCCCGATCGTCATGGAACCCGACCCGCTGCCGGGCAGCAAGAAAGCGCTGCAAAAACTCGCTGAAGCCGAAATCCCGCCCGATGTGCCTTTTAATATTGAAGTGCGCACGGGAGCTGCTCATCTGGAAATCAGCCAATTCGCACGGTCGGAAGGCGCCGATCTCATTGTTATCTCCACTCACGGCTACACCGGATTCAAGCACGTTCTCCTGGGAAGTGTGGCCGAGCATGTCGTTCGCTACGCGCCGTGTCCGGTGCTCGTAGTCCGCGTTCACGAACACGAGTTCATTCGTAACTAGAAAGGAATTATATGATCCCGAAATATACCGTTGAATATCGCACGCAAACTCATAAGAACGCGCCGCCTCATCATCATTCCACAGATGACCCCGTCGCCTTCGAATCATTCATCCAGGATCTCCTCGAGAACCGCATGCCCATCCAGCGCATGAGCCACGAAGGCGTGGAGCTTACCCGGCCGGAGTTCGATCGCATCATCAAGAGCGCGGCCATGATGCTCGTTTCCAAATTCATCTGCGCTTCGTTGGATATTAAGCCAGAAGAAGAGCGCTTCCGCTTCGGATTCGCTGCCTGAATGAAAAAACGATGCAGTCAGTCGTTATGCAATCGTCTTCTCCCAGGATCAAAGAAGTCGAACCGCCTGTGGCGAATGCCCTCGCCACTCACCCGTTTACCTCCGGCATGCCCCCGCAAGAGGTGTCCATCCTCGCTGAGAACGCCATGCGCGTCGTCTACCCGGCTGGGCAGATGATCTTTCGAGAAGGTGATCCGGCCAATCGGTTCTACCTGATCGAAAGCGGCGAGGTGGCAATCGAATCCCACGCGAACCCGATGGACACAATTCGTATTCAAACGATCAAGGCGGGAGACGTTCTAGGCTGGTCCTGGTTATTCCCGCCTTACACCTGGCATTTCGACGCACGCACGCTCGAACCGACGACGGCGATCTTTCTTTACGCCACTCGTATTCGTCAGGCTTGCGAGGATCGGCCAGAAATTGGTTACGACCTTATGCAGCGAATCGCAGCGGTTGTCATCAAACGCCTTCAAGATACCAGGAAGCAACTCGCGAACGCCCTCAGCTGCCTGGAAGCTGCCGGCGGAGCGAAACACAATTCTTAACTCAATCCTCGTTATGAAACTTTTGGACGAGACGATGAATGGAACTGCGACTACTGAAGTAACGGTGACCGAATCCTCTCCCGACTGCGCCGCAAGATTTATAAAATGGTTTGCTGACATTTCGATCAACGATATTCAGAGCGTTGGCGGGAAAAACGCCTCTTTAGGAGAGATGTTTCGCGAGTTGTCGCCAAAAGGAGTCATGGTGCCTGACGGATTCGCCATCACCGCGGACGCCTATCGTTGGTTCCTGAAACAAGCCAACCTAGACGGATTTATACGAGATGTTCTGTCGGACTTAGACACTCGCGACGTCGGCAATCTCCGTTTTCGCGGCAACCGCATTCGGCATGAAATTCTGTCCGCGCCTCTTCCAGACGATCTCGAAGATGAGATAATGAAGGCTTACGATATCATCAGCGGACACGCGCTTGCCACCGATGTAGCTGTTCGGAGCAGCGCGACTGCCGAAGACTTGCCCGATGCGAGTTTCGCCGGCCAACAAGAAACCTATTTGAACGTGCAGGGTTATTGCGGGTTGCTCGAAGCTTGCCGGCGTTGCTTCGCCTCGCTTTTTACTGATCGCGCAATCAGCTATCGCGCGGACAAAGGTTTTGATCATCTAAAGATCGCGCTTAGCATTGGCGTCCAGCGCATGGTGCGAGCGGATCTCGCCGCCTCGGGAGTCATGTTTACGATTGATACCGAGACCGGTTTTCGCGACGTAGTGTTGATTAACGCTGCATACGGGTTAGGCGAAAACGTGGTTCAGGGATCGGTTAATCCGGATGAATACTACGTTTTCAAGCCCACGCTCAAAACTGGCTACAAACCCATTCTTCAGAAAACCACTGGAACAAAGGAGTTCAAATTAATCTATGACATTGGTGGCGGGAAGATGGTGAAGGATGTGCCGGTGCCCCCGGCCGAGCGCGCGAAGTTCGCAATCACGGACGATGAAATCCTCCAACTCGCGAGGTGGGCGTGCATCATTGAAGATCATTACTCCCCCAAACACGGTAGTGCCACCCCAATGGATATTGAATGGGCAAAGGACGGCCAAACCGGCGAGCTTTTCATTCTACAGGCCCGTCCTGAGACGGTCCAGTCGCAGCGGCAATCGCAGGTAGTTGAGAACTATCAGCTCAAAAGTCCAGGAAAGGTTTTAGTCACGGGACGCAGTGTCGGCGCGAAAATCACCACCGGTCCCGTTCGCGTGATACAAAACATTCAGTTCCTGGAACAGTTCAAGCAAGGCGAGATTCTCGTTACGGACAAGACCGATCCGGACTGGGAACCGATCATGAAAAATGCCGCTGCGATCGTGACGAACCGTGGCGGACGCACCTGCCATGCGGCTATCGTCAGCAGGGAATTAGGTTTGCCTGCCGTCGTCGGGACCGAACATGGCACTGAGTTATTGAAGACCGGCGATATTGTTACCGTCTCCTGCGCCCAGGGTGAAGTCGGCTTTGTTTACGAAGGAGCCCTCTCCTTTGACATCGAGCGAATGGAAGTAAACGCGCTGGAGCGTCCCAGAACGAAGATCATGATGAACATTGGGAACCCGGAAGAAGCCCTCACGCTCTCGCTTCTGCCAAACGACGGGGTGGGCCTCGCAAGAGAAGAATTCATCATTAGCAACTATATTAAGATTCACCCGCTGGCTCTGCTAAACCATTCCACTCTAGCGCCGGACGTTCGCCAACGCATCGATCAACTGACTTCTGGCTACGCAGACAAACCGCAATATTTCGTCGATAAACTCGCCGAGGGTGTTGCGATGATTGCAGCCGCCTTTTACCCAAAGGACGTCATACTGCGCTTGAGCGACTTTAAGACGAACGAGTATGCGAATCTGATTGGCGGCGCTGAGTTCGAACCTAAAGAGGAGAACCCGATGATCGGCTTCCGGGGCGCCAGCCGCTACTACAACGAGCGATACAAGGACGCCTTTACCCTGGAGTGCGCCGCGGTAAAGAAGGTGCGCGATGAAATGGGCCTTACAAATCTGAAGGTTATGATTCCGTTTTGTCGAACCGTGGAGGAAGGCCGACGCGTTCAGGCAGCGATGGAGAAAAACGGTTTGAAGCGCGGGCAAAAAGGCCTGGAGATTTACGTCATGTGCGAGATCCCGAGTAACGTCGTCCTCGCTGAGGAGTTCTGCGAAATTTTTGACGGTTTCAGTATCGGCTCGAATGATCTTACGCAACTCATCCTTGGTGTCGATCGTGACAGCGAGATCGTTGCTCCGATCTTCGACGAGCGAAACGCTGCAGTCAAAAAGATGATTGCTAATGTCATCACCACCTGTCGTGGCCAAGGCCGAAAAATTGGAATTTGCGGCCAGGCCCCAAGTGACTACCCGGACTTTGCTCGTTTCCTTGTGGAACAAGAGATCGACAGCATATCACTCAATCCAGACACCGTTTTGAAGACAACGGCTGCGGTTCTCGAACAAGAGGCGCAAGCGAAGAAAGAGTATTTAAATAAAGAGGTTCATATTTCGAAATCTTCCAGAGCGCGCCCCGGTAAGCAATAAGTAACGACAAAGATCACCTGTTCTTTAGAGAGTTGATTATGAAAACAACAACAATCATTATACTTTCAACAATGTTGCTTTTGGGCTTGAGTGCTATTTTGGCTCACGCTCAGAAGGAAATGCCTATTAACAATTTAATGCGTGCAAAGCTCGACCACGCTCAAAGCGTGTTGGAGGGCATCACCATGGAAAACTTTGAACTTGTCGCTAATCACGCCACGAAGCTAGGCGCTTTGAGTCAGGAAGCAGCTTGGCGCGCTAATGACACCCCGGAATACTCGGCGCACAGTGTCAGCTTCCGTCGTAACGTCGAGGCGCTCAAGAAATCCGCGCGCGAGAAGAATCTCGACGCAGCTACCCTTGCCTACACTAAAATGACATTCAGTTGTGTCGAATGCCACAAGTATCTGCGGCTCAAAATCGCGAATGCGGGAAAGTCGGAGACGACCTTGCCAGTTCTAGGTCGCTCCAGTGATCGGGCAATCGAGAACAGATAATGTCAGAGGCTGAATACCGAGTGCTCGAAAGAGATCAGTTGCCATAAAAGTTGATGCCCGATCTGTCGAACTAGGGGACGTCATCAATGCAGAAAGGCATGTTTCAGGAACTCGCGATCAGTTCTACGGAAAAGTCCTTTGCCTCGACGACGGAGATTCTTTTGCAATCGTTTGCGCCGGCGACGAATTGCTCTGAGTAGTCTCTTGGAGACCTGCTGTTCGGTCCTATTAATCTTCTCAGCCAAAACCAGATCTCGATGCCTTCCCAGATCGCGTTGAAAGGCGTCCAATGACTCTAGAACGGTGACATTTGGATGCAGACCTGCTCGATTGAGCAACTCAAGCTGGGAAAAGAGGCATTTGACTGATTTTCGCCATTGATGAAAGACTTCAAAATCTGAATGTTTCCTGCTCCTCAGCATTCCCTTATGAGCCTTTCGATAGCTGTTTCGCAGTCCTGGTAAACTGAATTTCAACAAATCGGTTGGCCCCCGGGTCGGCGTGGGTAAATCCGCTAAAACGTTACGAAGCCGGTCACGGGAGTGCCGGTAAGCCTTCCGCTCTAAGCGATCGTCGAGACTGGGAAAATTGAACGCGATCGAGCGACGATGCTTGCGATGTTTTCTTTTCCCGAACTCGTCGGCAGCTGAGTCGAGAGTATCCTGTAGAACGTGCACGTCCCGAATCAAGGTCAGCTCGTGGCCCGCGGCTTTTATAGACTCTTTTCCTTTCGTGTATTCTGAGGCAGATATATAGGGCCGTAATAGAACCAACAGAGCGCGAGATCGCTTGCATTGGACGCGAACAGAATGAATCTTTTCCGCGAGCTTGAGACTTTTTCGGAATGATTCCCAGCCGATCTGATTGAGCGCCGCCGTCAACTGCTCTGCGGGAAACCCTGCCGGTTTGAAATCTTTGAGTTTCCGTTTCATTCAGCTTCACTTCCCAAATGATCCGGGACGACGGGGGGCTCCACATTTACGAACCGTGCATCTCCAAAGAACTTAGCGAGCACACCGCTGAATAAACTCAATGTTCTTTAGCGTGGAAGCCATTCTGCATCCCTCTTCCACTCACTGGTCGGAGGAATAGTGGCCCGAACCTTCGTTACCCAGCTACGAAAAACCTCTTTTGCGGCGGCGCCAGCCTCCTCGGCCCCCGTGCGAATCCGGACGATGTCTTTCCTTGGCAACCAACGAGGTCGGAATTCAACGTCCTTGCCGCGCATCTCAAAGCGACGGACGAATGCGTCCAGCTCGATGGCAACATCTGGAACGCTCTCGTCGAGCAAAGCTCGCGCACACGCGCAAATCTCATACGCATCCGCACCAATATTTTTCGTCTCGATAATGTCCAGAGCATCAAGAACGGTTCTGTTCGTCGCCAATGTCATATTTAGGTTCGATAAGTGAGATTCGCGCCAAAGGCTCGACCGCGCGGGTTTCATCCAGATGCAGCACACGCTCAAATTGTCCTGGCGGCGAAAAATTCGAAGCAAATAGGGGGTTCATACTCAGTCGCTCCCTTCTCGCAGTTTTACCTCGCATACCAACCGCTTCCGTGTTGCCTGCAACCGATGAATCAAATGTTTGCTCAGCCGCTTCATGAGCTCGTAACCAAAGGTGGGATCTTCTTCCGCTCGAATCAGGAGAGATGCGGCATTCAGCTCTACTGTACGACATGCCGTAACTGCGCGCGCGGTAAAATGCCATTCATACGGTGCATATAGCCACGACCAGCCAAGCACGTCGCCACTCCCGAGCATCTGAATGCAAACACCCGGAGCGCCATTTGATCCGGATTCAACACAAACGCTTCCATCGCAGATGAGGTAAAAGCGATCCGCGTAGTCTCCCTCACGCAGAATCGTATCACCTTCTTTGAAGTCCACCTCACGGGCAAACTCCTCGAGGTGATTCAAAAACGCGCATGAGCAATCTTGCAAAAAGGGATGCGGTTTTAAGCAACCTTCAGTTAATAGCGCTGTCATATCGTCTCCAAAGTCGAACAAAAGTTATTTCTGCTCTCAATATTAGACACTCTGCGCAACCTTCCGGCTCATCACAGCTTGCTCGTTTCTCGGCCAGAATTGCTCAGCACGAGTTCGATTGAAACGCAAACCAGCATCAGTTTGCATCTACACTTGCGCGGCAACATCGCGCGACAAGTGATCCGTCAATCGTTATGCAATCGCGTTCTCCCAGGATCAAAGAAGGCGAACCGCCCGTGGCGAATGCCCTCGTCACCCGTTTACCTCCGGCATGACCCCGCAAGAGGTGTCCAACAGAGTGCGCATCCGCATTCCTGGAAGTCACTCTCCGCAAAACGATTCCATCGGACTTGGCCCGTTCCCTGCAGTTCTCTATTTTGACATGAATATCCGGCGTTACTCGAATCCTGCAGAGCAATTTCTCGCGCCACTCGCCGTTGTGCATCCTTCAGCCGTTCAACAGGTTCGATCGCTCCTCACCAAAATCGAGCGTTCCGTTGCGCGCCATTCGCTTCCCCAGGTCAAAGGGGTTCTGCGCCCATCACATCCCCACCGTTCAAGCGCAAAGCGTCCTGTCCTCGCCGCCTGATGTTTCCGCTCTGTGAATCAAATTTTTTATAAGAAAACATCTATGAGAAGCATTGTCCTCGGACTATTCCTGGCACTCGCCAGCACCTCTATCTACGCGCAGAAAGAACCTTCCATGTCGCACCTGCCCGCTTCGGTGCAGGAACGCATTCGCGAATGGAAAGGCGACGGCCAAATCAAAACCATCAAAACGCGCAAACAGGCCAACGGTTCCAATCATTACGAAGTCCTCTATAAGGAACGGGGCGACGAAAAATCAGTCATCTTCGCCGAAGACGGCTCAGTCATCTCCGAAGGCGATGGCAAAGGTGGGAACGGTAAAGCCAAAGGCAAAGAGAAACAGAAAGAAAAAAGTAACAACAAGAACAAGAATAAGAACAAAGACAACAAAGGAGATAAGGACGGCGAAACCGAAGTGAAAGACGACGACGATAATCGCGCCGTCACTTCCCCATCTACCGGCCAGACCGCTCCAACGCCTCCGGCCGCCACAACTCCGCAACGTCCCACCGCGGAACGTCCAGTAACTCGTCCCGAAACCGCCACCACTCGCCCTCCTCAACCCGCTTCCAGCGAGTCCGTCACTCGCCCCACCACCACCCGTCCTGCCGCTCGCCCTGAGACCGCCACCGCACCGAACAACTCCACTCTCCCGGGTGGCGTGAGGTGGACCGGCAGCCAGACCCGTTACGTCTATTGGGACAACCTTCCCGAACCCGTCCGCACCGCCGCCAAAGCGCAGGAAGCCCAGCACGGTTCCGTCAACACTCGCGCCCTTCGCCAGCAAACCAGCGGCGCGAACTCCATGTATCACATCCCTTACGAACGCGCCTCCATCGCCTACACTCCCAACGGTTCCGTCGCCATCCCTGCCGCCAACACCGGCGGCCCCATGCGCCAGGTCAACTGGGACTCAGTTCCAGAAGCCGTCCGCAAAGCCACTGAAACCGTCGCCGCCGCTGAAGGCGGCAGGAACACACGTTCCGTCTTCTCTCAGGCCGAACGAGGAAAAACTCTTTACCACATTATCTTCGAAGGAAAAAACAACGTCATCGCCTTCTCGCCGGACGGCACTCGCCAGGACCCCGCCAGCTTCTGGAAGTAACCACCGCAAACCTACGGCTATGGTCATCGCGTCGTCACCACGTGATGGCCGACGCTTTAGCGCCAACCGCGCCGGCTGCTCGCGGCGAAACACAACCTTAGCCAGAAAGGTTGAAATTTTTGATCGGGACGCCGTTGCAACTTCCCGATTCGTCTCGTTTGACACCGAAGCATCTCAAAACCTAAACCTCCGGAGGGGCACTTTCACAGTGCCCCACTTGTTCTCCGCGAATCAAGTCAACCAGCACGCGCCACCTCCAGCCCTGCGCCACTCCGCGTCCGCCAGACCCAATAGAAAACACCCGGCAAGCACCCTCCCAAATGCGCCAGGGAGGAAACGTTCGAAACGCCCGCGACTTGCGCGTAAGCGCCCAGGAACTGCATTCCCACCCAAACGAAAAATCCCATTCGCGCAGAAAAGTTAATCCAACCGTATCGAGAAAAAATCCCCAGCCGCGTATGTGGGAACGCTAGCGCGTAAAGCGCAATGACCGCCGAAATCCCGCCACTGGCTCCGACAGTCGGGACATCCGCGCGCGGTTCCACCATCCAATGCAGCGCATGACCAAAAATCGTCCCTGCGAGCAGCACCAGCACGAACGCCTTCCACCCGATCGTGTCCTCCACGTTATCGCCGAAGACATACAGGAAATACAAATTGCCCGACAGATGAATCCACCCGCCATGCACGAAGAACGAGGTTAACCACGTCATTCCTAAATAACGAAACGGCTCGTTCGGAATAAACGCGAACTGCAACAAGAGGTCCCGCCCCGCTGTGAACACCATCGTGCTCACCACAAAAATCAGTGCGCAAATCACCCATGTCGCCACCGGATGCCGCCGGAACGGTTCAGCATTGTGCTCCACCGGGAATCCCAGCACCCCCACCACCAACTGCCACACATGCTCCGGGCCTTCCCTCGCTGCTTCCGCTTCCGCCTCCTCCCGGATTTTTTCCACCTCAATCAGTGCCAGCGCCTCCCGGGCTTTCTGTGGCAGGCGGTCCTCCAGCTTCGGCGGAGGCGTATACTTCGGCACTCTCGCCAGTTCTCCCGAATCAAACCAAAGAAATTGGCACCTCTGGCAAACGTCGATCGGCACCACTTCACCTTTCGGCGCAAACTGCACCTCCTTCATCCGCTGGAAACACGAAGGACACTCCACGTCCAACACGCGACCCGTTCGCTGCGTCGCCTGCCACAACGTCGCCAGCGCCGCCGGATCCGCCCGCCGCCTCAACAACGGCAAACTCATCGCGTGCCCCTTGCAGGTCGGACACTCCCAATAGTTCGACCCCACCCCTTGGACGTGTCCTAACTTGCTCTTGCACCGCGGACAATGGAACACGCCACCACCTTCGCAATATCCGCCCCTCGATTCAACTTCGCATCATCCTGCACCAGTAACCAGCTACCGAGTTGCGCTCTCCTTCATCACCTCTGGCAACCGCCTCATAATTTCCTCCGTACTAATCGGTCTTAGAATAATAATCTCCGTTCGTTTCCGATCGTGCCCGAACTGAATTCCGCCGCCCCGGTCCGAAAGCCGATAGACACCAAGTTTCCCACCATCGGCCGTGTCATTCGGTCCAATCCTTGGACTTCCGAAAGCTCGCCTCAAGAACCGCTCGACGGACGCATAACTATCACTCGGCATCCGAATGATAACCCCATTCTCGTCTCTCAAGTAACGCCAGTCCCCTTTGATGCGAGGCAAATTGTTCGTCGCAATCGGAGTACCGCCTCGGACTACCGCTTCGCTCAGAATAAACTCCTCCAGGCTGAAGAACCCGGTTGAAACCCCGGCTCAAGCCGGTGCGCGCAAGCACTCAGCAGAAGAGTTAGAATGATCAGATACTCTCTCATTCTCGTGAGCATGCGACCATGCTACGACGCTTTTCCTTACTGCAAATTGGACCGGATTCCAACCCGCTTTTCGTCAGTAACCGCAACCGCCAAAATCGATTCGTGTTTATTCGTGTGCATTCGTGGTTCCTTTCGTTATTTCCACAAAACGTCTCTCCTGCACCCCGGTCTATACACCAGACGAAACACAATCACATGAATACCATTCGCCATCTTTTGCACCGCAGAGTTGTCTCCGACCAGTCGGCCAAGTGGATCGTTTTCGGCTGCCTCACCTCTACCAGCTTGCTCGTGATGATCCTTGGCATCCGCCGCCTCGCCGAACTCGAACTCACCGAAGCGCAGATCCTTTTCGGCGCTACTGGAATCATGACCCTCGCCGCCATGTTCATCATCCTCGCCCTGCTCGTCGTCCCGCCCTTCCGCAATCTAAAACATCAGGTCTAGGAATCACTTTTTTCTTCCCCGGGAACCTGGGTTCTGCCAAACTCACCTCGCCTTTAGAAGAACGGCACGTGGTTGAAACGAACTCCGCCAATCGGATTTCATTTCATCCCCGCAAAAACAAGCACACTCGTAGTGTGCCCATGAGCCTTCTTCTCCGGCTGGAAAGGGAACGAACGCCATGAAGACCAGCAGCGACCACAGCAAAACTGCCCTGCGGATCCCCGGAATACTCTCCGAACCCGCCAGGATGTTGACTTTTCCGCCGAATGTACCTGATTTAACGCCTTTTAACGCTTATTATCGCCAAACTTCCCAACCAGCAAAGCTCTCGCATTCCCAAGTCTCGCAGCCGGGACGACCGAGAGTAGCCCGCCGTCTCAACGGTGCGGGCCCCATCGTACCCAAACCCAAGTCCGGTTCCCATATACGTCACGGACGAAAGAACCTCCGTCCATCGCTTCGCCTCGGACCCGTTCTGAAACCGCATCAAACCCGCGATAATCGCTGCTTTCTGCATCGTATCGATTTTTCAAACTCTCCCGTTCAACGCTCCACGGCTCGGATCGCCCATCAGCACAAATCAGCACAAATCAGCACCCACGTCCAGATAGGGGAAACTCAACCCATCCTACTCACCCGGAGGATTCTAGAACGGCAAGCACCCCAAAAACGCATGTTTCATCAGCACAATAACGTTACGACATACCCACAACCTGCGACTCCTCTTTGTCATCTTTTGCAAGTCTCTGATTTCCCGCGCACTCCGCAAATTTCCCGCCCTCTCGCAAAAATTCTCCCAGTCAACATTCCGACGTTTCACACGATTCGCGCAGGCTTGTCCGTTTCCCTTTTACACCATCGGCTCAACCCCTTACATTTTCTGCCGATGTCGCAACCAGTGCCCAAATCCAAATCAAAGAAGAACAAAAAAGCTTTGATGCTCGGCGTCGGCCTCGATTCCGATGGGCACAAACGCGTCACTACCGGCGACAACTTCGCCCTGGTCGGCGGCTCCAAGGACACCCACGAAGCGATGACCGAGAAGGCCATCAAGATCAACGAGAAGCTTTCCAAAAAGGGCAAGACCCTCGAGCAAGTCAGCCGCGAGGAGTTCGACGACATCGCCCATTCCGTCGGCCTTATCCGCCACAAGCCCGAGGCGAACTGACCTGCGGCTGCGAGACTTGCCGCAATTTCCGAGCATCGCCCGCCAAAAAAACGCGCGATTCAATTCTTGTCGCTCGTGCGATGTTCCGTTTAACTTTCGCGCGTGGCCAGCGACTACAGCCCGAATTTATTCCTGGCGGTCTTTCTGTTCGTCGCGCTCGGCTTCGCCCTAACTCCAGTCATCCTCTCCAACCTCTGGAGCCGCTTCTTCTCCCCGGCCAAGCCTGGCCCCGACAAATCAGCCGTTTACGAATGCGGCCTCGAATCCAAAGGCGACGCCTGGATCCAGTTCCGTTCCGACTACTACCTTTACGGCATCATCTTCCTCATTTTCGATGTCGAGATCATCTTCCTCTTTCCATTCGCCGTCGCCTTCCTCGACCTCAGTTTCGGCGCATTCCTCGCCATGATGGTCTTTCTGCTGCTGTTGGTGGAAGGCCTGGTCTGGGCGTGGCGCAAAGGAGTTTTGACCTGGAGATAAACGCATGCCGATCGACGAAGGATTAAGAAGCGAACTCAGCAAAAGCGGTATCTTCACCACTACCCTGGAATCCATTTACAACTGGGGCCGCAAAAACTCCGTCTGGCCGCTCCAATTCGGCCTCGCCTGCTGCGCCATCGAGATGATCGCCACCTCCATGGCCCGTTACGACCTCGCCCGCTTCGGTGCCGAAGTCTTCCGCCCCTCGCCGCGCCAGGCCGACCTCATGATTGTCGCCGGCACCGTCACCAAGAAGATGGCTCCGCAAGTCGTCCGCCTCTACAACCAGATGCCCGAGCCTAAATACGTCATCGCCATGGGTGCCTGCGCAATTTCCGGCGGACCTTTCAAGCAAGGCTACAACGTCCTCAAGGGCATCGACCGATATATTCCAGTCGATGTCCACATTCCCGGTTGCCCGCCGCGCCCCGAAGCGCTGCTCCACGCCTTCATCACGCTGCAACAGAAGATCGATGCGCAAACGATGCGCGGCCCAAATCGCGCGCGCCATTTCGATCCGGACGAACCCAGCGAATTTCCCGTACCCGAATTCGGCGAGAAAGATCTCGTTCCATCCAAGAATCTATCCGTCTGGAAACCACCGGTAATCCTCCGCGAAGCGTGATGTTGCCAGCCATCGACCAACTCAAAGCTCGCATCGAAAGCGCCGTGCCCGCGGCGAAGGTGGAGATTCATCCAAACGACACTCCCGCCGCTCAACCGTCTCTCATCATCAATCGCGAAGCGCTCTTCGAAGTTGCGCACTTCCTCCGCGACGATCCTGAACTAAAATTCGATTACGCCTCGAACGTCACCGGTGTCGACTGGCTCGACCTCGTCACCAAAGAAAAGATGAAGGTGAAGAAAGTAGTCGATGGTGTCGAAAAGGAAGTCGAGGAAACGATCGAGAAGAAAAGGGCAGGGTACCTCGAAGTCGTTTACCACCTCTTTTCGATGTCGCTCAAACACGGCCCAATCATTCTCCGGGTCCGTACCGGCAATCGTACCGACGACTCCAACATTCCTTCCGTCACACCCATCTGGCGCGGAGCAGAATTTCAGGAACGCGAAATCTACGATCTCTACGGCGTAAAGTTCGAAGGACATCCCGATCTTCGCCGGATTTTGATGTGGGACGGTTACACCGAGCATCCGATGCGGAAAGACTACGTCGAGCCGGACGACTACGAATACGAACCCACTCCGCACGACGACGTTCTCGCAAAAACGAAATGCCACTGGCCATCGATGGAAGGAACTACCGGACGATGATCAGCGGCGTTGACACTCAAATCGGCGAAGTCGCAGGAACCGGCGGGGCCGCTGCGTACCGTATTTCTCCGAAAGTTACTGACGACGGCGCGCCGCAAGGCGATCTGCTCGAAGTTTCGATGGGACCGCATCACCCTTCGACCCACGGCGTCTTTCGAATGGATGTCGTACTCGACGGCGAAACGGTGGTGAAGCTCAAGCCGGTCTTCGGCTATTTACATCGGAACCACGAAAAAATCGGCGAGAACACTTCGTATCTCGGGAACATGCCCTACACCGATCGTCTCGATTATTTTTGTTCGATGACGAACAACTGGGCCTACGCGCTGACCGTCGAGAAGCTGACCGGTCTGCAGCCCCCCGAACGCGCCGAATACATCCGCGTCATCGTCGCCGAACTCACGCGCCTGCAAAATCACACCTGCCTGATTGGTTTTCTTTTGCAGGACATGGGCGCGCTCGGCACTCCGCTCATGTATGCGTTCCGCGAACGCGAACACATCATCGATCTTTTCGAAGCGCTGAGCGGCTCTCGCATGATGTACAATTACATGCGTTTCGGCGGATGCCGCGTTGATCTTCCCGGCGGCTGGGTGGAAGAAGCGAAACAGGTAGTAGCGAACTTCCCGTACTTTCTCGACGAATTCGAACGGCTCCTCAACGAAAACGAGATTCTCATCGCCCGCACCCAAGGTGTTGGCGCGCTCAAACCGGAACTTGCGATAAACGCGAGCGTCACCGGCCCGATGCTCCGTGCCTGCGGTGTGAATTACGACCTTCGCAAAGTCGACAAATATGGAATTTATGACCGATTCGACTTTCGTATTCCACTTGGGGAACACGGTGACGTTTACGATCGCTACATGGTTCGCATCCTTGAAATGCGCGAATCACTGAAAATTCTTGATCAAGCGCTGCGCGACATTCCCGAAGGGCCGATTATTGATGTCAAATACAAGGTTCGAAATTTCAAACCGAAGATCGGTGAATCCTACGGCCGCGTGGAAGGACCGAAGGGCGAGCTCGGCTTTTATGTAATCAGCGACGGCTCAACCAACGCGTATCGTTATCGGGTTCGACCGCCGAGCTTCATCAATCTGACTATTCTCGAGGATATGTGCATCGGACACACCATCGCGGATGCAGTGATTATCCTCGGCAGCGTCGACATCGTCCTCGGGGAGGTGGACCGCTAACATGTTAGGCAAAGGTCTACTAAAAGGTCTGCGCGAAACTGCCCGGAATTTTGTGGGCAGTTACAGTGATCCCGAACGCCTCACCACCGTTCAGTATCCGGAGGAACGCCTCGCCCTTAAAGAGAACACGCGGAACTTTCCATTTCTCGTTTTCGACGGCAACGATTCGACCAAAGGGCTGCGTTGCGTTGCGTGCAAGATTTGCGAGAAGGAATGTCCGCCGCAATGCATTTACATCGTTCTGGAGCGCGATGAGAAAGGAAAACCGCAGAAACATCCACGCGTTTTTGACATCGACATTTCCGTTTGCATGAGTTGCCAGATCTGCGTTGAGGTATGTCCATTCGACGCGATCAAAATGGACCAGGTCTATGAGTTGAGCCGTTCCGACCGTTTTGATGGTTTGCTCATGCGCAAGCCCGACCTCGCGAAGTCCAACGACTATTACCACACGATTCATCCTACTGAAGCTTCCGAAGTAGATGGGCGTCTTGCGGCTGAGAAGGCGAAAGCTGAAGCGGCCAAAGCAAAACTCGCTCCTCCCGCTGCCGCCCCAGCGCCGAAGAGTCCGGATCCCGCAGCCACTGCGGCGAAAGCTGCTGCGCCGAATACGCCCGCGCCATCGACCAACGCACCGCCTCAACCTGCACCCGCAACGGCAACAGCCGTGATTCCGCCGCCCGCTGCTAATATCAGCCCTTCACCCGAACGAAAGGCGGACCTTTGACCTGGAATGCGGAAACAATCTTCGCGGATCTGAAGCGCGAAATCCTCGCGCTAGTTTCGCCGGATAATCAACCGGTCGTTTCAGTCCTTCTTTCAATCGCGCCACTCCTTGCGGTTTTTCCCACGCTCTTCGCGCTGACGACCATTCTGGAACGCAAAGGACTCGGGCGAATTCAAAATCGCTACGGACCGAATCGGGTTGGACCGTTCGGTCTTTTACAACCTGTAGCAGACGGGTTGAAGACGCTGTTTAAAGAAACGGTGCAACCGCGCGCTGCGGATCGCGTCGTGTTTTTCCTCGCGCCGGTTTTTCTTGTGCTGCCTGCGTTGCTGGCTTTCTCGGTCATCCCATATGGCAAATATATGGTGCCGCTGGAAATGGATGCCGCGCTTCTATTTTTCTTCGCAGTAGGCGCAGGTACTGAACTCGCGGTGTTCATGGCCGGCTGGGCAAGCCGCAATAAATATTCGCTGCTCGGCGCGATGCGCGCTGTCGCGCAAATGATCAGCTATGAGATCCCACTGATCCTCTGCACGGTTCCTGTGATCATGCTCTCCGGCACTCTTTCGCCTGTGGAGATTGTTGAGAACCAAAATCGCTACACAGCTGCGATTGCACATTGGAATGTTTTCACACCGTGGGGTGCCGCAGGATTTATCCTCTTCTTGATCGCGGCCGCTGCCGAAGCGAACCGTTCGCCATTTGATTTGCCGGAAGGCGAATCTGAAATCATCGCGGGTTACTACATTGAATACTCTGGATTCAAGTTCGCGCTCTTTTTTCTAGGCGAGTATCTCGGTCTCTTCGCGATGTGCGGCCTGGGCATCACGCTGTTCCTTGGCGGGTGGACTGCGCCGTTTGATTTCCTCACTTTCATTCCTTCGTATGTTTGGTTTTTCCTGAAGCTGCTGGCGCTCATTTCGTTGTTCATCTGGGTGCGCGGGACGATGCCGCGGGTGCGGATGGATCAGTTGATGAACTTCGCGTGGAAATTCATGTTGCCGATGGCGGTGATCAATATTGTTGCGGCCGCCGCCTGGAAATTTACTCCGATTCTCGGTTTTAAATGGGCGGTTTCCGGCGTGATTATTCTCGCTGGGTACATTTCGCTCGCTCAAGGATTGACTCGCAAAGCGCACTTTAGTAAGCGCACTTATCGCTTCGCTACCTGATGCCGCTTTCATTTTATATATTGGCTGCGGTAACTGTGATTAGTGCGCTCGCGGCCATGTCGCTGCGCAATCTGGTTCACTGCGCATTGTGCCTGGCGCTTTCATTCCTCGGGATGGCCGGATTGTTTCTGCACATGAACGCGGGGTTTGTGGCGTTTGCGCAGATCCTTGTTTACGTGGGCGCGGTCGCGATATTGATCGTGTTTGCAATTCTGCTGACGCGCAGTGCTGAACCCGCCCGTTCTCCGCGAGCTTCGAGTCTCGCCTTCAGCATTCCTCTCGCGCTGGTCGTCGGCGCCATCCTCATCAACGCCATTTCTTCGACCAATCTTCCTTTCAGCGCCAATCCGGCAAATGCCCCGACCGTGCGCGAACTCGGTCATGCGTTAATGACTACGCACGTAATTCCGCTTGAGGTTATTGGCCTGCTACTAACAGTCGCATTGCTTGGCGCGATCGTGATCGCACTTCCTGAACAAACGAGTTCGGCGCAGAAGGGAGCTGTTAAATCGTGAATCCGCTGCACGCCTTCCTTACCGTGTCGGCGATTCTCTTCGCCATCGGGTTCGCGGGTGTGGTGACTCGCCGAAACGCAATTGTCGTGCTGATGGGGATTGAGCTCATGCTGAATGCCGCGAACCTGAATTTCATCGCGTTTTGGAAGTATGGCGCCGTTCCGAACGTGGATGGCTACATCTTTGTGCTGTTTTCGATTGCGATTGCGGCCGCAGAATCTGCGGTTGGACTCGCGCTGGTGATCCTGATTTATCGGCATTTCAAATCGGCGAATCTGGATGACGCAAACCGACTACGTGGATAAACGATCCCTAGCATGACGTTGGGACCTGACAAGCTATGGTTGATACCGCTGCTGCCGTTGGTGGCAGCGGCAATCCTGAGCTTCTCTCGCAGTCGCCCGCTCGCGAATGTCCTAAGCATCGGCGCGATGGCTGGATCGTTTGTTTTTTCCATACTGGCGTTCGCCAGAACTCTAGGACCGAAGGCGCGCGATCAATGGAACTTCGATTGGCTGACGTTCGGCACCGCGAAGTTACAACTGGGGTTTCTTCTCGATCCGCTCACCGCAGTGATGTTGCTCATGGTGACGTTCGTCAGCCTGCTGATTTTTGTTTATTCCACCGGCTACATGGCGCACGACGAGAACTACCCGCGCTTCTTTTGTTTTCTGTCACTGTTTGCGAGCGGGATGTTGGGTGTGCTGATCGCGAACAGTTTATTACTGCTGTTCATCTGCTGGGAGATTGTTGGGCTAGCTTCGTATTTATTAATCGGTTTCTGGTATTTCAAACCGAGCGCCGCTGCCGCGGCAAAGAAAGCGTTTTTGACGACGCGCATAGGTGATATCGGTTTCTTTCTCGGGATGATCTGGCTCTATTCGGAATCGGGCACGCTACTGTTTTACGACGAGGGCCGGGGATGTCTTGAAACTAACGCTTTGAGTGCTCTCGTAACGAAAGGGACAATCGTTGGAATTGGTGTTGCCACGGCCATCTCTCTGCTGATTTTCTGTGGCGCCATTGGCAAGTCTGGTCAGATTCCGTTACACGTCTGGCTTCCGGACGCAATGGAGGGACCGACGCCGGTGAGTGCGCTGATTCACGCGGCCACGATGGTCGCGGCTGGTGTGTTTCTCGTGGCGCGCGTTTACCCGTTGATGGACGCTGATGTAAGCAATTTGGTTGGGTATTCCACCGCCCTTTCCGTCGTTACCTGGATCGGAGCGATCACCGCTGTTTTCGCCGCGCTGATCGCCGTAGGGCAAAACGATATCAAGCGCATCCTCGCGTATTCCACAGTTTCGCAGCTTGGTTACATGATGATGGGCCTAGGGGCGGGGGGCGTGTTTGTAGGGATGTTCCATCTGCTCACGCACGCGTTTTTCAAAGCGCTGCTCTTTCTAGGCGCTGGTTCGGTAATTCATGGCGCGCATGAGGAACAGGACATTACCAAAATGGGTGGCTTGCGCAGATACATGCCGGTGACGTTCGCAACGTATGCGATCGGCATGATGGCGCTGAGCGGTGTGCCGCTGCTGTTCTCCGGATTTTGGAGCAAAGATGAGATTCTCCATGCTGCTTCGGCGTGGGAGCGTTCCAAGGTCCCGTTCGTCCTGGGGTTAATCGGCGCATTTCTGACAGCTTTCTACATGATGCGCCAAATGTGCTACGTGTTTTCGGGCGAATCCCGTTTGCGGGAAAGACCGCACGAAAGCCCGCGGGTGATGACGATTCCGCTCGTAATTCTAGCGGCGTGTTCAATCCTGATCGGCTTTCTTGGAACTCCCGCCTGGCCGTGGCTGCACCACTACCTTACAGGAGAGGAAACGCACGGCGGTCTTAGCGCGCTTTTCAAACCGGGTTTTCTGCTGCTCGCGGTAATTTCGACGGTCTTTGTTGCAGCAGGTCTGTTTGCTGGCTGGCGCCTTTACCGCAGCTATTCCGCCAACGATCCACTTGCTATCCGTGTCCCTGGAATTGTTAAGCAGCTTCGCGCTCGCTTTTGGATTGATGAGATTTACGAAGCGACTGTTCTCCGATTTACGCGGTTCCTTGGCTTTGCCGCAACGCGCATTGAATCAATCTTCTTCGCGTCTCTTCCCCGCGCCGCGGCGCGCATCGCGCTTGGCTTTGGGTGGTTCAGCCGACTGTTCGATAATTTGTTCATTGATCCCGGTTTCGATAAAACGTGCGGTGCGCTTTCCGGCTCGGCGCAAACTGGAAGCCAAATGCAGAACGGACAGATCCAAAATTCTCTTCACATCATCGCGCTCGCGGTTGTTGTGCTCGTGATCGTCTTGGCCTGGGGATGCAAGTCATGACGCTCCTCTCGTTCTCAATTCTCGTCCCGTTGTTTCTCGGACTTTTTCTGCTGGCGAAAGACGTGAGGGGCAATACCGGAAAATCTCTCGCGCTTTTCTCGAGTGTGTTTGTCCTGCTCTGCGCTTGCGCTATCGCGGCGCGCGCGCGGGAGACCGCGGAATTTGCAACTTCGGAGTCGTTCCGATGGCTTCCCGCAATTGGCCTGCAATTTTTCCTCGCGGCCGACGGAATCAGTTCCGTTTTCCTCCTCCTCACTGGAGTCGTTTTTGTCATGGGCATCTTTGCGTCATCTCCAACACTGGACGGGCGCTATTTCGGTTTCGTTCTGTTGCTCGAGAGTGGGCTGATTGGGACTTTCACAGCTCAGAATTTTCTCCACTTCTTCGTTTTCTGGGAAATTGCGCTGCTCCCTGCCTTCTTCCTCGTGCGCATTTACGGCGGCGCAATGCGCTCCGCCGCGTCGATCCAGTTTTTCATTTACACAATGTTCGGCAGCATCGCGATGCTGGTTGGTTTTCTCGCGCTTTATCTTGCGACCGGCACGTTCAACTTTGCGGAAATCGCGGCCGCGCGGCCCGCTGGTGGATTTGGTGCGCTTCTCTCACTACGTTTGAATGGGACAGGTCTTGGAGCGCAAAGCGCAGGAATGATCATTTTTCTGCTCGCCTTCCTTGGGGTTGCGGTGAAGGTCCCGTTGTTCCCGCTGCATAGCTGGCTTCCCGTCACCTACACGCAGGCGCCGACACCAGTAACAATGCTGCTCACCGGTGTGATGTCCAAGATGGGTGTTTACGCGCTGATCCGCCTGATCCTGCCAATTTTTCCGGATGAAATTCAGCGTCTGCATCAGCCACTCCTCGCACTCGCGGTGATCACGATCCTCTACGGCGCGCTCGCTGCATTTGCTCAGCGCGACATTAAGCAAATGTTCGCCTACTCATCGTTGAGTCATCTCGGTTACTGTTTTCTCGGGATATTCGCGGCCGCAAAAGCAGGCGCGGCAGGGCTTGAAAACGAACGCGCCGCGGCGATCAATGGAGTCCTCCTCCAGGTTTTCAGCCACGGAATCATTGCCGCCGCGCTGTTCGCTTGTGTCGCTTTTCTGGAACGCCGGGGGGACGGACTTCGTAGTTACGAAAGCTTTGGTGGACTGCGGAAAATCAATCCAGTCTTTGCTGGCTTGATGGGAATTGCGCTTTTCTCCTCGCTGGGTCTTCCGGGTCTCAGCGGTTTTCCCGCTGAATTCCTGATTTTTAAAGGTGCGTTTTCCCTCGCGCCAGTGGCCTGCGGCTTTGCTGTGCTGGGGCTTCTTTTTACCGCTCTTTATCTGCTCACTTTTTATGGACGGGTCTTCTTTGGCCCGCTGAACGCGAAGCGCGCCGCAGTCACTGATCTGACTTCCGCCGAAATCGCGGTGCTCGTTCCCGCCATTGCAATCACTGTTCTTGTTGGAATAGCACCGCAACTCGTGCTGGCGATTTGTAACCCGGCAGTCACTGCCTTGGTGCAACGACTGAAATTCTGATGCTCGCCTGGACCATATATATCTCGTTCATCGGAGCGGTCACCGCTTGGCTCGCTGGTCGGGAGCGTCCTGGCGTGGCGCGTGTAATAGCTCTCGCAAGTTCTCTGGCCAGTCTCGCGATAGCGATCTTCGGAACCCTCGCCATCAACCCAAGCGAAGTGACCGAAATCGTGCATACCGAATGGATCCCGCCCCTCGGCATTTCATATTTCCTCGCGGCGGACGGGATTAGCTGCACGCTCATTATTCTGACCGGCCTGGCCGCAGTCGCGGGCGTTCTCTTCTCGTGGAATACCTCGCATCGCGCGAACGAATTTTTCGCGCTTTATCTCGCGTTGATCGGAGGCGTTTTCGGCGTCTTTCTCAGCTTCGATCTGTTCCTGCTCTTCGTCTTTTACGAAATCGCGATCATCCCGAAATATTTTCTGATCGCGATCTGGGGATCGACGCGCAGGGAATACGGCGCGATGAAGCTGGCACTCTATTCGTTTGTGGGTAGTGCGATGGTGCTGGTCGCGTTGCTAACGATTTACGTTCTCTCTCCGGTTAAGACGTTCAACCTGCTGGAGCTTACCGAAGCCGGTGTCAGCGCTGGAATCGGAGCGAACCAGGCGTGGCTCTTTCCCCTGGCTTTCGTCGGCTTCGCGATCCTTGCCGGCCTCTGGCCGTTTCATACCTGGGCGCCAACCGGTCACGTCGCCGCACCGACCGCTGCTTCGATGCTCCTGGCGGGCGTAGTGATGAAGCTCGGCGCATACGGTGCGTTGCGCGTCGCGATGACTCTCTTCCCCGAGGGGCTGCGTCAGTGGCAAACGGTCTTTGCCGCACTGGCGGTGGTCGGGATCCTTTACGGGGCGTTCGTGGCGCTCACGCAGAACGACTTCAAATTCGTGATCGGCTACTCGAGCGTGAGCCACATGGGTTTCGTTTTGCTTGGGCTGATGTCACTCACGACGATCGGCCTCAGCGGTGCTGTTATGCAAATGTTCTCACACGGGATCATCGCGGGACTCCTTTTCGCCGTCGTGGGTCGGATGGTCTACGAACGCACTCACTCGCGCGATCTCGCGCTTCTTGAACGGGCGAGCCTGGGTCGCGCCATGCCATTCGTTTCAGTCACGTTCCTTCTCGCCTGCCTCGCTTCAATGGGTTTCCCCGGCTTCAGCGGATTCATCGCTGAAGTTTCAATCCTCATTGGCGCCTGGCGCCACCTTCCAGGTCTTACGATCCTTGCTGCGCTTGGAATTCTTGTTGGGGTGGGATTCACGTTGCGCGCGCTGGTGAAATCGTTCTACTCGCCGCTGCCGGTCGAACCAAGCTCCTCTCATTACGAAGCCATCACTCTCCCCGAAAAAGCCGGCGCAATTCTGCTCCTCGGCTGCACAATCGTTGTCGGTCTTAATCCGCGTCTCCTCTTCGATCTGATCCAACCGGCGATGCAGCAGGAAATGTTTAGGAGGATCATCTCGCCGTGATGAACTCCTTCAATTACGCGGAACTGCTCATCCGCCTTCTGCCGCATGCCATCTTGATCGTCGGCGCGTTGATCGCTCTTTTCGCGGATCAACTCCGCCCGCGCACCTGGAATGATTGGAACCGCTCAACGACCGCAGTGCTGATCGGGTTGGTGAGTATCATCGCTGCAATCCTAGTTATCAATCGCCAGACAGAATTCGGATCGTTCTACAACGGAATGTTGCAGGTCACCCAGATCGTGCGTTTCGTCCAGGTGTCACTGCTGATATTGACAGCCGCGACGCTGATCACGAGCACACCGGAAAAATTCACCAACCACATCGGTGAGTATGTCGCACTCATCTTGATGGCCGCGGTGGGGCTTCTCCTCCTCGCTGGAACGCACGAGCTGCTGACCGCGTTCATTGCACTCGAATTGGTCAGCCTGTCGCTCTATCTCCTCACCGCGTTCCGCAAAGACAGCATTTATTCTGCCGAAGCAGGTCTAAAATATTTTCTCTTCGGCAGTGTGGCCGCAGCGTTTACTCTTTTCGGCATCAGCCTCGTTTTCGGTCTCGCGGGTTCAACGGAGTTCGGAAAAATTGGCGCCGCTCTCGAGCAGCAACAACTCAGCCCGATGCTCACGGTCGCGCTGGTGCTGATGGCGGTCGGCTTCGGTTTCAAAATGGCCGCCGCTCCGCTGCACCTATGGGCTCCGGATGCCTACCAGGGTGCACCCGCGCCAAGCGCCGCGCTGATAGCTTCCGCATCGAAGCTCGCCAGCTTCCTTCTTTTCCTGAAGTTCTTTTTTTTGGCAGCCCCTACTCACGCTGGCAGCGCCGCATGGAACGGGGCAATTTCGGGATGGGCGGTGCTGATCGCCGCGCTGGCTGCCACTTCAATAATCGTTGGAAATATTCTCGCATTGGCCCAAACGAACATTCGACGCATCATCGCCTATAGTGCGATCGCACATGGCGGATACGTCCTGATTGCACTGCTCGCGCCCACTCGCGATGGAGTCGCTTCGTCCTTGTACTATCTCTTTACCTACGGGCTCGCGGTGGTCGGGATCTTTGGGGTGATTGGTCTCATCGAAGAACGCCACGGCGAACTATCATTTTCCGACCTGCGAGGACTCAGCCGCCGTTCGCCCCTGGCGGCAATTTCTCTTTTGGTTTTCGTTCTTTCCCTGGCGGGCATTCCACCACTGGCGGGATTCTTCGGCAAGTTCTACGTGTTCCTTGCCGCACTCGACGCATCTCGTGTTGGAAATGTTCCTGGGCTGCTTTGGTTGGTGATTCTTGCTATCGCTGGGAGTGCTGTATCGCTCTATTATTATCTGCTCATTTTGAAGCACGCCTTCGTCGTGGGCCCGGCTGAAGGCGCTGCGTTTCCTCCGATCTCCGCCGCGCCCGTTCAGAAACTGACCCTCGCGTTATTGGCGGCAGCGGTAATTCTACTCGGGATTTTTCCGAACGTTGTCCTCCACCGCCTGGGAATTCAATCGCCGGCTCCAGAGCAACACCACGATCAAGCGCACCCACATCAAGAGTCCTCGCTAAAATCGCCTCACCTTTTCGGCAATTTAGGCTAAATTGCTTCAAATGAACTCTGCGGAGGCGGTTCAAAATCAGTCGACGCCCGTTGCGCATCCCCACATGCACAGGCCGGAACTGCTTGCCCCCGCGGGCGATTGGGAGTGCGCGAAAGCGGCGGTCGAAAATGGTGCGGACGCAATATACTTCGGCCTCGAGAAATTCAATGCGCGCATGCGGGCTCATAATTTCACCGTCACCGACCTCCCGCGGCTTATGGAGTTTCTGCACCTGCGTGGTGTTCGCGGCTATGTGACATTCAACACGCTGGTCTTTCCGAGCGAATTGGCGCAGGCCGAGCAATACCTGCGCGCAATCATCATTGCGGGAGTCGATGCTGCCATTGTGCAGGACGTCGGCATCGCGCGACTCATTCGCCATTTGTCGCCGGATTTTCCAATTCACGCTTCGACGCAAATGACGATCACCAGCGCGGCGGGCGTGGAGTTCGCGCGCGAACTCGGTTGCAATCTCGTCGTGCTCGCGCGGGAATGTTCGATAAAGGAGATTGGGAAAATTCAGAACGAAACAACAGTGGTCGGAACGGAATCTTCGCTGCCGCTCGAAGTCTTCGTTCACGGCGCTCTCTGCGTGGCTTACTCCGGTCAATGTCTCACCAGTGAAAGTCTCGGCGGTCGTTCCGCCAATCGTGGTGAGTGTGCGCAAGCGTGCCGCATGCCTTACGAATTGATTTCAGATGGCAAAAACGTGCCGCTGGGAGACCGCAGATATCTTTTGAGCCCGCAGGATCTCGCCGGGATTGAAATTCTGCCGGACCTCGTCCGTTCTGGAGTGTCCTCACTTAAAATTGAAGGCCGCCTCAAATCGCCCGAGTACGTGGCGAACATCACCCGCGTTTACCGCACTGCCCTCGACAAACTTTCGCACGACTCCGCGAGAGATCATTTCACCCAGGCGGATTCCTACGATCTGCAAATGGGATTCTCGCGTGGTCTTTATTCAGGCTGGTTTCGCGGCATTAACAACCAACAGCTCGTTCACGCGCGTTTCGGGAAAAAGCGCGGCGTTCTGCTCGGCCAGGTTTTGCGCGTGCGCGAGGATCAGGTCATCATTTCGCGTGAAAGCCCGGTCAAACCTGGAGACGGCATCGTTTTTGATAGCGGTCATCCAGACCAGCCCGAGGAAGGCGGCCGCGTTTATGAAGCGATTGAACGAGGGAACGAGATTCATCTGCGCTTTGGCAGAAGCGATCTTGATCTTTCGCGAATTCATCGCGGTGACCGCGTCTGGAAAACGAGCGATCCCGAACTGGACCGTCGCATCCGCCAAACCTACGCTGGTGATCAACCGCGTTTCCATCGTCCAGTTCACTTTGAAGTCCACGGCGCTCTCGGTAAACCGCTGACCGTTATTGCGCGCGATGAAGATGGACATATCGCTCGCGCTGATTCAGAGATGCCGCTGGACGCCGCTCAAAAGCGGCCGCTGAACTGCGATGTCGTGAAGGATCAGCTCGGTCGGCTTGGCGGAACTCCTTTCAGGATCGGTGATCTTGAACTGCACTTGCACGGCGAACTTGTTCTGCCCATCAGCGAATTGAACCGCCTTCGCCGAACTCTGGTGGCGGATCTCGAAGGGCAACGCAAAACGCCGAGACGGTGGACCCTTAACGAGAATGTAACGATTCCAACCTTCGGTGCATCCCCCGCGAAATCGGAAGTTGAAATGGCTGTTCTGGTCCGAAACCCACCGCAGCTCGAGCGCGCCCTTCAATGCGGCATTCGCACGCTCTATGCCGAATTTGAAGATACAAAAAAATATCGCGAAGCGGTGAACATCGTTCACTCCGCCGGTTGTGGAGGACCCGAGCGCAGCATCTTTGTCGCACCGCCGCGCGTTTTTAAATCGGGCGAAGAGTGGATTTTAAAACAGGTCCTCTCCGCGAACGCCGATGGATATCTCGTCCGCAACTACGACCATTTGAAGTTCTTCGCCGGGCATCGCAGGGTGGGGGACTTCTCGCTCAACGTGGCCAATGCTCTCAGCGCTGATTACTTCCGCAACAAGTTTGGCCTGGAATTCGTGACGGCCTCTTACGACCTGAATGTTGAACAGCTCGAGGGTCTGCTCCGCAGCGCGCCTCCCGAATGGTTCGAGATCACGCTTCACCAGCACATGCCAATGTTTCACATGGAGCATTGCGTTTTTTGCGCTTTCCTCAGTGAAGGCACGGATTACAAAAACTGCGGGCGTCCGTGCGATACTCATCAGGTGCAGCTCAAAGACCGCGTCGGCGCGCAACATCCGTTGAAAGCGGACGCTGGCTGCCGCAACACCGTTTTCAACTCGCAGGCTCAAACCGGTGCGGAGTTTTTCGAACGGTTCTGCGCTCTTGGTGCTCGGCGGTTCCGTCTTGAGTTTCTTAACGAAACTCCCGAGGAAGTCGAACGGACTATCACACAGTATCGACGACTGTTCCGCGGCGAAATTGCCGGGTCTCAACTTTGGCGAGAACTGAAGCTAGTCAACCAACTTGGTGTCACGCGCGGCCAACTCAGCGGCTTGCGCTCATAACGTAGATTTCCAGTTGCTTCTTTATTTTCCGGCTGCTTCCTGAAGCCCCAGCGTGCTCGGTTGCGGCGCGCCTCCCTTGCGACGGCTAAACCATTTCGCCGCATCACTGAACAACGTGTAAACCACTGGAATGATCACCAGCGTGAGAAACGTACTGGTCATCATTCCGCCCACCACCGCAATACCCATCGGACGCCGACTTTCAGCGCCGGCTCCGAACCCAATCGCAATCGGCAAAATGCCTGCAATCGTTGAAAACGCGGTCATCAAAATTGGACGCAAGCGCACCACGCCCGCTTCGACCATCGCGTCGTGCGCGTTGACGCCAGCTTCCTGCCGCTGGTTGGCGAATTCGACTAGCAAAATGGAGTTCTTAGTTACCAATCCGATTAACAACACCAACCCGATCTGCGTAAATAGGTTCATCGTCATGGCCGGGATTGGCGGTATGATCCCCATCTTCCCGAACCAACTGAGCAGCCACAACAAACCGAATGCGCCCACGCCGGCCAGTGGTACCGCGAGAATAACGGTGAAGGGATGGATGATGCTTTCGAACTGCGCCGCCAGCACCATGTAAACAATGATCAAGGCGAGCACCAAAACAAAAAACACTTCGTTGCCCGCTTCGCGCAAATCCCGCGCTTCACCCGCATAGGTGTAAAGAAATCCCGCCGGCAGATCTTCCTTGAGGAGCGCTTCCACGCGATCCATCGCGGTGCCGAGCGGCATGCCCACCACGCTGCCCGAAATCGTTGTGCTGCGGATCCGGTTGTAATGCTCGATACGATTTGGCGCTGCCGAGGATTCCGGCATCACCAGATTATTCAACTGGATCAACTCCCCGCGATCATTCCGCACATACAACTTATCGAGATCTTCGGGGCGCTGCCGCGAAGTGCGCGCCAATTGTGCGATTACCTCGTATTCCTTGCCCTCTTTCTTGATGCGGCTCAGGTCGAGTCCTCCGAACATGATCTGCAAAGTGCGCGAAATATCCTCAATCGACACACCCAGCGCAGCCGCGCGATTCCGATTAATATCAATACGCAACTCCGGCTTGTTCATCTCGAAACTCGATTGAACGTTCTGCAAATATCCGCTCTGCCGTAACTTCTGAGTAAACCGTGTCACATAGGCGTTGAGTGCCTGGAGGTCATCGCTTTGAATGACTAGCTGAAACGAAGAACTGAAACTGCGATCAATCGCTTTGGGAATCTGCGCAATCGCAATCGCCCCTTCCACATTGTTAAAGAACTGCGCGCGCAACCCTGTCGGTCCGTTTACAATCTGCTGCACCGTTTTTTGACGGTCATCTTTCAAGCGCACAAAAACGATGCCATTATTGGCTTCGCCAGGACCGCTCATGCCCGGCGCAACAATCGCGCCGAATGACTGCACTTCCGGAATTTTCGCGAGCATTGCTTCCATCTCCCGCATCATCCGATCGGTGTATTCCACTGTGGATCCTTGCGGTGTAGAGACGAACGCCAGCAGGCGGCCCTTGTCTTCCTCCGGCAGAAACTCCTTCTCCAGTCCAATATACGCCAGGGCCATCAGGACAAAGCTCCCAATGCCGATGAATGTGACGATGGCGCGATGGGCGAGCGACCAAACCAAAATGCGTTTATACCCGCGCGTGAATGAGTCAATGATGCGGTCGAAGAACGCGACCAGGCCGGAATGTTTCTTTTCGTGAATTGGCTTTAGGATTCGTGCAGCCATCATCGGCGTCAGGGACAACGCGACGAAAGCCGAAATGACCACAGAACCGGCGACAGCCACCGCGAACTCAATGAACAAGCGCCCGGTGGTGCTCGTCTGGAACGCGAGAGGCAAAAACACCGCGACCAATGCGGCGGTGATCGCCAAAATCGCAAAAGCAATTTCATCCATTGCTTTGTAGGCTGCCTGCATCGGCGCCATTCCTTCCTCGATATGGCGATAGATATTTTCCAGCACCACGATCGCGTCATCCACAACCACGCCGATCGCGAGGACCAGCGCCAACATGGTCAAGATGTTGATGGAGTAGCCGAACAGATGGAGCAGCAGGAACGTGGCGACGATGGAAACAGGGATCGCGACTGCAGGAATAATCGTGGATCGGAAATCGCCCAGGAAGAAATAGATGACCAGCACTACCAAGCCGAACGCGATTGCCAGCGTCAACCAAACTTCCTCTATCGCACGTTCCACGTAGATCGATTCGTCGTAATTGAAAATCAATTCGATGCCAGCGGGTAGGGTAGGGCGTATCTGCTCCACCTGCTCCTTAATGCCGTGCGCGACTTCGACCGTGTTTGCTTTGGATTGCTTGATGATCCCCAGGAAAATGCACGGCTGGCCATTCACCCGCGCAATGGTGCGTTCATTCTCCACTCCCTCGCGCGCCTCCCCAATATCCTGCAGCCGCACCAGCTTCACACCGTCATTTCGCAGGACCAAATTGTTGAACTCCTCGGGCGTTTTAAGTTGGCCGCGCGTCTCGATCGTCATTTCACGATCCACGTTCTCAATGCGCCCGCTGGGCAACTCAACGTTCTGCTCCTGCAACGCGCGCTGCACATCAAGAATCGTGATCTGATGCGCCGCCATTTGTTCGGAATCGAGCCACAAGCGAATCGCAAAGCGCTGCTCGCCGCCGATCATTATCGAAGAAACGCCCCGCACCGTTTGTAAACGATTTTTAATCTGGCGCTCCGCCAACGTCGTCATCTGCAGCGGCGAATACCGGTCGCTATACATCCCCAACCAGATGATCGGCCGCGCATCAGCATCCTGCTTTGCAATAACGGGTTCGCGAATCGACTCCGGCAATCGATCCCGCACGCGCGAAACACGGTCCCGAACATCCTGCGCCGCCAAATCAATTTCGCGCGACAAATCGAACTCGATAGTGATGCTGCTGACCTGTTCGCGGCTCTGGCTCGTCAGCGTTTTGATCCCCTCGATGTTGTTGATCGCCTCTTCCAGCCGCTCCGTCACTTCCGTTTCCACCACCGCGGCATTCGCGCCCGGATAAATCGTCGTCACACTGACGATTGGGGGATCAATGTCCGGCAATTCACGCACGGGCAGGCGCAGCGCGCTGATAATTCCGAACAGCACCAGCGCCAGGCTCATCATCGAAGCCAGCACCGGCCGCTTAATGCTAATGCGCGATAAAATCATGCGAACTCCTTAGCTCGACTTCTGCGCTACGGGTATTGCATTTGTCGTGGATGCCGCCGCATCTTGCGCAATCCGCACCGGCGCGCCGGGCACAACTTTCTGCAATCCTTCCACAATTACTTTGTCGCCGGGTTTCAATCCTTCCAAGACTTCAATCGATCCAACCAACCGCACGCCCGTCCGAATTCGTTTCAATTGCGCGGTGCCCGAATCATCCACTCCAAACACCATCGCTTGCGAGTTCGTCAAAATCTGCGTGACCGCCGCTTCAGGAATAACGGTGGAATTCTCGCGAACCACCAGCGCCAAATCCAAATTCGCAAACATCCCCGGCTTTAGCCGCCGGTCCGCGTTCGGTATATACGCCTTTATCTGTGCCGTGCGATTTGTCTGGTCCACATACGGCGACACAAAAAAGACCTCGCCGCTGAACTTCTCATTTGGGAACGCCTCAACTGCTACTTCGATCCGCTGCTTCTCCTTCACCTGCCCAAGAAACTTCTCGGGCACATGGAATTCCACTTTTACTGGATCATAATCAATCAACCACGTCAGAATCGTATTCTTCGTGATGATCTGTCCTGGGCTGACCTGTCGCGAACTCACGATTCCTTCGAAGGGTGCCAGGATCCGCGCATCCTTTAATGATCGCCGCATAAAATCCAGATTCGCCTGGTTCGCCTGGAACGTTGCGGCGTTTTGCTCGAACTCCTGTTGGGAAATTAGCTTTTCCTCCGACAACTGCTTGGCCCGATCAAAGTTCGCTTGGGACAGTTTGAAATTCGCTTCCGCCTGCGCCATGGAAGCTGCCAGTCGCGTTTCATCCAACTTCACCAGCAATTGCCCCTTTTGCACCTGCTGCCCTTCCTCGAAGAGAATCTCCTGCACCACCCCGTCTGTCTCCGACTTGATCTCCACCATCTCGTTCGCCTGGATGTTCGCGACGCGCGACAGCGTCTCGACCACCCGCTGCGTCCGCGCCTCTGCGACCACGACTTGCGGCGGCGGCATTTTGGCCGGACCCCTTTTGGCCTCTTTCTTGCACCCTGTGAGGCAAATGGTCCCGGCCATCAGCAATAACAACGGAATGAATCTCCTGCGCACTTCAGTCATTTTCCTCCTCAGAAACTATTACGTATTACGAGCGAACTTTAACTCTCCCGGCTTTCGCAGCTCTTCGCTTCGCACCCGCTCCATTGAAAAACAAATCCACCACGCTCCGCGCAGTATTCTCGCAGTAGGAAATCTCTGGCTTCAACAGCTGTCCGACCACGTAAATGTTCATTAAGCCGTACCACGCAATCGCCAGATCACGGCTTTCGAATCGTTCATCCAACTCCCCGGAAGCCAGACCTTCCTGCGCCAATTCATGGATAAATTCAAAGTTCCGATCGCACTTTTCCCTGCACAAGCCTTCGGGCACTTCTCCAGGAGCGGCGAAGGCGGAGGCAAACGCCAGTCGAACCAGTTCCCGATGCTTCTGAATAAAGTCGAATAGCGCGATCAAAATGGCCTCGAGTTTCGCTTCCAGGTTTTCCCGCCCTTCAACAGCATCCAGCATGATGCGATAGCGCTCATCGTGCGCCGTGTCGATCAACGCCTGGTAGAGCCCCGCTTTGCTCTCGAAGTAGTAATAGAGCATTGGCTTCGCCACCTTCGCCTCATCCACAATGTCCTGCACCGATGCTCCGGAATACCCGCGGTCGGCGAAATGCCGCAAAGCGACCGCCAGAATATGTTGCCGGGTTGTTCGGTCCATCGATGTTACCGGACGGTAGGTCGTCTGCGTTCAGACGTCAAACCAAACGTTGCTTTCGTGCCGTCTCCTTTCTCAGTCAACTGGGTGCGCCCAGGTTTTTTCCCTCTCCGCGCTGAACTCTACCTCCCCCCGTATCGCTGCTTTTCCTGAACTGTGCGTCACTTGGCGGCGGAACTCGCCGATCCAGAACTCCACCGAGAACGCGCCATCACAGCTCGGCCGTCGCACTTCCCATTCCGCATTGCGCCCACCAAACGATATCGTCGCCGGCATCACTGCTGTCTCTTCCTGCCGTACACCGTCAACTGTGTAAGTCGCGGTAAACATTGTTCCCTTTTGGCCCTCCACCACCAATTTCATCGGGCGTCCTTTGGGCGTGGACGCACACCCGCACATAGAACTCACAAGTATAATCGCCAGAATCGACTTCATCGCGAGGGTTTTACCGAAGTCGCTCCGTTGTGACAAATACGTAAGCAGCCGGTTGAATTACCTAGAGTGATTCTCAAAGATTATTTCCGGATAGAGCAGACGGAGGCGGTTTTTCCGGGCTGATCGAGGAAGCTTTTAAGGGCTGCGCAAAGGCGCTCGGTGAGTTCCTCCGGGGTGCGTGCGATGAAATCCCAAAACCAAT
>DASVNK010000045.1:0-134619 GCA_036383895.1 Verrucomicrobiia bacterium | reverse complement strand
CAATCAGTCAACGGTGATCGCGGCCGACATCGAGGCGGTCAATGGTGTTATTCATGTGATCGACGAGGTGATTTTGCCCGGCGGCGGAACGGAAAACGGGAAGCTTTCCGTGACGGCGAAAGGGAATCAATTGACGGTGGTGTGGCCATTCGTCAATGGGCAAACGCAAGTTCTCGAAGCTGCAGGGTCGTTCACCCCCCTTTCCTGGACGGCGATTGCTGGGCTGGTCACGACGAGCGATGGCGTGAATAAAGTTACCCTATCGGCGGATGGGCCGAATCGATTCTTCCGAATTCGCTCCACCTCTCCTTAGTTGGGTAGTGCGAGGTGCCGAACGGAGCCGGGTGGTGCGGGAACGCCGCCCGGCTCTGCGTTTTGTTGGATGTGTTCTGCGCCACCATCAGACGAAGGCCGCTCAAACTATCATTTGATTCCGGGTGCAACGCGGGATCCTTGGGTTCAGTTTGTCATTGCGCGTAAGCTGCAGTTTACGTTCAGTGAACGCTTCACCTATGGAGAAATATATCCTCGCTATCGACCAGGGGACCACCAGTTCGCGGGCCATCATTTTTGATAATAAAGGAGCAATTCGGGCGGTGGCGCAGCGTGAGTTCACGCAGCACTTTCCGCAGCCGGGCTGGGTGGAGCACGACGCGAATGAGATTTGGTCGACACAGGCTGGGGTGGTGACCGAAGCGCTCGCGCATGGGCGCATTCAAATTTCCGCTATCGCGGGCATTGGCATCACCAATCAGCGTGAGACGACAGTGATTTGGAACCGCGAAACAGGGCAGCCAATTCACAACGCTATCGTCTGGCAGGATCGCCGGACGGCGACGGTTTGCGATGAACTGAAAGCGCGCGGCCTTGCCAAGACGATCCAGGAGAAGACTGGTTTGGTGATCGATGCGTATTTCTCGGGAACGAAAGTGCAGTGGCTGCTGGATAATGTTCCGGGCGCGAGGAAAGACGCAGAAGCAGGGAAGTTGGCGTTTGGCACAATTGATTCGTGGCTGGTGTGGAATTTGACTGGCGGCAAATTGCACATCACCGATGTGAGCAACGCCAGCCGAACGCTGCTATTTAACATTCATACGCTGCAGTGGGATGACGAGTTGCTGAAACTGCTGAACGTGCCGCGCAGTCTGCTGCCTGAAGTGCGCGCTTCCAGCGAAGTGTACGGGCAAACATCCGGCCAATTATTTAACACAACCGTTCCGATCGCGGGGATCGCGGGTGATCAGCAAGCGGCGCTTTTCGGGCAGATGTGCCTTCAGCCTGGCATGCTCAAGCATACTTACGGCACGGGCGGGTTCATGGTGCTCAACACCGGCGATAAAGCGATTCCGTCGAAGAATAATCTGCTGACCACGATAGGTTGGAAGGTGGGCGGCAAAGTCACTTACGCACTGGAAGGGAGTATTTTCATCGCGGGTGCGGTGGTGCAATGGTTGCGGGATGGCTTAGGGATTATTCGCAGTTCGGCGGATATTGAGACGCTCGCGGCCAGCGTGCCGGATAATGGTGGGGTATATCTGGTTCCAGCATTCGCGGGATTAGGAGCGCCCCATTGGGATCAATCCGCGCGCGGAGCTATCCTGGGAATTACCCGCGGAACGAATGCTCGCCATATCGCGCGCGCTGCACTGGAAAGCATCGCTTACCAGACGGTGGACGTGCTCTCCGCGATGGAGGCGGACTCGAACATCAAAATAAAAGAGCTTCGGGTCGACGGCGGGGCGACCGTCGACAATCTACTGATGCAATTTCAGGCTGACATCGCGGGCGTGCCGATCGTGCGACCGAAAGTTCACGAGACGACGGCGCTCGGCGCGGCTTATCTGGCGGGTCTGGCGGTGGGATTTTGGAACGATACCAACGAATTGCAGAAGCATTGGGAGAAAGATCGCGATTTCCAGCCGAGCATGGACCAAGCGAAAGTGGCTGCGCTTAAACGAGCTTGGACGAAAGCTGTTTCGAAGGCCAAGGGTTGGCAGGATTAGGGCCAAACGATGGTCTTAAGGAGCGTAGCGAGAGATAAGGGACTCCGCTAATCACCCTCACCGGTGGGCCTTGCAGCGCTCAGCAAATCCACCGTTTTAAGTCACGCCACCGTCCCGACTTTTTCAAAGCGGAGAGCGGGCTAGCTTTGTGTGTATGGGAAGCGCGCCCGCCATCCTAATCGTCGATGACAGCTCCGACGATTTTTTGCTTTTAAAGCGAGCCTTCGCCAAATCTGGCGTGGCGAATCCCCTTTATTGGGTCCGATCCGGGCGCGAAGCGATCAACTATTTGAGCGGCACCGGCCCATATAATGATCGTGAGGAGTTTCCAATCCCGAGTGTGATCCTTCTGGACCTGAACATGCCGGACGGCAACGGCTTCGACGTGCTGACCTGGATTCGCAACAAATTTCCGAGCGGCGGCCTGCTGGTCGTGGTGCTCACCCATATTGAAGAAATCCGAAAGATCAATCGTGCCTATTCGCTCGGCGCGAATTCGTTCTTAACTAAACCCGGCAACCCCGAAGAGCTGCAGGAACTGATCAATATTTTCAGCGGTTATTGGCTGCTTAATAACCGTGGTCCTTCAGCTCGCCGGCAGAGTTCCGCCGATCACAAGCTTGAACCCTATGACGACAACTGACCTGGTCCTCGTGGCAGAAGACAATCCGGACGACGCGATACTCTTGCGCCGCGCGATCGACAAAGCAGGCATTACTGCGCGCGTGAAAATTGTGAACGACGGCGAAGAAATGCTCCTGTATCTGCAAGGTCGCGGGGTCTACACCAATCGAGATGCTTATCCGCTGCCAAACTTGATCATTCTTGATTTAAAGATGCCGCGAAAAAGCGGGCTCGAAGTCCTGCTGTGGATGAGCGAGAACCAGGATTTGGCAGTGGTTCCGACGATTGTGCTTTCAGCGTCGAACCTGGAAAAAGATGTTCGTCAGGCGTACAACCTTGGCGCGAACACTTATTTCGTGAAGCCAACCACATTCGAAGAGCTCGTTTCGACCATGCGCATGGTGAAGGAATACTGGCACAGGGCTGTCCGAGTTGGACCCGTTTCTATGTCGCAGGCTGCTGTCGCAAGCGACGGCCCCTAATTGCTAAGCTACATACCGGGGCTCGAAAACGTCGCGGCCGGAATGCTTTCGCAGCAGGCGCACAAATTCGGCGACGCCGCGCTTCTCATCCGAGCCCAGGTGAAAATGAATATGCCAGCCGAGGTAATCGCGCCGAAATTCACGGTCGTACTCAGCCCGGTTCTCGATCAAATAATCCAACGTATCCAGCCCGAAGTCCTTCGCTTCTTTTAACTGCCGCCGTAGCGTTTCTGTATCCTTGTCACGTCGCAACGCCCAGATGGCATAGACAAACGGCAGCTTGGTCATCTCGTACCAAGCCGCGCCAAGATCCCAAATCTCGGCGGTGGGATTGCTCCGCCGAAAATCGATCGCGGGGTTCCCGATCAACAGTGCTGCCTCGGATTCCGCCGGCGGACCATTCAATGTTTCAAACTTTGGCTTCAATCCACGTTCTGCCAGCAGCACTCGAAGAAGATTCACGCTCGTGAGCGAAGCTGGGTCACAATGCACGACCTGGATATTTTCGAGCGGCACTTTATGCGCGAGCACCACACTGTAAACTTCGCCGAGGCTCGCGATTGCGACCCCTTCAAGAATGTCATAATCGCGCGAGAACAGGGCTTCGGTGATGCTCAAGAGCGCGGCATCCAACTCGCCTTTCCGCAAGAGATCCGCCAATTGTGAAGGGGGCAGGAAGGTAATCTCGTCTTCCAACCCGCGCGTGAGCGGGACCGCATTTAAGTAAGGCACCGAACCGACGCGAAACGGCGCGAGTGATTGCTCCAGAGCGCTCTCGCGTTGCAAGCCGGCGGCACGCTGTTCCCGTTCTATTCGCTGAACGAGATCTTCTGTTGTTGCGCGGGGCGCCATTCGCAACTTTGGCAATTCATTGTCATCGCTCACTGCGGGAAAAATGTCCCTGTTCCGTGGCGGCAAAACAAGCCGCAAGCGGAGCCGCTTTATTCCAAAGGAAGTATAGCCAGAGGATCTGCCGAATCAGGAAATTCCTGATTTGTCGGTTGCGTAATGGCGCGACTACATTGCCGCGCTTAAATGACGGACGGGACGAAGGACGGCAGCAAAACGGCAATCTTGCTGATCGACGATAGTAAAGCCGGAGCAGCGCAGATCGTGAATCTGTTCCGTAGCGCTCGGGTTACAAATCCCGTTCATGTGCTCACTGAGGGCCGCGATGTTCTCGACTTTCTGTTCCGTAAGGGTCGTTTTGAACAGGATGCTCCCTTACTGGCAGAAACCTTAATCCTGCTGTCACTGCAGCTTCAGAGCGCCATCCCTGCGGAGGTGCTAAAGAAAATCAAAAGTGATGAGCGCTCGCGCAGCTTTCCGATTATCGTGCTCACTTCTTCCCAGCAGGATCGCGGAGTGATGGAAGCCTATAAACTCGGAGCAAACGCCGCGATTGTTCATCCAATTGATATAACGAAGTTTATGGAAGCCATCGCGGAATTGAAGCTCGGCTGGTTATTGATCAGTTCGGAAGAACGTTGAGATGATTACTCGGCGCTGAGAAGATGCAAATTCCCGACAGTTGATTACTGCGGGACGAATTGGCCTCTTCGTTGCTTAGCTTCTTTCCTGAGCAGAACTGCGAACTATGAATGCCCTCAAGCAAATGCGGTGGACAGCGGTATTGATGTTGTTGGTCGGGTTGGGTCTGGCCTTTGGTTCCGGCCTGATTGAAGGCGAAGCAATGCGGGCGCAGGAAGGGCAATTTGCGCATACCGCTGGCGCCCTGGCCGGGAAGCTCTTTACCGTGGCCAGTGTTCTGATTTTAATTTTCGCCACCGAATGGCAGCGCGCGAGGATTTCCGCGCGCCTCCAGAAAGTGGAAGAGGAACTTGATTCGCTGAAACGCGGGACAAGCATTCCGGCCGCGGTTTGATTCATTAGCTTAGTTCAAGCGCCGCACTAATCGCGCGAAGCGCTTTGGGGCGGTGTCCAGCCGCGTGCGCGCGCAATCGTGTTCGCAGCGGCGGCGGCCGTTTCTTCCAGCAAGTCGTCGATATCTTTAGCCACGCCCATCCCGCCGGCAAATCCCCAAAGCTTATCGAAAGGCGCGACCATGAGTTGTTCGCCTGTCGCGGAGTCTTTTACGACAACGTCCCCGCGAAGCTCTGCGCGAGGCCCCCAGGGAATGAAAACCCGCGCGGCGCGGTTGCCGGGTCTGTATTCGGTAATTCGACCGGTAACGATGACTTCATCTGGCGCGCCGGTCGGATTGCCCTGGCGCACTTCGTTGAAGAGGCGCCCGAAATCGCTTTCGAGGCGGCGCTCGATACTGTTTGCGAGCGCCTGGCCGGCGTTGCGTTCGTCGAGCGTCCGTTGTGGAAAATCGAACGGTTGAATCACGGCGCGATCGTAACGGGAAAGGTTGACGTTCTGGCCTTCAATGGCAGCGAGCGGTTTCGCCCGGGTAGAGCGTGAACTGGCGCAGCCCACGGTGAGGGTGAGTAGAATAGCAATCCCTGTGAGGACAACCCTTGTATTCATGAGATACTATAGCACACCGCCGTTAAGTGCTTCCACGGGAATAGACAGGCAAAGTAGCGTATTAGCGAAGCGTCTTCACGAAATGCACGGAACGTCCAACTTCGCGGAAGCCTGATTGGCCGTGGAGTCGGATGCTGTGTGTATTGTGAAGTTCAGCGTCGCTGGCGAGTTCACGATAGCCGCGGGTGCGTGCCCACTCTTCGACGAAAGCCAGGAGGGCGCGACCTATGCCGCGGTTGCGATGCGCTTCGGCGACAAACCAGCCTTCGAGATACGGGATGGGAGATTCAGATGTGCCTTCAACGTGGTCGCTGCGAATTGAGACTTCGGCCATGCCGATGATCTTTCCGCTGAGTTGGGCAAGCGCGACGAGTCCTGGGGAAGCGAGAGTTTGTTGGATTTCGAGTTTATGACGTTCCGGCGGACAGTCAGGCCAGAGCGCGTGACGGAGTTGAGCCCACGGAACGGTATGTTCCGCGGTGGCGGAAAAAATGGTAAGACCGGCAGGTTCTTCGGTTTGTTTGGCCTTAATCACTGGAACTGATAATCCGATTATATGGTATGCCGAAGTATCTTTGGAAGGCGAAAGCTCCGTCGGGAAAAAATGTAATCAAGCGAGTGGAAGCGGCGTCTTTGGTCGAGGCTAAGGAGCAACTTGTAAACGCAGGCTATACCGAGCTTGAAGCTCAGACAGATGAATACGCGCCTGCGGTCGCAGAAATGTTTAATCTGGACGATTGCGATGAAACGGAGCTGACGCCGGAACAGGAAGTGGAGTGCTTCCAACTGGGCAGCAGCAGCGTCATAGGAGTCATTTGGCGGAGTATTTGGACAAATTGGAAGCCGCTGTTGATCGGTGGCACCCTGGTGGGCGCAGGCGTTTATTTTGGAAATCGGTGGCTGATCGGCGGCGGGGCGCTGTTGATGTTTATCTTCCCATTCTTCTCCGTGATTATCCAGGTGCCCATGGTGTATTTCACGCGGTTGAATAAAGCGAAAGTCTGGGGCCGATGGGACGAAGTGCAGAGCTGTGTGGAGTCGCTGAAGAAATTCTCGTGGAATCCGCTGAATGTGCCAATCAACGAACTGGCGCGAAACGAAGGAGTGGTGCTCGCGGCAAAAGGCCGGTTGGCTGAAGGGTTGGCAAAGTTTGCGCCTTACGCGAAGAAGTTGCCGGAGTGGCTCTATACTTCGAACTGCGTGGCCATTTACGAAGAGGCGCGAGACTTTGAAAAGGGATTGGAGTATTCGAAGAAGGCCCTAGAGCTCGCGCCGGATAATGCGACCCTCGCGCTGGACCATGCGATCCGATTGGTGCAACGCTTCAGCTTCCCGGATGAATCTGAGGAGATGGTGCAGAAGCTGGATGTGAGTTTGCTGCCGCCGCTCGCCAAGCCATATCTGACCTTCTGCTATGGACTAATCGCCTGGCGACGAGGAAACAACAGCGAAGCGCGCGACAAGTTTTCTGAAGCGGTGGAAGGGTTCCGCAAGATGCTGCACATGGACCTCACGGAAGGAATTTATCTGATCACGAAAGCACATTTATGCGCAACCGAGCGGGCGCTAGGGAATGATTCCGTGGCGGATGCGCTTTGGAGCGACCTGGAGAAGTTTCTGCGGGTGCACAAAGAGCAGGAACTGATCGACGCGTGTTCGGCGCAGCTCGTGGCTTGAGAAACGCGCTACGCTTTAACGCGGTGGCAGATTTCGAGGCGATTGCCGGAGGGATCTTCAAAGAAGACGGCGTAGTACCCGGCTTCATAATCGATCGGGCCTTCGATGTTCCGCGCGCCGGCCCTGCGGAGGATTTCGCCGAGGCGATCTACTTCAGCTTTGCTTTCAGCCCAGAAGGCAATACGAGATTCGTTGGGCACGTGCGCGGGTGATTCGGTGATGCCAAAAAACTCGGCGATGTCCGCATCAGCTTGGAAGGTGAGCCAACCTTCGATTCCAACTTAGCGAGTGAAGCCGAGGGCCGGGAGGAGAGTTTCGTAGAAGGATTCGACTTCTTTGAGGCTGCGGACGCGGAGATCGATGTGGTCGAAATGCCGGCGCATGGAACGAGGTTATTTTGTGCCGAACTTGTCGCCGCTTAACCAGACGAAGCGGGCGGGGCGTTTCAGTTTGCGATCGAGCCAGCCGATTTCAAGGACGCGGTCTTTGGTAGCTTCGCGCCAACCGTTGCGGCGTTCTTCTTCCGAGGGGGGGGCGGTGAAGGATTTGTTTTCGCGCATGACCCACCACGCTTGGAGCAGGGTATCAATAATTTGTTCGCGATCCGTTTTGCCGGCGAGTTGCGCGTTTAGCCACGTTTGGGCAGCCTTCTCCGGCTCTGGATGCGCGCCGACAACGGTCACGGGGGTAGTGGCGAATTCGAAGGAGCCGTCGAAATGAAGCCGGACAAGCAGATCGTTCGCCGGGTCGTTATGTAGTTCGGCGAGCAGCATTTCGATGAGGAACGGCGCGCTGAAGATTTGTTCGAAGTTCGTTTTAAGTTGCGGGCTGAGTCCAAAGCCGACCAGTCGGCGCAGGCTCACATCTTCCGGCGCACGGGTGAAGGCTTCCATGTGCGCTGCGTCGATCGCGGCCTGGCGGATTTTCTCGATGTCCGCTGGATGACCGAGCGCGGCCAGCGCATGGCGATCGAACAGTTCGAAAACTTTGGAATTTCCGGAGCCAATCGCGACGAGGAGAATCCCGTCCGGCAGTTTCACGCCGAAAGTCGGCGAACCGCCTTTGAGTTGTTCGCGAACGTATTCACGGCGGTTTTCGACCGCCTCCAACCACCTGTATGGCTCCTCGTTCATTTAGCCTTGAGAAATCCGCTTTGTTCTTCCGCCGAGATGGTACGCACGCCATCCGCATCCAAAATCTTAATCGTCGCGTAAGTATTTGTTTCGGGATTGATACCGCCGGTGGCAGCGTCGAATTCCGAAGCCGTCATAAGCAGGCGCAACGTGAATTGGACCGCTTGCTGCAGATTCATTTCGCTCGGCTTAGGGCTGCCGTATTTCTCCTGGTAACTCAAGATGCTGCGAATACTGCCAGATCCCGAACCTGAGGCTGCGTAGCCGACGGCCTGAAATTGTGCGCCAAGCGGATCGTAAAAGAAGATGAGCGGCTGCGGCGGATTGGTTTGCGTATCGAGCCCGGCGAAGAGCGGAACGACCACGCCGACACCTTGCATCGTCATGGGCAGATTTTCGCGAAGCAATCGTGCGAGCGCGCGAACTTTCGCGGGAAGACTAAGATTCTGAAGTTGGCTGCGGCGGTAATACTCGAATGACGTTTGCATCACGCGCGCCATTTCGAAGGCAGTGGCTGGCACGCCAGCGATGGCCAGAATCGAGGTGGCGTCGATATCAATGACCTTGTCCACCTTATCGGTGACGATGATGTTGCCGGCTGTTGCGCGGCGGTCACCGCCCATCAGAACGCCATCTTTGTAGTGGAATGCGAAGACGGTGGTGGCTTGCGTTTGGACGGGCGCGTTCGGGCTGGCGTTGTGAGCCGTAAACGCGCGCTCCGCCGAGAGCACCGGAAGTTGTCGCGACGCCAATAGAGAGAGGAAATCCCCCGCGATTTGTTCTGTCATTCCCCGTTATTCCCCGGTGCGTTGACGATATCGTTTCGCCTGGTCGGGATCGACCTTGCGCATGCGTTTAAGGAGTTCTTCCACGTTTGGCTTGTCCACTTTGGGTGAGCCGGGGCCTTCGCCACCGCCCCCTGGTGCTGGACCTGTGGGACGTGTTTTTTGGGATTGATCGGGCATAAATCTTTTAACTCTCCTATCGTGGCACGTTCACCAACACCCGCAGGTCTTCTGGTGTGCGCGCCGCGTCCACGGCTCTAGCATAATGCATAATTTCCTGCGGGGCGAATAGATCCATTAACGAGATTTTTATCGGGCCGTTTTCGCCTTCCAACGTAATGTGATCCCACTGCGCGGCGATGACCGAAGAGCAAAATTTCTGGATGCAACGGCCACGGATATACGCGCGAGTGTTCGCTGGCGGATGACGGACGGCGTATTCGGCGCGTTGCGGACTGACGCCGGGCAGCATCGCACCGGATTGTTCGAGGCTATAGTATAGGCCTTCGGCGAAATCTAACCGGCTATATTCGAGGTCGAGGCTTTGCAGCCACGGATCGTCGTCAGCGATGTTCTGCGCCGCCTGGAATTCTCGAATCATCGCAAGTTTTGCGACCCAATCGAGGCGATTGCGGCAAAGCATCACGTCGCGCGAAAGATCATTAAGAACATCTTCCCATTGCTGAACCAGTTCGGCGCGCTCCGGAAGGTCAAGATTGCAGCGTTCTTTTACGCCGCTGAGATACTCGCGCTGAATATCGATGGCGCTCGTGGGCGGCGCATCGATGAGATCGACGAGCCAGTGATAATGAGTGTCGCGAGAAATCGATTGAAGCGCCGCGAGCGGATCTTTGAGGCGCGGGTAATTACGCTTCGGATCGTTGACCAATGCTTCCAACACAAGGGCGGTGGTGCCGATCTTCAAGCGCGTCGCGAAGGGCGACATGTTCGCGTCGCCGAGAATCACGTGGAAACGGCGGAAACGTTGCGGATTGGCGTGGGGTTCGTCACGCGTGTTGATGATCGGTCGGCGTTGCATGGTGTCGACGCTTTGCAACTCGCTGAAGAAATCACTGCGCTGGGAGATCTGAAACCCGGGTGCAACGAAATTGTCTTCCGCCTCAACGGCGAACTTCCCTGCACCCGCGAAAATTTGGCGCGTGACGAGAAACGCCTGAATATTGGCGGCGAGATTTTCCCACGGAAGCGAGCGGGGCAGCAGATAGTTCTCATGGCAGCCGTAGCTGTGCCCCATGAAGTCGGTGTTGTTCTTGTAAAGGCGAACCTTGGAGCCGATCTGCTCACTCATGTGGCGCGCGCAGGCCATGAGGATGCGTTCGCCCGCGCGATCGTGCGCAAGCAAATCTTCGAACGTGCTGCACTCAGGTGTGCAGTATTCGGGATGCGCGTGATCGTTGTAGAAACGCGCCCCGTTGCCGAGGACTAGATCGCTTTTGATTTCGACGTAGCTCAGTTCGCGCTGCGAATCCTGCGCAAAGTAATTTGCTTCATCGGTATCCTGGCGAAGTTCGGTCACGCGGAAACCTCGCACGTCTGCGTGCGGATCTTCAGCCTCATAATCCCAACGCATCCAAACGCCCGGCTCAGTGGCGCTGCGGACGAGAGCAATGGATTCCGCGACCACGTCGAGTTCCTCGGTCGTGTCGCGGTGAATGCCGATCTCCGTTTCGAGGCCGAATTGTATGATCGGATTCAACTCGGCACGGTGTTGTTAGACGATGCGCGATGGCGCAGCATCCGGTTTGCGTGGCCTCACTGGACCGAGTTTAATCACGTTATCAGGATCGAAATCGGTGAGCTTCAGCCAATCTTCGGTAATGTCGGTGGCAGGGAACAGGTCGTTCTCCGCATATTCCTGCTGCAAGGCCACGAGCAAATCGTCGCGCGTGAGTTGCGTGTCCTGCTGCGTATCGATGGCGCGCTTGATCGCGAGACCCTTCGCGCGTTCGATGACGGCAGCGATGATCGCCCCGCTGGCCATGTCGCCGCGATAGAGAATGTCCTTCTTGCCGCTGCGATAAACAACTTCGAGAAACGCGTTCTCTGCGCTGTGTGCGTATTGGGCCTTGACCACGGACTCCACGAGATCGTGCTGCGATTCGCCGAGCGGCAAGGTTTCGCGCAGGTAGATCTCGTAGATCTTCTTTGCGCCTTCTTCCGTTGGGCGACGGACCCGGATCTTTCGATCAATACGTCCCGGACGTAAAATCGCAGGATCGATCAGATCCGCACGGTTCGAAGCGAGAATAACCACAACATTTTGCAACGGATCAATACCGTCCATTTCGGTGCAGAACATCGGCACGAGCGTGCTGCTCATGCTGTTGAAGCGACCCGCACGGCGGGTGCCAAGCAACGACTCCGCTTCGTCGATGAAGAGGAAGGCGAGCGCACCGTCGGCAGCGCGTTCGCGGCACTGCGCGAAGAGATCGCGAACCTGGCGTTCAGATTCTCCGACCCACATGTTCAGGATTTCGGGACCTTTGACGTGCAGGAAGAATTCCGGACGATCGACACCGGTGCGCTCCTTGATCTGCTGGCGCAAATTGTAAGCCGTCGCTTTTCCGAGCAGCGTTTTGCCGCAACCCGGCGGGCCATACAGCAGGAAACCCTTCGGAACGTGATGATCAAACTTCTTGAAAAGATCCGCGTGCAAGAGCGGCATTTCAATCGTGTCGCGAATCGCCTGCACGGCTTCATCCTGGCCACCGATCGACGCCCACGGCAGTTCACTAACCGTTTCGAGCGAGCGTTCAATGCGCTTGCCCATGCCGATAACTTCCAGCGCGACACGCTGATTCACATCCAGGCGAATTTCCAACCCCGCCTTCAGCTTCTCTTTTGAAAGAAGCGAGGAGCGGATAATTACCGTCTGGGACATTCCCGCTTCCTGACCGATGCGAATGCGACCGTCCGAAAGCAACTCATCAATGCGCACGATGGGACCATTGCGATCGAAGCCGAGTCCTTGAACAATCGCGAACGCCTCGTTCAGCAAAACACGCTGCCCGATCTGCAAACTGCTCAGCGGAATCTGCGGATCAATCCGGCAGACGTAATCAGTGCCGCCGACGCAAACGTGCGCCTTGTCCGGTTCGATCGACATGATGAGCGTGCCCATGCGGAACGCAGGTGAGCGCAACTTTTCAACGACCGCGTCGAGTTTTTCGAGCGCCTGCTGCGCCTGGTAATTCACTTCTTCGAGGGCAGTGACGCGCTCGCGCAGATAAACGAGATCCAGGAGCGATGAGTGGCGCGCCGGGAGCTTGGAGGAGATGAGATCGACCAGTTGGAGAGTAGAAAGCCTGTCCAGCTCTTCGCGGGAAAGTAAATCGTTGAGTGGAGAAGGCTCGGCTTCTTGTCTCGGCTGGGGCGATCCTCCCTTTTTCTTGGACTCAGCCATGGACCAATGTTACCGCCGCCTTCAGGCAATTGCAAACGGGGCTACACACAACATCGCCATGAAACCACCCCCGAATTCTTTTGCAAGTGGCATCTCAGAGTTTCTACGATGCGCCCGCGTTCGCACTGAGTAAATTGCACTATGATTTGTTTCGTCACGGGAGCATCGGGATTCGTCGGGGCCAATCTCGTGCACGAATTGGAAGCACGCGGCCACACCGTGAAAGCGCTGCTGCGGCCGAACGCAGATCTCCGTGGACTCGACGGCGCGCAATACGAATTCGTGGAAGGCGATTTATCTGATCGCAAATTTCTCGCGGATGCAATGCGCGGTTGCGATTGGTGTTTTCACGTCGCGGCAAGTTACCAACTCTGGATGCGCGACTATCGCCCGATGTATGCCGCGAATGTCGACGGCACGCGCAACATCATTCAAGCCGCGATCGACGCCGGTGTTCAACGGATCGTTTACACCAGCACAGTCGGATGTATCGCGGTTCCGAAAGAAGACCGCGGCCCAATTGTTCCCAGCAACGAAGATTGTTACTGCGATGAATCCGCGATGACGAACGATTACAAGCGTTCGAAATATCGCGCTGAGAAAGTCGCTCTCGAACTTGCCGACAAAGGCGCGCCGGTCGTAATCGTGAATCCCACCGCACCAATCGGCCCGCGCGACCTCAAACCAACGCCCACCGGAAAAATCATCGTCGATTTCTTAAACCGCCAAATGCCTGGTTATGTCGATACCGGCTTAAATTGGGTTCACGTGCGCGACGTCTGCATCGGCCACATCCTCGCCGCCGAAAAGGGTGGGGTAGGGGAACGCTACATCCTTGGCAACGCCGAAGGAAATTGGACCCTGCAGGAAGCATTCGCCGTCCTGGAGAAATTCACCGGCGTTCGCGCGCCAAAAATGAAAGTGCCCTACAGTATCGCGCTGACGGCCGCCTACTTCAGTGAAGCGATCGCAAACGTCACCGGAAAACCACCGAAAGCTCCGCTCGGCGGAGTCCGAATGGCGAAATACAAAATGTTTTTTGATCCATCAAAGGCCATCAACGAGCTTGGTTTACCCCAGACGCCTCCGGAGCAGGCGTTGATTGATGCAGTGGAGTGGTTTCAGGCGAATGGCTACGCTAAGTAACTCCGGTTCTACTGTTCCGTTGCGCATTTGACGAACCGGGCGCTTCGCCGCACAGTCCGCCCTCCATGGCCCACATCCATGAGAAAATCGATTTCACGGTCGCAATCTTTGTCGTGCAAAACGACAAAGTTTTGCTCGTGCACCATCGCAAGTTGAACAAGTGGCTCCCGCTCGGCGGACACATCGAGCTGGACGAAGATCCCGAACAGGCCGCTCTCCGTGAAGCCCGTGAGGAATCCGGCTTCGACGTCGAATTAATCGGCGACCGTCCACCCACCACCGAACCCGGCACCCGCGCTCTCATCGCGCCCCGTTTTCTCGACATTCATCGCATCACCGACACGCACGAACATATCGGCATGATTTATTGGGCGCGGCCAAAAAACGGCGCAATGACGCTTGCGGACGCCGAGCATCACGATATCTGCTGGAAAACTTCCTCGGAACTCGATTCGCTCCAGCCATCGATGTCGAACGCCGTGAAGTGGTATTGCCGCAAGGCAATTGAAGAACTCAGTTAGCCACCGTTTCGCCTGAACACCTCCCATTCAAACTTGGTATTTGGCATTTGGTTTTTGGTCATTTCACGTTTGTGACCCGCGCTCGATTTAACTTCGGTGTTTATGTGTTGGAGGCGTTGAACGCACTCTCGACGGCGTTTTATTTCAACTACCTCTTTTTCTTCCTGAAAAGCGAATACGCCTTCACAAACCTCCAAAACCTTCTCGTCTGCGCGTTGAATGGCGCGGTCTTCGTGCCGTGCGCATTATTGGGCGGGAAGTTCGGGCAGAAACGCGGCTACGTAAATGCTTTCGCAATCGGCAGTGCGATCATGGCCGCGTCGCTCGCGATGAGTGCGTTTTTCAGCAGCGTTCCCTCACTCATGCTTGCGATGTGCGTTTGGACCTTTGGCATGTGCTTCACCTGGCCGAACCTGGAAGCGCTGGCGTGCGACCATGTCGACCCGGCCCGGCTGCCCGGGATCATCGGCGTTTATAATGTGGTCTGGGCAGGCGGAGGCGCGATCGCGTATTTCTCGGGTGGGGCAATCGCGGAAGCTCTGGGCTGGAAAAGCATCTTTTGGCTCCCGGCAATTGTTTCGGTCGTCCAGGTGGCAATTGCAGTTTGGCTCCAACCGCGCTGGAAAGAAATTTGCGCCCGACCGGTGCAGGTCAGCGGTGATATCCACGAGTCTCATCCCGATGGACCTCTGTTTTTGAAGATCGCGTGGATTGCGAATCCGTTTGCCTACATCGCGATCAACGCGGTCATTCCGGTGTTCCCAGCCGTCGCCGCCAAGTTCCAGCTCTCCCCGAAATTCGCGGGTTTCTTCTGCTCGATCTGGTTTTTCTCCCGCATGTTCACCTTCGCGGTGCTGGCGCTTTGGCCAGGATGGCATTACCGCTTTCGTTACTTAATAGCAGCGTACGTCGGAATGGCTTTTTGCTTCGCGGGAGTTCTGCTCATCGACAATTTGTGGGTAGTGGTCGCGGTGCAGATCGCCTTCGGTTGGTGCCTCGGTCTAATTTACTACTCTTCGCTTTATTACTCGATGCACGTCGGCGACACCAAAGGCGAGCACGGCGGCGCGCACGAAGCCGCCATCGGCGCTGGTATATTCGGCGGGCCGGCGATTGGTGCAGCTTCCATTGCGCTTTTCCCAAGTGGGCCGCAGAGCGATGTCATCGGTGTTGCCATCGTGCTCGCCATTGGATTCGGAATACTCCTGCTCGTGCGCAGGAAACGGCCCCGTCCTGCTGCCATCGCCGCGAACGTCCCCAGCGAAGCATAACTTCCCACAGGTTTAAAACCCGAATTTCGCTCGATTTTCTTCCAGGCTGCGTAACATTCTGCCGCATGTCGTATTTGTCGGATTTGCTCCGGTTGGAGCAGATTCAGTTGAAGCTCGTCGCGCCGGACAAACCGGGGGTGTTGCGCGAGTTGGTCAGGCTGGTTCCGGAAATCCGCTCAGAAGCTGCGCAGCAGGAATCTTTTCTGGCCGCTCTTTTGGAACGCGAGAAACTCCACACCACCGCCACCGGGGATGGAATCGCGCTGCCGCACGCGCGGAATCCGTTAGGCGGGGTATTAAAGCGACCGTTGCTCGTCTTCGGCCGACACGAAACCGGCGTGCCATTCGGCGCACTGGATAACAAACCCGTCCGCATCTTTTTCCTCTTGGCCTCCCCGAATCTTACCGATCACCTCACCATGCTCGCGCGTTTAAGTCGCGTGTTGCGCGATCAGGCGCTTCGCACCGGCTTATTAACTGCTGGACGCACAGACGAAATCGGAAAGCTGATCGCTGACGCTGAACAAAGAACGATCAAATAGCCTGTCGTAGCGCGGGCGTCCCGCCTGCGGGTTACGGCACCGTCCCGGTGCCAGTTCGCCCCACATTCTAATCGGCGCCCGAGGAGCGTCTCCCGGCCTCGAACCCCGCTTGCAAACGGTCATGCTTCGGCTTACCGTCCTGCTCCTCTGTGGGCGCTTGGCGCAGTGGTTAGCGCATCTGTTTTACACACAGGTGGTCGGGGGTTCGAATCCCTCAGCGCCCACCATTTTCACATCAACTCTCCACCAAACCCTTGTTGACGCAATGCTTCAAACAACACCAGCGCCACGCAATTCGACAAGTTCAAGGAACGCGCCGCATCGTTAAACATCGGAATGCGCAGCCATGTTTCGTGATGCGCTTCTACGAGATCTTTTGGCAGGCCTGCAGTCTCGCGGCCAAATACTAAATAGTCATTCGCCGCGAATTGAACGTCCGTATAACGCTTTGGCCCGTTCGATTCCACGAACCATAATTTCGACTCGCTTGAAACGCTCGCGCGAAAATGAATCCAGTTTTTCCAGCGGTGCCAGGTGACGTGCTGCCAGTAATCCATGCCAGCGCGTTTCAGTTGTGAGTCATCCAGCTTGAAGCCGAATGGCTCAATCAGATGCAAAGTCGTGCGGGTTGCCGCACAAAGGCGCGCGACGTTCCCGGTGTTTGGCGGAATCTCAGGCTCGAGCAAAACGACATTCACGGCTCAATAGAAAACCTTCCAAAGTATCAACCCGTGCGCTGGAGCGGTCATGCCGGCCATCCGCCTGTCTTTAGCTGCGAGCATCCGTCTCACATCCGCTGGCTCGAACTTGCCCATCCCCACCTGGATCAATGTTCCGGCGATGCCTCGGCACATCTTATAGAGAAATCCGTCGCCTTCGATCACGAAGGTGAGGAGCGGTCCGGATTTCTTTACGTTGCAGTGATGAATCGTCCGAACTGTGGATTCCATCTCGTAATTCCGATTGTTGGCGAACGCTGCGAAATCCTGTTTGCCAGGAAAACATTTCGCTGCGGCCCGGATCGCTTCCAAATCTAACTCCTGCGGCGCGTGCCACGCCGTCCGGCGGAGCAGGGGATCCATTGCCACGTGATTGTAAACGTAATAGCGATATTCTTTTCCTTTCGCGTTGAACCGCGCATGAAAAGTTTCCGGCACCTCGCGCGCTTCCATGATGCGGATGTCCTCCGGCAACTTTGCGTTCAGCGCGAGCGGCACTTTAGTGATCTTCATTCGCAACCGTTCTTCAGGCAGATCAAAATGCGCAATCATCGCGCGCGCGTGCACGCCCGTATCCGTGCGGCTCGAACCGTGAATGCGAATCTGCTCCTGCCAAATACTCGCGATCGCCTCCTCGATCACCTGTTGCACGCCGAGGCCGACTTTCTGCACCTGCCAACCGGCGTAATTCGCTCCGTCAAACGCGATGGTCAACTTCAGTCGCACAATTACATGCTGCGGCTATCAAGAAACGATTGCAGCAGAATCGCCGCAGCGGCTGCATCCACCTTCTCCTTGCGATCCTTCCGTTTCACATCCGCTTGAACGAGCAAACGATTCGCCTGCGTCGAAGTGAGCCGTTCGTCCCAGGTTTTAATTGCCACCGCGATATTCTCTTTCAGCACCGCGACAAACTCCTGCACCTTCGCCGCCGCAGGTCCATACGAGCCATCCATATTGCGCGGCATCCCGATAAGAATCAGTTCCACTTCCTTTTCCTGGATTAACCGCTTCAGGCGATCCAAAAAAGGGTTGAATGGTTCGGCGGGAATGAACTCCAATGGCAGCGCAATCATCCCGCTCGGGTCGCTGACAGCGATCCCCATCCGCTTCGTCCCATGATCAATGGCGAGAACTCGCATGCAATTACAACGTGCGAAGGACTTCCGATGCGGCGGTGATCGTATGCCGAATCTTTTCTTCACTGTGCGCCAATGAAATGAATCCCGCTTCGAACTGCGAAGGCGCGAAATAAATACCGCGTTCCAGCATCCCATGAAAATACCGCGCGAATCGTTCGCGATCGGAGCGCATCGCATCCGCCAGGTTGTGCACTGGTTTGTCTGTGAAATAACCGCAAAACATCGAGCCGACCCGATTGAATTGCATCGGAATATTTGCCACGCGCGCCGCATCGCGCATCCCTTCTTCCAGGATCGCTCCAGCTTCTTCGAGCTTTTCGTAGATGCCCGGTTTTTGTAGTTCCTTCAAAGCCGCGATCCCCGCCGCCATCGCGAGAGGATTTCCACTCAACGTTCCCGCCTGATACACCGGCCCGAGTGGCGCCAGCATTTCCATGATTTCATTCCGCCCGCCGAACGCTCCCACCGGCAACCCGCCGCCGATAATCTTCCCGAAACAACTCAGGTCCGGATTAATCGCGTAGCGTTGTTGCGCTCCGCCCCACGCGAGACGGAAGCCCGTCATCACTTCATCAAAGATGAGAAGCGAATCGTTCTGGTCGCAGATGTGCCGCAAGAACTCGAGAAAACCAGGTCGCGGCACATACAATCCGGCGTTTCCGGGAACCGGTTCAACAATAATTCCCGCGATCTGCCCCGGGTTCGCCGTAAATGCATCGCGCACCGCTTCTTCATCATTAAAAGGAACCACAACCGTGTGCTGCGTAAAAGCAGCAGGAACACCGGCGCTATCCGGATTACCAAACGTCAGCGCACCCGAACCAGCTTTCACTAGAAGTGAATCGACATGCCCGTGATAACATCCGTCGAACTTGATGATCTTGTCGCGCTTCGTAAAGCCACGCGCCAACCGAATTGCTGACATCGTCGCTTCTGTCCCCGAATTGCACATCCGCACCTTGTGAATACTGGAGACTGCCGACCGCACCAGCTTCGCCATCTCCACTTCGAGCGGGTTTGGAATTCCGAAACTCGTGCCTTTATCTGCCGCCGCCTTGATCGCATCAATAATTGGCTGAAACGCGTGGCCATGAATCGCAGGCCCCCACGTGCCCACGTAATCGACATATGAATTCCCGTCGACATCGTAGATGTATGCACCCTTCGCGCTCTCCGCGAAAAACGGTCTTCCGCCCACCGCGCGAAACGCCCGCACCGGCGAATTCACTCCGCCCGGTATCCAGCGCAAGGCTTGCTCAAACAACGCTTCTGATTTCTCCCGCAACAACACGCCGCGACCCTAACGGCGCGAAAAAGAAAATGCTACTTCAGAGCGCGAATCGAGTTTCAACGCCACGGATGGTAAACTTGATCTTCCATTCGTTTCTGGTGCGGCAGTCGATCGTCTTGTTCCCTCGGCTGATAACCCGATGACCGTTTTTTCACTGTGCCATCAACGAGGTTCTTTCCTTCAGGATCAGTGGCGCAACCGACCGTAAGGAGCACAGCTATCGCCGCGACGAAGTGGAGGAATTTCATGGCTGGAGTAAGCATTGCTTAGCCACGAAATGCAAGCTAACGACGACGACGACTGCCCGTCATCGAACCAAGCACCCCCCGAATCAGCTCACGTCCAACCTGCGTCCCGATAGATCGCGCCGCGCTTTTCAGGAAACCATCCCACATGGACGTTCCGCTTTTGGTTGTGCTTTTTGTTTCTTCGGGGTGAGCAGGTTCCTTTGCAGCTTGTGAGGTCTCGGCCCGCTTCTTCAGCAACTCATAAGCCGATTCGCGATCAACGGTTCTTCCATAAACCGCGCCTGCTGGCGACTGCGCGATGAGCCGCTGGCGTTCATCGGGAGAAATGGGCGGGAATTGCGTGCGCGGCGGAAGAATCATCGCTCGATCCACAATTGTCGGCCGCCCTTCCGCATCGAGAAAAGAAACCAACGCTTCGCCAACGGCCAGTTCCGTAATTGCCTGCTCCACATTGATCGCAGGATTCTGCCGGAATGTTTCCGCGGCCGCGCGCACCGCCTTCTGATCGCGCGGCGTGAATGCACGCAACGCATGCTGAACGCGATTGCCAAGTTGTCCCAGGACAGAATCCGGAATGTCCAACGGGTTCTGCGTCACAAAGTAAATGCCCACACCTTTTGAACGAATCAGCCGCACCACCTGTTCAATCTTCTGGAGCAATGCGGGAGGCGCTTCATCAAAAAGCAAATGCGCTTCATCAAAAAAGAAAACCAGCTTCGGCTTCTGCGGATCGCCGACCTCGGGGAGATTTTCGAACAATTCCGCGATCAACCATAGCAGGAACGTGGCGTAAATCTTCGGAGAATGAACCAGCTTCTCCGCGGAAAGGATGTTGATCACACCTCGCCCCTGCGGATCGGTCTGCATCAAGTCATCGAGGTTTAGCGCAGGTTCTCCGAAAAACTTGTCGCCGCCCTGTTCCTGGAGCACGAGCAAATTCCGCTGGATCGCTCCAATACTGACCGACGAGATATTCCCATACTCAGTCCGAAACTCCGCCGCCTTGTCGCCTACGTGCTGCAGCATCGACTTCAGATCTTTCAAATCCAGCAGGAGCAAGCCGTTATCGTCCGCAATCTTAAAGACGATGTTCAGCACTCCGGCCTGCGTCTCGTTCAGGTTCAGCAACCGCCCCAACAGCAGCGGTCCCATATCAGATATGGTCGCCCTCAGCGGATGGCCGTTTTCGCCAAACAAATCCCAAAACTCCACCGTCGCGCTCTCAAATTTAAAATCCGCCAGCCCCAGCTTCGCGATCCGTTCGGTAATCTTCACATTTTCAGTTCCAGCGCGGACCAGCCCCGACAGATCGCCCTTCACATCCGCGAGAAAAACTGGGACGCCGATGCGACTGAACTTCTCCGCGATGACTTTCAACGTCACCGTCTTCCCCGTGCCCGTCGCGCCCGCGATCAACCCATGCCGATTCGCCATCTTCGGCAACAAGAAATGCTCCTGCGCCCCCTTCGCCACATAAATCCCGTTTTCCATTTTCCCTTAATCTACAAATACAAACTCGTTCGAAATCAGCAATGCCTGCGCCAGGCTCTCCCACGGCTTCAACGGCGCCGGCGCAATCTGCGGCGGACCGCCAAACTCCTTCTTCGCGTCCCATTCACTCTTCTCATATTTCGCCGACGCTTCGACGATCTGCTTAATCGTTGGTGTCCAAACGAAATCGTCATTGTTCAGCGTCCCGCGAATATCCACCACGAAATCGATTGTGTCGCCTTTCTCCAGTTGAACACGCTCAAACTCAGTTTTGGTTTTAACATTGTGCAGGTTCCATTCGCCCAGCACGCCCTGGCGCGAACTCACCACCGCCGCGTGTATTCCATCTCCCTCCTTGCGCTTGTGTTCGAGCACGCCGCTAATCCGGAACTCCCCGCTCACCGGCGCGGTCCAACGTCGAATCGCAGCATGATCCAGATCATTCCCCGCGTGACCTCCCTCCTCCGTCAATTTCACCCAACCCAACTTCGCATCCGGATAATCATTCCCGCCCTGCCAGGCGTTCTCCGCAAAATGCGGCAGTTCCTTGAACGCCCCGATCTTCCCGGAAACAACTTTGCCATATCCATAACTCCACGCGCTCGGCGGCGGGGGTGGGGGAGGCTCAGGCGTCTTGAGTGCTTCCGCCGATTCCACAAACGCCAACGCCGATTTCATTTCCTCACTCGACGGCTCGCGCTGAAATACTCTCCGATACAATTCCGCAACGCGCCGCTCCGCTGAACTTCCCTCCGCACCCGCATTCAATACCCGCGCCCGGTCCATCAAAAATCGGTTGTTCATCAAATACAGCGCCTGTTGCGGGACCGTCGTCAACGCCCGTTGTCCTGACGGCAAATCCGGATTCGGAAAATCGAACACCCGATACACCCCCGGCAGAAACTGTCGGTCCACAAATCCATACACCGCCCGCTTCGCCACCAGCTTCGGCCCAAACAGCGCCTGCGGTTTCCCGCCCGCTTCAAGCGTCAGTTCCCCGCTCGCGCGCAACAGCGAATCCCGTAACTCCTCAAATCCCAACCGCCGCCGGTTCATATGCGACAGCAACCGATTCTGCGGGTCCCGCGCCACCGCCTCCTCGCTCGCCGTCGCGCTCTGCTGATACGTCCTCGAAAGCATGATCAGTCGATGCAACTTCTTCACCGACCACCTGTTCTCCACAAAATAGGTCGCAAGCCAATCCAGCAATTCCGGATGCGTCGGCGCCTCACTCCGCGTCCCGAAATCATTCAACGTCCGCACCAGCCCCTCGCCGAAATGATTCGCCCAAACCCTATTCACCATCACCCGCGCCGTCAGCGGATTTTCCGCGCTCGCGATCATCTGCGCCATCTCCAGCCGCCCGCTCCCGTTCGCAAACGCCTTCCCATCCGCGCCCGCGATCAATTCCAAATACCGCCGCGGCACTTCCTCCCCGCGATTCGCCGGATTCCCGCGCCGGAACACCCGCGGATTTTTCTGGTTCGGCCGATCCACCAACGTCACCGCAAATTTCGGCGCACCCGCCGCCTTGATAATCCACCGATCAATCTCCGACTGCAGCTTCCCGAACTCCACCCGCACCGCTTCGTGAAAAAACCATTCTACATCCCACACCGAACCCGCCGGCACCGCCACCGGCGACTCCGCCCCATAAAGCACATCCTCCAACTCCCGCAATTCCCGCTCCGCCGCGCCCAGCTCCGCCTTCTCCAAATGCTTCCGATTCACCTCCGCCAACAACGCCCCATAAACCTTCGCCACCTCCACCATCGACCCCGGCGCATTCGTCACAAACGCCGTCCGCACCGCCGCGTTCAAGTTCGTGTTGCTTTGCAGATTCAACTGTCGCGCCCGCTCCGCAAATTCGCTCTTCGGCAACTTCGCAAACTCATGCCACGGCGCCCATACCGGATGAAACTCCTTCGCCGTCTGGAACAAATAACTCTGCCACTGCCGCGCGATCGTCGGATTCAAATCCTCCGGCCCGCGAATCTCATAATGATCCTCCGTCGGCAACTTATCCGCCTCCAGCACCGCCAGCAGATACTCCGTCGTCTTCGCCCGCACCTTCGCCAGCAACTCGCCCCTATGTTTCTCAAAACTCCCTTGCAACTTCGCCACCCGCTCATCGTAACCCTTCTTAAACTCCACGAACTCCTTCGTCTCCGCCGGCGCCGATTCCAACTGCACACTCCGCTCCGTCGATGCCGAGAACACCCCATACAGCGAGTAATAATCCTGGATCGAAATCGGATCGAACTTGTGGTCGTGACACCGCGCGCAACTCACCGTCAGCCCCTGCGTCGCCTTCGTCAGCGTATCGATCCGGTCATCGATAATGTCATGCGTCACCCCGAGGAACCGTCGCCCCACCGTCAGAAATCCCATCCCCGCCAGCGGCGAATCCAATCCTTCCAAACCTTTCGTCTCAAGCTGATCCCCCGCAATTTGCGCCACCAAAAACTCGTCGTAAGGCATGTCCTCGTTGAACGCCTTCATCACCCAATCCCGATACACATGCGAATGCACAAACTGCGGCTCCTCGCGATCCGAATACACATAACCCTTCGTATCCGCGAACCGCGCCACATCCAGCCAATGCCGCCCCCAACGCTCCCCATACGCCGGCGAATCCAGCAACCGATCGATCACCCGCTCGTAGGCTTCCGGCGAATTGTCCTGCTCGAACGCCAGCACCTCCTCGTAACTCGGCGGCAACCCTGTCAGATCATAACTCGCCCGCCGCAACCACGTCCGCCGATCCGCCCCTGCCGCTGGCCTCAAATTCTCCGCCTCCAACTTCGCCAGGATAAAATGATCCATCTCCGTCCGCGGCCAACTCCCCTCCTTCACCGCCGGCACCGAAAACTTCTGCGGCTTCTTAAACGCCCAATGATCCACTGCCTTCCTCTGCGCCCCTGCCAAACCATTCGTCGCTTTCGTAGCATCGGTCGCACTCTCCGGATACTTCGCCCCCAACTTCACCCACGCTTCCAGGTCCGCGATCGCACTCGCCGACAACTTCTTCTTCGGCGGCATCTGCAACTTCTCATCCCCCCACCGCACCGCCTTAATCAACAAACTCCCCTCCACATCCCCCGGCACAATCACCGGTCCGCTCTCCCCACCGCGCGCCACGCCCGCCTTCGAATCCAGCAGCAACCCACCCTTCACCTTCTCACTCTCCGCGCTGTGGCAACTGTAACAATGCTCCACCAACACCGGCCGAATCCGCCTCTCAAAGAAATCAGCGTCCGATTCCGCCGCGCCCCGGATCAGCGAAAAGCTGGCCAAAGCAGCAAACAACATCAGCAGTCCGGACATTCGCATTGTCCTAAGGTTAAAGATTCCGCCCGCCCCCGCAAGTGATCTGCCCAACCTCATCGCCCATCGCCCATAGCCCATTGCCCATTGCCCATAGCCCATCACTCATCACTCATCACTCATCACTTTTGCTTGGTGGCGCGACGCTCCTGCGGAGCTTTACTCAATTGCGGAGGGATGAGGTCCACGAGTCCCACTTCTGCAGCTTCTGCATTCTCCCAGTCGGTGGCGCGAAGGTCCCCGGAGCTTTTGCAGAATTCTTAACGATCGCGCGCTCCCGTTCTCTTCGTTCGCTTCACTAGGTGCAGCCTCTCGCCATAAACGTTACAAAATCCATTAAGGAGGTGACGTAAATCGTTGCTTACACCATACTTCACGGGCACCTCAGGATGAAGCCGTTTCTCAAGTACGCTGAACAGCTAGACGCTCTCCTCGATGAAATCGAGTGGGGGCAACGACCCTACCACAGAGCAGAAGCAGTTAAGAAGGTGTTAATGCATCAGCCCGCCGAGATCCTTCACGGCGCCGGGAATGAAAGCTCAATCTGGCGAGCTGGCGCGTATTTTACGAGCCCGCATCTCGCTGATCTTGCTTTGAATCCGCTGACACAGCGGGGACGACTGCTTCGCAACCCCGTTTTCGATCCAACTTGTGGTGCTGGCGACCTGCTTCTGCGCTGGGCGGATGAGCTTCCCGTTTCCCGAAATCTACTCTCAACGTTAGCTACCTGGGAATCGTTACTTCGCGGAAATGATCTTTTCCACGAGTTTTTAACAGTCGCTAAACGTCGCCTTGTTCTGAAAGCGATCTCACGTGGTGCTCGCCTTCAGGGTGGACGTCCCCCAAAAGTCGACAAACTGTTTCCTGGGATCAAAAGGGGAGACGCAAGGGATGCGCACGATCAGGACACAGTTCTGACACTGGTGATGAACCCTCCGTTTGGAAAAGTTTCCGCTCCGCGGGAGTGTAACTGGACGTCGGGGAAGGTATCGCTCGCGGCTCTTCTCCTCGAAAGTTGTATCAAACAGGCGCAACCGAAGACGCAGGTAGTAGCAATACTCCCAGATGTTTTACGGACCGGCACCAGATATGAACGATGGCGTAAATTGATATCCGAAAACCTCAAGATTGTGCGGGTGCAACCTTACGGTCGTTTTGATAAATACGCTGATATCGACGTTTTCATCATCGAAGGAACCGTAGGTCACGGAAAACAAATCAAATGGTGGCAGGCGAGCTCCAAAGCTCAGTATGGTGTCATTGGAGACTTCTTTGAAGTAAGTGTTGGCGCCGTGGTGCCCCACCGAGATCCAAATCGCGGCGCTTGGCACCCCTTCGCCACTGCCAAGTCGGTTACTCCTTGGAGCACTATACCGGAGCTAAAACTGCACAGGCGGTTCGAGGGGGCTGTTGTTGCTCCACCGTTCGTTACGGTCCGCCGTACATCCAGCCCTCGTGACAACGCGAGAGCGGTAGGATCAATTGTGACCGGTCAGGATAAAGTCGCCGTAGAGAACCATCTGCTGGTACTGAAGCCAAAGAGCGGTCGAATTGATGAATGTGAGTCTTTACTCACGAATCTACGCGACGCCCGGACAAAAAAATGGTTGGATCACCGAATTCGTTGCCGGCATCTGACAGTCGGAGTGCTGCGAGAACTTCCGATGTGGGCCAAAAAACATGAGTGACGAAAGATTGCGGTTCTCAACTGCCGTCTTAAGGCTGCTTGGCGAGGAGTTAAACCCGAGTCCAGATCAAGGGATTCTCGAACTGGTCAAGAATTCCTACGACGCGGACGCAGAGTCGTGCACCGTATTTCTTGAGGAAGCGCATCTTCCGGGCGGGAGGATCCGTGTCGCCGACGATGGTAACGGTATGTTACCAGAGCAGATTAGAGATGGATGGCTCGTGGTTGGGGAATCGGAGAAATCGGGGACTACAAGAAGTCCCGGCGGCCGGCTATTTGTTGGCAGCAAAGGATTGGGAAGATTGGGAGCGTTGCGCCTAGGAAAGAAAGCGACGTTAATTACTCGGCCACGTAGCCGACCGAAATTCGAGTACAGGCTGGATTTAGATTGGAGCCGTTTCGATAAAGCTCATCTCGTTGAAGATATTCCCCTCGACATTATCGAAAGCAAGCGATCCGAACAGAGTAGATCCGGCAGCGAAGTTATTGTCGAAGATATAACGTTCGCGTGGCGTTCGGAAGATGTGCGTCGGCTAGCGCGAGCGATGCTGCTTCTGGCTGATCCCTTTGGTGGCTCAATTGGGTTTAAACCGCGGCTCGAAACCGAAGAGTTCGCCCATGTAGTTGAACGCGCAGGAAAAGGCTATTTTGCGGATTGTGACTATCACTTATTGGCAACGATCGACTCAAACGGATACGGAAGTGCCCAGGTACTAAACGCAGCTGGCCAGGTTTTATTTCGAGCTAGCCACGGCGCCTTGGCAGAGGGAAAGGAGAACAGCCGTTACCAAGCCCCGCCACTAACTTTCGAGTTATGGGAGTTTGTCCTGGACGGAAAACGCTTCTCCACCCGGAGCGTCCGCATAAGTGAGCTCAGAAAATGGCTTGGCGAGTTCGGTGGTGTCCATGTTTATCATAGAGGAATTCGCGTTGGGCCTTATGGCGATCCCGGTAATGATTGGTTAGACATGAATTTGCGACGGGTCAGATCCCCAGAGGTGCGACCAAGCACAAACAACTCTATTGGTCGTGTCACCACAGATGATCCGAAAGCACATTTTCATCAAAAAACCGATCGTCAGGGCTTTGTCTCTAACGAGCCGTTCCGCGAATTGTGGCGGTTCGCTGGCGATGTCCTCGAATGGATGGCCGACGAGCGTCTCAAAGCGCGCGAGAAGCGGAGGAAAGCTGAGCGCACTGAAGCTCAAGTTAAAAAGACTGATGCGGAAGCGAAACTGCAGAAAGAACTTGAGAAACTCCCCGAACCACTTCGGAAGCCGATAGAAAAAGCAGTTGCTGCTCAAAGGGCCGCTCACGAAGCAGAGCTCGCTTGGTTGGTTGATGAACGTCAACTTTATCAAACGCTCGGGACGGTCGGAACGACGGCGGCTGCGTTCGCGCACCAATCGAACCAACCTTTGAACATAATACTGCGATCCGCTTCGACATTAGAATATCTCCTCGGAGATCCCAAAATACCTTCTTTTCCTCAGCTCAGCGGCGAAGCGGTAACTCAAGTCCGAGCGTCGGCAAATGCGTTACTCGCCTTTGGCGAAGTCACTTTAAAGCTCCTTCAGCATGAGAAACGTAGGCGAGGGAAACAATCACTTCATGAAATGATTTATGAAGTCATCGAGTTGCTTAGGCCGTACCTCGCACTCAGGCATGTGAATCCCGAATACGACTTTACCGCCGAGCCTGATTACACTTGGGGGAGCCGAGCGGCGTATGAAGCAATACTGACAAATCTCATCAATAACAGTCTCCGAGCTTTTGCGCGGCAAAGTACGACGCCGGAAATCGAAGAAGTGCCGACCTCCCGTCGAATTTTATTTCGGACGCGTAAGGCAGGAACTAGACTTTTTCTTACCGTAGAGGATAACGGCCCCGGAATTGTGGGAATCTCAACCGAAGATATTTGGCTTCCTGGAAAGACGACGACAGAGGAGGGCACTGGACTCGGTTTAACAATTGTTCGGGATGCAGTCGGTGACCTTGGCGGATCAATCTCTGCAGATGCACATGGCGGCCTCGGGGGTGCGAAGTTTAATCTAGAGTTTCCGGCGCGAGATTAGAAATATATGCGAACGCAGGACGCCATTATAATTGTGGATGACGACCAAGAAAGCCGGGCCAGCTATGCTCTTACCGCCAGAACTGCCGGATTTCGCGTCCATCTGCTGTCAGATCCTGTCAAAAATATCCAAGATCTACTACAAACCGCGCGAAGCGCGAAAGCTAGGTTTGCTCTCTGTGACCACCGCCTTAGCGAGGGAAACTACGCTCGATTCAGCGGAGCTGAGGCAGTTGCAAGATGCAATCAGGCTAGCATACCGGCCGTGCTCACTACGAGGTACCAGCGCAGCGACATCGATACCTCGATTAGACGCTGGCGCCGATGGATTCCGAGGCTCGTCGCCAGCAGCGATTTGTCGCCATCGAATCTTCACGACGCCTTTGCCGCGTGTGAAAGTGAAATCGTCAATGATCTAGTGCCCCGGGAGAGACGGGGGTACCGGTCCGTTTTGACAGTGAAGGATATTGTTCCAAAGGCAGCGGAAAAAATTGTTAAGGTTGTAGTAACCCAATGGAACCCAACCGAACAGGTTGGCTTTCCTCTTTCGATGGTTCCCTTACCTATGCGTGGCAGTGTTGAGATCGGGACCTTTCTACTCGCAACGGTGAACACAGCCGCGGAACGAGCAGACGATCTTTTCTTCGAAAATTTCGAGTTCCCACACCCAGACGATGTCAAAACAGTTCGCGCCCAGTTTAATCATCGTTGACGTAGGTCACGGAAACGCATCTGTATTGCTCGACTCCAAGGGGGTAGTCGTCTTTGATACGGGAAAAGGTCCGGAGCTTCTCGAGTTTTTACATTCTTCCCGCATACACAACGTAAAGCGTTTGATCCTTTCGCATTCAGATGACGACCATATCGGCAATGCTTCGCGACTTCTACTAGACGATAAAATCAAAGTTTCGGAAGTTTATTTCAATAGTGATCCATCCAAGGACACCGACTCACATCAGCAACTTCAAATTGCTATCCTTACCGCGAGACGTCAGCGAAAAACAATCCCGAACCCCGGGTTATGCTCGTCGTTAACAGGGAAGTTAAATTGCGGCGACGTTTCCATTGAGGTGCTTTATCCGCCCGCCGAAAGTCTTGTTTCAGGTGTTGGCGGACGTAACGTAAGAGGTAAACGAAACACGTCGAATTCATTAAGTGCTGCTATTCGACTTTCGTATCTTCATAAGCCACTCGTATTACTGGGCGGCGATGTTGGATTCGAGTGTCTGGATTTTTGGGACGCGGAACGAATGTCTGCGAAGGCGGAAGTTATGGTCTTTCCTCACCATGGAGGTTCACCGGGCGATGGAGACGCAGCAACATTCGCCGAAGCTGTATTATCGAAAGTTTCACCAAAGTATATTGTTTTTTCGATTCACCGGAGTCGGTTTAACCTTCCACGGGAGGACATTGTTAACTGCATCCTCAATTGCAATCCAAAGGTGAAGATGCTCTGCACCCAACTACCTGAGCGGCTCCAAAAGGATTTGACGAAGGTAGCCGCTTGGTCGCTTCATCGATCGCGGCGAAAGATAGGGAAGAACATGTGGTGGGAGGGTACGATTTGTGTACAATTCAAGAACGGAAAAGCAAAGGTAAAACGCCACCGATGAATCGTTTTTCTTGGGGCATTCTGTAGCACTACATTGAAGCGGCGACAGAGCGGGAAGATGCTTCCTCTTACAAACCATGCCCGATTACCGATTCCAGTATGTCCTTACAATGCCGCCGCAGGATTTATGGCAGGCATCTCCATTTTTTGGATTCACCCCCGGTATTCTCGAATCTGTGCAGTATGCATTCGAGCTTTTGCGACTGCCTCGACATCCTCTCTTTTTCCGGCTCACCAAGGATCAAAAGCGGGCCTGGGCGATGGCTGGTGGAACTTACCAGTTTCAGCCCGCACATTTAGACGCCCTGCCCGTTTTTCGACACGTCATCAATCAAGAAATTCCTTTGTGGTGCTTCGTAAGCACTGACGAAACGATGTCGGATGTTTCATCTTTTCTGGAAACAATCGAGCACCCCACTTTGCACTTGTGCGCCGCGGAAAACGTTATTGAGGGCGGAATTTCCCTCTGGGGCATTACAGCGGAGGATCTTTACAACTACAGCTGTAAGGCCATAAGTTTCATTAAAGCGAAGGGCGGCAATGTTCCGTATGTCATAGAAGAAGTTTTGAAAATGCCAATCCTGCAGGAGCCGCCTGACAGCCTCAATCTAGAGGAACGAGAGCATTACTTAACACTCGCAAACGAGACAGTTCTGAAAAGGTCAAACTATGCACTCAAATCTCTGCAGAAATTATCGGGTGCCTCGAATGATCCTTACATTCGCGCTATCTGCGACTCAGCCGACCAAGTAGATCGAGAACAGAATAGAATCGGAACCCTCGGTCTCGTACATCCTCCAACCTTCACGACGCTGTTGTGCTGCGCATCCTTTTACCGACATGTTTACGCCGCTAGGCCGGGAAAGGACACGAACGAAGTCACGCGCCGAGTTTTTAACTCGTTTCGAAGGCAGACCAAATACTTTTCAGATGGAGACAGACAGACGCTCGCGGATCTTGCAACTCCTGAATTTCAAAGCATGGTCGGTATGTATCGCCAGGAAATCGATGCATTTTCAAAGGCCATTGCCGTAAAAGCAACCAACAGCTTCGCGCCGGTAATTCGACTTCCTCCGGTTCTAAACCAGGTCCAAGACGACGTGGATAAACTCGCGCGCTGCACGCGTGGGGACAATCCACACCTACTTTTCAAGCAAGAGAAACTTTTTCGCACGATCACAAAATCGTTAATCAACGGAGTTCCAGCCGAATATTATAAATACATCGATTCCCCGCATAACCGGATCAAATTAGTCGGGAATGTCCCTTTAGAATGGCTAGAAATTCGGGGCATTCCCATGATGATTCGGTATGAAACAAGTCGTATTCCCTCGACACCCGGGAATGTGATGTTCGATCAATGTGTTGTATCTCGTGAGGTTGCATTTCCGGCTTCGGCCCTTGACGAAACACTGGTTATTCGCGCGTACGAGGCGACAGACCCAGTGAGGCATGTACTGGAAGTAGCGCTAAGAACCGTACGCATCAGCCAACAAAGCAAGTGTCGCTTTCGAATTCAGGATGTATCGAGCATCGAAGAATTCATTGAAGTGGTTAATTCCTTCAAAGGTGCTCTAATGGTGTTTGATGGCCATGGAAGCCCTTCAATCTCGGACGTCGGAAAAGTATCCATTTGCGGCAAGCTCGTTGATCTATATGAGTTCCGCACCAGGCTCCGTGTTCCTCCCATTGTACTTCTCAGTTCTTGCGATACCCACGCAATCGACGGGGATCACGCTTCAGTCGGAAACACGTTTTTGATGCTGGGTGCAATGACGGTAGTAGCGACACTCCTACCGGTCAGTGCAACTGATGCGGCCGTGTTCGTTGCAAGACTATACTTCCGAATTGCCGAACTACTTCCCGGTATATTGTCCTCCGGCGGCGAAACCCGTTGGAGCAGCTTCGTGTCCGGCATGCAGAAACAAGTGTATATCTCCGAGCAAATACGAAGACTCTACAAACTTTTGAGGAGAGATCTGCCATTCCGAGACTACTATGCGATTCACACCGCTGCGAATGATTTCATTTTGAAGGGTGACCTTCAGTGGTATGAGAAGTCGGTGCTTTTAGTAGCGAACCACCTGAACGCAACGGAAGAGGCGATACGGAAGGAACTGAAAAGCCGCTGCCAACTCGTCGACATCGTCAAATACGTCCAATTAGGAAATCCCGATCAAATCCTTTTCGTCGGAGAAAGCGACATTGAAGCTTCCACAATTACCGGAAACTCTGGAACAACCTCAGTCTTGACAACATAGTCAACATTTGATCTACTTGGCGCCTGACACGAGACAACAATCTTGTGTCACCGACGCTTTCAGCGTGCCTGAAGCCAAGGTTTTTGTGTGGATTTCGACCTTCGAACTTCGCACTTCGAATTTGCCTCGGCTGATCTCGGTGACACCCGCCTAATAAAAAGCCGTTTTCGGCGCCCTTTGGCACCCTCGTGCCGACTCATCACTCATTACGCATCACTCATCACTTCTGACCATGATTCCGGCGACACCCATCTGATTTCAGCCGATCTCCCTCGGCTGGCTTCGCTTTTACTCAAGGTAGGGCTCGTTGTCCCTAACGAGCCGCTTCCCTTTTCCTCAACGTTTTCTGTGGAAGGTAGCGTGGGCTTTTTCCTTCGGAAAAACACACGAGTCTACACAAAAACACAGTCCGCTGTGTTTTTGCTTCGTGTCCATTCGTGTTGATTCGTGGTTTTCCCTTCGTGCTCTCTGTGGTCTTCGTGGTAAAAAACTTCCTGGAAAGACAAATTCGTGGCGGGATTGCCAAGCCAGGTCCGCGACCAAGATTCGCGACGCGAACATCTCGTCTGGGGAAACAAATTGGTGGCGGGCTTCGGGAAGCCAATTCCGCGTTTTCCGTGGTTTCAACTCCCTTTCAACTCAGCACCCAGCACACCACGGTTCGCGTCAGCGATCGTCTTCAACATCGAGCAACAATCTCGTGGCGGGCCAACCGCAACGCGGTTCGTCTCTTCTGTTGTTCTGGCCTCGGGAAGTCAGTGCACTCCGGATTGTCCTTCAACTTTCAACCCATATGTGTTTCGGCACGAAACAAACGACAGACACACGGATACACACCCGCAAAACGACAGAAACACACACAGAGCGTTCCTGAATCGTCACATCCCCCTTTCCCCTGCGGCAAAACTCTTCAGAGCTTGATCACTCGACCTGGATGGTGACAACAGTCCAGGTGGTCATCCACCACTGAACCGAATCTTGAACGGAGTACCAGAAGTATGCTTCGCCGCGAAAACCAGGGTTCGGCGTGAAGAGGAGGGTATCCCCTTTGTCTTCGACACTTCCGTTGGAGAGAAACGGATCCCAGGCATGTTCGAACCAGAGGACCGGCGTGCCATCCGGATCGTAATCGTTCGAGAGCAGGCGGCCCTTGGGGATCCGAAGCGGCTTGTCCATTTTCGTCCGGTAATTCTCGCCGACCGCCACCGGTGGGTAGCTGATGTCGGTCGCGAAGCTGTAACTACCCGCGATATTCGGGTCGCCGTTGGCCGCGTAGATCCGAATTCTGTATTCGCCAGGATACAGATAGTTGATGCCCGGGCTGATGCCATCCAACAGGTCGGTAAAGATGTGCATGGGGAATCCCGGTGAAAGCTGCTCCAGGGTCCAGAACATTTGATTACCAGCAGAGCCGTGATCGACGAAATCGACGAACTTGCCCAGGCCGCCGGGAGGGCCATCGATCGTAAATGTGAACTCGTCGACGGAGCCATTCCCGTCCAGAAACCCGGCCGGCGCGGAGGAGGAACCGATCAATGTCTCCAAAGTGTAGGCAAAAGTCTGCACACCCGCGCTCGGGAGCAACTTAAATCCGTAATTTCCGTAAGCGCCAGAGTACGAGAAAACGGAGAGAGTATATGTTCCGGTTTCCGGCAGAAGGATTGGCGCTACGCCCACATACACGCCCGGGAGGGCCGTACCACTGGGTGAGGTGAGCTGCAGATCGACATAGGCTCGTTCCGGTACGAAGACATCGCCGAGATAAAGCCATTGACCAGCGGTCGCTTGGAATTGATAGCTATCCGTGGCACCCGGACCTTCCAAAATTCCGGCGCCCGTTTCCGAATTGGGCAGAACGGTCGCGCCGATCTCAATCGTATGAGTTTGCACCACTACTGGCGTAATCCGCAGACTATAGAAATCCTGGATGCTGCCCGGGACGATCAATAACTGATAGTCGCCGGCCGCCAGATCATACCGCAGGCCGATCGGCCAATCACACTCCGGCCCGAGAGCTTCCGTTGCAACGACGTTGCCGTTTACATCAACCAGAGCCCATTGCTGACCGAAACCGTAGCAAGCTGTTCCAGCGATTTCTTCAACAGCGACCGAAGTCGGTTCGGAAAGATGTAGAAGGTAAGCGTCTCCAGTCGCGAGATCCGAGCTGAATCCATCCACGGTTTCGTTGAGCAGAATATTCCGCTGCGTGACGAATGGCACGTTCGAGATGCGGAAGGAGTAATCAGGAAACGACGCGAAGCCAAAGCTGGTGACTACGATCGTATAACGTCCGGTGACCGGCAGGAGAATGCTGGCCGATGGCTGGAGCGGCCCATCGAAGCAGCTTCCCAGCGCTGTGGGGCCGATCAGCGCTAAACTGTCAGGGCGGCGGACTGAGATATAGACGCTGTTACACGCATCTCCGCTGAGGCCTTCGAGAAAGATTGCGGTACCTGCGCTCCCGTTAAAGGTATAAACGATTTCTTCGAATACCCCGCCGCCAGTCAGAGCGCCCGACGCCGTATCGCCGATCTGGAGGGGAATCACAATCTCAATGCGCACGCCTGGGGAAAGCATCCCGCCGGCGGCATTGGAGACGAAGACGTTGTAGGTGCCGGCATCGCTCGCGGTGGCGGACGCAACTTCGTAAATGGCACTAGTTGCGCCGTCAATCGGAGTGCCGTTGTGGCGCCACTGATAGCTGAATGGACCTTCGCCAGACGTGGTGGCGGTGAGCAGCAGCGGTTGCCCAGCGACAACGGTCGTGTCCTGAACGCTGACGGATGGTTCAGGGGCGGCCGCCGGAACAAACATGAGGTAATCGAAATCGCCCGAATCCGAAGTAAAGCGCACAGTCATTTCGCCGGCCAGCGAGACGACCGCGGTTTCGCCATCGACGCGTAGAGGAACGGGCGTGACGTTATTCCAGGAGCCGCTGCCGGCAGCGCGGAAATTACCGAGTTCGAGGAGGCTCTGTTCAGTGGTCGTACTGCCGGAAAGGACGAGCGATAATTTGCCGCGCATCATGTCGGGCGCAGTATCGCCATGGGTGAGGCCAGCGTAGACGCGGTAATCGCCGGCTGGAAAAACGCGGGTGTAATTGTACCACGTCTCCGGGAGGTTCCAGCCGATTCGGTAATTCGAGGTAACAGTCCATTCGCCGCGTTCGACCGCGAGCGGATTGGTGTCGTTCATCAGCGGAAGATTCGGGAATTCGCCGTAGCGATAGATGTCACCTTCGAAAGTATCCATCCCGCGAAAATAGTCCACGCCGTGCACAGCGCTGTAACCCTCGTAGGCACCTCCGTAATACGGCATCGTATTCGCGTCCGGCAGGTATTGTCCTCCATCAAAGTTGATATCTTCCGCTTCAATCACGAAAGACGTTTGGGCGGACGCGCTGAAAATGCAGGTGAGCGCGACGAGGGTGCGAAGAAGTCGTGTTAGCATAATGGGTAGCCGCAGGTTTCAGAAGCGATGCTACAAAGCGGGATTAAGCGCGCAAGAAAAAAAGGATGGTTTTCCGAGCGCACAGGGGACTAGTGCGTACGCCGTTCCGCTCCATTTCGTAGCTGGAACTTCGCCTTTCGAGCCGCGAATTTCTTTAGGGCCTACGTCAATAAATGGCAGACCCCCTCCCGCATTCTGTGCACGTGAATGTGACGGACAAATGTCTCCGACTCCGCTCAACCGGGTCAAAACAACTGAAAAAAACCCGCAATCGCGCGGCGGTCCCGCCGTCGACTTGTACTTCCTCCTCTCCGCGTCCTCTGCGGCCCTATTGCGACCTCGATTCGCGACCTCAATTCTCAGAAGAGAACGTCCCTTCTGGGCACCAAGTTGGAGGCGGCGTGGGGCACGCAACGGAAGTTCCTACTCGGGAAACAAACCTGACGGCGTCCGGAACGCAACCGATCCGTCTCGGTCTCGTACTGGCTTGTGGTGAAAAGACCCTGCGAACTCGCAACTGGAACCTTCAACATTCCACCCGTGTGTTTTTCGACGGGAAACACACGGCAGACACACGCCAAACACACAGCGAAAACACACTGGAACACACCGCAAAACACGCGAAAACACACCAAACACACGCATTTTTTTTTGTGGACGGCCGGCCCGCAATGTTCCTCAACTCGAAATACGCGACTTCGTCCCTTCCGTGTGGTCCGCGCCTGCGGTGGTTCAATCTCTCCGCGTTTTCTCTTCCCAATCTGCAACCTGGAACCCTCGACTTTCAACCCGTCTGTTTATCGAAACGAACACACTTAAACACACACGAACACATCCTGAACACACATTAAAAACACAGATAAACACCAACAAAACACAGATTAACACACATAAACACACCCCCTTTTTTTAAAATTAATTTTTGCACCCGCCCAACCGACCCCAAAGGAACGCTGATGTCACCGCTCGAAACGTATCCATCTTCCGTGTGTTCCGTTTATTCCGTGGTTTATCTCTGGAACTCAAAACCAAAAACACCACGGTTCGCGTCAGCGATCGTCTTCGATATGCGGCAACATTATCGTGGCGGCGTTGGACCACGTTGCGCAACGCGCTCAGCTTTCGAAGGGAGACTAATTCGTGGCGGAACTGGGAGTTCTAACGCAGAAAATTCAAGATTCGCGACTGCGTCGCGTGCCGTTCACGATCGTTCACGAACATTCACGCTATTCGGGGGGGGAGGGGGCCGAGGCTATCACGCGGGAGAGCGTTCCGCGGAACGCGTCGCCCTTTTCGTGTGGTCCGCGCCTTCCGTGGTTCAATTCCACCCTCTGCGCTCTCTGTGTCTACCAGGGTTCGCGAAGCGAACATCTCGTCTGGGGAAACAAAATTGTGGCGGGCCTTACCGCGACCTCGCTTCTCGAAGAGAACGTCCCGCTCCCGGGATACCGATTCGAGGCGGCGTTGGGGAACGCAACCGGTTCGTCTCTACTGTTGTTCAGACTTCGGAAGCCGATTGCGTAGTTCTCTCCCTCTTCTGCTGGGAATCAACTTCCAATGCCGTGTGTTTTCCGAAACAAAACACACGCCAAACACACGAAAAAAACACACGAAAACACACTGCAAAATCACGGAAACACACGAAAACACACGCGAAATTTTTTCTACCTCAGTTCGCGCATCGTTTTCCGTCATTACCTCTCAGGTTCCGTTCCGATCCTTAACTCATAATTCTTAATTCGTAATTATGCCCACGAACCCCAACCCATCTCCTCTCTCAGATCTCTCCAATGAGCAACAGGACCAGCTGCTCGCCTGGCTGGAACTCTTTCCCATCAAGCAGGTGCTCGAAAAAGTTGCGGCTCCCGCGCCGGAAGGATTCGGAATCAAAACGTATCCGACCACGTTGCGTCGATTCTACGCTCGCCGGCGTGCGGGCAACTCTCGGGAAGATTCACAGCTCGCGACCGAGCTGGTCGACACCACGGATCCGGCGCCACAGGTGGATTCTGCCATTGCCCTCGGAGTCCGGCAGATCGCTTTCGAACTCTCCAACTCACCACGCATCGGACCGAAGCAGTTCAAAGCGCTGAGCCGATGGGTCCTCAAGCTCCGTGACCAGGAACATGCTGAGAAAGAGTTCGCACTCGCCCGCGAACGCCTCGCGCTCGACCGCGAGAGATTCCAGTTCAACGCCGCCCGCCAGGCCCTCCTGCACCACGATAAACTCGGCGAAATCATGAAGGACGACAACACCGACGACGAAGACAAGATCAACGCCGCCCGCCGCGCCTTATTCGGCTCCGACCGTGAACTTCCGAAATGAACTTCTTTTTAATAATTCAAAACCTCGGAGGGACGAGTTCCAAGAGTCCCACTTATGCAGCTCCTTGTCTGCGATCCGGGCATCCTCACGCGTTCCTGCGCGGCCACTTTGCGCGATGCGCACATTTCCAGAGGGGGAACAAACTTGTGGCGGAAATGGGAGTTCAAACCCAACCTCCCCGACTCCCATTTATTTTTGTTTAGCGCCTGAAGCGCGTCGTTCTTTGACATCTTATCTCTGCTATTGCGCGGAGTTGCGCCGCCCTTCCGCAACCTGGCGCTTTAGGTTTGCGTTTGATGTGAAGGCGGCTTTCGAGATGGGAGCGGCGTGTAGATGTTGCTGCATCCGGTTGAACTGCTGTAGCTTCTTTATCGAACTGAATGTTTAACGTACACCTATTTGCGATTTTGCTCGTCGCTGGAGCATTGGTTGGAAACGCATCGGCCACGGAGCACGAGGCTGGTCGCCAGCCGTTCGATCGCGCCGAGTGGAAAAACGAGTTCGAGCGGGTAAAGCTCGGCCTGGCGCAGGGATATGCCAATCTCGATTGGCAGATCGAGCGCCGCGGGTTGAACCTGCAGCGGATGAGCGAGCAGATCCATGCGATGCTCGATCGGGCGAACAGCGACGTCGAAGCAGTCGTGGTGTTCACGAAGCTCATCCACGCTTTCAAGGACCCGCACCTGCAATTGCAAATCGGGCCTCCACCTGCTAGCGCGACCCTGCTTCCGAAGAAAGATGTCGTGGAAGCCAGCGCGCCTTCGGGCGAGTGCTGCTCGGCCGCCCAGAGTTCCGCCGCGAAGGGCGACACGCGATTACCTTATCCCAGGGCGGCGGGCTGGAAGCAGCTATCGAGCGTTCCATTCAGGTCCGGTGTTTTGGGCGACGTCGGTTTCCTCCGAATTCCGTCTTTCAGCGAAGAGGACTATCCCGCCAGCCGCCAGAAGGTGGCCAGGACGAACATGAATGCCCGCGCGATTCAACTCGCCACCCGGGCCGAACTCAACCGGCAGTTGACGGAGCAAATCGCTGCCTTGCGCGGCGCGGGCGTCCGCAAGCTGGTGATCGACGTGACCGGTAATGGCGGCGGCAGCGAATGGAGCACCGAGGTTGCGGGGTTGTTGGCCTCCGGAAAGCTCACGCGCCGCGCGCCGATGCTGGCCAATCCTTCCTGCGATCGGGCCTCGGTATGGGAGGGCAAGCGTCCTTGCTCGATTTACGGCAAGGCCGCGGAAACCGAGGAGCTGCAGGGCAGGGGCGTGTGGAATGGACCGCTCGCGGTGCTGACGGATCGACGATCGGCTTCTGCGACCGAAGAACTGGTCACCTGGCTCAAGGATAACAAAAAAGCGGTCATTGCCGGTGAGCGAACGTTCGGCGCTGGCTGCGGCTATGTGGACGGCGGCTCTGCGATCGCCCTGAACGCGGCCAATCTGCATATCATGGTCCCGAACTGCAGCCGCTACACCAGCGAAGGAGTGAACGAGATCGAAGGAATCGCACCCGATGTCGCCGCCGATTGGGCGACTCTGGAACCGGAGGAGATCCCGCGGTTGCTCGAGAAAATTTTCGAACGGCGCTAGTTGGGTTCCAACGAAAGGAGTCAGGCCGGAATTTAGCTCACGCAATTTGTCGCGTACTTAACGTTGCGACACGCTACCTGGTTTCGGTATATCCTTTTTTGATCTTCTCCGCGATTAATCGATTCATCTCGCGCACGGCTGCGGAATCGTCCGGGAAATTTTTGGTTTGTTCCTGGCCAGCGGTGCCGATGCGGCCGAAGCGAACGGTGATGGATGAGCCGGAATGGGAGATCTCCCAGAATTTTTTTGAGTGGCCGGCGATCAGTTCGAAACGCCGGAATGGAGAGGGCACCGCTTTGTGCTTGGAAGGCTCACTTTTGGCGGGTTCTGGTGCTGAATTAATCTGGGTTCCGGTTTCTGTTGCGGGTGCGGGCGGTTGAACCAACGGATGCACAGCCGGTGGGGCAAGATCGACCTCTTCGACTTCTTCAACCGCGTCCGGTTTATCGTTCCGCAGAAGTTTTTCCAGGCGAGCGAGGACTTCTTCAGGCTGGTGGTACCAATCTTTGGTGAGGACAAAAGTCGAGCGCCAGCCGAAGGCGCGTAGGACGCCGGGCTGGAGAAGGTAACGGTCCAGGACATTTTGATTGGCGTAGTGCACGTCGGTATCGACGAGAATGGCGAGCTCGTACAGTGGCCGCGACGGCAGGCGAACAGCAATGTCGCAGCGGAATTTCGATTGGCCCACGTGAGTGTCGGCAATGTAGCCACGCGCGCGGAGAGCTTCGGCGATGTTATCAACCACGGCGTCTTTCGTGGTTTGCGCCGAGAGAGCTTTCCGGCTGAGCGGATTCAGGTTCTCCAGAATGCGGCGCGCCTGCAGTTCGTCTCCCTTAGAAATCGCTTCGGCATAATGAAGGAAGTTTTTCAGGTTGTTCGCGCCATCGTTGTATTCGTTGGTGATGTCGCTGTGGCGTATCGAACTGACCACCGCCATGTGATGTTTGGCGCGCGAAAAGATCACATTAAGCCGCTTTTCTCCGCCCGACTGGTTGATGGGACCGAAGTTCATGAGCATGCGTCCGTTCGCGTCGTGCCCATAGCAAACACTCATGATGATGATATCGCGCTCGTCGCCTTGAACGTTTTCGAGATTCTTGACGAACAATCCACAGAACACGTCATCCTCTTCACGCGTGAATTCCGTTTCCAACTCCGCTGCGAAGGCGCTGTCCTTCTCAGCCAAGTCATCAAGCGCGCTTTCAAGCTCCGTTTGCTGAGCTTCGGAAAAAGCCACGATGCCGATGCTGAGCCTGTCTTCGCGTTGCAGCAGACAGCGCACGAGCTGGGCGATGTAAGCCGCCTCATTTGGATTGCGGCGATCTTCATAAACACCGCTTTCCATGAAATGAAAGCTGATGCTACGGGCGAGGAGATCATTAACCCGGGTGCCGCCCTGTTCAGGCGCAGTGACGATGATTTCCGGACGATCCGCCGCCGGACGAGCACGGTCCGGAATGGTGAAAAGATTGCCGCTGTAAAAGGCAGCGTTCGAGAAGCTGATCAGCGCTTCGTGGCGACTTCGGTAATGCCACGCAAGAAGGGTCGAGGGTAAATTCCGCGCGGACTGCGTGAGGAAGCTGTCAGAATCCAGATCGATTTCCACGCGTTCGCCGGCTTCCTCAACGACGAGACTTTCTTCATCTCCACGCCCGCCGGCGAAAAACGTTGTCGGAGGCAACTGCATTTCATCGCCGACCACAATCACTTGTTGGGATCGATACGCCGCAGGAATCGCTTCTTCCAACGGGATCTGGCTCGCCTCGTCGAAAATCACGACGTCGAAGAGATTCGAATCGAGCGGCAAGGTGTCCGAAACACTGAGCGGGCTCATCAGCCAAATCGGCTTAAGGTCCTGAACGACCTGCCCACTATCGCCCGCGGCGAGGTCGCGAATCGACTTGTAACGCATCGTCTTGCCGAACTCGTGTTCCAGGTCACGACGGCCCGCACTGTAAGTTTTCTTGAATGCTTTCTGGTCCGCATCGAGCTGCGCCGCGGGAAGCGACGAAACATTGACGTGTTCCAGAAATTTCTGCCGCACCGTGGAACGAATCGCGCGCGCGTTGAAGGCGAGCCATTCACGATAAAGCTTTTCCACTCGATCCAGCCGACGGGCGAGAGCCCGGCTTTCAAAGCGGCTGATAGCCCGATCTTCGCGATAGATTCGATTTACGGTTTTATGGCCAATCGCGGCTTCGAAATCGCTGAGCATTACCGGAGCGTGCCGCAACGCATGCGCGAGCCCGTCCGGCAGTTCACTGAGGTCAGCGAGAATCGGCAGCAGTTCAGCAAGCGAGTCGGTCTCGTGCCGAATCGCCGTCAGCGCTTCGGTGAGTTCTGGAAATTCGAACTGATTGTGCTCAGCGAGTGTGTCGCACAACGTCGCATCCAGGGCGGTGAACCTTTGGTGAATCTCAGCGAGAGTTTTTACCAGGCTCTCCGCCTGCTCTGATTTGGAGAGCAATGCCAGCAACGATCGGACCGAGGGATGCGACTCTCGCTGGTGATTGCGCAAGTCGTTGACCGTTCTTCGAAACGATTCAACGTCGTCCGTGCGCCATTGTGTGGCCGCTTTGGCGCGAATCGACTCAAGATCAGCGTGAGCGAGTTGAAAGGCACGGAGGTCGCCGAGAATTTTCGTCCACGCAGGCGCGACAGCGTGCTTTGAAAAATCATAGCGCGCATTGAGCGTTTTGCGGAGACGCCAGAAAGCCGGTTGCAAGAAACGAAGGATCGAATTCTCAAATTTCTTCGCCTGCGCGAACGCGTTTTCCGCGTCATCAGGAGAGAGTGGATCACGCCATGCCGTAGTTTTCTCCTGCGCGCGCTTGAGAACTTCGCCTTTGGAATCGAGTTCCTTCGCGAGCGTATCGAACTCCTGTTCTGCGGAGCCGTGGGTCAGCACTCCGAGAAGGTTGCGCTGGGCGAGAGGCTCGGCGCGCGAAGCAAATTCGAGAATGGCCTGGATCTCCTCGAAGGTATTCCAAAGTTCGGCCGGCAAACCGGAGAGTTCGAGCGCCCCTTCGATCGAATCGAGCAAATCTTCCGCTTCGTCCAGCCGGCGCGAAAGCGTTTCGAGCGGGCGATCCGCCTGGAGAATTCCTTTCCCCAGCCAGCGCAGAGGATGTTCGGCAAAGCAGAGGTTATCGCCTAATTCAGCCAAGGCAGCGTGCAAGCGATTCACCAGTTCGCCGTGCTGCAACCACAACGGATAATCCGGCAGCAGGTCTTCGGTCTCCGCGGGCAAATCGCGCGCGCGGCCGCGGAGTTCAATGAGCCGATGCAAAAGAGAGCGGACCGGAACGCCCGAGTGCGCATGCACCTGGCTCATGACCTTCGAAAAACGATTCAGGTTTTCGATCTCCTGTTCAATGGCGCGGACGGTCGTGGCGCGAGCTTGAACCCCATCTTGATCAACTTCGGTTGGTGCGAGAAACTTCTCGTAGGTCTGCTTGAGATTTTGAATGAACGATTTCTTGTCGGTCTGAGAATCGTGAATCAGGCAGCAGAGTTCATCCAGGCCTTGCTGGCGCAGCCGATGGAAAACAACGTCAATCGCGGCCCGCTTTTCACAAACAAACAAAACCCGTTGGCCACGCCCGACATAATCCGCAATCAGGTTCGTAATGGTCTGCGATTTGCCGGTTCCCGGCGGCCCCTGAATAATGTAACTGGCGCCGGTCCTTGCGCGCGCAATCGCGCCGGCCTGGGTGCCATCGCAGGAGATGACAAGATGTTGATCACTCAAAGGAAGCGGCGGCGGCGTTTGCTCCTGCGGCTTTGGGGTGAGTGAAAAAATCGTATCAAAGGCGCTGCTCGCCACGTCCGTCTCGATCAGCTTCGCGTAATCGCGAACCAGCGTCATTTTCCGATAATTGAAATTCCCCAGCGTGAGACTGCACAGATCGAAGTCCCAGGAATAAGGATTCTGATTGTCGTCCCCGCGCACCGCGTACATCTCCCGCTCTGTTTCCAGAGTTTTGCCGTCAGCGGGGAGAGCTTCGGGTTCGATGATGTGCGGCAATCGAGCCGCTGGCGGCGCCCCAGTTGCGCCACGCAACGGCAACGGAGTGGGTCGGACTTTCTTCAGGAACAACTGCAAGCCGAGCGGTTGGAAATGTTCGCGGTCGTAGCTGTATTCCGGCTTAACCAACGCCTCGGCCTTCCGCGCCCGCACTTTCTGGTGGCGACGATATTGATCCAGCCGTTGCCTGGCTTTCTCGTGAATCAACTCAATTTGCGGCCGATCGATTTTGTTGAGCGTTACCCCTGGTTCGCTCGCGTGGATTTGCGCTTTAAAGTTTTCGTAAAATTGATCGAGCGTCGTTTCCTTGAGATCGATCGATTCAGGCAAATCCAGATTGTATAATTGCTTGAGGTGATGGCGCAGCGCTGGATTTACTTCCGCTTCGCTGCTGGTCGGATCGAGCACATAATTGTCACGAACACCTTTCTTCTTACTGAGCTCAACCTGCAGCAACAGGAGTGGCGAGTGAATGCGCTCATTCGGTTCTTCCTTGAGGTTGTTCCAGCGCAAAAAACAAAGCACCAGCCTAAGTTGCGCAAACCCATATTCGGTGCGATCGCGGCGCGCTTCGCTAATGATTTTATCGAGAACACCGGGAATATAAGGCGCGTCCTCAAAGCGCAGATATTTCCCCAGCGACATCGGCGCGCCCTCAGTGACCGTCGCCGCCAAAGCAGGATGCCAGACGAAGAGTTGCTCCAGTTTGATATTGCGGTAATCGAGCAGGATCGGCACCGACGCGATCGTTAGATTCAGCGTCTGAAGGGTCGGTTTGAAATAAATCAGGCGATTGCGCCGCGATATTTCGAAGAGCCGATCGCGCAAATGCGATTGAATCAGGCGCCGCTTGCCGGCGATTGGCGATTCCTTAAAGCCCTGGATGCGGTTGAAATCCAACTCAACACTCTGATCGCGGTAATGCTCCAACCGCGAAATCATCTGGGCAAGGTCCGGCGCTCGTTTGTGACGATTCAACTCCGTCATTTGCACGATCACCGACGCTACGACGGGATTCAGGCGCGAGTTAATCGCGAACAAATTCGTGCGGTTAAGGACGAATAACTCAATTTCACCGCGGTCTGTAAAATCCAGGCCGCACGCGACGCTCGCCAGCAACATCCCCAGCGAGAAAACATCCGTGAGCTGATCGTGATGCGCAATCGCGTGCTCCCACGAGGTGTAGTTCGGCAGAAACACCGGCCGCGAAATTCTATCCTCCGGCGCGGCGATATTTAGATCCGCGACATCAAACGAGCCTTGGTCGATGTCGCTGGTCTGCCGCGAGCGTCCGATCACTTCCACCGCCTCGCTGAACGGCAGTTGGATCTTTTCGATTTGCGCCACGTTGCTCAGCGGAGGTTTGACTTTGTCCTCCGGGAACGTGAGCGCGACATTAGCAATCGCCCAAATCTCCCGAACTCCATCGAGCGGCGCGACGGAGCCTTGCTCGTGCGCGCGCAACGTTTGCTTCATCAACGGAAGAAGCGCGGCGAGGACATCGTCGGTCTCGAACCCGCCTTTGGCCACGCCCTGGGCGAGAACTTCCAGAAATGTTCGTTGCGCGCCTTCAGGCATTCGCGCCCTCCGCTTTGGCTAAAAGTTCCGCGGCCTGATCTTTCAAACTGCGAACGTCGCGCAGCTTCATTTTCAACTCGCGTGCGGCCAGCTTTTCGAATTCGGTTTCGATCTCGAGTTTGCGAGTGAGTTCAAACGCAGCCGCTAGAGGAAGTTCATCGAGTTCGCGATCGACCGTCACAAAATCCAGCAAAACGTAACAAAGATACTCGCGAAGCTTCGCGTCACTCACGTTCAGATCGAAGGGCAGGGGATCTGCTCCTTCCGACGGCCGAAAATCATCGAAAAACAAACGCGCATGGCCGATCGCAGCAGGAGTCTGGAACCATTTTGGCCGCAGAAATTCGCCGAGAACTTTTCGCGTCTCGCTGGCGAGCTTTGCCTGGCCAATGACGTCCAGATCATCGAGACCGGTGACGCCTTCAATCATTTTTGCAATTTCCGCAGTGGCTTTCTCCGGCTTGTTCAACCAAAGCGATAGCGAACGCGCGCGAATAAATGCTTCGGGATGCGAAATTCCTTCCGTGGAAACAGATCGACTGCTGAAAATTTCCTCCGCTTGCTTCAGGTAACCGGGCGCGCTCACCTGCGAAAGCCCCGTTTCAAGTTTCACCAGGCCGGCGACCACCGGATTGATATCGTTCGTGACCTGCAGCGAACCGCGATCGGCAAAAATCTCCGTATAAAGCCGAAAGCAGCGTGCGGTCTGTTCATGGCTGCGCGCGGCGCGCGGATCATTCGCCACCGCGTGAAGCAACCGATCGGCAACCAGTAATTCTCCACCGTCGCGCTCCCACAAATAATAGTGCGCCAGTTCGTGACCGATCACCGACTTCAATTCTTCAGAATTCAGAAGACTGAGCGCCGGCCCGCAAAAAACGATGTGTCCCTCGCCGGGAATATAATAAAGCGTCGCGTTTGTCTGCGGACTGCTCTGCGCCTGGTAAACCGTGACCGGAATATCGAGCGCGAGCTTCGCTTTCGCCTCATCGACGCATTTGTGAAGTTCCGGATGGCCTTCTGCGTCCAGGCGATAAGTGGACTTGAGTAATTCAAGCCGCAGGTTCTCCGTGTAATCCGCTTGCGCCTGCGCCGAAGCAAACCAGTTCCAAGTCTCACGTTCGCTCGACTTCAGATAATCGCGCACTTCGACGTGATAGGGCAAAGGTTCAAGCTGGGGCTGGGCCGTTTCAATGCGCATCGCGTCTGGGCCGAATTCAACCAGAGATCAAACAGAGGGTCAAAATCATCATTCATGCGCCGAGACTCTTTCTTGTGCTCATCATGGCCCCCAAACGCCAGCTCAAAGCCATCCAACGCCGCCTCGTCCCGCTCCTCATCGAGAAACTCCCCGTCAGTGACGTCGCTCACGGCTTCCGCAAAGGTCGCAACATTCGCACCGGCGCCGAACCCCACGTCGGCCAGCGCGTCCTCTTGCGCATCGATCTCCAGGATTTCTTTCCCACCGTCACCTTCGCCCGCGTCCGCGGACTCCTCATCGCCTACGGTTACGGCTATCGCGTCGCCACCACCCTCGCCGTCCTCATCACTGAAGCTCAGCGCCAACCCGTCGACCTCGACGGCGTCATCTACCACCTCCCCGTCGGCCCCCGCCATTGCGTGCAAGGCGCCCCCACCAGCCCTGGCATTTGCAATGCCCTCCTCATTCGCCTCGACCGCCGCCTCGCCGGCCTCGCCAAAAAGCGCGGCCTCACCTACACCCGCTACGCCGACGACCTCACCTTCTCCGGCCCTGTCGATCTCGACACCATCCACCGCTTCCGCTGCGCCGCCACCAGGTTGATCCAGGCCGAAGGCTTCAACATCAACCGCGACAAAACCCGCGTCATGCCCCCATCCGCCCGACAAACCGTCACCGGCGTCACCGTCAACAAAACGCTCGGCCTCTCGCGCCAACACCGCCGCAAACTCCGCGCCGCCCTCCACCAGGCCCAAAAAGCCGGCCAAATTCCCTCCACCCTAAACGGCAAACTCGCCTACCTCTCCATGCTAAATCCAGCCCAGGCGAAAGCTCTGTCATCAAAAAGCTAAAAGTCCTCTCCTAAACATGACCTGAGAGATTTCGAGCGACCGCTTCTTATGTTGCTGCTCGTATGGCTTTGAGCTAAGATCTCGCCGGCCTTCACTTATGAAATTAATCAGCGCAACCGTCTTATTGCTCTGTACTCACATCGCCTTTTCCGACATTGCCAATCCTGCCGAATGGGACAATCGCTTTTACATGTTTCCCGGCCCGGACACCGCCAGTGGCAATGGGGGCGCGCCTGCCCCGGTTGCTCCGTATCCGGGAGGGGGATTTCTCGTCAGCGGGATGTTCACTAATCTCGCCGGCACGCCTGTCTTGAACCTCGCGCGCTGGGACGGCGCAAAATGGGTGAAGCCACTTGCCGGCCAGGCGAATGCTGATGACACAACCGGCGACATCCAGATCGCTTTCAAGAGCGTCATTGACACTTCGAACGGTATCTATTCCATCGCTGCGTTTCAGCCATCGACCAATGCTCCCGTCGAATTGCTCATCGGCGGATGGGCCCTTACGAACGCCGGCGGCGCGACTATTCAAAACGTCGCTTGGTGGACTGGCACGAACTGGAACGATCTCAACCTTGGAACCACCGGCCGCGTCGCTTCGGTAATCTTCGATGACACTGGCGATAAGTATGTAGCCGGCCATTTCGAAAGCATCGGCGGAGTGGATGCAACCAACGTAGCTCACTTCAACGGCACCGCGTGGGAAGCCCTTGGCAGCGGTCTGCCTTTCGCGGCGGACGTTATCGCGCGGCATGACGGTGCACTCTATGCCGCCGGCTATGCTCCCGCGGGCGGTACTGCCAGCCACGCGCTCTTGCGTTGGAACGGCTCCGAGTGGTTCCCCGTCGCAGATGCTTTCGACAAGAGCAGCAACCCGCACGTTCTCTCACTGCTCTCAACGGATGCCGGCCTTTACGTAGCCGGTTCCTTCACGAACATCGGCTCGGTCACCGCCACCAACATCGCCCTTTGGACCGGCTCTGAGTGGCGCGCACTCGGTTCAGGAATATCGGGCCGAATAACCTCTCTCGCAGAACACAATGGGGACATCCTCGCTGCTCGTCTGGGCTTTCAATCTGCACTCGTCAACGGCTACAGCGGTCTTGCCCGCTGGGATGGCACAAACTGGTCCTTGGAGTCCCAGGCCCCTGCGGTTCGCGCAAAAACCGTCGCGGTTAATGGCGAAACTATTTTGACACGCGGCCAGATCGATAACGGATTGGATGCCCCACCGCGCGGCGTCGCTTATTTCGACGGAGTGGATTGGCTGCCCATCGGGCAAGGGTTGTACGAATCACTCCTCTACGTGGAAAACATTCGCACCATTCACCTCATCCCTCATCAGCAGGACCTCGTCTTTACTGCCACATATCCGATGATTAGTCGCGGGCAGATCCGCCGGTGGAATGGTGAGATATGGAGTTCTATTGGGCGCTCACTTCCAAGTCCAGTTCGGATCAATTCCATCCAAAGCCAGGGCGAACTTCTGTGGGTGAGCACGCCAACCCTTGGCTGGGTTACTCCCGCAGGAACCAGGATCGCAGCGACAGACGGAACGAACTGGCACGCCGTGACACAGGCCTTTACGCCGAACTCCATCGCGGTTCTCGGTGGAAAAGTTTTCGCTGGAGGCAACAGTGGACTCTACCAATGGAACGGTTTTTCTTACGCTAAGATCGAATCCGTCACGAACGTCGTGTCCTCACTCGCTACGGACGGTAACGCGCTGTTCCTCGCTACCCTCCCCAGCGCCGGCAGTCGTTTTTTCTCGGTCAAGAGTTTGGAAAACGGAATCTTGCGCGAGATTGCGCCGCCCGTGACGAATTTCTCTACCCGCTTTGACGTCGCGTATTTGAACGGTGCCCTTTATGCCTACGGCGAATTTACCAACTTCGTCGGCAAGCCGATCAACTCCGTTGCACGCTGGGATGGTCAGGAATGGCATGCCGTAATTCCCTCCACCATCAGAATGTCCGCTCGCACTCTCGCTGGAGATGGTCGGAACACTTTGTTTGTCGGCGGCCTCTCGCTGCTCAATGGAACGAATCTCCTTCAGGTGCGGGATGGAATCGTCACCGGCCTTAAGGCAGGCCGCAACGTTGATACCATCGAAGCCGCTCGCTGGTGGCGCGGAGCGCTTTATGTTGCGGGGCCATTTACCACCGTCGCCGGTGTGCGTTCGGAAGTGATCGGTGCATGGCACGATCCCGAAGCGGCAGTTGAAGTGATTGTGCAAGCTCCTACCAACACCCTCGCTGGCAGCACGGCCACACTGAATCTCGGCGTCGTGAATGTCCGCGCCACGAACGTGCAAAACGTCGTGCTCACACTTCCACTCGCGCCCGGTGCCGAACCGGTCAATCTACCTGCGAACGCCACTGTGCAGGGAACAAACCTCGTCCTCCAGTTCGCGTCGCTGCCTTCGGGCATGACAAACATTCCGCTTCGCCTCAACTTGAACGGAAGCGAAGGAACGAACTTCGTTTTCCAGGTGTTCGCCAGCGGCGATTCCTTTCCCACGTTTCGCTCGGATCCTGCCGCCACGACAATCTCCATCGGCAATCTCCCTCCGCTGATTACGCTCGGCACCATCCCGCAGAGCGTCACGATTCCCGCTGCCGCATTGCTCACCGCCATCGCCAGCGATTCGGACGGTTCGATCACCAATGTCGAATTCTACGCGAACGGACAACTCATCGGCAGTGACTCCGAGGCGCCTTACGAATTCTCGTGGTCTCCAACCATTGTTGGCACGCACGTCATCACCTCGGCTGCCTATGATAACGGCGGAAGCAAAACGGTTTCGCTTCCGCGCAACCTGCTCGTCCTTGCGCGCCCGGCAAACGACTCTTTCGAGAACCGCATCATACTCACCAACGCAAATGGTACCTTCTCCGGCACACTGGTAGAAGCAACCTCGGATCCCGGCGACCCTGCCGGATTCGGAGGAACGGTTTGGTACGAATGGCAGCCGAATTCAAACGGCATTGCGGATATCGTCATCGTTCCGACCTACCTGAAAATTGCTGTGTTCCGCGATGGTACTAATCAGCCGCCAGTAGCCTTCTCCGAGTCGAGCACGACTTTACCCATACGGCTGGTGGTTCATGAGAACGATCGCTTCATCTTCGTGATCGGTGGAAATACCGGGAACTTTGAGCTGCAACTGAAGATCACTGCATTGCAGCCGCACGACTTCTTCGCTAACGCCAAACCGCTCGAAGGTTGGGAATTCGGATTGGAACTGGATCACTTCGGCCTCACCTCCGAACCCGGCGAACCTTCGATCGATGGTGTCGCGCCACAGGGAACGCTCTGGTTCTCTTGGACTGCACCAGCAGATGGCCGAGTCGTGTTGGTCCTAAGTGGCATTCGACTTGGATTTTACCGCGGAACCAATCTAACCACGTTAGAACGCATCGCTCCGACGCTGAAAGATAGGGGGTGGGGTGATTACCCGGTGACTGCTGGCACTAAATACTATCTGCAAACCGATGCGGTCTTCGCTCGATTCGGCGGCAGCTTCGCCTTCGACTTCGTAACTCAAGGGGGCCGCATCCGTTCTTTCTCCCAAGAACCGAGCGGCAATTGGAAATTCGATTTCCGAAGCTTCGACTACTCGGAGTACGTGGTTGAACGATCAACGGACCTCGTCAACTGGGAACCAGTCCACACCTTCACCACCAGTGCGCAATCCTCGCAGTTTACCATACCAGTGGAACCGACGACGGAACGTTCTGTCTTCTGGCGAACACGCTATTCGAGGCCGGCACCGTAAGCAGGCACTCTCCTTATCGGTGCCGACTTGCGCAGAAATCACTCTACGATCATGGCGAGACCTAAATTGAGCGCCGGAAAGAGAAGGGCGATCCTTGAGTGCATTCTCCCTGCCAGAACCCGAAACAATGAAAATCACCATTGACCTTCGCAGCGCACTCATCGCCTAAATTCCGGCGTCATCTTGATGTTCACCCTCGGCGCCGCCACTGAAGCCCCATAAATCGCCCGCCCGACTCTCCGCCTGCCTGGTTCCTTTTGTTTTCTTCTCTAATCCCGGTCTCCCCGCGCCCTGCACGATTCGTGTCCATTGCTGATTCGTCGTTTCCTCATCAGGCCACCGGAACCAGCTTCCACGCCATCATCATCGACACCGGCACCGGCTTCCAGGCCCTTGCGAAAATCCGGCCAAGTGTATCTGATACGTCGTATGATCCACCCGCTTTTGGCCACGGTGCTGATTCTGTCCGCGTCGTTCGGCGCGACTGTTGTTGATCAGGAATTCACACCGCCAGTCAATTTCGTGCGTCTCGATACCCAAATTGGCGTCCCTTCTCATTTTGCCGGTGCGCAAACCTTCACGCCTGGATTCTCCGGCACTTTGGATTCGGTCGAATTCTGGGTGCAGGAAACTGGAACCCTCCCCGCGGGCACACACCTCCGCCTCGAACTCCGCCCCACCACCCTCCAGGGAACGCCCACCGCCACCGCCCTCGGCGGAATAACCCTCACCCCGGCGGAGGTCGCCGAGCCCGACATCTATAAAAAGTTTTCCCTGGCCAATGAAAATATCTGGCTCAACGCCGGCGAGAAATATGCGCTCGTCTTTCAGACCGACACCTACAGCTCCACCAGCATGAGTGGCTTCCGGTTATTGGCGAAAGGGCGGATTTGGTGATGGGCGTTGCGGCAGACAAATAATGAGGCCCAATGATGCGAGAAAGATTTAGGGAGGTCATAGAAGCAGTCCGCGAACGACGCGGATTTCTCATTGGTTGTCTCGCTATGTTTGGAGCTTTGCTTTGCGCGGGGTTAATGATCGCGATTTTGTACACCACGCCGCTTTCGTATATGTATTGTCTGCTTCGCGAGGAGTCGTGGATGGCGGCGAAAACGGAAGCGCAACTGGATCGACGGGTTTTTGCTTTTTATACGAAGCAGAGAATTCCTCCCAAGGATTCGAGTTGGGGATGGAATTATGTTTTAAAGCGGGGCGAGAGGATGATTCAGTATATGATCTTCGGCAAGGAACCGTTCGATGTGGTTTTGGATGAAAAGTCGCAGGTTGTGGCGGCGGTTACGTCGTATGAATGATTGAGCGGTGCAGAGCGAGAAATGGGCTTTCGGTGCCCGAAATGCAAAGTGCGGTTGTGTAGCCGGGCGCGGCGAAGTTGTCGTGCATGTGGTTTTCAGTTGCCGGCGGAGTTGCTGTTGCCGGAAGCGGATCTTCCGTTTTATGAGCAGCGGGCGGAGCGGGAAAAGAAAGTGCGTCTCGAGAAGATCAGAAATGTGAGGACGCGGAGTTTCGGGCCTGGAGTTGCTGGGGCGTCGGGTGAAGTTTCGTAAGGCACCTCGAAGAGTCGCGCGTAAATGTCACCAGGATTCGATGTGGAGTCCGGGTATGCGATTGAAGTGGTTGCAGTTGTGGTTGTTTGTCACGAGGGTAGATCCAGTTGCCTGGGCGTGTGCGGCTATGAGGAGGTCCATGGCTCCAATGGGGATGCCAGCGGTCTCGAGTTGGAAGCGGATGGTGCCGTATTCGAGGGCGCAGGTGCGGTCGAAGTCGAGGATAGTGAAGGGGGAGAGGATCTTGGCGACGGCAGAGATTTCTCGGTCGTAGTTCTCGGCCCGGTGCGCGCCGTATTCCAGCTCGGCGACGGAGACGGAGGATAGCGCGATGGTATCGCCGCGAGCCTTGCGGTAGCGCCATTTGGCGAGGATGAGCTGTGCTTTTGAGGAAAGGTTCCGTTCTCGTTCGTTTTTTGGAGTCGTGAGCTTTGAGCCGCGTATGAAGAAGATCAAAATGTCGGTATCGAGAAGGTAGATCATTAAAATTTTTCGCGATTTTCGAGGGGAGGCTGTGTTCGTTTCAGCGATGCGTCGGGAAGCTCGCGACATCCTTCGAGGAAAATTTCCCAAGGATCGCGTTCGGTGACGAGGAACCCATTTGAAGTTCGTTCGAGGTAAACTTCGTCCTGTTTTACGCGGAATCTTTTGCAGGCGGATAGCCTGGCTTCGGCCGTTTTTGAAGACTTTAGCTTTGATCATCCGTGATATATCACCGTGTGGTAGTATCAGCCAGCAACCAGAATTCTGAGGTTTTAATAGGGCGCACCTTCAGCGCTTAGGACAGAAGGCTTGTCCGTGACCCAGGGCGGTGACGGGCTTTATTAGTGCGGCCCTTTGGGCCTTTTGAGAGCGGGTAGGAAAACTGGGACGTCGTTCCAAGGGAGGAAGAGGATTGGAAATTTGATATTTGAAAAGGGATTTTTGGCGGGTCGGTCTAGGCTTAAGGTTCTCGCGCGATGTTTTTTGAATCCTGTGTCTACTGACCGGATGTTTCGAGACGGGGATAGGTCACAATGTCGTTGCGCTGGAGGGGCGGCTCTTTAGTTGGGGCCAGCCTCTCTCGAGCTGAAAACACTGCACCTGGTGAGTGCTAGGTGGTGTGCCGCCTCAGGCTTGTGGCGGCACTTTCTTAAAGCCGCTCGGGATCTCCCCATACCAACCGGGCGGCTTTTTTCTTTTCCGGTGCGATGTTCCTGGTTGTCACTTCTGACAGTAGGTCAACTGGGTAAACTGACAGGTCTATTTAGTTCGCAGTGAGATGAGGGCGGATGTAACTTTCAATCGATCCCGGGAAATGGGTTCGTTCTGCATAGGTGAAATGCGGGACGGACATTGGAGTGATTTATCTTAGTATATAATTTTTTCAGGACTCAGCCATGTTCGTGGAGGCGACCGGTTTGAGAGCGCCCTGCTCTGACAATCCGGCGGAGGAAGCCGGCCTGAAGTCGTTTCGTCTTGTGCTCATGGGGAGCAACGGGAGTCGGCGAGAGCTGACTGTCCCGGACGAGCACGCTTTGGTGCAAGTGATGGTTGAGACGCATCACTGCGAGGCCCCGATCGAGATCAGGCATTCCGACGGCAGGATTCTCGATGCCGAAATGTCGGAAAAAGTTCACAACAAGCTTTTTTTCCGGCTGGCTTTGAACGAACCGAATGCACTCTCTCAGATTCTGTCCGAATGCTTAGTGGAATCAGGCGCTGCGATGGAGCACCCCGTTGAATTGATGGAGGTGAATGAGCGCCTGGTAAGAAAGTACGAGGAAGTGAAAGCCGCTTTCGTCCGGTATTTCCATTCGTTAGAACAGACGGCTGCAAATGGGTAAATTTTTTTTACTCGCCGGTTATTCGAGTGGCCAGAAATGGATGCGGGTGGATTTTTCGAAGTAGTCGCCGCCATCAAGGACTTTGTTGCCGTCCCAGAGGGAGACGTGGCCGGTGACTTTGCTGTCGCGGATGGTGTCGAAGAAGAGGAGGCCGCGCTGGCCGGCGATTTCGCTTTTTTCTTTGATGAGTTTGGGTTCGCCCCAGTTTTTGATGATGATTTTTGAGAGGCTGGCGGCTCGGGTGGCCAACTCGCGGTCGGCGTCGATGGGCTTCCATCCGTAGCCGGCGGGGAAGGTAACTCCGTCGAAGAATTTTGGATCGGTTTTGTGGAGCGCCACGGAGAGGCGGATGGCGCAAGTGTTAGGCTTGGGGTTGTTATGGGCGGCGCAGAATTCTACGAAACCTTTTGGGGGTTCGAGGCTGTAGTTTCTGGCGAGGTCGGCGTATTTGGGCGCGTCGGCGGCGTGGATGCTGGAAATGAGGAGCGCGAGGGAGAAGCAGGAAAAAAATTTGGGCGCGCCCAGAATCATAGCCAGCGAGATATTCGCGCTGCGGAGGGTGCTGTCAATGATTAGTGAGGCGGCCGAATTTGATGGAATGGTTTTCGACTTACAAAAAATTTCAAGTTGGCGATACAGAGCAGAAAAGTGCGGTACAATAGGGTCGGAAATGGTGGCGAGAATGGCGATACATTCGTCGTAAGTTTTTGCTGGGTGTTCGCGACCGTGGGCTCGGAGAAAGCAGGGAAGTGGGCAGCAGCAAGGTGATAATGGCTGAGGCAGGACTCGCGCGAGAGCAGCGAATGCGTTGCGGAAAAAATAAAATTTTTCGAAAAACCCGAAAAATCTACGTAAGTACCAGAAAACCAACGAAGGGCTGGCGGTACAGCAGGCGGTACACGGATCCGGCTGGTGAGTGAGAGGTGGGTAAGCAGTCGGCGTTTTCATAATTGTCCGGCGCCTGGAGGGATTTGGACGAGCCGAGCGGTCGGGGCACATCTTGGTGATGGGCACACCGGTTGCGCGCGGGTTTTTGCGGGAGGAAGAGAAATTCGGATCAGCTCACTCGAGCGATTGAAGTTCTCTTCTTCACGCGCCTAATCCATTTCAGGCGACATCTTTTTTGTAGCGGAAAAGGGGGAGAAGGGCAACCACGAATTCACACGAATGAACACGAATCAGGGGGTTAACTGAGCATTTACACGAGACACAGTGAGGAAGGGATCGGTTCATGAGGCGGCTTCGTACAGCTCGACTTTGTGCCCTTCGAAGTCTTTGACGACAGCGCGGAGGCCGAATTCGGTTTGGGCGGCTTCGGTGAGAACGGTTGTGCCAAGTTCGCGGAGTTGGTTCAGAGTTTTGGTGAGGTCGGGAACGGTGAAGCCGAGGCGAGTGGAGGTGGTGTTTTCGGTGGGTGTGGTGGCTGGATAGATTTCGAAAACGGTTTGGCCGAGAGTCGCGCTGAGGTGTTCGGGGCCATTGCCGTGACGGTGCTTTGTGAATCGCAGGCCCAGTGTGGTTTAGAAGGTGGCGAGTTTATCGATGTCGTGTGCGCGGATGACGACTAGGGTTAAGGCGGGTGAGGTCATTTTTTTAGACAAGGCGCAGTTTCAGCGTCCGAAGCCGTTGGACTCAGAGATAGATGCGGGTGTCGCGTTTTAATTCGTTTAAGATTGCGTTTGGGTCTGCTGGCTCTTGCTTAAATACGAGATGCCGCAGGGTGCCGATAGGTTTGCCGAAGCGCCGAGTGAGAGCTTCGTCGATGCTATCTCGACGCCCCTGGCTTTTGGTTTGCAGAAATTCGGTGATGAGGTCGATCGCGACTGAGTCGGTAATTAATGAGTAGTTGGGGATTTCTTGGGCGCAGAGTCGCTCGACAAATACCTCCAGCGATTCAGATCCCCAATAGGTCCGCAGCCAGTCGCCATCGATTTGTTTTCCTGTGAGCTCGCGAATTTGCGTCAGTGCTTCGGCTTCGGTGATTGCCTCGTCTTCGAAGCTTTCAACAACGGCGGTGACTTGGGTTTTCAGATCTGGGGAGGAATTCAAATTCGAAGGTTTGTTTCTGCGCATAGGTTTTTCTATTTTCTATTTTGGTGAACTTTGCGAGCGGAAAGCTTGGAGGGTGGATTTGGTGCGGACGAAAATTGTGTTTTGGTCGAGGGCGGGGCTGACGAAGGCGCGGTCGGTGAGGTCGTGTTGGGAGATGGGTTGGAAGGTGTCGCCGGTTTTGACGACGGTGAGGAGGCCGTTGTTGGAGATGAGGTAGAGGTGGTCGCGGGCGATGACGGGGGAGGCGCTGTATTGGCCGGGGGCGTTGAGGCGTTCGTCGTAGATGATTTGGCCGGTGGCGGCGTTGATGCAGGTGAGGATGCCGCCGTTGCGGACGAGGTAGAGACGGTCCTGGTGCTCGATAGGGGAGGGGAGTTCGGGAATGCTGCGGCGAAGTTCCCAGGCGATGTGGGTGTCGGTGATGTCGCCGGTGGTGCCGTCATCGGGCGGGCGGATGGCGGCGAGCCAGGGTTTGAAGGGGCGCGGGCCGAGGTTGGCGACGAATTCTTCGCGGGTCCAGATGCCGTCGCGGTTTTTATCGATGTTGTTGAAGAGGGTGCGCGGGCGTTCGGCGCGGCGGTGCGGATCGGATGGGACGGGGACGCCGAAGCCGGGGTGGGTGGGCGGAACTTCGGGGCGGAGCGGGAAGGTAAAGTGTTCGGTGATTTCGTTGGTGGCGATTTTTTGGTCGTGGTTGGCGTCGAAGTAGAGCATCGCTTTCCAGAGCGGTTCGAGATCGGGATTTTCTTCGGCGATGCCGCCCATGGCGGAGGAGGCGTAGATGTGGTCGCGGCCGATGACTGGGACGACGGTGGTTTCGCGGGCGAAGCCGGTGACGAACCATTTTTCCGCGCCGGTAGCGGGGTCGTAAGCGGTGAGGCGTCCGCTGCCGAGGACGAGGAGGTCTTTGATATTGTTGTGCGGCCAGATGACGGGAGTGGACCAGCCGCTGCGGTGAAGCGGGCGCGGAGTTTCCCAGGCGAGTTCCCCGGAATTCTTGTGGAACGCGACGAGGCGCGAGCGGCTGAGTTTGCTGTCGGGCAGATTGGCGTCGTCATCAAGAACGAGGATGAGGAGATCGCGATGCAGGATGGGCGAACTGGCGGAGCCGTAGAGATTCTTCGGCGTGGGGATGGGTTTGGTCCAGAGTTCGCGTCCGTCGAGGTCGTAGCAGATCAGGCCATAGGAACCGAAGTAAACGTAGAGGCGTTCGGCGTCGGCAACTGGTGTGGGCGTGGCGGGACTGTTGAAGTCGTGGATCGGTTCGATGGGAACTTCGGGCGCGGCGCGACGCCAGAGGAGGCGGCCGGCTCTCGTATCGAACGCGAGGGTGACGAGGCGGTTCGTTTCGAACGCGGTGAGGAAAAGTTTGTTGCCGGAAACGATGGGAGAGGAGTGGCCGGGCGGAATGGAGATCTTCCAGGCGAGGTTGTTGGTGGTGATTTGGGTGGGTGGCGCAGAGTTGAGCGCGACTCCGGAACCGTTCGGGCCGCGGAAGCGGGTCCAGGAGGGATCGGCGGCGACGGTGGTGAGGAGGAGGGAAAGGAATGTGGAGAGGATTGCTGTGATGACAATGGTTCGCGGTGACACTGCGCGGAAAGATTACAGAATTCAGAGGGGCTGGGAAGGTGGAGATGAGATCGTCAGCCGGACACACTGCGGAAGTGAAGCTAGAGATGGAAAGTGAAGCGCTTAGTAAAGTGGATCGTAGTGTTTGCGTTGAGCGGCGACGGAGGGGAGGATGGCCTCGACATGGCCATCGGCAAATGAGGTGACACCGCGCCTGCTATGGCGAGACGTGAGCTTGTCTATAGGCCAATTCCAACCGGCGCTTGCTGCGGGTAAAAAATCGCTCGGGGCCGGAGTTTTTTGATATTCGTAAAGCATCATCTCATCGGCAAATACGATTTTCTCGGAAGGAGTAGAAATTCTCGAAGAGTGCATTTTGTACAAAATGTGTTCGCCGTTGCCGTTCAGCACAGAAGTTGAAGCGACGCCGTTTTTGACGGAGTAATCGCGAGGCGCGATAGCCGAGGCCCAAAGCGGACTGCTGAGAGTGTAGCTGAAATGGTAATACTGATTGTAGCGAACGAAGTCCGCAAAGCTCTGGTATTTACGCCGAAACCGCGACAGAACCGTATCTGCTGGGCAATCAAAGAGGTTGGTAGAGAAGCGCCCGAGATATGGAACGATGCCGGAACTGAGGAGGTTTGTTCTGTCTGAGGGTTTGAAGGAAGTCGATTGAAGGGGATTCCATCGAAGCCATTCCTCGTCCTGGAAAGCGCCGACTGGATTCGCTGCCGGATAGTAGTCATTGTATTCGTTAAGGTACATCTGCAGCGCAATTGCAAGTTGCTTCACGTTGCTCGTACATACGATGCGTTTGCCGGCAGCCTTCGATCGAGCAAGGGCGGGGAACAGAAGCGAGGCGATGATGGCAATGATGGCAATGGTGACAAGGAGTTCCACCAGAGTGAAGGCGGTTACTCGGCGGAAATCAGCATTGATATTCATAAGCCGACCTATTACCACGTAGAAGTTTGCGGGCTTGCGACCGTTATCGTCAAGCCCGCATTTTCGTTAATTCGTACTCCACCACCCGTTTGGCAGAGTCTTATAATAATCGTTCCAGTATACGGTGGACGATGCACTCAGGGAAGTGTGCGCACCTCCTTGGGTTATGGGGCCATATGCGGTGGTGAAAGTGCCGTCGACTTTGAGTTTGTAGTTTACCCAGCTGAACTGCGTCACGGTATTGTTCAATTCAATTCCGTTTACGCCACTCCAGCCTTCATTGAAGCGATAACAGGAGAAGTACTGGGTATGTGAGTAACCACCCGCGACAGAGAATGAACCCCCAATATACAAATCTCCGTTCGACGTGTACGCAGCGGTCGCGACAGTGCCGTTGACTCCGTTGCCGCTCCCGTTGAATCCATTGCTAAGTGTATAAACGGAGGTACCTCGGATGTAGCAAATGTTGTTGCATGAACTGAGGCTCGTGATTTGCGCCTCGGTATCTTTGTTTCGTATAACAACGACGTCGAATCTTCCAGCGTAGTAATATCGCGTTTCGCTCGTGTTATATGGAGGAACTGTTCCCGTCACTGCGTAGTTCACGACGTTGGCCGCGCCTGAGCTGCCGCTAACACTGTGCCGGTCGTACGCCCATGTTGTGGCATTAACATAAATATCGAGCGTCTGCGCCCGAAGTGTCGTCGTGAGCATTGAAAAGCTCACGAAGGCGCCGAAGATCAAGCGCCGAATAATTGTTTTGACGTTAGACATAGGATTTTGTCCCGGTTATTTTTTTAATTTGGCGTTCTGCGGCTCCAAAGGAGTCAAGAACGTGCTAAGCTTGCGAATGTTCGACCAGGGCGCGAATTCGCGCGCTTAAGCGAATGGAAGATTAGGTGTGAGGGCGTGCGCCTAAATAGGGTATGGAAAAATACGGTGGGGTATCAAAAAATACGGCATGTGGTGAGGACAGTCGGCGCGATCTATGCTTTTACCGCGTTTGTGGCTTTGGAGTCAGGGCAAGAGCTTGGACCAGAGGACGGCGGCTTCGGTGCGACGGGTTACGGAAAGCTTCGCGTAAGCTGAGCGGATGAGTTTCAGAACGAGAGGTTGAGAGATGCCGAGCGCGTGGGCGATTTCTTTATTCTCAAGATGCTGTGATATGAGATTCATGATCTGCTCTTCCATTGGCGTGAGGCGCGCCAATGGAATGAATTCCGCCCGATACGCGATAAAGCTGAAGCGGATTACTTCAGACAACTTTGGGAAAAACCATGAAGGCGCGCTGAATTTTCCGGCCCGGGCGTTCTTGAGAATTTGCAGAAGCTCGCTTGCTGTCGCGGTGGGTTCGACGATTCCGTTCTGCGCGGCTGGGAGCAGTTCCGTGCGGAACGATTCTCTGGAGCAGCTCAGTAAGAGGAAGGAGGTCACAGGCCGTGCGGTTTCGATTGCAGTTTGAAGTTCGCGAGTCTTCAAGTCAGAGGCGATCAAAACAGCATCGAAGCTTTCACTGCTCAGTTGATCAGCAAGGTCGTGGTCGCTATGCGTCACCGAGAGAGTCAACAGTTGAGATTTTGAGACGTCAGCGAAGCGGAACATAGCTGGTGAATTGGCGCGAAGAAGAACTTTCAATTCTTCGTTTGAAAATTCTGCACGAACCCTCCGCTGAAGAGTGCTGCGCATGCCGAAACCTTTGCTCGATGGAACCGGAATAGGGTTGATTAGGCAAGTGGGAAATTAGGATTAGATGAGATCCGTAGGCGTCGTGGAAGGACTCCTCACGTCGTCCCCTACAAAGGCGGAACTCGGCAGCAGCCTCGCACCACCGCTTTAAAGCATGAAAATTCGCAACTTTCCGTCTGTTGGATTATCCAATAGATAGAATGCTAAAGATGGATTTAAACCAGGCTTCGAGCGTCTTCCACGGCATTACCAAAAACATCGAGAAGGTGATTAGGGGGCAAACGGGTAGCATCCGGAAGTTGCTGGCGGCGTTTGCTTCGGGAGGGCATGTGTTGCTGGAGGATTATCCGGGGACGGGGAAGACGACGCTGGCGAAGGCGCTGGCGAGTTCGATCAATGCGGAGTTCAAGCGGATCCAGTTCACGCCGGATGTGTTGCCGACGGATATTCTGGGCGTTTCGATTTATCACCAGAAGGAGCAGCGGTTCCAGTTCCATGAGGGGCCGATATTCACGAATATTTTGCTGGCGGATGAGATCAACCGGGCGTCACCGCGGACGCAATCGGCGCTGCTGGAGGCGATGGCGGAGAGCCAGGTGACGGTGGAGGGTGAGCGGCGGAGTTTGCCGGAGTTGTTCTTTGTGATCGCGACGCAGAATCCGGTGGAGTTCCGGGGGACGTATCCGCTGCCGGAGGCGCAGATGGACCGGTTCGCGCTGCAGTTCAGCCTGGGGTATGTGTCGCAGGAAGAGGAGGTGGCGATCTTGAGCGCGCAGGAGAAGGAGCATCCGCTGGAGGGGTTGGAATCGTGCGTGGCGTTGCCGGACCTGGTGGCGCTGAAGCGGGCGGTGACGCAGGTGCGGGTGACGGAGGAACTGAAGCATTACATGGTGGAACTTTCGGCGGCGACGCGCGGTTGGCCGGGGGTGCAACTGGGGGCGAGTCCGCGGGCGTCGTTGACGTTGATGAAGGTGGCGCAGGCGCTGGCGGTGTATGACGGGATGGATTACGTGACGCCGGATCATATTCGGGAACTGGCGGAGCCGGTGATTGCGCATCGGCTCGCGATGGAGCCGCAGGCGAAATTTTCGGGGCTGACGGCGCGCGGGGTGGTGCAGGAGGTGTTGAAGAAGGTGCCGGCGCCAAACTAAAAAACCACGAATGAACACGAATGGACACGAATTTCATTTAACACAGAGGACACAGATGGGAGTTTGGAGATTGAGTGTGGTTGAGGTTCTGTTGCTCACCGGAAAAGACTGCTCACGTCGTCTCCTACGATTCGATGAGATTTCTCATTTCGTCTTTGTGAATGATTACGTTTCTTCTCCATAGGAATTACCGGTTTTCGTCGGGGTTGAAGTTTTGGGTGCGGCGGAAGTTTACGCCGGCGGGGTTTTTGTTGATTGGGGCGATGATTGTGGCGGGCGGAATCGGGGTGGATACGAACCAGGCGATCGCGTATCAGGCTTTTGTTTTGTTGTGGGCGCTGTTGTTGGTGTCGTTCACGTGGAGTTTGCTGCCGGCGCCTAAGTTTAAAGGGGAACGCATTTTACCGCGGGTAGGGACGGCGGGGCATCCGCTGCATTATCGGATTTCGGTGGGAAACATCGGGAATCGTGTGCAGCGGTCGGTGACGGTGACGGAAGATTTGGGCGATCCGCGGCCGACGTACAAGGAATTTGCGAACACGCCGGAGCCGGGCGAGCGGAAGCGGAATCCGTTCGATCGATTTTTTCGTTTCTATCGGTGGATGTGGCTGATCGAGCGGAAGCAATTAGCGGAATCGAGTCCGGTGAAGTTGCCGCAGCTTGGGCCGCTGCGGAGTGTGCAGGTGGAAGGAAGCTTGTTGCCGTTGCGGCGCGGGAATCTGCATTTGCGGGGACTCACTTTTGCGGTCACGGATCCGTTTGGGTTTTGCAAATCGTATTCGCGGGTGCGCGCGCCGCAGTCGGTTTTGATTTTGCCGAAGCGATATTTGTTGCCGCCGATTACGCTGGGCGGCGCGAGTGAGTATCAGCCGGGCGGCGTGAGTTTGGCGTCGTCGCTGGGGGAGTCGGAAGAGTTCATGAGCGTGCGGGAATATCGGCGGGGCGATCCGTTGCGGCACATACATTGGAAGAGCACGAGCAAGACGGGGAAGCTGATCGTAAAAGAATTCCAGAATGAATATTTCGTTCGGCAGGCGTTGATACTGGATACGTTTTTGGAACGGCCGGACGATCGGTTGTTTGAGGAGGCGGTGTCGGTGGCGGCGTCATTCGCGCTGAGCTTGAACACGCAGGAATCGTTGCTGGATTTGTTGTTTGTGGGGACGGAGGCGATTTGCGTGACGGCGGGTCATGGGGTGGCGCAGGTGGATCATTTGCTGGAGGTGCTGGCGGCGGTGCAGCCGTGTACTTCGCATCGATTTGAAGATTTGGAAGATATTGTGGTGAGGCAGATCGCGCGGGTAAGCGGATGCGTTTGCATATTTTTGAAGTGGGACGAACATCGTAAGACCCTGGTGGAGCAAATGAGCAGCCTGGGGATTTTCCAGATCGTGCTGGTGCTGAAGCGGTCGGGTGATAAGGCGCCTAACGTTCAGTTGAAGAACGATCGGTTTGCGCGCGTTCATGTAGTTGATATCGAGAACGTGCAGGAGGCTTTGCAGCGTATATGAAACCACCACCGCTGATTCTGGGCGTGGCGCTACTCTTCTGGGGGTGGCGGGCGGACATGGTGGCGGTGGCGGCAGTCGCGGCGGGGTTGCTGGAACTGAGCAACGGAATTAAGGCGCGCTGGGATTTCACGGACAAAGAGTTCAATCGACTGTGGGATGTTTGCACGGTGATCTTCCTGGTGGTGGCAGCGTATATGCGCTTCGCGGAGGAAGTGACGAGTGGCGCGTATAAATTTTTTCAATGGATGCCGCTGATCTTTTTTCTCATGGCGCTGGGGCATATGTATGCGCTGCGGGAGGGCGTGCCAATCAAGGCTTTCTCGTGGTTTATGCGGCGAAAAGGGGCGACAGGAGGGGATCGCCCAATCGCGTTTGGATGGGTTTATTTTGTCGTTTGCTTGATCACAGCGGGCGCAACGAATCAAAGGGACATTTGGTATTACATTGGTTTTGCGTTGCTCACGGGCTGGGCTTTGTGGTCGACGCAGCCGCGGCGGATTCCGAGTTGGGCATGGGCGATGATGTTTTTGGTCGTCGCGACGGCAGGATTCTACGGGCAGGCGCGCATGCAGGAATTGCAGAGCTTCATGGAGGAAAAGGCGTCGGAACTTTTCGTTCGGTTCGGGCGGAAGGAGTTTGATCCTAACCAGAGCCAGACCGCGATGGGGAAGATTGGTTCGCTGAAGCAATCGAGCCGCGTGGCGCTGAAGGTGAAGGCGGAGATTGGGCCCTTACCGGAGCGATTGCGGCAAGCGACGTATATGACCTTTCAGAATGGGAACGCGTGGAAAGGTGGTCAGCAGCGCGGATTTGAGCCGGTACAAGTGGAGCCGGACCTGACGAGCTGGAATTTGCGGACGAACGTGGATGTGCATTCCGCGGTGCGGATCGTGGAGCGGGTAACTCGGAAGAGCGCGCTGCTCTCGGTGCCGATGGGGACGTTGCAGTTTCGCGATTTGGCGGTGGGCGCGGTGACGACGAATCGGTTGGCCGCGGTGCGGACGGAAGAAAATCCCGGTTTGCTCGATTACTCGGCGCATTACGGGAATGTCTTTGTGGAGCAGCCGCCTCTTCTCGATACGCGTTATGACATGGACGTGCCGGGGGAGGAGAAAGAAACAATCGCGAAGATCGCGAAGGAATTGAAAATTGACGACTTGCCGGAGCGAGATAAGGCGCTGGCGATCGTTAGATTTTTCCAGGAGAAATTTCGGTACACAACATATCAGCGCGCGCGGGAGCTTGGGTTGCACGCGCAGACGCCGCTGGCGGAGTTTTTACTAAAGACGCGGGCTGGGCATTGCGAATACTTCGCATCGGCCACGGTGCTGTTGTTAAGAGAGTTCGAAATTCCGGCACGCTATGTAACCGGATATGCCGTGCCGCTCGATGAGCGCGAGGGCGACTTCTTCGTGGTGCGCGACCGGCATGCGCATGCGTGGGCGGTGGCTTACGTTGAAGGGAAATGGGTGGAAGTGGATTCGACACCCGCGGGATGGGAGAACGCGGAGGAGAAAGAATTTCCGGCGTATCAGCCACTGAAAGATTGGTGGGAACGGTTCACGTTTGGATTTTTGGAATGGCGTTGGTTGGGAGACTGGAGCGTGATGCGAATTGTTGCGCCGTTTTTGGCAGCGCCACTGATTGGGTTTTTGGCCTGGCGAATTTTTGGCCGGAAGATGTTTCGCGGGAAGAAACGTCCGCGCGAAATGCAGGCGTGGCCCGGGGCGGACAGCGAATACTTTTTGCTCGAGAAACGACTGGTGAAAGCGGGACTTGCCCGCGCGAATGAGGAGACGAGTGCGGAGTGGCTACGCAGAATTGCGATGGAGACGCCAGGCTTGGCTGAGTCGTTGAGGAAGATCGTGCGGATTCACTACAAGTATCGATTCAATCCGGACGGGATTGAGAATTCTGAACGCGAGGAACTTCGGCGATTGGTGCGGGCTTGCTTAGCACGGGGATCATCGTTGTAGGAGATTGCGCGTTTCGTTTTGTAGTGCGAGACGGCGTGAGGACTGCTAGGATCGTTTGTCGAACCAGGAGGAGATATGTTCGCAAAACTATTCGGTCGTCCGGCTACTTCATCGGTAAGGCATCCTGTCAAGGCAACGCCCTTGGTGGCGGAGCGCGATGCGAGTCATCGACCGCAAAACCATAGGGAAGCGACGCCGGTATATTCCAAGGTGTTTCGGTATCGCGTGCCCGAGGGAGAATTGAAAGAACCCAAAACGGTGGAAGTGGCCGGCTCGTTCAATCGCTGGCAGCGCGTACCGCTGATTCACAATGGCAAGTTGGATGGTTGGCATGTGACGATCCACCACATTCCCGGTCATCGCACACATCGTTACATGATGTTAATCGATGGCGTTGCAGCGCTCGATCACACCTGTGACGGGTTGGCGGTGCCGCACGGACCGGAGGAGGAGAAGTTTGTAATGGAGACGGAAAAAGGGCCGCGCGTGATGATGTTCTTTGCCCAGGCGAAGTAGGCGGGACGAGAAGCTACCCGCCGATGCAACTCATCGTGCGGGCAGGTTGGACGAATTCTTTTTCACCGATGTGATGGCGTGCTTCTTTTTGCAGGACGATTTGCTGGAGAGTGGCGGTGATGTCGGAATCGGATGCGCTGGTGCGGAGGGGAGTTTTTAGGTCGTGTTCGTGCAGGCTGAAAAGGCAGGTGCGGAGTTTGCCGTCGGCGGTGAGGCGGAGGCGGTTGCAGTGGCCGCAGAACGGTTCGGTGACGGGAGCGATGATTCCGATTTCGGCTCGCGTGCCGCGGATGCGCCAACGGCGGGCGGTTTCGGATTTGTTGGAGTTGGAGACGGGTTCGAGGTCAAAACGCCTTGAGAGGCGATGGAGGATTTCTGCGCCGCTCACGACGAGTTCTTTCATCCAACCGCGGCTCGAATCGAGCGGCATGAATTCGATGAACCGGAATTGCAGTTCTTTTTCGATCGCGAATTCGGCGAGCGATTCGATTTCGTGATCGTTGAGGTCTTTGATGACGACGGCGTTCACCTTGACCGGTTCCATGCCGAGACTCTTCGCGACAAAGATCGCTCCGAGAACTTCGGCGAGGCCGTCGCGACCGGTCATCTTTTGGAAATTGGCGCGATCGAGCGAATCCATGCTGAAGCTGACACGGCGGAGACCAGCGGCGCGCAAAGCTTCGGCTTTTTGGTTAAAGAGAAATCCGTTTGTGGTGAGGGCGAGGTCCCGGATACCTTCGATTGGAGAAAGGCGGGCAACGAGATGCTCTATGTCTTTTCGGAGGAGAGGTTCGCCGCCAGTAAGGCGGATTTTTTCGATTCCGAGATCAACCGCGATGCGAACGAGGCGCTCGATTTCTTCGAAGGTCAAAATCTCCGCACGCGGTTTGAGCGGGGGCAGGGGCAGGCGTTTGGGATTCGGGTTCTTCAATGGATCGAAGCGGCCGCGATAAAAATTCGCAGCCGCTTCGGTTTCCGGAAGACAGTAAAGGCAGCGGAAGTTGCAGCGATCCGTGAGACTCACACGGAGGTCGCGCATCACGCGGCCGTGGGAATCGGTGAGCAGGGCGGAACGCGACTGACTCACCGACACTTGCATGACTCTAGGCGCTATTGGGGCGCCGGGACGTTGGTCGGGGCAGCCGGATTATTCGTTTGCGGTGCGACGTTCACGCCACCGCTTTGGCGCAACTCGACGTTCAGGTCGAAGTTCTGGTTTGTTCCGACAGCCATGCCGTTTTGCAAACGTTCAGCGCCTTTGAGCGTGCCGTAAAGACCGCGGCGAATCCAATCCAGCCGGCGCGAGACGGAAAGTTCATCACGCAATTTGCGAACCTGGTCGCGCAACATGGCGAGGTCATTAAATTGGCGCTCCAAGTCGTTCTTCTCGCGCTGGAGCCGTTTCATCTCACGGAGCAGGTATTCGCGGTCACCTTCAGAAGCAGAGAGCTTGCGTTGAACTTCAGCGATTTGAGACTCGTAGCCAGTAATCTGCGAGTTGAGATCGGTCATTCGCTTCGTCAGATCGTCGCGCTGGGTTTCCAATTCGTTGATACGTGAATCGCGCTTGGCGATATCGGCAGCGGCATTTGTGGCGGCGACCTGCGCTTCATGCCGAACTTTAGCCAGGGTGGCAGTGACATTCACCAGCGTATTGGAAGTCTCCGTCAACTGCTGGGTGCGAGCCGCCAAGTCACGATCCAAAACGGTGTTCACCGCCGTTTGCTCCGCCAGCTTGCGTTCGGTGTCATTTACCTTCGTGGTGAGCTGTTCGATGGTCGTGCCGGCCTGCTTCACTTCCTTGGAAGCCTGAGTATGGCGGTAGAGCAATCCTGCGCCCAAAGCGAGGCTAAGTATCAGTAATATCGCGATCAGCGCTTTCATATCAAAATCAAGCCACAACGATGCGTAGACACAATCCTATTTGCAAGTCCCCATTCGGGAACAGTCTGCATGCCAGCCCCGGGAATTGGGTTGAAGGGCCTGGGTTTCGGCCTGCTGTTCGACAGGCTTTCCGCGCCAATTTGGCGCTTCACACGCAACGTGCTTGAATAAAGGACGATCTTCCCTAGATTGTATTCATGGTGCTGCCGCCCGAAGTGGCCGTAATGACGCTTCCGAACGCGATCCTCTTCCCTCAAGTGATGCTCCCGCTGTTCATCTTTGAGCCGCGCTACCGGAAGATGCTTCGCGAAGTTTTGGAGGGCGAACGCATGTTCGCGATCGCGATGCAGAAACAAGGCGCGTCGAAGGGTACGCCTTCGAACATCGCCGGCCTCGGACTGATTCGCGCCGCGGTGACGCATCATGATGGGACTTCGCATCTTATCCTGCAAGGAGTTGCGCGCATTGCGTTGACTGAAACAATCAAGCAGAGGCCGTACCGGCGCGAGAAGTTTAAACTTCTGGAAACAAAGCGGACAAACACGCTCGCGGTGGATGCGTTGACAGAGAAGGTGTTGGACCTTGTTTCGGAACGCTTTAAGCAGGGATTTCCTTTTCCGATCTTGAATCAACTTCTGAAAATGGATGCGCAAGGGGAGCAAACCTCGGGGGAAGGGGCGTCCTTAGACACAATCATCGAATATCTCGCGAAGTTGGAGAATCCGGACCAGTTGGCTGACTTGGTCTCGTGCACCTTATTGGCCACGCCGACTCAAAGGCAACTGATTCTCGAGACGGTTGATTTGGAGACGAGACTGAAGCACCTGATCCATTTTTTGATCGCGGACATTCAGGGGAAAAAATAGGGAGAGCTGTCGCTTATGGTAAAGTGGTCGCGTTGAGGTATATTGTTCCGACTGAAACTTCCCTTTCCTGTTCGGAGGAACAAACCGATAGAGTCGAAGCTCCTATTTGGACCTGCAAGGTTGGGCGGGAAGTTTCTCCGAAGAGAAAAGCTGCCAAAATGCTTGGAATGCAGAATTAGCCGGTGTTCACATCTGATTGATTAGGGTGAGGATACCTGTTAGTGTTTAAAAAATTGTACTGATGTCGGACGAAAACAAAGAGAAGAACTCCGGGAAAGATCGCAAGACCGGGGAAGTCAAAGTCCCGCCGCGCAATTGGTTAATCTGGACGATCATCTTGATCGCGATCCCGGTCGTAATCTTCCTGCGCCAACGGACGGAGAGCAGCTACAAGATCGTGCAGCGCCAGGAGCTGGAGGTGTTGTTGGCCGGCTCGAAGACCAACCGAATTGAAGGGAAGATTTATTACCCGCCGCCGCAATCGTCGTTATTGGCGGAGATTTCCGGGAAGTATAACGATACCAATGGCGTGCCCGTGCAGTTCCGCGCGAAGACTCGCGTGAGTGAAAAGCTCGAGGAACAATTACTCGCCGCAGGTTTTCAGGAAGCGGAACCGAATACGCTGTTGATGAGCGTCTTCGTCACGGTGTTGCCGATCCTATTGGTTGCTTTCCTGATTTATTTCTTCTTCATCCGACAGATCAAGATGGCCGGCAAAGGCGCGTTGAGCTTTGGCAAAAGCAAAGCGCGGCTGCTAAGCAAAGAGAAGAATCGCACCACGTTCAAAGATGTAGCCGGCGTGGATGAAGCAAAGGAAGAAGTTTCCGAACTCGTCGAATTCCTGAAGGACCCGAAGAAGTTCCAGAAACTGGGCGGGCGTATTCCCAAGGGCATATTGATGATCGGGGCGCCAGGCACTGGAAAAACGCTGCTGGCGAAAGCCATCGCCGGTGAAGCGGATGCTTCATTCTTCAGCATCAGTGGTTCGGATTTTGTGGAAATGTTTGTCGGCGTGGGCGCGAGCCGCGTGCGGGACATGTTCGAGCAGGCGCGCAAGAACACGCCTTGTTTGATTTTCATCGACGAAATCGATGCCGTTGGCCGGAGCCGTGGTCATGGCCTGGGCGGCGGAAATGACGAACGCGAGCAGACCTTGAATGCGTTGCTCGTCGAGATGGACGGCTTCGATACGCAGGAAGGAATTATCATCATCGCCGCGACAAACCGGCCCGATGTTTTGGATCCCGCGCTGTTGCGCCCGGGACGTTTCGATCGCCAGATCACGGTGAATTTGCCCGATGTGCGTGGACGGGAAGCGATCCTGAAAGTGCACGCGAAGAACGTGAAGCTCGATCCAAGTGTGGATCTCGGAGTTATCGCGCGAGGCACGCCAGGGTATTCCGGTGCTGAGCTGGCGAATTTGCTGAACGAAGCGGCCTTGTTAGCGGCACGCACCAACAAGAAAGCCATTGGCATGGCTGAGCTTGAGGAAGCGCGTGACAAAGTGCGTTGGGGCCGCGAACGGCGTAGCCTCGCGATGACTGACGACGAGAAGCGCTCGACCGCGTGGCATGAAGCCGGCCATGCGCTGGTGAACGTGCTGCTCGAACACACGCATCCGTTGCATAAGGTGACGATCATTCCGCGTGGACAGGCGCTCGGCTCGACCATGTCGCTGCCGAAGCAGGATATTTTGAACCGCCGCAGGAAAGAGATGCTCGACATGGTCGCAATGATCATGGCCGGGCGCATCGCGGAGGAAATCTACGCGAAGGATATTTCGACCGGGGCGAGCGGCGATATTCAGCAGGCGACACAAATTGCCCGCGCGATGGTTTGCCAATATGGGATGAGCGACAAGCTTGGCATGATCCAGTATGGGGATAACAACGAATATGTGTTCCTCGGCCGCGAGATGATTCGCAGCAAGGATTACAGCGAACGCATCGCGGAAGAAATCGACGCAGAGGTGAAGCACATCATTGATGAGGGCTATCAACGCGCGAAAGATTTGATCACCACGCACAGCGACAAGCTCGAAATGCTCGCGCAGAAGTTGCTCGAATACGAGACGCTCGATGGCGCGCAGGTGGAAGAAATTGTCCGCCACGGACGTTTCACTCCTCCCACTGAGAAGCCAAACATCGAACCGCCGACTGGCGCACAAGCAGCGACGCCTCTACCTGAAGTGGTTAAGCCCTCGCCGCCGAAGCTGCCGGGGTTCGGTTCACCAGCGCCCGCTGCGGCTTAATCAGGAAAAAACAATTTCAGGAGCGCGCCTTCGCGAGAGGCGCGCTTTTTTTATCGGCGGAAGAGCCACATCACGAGTGTAAGAACCGCGCTGATGATGAGGCAGGTTACGATTGGAAAATGGAAGCTGACGTTTCCGCGATTCACGTTCACATCGCCAGGTAATTGGCCGAACCATCCACGACCGAATCCCGACCAAATCAATAGGCCGAGGACGGCGATGCTGAGTCCCGCGATCACGAGAAATTTTCCCATATCCATGAGCAAATTATAGCACGAGTTTTGTTTTGGAAATTCGTCATTAGCTGTCCTTAAGGAGTGGCATGTTGGTGCCGATAAAGCGAGACGATGAAGTTCTCAGATCTCGGCAGGGTGATCGTTGCGGCGATTCTCCTTTCGTTCTGCAACAGCCAGGCAGCAGTTCCAGCAGCACCGAATGCACGAGCCGCATGGGTGGATGGCTTTTCTGTGGTTTTGACCTGGGATGCAGTTCCAACCGCAAATTTTTACGGTGTCTACCGCTACGATTCCACAAGCGCAGATTGGATTGTAGCGGATATGGATTTTACCGCGCCAATGTTCCGCGAGACTCCGCCACACGAGCCGCCATTACAGTACGCGGTCGTGGCGCTGAATGCTGAAGGACAGAGCACCGCGAGCCTCGTCACCATCGAAGAGAGCGGGGCTGCGACGACGATGATCAGTGTCATGCACCCGGACTACTACTTTGGAACGTTGACGGAAACCAACGCCTACCTTTCGTTTTGGTCGAGCATCATCAGCGGAACCGACGGGTTGCTGGAGATTGGCGAAAGCGTCGACGCGCTGGCATTTTACGCGTACCAGCCCGAATATGCAGGCGGGCATGGCTTCAACGTGACAAACCTGACACCCGGCACCCAATACTTTTATAGGCTGACAGTCACGGAGCAGAGTCGCTTTGGGTTCACCTACCTGAACAGCTTCGTCACGGTGCCGGCGAATGTCGCTCCGGTTGTCAGTGATGTGACCGTCGGTTGGCCAGGGTGGACTCAAATGGACATCAACCTAAGCGCCAGCAACCCAGAGAACTGGCAACCGCTGACCGCAACGATGCTGACGACGCCAACGAAAGGCAACGTCATAGCAATTTACGAGACTGGCTATGGAAGCTGGGTTGCCATTTACGAACCGGCTGAAATGGCGCGGGGGACCGATTCGTTCCAGATCGTTGTTTCCGATGGAGTCTCGGAGAGCGCAGTGGCGACAGTCACAATCACCAACCTTTACATGAATCGGTGGCCTGTGGCGGCAGATTTGCAGGTGCAAACTCTTGAAGACACTCCGGTGGAGATTGAATTGCAGGGTACCGATGCAGACCTCGATCCGTTGACTTTCGAAGTCGCTTACCTTTCAGATGGGACTTTGAGTGGAACTCCTCCAAACCTTGTTTGGACTCCGCCGGCGAATTTCAGCGGAACGTCTTGGATTAACTTCATTGTTTCAGATGGAGTGGGTTTCGCCTACGGCCTGGTTGAGGTCACGGTGACCGCGGTGAATGACAGTCCAACCGCTGAAGATATCGCGGTCGCAGGTCCGGAGGATACGGAATTACCAATCGCGCTGACAGGTTCAGACGTGGAGTGGGACGCGCTAACGTTTGAAATGTTGACCGAGCCAGAGCACGGCACATTAAGCGGTGAGCCGCCGAATCTAGTTTACACTCCCGCTGCGAATTTCAATGGCATCGACGTCTTTACTTACCGAGTAAATGACTTCGCTGGGAGCAGCCAGGCAGCAGTGGTGATGATTGAAATTGCCGCCGTTAACGACCAACCAACCGCCCAGAATCTCCCAATCGTGACGTCGTATAACACACCGGTGAACATCACGTTGCAGGGCGCCGATGTCGAAGGATCGCCGCTGCAATTCGCGGTGCAGACAAACCCTGCCAACGGCGTGCTTAGTGGGACTGCTCCGAATCTCGTCTTCACCCCAACGATCGGTTGGTCCGGAACCACCAGCTTTACTTACACAGTATCCGATGGCCAGATTCAGAGCCCAGCGGCCGTTGTAACAATTACCGTTCAGGCCCCGGCCGCAACTCCTATCGCGCCGTCAGCGTTAGTAGCTACGCCAGTTTCGCGTTCGCAAATCAATCTGGCCTGGTCGGATAACTCGAGCAACGAGGACGGGTTCAAAATCGAGCGCTACAATAATGGCTGGGTTCAGATCGGTACCGTGGGTCCGAACGCGACAAGCTTTTCGAGCACTGGACTGTCGGCCAATAAAACATACCAGCACCGTGTCCGGGCTTATAATACGCTCGGAAATTCAGCATACTCGAACACCGCCTCCGCGCGCACTCTTAAGTAGTTTTAAGTGCGGGCAGCACAATGCGGAAGGTGCTGCCCTTGCCCTCACTCGACTGGACACTGATCTGGCCTTCGTGCGCCTCGATGATCTTGGACACGATCACCAGGCCGATGCCTGTCCCGCGTTTTTTCGTGGTTTGAAGCAGTGATTTGAAGGCGCGGGCTTGCTGTTCGGGGCTCATGCCGGTACCGCTGTCCCTAAGTTCGATAAAGATTTGGTCTCTCGACGCGGTCCCAGTTTCGATCTGCAGGGTGCCGCCGCGCGGCATTGCTTCCACAGCATTCAGAACTAAATTGAGGAGCGCTTGATTTAATTGCGCTGAATCGGCGCGGACTTTCGGCAAGTCAGGCGCGAGCTGCAGCACGAATTTAATCCCCTGGTTCTTCAACTTGTGGCGAACGAGGAGCGCGAGATCTTCAATAACACTGTTGATGGGAACAGTTGCGAGCTCTGGTTCAGCCGTGCGCGCAAAGTTCAGGATTTGTTCCACGCTCTTGTTTAAGTGGTCGATGCGTTCGCGCATCACTTCGACATCGCGCGCGCGCGGATCGCTCGCAGAAAACTTCAGGTCGAGCGAGTGGAAAAGCATCTTGATGACCGTCAGCGGATTGCGAATTTCATGAGCGACTTCCGCTGCGAGCAGGCCAAGAGCGGATAGTTTCTCGCTTTGCCGCAGGTGTTCTTCAATGTCAACAATGCGCTCATAGAGGCGCGCCTTCTCGATCGCGATCCCGGAGAATTCCGCCAACGCGGCAAGAATCCGAATTTCTTCGTTGGAGAAACTATGTTGCTGCGCGGTGTAAACGTTCAGCGTTCCGGTGCATTTTCCGGCGAAAATCAACGGCACGCTGAGCAGTGAGATGAGACCTTCCTGTCGCGCGACCTCGATGTGTTGATAGCGAGTCGAAAGCTGGACGTTCTCGAGCTGCAGCGGCTTTTTGCGGCGAACTACGGTGCCGAGAAAGCTTTCTTCAACGGAAAGGCGCGGCTTGTTGATGTACGCTTCGCCGGCACCGTAGCTGGAGCGCAGTTCCAGCCATTCACGCGCCTCATCCAGCATCAGCAATGAACAAAGCTTTCCATCCATCAGATGGCACCCTTCGCGCGTGATCACATTCAGCACGTCGTTCAGGTTAACGCTCGAATTAATCGATTTGCTGACGCTAACCAACGTTTCGAAAAGCCGAGCCTTCTGCCGAATCTGTTCGTAAAGCCAGGTGTTCTGGATGACTTGCGCAGCGGGGAGCGCCAGGTCGTGAAGCAGTTGCTCATCCTCCGCGGAAAACGCATCGACCCGGTCCGAATCGACGTTGAGGACACCGCGAATCAGCCCGCCCACCTCGAGTGGAACCGCCAGCTCGGAGCAGACGTTTTCCTTGGCCATCACGTAGCGCGTATCTTTCGAGACGTCGCCCACGCGCGCTGCTTTCGCGTGACGCGCCACCCAGCCGGTAATGCCTTCGCCTACCTTCAAACGAAGCGCTTTGCCCTCCGCGGGCAGACCGACCGCTGCTTCGATTTCAAGAAAACCATTGGTGGGGTTGATCAATACGATCGACCCGCTCGTCGCGCGCATGATGCGGACCGCCTCGCCAATGATCAGTTCCAGAGCGCGCTGCGGCTCGAGAGTTGAATGGATGACGTTGTTGACCTGATAAAGGAGGTGCAACCGCTCGTAACGGCGCTTGAGTTCCGCGAACTCGCCTGGATCGACACGCTCGCTCATTTCGTTTTCCAGGTGAGCCAGAAGCCGAAGGCCGCAAAGAATGCGTTTGGCAACCAGGCCGCCACCCACGGCGGGATGTATCCGCCAGTACCCAGCGCGAGCCCGATTCTTAACAGCACGAAATAAACAAACACGATGAAGATGCTGCTGGCGACTCCTACCAGAACGTTTCGCCTTGAGTTCGTGCTCGCCCCGAACGGCAACGCGACGAGTGCTACGACCAGGCAGGTCCAGGGCTGGGCGAGCCGCGCGTGAAATTGCGTTTCGAGCAGGGCGCGATCACGGCGGTTGAGCTCAAGGTGTTTTCGCAAGTAATCGATCTCGCTCAATGATAGCTGGGTGCGCTTCGCGGCTTCGATTGCGTTCATCCGCTGGAATTTCAATTGCAGTTGAATGTCTTCAGGTGTCTCCGTGAGGTCCGGCATCACCAGGTAATTCGTTCGCATCGGCCGCGAAGCTGCGCGATCGAACTCCATGCCAGGTGGGTACGTGTAAAGCTCCACCCGGTCGTAGAAGATCCAGGTGCCGTTCGTCCAGCCACCGCGTTGCGCAAACAGCTGTTTACGCGTGCCGTCCGGCAGAATCCACCCGATCTGCGGTCCGACCAACTGGTAGGTGGCCGTGTTGAATTCTACGATATTCCAAATGCGGTTGTCGCGAGCATTCCGGAAATTTACGCCGCGCCGCAACAGGTCCGAAGTGCTCTTCTCTTTGCGGCCATTCTTGATCGCCTCAGCGCGTTCCGTGCTGTCCGGCACGAGCTGTTCGTTTAAATAAAACAATGCGAGGCTGAGCACGAATCCGACCGCGAGATATGGAATACTGATTCGCCCCAGGCTCAATCCTGCCGCGCGCATCGCCACCATCTCGTTGTGCCGTGCGTGATTCGTAAGCGCATATAATAAGGCGAGCAATAGCGCGACCGGTAACACGGTGACCAGCAGCTCCGGCGTCTTTACCAAATAATACTGCACGATGTCGCCAAACCGGAGTTGCGCGTTCTGGAAATCTTCCAGGTTATCAAACAGGTCAAACGACACCCAAAAGATCAAAAAACCCGCCAGGCAATAAACCAGCGGGATGCAAAGTTCGCGTAAGAGGTAGCGATCCAGCAGGCGCATTCCTGCGAAAGCTAATCCGAACGTCTCAAAGAACAAAGATGTAAGTGGTTGCGGGAGTGAGAATCATTTGCCTAAAAACGCGCGTAATCTGTTGGGAGGAAATTGCTTCACGAAATCACTATTGGTTCTGAGAAATGCGGGGTGGTTGCCCGCGCGCGTCAATGGCGTAGCCGATGCTTAATAGGCCGCAAGCAGAGATGCGAAAGCAAAAGGTTTGGCAGTAAAAAATGTTCGCAGATCGGAATTGAACGCATGAAAACTAATATACTCTCCACAATGCTCCTGGGGGCTGCGGTTCCTGTGGTGACCGGCGAAGCCGCCGAATTCATCCCTTTAAGCTCTCCCGAAGGCTCGACCTCCGCCACCAGTTTATCCGCCGATGGTTCGACCGTGCTCGGGCAAGTCGCAACATCTTCCGGCAGCCAATTGTTTCGCTGGACTGCCGATGGCGGCTTTACTTCCGTTCCATTGTTCAATCCGGGCGAAGGTTTTTCACCCAATCTTTCCGCGACGAGCATCTCTGGCGATGGCTCAATCGTGATCGGCTACGCCTTCACCGGCACGCGCACCGAAGGGGTCCGCTGGTCCCCTGACGCGGGTTTCTCACTACTTGGAGCGTTGCCTGCCGCTGAAACTGGCGAACAGTATTCGCTCGGTCTGGATATTTCTGCAGACGGGAATGCGGCCGCTGCTTCCGGAACATCACCTTTAACACCATTCACCACCGCTCTCTATTGGAATGGCACCGGGGGTTTGATTCCGCTTGGCTTCCTTCCTGAAGACCAGCCGGATGAATTCTCCGTTTCTTTCAGCTTTGCGCAGGCAGTCTCGAGTGATGGCCAAGTGGTTGTTGGTTCAAGCGCCTCGACCAAGCACCTGGAACGCGGCGACCAGGCATTTCGCTGGAACGCCATCGACGGAATGACCGGGCTCGGCTTTTTGCCTGGCGAAAACCAGAGCACCGCGACGGCAGTTTCGGCCGATGGCTCGGTCGTCGTTGGGGTGAGCGGTTTGAGTGCGTTCCGTTGGACCGCTGAGAATGGCCTGGAGAACATTGGAAATTTCTTCCCGACCGGCGTCTCTGCGGATGGCAATGTCGTGGTCGGTGTCGCGCAGGCGGATGTCGCGGTAGCTACGATTTGGACGTCAGAGGCTGGCGCTCAGGCGTTGCAGAGCGTTCTGGAGGCAAAGCTCGGCGCGCCGCTTGGTTGGCAGTCGCTCAGCGGAGTCGTGGCCCTTTCCGATGATGGCTCGAAGCTCGCTGGCAACGGCTTAAATGCCGACGGCGTTTCCCAGGCGTTCGTCGCTGACTTGAGTTCTGACGACATCGTGGTGGTGAGCACCGGCGCGATCAGTTACTGGGGCGCAGTGAACTTCCTGCTCGAAGATCCGGATGGTCGAAACTTCGGAACCGATCCGATCACCGGCGAGGTGCTGAACGAAATCCCTGGCCTGGAAACCAGTGTGGAAAACGGAACGACAACCGCCGGTTGGAGCGACATTCTCAGCGGTAAACATCTCGTCCAATTGAACGGCACGTGCGACAGCACCTATTCTTTGAGTTTCGATTTCTTCCACCTCGACGAGCAGACCTCCGGTGCAGATTTCTCCGGACGGCTCTTGAAAGGTGGCGTCCATATCTACGGCGGAACCGTCAGCGAAGAAAGCGCGACTGGCGCGGTTTACAAACTGATCTACGCCGAGAGCGACGGCGACAAAGTGCCGGATGATAAAGATGCTGTTCTCTATTCGGATATGCGCCCAACTATTTGGGTCTGCCGAGTGAACACCGGCGTCTGCAATAAAGTTTTGGCGAATGGCACCACGCTCAATGACGTCATGAATGCGCTGGACGCCAAAGCAACGAGTGGCACCGACTTACGCTTCCTCGCCGAGAAGCAAGCAATGGAGTGGGAACGGGCCGGTATCTTCACGAAAGAGGAACGGATGAAATTCCAGAAGGCCGTCACGAATAACTGCCGTTAAGAGTTTCGAATCAGTAGATCGAATCGCCGGTTGGGCTGGCATAACTCAACCGGCGATTTTCATGTACACGTATAAGAGGAGCGCCGACGGAATTGCGGCGAGGAAATCGTCGAGGACCAAGCCATAGCCGCGCGGGACGTTTTGAATTCGCGCGATTCCCAATGGCTTCCAAACATCAAAAAGCCGGAACAGAGCGAACGTAAGCAGCGGCAGCGCGCTGAGCTTAAGGCTGCTTAGATAGAAGTCTGCCGAAGGAACAAAGGTCTCGTTGCTGTGCATCAGCACCGCGGGCAGGAAGGCCAGCGGAATCGCAGTAATCTCATCGATCACGATTGATCCCGGGTCTTCTTTCCCGAGGATTTTCTCAGCGCGATGGCCGACCCACACCGCGAAGAAAAAACCACCCACGATTCCCGCGAGGTAAATCCAAAGATTGCGCGGAACGAGTAGCAGGTAGATCCAAACAAAACCCAGAGCAGTTCCGAACGTGCCTGGAGCGAGCGGGATTCTTCCAATCCCGAAGCCTTCCGCGATAAAAACTGTCAGTTTGTCGCCGAAAGCTTTTGGCGCCGTCTGCATCTTACGCGGCGGCGCTCACCGGCGATTCGGCGCGAAGACGCTGGATAATTCCGGGAAGTTGCTGGAGCAAATAATCCACTTCCTCATCCGTGTTGTATTTGCCGAAGCTGAATCGAACGGAACTGCGCGCCAGGTCCGGCGGCAAACCCATCGCGGTGAGAACGTGTGATGGCTCGATGGAACCTGTCGTGCAAGCCGAACCGCTTGAAGCGCAGATATCGAGCTGATTCAGCATCAGCAGAATCGCTTCGGCTTCCACTCCCGCGAACGCCAGGTTGCTGGTATTCGGCAGGCGCTGTTGGCGCGAACCATTCCGCGTCGTGGCCGGAATGTTCTTTAAACTCGCTTCTTCAACGCGGTCGCGCATGCGACGCACTCGCGTGTTCTCGTCGTGAACATTCTCCAGGGCGAGTTCAGCCGCGCGGCCAAATGCGACCATATAAGGAACATTTTCCGTCCCACCGCGCCGCCCGCGTTCCTGCTGGCCCCCAATCACCAAAGGCTGGAACGGTGTCCTCCGTTTCACATAGAGCATCCCAATACCTTTCGGCGCATGCAGCTTGTGCGCAGAAAGCGAAAGAAAATCCGCTCCGAGTGAATGCGCATCGATATTCAACTTCCCGGCGACCTGCACCGCGTCCGTGTGGAAAGGAACATGGTGGCTCTGGCAAATTGCCGCGGCTTCCTCCACCGGGAACAACACGCCCGTTTCGTTATTCGCCCACATCAACGACACGATTGCCGTATCAGGCCGGATCGCTTCCACCAGCAAATGAATATCGATCGTGCCGTCGCGCTCCACCGGCAGCCACGTCACTTCGTAACCCTGCGTCTCAAGGAACTTGCAGTATTTGATGGTCGCCGAATGTTCGACCGCGGTCGTGATGATGTGCCGCTTCTTCGGATTCAGGCGAATGGCGCTATTGATCGCGGCGTTGTTGCTTTCCGTTCCGCAGCTCGTGAAAACGATCTCGCGCGGGTCCGCGTGTATCAAAGCGGCGACTTGCTCGCGCGCTGTGTCGATCGCCTTGTGCAGCTCGTTACCGAAGGAATACGCGCTGGAAGGATTGCCCCACTTCTCGGTCAGATACGGCAGCATCGCTTCCACCACTTCCGGCGCGATGCGCGTGGTCGCGTTGTTGTCGAAATAATAGAGCTTGCGATTCATCAACGATCAGCGAGGCCGTCCAGACGGCGAAACATCACTATTCCTGAGATAAAGTTGTGATGTAAAGTCGATGTTCCTACGCCGCTTTCTTGCGCGCACGGTCTTCCAAGGAATGGATCAGGCTCTCGAATATCAAGCGACCATCCTCAGATCCAAGCAGCGGTTCAATCGCCCGTTCGGGATGCGGCATCAGCCCAGCGACATTGCCCCGTTCATTCGAAATCCCCGCAATGTTATTCAACGAACCGTTCGGATTCGCGATTTCAGTCTGTTCGCCCTTCTCATTCACATAACGCCAAAGCACCTGCCCGTTCTGCTCCAGCCGCTTCAACTGCTCCGCTTCTACAAAATAACAACCTTCGCCGTGCGCAATCGGCACCCGAAGCAGTTTGCCGGCGGGAATGTGGCTGGTGAAAAGAGTTTTGCGATTCACCGTATCGATAAAGACATGCTCGCAACGAAACTGCAGCGAACGATTCCGGATCAACGCCCCCGGCAGCATTCCCGCCTCGCACAAAATTTGGAACCCGTTGCAAATACCTAAAACAGGACCGCCTTGCGCCGCGAAGTTCTGCACCGCTTGCATGATCGGGCTGAAGCGCGCAATCGCTCCCGTGCGCAGGTAATCGCCGTAGCTGAACCCGCCCGGCACAATCACTGCATCGGCGTTGCCGATCGAATGGTCCTTATGCCAAACAAGCCGCGCCGAATGTCCCAGGAGATGCAGCGCGTGCACCGCGTCCTGGTCGCAATTTGAAGCGGGAAATTGTAGAACCGCAAAGTTCATGAAAGGCTGTAACTTACACCAGGTTTAGGTTCTCTCAAGAAACCGTCTCAGTCAGTTATCTCGAGCTGAAAATCTTCAATGACCGGATTGGTCAAAAACTTCCGGCACGCTTCATCGATCTGCTTGCGAGCCGACTCCTTATCACCGCCCGAAAGTTCCACCTCCAAATACTTCCCCACGTGGACCGCCTGCACCCCCTTATAACCCATGTGTTCGAGCGCGTTCTGCACGGTTTTGCCCTGCGGATCGAGGACTGCTTTCTTCGGGGTGACGATAATCTTCGCTTTCATCAGCAGGGGTGGGATGTTGCAAGGTTTTTCGCTGGACGCTAGCAAAATGATGCGCCGCTTCGCACTTGCCGCGCTTTGCCCGGGAAGCATACTCGCCACCCATGGAGATTCCCGAAGTATTTGCCCAGGCTCATCGCGCCTTCCATGCCGATGACGCCGCAGCCGTCCGGGACCTCTTGCAAAGCAGCGCCGAACTCCGTGCCCGCATCAACGATCCCGCAGGCGACTTTGGCTCCCCACCCATCGTAAATGTTCGCAGCAAGGCCATGCTCGACCTCCTGATCGAATACGGGGCGGACATCAACGCCAAGAGCAAATGGTGGGCAGGCGGCTTTAACGTCTTGCAATCTGCGCCGCTAGAGGTGGCCCAATATGCTGTTTCCCGCGGCGCAACCATCGATGTCCATGGTGCCGCCCGGTTGGGGCTTATCGACCGTCTTCGTGAACTCGTCACCGCCGATCCCGACCTGGTTCATGCCCGCGGCGGCGACGGCCAAACACCCCTCCATTTCGCCGCCAATGAGGAAATCGCCACCTTCCTCTTGGAAAATGGAGCCGACATCGACGCGCGCGACATCGACCACCAATCCACACCCGCCCAATGGATGCTCGGCGACCGCCTCGAGCTCGCCCGATTCCTCGTCCGCCGGGGTGCTTCAGCCGATTTGTTGATGGGAGGCGCCCTGGGGGACCTGGAACTCGCTCGAAAGCAGCTCGATGCCGACCCAAACGCGATTCGTATCCGCGTCAGCGAGGAATACTTCCCAATGGTCGGCGGGAAGGGTGGGGGAACCATCTATCAATGGACGCTCGGGTGGCATGTTTCGCCCCACCAGGTGGCAAAAGCCCGCGCCCACGAAGAGCTATTCCGCTTCCTGTGGGAACAAAGTCCTCTCGAAGTTCGCCTCGTGAACGCCGCCTGGCTTCATGATGAAGCAACGTTGGACGGGTTGCTCTCCAACAACCCTAACCCGAATTTCACTCCCGCCGAGCTCCGCCAAACCGCCCACGCCGCCCGAAACGACGACGCAACTGCGCTTCGACTTCTCCTGAAGGCCGGTGTGCCCTCGAACGCACGGGGTCAGCACAACGCCACTCCTCTCCACTGGGCGTGCTGGCATGGCAACGCGGAAGCCGTCAAACTCCTGCTTCCACTTCGCCCCGACCTGGAAGATTCAAACAACGATTATTCTTCCACACCGCTCGGCTGGGCGATGCACGGCTCCGAAAACGGCTGGCACCACGAACGCGGAAACTACCCAACAACCGTCGAAGCGCTGCTCCGCGCAGGTGTAAAGCGGCCTGACAGAATCTCTGGAACGCCTGAGGTTAAAGCCGCCATCGAAAAGTTTTTTCTTACCTCTATCTGACACTTAAGTGTGAGTATTTTGTGGATATCTCACCTCATTGAGATTGAACAAGCTGCGGCGCAATTGCATCAAACATGGTGAGGAGGGACGGAGGACCAATTCAGGCACGACCTGATGCTGAGAGCGCATGGTAACTGCTACACCTACACAAATTATCAAGGGCGAATCTGTGAATGGAGTTTCTGAGGATGGTGGAACTGTGATTTCGGCTGCAGTCAGCCAAGCGCCGGGCGCTGTTTTAGTCATCGAAGACTGCGAGCCGCTCTTGTTTTTCCTGAACTCCGCCCTCCTGAGCCTCGGCTACGAGAACCAACACCTCGCTGCCAACCTCGCCGAAGCAGAAGCCGTTTGGGCCATCCACAAAGACCAAATCCAGCACGTGATTCTCAATTATGAATTGCCGGACGGCCTCGGGCCCGAATTCGCCGTCCGCATCCTGCGCGAACGTCCAGAAGTGAATATCGTCATCACCACTGGCTACGATATCGCCTCCATCCGCGATACCTGCGGCGATGCGAACCCCGTTCAGTTCCTGCAGAAACCGTTCAAGCTTTCAGAACTCCAGGCCGGCCTCGGAGTCGCAACGGCTTAACGCCTTATTACTTCCGACCTTTCGAGATCTGCGAACGCAAAGTTTCGTTTAGTCCGGCCCACACTACCCCGGGGACCGGAACAGGCAGGTTGTTCGTCCCGTAGGTGTTATTGATGATCCTTTCGTCGTTTTTTTCTCGCGTGAAAAGCAGGAATCCACCGTCGCCATCGTGCAACCAGACGTGTGGCGGTTCATTCTGCACAAACGCGAACCAACCATTTTTCAAGGTCCACTGGTCCGGGGAGATCGAGCTTCTGGAGGTGGCGCTGCCTTGAGGCTGCTGTTCGGTTGAAACATAACTGACGGTGATTTTCCGGCTGTTCCGGTCCGCTATGACCAAAGTTTCTCCGAATTTATGTTCGCCAAACGTGGTGACCATCGAGCCTGGTGTGTCACCCACAGCGGTTCGGGGTCTATCGCCAGCGTTCGATTCTCCAAGTCTCCGAACCCAAATATTCCTGAACCGCACTGGATTCGCGTGGTCTTGCAGAACCAAGGGACCTTTCTCGGCCACGTTCTGGAATGCAGCCGCCGTCGTGGCGCCACCTTTGATCGGAATGTGATCCTGCACGAGAACACCGTTGTGCAGAACGGTAAAACTGCCGGGAACCACCGTGCCGTCTGCCGACTTTTTGGGTCGGTGGAAGATAATGTCGTAAGCCTGCCACTCGCCTGGCTTCCGAGAAACATTCACGAGCGGCGCATTGTGGCCGTAAAAAGAAGCGGCCTGCCCATTCGGGTAGGTCTTGCTTTGATATGAGTCGAGCACCTGGATTTCATAGCGCCCCATCAAATAAACGCCGCTATTTCCGCGGCCCTGGCCTTCGCCTTCCACCTTCTCGGGTGAAGCCCACTCGATGTGAAGTTGCACATCGCCGAACTCCTCCTTCGTGCGGATCGAGCCCGACTTCGTCACCACCATCGCGCCGTCCTTCAGTTCCCACTTCGGCTCCTCGCCTTTCATCCCTTGCCACTTCGAGAAATCTTTCCCGTCGAAGAGGACAATTGCATCCGATGGCGGCAGGTGATTTTGGGCGCCAGGCGTGATAATAGGGGGCTCCGGCTCGGCCGCTCGTAATGCTGCGGCCAGTAGGAGCGCGACTGTAAGTGCGGGGATTCTCATCCCCCAAGATTAGTATTTCGCTACGCTCGAATCAATCTCATCCGACCAGGCCAAAATCCCGCCACGAACGCTTTTGGTGTATTTGAAACCTTGCTCGCGGAGGAAGTTCACCGCTTTCAACGACCGAACGCCCGATTTGCAGTGGATAAGGATCTGTTGGTTTGGATCCAGTTCAGTGAAGCGATTGCCGAGCTGGCTGAGGGGATAGAGCGGCACGCCCTTCACATGGGTGATCTCGTATTCATCGGGCTCGCGCACATCGATCACTTTGATGTTCAGCTTTGGGTCCTCCAAAGCGCGCTTCATTTCCTGGACTGAAACTTCATCCGGATTGGTCTGCGGCTGCGCTGATTCGGGTTGGATGCCGCAGAACATTTCGTAATCGATCAGTTCCTTGATCGTCGGATTGTCGCCGCAGAGCGGGCACTTCGGATCGCGCCGCAACTTCACTTCGCGGAATTTCATGTCCAACGCGTTAAACAGGAGCAGGCGTCCAATCAGCGGCGTTCCCGCGCCAAGGGCGAGCTTCAGAATTTCATTTGTCTGGATGCAACCGACGATGCCGGGCAGCACGCCGAGCACGCCACCTTCCGCGCAGCTTGGGACCATGCCGGGCGGTGGCGGTTCGGGATAGAGACAGCGGTAACAAGGCCCGCCGAGGTGCGGCGCGAAGACGCTGGCCTGACCTTCGAAGCGGAAAATCGACCCGTAGACATTCGGCTTCTTCAGCAGCACGCAGGCGTCGTTGGTTAAATAGCGCGTGGGGAAGTTATCGGTGCCGTCTACCACGATGTCGTAGCCGCGGATGATATCCAGGGCGTTGTCGCTGGTGATGCGCGTGTTGTGGATTACGACCTCAACGTCTGGATTGAGCTGGTTGATCGTCTCCCTGGCGGACTCCGCTTTGGAGCGTCCCACGTCTTTTGTGGTGTGCAGGATTTGGCGCTGCAAGTTTGAGAAATCGACAGTGTCGAAATCGACGATGCCGATCTTCCGAATGCCGGCGGCGGCCAGATACATGCCGATGGGCGAACCGAGCCCTCCCGCGCCGATGCACAGCACACTGGTGGAACAAATCTTCTTTTGGCCCGCGAGACCCACTTCCGGAAGGATGAGATGACGCGAGTAACGGCGAATCTGCTCGTTGCTCAATTGCATAAAAAGTCGAACGGCAGACGGTAGTGGAAGGTATTCGCGCTGACAAGCGACACTGGCGCGAACCTTCTGCGGCCCGTTCGAGATACGGGCGGAACCGTGGACCTGCTGATAAAAATATTTTTTTGTGTGTTTTGTGTGTGTATTTTGCGTAAGCCATTGGAAATCAGGGGATGGCTGGGTGTGTGGGTGGGTGTTTTTTGTGTGTGAGCTGTGTGTGAGCTGTGTGTGAGCCGGGTGTGTGCCGGGTGTGTGCCGGGTGTGAACCTGTGGGGATGGGCGCGAGAACGGGATTCTCGTGAACGCCGCGGATCGTGACAAAAGTACGCAGATGGGACGGTGTGAAAAAGGACGGTGGTCACTCTTTAGCAGCGGGCGAACAGGAGACTCGAAGAGATCGAGGCTTTTGTTCGAGCACAAGCCGAGCGACCACGAAACGGTGTTCGTGATCATGAAGAACGGATACCAAGAAGGACCGTTCGAGTCAAGAATTTAGGTGCTTGAAGTGCGTGTCAACCTGGCACCGAGACGGCTGCCGGAACTAAGGTCAGTACGGTTAAACACTTGTGGGCCTCGGGCACACGCCGAGACGGCCGCGCTACCGCAGTTGCGTGTAGTGCCCCTCAAATTAAATCGCACCCCAAGAGTTTAGAATCGCACCATTCGGGCGAGGTGGATCGATCATGCATTGAGGATGCTCCCTTGAAAACCCTTGAGGGAGGTGAGGAGCACCTTCTATCTTCCGTGAGATGGAATTCATGCTGGTTAACGCGTAATTGCGATGTTGTTCCCTGCCTTGCTGCTCCTGTTCGGCCTGGTGCTGCTCGTCGCTGGCGCCAGGACGATGATCTACGGAGCAACTGCGCTCGCCACGGCCTGCGGGGTTTCACCATTGATCATCGGGTTGACGATTGTCGCTTTTGGAACGAGCGCGCCGGAAGTGGTGGTTAACACCACCGCGGCTTTTTCGGGTGAACCACAGCTCGCTTTCGGAAACATCGTGGGCTCATCAGCGATCAACCTCGGCTGGGTGCTTGCCATCACTGCGCTGGTGCGACCGATCAAGGTGGAGCGGTCCATGATTACGCGCGAGATCCCGATGATGCTCCTGGCCACGGCCGCGTTCTTCATCCTCACGGCAGACCGCCTTCTTGATCATGCAAGCAGTGATCTTCTGACCCGCGGCAATGGCATCATTCTCCTCCTGCTGTTTGGCGTCTTTCTTTATTACAACATCGCGATCGTGCTCAATACGCCTGGGAAAACCCAGCAGGAAGACCCCTTTGCGGAAGAGATCGCAGAACATGTGGAACGCCGAAAGAAGCTTTCGACGGGCTTCAGTCTTTTGCTGACGCTGCTCGGACTCGCCGCGCTCGTCACGGGCGGACGCCTGACTGTTTTCGCCGCAGTAAAAATAGCGACGGCGCTGGGCGTTCCCGAGTTCCTGATTGGGCTCACGATCATTTCCTTTGGCACCACCTTGCCGGAACTGGTGACCGGCATCCTCGCGACCCGCCGCGGACAAGGGGACATCGCGATTGGCAATGTGGTCGGCAGTAACATCTTCAACCTGCTGTTTATCGGCGGGTTTGTTTCGGTGATTCGCCCGATTCCTGTGCCACCGGGTGGAGTTTCGGACCTGGTGATACTGTCGGTGCTGAGTGCGCTGGTGCTGCCAATCTGCATTCGAGGGCACCGGACTGTGACTCGCGCGGAAGGAGCGTTTCTTTTAGTGATTTACCTTGGGTATATGGTCTGGCGCGTTTCCACCAGCCATTAGCCGCCTGCCCGTGTGTGGTCCTGGTCGCAACTCTCTGCCGCCCGAAAACGGGCGAAACTTTTCCTCCCCGGCCGCATCCTATCTTTTTATAATGCCCCACCAGGTGAGATGAAACCGCTCTACCGCCAATTCCTGCGCCTGGCTTTCGCTCTCGCGGTGCTCATCTTCGCGTCCTACGCGCTGATCTCCTACATCGCGGAACCGCGCTACAAGGGCCGCTCGTTCACGAGCTGGCTGCGCGAATACGAACAGAATCTTTGGGACGAAAGCGAATCGGCCCGCGCAATTCTCGCCATCGGAACGAACGCTGCGCCGACGCTCGCAAAGATGGTACTTGCGCAGGAATCCTTTTCGCTCGCTCGCGTCGCCAAAAAGCTACGCATCCCCATCGAATTCCTTGCCAGCTCTGAACCTTACGAGAATCACCGTCTCGCGATGAACGGCTTCCGGCTGCTCGGCCCCACTGCGTCGAATGCGCTTCCATTCCTTTCCTCGGTTGCTCTCGAGCCAGATGCTTATTATGCCTATGAAGCAATCCAGGCGATTGGCCAACCGGCTCTCCCTCTGCTGAATCAGATGCTCAGCACGACGAATCATGAGGCCAAGCGCTACGCTGTTTGGTCGATCCTCAACATTAACTTTAAAGATTTCGGTGCGCTCTCCAATCTTCTGATCTACCCAGATCCGCAAGTCCGCGGAGAAGCGTACCTCTGTGTTCCCTCCCGCCACTACATCCCGCAAGCGGACCGCCTCGAAATTTTGCTCCGTGGCATCGGCGATCCGCAGACCTTCGCTTCACAACGCGCTGTCCTCGGGCTCCGCCAACTCGGGCTCTATGCCACCAACGCCCTGCCGCGGCTCTACGAGCTGCAATCAACCACGAACGCCCGGCTCGCGCAGGAAATCACCACGACGATTCAAAACATCGAGAAACGCGTCCGTATCGAGCAAACCAGCATGAACAAAGCGACCGCGTTATCTGCAAAGTAAGTTAGATGCGCGAGTTTCCGCCGTTCTCGCGACTTCCGAAATTCACATCGCCACCATTGCATTTCGCCAGACCCGCGCTTTTACTTCCTGCCGAATGACGGAACCGTCCGCCGCCGAGCCATCGCCCACTGCAGTCCGGCACCCGTCCTTCCGTGAAGCATTCCGTTTCTGGCTCAAACTTGGGTTCATCAGCTTCGGCGGCCCCACCGGGCAAATCGCGATCATGCACGCCGAACTCGTGGAGAAACGCCGCTGGATCAGCAACAGCCGTTTCCTGCACGCGCTGAATTACTGCATGTTGCTTCCCGGCCCGGAAGCGCAGCAGCTCGCCATTTACATCGGCTGGCTATTGCATCGCACCTGGGGCGGCATCGTCGCCGGCGCGCTTTTCGTCGTTCCATCGATGTTTATTCTGTGGGCGCTGAGCTTCGTGTACGTCACCTGGGGCAAGCTGCCGATGGTCAGCGCCGTCTTCGAAGGCTTGAAACCGGCCGTCATCGCGATCGTTGGCGTCGCGGTGATTCGCATCGGCAAAAAGGCGTTACGAAACGAAATCATGTGGACCATCGCCGCCGCCGCCTTTGTGGCGATCTACTTCTTCAAAGCGCCTTTCCCAGCAATCATTCTCGCGGCAGGAATGATTGGCCTGCTCGGACGCAAATTTGCGCCCAACAAATTTGCCGCTGCTCCCGCTCACGGTCCCGCGACCGAAGATAAAGCACTGCTCGACGATTCTTCAGAAATTCCCATTCACACGAAGCCATCGATCGCTCGCGCGCTGCGCGTCACCCTCATTTCAGTTGTCCTGTGGTTCACGCCCATCCTGATGATCTTTCTTTCGCTCGGCCCGAATCACACCCTCTTCCGCGAAAGCGTTTTCTTCAGCAAAGCCGCGATGATCACCTTCGGCGGCGCTTACGCCGTTCTCCCGTACGTCTCACAGCAAGCGGTGGAAAAATACAACTGGCTCAGCGCACCGCAAATGCTCGACGGCCTCGGCCTCGCTGAAACAACGCCGGGCCCGCTGATCATGGTTTTGCAGTTTGTGGGGTTCATGGGGGGCTTCAATCAACCCGGCGCACTCTCGCCCCTCCTCGCCGCAACTCTCGGAGCGTTCATCACCACCTGGACAACTTTCGTCCCATGCTTCCTCTGGATTTTTATCGGCGCGCCCTACATCGAAAAACTCCGGGGCAATCAGCAACTCACCGCCGCGCTCAGCGCTGTCACCGCTGCCGTCGTCGGCGTCATTCTCAACCTCGCGATCTGGTTCGCCCAACATGTCCTCTTTCCCTCTGCTGCGCCGATCAACTGGTTCGGCCTGGTCGTCGCCGCCATTGCTTTCGTGGGAATGCAGAAGTGGAAGTGGGACGTCATCCCAGTTGTCCTCGGCGCTGGCTTCGCCGGGCTGGTGTGGCACTTAATTCGCGCCTCAACTTAGAGGCGCTTCCGGTTAAGCCGTCTTGTAAATTTTGTAGCTGTTGCAGGGACGATCCTGAAACTCCGCAATCTTGGTCACAAAACCCCGCTGCTCCAGCGTCGACGAGAACAACGGCTCGACATAAACGAAAAAGATTTCACGGGAATGCTTCTTCAACGAACGCTGCACATTCGCCAGAAAGCCAGTGAGAATCTCCTCGCCGAACGGATTGAACAGGTAGAACACCGTGGGTGCCGCCGGAAATTCAAAGGCCGTCGCGTCTGCGCAAACGCTCTGGATATCGCGACAACGTTGCGTCGGGCTGTTGAATTTGCTGATATTCTCGACGGCCGGACGGTGAAGGTTCTCCGCAAACTCGACGCCCAGAACTCGCTCGAACGGCAATTCAGAGGCCAGCAACAGAACCAACCCTTTGCCCGAACCAACATCGACGAAAGTAAAGCGCGGCCAATCGAGGTTCAGTTCCGCCATGATCCGCCGAAACAGAGCGGGGGATGAAGGCTGATAATAACTGGCCTGGACCGTGTTCGCGCTCGCCTCCAGTTCCATCTCCGCCACACGCATCGGCTGGCTCGTTTCGATCCCGAATTGAGCGTCGAAGTTCTGCGCCTCAGCCCCGTTCGGAAGTTCGGATTTCGCGAGCAGTTTCGGAAACGCGGTGCCCACCGTCAGCGCGCATAGCTTTCCCACATAATCGGTCGCTTCCCGGTAATTCCGTTTGCGCACCGCCTCCGCGATCAGTTCGAGCGCTTGCCTGCCGCGAAAGATCTTCCGTCGAAGAATGCTGGCTCCCATCATCGCTCGACTCTCTGCTCTTCACGTGCTCACGGAATCAGGCCAACGCTGAATCGGCGGTAATCTGTGCTGAATGCGCCTTTCTCGCCAGAAACGCTCCCGGATGGACGAAACGCCCGCCCTGCGCAAAAGTTCCCGCATGAAATTGTCGCTTATTGTTCTGCTCGCGACCTGCGTGCTGAGTCGTGCCCAGGAATGGATTCCATTCGATCCGCCCGCGGACGATTTCGCCGAAACAGCTCTGGACCTCCGATCGCTGAACGAAAAGTTTGCCGGTGAAAATGGACCGATCGCGGCGCGTCATGGAAAATTCATCCATTCAGCCAGCGGCAATCCTGTGCGGTTCTGGGCGGTGAACGGCCCTCCCAGCAGCGTTAAAGATCCGGCGGAACTTCGCCGCGTGGCGCGATCTCTGGCCAAACGTGGCGTCAACCTCGTTCGCATTCACGGGGCTGTATTCAAACAGGACGGAGAGGTGGATCCGGAGAAGGTGCAGCACGTGATCGACGTGGTCGAAGCGATGAAGACGGAAGGCATCTACACTCTCGCTTCAATTTATTTTCCACTTTGGTTTCGCCCGAAAGCCGATTTGGATTGGCTCGCCGGGTACGACGGCAACAAGCATCCGTTCGCCGCGCTGATGTTCAACCAGGAATTCCAGGCCCGCTATCGCAAGTGGTGGGACGCGCTCCTCACAACGCCCGGAGCCCGCTCTGGCAAAAAGCTGGTTGATGAACCCGCGTTGATGTGCGCCGAAATTCAAAACGAAGATTCGTTCTTCTTCTGGACCTTCAACGAACAAAACATCCCCGAACCGCAGCTTGCGATGCTCGAGAGACAATTTACTGAATGGGTCGTCGCGAAGCACGGATCGATCTCCGCGGCGCTCGCGAAGTGGAACAGCTCGAAAGTGAAGCGCGACACTTCCGAGCGTCTCGGTTTCCGACCGCTCTGGAATATTGCGAACGAACGCACCGCGCGGGATAAAGACACCGCTGAGTTTTTGCTCGAACTGCAAACGCGCTTCTACACGGAAGCCTCCGCCTATCTGCGCAAACTCGGTTTTAAAGGGTTAATCACCGCGAGCAATTGGGCGACGGCCAGTCCCGAAGTGCTCGGCCCCCTGGAAAAGCTCAGTTACACCGTCGGAGATTTTATCGATCGCCACGGTTACTTCAGCTGCTTCCACAAAGGCGACAATGCGGAATGGTCCATTCGTGACGGCCACGTTTACGCCGAGCGCAGCGCGTTGCGCTTCGATCCGGTCGAAGCTGGCAAGCCGAAGCTCTTCGTTCATCCCGTGATGGATCCGCACTACAACGACAAGCCTTCCATGATTTCGGAAACCACCTTCACGCGACCGAATCGTTTCCGCGTTGAAGCTCCCCTCTATTACGCCGCGTATGGAGCGCTGCAGGATTCCGACGCCATCGTGCACTTCGCTTTTGATGGCGCTGGCTGGCAGGTGAAACCGAATTTCTGGATGCAACCCTGGACGCTGATGTCGCCGGCGATGATGGGACAATTCCCGGCAGCCGCGCTGATCTATCGGCAAGGTTTAGTAAAGGCAGGTGATTTGGTCGCAAAGGTTGCGCTGAGCCGCAAAGATCTGCTCGATCTAAAGGGAACTCCTCTCCCGCAAGACGCCGCCTTCGATGAACTTCGTTTGAAAGATGTTCCAGAAACTGCCCAAGGTCGTGTGGGCGATCGCCTCGATCCGCTACTGCATTACGTTGGCCGCTCCGAAGTGTGGTTCACAAACGAGAATAAAGTCGAGCTGCACCTTCCATCCCGCTCGATTAACCACCAGCGCAAGCAAGTCCGCAGCACTACCGGAGAACTTCTCCTCGATTACGGCAACGGCACACTCACCATCAACGCTCCCGCCGTGCAGGGCGCCGTCGGTAATTTGCGCTCCCTCGGCGAACTCCAGCTCGGCGAGATCGAGTTAGAAAGCGATCTCGACCTTGGCAGCATCGTCGTTGTCTCGCTGGATGGAAAACCGTTGAAAGATTCCTCACGCTTCCTGGTCCAGGTTATGAGCGAAGAGCAAAACTCCGGCTGGCAAACAACTCCTGCCGAAAAGCAAACCCTCCGCATCACCAGCATTGGCCGCGACCCATGGTCCCTCAAACCCATTTCCGGCACACTCCGTTTCAAGAATATCAACGCCAAAGTCACCGCTCTCGATCCCAACGGAAAACCGCTCACCGACCTTGGTCTTACCTCCGAAATCAAGTTGCAACCAGGAACATTGTACTACTTGGTCACGACGCAGCGGTCTTAGCCGACGAGAGAGTTGTTGTATGCGTACAGGAAAAAACGCTCGCTCATTTCGGAGCAAGCGTTTTTCTGTTTACCTCTGTCAGGCGCCTCAACGGCTGCCGTCCGGCGCATCAAGCGCGCACACGGCGACCCACGATCATTCGGTAGAGCGCGAGTAACAGGACTGCGCCCGCGACTGATGCGAGGAATCCCGCAGGTTCGCCCTCCGTGTACCAACCCATAGCCCGCCCTATCGCATATGCCATAAATGCCCCTGCGATACCCAAAAGGGTGGTCACGATGAACCCGCCTGGATCACGTCCCGGCATGAGGAATTTTGCGACGATCCCTACTAAAAGGCCGATCAATAATGTCCAAAGAAGTTCCATAAAGTTCCTTTTTTTCTCTTACCCCAAGCCTACGCCCGGATGTGCGCACTTCAACGAAGCGGCGGTATGGTTCGGCGCTGAGCCAAACCCTGAGGGAGCCATCGTGAAAGGGGCAGATAAGCTTGCGTGCGGCGGGGTTGCAAACATACTCCTGCGGCAGCCACTTGAGCCGATAGGGATTACAAAGACGCGCATGAAGTTCTTGTTCAGGATATTGCTACGTCTCTGGTTTCGTTACCGCATCTACAACGATGCGGCTCTTAAAACACGCGGACCGGTCTTGCTGCTGCCGAACCATGTCTCGTGGCTCGATTGGCTCTTCCTCTGGAGCGTGTTGGATGACGATTGGAAGTTCGTTACTTCCAGCGTGACCGCGCAAATGAGTTGGTTGCATCGGGCGATCATGATCAACCGGTATACCTTCCCGATCGATACCGCCTCGCCTTACGCAGTGAAGCACATGGCGGAGTTCCTGCAGGGCGGTGGACGAATGGTATTATTTCCAGAGGGACGGCTATCGCGCACGGGAACATTGATGAAGCTGTTTGATGGCACCGGCTTTTTAATTTTTAAAACGAAAGCGAAGGTCATTACCTGCTACTTGCGGGGCGCGAAGCGAATCATCAATTCGCCGAATGAAGATAAAAAATTGATGTTCCCGAAAATCACGGCGCATTTCAGCGACATCCTGCACGGGCCCGAGCTGCACGACGTGAGCACCACCAAAGCGCGTGAGATGCTGACCTCATGGTTGCGCGATCGATTGCTGGAACAGCAGTTCAAAGTCGAGATGGAGTTTGGGCCGAAGGACGTCTTGAGCGCCATCTCGCATGTCGCCCGCATGATGCCCAATAAAGTCGCGCTTGAAGATGTGCGCGGCCAGGGACTGACCTATCGGAAAATCCTGATCGGCGCGCGCCTGCTCTCGCTCGAATTGGATAAGTTGATCCCACGCGCAGAACCGCGCGTCGGCGTCTTGTTGCCCAATGTTTCCGGCACCCCTGTCGTACTGATGGCGCTTTGGAAACTCGGAAAAGTTCCCGCACTCCTGAATTTTTCGACTGGCACCGCGACCATGCTCACCTGTTCAGAACTCGCTGGGCTGAAAGTAATCGTCTCCTCACGCGCCTTCGTGGAGCGCGCCAAGTTGCAGGTCGATGCATTCAAGGAAGCAGGAATACAGATTCTCTATCTCGAAGATATTCGCGCTCGCATTTCCGGACCACAAAAGTTCGTCACCTTGCTCGGCCAACTCATCCGCCCCGGACTGCGGAACAAATCTCTCTACGGCGAAAAAGCGGCGGTCATTTTGTTCACCAGCGGCTCCGAAGGAATTCCCAAAGGGGTGGAACTCACACACCGCAACATTCTCGCGAACATCCGACAGATGCTCGCGGTAACTGACCTTCAGGATCACGACCGGGTCTTCAATTGCCTGCCGATGTTCCACAGCTTCGGGCTGACCGTGGGAACGCTGCTCTCACTGGTGCGGGGCATGTATGTGTTCGTATATCCATCACCGCTGCACTATCGCGTCGTCCCGAATGCCTTCTACGATCGCTACTGCACCGTGTTCCTCAGCACGAATACTTTCCTGAATGGCTACGCGCGCAAGGCGGATCCCTACGATTTCCGCAGCTTGCGGTATCTATTCGCCGCCGCTGAAAAACTCCAGGAAGCGACTGCTACCACCTGGATGCAACGCTTCGGCGTCCGCGTGCTCGAAGGCTACGGCGCCACCGAATGTGCTCCCTGCGTTGCCGTGAACACGCCTTTGGAACCGAAATACGGTTCTGTCGGGAAGATCATGCCCGGCATGGAATATCGCCTCGAACCGGTGGAAGGAGTTGACGAAGGTGGGCGTTTGTTGGTGCGCGGGCCGAACGTGATGAACGGTTACCTGAATCCCGATGCGAACGCGAAGTTCAAAGCGCTCGATGGTTGGTACGACACTGGCGATATCGTGAGCATCGACTCCGATGGGTTTTTCTTCATCCGCGGCCGGCTGAAACGCTTCGCCAAAGTCAGCGGCGAAATGGTCAGCCTCACCGCGGTCGAAGACGCCCTCGCGGGCGCCTTCCCACAGTACGGCCTCCGCTGCCAAATCGCGATCGTTTCCCGCCTCGACGAAGAAAAAGGCGAAGCGCTCATTGCCGTTTCCAACGAGCCGAAACTCACGATCGACGAAATTCGCAGCGTCATCAAAGCCCGTGGGATGACGAACCTTTGCGTGCCCCGCGAAATCAAAGTCGTGCGCGAAATTCCAAAGCTCGGCACCGGCAAAGTTAACCACCGCGAGTTGCAGAAGATGATTTGAGAACGCCGTGGATGAAGAGGCCGAACTGCAGTTCCGCGTTGATGGTGAACCGACGTCGCCGACGCTGATCTATTTACCCGGGCTGCATGGCGATTGGACGCTGCTGCCGGGATTCCGTGAGCTGGCTAAAGCCAGGTTCCGGCTCGCGCAGTTTACCTATCCGCGCACTTTATCGTGGAGCCTGCGTGATTACGCGCAAGCAGTGGACCAGCAGCTCAAGACAGCAGGAATCCGCAGTGGTTGGATTTTGGCGGAGTCATTCAGTTCGCAGGTTGCCTGGACGTGGTTGAAGCAGGCGCAAGACGGAGCGACGGACTTCCGGTTTGAAGGAATGATCCTGGCCGGCGGATTTGTTCGATATCCGATGCTGCTGAACCTGGCGGCAGCACGTTTCTTCTTTGCGGTCACGCCATGGTGGGCATGGCGACTCTTGTTCAAGGTGTATCTGGCGTATAGCGGATTTCGGCATCGGAACGCGGGGCCTGCTGGAAATTGCGCGGAAGAATTTATCGCGCGGCGAACTCCGTTGGATCTCGCGACGATGCGCGCGCGCTTGCGTTTGATCGCCGAAGCGGATTTGCGGGAGGTGGCACGGAAGGCGAGGTGCCCTATTTATCAAGTCGCGGGAGTCATAGATCCAGTCGTTCCGCCGGCGATGGTGGCGCGGTGGTTGCGACGGAATTGCCGGACGTTTGCGGGCGCGCGCGTGATCTGGCCCGCCGATCACAATGTCCTGGGAACTGAGCCCGCCGCAGCATTGGCACAGATTGAGAACTGGGTGTCGGCTTCCAGCAGCCTGTGAGAAACGGTTCGCGATTGAGCCGCGACGCGGGGAAGGTATAAAGCGTCCATGAACCGCCGCAATTTTTTCGAATTGGTGACAGCTACTGCCGCGAGCGCCTCGGTTATTGGCAAGCCGATCAGAGCTGAGTTCAAATGGCTGGAGGCGACGGTCTCTGATTTGCGGCGCGGGATGGAGAGCGGGAAGGTGAGTTCGGCGGATTTGGCGAAGGCGTATCTGCGGCGGATCGAGCGGATGGATCGGAAAGGTCCGGCGGTGAACTCGGTGATTGAGGTCAATCCGGATGCGATGGCGATTGCGCGGGAAATGGATCGCGAACGCAAAGCGGGAAAAGTGCGCAGTCCGATGCACGGGATTCCGGTGTTGTTGAAGGACAATACCGATACTGCGGACAAAATGCTGACGACCGCGGGTTCGCTGGCGCTGATGAACTGCAAACCGAAACGGGATGCGTTCCTGGTGCGGCGCTTGCGGGAGGCGGGCGCGGTGATTCTTGGGAAAACGAATTTGAGTGAGTGGGCGAATTTTCGGTCGAGTCGTTCGACGAGTGGTTGGAGCGCGCGGGGCGGCTTGACGCGAAATCCGTATGCGCTGGATCGGAATACTTCGGGATCGAGCGCGGGCTCGGGAGCGGCGGTGGCGGCGAATTTTTGTTCAGTGGCGGTGGGAACGGAGACGGATGGCTCGATTGTTTCGCCGAGTTCCTACTGTGGGATCGTGGGACTGAAGCCGACGGTCGGGTTGGTGAGCCGATCGGGAGTGATTCCGATTTCGAAGACGCAAGACACAGCAGGGCCAATGACGCGGACGGTGGAAGATGCAGCCATTCTGCTTGGAGCGATGGGGGGTGTGGATGACGAGGACGAAGTGACGCGGGAGAGTCGTGAGAAAACGCATAAGGACTATACGCAATTTCTGAAACGGGATGGGTTGCGCGGCGCGCGGATCGGTGTGGCGCGGCAGTATTTCAGGAATCGGAATGAACATTCCGGGCGAGTGATTGATGAGGCGCTGAAAGCGATGAAAGACGAGGGCGCGGAATTGATCGATGTGGAGATGCCGAGCTTTGGGAAAATTGGCGACGCGGAATTTCAAGTGATGCTCTACGAATTCAAGGACGGTATCGAGCGGTATCTTGCGACGCGCGATGGTTGTCCGCACAAGAATCTGGCGGATCTGATCGCGTTTAATGAGAAGCATGCAGAGAAGGAACTCGCCGTGTTCGGGCAGGAGACGTTTTTGCGGGCGCAGGAGAAGGGTTCGCTCCGCGACAAGGCTTACCTGGAGGCATTGGAGAAATGCGGGAAGTTGTCGCGCGAAGAAGGGATCGACGCAGTGATGGATGAGCACAAGCTGGACGCAATTGTGGTGCCGTCCGGCGGGCCGGCGCATCGGACGGATTTGGTTTGGGGCGACCGCGGGACAGGAGGAATCTCTTCACCGGCGGCTGTTTCGGGATATCCGAGCATCACGGTTCCGGCGGGATTTGTGACGGAATTGCCGCTGGGCATTTCGTTTTTCGGGCGGGGATACAGCGAGCCAACGTTGTTGAAGATCGCTTACGCTTTTGAGCAAGCGACGCGTGCGCGTCGTGCGCCAAAGTTTTTGGAAACCGTAGACGGAATCTCAGGCGCATGAAGAAAGAGCGCTCGATGGTTCGCAGGGTGTTGTTTGTTTTTGGCGCAATACTTCTCTGCGTAATCGTCGCGGCACTCGTTGCTATTTCGCTCGCACCGTCGCGTCCGCCGATGCCGGAAGTGAGAATGGTGGACGGCAGAACTGTTCAACTCGCAGGAGTGACGGTGGGGCAAACCCATACGATGCATAGTTCTTCGCCGTTACGGAATATTCTTTTCCAATTTGCCCCAGATGGATTCAAGCGGCAGATGGGGCCGAACTTCAATTCGTCATTTGGTTTTCGACATCCGGGCATCGCGCTTTGGTTAATGTTTTATGATCCGGTGCTGAAGCAGTACGTGCCGAACGCAATCAATAAGCTGGTGATCGTGGATGATCATGGCTGCGAACTGGAAAACGGGTCTTACGGAGTGAACAACGACGGCTATCACTCCGCGCAGGTGATGCATGTGGAGAATTTTCCGCGCGATCGCGAGAGACTGACCTTTCGGATGCTCAGCACATTTACCGGCACGAACGTGCTCGGCGAAATCACGATCGACAATCCAGTGCGGCGCGACCGCGAGAATTGGACGGCGCAATCCCTGCCGGTGATGGCGACGAACGGGAACCTGACCGCGCGGTTGAACCGGATAGCACCGGTCATGCGCGGGAATGAGGACATGGAAATGTTTGAAGATGGGAAGCTGAGCAAGGATTGGGAGTTAGAGGATAAGTATTACAGTGACCCGCTCGGGAACTTCGGCTCGCAACTTTGCCGAAAGGAAACGGCTTGGAAATTGAAGTTGCGGTTCGTTCGGAGTGCTCGGGCGGATTTTCCCGCGACGAATGTGTGGAAGGTGGGAAGCGTGGTGATACCGCGGCCGGGAAAATTCATTGCGGTTGTGCAGAGCAATTCCGTGGCGGGAATTCCGCTCGCCGTAAAATCTTTTCTGGGATCGGGATCGTTCACACTTGTTGACGGAGTTTGCACCTCGGGAGCTCCGTGGACGAACGGGATGAGCAGCGTTTTTTCTGTAACGGGAATGCGGAAAGGCGGGAGGAATATAACGACGACAACACGAGCGTCCTTTAACCCGATGTTGGTGGTGGAGCATGAGCCGTTGCATCCGGAGCGAAAGTTTACGGCGCGGTTTCGTCACGAAGGGAAATTGGTTGGGACTGCGGAAGGAGCGAATAGCGACGGAACACATTTCTACTACGACTTGTCATGGCAGGTGCCACCGGAGGAGATGCCACCAGCGAACGCGGCGCTGGAGATGGAGATCATCATCCAGCGCGGCATTGAGTTTGAATTCCTGGTGGATCCGAAGGATTACAAGGTGCCGGTCACGGAATTGTAATCGAATTGAGGCGCGCGGTTACTTTGAGCTTTTTTTGAGGAGGTCGGTGAGGCCTGAGGTGGTTTTTTTGGCGCGGTCCTGGAGGTCGGTGCCGAGGTTTTTGGCGGCGTCGGTGGCGTTGCCGCCGAGTTTCATGGCGTTGGCCGCAACGGCTTTGGCGGAGGCTTCGACGATTTCGCCGAAAGCTTTGGCGCTGAGTTCGGCGGCGGTGATGCCTTCAGGGCCCTGGCCGAGGTTGGCGAGGCGAATTTCCGGGAGGGGAAGGGTGGCGGTCGCGCCGCCGAGGACGCTGGCGGTGACGTTTAGTTTTGCGCCGGTGATGACGAATTCATCGACCTGCAGACCTTTTTGCGAGCCGGGTTGGTTGGGATCGGTTTTGCCGCTGGCGGCGACGGCCTGGATGTTCTCGAGGATTTTTCCGATGTTACTGCCGCCGAAAGCTGCTTCGTAAGTGATTTCGGGTGATTCGACGCGGATGGAGCGGACGATGATTTTCTTGCCGAGGACGGAACTGGGTTCGAGCTTGAGCGCGACGGAGCCGACGCTGACGGAGTTGGAGGATTTGAATTGCTCGGGGTTGCCCATGACGAAACCTTTGAGTTCGCCGCTGCCGCTGAAGACGGAAATGACTGCCGCGCCGAGGTTCACGGGAACTTTGGTGATGTAGGGGCCGCCTTTTTCGACGCCGGCTTTGACGATGGTGCCGAGGAACATGAACGCGGCGACGGCGGCAATGACCACGAGGCCAACGCCGATTAACAAAATCAATGGGAGACGTTTCTTCATACTATTGCTCGCAATCAGTGCGATTGATGACCGAAAGCAGGAATAGTTCCAGCGAAAAAGGGGGCCGTGGTTGGGAAAGTGGGCTCTTTTCGAACCAGATCCGCATGGCCCGGAATAGATTGCTTAACAAGCCGGTTCGTACGCCCGATGCGTCGGGTTGGAGTGAACGCGTCGTGCGCTCGCGGCGCGCTGGGACAGCGCGCCCTACCTTTATGCGCAAACGGGATCGGAATTTTGATTGGGCAGTTGAAATCGCACCTGCGAGGAAGAGTGGCGTCATAGGGCAGGTGCATTGAGTTGAGGTTCGGGTTCGCTTTGGATAACGACGGATTCGCGGGGAGCGGAGGTGTTAGGAGGGACGATGTTGAGGTCGACGCGGTGATGTTGGATGGATGGGGAGGGTGGGCCGTTTTGCGCACTGGTGTAGCGCTGGGTGTGGGCGGCGAGGAGTTTTTCGCGTTCGAGCTGGAGCTTTTGGCGTTTGAGGTCGAGGTCGGTGAGTTTTTGGATGTTGCTGAGGAGTTCCGGGAGGAGCGGAGAGGCGGGTTGGGTGCGCATCATTTCAAAGGCGGTCTCGCTGAGCATCTGATTCATGGCGGTTTGAATGCGGGCGGCCTGGTTAAGACCGGTTTGTTCTTCGAGGTCGATGATGACGTCCAAGCAGGAGCGCGTGGAGGTTACGAGATCTTCAGCGCGCCAGGCATCACGGAGGCGGCGGATGGTCATGTGGCTAACTTTGAGACCGAGGCCCTCGGGAGGAGGAGCTTGAACGCGACGCCAAATCTCGGTGGGGTTATTCTCAAGCTCACTGAACCAATTTATGAGCTTTGAGCATTGGTCAGAATCGAGAGAATTGAAGAACGAATTGGCGCGTTGTTTTTCCTTGAGGGAATCGACTTTGATTTGGAGGTAAAGGTCGGGAGCTGAAGCCGCAGGCGCGAATGCAGGTAGTGTGGAGGGAACCTGCGCGGGCGCGTGTGGCTGGATGGATGTCGGCTGGGACGAGGAGATGGCGACCGGGAGAGTCGGCATGGCAAGCGGTCGGCCTTGGGGAAGTGGTAGGGACGGCGTTAAAGCGGAGAAGCTTGTAACGTTATCTGTTAATTTCGGGAGGTGATTTTTCTGTTTCATAGATTTAAGTTCTTTAAGAGTAATGGGTTAAGGCTGTTTTTCCGTTAACGTTATCTGTTCATTTTCACATATTATCTGTTAACTTTGACATGATATTTATGTTTGAATCACGTTTAATGTGTTCTAGATACTACTTTAAGTGGTTTATATGTAAAGCACAAAGTTGCCCGCTAAAGGAAAAATTTCGGAGCGGGGTACGCTTGAATCCGGGGCAACAAGGTGCAGTGACCGAGTTTCGAACTCCATGAGCAGGAGCAAACAAAAACGTGAACAGCTGAAGATGGCGCGAGTTGAGCGGCAGGCGGAGATGAAGCGCGCGGAGGTTAGGGCTGCGGTCGAGAAAGGGAGGATTGTGCATGTTGACCGCTCGAAGATTGTCTCTCGGAGCGCGCTCCCGAAGATTCCTGATTATTACCGAGACAAGGAGTTTACCTGCAGAGACTGCGGCGTGCGGGAAGTTTGGACTGCGAAGCAGCAGCAACACTGGTATGAGGAGTGCGGTGGAGAAATTGAGTCCACTGCGGTCCGCTGTCGCGAGTGCCGCGGGAAGGAGAAGGCCCGGCGAGAGGCGGCCCGGAAAACGCATCTGGAAGGAGTTGCTAAGAAGTGCAGAAACTGACTTCTGGGATCCGGTGGTGAGCAAGCCCGTGGAGAATTTCGCGCGAAATTGGAGCCACTGAACTCTGTCGCCCTCCGAAAGCGGTGTCTTGCGGCCACCGCACTCCAAGACGCTGGCGCGTTTAACGAGTGGCCGCTCAAGAAGGTTGGTTGGTTTTCTGATTCAGTCTCGCGCATGCCGTCGCAAGGAGAAGGCGCGGCGAGCGACGCTCACCTACTGCTTGTCGCGAATGATCTGGTAATCGCCGGAGCGAGCTCCCGCGCGCACGAGCCATCCATCAGCAACTGTAACGATCCAGCCGTCGCCAGTGACCTTGGCGCCGTCAACGCGAACCGGCCCGGGTAATCGTCGCGTGCCATCATCGCCGACCAGAACGCCATTAGTCGCGTCCAAGGTGCCCCAGTTACCCTTCTGACGGTACGGCAAAACGTACACCGTACCGGCTCCGGGAATAGGCGTGGCGCCGACTGCGTTAAACGATCCGCCTCCGCCTGACGGAACGAGAAGCCCGGGTCCATCGACGAAACGGTTCCGCAGCTCGCGCATCCGGGCGGTCCGCTGTTCGGCGCGGGTCTCTTCCGCCGTTCGGAGTTCGGCGCCACCGTAACGCCGGGAAGCTTCAACGGCGTTTTTGGCGGGCGTGACATTCAGAGCCGCAACCAGCATTTGTCCCAGGTCAGAATCGCCGCGCACCGCGCGCCTCCAATTCGGGGACGCGTCATCCAGCAGAATTCCGTATGCTACGCCCGCTGTATAGGCTTGCTGTAGGAATGTCTCGTGCTGCTCAGCCGCAGCCAGTTGTTCGACGGCGCTCGCGACTGCTTCGGCGTGTGATGCGGTCACGGCGACTGTCCCTGTGTATTGAGCCAGGCCTTCCGTGATCTCTTCGCGACGCTCATTCTCAGCGGAATCTGCAAACTGCGACCTGCGTGCCGACCGAAAGGCGGCCGCATCGCTCACGGCCTGCCTGAGATCTTCGCCGGATTGACCGAGCGCCCGTGCCAGCGCTCGCCATTCGAGCCGCAACCAGATTCTACCTTCGACACTGTCTAGATGCGCATTCTGTCCCTTGAGGGTAACCAGTCCGAGTTCAGGCTGAATACGGTGGAAAAGCTCGTGCAACAGGAACATGTTCCGCGTGCGCGCATCCGGCAGCGAGATCGTAAAGTCCCACATGAAGGCGGCCCAACGCGTTCCGCCCCACTCCATCGGCGAATTCGCGAATCCGAGAGATCGTGGCTGCTCATCTGTCGGGCGAGGCTGGTTTGTGGCGATGGTTCGGGTCCGCGCATCGGCGAACACCATCGGACCGCTCAATGAAATACCCCATAGTCGCCCGCCGTCGCGTTGACAGATGGCAGTTGCCTCTTTGAAGTAAGCCTGGGCGCGATCCTGATCGACCTGGGCTGTTGCGGGAAAGACCAACCACAGCGCCAAGAACGCCGGGCCGAAACAGCGCAGAGAGGCGATGATGTGTCCGCTGACTTTTCCTCCGAATCGTGCGGAACGGCGTGACGGGCCGGCGACCTGTGCCATGCGAGCTATGGTTCGTATATTGGTTAAGGGAGTCAACGTCGAAGGAGCCTCGTTTGCTTGCGGCTAAGTGTGAACCAGGCAAAGAAAGGGACATGAATCGTTTTTTGTTAGCGGGACTGTTTGCCTTAGCGGATGTGGGGTTCCTTGCGAGCATACTATTAAAGCTTCGGTCGCGTCTCCAGATGGCAGATACATAGCGACAGCGTTTATCCGAGACTGTGGCGCAACTACGGACTTCAGCCCGCAGGTTCATCTTCGCCTTGCTGGAGAACCTCTCGCAGAAATCGGCAATGTGTTTATTGGAGATCACTCTGATGACATTGATATCAAATGGTTGTCGCCATCGAATCTCGTTATTTATGCCGAGTGTGAGGTTGTCATGCACAGAACGAACCACCTCGGTGTCGCTATTGAAGTTCGCCCGAAGATTGCAGAGTAGGACGCCACCAACGCCATCCCTCCGCGGCGGCACGGTTCTTCTGGACATTTTCGAAGAGGATATTGATGCCTGGATTAGAGCCTGAGTCTGGGAATCTGCGTGGCGCAAGGGCGTAAAGGCACATGCCGCTCCGCCGGAGCGGGGGTTCAACGGGGATTGGGGGCTATAAACATGTCGCTCCTCCGGAGCGAAGGGGGAGAGCGGAGGGAGCGAAGAAAAGACGAGGTGTGTAGGTTCGGTCTTTCGGTTGCGACTGGATTGGGTGAGGTTCCGGCACCCCTCCGGGGTGCGAGGGTTTTTGTGGGGCGAGACCGGTGGCTGCGCTCGAAGACTCGCTTGCGCACCGGCTACTTTCCGAACACCCCTCCGGGGTGAACGCAAGAGTACGGGGTGCGCAGAGGGCGGGGGGGTAAACCGGGCACATGCCGCTCCGCTGGAGCGGGGGTTCAACGGCGATTGGGGGATATAAACAGGTCGCTCCCCTGGAGCGAAGATCGGGGGATGGAAAGGCGAAGTGTGTAGGTACGGATCTCCTTATGGTGCGATTGGATTTGGTGGGGTCCGGTCCCTTTCTTGGCAAAAATCAAGCACAAGGGTTGGTTCTTGGGGCCAGATGGAGTCTGTGTTGGTTCTCGCGGTCTTCGGAAGTGAGCCTCCTCACGTCGGCTGCTACATTTGTCTCGTGGTGTCGCACGGGGGTGAGAACGAGTCTGAGGAACTGAGCCGAATCGAAGTAAGCGGAACTCTCGGGCCCTCCGAAAGCGGTGTCCTCTGGCCACCGCACTCCAAGACGCTGGCGCGTTTAGCGAGTGGCCGCTCGAAAATCCCGCCAGTTTTGGAGTGCGGTGGCGGTAGGAGAGACACGCAGATTGGTCCCGCGAAAGCGGGATGCGCTACATATCAGAGGCGTTTGAGGCGGGGGCCTTTGGGGGTGTCTTCAATGGTCCAGCCTTTGGATTTTAGTTCGTCGCGGATGGCGTCGGAGCGTTTGAAGTCTTTGGCTTTGCGGGCGGCCTGGCGTTCTTCGAGGAGTTGTTGGAGTTCGGGGGGAACGTCGGAGGCGGTGGCTTTGGTGCCGATGCCGAGGACGGAGTCGATGCGTTCCCAGGCGGCGAGATGGGCGGCGGCCTGGGCGGGGGAGAGTGCGTTTTCGGCGAGTGATTTGTTGGTGGCGCGGACCCATTCGAAGATGTGGCCCCAGGCGGAGGAGACGTTGAGGTCTTCGTCGAGCGCGTGGGTGAATTGGTCGAGGAGTTCGGGGGCGGGATCTGATTTGGTGGAGCCGGCGAGGTCGCGGAGTTTGCTGACGAGTTCGTCGATGCGGGCGAGGGCGGTGCGTGCGCCGTCGAGGCCGCTGAGGGTGAAGTTGAAGGATTCGCGGTAGTGGGAGGTGATGAGGAGGTAACGGATTTCGCGGCCGGAGTAACCTTTGCCGATGAGGTCGCGGAGGGTGAAATAGTTGCCGAGAGATTTGGACATCTTGCGGCCTTCGACGAGGAGGTGGGCGATGTGGACCCAGTGTTTGACGAAGCGGTCGCCCTTTTCGCGGGCACCTTCGCTTTGGGCAATTTCGTCTTCGTGATGCGGGAAGACGAGGTCTTCGCCGCCGAGGTGGAGGTCGAAACTTGGCCCGAGCAGTTTCATGCTCATGGCACTGCACTCGATATGCCAACCGGGACGGCCTTCGCCCCAGGGGCTGGGCCAGAAAACGGAGGCGTCGTCCGGGACGCGTGATTTCCAGAGGGCGAAGTCGGCGACGGATTCTTTGGCGTATTCATCGGAACTGACGCGTTCGCCAACGCGCATTTCTTCGAAGTTGAGTTTGAGGAGCTGGCCGTAATTGCGACCGGCGGCGCGATATTTTTCGATGCTGAAATAAACGGAACCGTCGGAGGCGCGATAGGCGAAGCCGTGGGCGAGGAGGGATTCGATGAGGCGGATGATTTCGACGATGAAATCGGTGGCGTGGGGAAGTTCGTGCGGGCGAGTGCAGTTGAGCGCGTCGAAATCTTCGAGGAAGGCCTTCTCGTATTCGGCGGTGTAATCGCGGAGAGCGCGGCCGGATTTGCGGACGGCGGCGATGATTTTGTCCTCCACGTCGGTGATGTTCATGACGTGGCGGACTTTGAAACCGCGGAATTCGAGATAGCGGCGGAGGAGATCGGTGCAGACGAAGGTGCGGAAGTTGCCGATGTGGGCGAAGTTGTGGACGGTGGGGCCGCAGCAGTACATGCCGACGGCGGGTGGGTTCGCGGGGCGAAATTCTTCGACCGCGCGGGACAGAGTGTTGAACAGCTTAACCGCCATTTTGGTGCGCCGAAGGTAGAGGAAATGGTTGGGGGGACAAGAGAGGAATGTCGTTCCGTGGAGTGAGAGATGTGTGGCACCACGGCTTTGATTGCGGGCGGAACCGCAGCGACACGGGTCGTTACCGAATTTTTTTAATGAATATGTGGATTGAAAATCAGCATCGTTTCATTGTTGGATAGATCATCACATGTCCTGGAACTCGAAAGAACCGCGATGGCACGGGGAGAAAATGCCTAAGAAAAATCCGGTGCAGTTTGTCATAAATGGCCAGGAGTTTGAGCGGGTGCTGTATGGAAAAGCGGCGGATGATATGGAGACGCCGACGTGTGACGATTGTGGAGTGGCTCGCGGGAATTTGCATGAAATTGGGTGCGACCTGGAGCCGTGTCCGCGGTGCGGAGGGCAAGCGATAACGTGTGATTGTTTTTATGAGGATGACTAGATTGATCGTCGAAAACTTCGCATGAGCATTTTTCGGAAGAAGGAACGTGACCTTGGAGTGTGCGCGGCGGTGATGTGCCCGCATTGTCAGTCGTTGAGTCAATTCATGCTGTGCGAAGTTAGCGCTGCTCTGGCGTTTTACGGCGTGAGATTGTTCGAGGTGGATCGCTGCTATCAGCTTGTCTGCGGTTCGTGCAAATTCAGAAAGGACATGGAGTTAATTCGGTGCGCCCAGGGTTTGAAACGGCAAGCCCGACTGAGTCAGAAGTGCCGAAATTACCGGCGGCAATTACACGTTCGAGCAATCCGTGGGAGTAGAGCGGAAAGACTTTATGTTGCGGCGCTTTTTCACGAGGAAACAGGATGCGAAAGACTTTCGCGACCGGGTGATTAACGCAGCGGCGAGGTTATTCCCGGACCTTCTGATAACTGCTTCGCCAACACAAGAGGAGGTAATCAATGCTAAGGGTGTTCAATTGGGGCTGCAGAACCTGGAAACAAAGTTCAATCTTTCAGATCGATCTGAGAAGACGCTTGAAGAGCTGGTGCGGGAACATTTCGCTGTTGCTCTAAACGCTGAACCTGCGATACCCGATTTCGAAGCCGCGCGGCCGTTGCTCAGGCCGCAGATAATGCCGCCGAATTTTGCGACTCAAGCGCCGATTGTTTCCTACCCATTCGGCGGGACGCTCGCGATCGGTATCGTGTTCGATGATGCCAAAAGCTATTCTTATATCCGGCGCGAAGATGCTGAGAAGTGGGCAATTCCCGATGGCGATCTCTTACAGGCGGCGATCGCCAGCTTCGACGAAGCGATTCGGGGGAAAACGAAAATGCACTTCTCCGAAAAAGAAAACACTAAATGGCTGGGTGTTGAGACGAAGGATGGTTTTGATGCGGCCCGGATTCTGATTCCTGGTTTTCAAAAGTTTCTTTCGGGACGTCTCGGCAATCCGTTTCGGTTCGGAGTTCCAAATCGTGATTTGCTGATTTGTTGGAATTGCAAGGCTGACGAAAGCTTTGTCGACTTTGCTACGTCAAAGATTCGAGAAGACTTTGAACAGCAGCCGTATCCACTTTCGCCAAATGTTTTTGAGATGAGGCCGGATTTCACGATTGTGGAATTGATCCCGTAAGCTCTGACGAGCTGAGACGAGCGCTTTCCGGGTTGGTAAAATGCGCGTTGCGTCCGGCTCGTGCCAAATTAGCATTTTGGGACTATGCCGACGATCACGCCGATGCTGGGTTGTTTTGCGGGGAGTGCGAGCCAGGAGTTCGCGACGCTGGCTTATGTGGTGGTGGGTACGTGGATTGGGACGCTCGCTTTCGGTGGTGTGAATTTTGCGCTGATTTGTGCGAACGGTGAGGCGCGTTTTAAGAAGGTGCATTTAGGTTGGTTCGCGGGTTATGCGGTGGCGATGGGGGGATTGCTTTTAGGCTGGCTCGATCTCGGGGTGGTGTTTGCGTTGGTTCTGGGCGTTGGGATTCCGATTGCGGTGGGGGTTCATTTTGTCGCGCTGTTGATGGGGCGGCGGAAGTTTGCGCGAGCGGAGCGGAGGAGTCCGTTTGAGGTTTAATTAGAGGCCGTATTGGCGGACGGCTTCGCGGAGGTAGCCTTTGTAGTCGCGGGTGGGTTCGCCGTAGCCTTCGCGGCGTTTTTGCAGGGCGGGGGCGATGATTTCGGCACGGGGATCGATTTCCCGGCCAAAGATGATGGGCCAGAGTCTGCGACAGTTGTTGGCCATGTCGTGGCCTTGTTCTTCGTCGAAGCTGGGACGGAAGAGGTCGACGGCCATTTGCAGTTCGTGAATGAGTTCGGCTTCGGTGGGGTGGCCGGTCTTGCGGATGACAACGCGAAATGCTTCGAGGTCCTTCTCGTCGAGGCGATTTAATTTGGCGATGAGGATATCGATGGGGTGGGGGAACCTAAGGGTGCAGTTGTCGTGTTTCGTTATTTGGACTCGATTCCTCCATCGGGGGCTGGTCCGGAAATTTAGTTCGCTGCTGACTTGGATGTAGAAGGCAGCTTTGTCTTGCCCGAAACCGGCGCGATCGACCATTTCGCGCATATGTTCCACATCGGAAAAGATATCGACATCGGCGCTGTTCAGGCGGGAGTCGATCAACATCTGGATCGGCGCTGAGCCGAAGACGGTGATATCGTATTGCCGCTCTTTCGGCAGCGTTGCGATAAATTTCTTCAGCAGCTCTCCAGCCGGTGTGGAGAGATCAATTGAACCAGCCCATGAGTCCAGGTCCATAACGTTTTCTTGCTCTTAACGACCACCAAGCCTGATCGAGGAGACGGTTTGTGACGCCGCGATCTTCGGCGAGGAGTCGCGCGAGTCGTTTATCACGGTCGGTCCAGGGTTTTCCTTCTTCTCGCTTTTGGATGAGGCGCGCGCCGATGCGTGCCTTGCGCCACCATGGGTCCATGAGGCGTTCGCGCGGGGCGGATGACTTCTGCGCAACCATCAGATACCAGAGTTTAATGGAATGGTGGGGTAATTCAATCTGTTCTACCTGGTGCGTGAAGCGCGGGGCGCGTTAATCCTCCGGGAGGCGGAGTCGAAAGAAGTCGGTAGGGAGGTTTTTTGAAATTGGGTAGGGGCTGGCGTTGGTGAGGGTTTGCCAGTCGGTGGAGAGGTTGGGGGTGTGTTGGAGTTGACCAAGGGACCAGGTGATTTGGGTGGGGTGGATCTGGAGGTTGGCGGCGAGGTCGGCGATGGACCATTCGCGGACGAGTTCGGCGCCGGTGAGGATGCTGGCGTTGTTGGCGCTGAAGGCGAGGGCGCTGACGACCCACTTGTGGCCGGCGAAGCTGCGGAGTTCTTCGGAGCGTTCGGCATCCCAGAGGGTGGCGGTGAAAAGGGGCCAGCCTTCGCCGGTGAGGAGGTATTTTCCGTTCGGCGAAAATTTTACGGCTTCGAGGAAAGCGGGTTTGGAGGGGAATTCGCGGCGGAGGGCGAAGGTTTCGGGATTGAAGAGATGGATGCCGCCTTCGCTCCAGGCGATGAGGAGGGTTTGGCCATCGGGCGAGAATTCGACGGCGCTGACGGGCCCGGCATCGAGGAAGAAGGTGTGGAGATGCTGGCCGGTTACGTAGTTGAAGAGAGCGACGCCGGATTGCCCGCTGGTGGTGGCGAAGAGGGGAGCGTTGGGTGAGAAAGCCATTTCGCCATAGAAGGCACCGCTGGCGAGGGTGCGGATGCTCGCGCCGGTGGTGACGTCGAAGATGCGGACGTTGCCGACTTGTTCGTGCACGGCGATTTTTGTGCCGTCGGGCGAGAAGATCGCGCCCATGGGCCAACTGCCGGTCCAGCGGAATTCGCGGATGAGTTCGCCGGATTCGGTGTTCCAGAGGCGAGCGCCGGGAGTGGGGAGGCCGATGGTGGTGAGAATATTGGAACCGTTCGGAGAGAAAATTGCGGCCATGGTGCCGATGCCGGTGCCGGTGAATTCGCGCACGGGCTGCGCGGTTTTGCGATCCCAGAGGCGGGTGGAAATTTCGGTGCCGCCGGTGAGGACGTAGCGTCCATCGGGCGAGAAAGCGACGCCGGCCTGGACGGAGGTGGTGTGACCTTTGAAGGTGCGGATGACGTCATTGCCGGGGAGTTGGCGGAGGCGGACGTTCCAATCCATGGCGGAACTGACGGTGAGGAAATCGCCGGGAACACCGGCGGCAGCAACGAGGTTTGTGCCGGTGATTTTGAGAGTGAGCGCGGCGGTTTCGAAGTTCCAGAGGTAGACATTTCCGTCGCTGGCGATGGCGGCGAGGGTTTGGTCGTTCGGCATCCAGAGATCGGAGATCATGGAGACGGCGCCGGTGACGCCGGTGAAGGCGCGCATTTGGACGGCGGTTTCGGCATTCCAAAGGACGACGGTGCGATCGCTGCCGACGACGAGGAGGTTGCCGTCGGGGGCGAAGCGGCACCATTGGCCGGTCCAGTTTGTTTTTGGGATGACTTGAAGGAGGCGTTCAGTTTCGACGTCCCAGATTTTTACGCAGTTGGTGAGGAAGGTGTCGACAGTGGCGAGTTTCTGGCCATCGCGGGAGATGGAAACGTCGCCGATGGGCGAGCCGGGAGTGTGGACTTGATGTTCCTGCAGACCCGTGGCGATGGACCAGACACGGGCGGTGTTGTCGGAACTGGCAGAGATGAGGCGTTGGCCGTCGGGAGAGAATGTGAGGCGATAGATTTCGCCATCATGGCCGAGGAGTTCGGCGGCTTGCTTGCCGGATTCGGTGTCGAAGAGAAGGATGCGTTGGCGGGTGGCGACGGCAAGGAGATTGGTGGTGGGAGAGAAGGCGAGGGCGGTGGCCCACCATTCGACGTCGAGACGGTGGAGGAGAGTGCCGTCGGTGGCGTTCCAGAGAAAGGCGCCGCCTTGTCCGCCAGTGGTGATGTAGCGGAGATCGGGTGAAGCGGCGACGACGGTGGCATCGCCAAGGCCGAAGAGGCGCTTGGAAGTGGTGACTACGTCGGCGAGTGCCGGGAATGCGGCGAATAGAATCGAGAGGACAAAGGCAAGTGGGTGCTGAACCATAAGCGGAGAGAATGTTTGGGTTTGGAGAACTAACAATGGTACTAAAGGGGGGAAATCAATGAATGTCGCAAAAAAATAAGTAGATTTCTGTAAACACATTGTACACTCTTCGCGGGCGGATGGGCGTGCCACTGTCGATCCAGCAGTGGCGAAGCAGTTGTCCATCATGTTTTTCTACATTTTGCGCGGCGACGTGACGATTTGTTGATAACGCGGGAAGTAGGGTCTATTGTCCGGGGCCAAACGGTTCCTGCGTAAAAGGCATTGGTGGGAGCGCAGCCGTTTTGCGTACTGCTGATGTGAAGTGATTTCAGACAGACGAGATTCGTCCTAAGACATGGATAGTAAGCTGATTACGTCGACCAGTGGGGAGAAGGATAGTTTCATTCTGGCGCGGAACAGCCAAGGGCTCGAGGTGCGGGCCGGGGTATTGCGGTTGACGCGATACCTGGTGGTTTTCGAGGTTTATAACCCCTACAGCATACTTCAGCTTTCCGAGGTCCTTTCGGAGTTCAAGATCGTGATCAACGACCGGATTATGTATTCCGGGCGGGCGGTCATTTCGAACGTGGTGAACACCGGCATTATGCTGGTGTGCGAGGCAACGCTGGACGAATCGTGGCTGGATGTAGACCAGTTTTCGAGCGTGATGACGCCGAATCGTCTGCGGGAGGAGTTCGGGCAGTTCCTCCAGGAATGGCAGAAGATCGAACGGATCGTGCCGACATTTAAGGCGGCGGTGGCGGATTTGCAGACGATGTTGATGGATCTGCGGCGGTGGCTGGAGCAGGTGGAGTTGGGGATTCGGTCAGAGCCTAACGGGGATCGGAGCGCGATCGAGCGAACGGTGATCGCGGAGTTGGAGGAGCCGATTCTGCCGACGGTGGGGTCCTGGTTTTCAAAGTTCGACCAGATCAGCGACAGCGTGGAGCCGGAATTGCGGCCGGTGCATCGGGCGTTCGCGAAGAGATTGTTGCATCCGCTGGTGCTGTGTTCGCCCTTTGTTTACCGGACGTATCACAAGCCGTTGGGTTACGCGGGTGATTACGAGATGGTGAACATGATTCTGCGGGACCCGTATGAGGGCGCGAGTTTGTTCGCGAAGATCGTTAATGTTTGTTTCCTCAAAAATCCGCCGGCGGAGGCGCATCGGAATCGGATTCGGTATCTGACGAAGCGATTGGATGAAGAGACGACGCGGGTGCATCGGTTGGGGCGAAGGGCGAAGATTTTCAATCTGGGTTGCGGGCCGGCGAAGGAAATCCAGGATTTCATGCGGCAGCACGATATTTCTGATCGGGCGACATTTACGCTGTTGGACTTCAACGACGAGACAATCGAACACGCGAGCGGTTTGTTGAAGGATGTGCGGACGACGACTCGACGGGAGACCGAATTGAATTTCTACAAAAAGTCGGTGCACCAGATATTGAAGGAGGCGGTGCGACCCGGGTCGGAGATGATGCCGGGCACTTATGATCTTGTGTATTGCGCCGGACTTTTTGATTATATGAGTGACCGCATCTGCAAGCGGTTGATGAATATTTTCTATGATCTGCTGGCGCCGGGCGGGTTGTTGATCGCGACGAACGTCGACGCGTCGAAGCCGTTTAGACATTCGATGGAATTCATACTCGAGTGGCATCTGATCTGCCGCAATGAGGCGCAGTTTGCGGCGTTGAATCCGGAGAAGGCTGGGCCGGGGCAATTCAGCGTGACGCACGAACAGACTGGGGTGAACGTCTTTATTGAAGTTCGGAAACCAGGCAATGGCAACTGATGTGACCATCCAATTGCCGCACGCGACCGCGCCGCCGGAAAAGGACGTGGAGGTAAGACGCGCGGCGAGTGACGCCGAGCCGGGGGATGAACGCGAGTTGCAGGAGAGTTTTGCCCGGTACGACCAGCAGATCACGATCAACAACATCAAGTTGGGATGTGTTCTGGGGATGGTGTTGATGCCGGCTGGGGTGATTCTGGATTTCTTCACCTATCCCGACCGGCCGGAGGTAATCAAGAAATTCTTTCTATTCCGGATCTGTTGCTCGGTGTTGATTGGGGTGTTTTGGATGGTGGTGCGTTCGGAGGTGGGACGCAGGAATTATCGAACGCTCGGAATTATTTTGGCGTTGCTGCCGGCGTTTTTCATTTCGGCGATGATTGCGAGCGAGGAAGGCGCTGGATCGCATTATTACGCTGGGTTGAATCTGGTGTTGCTGGTGGTGGGATTCATTCTGCACTGGACGTTGCGCGAGAGCTTGATCGCGACCGGGACAGTATTACTGATGTATCTGGGTGCGTGCCTGTGGTATCAGCCCAGATTTTTAACTGAGCAACGGGAAGACTTTGCTAACAATGTGTACTTTCTGGTGCTGACGGGGATCATTGTCGTGGCGGGGAGCGGGTATCATTATCGATTGAGATTTCGCGAGTACGCGTTGTTGTTCGAGTTGGATAAGAACAAGAAGGAGTTGGAGGAGAATCATCGGAAGCTGAAGGAACTGGATGAGATCAAAAGCCGGTTCTTTGCCAATATCAGCCATGAGTTGCGGACGCCGTTGACGTTGCTGCTGGCGCCGCTGGAGAGCTTGATCGTGCAGAGTAAGAATCCGGCGGCGGCGATGGCGCCGCAGATGCGGGAGTTGCTGGCGACGATGCAGGGGAACGGGATGCGGCTGTTGAAGCTGATTAACGACTTGCTGGATTTGGTGCGGTTGGAATCGGGGCGGATGGAAGTGCGGGCGGAGCCGCTGGATTTTGAGGCGTTTATTCGGGGGTTGGTGCAGAACGTGAAGAATGTGGCGGCGGATAAGAAGATTCGCCTGGAGGCTATTGTGGGTGCGGAGGTGGGAACGGTTTTGGCGGATCGGGACAAATGGGAAAAGATATTGCTGAATCTAGTTTTCAATGCGGTGAAGTTCACGCCGGCGAATGGGGTGGTTGAAGTGCGGGTCGAGAAGGTCGAGGGGTATTTGGAAGTTAAAGTGCGGGACACGGGGATGGGGATTTCGAAGGAGAACATGGAGCATGTGTTCAGTAGGTTTTGGCAGGCGGATACGTCGGCGCAGAGGAAGTTTCAGGGAGCGGGGATTGGATTGGCCTTGGTGAAAGAGTTGGTGGAAGTGCAGGGCGGGGAGGTCGTTGTGCAGAGTGAGGTGAATCGAGGGACGACATTTACGATCACGTTGCCGTATCGCGCCGCGAGTGATTTTGAAGTGAAAGCATTAGAAGCCGCTGGGCCAGCCCTGTCACCGGGCAGAGGAGCGCCGACTGAATCGGGTACGAAAGCGGAAGAACGATTGGGAGAACAATGGCTGGCAACGTTGTATCGGCGCGCGGAGTTTTTCCCATCGATGACGTCGGTGCACGATTCGATCCGGCCGATCGAGGTGGACTCGGCGGGGAAGAAGGGACCGAAGGTTCTGGTGGCGGATGATGAACCGGACATGCTGCGGTTTTTGAAATCGCAATTGGCTGCGCAATACAACGTGATTGAAGCGGTGGACGGAACGCAGGCGTTTGAGAAGGCGTGCCAATTCCTGCCGGACATTGTGCTATTGGACATGATGATGCCGGAGAAGGATGGGTTGCAGGTTTGCCGAGAATTGCGGACGCGGACTTCGACGAAACGCATTCCGATTGTCCTGCTCACGGCACGAGCGGACGAGGAGACAAAGTTGCAGGCGCTGGCCGCGGGGGCGAGCGATTTTCTGGCGAAGCCATTTTCGACGACGGAGCTTCATGTGCGGATCAAGAACTTGATTGATTCGCACGAATATCAGCGGCAAGTGACGAGGCAGAACCAGATTCTTGAAGCGACGCTGGAGCAGTTGAAAGAGACAGAGTCACAGTTGGTGCAAAGCGAGAAGCTGGCATCGCTGGGGCGAATGAGCGCGGGAATTATCCACGAGATCAACAATCCGCTGAATTTCGCGAAGACGGCGACGCATATCCTGCGGCGCCAGGCGAAGCAGTTGCCGGAAGGAGACCGTGAGGAGTACGACGACACGCTCAAGGACATTGAAGAAGGGATTGATCGCGTGCGCCATATCGTTTCGGACCTGCGGTCGTTTTCGCATCCCAACACGGAAATGTTTGAGGATGTGGCGGTTGAGAACCTGATCAGCACCACGTTGCGGTTTATGAGCCACGAGTGGAAAGAGCGGGTAGACCTGGTGCAGAACGTTAAGGCAGGCGCGACGGTTTGGGGCAATCGGCACCAGTTGATTCAAGTGCTGTTGAACCTGACGCAGAACGCGCTGGATGCTCTCAAGAAGAAGGATTTTGGCGCCGATAAACCCATGATAGAGATCGCAGGCTTGCACCGGGACGACAAATTCCTTTTGGTGATCCGGGACAATGGTCCTGGAATCGCTCCTGAAAATATCTCGCGCATTTTCGACCCATTCTTTACGACGAAGGATGTGGGCGAAGGCATGGGTTTGGGGTTGAGTATTTGTTACCGGATCCTCGAGGCGCATGGGGGAAGGATCACGGTCAAATCGGAGTTGGGACAGTTTTGTGAGTTTACGCTGGAATTTCCGGCCGAGAAAACGAGTGAGAAGGAGCCATTGAGCCAGGATTAGTTATGCAGAATCTGTACGATTATAAGAAGTACGCGATCCTCTACGTGGACGACGAAGAGTTATCGCTGAAATACTTTACGCGGGCGTTCCAAAATAAGTTCCGGGTTTATACCGCGGCAAATGCACAGGATGGTTTTGTACTGCTGGAACAGCACAAGGACGAAATCGGGATTGTGATTTCCGACCAGCGGATGCCAGGGGAGAGAGGGGTGCAACTGCTGGAGAAGTCACGGCAGCTTCGGCCGAAGATACTGCGCATTCTGGCTTCAGCCCACACCGATTTTGATGCGGCGGTGGAAGCGGTGAATTCAGGGGCAATTTATAAGTACATCCACAAGCCCTGGGAGGTGGACCCGCTTGATGAGATTCTTCGACGGGCGATGGAGTTCTACATTGTGCAGCGTGAGCGCGACCAATTGCTGAAGGAAAAGATGTCGGTGCTGCATAACCTGATGATCACGGACCGGGTGGTGAGCCTTGGATTGCTCGCGGCGGGCCTGGGACATCACATTCGTAATTCGCTGGTTGCGATTCGAACCTTCCTGGATTTGGCGCCAGAGAAGTTGCGCGAAGAAAAAGTGGATATCGACGAATTACGAAATCCGAATTTCTGGCGGGATTTTTACGAACATGTGCAGAAGCAGTTAGGGCGAATCACGGAATTACTGACAGACCTGGGTTTGGCCTCGAGCGAAAAACCGACGCGTTTTTCGGATAGCGTGGATCTGCAGCAGTTCATTTCGGAAGTGCTTCCGAAAGTGAAGACGACGATCGGAGACAAAACGATTCGGATCGAAAACAACGTTCCCGCTGGGCTGAAGTTGAATGTCGACCACTACAAATTCTCGCGCTTTTTCGAACTCATTTTGAAAGATGAAGTGCTGAACCTGCCGGAAGGCGGAAAGGTGGAAATCGGCGCACGGCAGGAAACCGGGGAAGATGGTCAGCCGGTAATGAAACTGACGGTGCGCGACAACGGACCTGGTCTCGCGCAGGAATCGATCCGGTCGGTGTTCGATCCGTTTTTTATTCGCGCGGACAATCCGCAGGAATTTGGAATTAACCTGATGGCCTGCTTTTTCATTATCTATCATCACGGTGGAAAGATCGAAGTGCAGAGTCAACCGGGCGAGGGAACGACATTTGTGGCGACGCTGCCGTTGAACCCGGCGGAACGGTCGCTGGTGCAGAACGATCGGGACTTTTTACCGCAGATGCTGGCGAACGAAGCATTGTGGGAGAAACTACTCGCAGGAACAGCGTGAGTCTGTTAGTTAGCGTGCTGATTATTACTGACTGACGAATGTTGCCCGTATTGACATCCGATGCGATCGCCGGAAGTGGCGAACCGGTGATTGCGCAGCCTGACCGGTTGCTGCTGATCGTAGATGATGAGCCCTCTGTTCGACACGCGTTGTGGATTACGTTTCGCGAGACTTATGCCGTGGCGCTGGCGGATTGCGGAGCAAAGGCGCTCGAGGTTTTTGGGGGCCGGAAAGCGGATGTAGTTTTGCTGGATATTCGGATGCCGGGGATGAACGGGCTCGATGTGCTGGGCCGTTTGAAGGAAGTGGATCCCGATGTGGAAGTGATTTTGCTGAGCGCCTACGAGAGCATCGATTACATCCGGCAGGCGATGCGGCTGGGGGCGAGCGATTATCTGACGAAACCGTATGAGCTCCCGACGCTGCGCAGCGCGGTGAGCACTGCGATGGACCGCCGGGAAGTGACGCGCAAAACCGCGGCCTACGACAAGCACCTGGCGCAGTTACAGAACGAGGTGCATCACCAACAAATTCGCGAGGAGCTGGCGCGGACGAGAAACGAGATTTACGCGAGCATCATCCATGACATCAATGGCCCGCTGACGGTGATCTCCGGATACACGGAGATGATTTCCAATGCAGTGCGTGGCGCGGAGGTGTTGCAGGGGCAGCAATTAAAAATGGCGCAGACCGGCGCGGAGAATATTTCGCGGCAGGTCACCAATTGCATCGAACTTTCGCGCCGTTACTTGAGCTTCCTGGAAGGGAAAGCAACAGCGGGAAGCACCGCTGGTATTCGCGAGATCTTCTACGACGTAGCGGAGCTTTTGAAATCGCATCCGCACGCCAAGGCGAATGAACTGGAGATGCACGCGGTGGAGGAGGATGTGGCAGCGGTGATCAATCGCACCGATTTGCTGCAGGTGTTGCTGAATTTGACGATCAACGCGCTGCAATGTTCGCAGCAGCGGCACCGGGTGGAAGTCTACGCAAAATATTTACCAGCTGACGCGCCACGTCCTTTCCAGCAATCGGCTGCGGGAACGCGATTGGTGCGCGCGCAGACGTTTGAACCCAAAGCGCCACTGGTGGCAATTTCTGTACGGGACAATGGACCGGGCATAGCGGAGACGTTGCTCGACCGCATCTTCGAACCGTATTTCACAACGAAACCGGCTGGGCAGGGATCTGGGCTGGGATTGTCGATCGTGCAGCGGCTGGTCTTGCATGCGCACGGGGCGGTGCATCTGTATTCGCATGCGGGCGAGGGGACCGTGTTCACGGTTTATTTGCCAGCGCAGATGCAGAGTTAGCAATTGGGTTATTTCTAGTCCGGGCTCCGTCGCCCGGGTTTTCTTTAAGGTCTCTTCCGAGCGGGCAATCAGCCCGGCACCCTGATTGTAGCAGCGTGAAGCGCGCTTAGTTTGCGGTGTAGAGGAGATCCATATGAATATGAAATTGGGTAGACGTGTTTTCAAAAACGGCGTTGTCATCGCCACGACTTTAGTCACTTGCACTGCGCTGCAGGCTGAAGATCACGGGGATAAAGCGCATAAACAAGACAAGCACCAGGCCAGCAGCAGCCAGGCTGGGCAGAGCGGCCAGATGCAGGTGGAGAAGTTTGTCCAGAAGGCCATGGCATCGGGACAGATGGAAGTGCAAATGGGGCAGCTCGGGCAGCAGAACGGGCAAGATCCGCAAGTGAAGGCGCTGGCCGCAGCGTTGGTCCGCGACCACACGGAAGCGAACCAGAAGTTGCAGCAGATTGCTTCGAGCAAACAGATCAGCCAGGACAAGCAAGGCCAGGGTGATCATCAGAAGCATCAGCAGCACCTGAGCAAATTGCAGGGCCAGAAGGGCGCTGAATTCGACAAGGAATTCGCGAAGATGGCGGTCAAACATCACAAGAAAGACATCCAGGAATTCCAAAAGGCGCAGAGCCAGGTGAATGATCCTGAACTGAAACAGTTCATTTCAGCGACGTTGCCGAAACTTCAACAGCATTTGCAGATGGCCCAGGCCGCTGCGAAGAGCGTTGGTGTCGATGAAGCGCAATTGTCGGCTGACGTGGATGTCGATACGGGAAGTGATGCAGTGGGCGGCGCAGCAAAGGCGGAGAGCGGTCCTCGTGAAAAGAGCCCGATCTCGGATCGGCCGACCAGCACGGATCGTCCGCGTTCTTCGCTGGACGGAGCGACTGAGACGGATGCGAGCGGAACGATCAACCAGAACAACGCCTCGATCACTGCGGATGCGGACATCGATACAGATGACGCCTCTGTAGAAGCAGACGTTGATACGGACAAGGATGGTAAGATCTTCCAGAAAGACGACGGCAAAGTGCTAGGTCTTTCCACGGACAAGAGCGATGGAAAGTTCCTCGGTATCATCCCGAATCCGCGCGCGAACAATGACAATGACGCGGACGCGAGCATCGAAGCGGACGCAGACGTTGATGTAGACACGGACGATGCGGCGGTGGGCGGTTCGGCTTCGGTCGAGACTGGCAGCGAGAAGAAAGATCAATAACGAGGGGCAAAACTCGTTACTAGGAATTGCGAGCCCGCGGTTGACGCCGCGGGTTTTTTGCTGTACGGGACGCGTTTGGGAAAGGCAAAGTTCTTGCGGGGCAATGTGGGGTGCGGCAGGATTGTTCATCATTAGCACCTGGCATTATGCAACCCGCAGTGTAGCCGCGTGCTGTCACAAAGCCGTAACATGAGAAGTTTCGCCGCACGCGCTGCATTGCAGTTGGTGGTTGTTTTTGGATTGGTCAGTTCTTCCTTTGGGCAGATTTACTCCGGATCGAATATCGGTGGAGATACCGCTGGCGCGACGACACAGGTAAGTGGCGGGTATAATTTGCGTTCGGCGGGGCGAGAGATTGGCGGCGCGGCGGACCAGTTTCAATTTGGGCAGGCGCAACGGACGGGCGATTTCGACGTGCGCGTGCGGGTGCAGAGTCTGACGATTACGGATTCATATGTGCAGGCCGGATTGATGGCGCGAGAAGGGTTGGATGTGGGGTCGAGATTTGCGGGGGTGTTCTCGTCTTCAGCACAATTGGGAGCGTTTTTTGAATCGCGCGCGACGGCTGGGGCGGCGTCAAGCACGGTGGCTCCGGCGACGCAGTTTCCGCCGAATTATCCGCAGATGTGGCTGCGACTGCGGCGGGCGGGGAATGTGTTCACGGGGTATGGGAGTTTTGATGGGCAGAATTGGCAGGTGCTGGGAACGACGACGTTGGCGTTGCCGAGCAGTTTGTTTTTCGGGATGGCGCTGGCGAGCGTGAACACGAATGAGGTGGCAACGGCGGAGTTCAGGGATATTGGAAATGTGTCAGCGCCCGGAACGTTCACGTATTTGCCGGACCGGGAGCCGCTGGGACCTTCGAATCGGCGGACGGGGCTGACGTTTTCGGAAATCATGTATAACCCTGCCCCGCGGACGGACACGAATAGTTTGGAGTTTGTGGAGATTTATAATGGTGAGACGATTTTTGTGGATTTAACGGGGTGGAAGATTGCGGGCGGGATTGAATATCAATTTCCGGATGGATTCAGGTTGGAGGCGGGCGAGTTTGTGGTGGTGGCGGCGGATCCGGCGTTGGTGCAGATCACATATGGGATTACTGGTGTTTTGGGACCGTTCACGGGGCGGCTGAATAATGGCGGGGATGCGGTGCTGTTGTTGAACGAGGCGGGGGCGGTGCGGTTGGAAGTGGAATATGATTCGAATCCGCCGTGGCCGGTGTTGCCGGACGGGAGCGGACATTCCTTGATTTTGGCGAAGCCGAGTTATGGGGAGGACGATCACCGCGCGTGGGCGGCGAGTGAAATGATTGGGGGTTCGCCGGGGCAGGTCGATGCGATTCAGCCGACCGCGGCAAAAGCGGTGGTGATTAACGAATTCCTGGCTCACACGGACGACCCGGTGGAGGACTTCATCGAGCTTTATAACGCGAGCAACGGGAACGTTGATATTTCGAACTGTATTTTGACGGACGATATCACGACGAATCGTTTTCGGATTCCGTCGCCGACGATTCTCGGGCCAGGGCAGTTTATTCGGTTTCAGCAGTCCCAACTTGGGTTCGCGCTGAGTTCTGCGGGAGAGACGATTTATTTCGCGTCGGCGAATAAGGATCGAGTTTTTGATGCGGTTAAATTTGAGGGGCAGGAGAATGGAGTCAGCACGGGGCGCGCGCCGGATGGTTCGCCGACGTTGCGGCGGTTGTCTGCGCCGACGCCTGGGTTGCCGAATGCGGAGAGGCGCATCGAGAATGTTGTGATCAGCGAGTTGATGTATCACTCGATCACGGGCGACGACAATGATCAGTATGTGGAGATTCATAATCGATCCGGCAGTGCGGTGGATTTGAGTGGGTGGATTATTTCCGACGGAATTGATTTTGAGTTTCCGGCCGGGGCTACTGTTCCGGCGAATGGATACGTAGTGGTGGCGAGGGATGTCGTGCGGACGCTGGCCAATTATCCACAGTTAAATACGAACAATACGTTCGGGAATTTTGACGGATCATTGAGCCGGTCGAGTGAACGGGTGGCGCTGGCGATGCGGGATTTCGTGACAGAAACGAATTCGCTGAACGTGCAGGTGACGAGCACGATTTATATCGATGTGAGCGAGGTGATCTATCACGACGGCGGGCGTTGGTCGGAGTTGGCGGACGGGGGTGGATCGAGTTTGGAGTTGGTGGATGCGCGGGCGGACACGATGTTTGCGGGAAGTTGGGCGCCGAGCAATGAATCGCAGAAGGCGGGGTGGACGACGGTGGAATACACGGGACGGTTGGATCACGGGAACGGAACCTATAATTTTTTCCAGATTTCGATGCAGGGAGCGGGCGAGTGTTTGGTGGATGACATCGAGTTCATTCCGAGCGGCAGCACGAATATTCTGGTGAATGGCAACTTTGATCAGCCGAATAGCACGTGGACGTTCTGGGGGAACCATCGCGGCAGCTTTATTACGAACGGGGGGGCGTTCTCTGGTCCGAATGCGATGTTTGTGCGGGCGCCCGGAGACGGGGACACCGCGCATAATGTGATTCGAGGGACGACCGTGCGAGCGGTGACTTCGGGGATCGCGACGATTCGGGCGAAGGTGCGATGGGTTTCAGGATGGCCGGAAGTGTTGATGCGGGTGCGCGGGAATTGGATCGAGCTGCCGGCGCGAATGAATGTGCCGAAGAACCTGGGCACGCCGGGATTGGCGAACAGCCGGCGCGTACAGAATGCGGGGCCGGCGATTTATGACGTGACGCATCGGCCGGCGTTGCCCGCTGCAAATGAAGCAGTGGTGGTGACGGCTCGTGTTTCGGACCCGGATGGATTGGGTGCGCCGCTAATGCAATTCCGGGTTGATCCGAGCGCAACGCTAACGACAGTGACGATGCGGGATGATGGGTTGGGTGGTGATGTGTTGGCGGGCGACGGATTGTTCGCGGGAGTCATTCCGGGCCAGGCATCAGGCGCGCGCGTGGCGTTTAGGGTGACAGCGAGTGATGATTCGACGGGATCTGTCAGCAGCACATTTCCGGTGAACGCGCCGGTGACGGAATGTTTGGTGCGCTGGGGAGATACGATTCCGTTTGGAAGTTTTGCGCATTACCACATGTGGAACACAGCAGCGATGGATAGCGCGCGCGCCGCTTCACCGGATTTGGACAATACGTGGTATGACGGCACGCTGGTCTACGGGAACCAGCGTGTGATTTATAACATCGGTTTTCGAGACAAGGGCAGCCCGTACCATTCGGGGCGCGGCGATTTTGCAGTGACAGTGCCAAAAGACGATTTGCTGCTGGGGATAGACGACCGCGTGTTCGCCTCGACGGGCAACGGTGGAAGCGAAGGGACGGGAATGAAGACGGATGTGGCGAACTGGATTGCGGAAGAGATGGGCATTCCGTTTCTGCACAGCCATTACATGCGGCTTTATCATAACGGAACGCGGTTTCGCGACGTGGTGTATGACATGGAGCAGCCGAATCGCTACTACGCGCAGAGTTGGTTCGGCGGCGGCGGGGTGAAGGATGATTTGTTCAAGATTGCGATTTGGTTTGAATTCGATTCTGCGAACAGCGGGTTCAATTCAACGCCGGCGACATTGTCACGATACCTTTCGGACGGGCAGCACAAGCTGGCGCGTTATCGGTGGAATTGGCAGATCCGCCCCGGGACCGACACGGCGAACGATTACAGCACGATATTCAATCTGGTAAACGCGGCGAACAATTCGACCGAGCGATTGCGGACGCTGCCGCTGCTGGCGGACGTGGAGAATTGGATGCGGGTTTTCGCGTTTAATCGGTTCGTCGGGAATTGGGACTCATTTTCGTATCGCGTGGGGCAGAACATGTATATGTATGCGCCCCTTGGGCAGCGCGCGACGTTGTTGCCGTGGGATATTGATTTTGTGCTGGGGGAAGGGGACCAGCCGGGAGCGCCGCCGTATTTTGGTTCGCAGGACGGCGTGGTGCAGACGTTGATGAACCTGCCGGTGTATCGGCGGATGCTTTACCGGGCATATCAGGATGCGGTGAAAGGACCGGCGTTGCCGCAGAATTTCCAGCCACAGGTGGACGCGCGGCGGCAGGCGCAGCTTAAGAATGGAGTGACGTTGACCGCGCCCGGCAGCATTACCACTTTCTTGAACAGCTCGCGGGCGAATCTTTCCAACCAGGTCGCGCGAGCGGATGCGCCGGCGCTGGCGATCACGAGCAATAGCGGCTTGGATTTCATCAGTGCCGAGCCGACGGTGACGTTGACGGGATACGCGCCTATTGCGGTGGCTAGCATTGAGGTGAATGGAGTGCCATTCCCGGTGACGTGGATCAATCTGACGAATTGGTCGATGGTGGTGCCCCTGGGTGGGCGGACGAATATTCTGCAGTTCGCGGGATATGATCTGCGCGGGGAGTTGGTGCCGAACGCGACAGATTCGATCACGATTGAATACACAGGCGCGGTGCCGCAGCCGAACGATTGGGTGGTGATCAACGAGATCATGTACAACCCGGCTTTCGCCGACGCGGAGTTTATTGAGTTGCATAATCGACATCCGAGTTATGCGTTTGATCTTTCCGGGTTCCAGTTGAGCGGGGTCGATTTCACCTTTCCGGCAGGGAGTTTGATTCAGCCGAATGGTTATTTGGTGATTGTCGAGAACCGGGCGGTGTTCGCGAATGTGTACGATCCGCTGCTGCCGGTGTTGGGGCCGTACAATGGCAATCTACAGCGGGATGGAGAGACGCTGCGGTTGATCAAGCCCGGCGCGACGGCGTCGGAGAATGTGGTGATTGATGAAGTGCGGTACGAGAATTTGCCGCCGTGGCCAGTGCTGGCGGATGGGTTTGGGCCTTCCTTGCAGTTGATCGATCCGGCGCAGGACAATCGGCGCGCGGGCAATTGGGCGGCGACCACGGTGGCTGATCCGGAGCGAGCGACACCGGGGAGACAGAACGTTGTGCGGACATTGCTGCAGCCGTTCCCGGAGATTTGGCTGAACGAAATTGCGCCGGTGAATGTGAGCGGGCCGACGGATTCTTTCGGCGAGCGCGAACCGTGGCTGGAAATTTACAACAAGGGGACGACGGAAGTTGATCTGAGTGGGATGGCGTTGACGGATGATCCTGCGGCCCCTGGGAAATGGCAGTTCCCGAGTGGAGCGCGGATTTTGGCGGGACAGTTTGTGGTGGTGTGGCTGGACGGCGAACCGAACGAGACGACGGCGACGGAATGGCATACGGGCTTTCGCGTGACGGGAACGAATGGAGTTATCGCGCTAACGCGGCCGCAGGGGACGACATCGGGAACGGTGGATCATCTGCGGTATCTGGTTACGTCGCCGCAAAATTCGTATGGATTGTATCCGGATGGTGATCCGCGTCGCCGGCGGATGCTTTACGTGCCGACGCCGGGCGGACCGAACGATCAGAGCATTCCGAATGTACGGGTGACAATCAACGAGTGGGTGGCTGCGTCTCAATCGGTCATCCGTGATCCTGCAGACAACCAGTTCGAGGATTGGTTCGAGTTGTATAATGACGGGACGAACACGGTCGATCTGAGCGGATTTTATCTGAGCGATTCAATCAGTGAACCGCTCTTCCGAATTCCGGCGGGATATACAATCGGGCCGAAGCAATTCCGGATTATTTGGGCGGATAACGAAGCGACGCAAAATGCGCCAGGTCGCGATTTGCACGTGGGCTTTGCATTGAGCGCGGGCGGGGAGGAGATTGCGATTTTTACGCCGGATGAGCAGTTGCTGGATTCGGTAGTGTTTGGACAGCAGGCGCAAAATATCAGCGAAGGACGCTATCCGGATGGCGGGCCGGAACCTTTCGCGTTGTTTCTGACACCGACGCCGGGAACGGCGAACGCGGCGAATTTTGCGAATCGCGCGCCGGTGATTATGCAGATCGGTGATACTTCAATTGATGAGGGAGCAAACTTTAACGTGACGGTGAATGCGACCGATCCGGACGCGGGTCAGCAGATTACCTTTGTGCTGGTGAATCCACCCTCTGGCGCGAGCATTAATCCGACTTCCGGACAGATCACATGGCCGACGAGCGAAACGCATGGACCGGGCGTTTATACACTGAGTGTTCGCGCGACGGATAATGGGACGCCGCAGCGTTCGGCGACGATGACTTTCCGGGTGAATGTGCGGGAAGTGAACCAGGCGCCGCAAATTCCGGTGCTTGGGAACGTGTCGGTGAATGAGGGTTCTGAGCTGATCGTAAATGCGGCGGCGACGGATGCTGATTTTCCGGCGCAGGCAATTGTATACACGCTTGAATCTGGCGCTCCAGTTGGGGTTCAGATTGATAATCGCGGTGAAGTGACGTGGACGCCAACAGAGGCGCAGGGGCCGGGCGTTTACACGATTATTGTACGTGCAACGGATGGTGGAACGCCGGCGCTCTCGGCGACTCGCTCATTCCAGGTGACGGTAGTGGACATAAACAATCCTCCAATTATAACGGAAATTTTCCCGCGCAACGTAAATGAAGGGACGATGTTGACAGTGCAAGTTGCGGCAGAAGATCCCGAGACGCCGCCGGCAGCGTTGACTTACTCGATCGATTCCGGACCGGCGGGGCTGACGATTAATGCGGCGACGGGATTGATTTCGTGGACGCCAAACGAATCGCAAGGACCGCGCGATTACAATGTGGTGGTTCGTGTGAGTGAACCGGGCGGGACGCCAAGCTCGACGGCCAGTTTCCTGATTGGCGTGAATGAAGTGAATACCGCGCCGGTGCTGTCACCGATTGGCAACATGGTGGTGCGTCCTCGGGACACAATCACGTTCACGAACCTCGCGACCGATGCTGATCTACCGGAGCAGGGACTAAGTTTCGTTGCGTTCGGATTGCCGTCGGGCGCGACATTAGACCCGGTGACGGGCGTTCTGACGTGGCAGGTAGGTAACGATCCGGTGATTGGCACGAATCGAGTGACGATTCGGGTGATGGATAACGGATCGCCGGCGTTTAATGACGAAGAATCGTTCGACCTGGTCGTGCAAGCGCCGCCGCCGATCGTTATCAACGAGATCATGCATCGGCCGACGCAACAGTCGGCCGAGTATGTGGAATTGGCGAACATTTCCGCGGTGAACACGGTGGATATCAGCGGTTGGCGATTGACCGGTTACGATTACACGTTTCCGGCGAATACGATACTGCCGCCGAATTCTTTTGTCTGCGTGGCGCGCTTTCTTACTGGTTTCCGCGGCGCGTATGGTGGAGGACCTCGCGCGTTGGGGGACGCAGTGTTGAATTTGCCGGCGACGGGAGGATTGATTCAGCTAATACGGCCGGCGAACGGCACCAGGCCGGAGTTGATTGTCGATGAAGTTGAGTTCTCAACGAACGCGCCGTGGCCCGTGGAGGCGACTCAGGGCGCGTCGCTGCAACTGATCGATCCGTGGGAGGACAATCGGCGTGTGAGTAATTGGTCTGCTTCGCTGGCTGCGACGACGAACGCGACGACTACGATTGTACCCATCACAGGAACGTGGCGGTACTTGGAGAGTTCGCAGGCTCCAGGCGCAAACTGGAATACATTGGCTTATCCGGACTCCGGTTGGACGCCTGGGAACGCGTTGTTATACGTTGAAGATGCCGCGCTGCCCGTGGCGAAAAATACTCCGCTCACTATCGGTTCCACGGCTTATTATTTCCGCACGCGGTTTAATTTCAGTGGGAATCCAGCGGGCGCGACGCTCAACATCACGCCGGTAATCGACGACGGCGCGGTATTCTACCTGAACGGGCAGGAGGTGTATCGGTTGCGGATGCCGGCGGGGACGATCGCACACACGACTCCGGCCAGTGCGACGGTGGGGAACGCAACTCTGGAAGGGCCATTCACGGTGCCGGCGACGGGATTGGTCGTTGGAGAAAATGTCTTGGCGGTGGAGGTCCACCAGTCGGGCGCTGGCAGCACTGATGTTGTGTTCGGTTCAGAATTTCAGCTGACATCCGCGGTGTCGGTGCGGGCCACGCCCGGCGCGCCGAACTCGGTTTTGCGGGATGTGCCGACAATTCCACCGGTTTGGATTAACGAGGTGCATCCGATCAATACGACAGGGATCACGGACATGAACGGTGAACGTGACCCATGGTTGGAACTGCATAATGCAGGATTGACGCCGGTGGATCTGACGGACTGGACATTGAGCGACGACAGTGCGGCGCTTACGAAATTTTCGTTTCCGGCAGGCACGACGATTCCGGCAGGTGGCTATCTGCTGGTGTGGGCCGACGGCAGTGCAGTAAGTCCATTGCAGGAAGTGCATGCGAACTTCCGACTGTCCTCGACCTTCGGCGCGGTTTACCTAAGCATGCGGCAATTCGGCGTGCCGGTTCTCGCCGATTACGCACAATATACAGCGGTGCCGAATCAGTCATTTGGATCGCCGGGTGATGACGGGCCGATTGGCCGGCGCACGCTAACGCAAAGCACGCCCGGCACGGCCAATGGTGGAACTCCAGAGGTGGGAGTGACGTTGACTTTCCAGCGAAATGCTGGATTCCCTGCGGTTGGATGGCAATCGATTCAGGGGCGGCAGTATACCGTTGAAGCGACCAGTGACCTTGGGGCGGGCCAGTGGCAGACGTTGCAACAGTTCACCGGGAATGGCAGCTTACTATTGTATACCGATTCTAGCTCCCCGCGACCGAATACAAAGTTCTATCGAGTCCGCTCGAACTGAGCGGATTTCTCTGCTAAAATGAAAATGGCAGGGGGCCTGCTTATCGCAGTTGTATGTTAATTGCGGTTGCAGTTTTGGCGATTGGAACTTTCGCGGCTATCGTGGCCCACCGACTGAAGGTGGATATCGAGCGTGAGAAGGACTTTCGCGCGCAGCTCAACGGTGGAGTGCGGATTGATGACCGCGCACCGATCCTGAGCTAATCAGGTTCCCGTTCTGTTGATCACGAGGTTTTGTGGTTTAGGAGAGCGGCAAATCTGTCCTGTTCTTATCTCCAAGCGCCTTAGAAGCGCACATTTTTCCTCTTCTGTTTGCCTTCACAGCAGCCCTGAACTGTGTTTCCTCGCAGGCTGATTTGATTTGACGCGTGCGATTCGGTTTGGATTATCGCGTCCATGCTGAAACGAAATTGGGTGCGTCTGGGATTGGTGGCGGCTGCGATAGCGGCGGCGTCGATTACACGGGCCGAGGTTAAACTTCCCGCTTTGTTTTCGGACAACATGGTGCTGCAACGCGATAAACCGATCGCGATCTGGGGATGGGCAGAAGATGGGGAAAAGATCGCGGTGAAGATTGGGAAAGACGAGGCGAGCACAGAGGCTAAAGGCGGGAAGTGGCTGGTTTATTTGCCGAAGCAGAAGGCGGGTGGACCTCTGAACTTGACCGTTCGGGGGAAGAACGAATTGACGCGCACGAATGTTTTGGTGGGCGAAGTTTGGATCTGCAGCGGGCAATCCAACATGGAGTGGCCGATGAGGCAGACACATGAGCCGGCTGAGAACATTCAGAATTCGAAGAATAACAAAATCCGGCTCTTTACGGTGCCGAAGTTGAAGGCGAACGAGCCGACAGAGGATATCAAAACGAGCTGGCGGTTTTGCGAGCCAAGCGCGGTCTCGAACTTTTCGGCGGTGGCCTATTATTTTGGGCGCGATTTGCAGAAGGAACTAGGTGTGCCCGTGGGATTGATTCACACATCGTGGGGCGGTTCACCCGCGGAAGTGTGGATGCGCGAAGAAGTGCTGGCGGAGAATGCACTCTATAAAGCGGAGATCCTTGATCCGTTCGCAGACCAGTTGAAGTGGTTCAATGCGGAAGTGGAAAAATGGGAGAAGGAGAAAGCTGAGTTGGAGAAGGACGGGAAGAAAATCACTCGCGGCCGGCCATGGGGCACTTGGAAGCCTGCTGAACTTTACAATGGGATGATTGCGCCGCTGATTCCCTATGCGATCCGTGGGGCGATTTGGTATCAAGGCGAATCGAATGCCGGAAAGGCGCATCAGTATCGGAGCTTATTCGCGGACATGATCAGCAACTGGCGGGCGGATTTTGGGCAGGGCGATTTTCCATTCCTGCTGGTGCAACTCGCGCCGTGGGACAAAAACAAGAAGCGCGAGCTGTCGGAAATCACGAAGGAGCCGGTGGAAAGCGATTGGGCGGAGTTACGCGAGGCACAACTGCTCGCGACGAAAGTGTTGCCGAATGTCGGGATGGCGGTGATTACGGATGTGGGTGACAAAGATGATATTCATCCGGTGAAGAAAGAACCCGTGGGAGCGCGATTGGCGCGAGCGGCGCGCGGTATTGCCTATGGCGAAAAGCTGACTTATTCCGGGCCGGTTTACCGGAGCATGACGGTTGAGGGGAACAAGGCGATTATCTCATTTGATCATGTCGGACGCGGGTTGGTGGCGAAGGATGGAGACCTCAAAGGATTCGCGATCGCTGGAAAGGATCGGAAATTTGTTTGGGCGAAGGCCGTGATTGATGGGGATCGCGTCGTTGTGAGTAGTTCCGATGTGCAGAATCCGGTGGCGGTGCGGTTTGGTTGGGCTGATTTTCCGGTGGTGAATCTGTTCAACAAGGAAGGGCTTCCGGCGTCGCCGTTCCGGACGGATAGTTTTCCGATGGTGACCGGGCCGAGGCTGGTGACAAAGAAGTGAAAGATTGTTTCTCTTTTTTAGGGAATTCATACAGTATGCAGCGCTTAACGATGAAGATCGCAACTTTGTTCGCAATATTAGGCATTTCCGCACACCTGGTGCAGGGCCAGAACGCGCCGGCGGGGGCGGCTTCGGCCGGCGTGATTGCATCTGGATTCATCGGTGATCCGTTACCCACGCCTTCGGTGCATGCCTCGACGATTGTGCAGGCGGACAAAACGCTGCTGGCGGCATGGTTCGGCGGCACGGAGGAAGGTGCGCGCGATGTGGTGATTTGGATGTCACGCAACGAAGGAAATGGCTGGAGCAAGCCAGAGGAAGTCGCGAACGGCGTGTATGAACAGCAACGGATTCAGTATCCGTGCTGGAACCCGGTTTTGCACCGGCTGGAGAACGGATCGCTGGTGCTTTGGTATCGCGAAGGTCCGAGTCCCGTGAAGTGGTGGAGTTTGATGAAAACGTCGAACGACGGCGGCCGCACCTGGTCGAAAGCGGAACGGTTGCCGATGAATTTGCTGGGGCCGATCAAGAACAAGCCCGTGCAGGTGGGCGACACGTTATTGTGCGGATCGAGCGTGGAGAACGATGGGTGGCGAGTTTACATCGAGCGCAGCCGTCGTCCGCTGGTGGATCAGTCTTGGTACAAGAGCGAGCCGTTGAATCGCTCAGTCGATTACGGCGCGATTCAGCCAACAATTTTGGCATGGCCGGATGGAAATGTGCAGGTGCTTTGCCGCACGCGGCAGGATGTAATTACCGAAGCCTGGAGCAGCGACAAGGGCGCGAAATGGTCGCGGATGCGTCCGGTGGGATTGCCGAACCCGAACTCCGGTATCGATGCGGTGATGATGCACGATGGTCGCGCGCTGCTCGTTTACAATCACACGACCGAAGGACGTGGAACGTTGAACCTTGCAGTTTCGGCGGACGGACGTCGTTGGCTGGCGGCGGGTGTTTTGGAGAATACACCGGGTTCTGAGTTCTCGTATCCGGCGGTGATCCAGAGCGACGACAAGATGGTACACGTGACCTACACCTGGAAACGGCAAAAGATTAAGCACGCGGTGATCGATCCATCGCAGTTGTCGACGCGTGAGATCGTCGATGGCGAATGGCCTAAGTAAAGTTTGTAGAGAAGATTTGCGAGCCCATCTTCCGCATGTTGCGGGGATGGGCTATTCTTTTGGGCAGGGAAGCAGCGTTCGTTCGTTGCGGGCCGCAGCAGTATGCGAATAATAAATCTGAATCCGGATAAGGACATCGGCGCGAGCAGTTGGTTCGTCGATATCGAGGGAAATAAATTGCTGATGGATGCAGGGATCCATCCGAAGCGCGAAGGCCGGGAGGGGCTTCCGCTCTTTGACGTGGTGAAGAACGAGGAAGTGGATGCGATCGCGCTGTCGCATTGTCACCACGATCACGTGGGAGCGCTGCCGATCGCGCAACGCTATTTTTCGCGCGCGCATGTGTTGATGACCGAACTGAGCTACTTCGTAGTCGAGCGCGTGCTGCATAATTCCGTGAACGTGATGAAGCGGCAGCGGGATGAACTCGGGATTAAGGAGTATCCGCTTTTCACCCATGAGGAGGTGGACGATGCGGCGCATCTTTACCAGGGTTTCAAATATAATCGCGAGATTGATTGGGCGGCGTTTCATAAAACACGCGCCGGAATCCCGTCGCCGACGTTGGAATTTTATGATGCGGGACATGCCATCGGTTCGGCGGGAATCATGGTGCGTGGGCAGAAGGAAACGCTGTTTTTCACCGGTGATGTTTGTTTCCAGGATCAAACGATTTTAAAGGCGGCACGTTTCGAAGACGTGCAAGCCGATGTGCTGATCATGGAGACGACGCGCGGGAACAAGGAACTCACGCCCGGCGTGACGCGACAGACAGAATCGGACCGGCTGGCTGCGGCGATTCAGCAGGTGCTGGCGCGGAAGGGTTCGGTGCTGATCCCGGTGTTTGCGCTGGGGCGGTCGCAGGAGATTCTGGCGCAGTTGTGTTTGTTAATGCGGAGCGGGAAAATTCCGAAACAGCCGATTTATACCGGTGGTTTGGGGAAAGTATTTACCGAGATTTATGATCTCCAGGCACACCGAACTCATCGTCAGCACACAAATCTAATTCTAACGGAAGCGCTGAACTTGATCGTCCTCGAGCAAGGGCAGCTCGATAAGATGAACCTCGCGGGCGGAAAGATCTTCGTGGTGACCGCCGGCATGATGACCGAAAAGACGGCAGCGCATGAACTGGCCGCGCGGATGATTGGGCATGAACAACACGCGATTTTCTTTGTTGGCTATGCCGATCCTGAGACGCCGGGCGGACGGCTGAAGCGAGCGAAGCCCGGAGAAACATTTCTGCTCAGTCCGAGCGCAGGCGAGGTGACGCATCGCTGCCAGGTGGATGATTTTGATTTAACCGCGCATGCCAACCGGGACGACTTGCTCGATTTCGTCGGACGGGTGGATCCGCGCGTGGTTTTTCTTGGCCATGGCGATGAGCCATCGCGCAAGTGGTTTGAAGAAGCGATCCGCAAACGTTACCCCAAGATCAAGATTCACCAGCCGCAGCCAGGGGTTCCCGTCGAGGCTTAAAGCTGGGATCAACGCTGTTCGCTGCGGAACCAGGCGATAAATTTATCGACGCCCTCCTGGATTTTCACCTTGGGATGATAGCCGAGCATGCGTTCGGCTTTTGAGATGTCGGCAAATGTGAGGGGAACGTCACCGGGTTGCATGGGAAGGCGATTGATGACGGCTTTCTTATTAAGCGCGTTTTCCAGGAGTTCGATGAGGCGGGATAGGGTGACACATTCGGACTCGCCGAGGTTGAACACTTCGAAACCGAATTCCTTCTGAGTTGAAGCGACGATGCCGTCGAGGGTATCAGTCACGAAGGTGTAGTCGCGCGCGGTGGAGCCGTCGCCAAAAACCGGAATCGGTTTTCCTTGCTCGATGAGACCAGCGAATTTGTAGATCGCGAGGTCGGGACGCTGGCGCGGACCGTAAACCGTGAAGAAACGAAGCATCACGATGTCCATGCCGTAAACGTGATGGTAGACGTGGCCGAGGCTTTCGCAGGCGAGCTTGCTGCAGGCGTATGGAGAGATGGGTGTGAAGATTGGGTCCGATTCGGAAAAGGGAACTTTTGAATTCACGCCGTAGACGGACGAAGAGGAAGCGATGGTGATTTTCCTTACGCCGCGACTCCGAGCGGCTTCGAGAATGTGCGTCGTTCCAACGACGTTCACTTCCTGGTAAAGCGCAGGTTCCTCAAGGCTGGGGCGAACCCCAGCGCGCGCCGCGAGATGAATGACTTGATCGAAACGAGTGGAAGAAAAAACGTCCTCGACGGCTTTGCGGTCGCGCAGATCGCCGCGAACGAAATGGAACTTCGGAGAACGCTCCAGTTCACGCAGATTTTTCTCTTTGCGCGCGGGCGAATAGAAATCGTTCAGGTCGTCAAAAGTCCAGACTTCGTGGCCGTCGCGCAATAACCGCTCGCACAGATTTGACCCAATAAAACCGGCGCCTCCGGTCACGAGGAAATTCATTCGCGCCGACGCTAGCAGCGGCGAAAACGATTGGCAACGAGCACCGATGCGAGCGGATAAAAAAGTGCCGCCTCCACTCGGAGGCGGCTTGCAACTTTGGAAGCACCCCATTGCGGGGCCGCTACGTGAAATATCGGAAAAGGGAAGTCGAGCCTTGAGTTTCGATTGCTTTCCCAATCGCGCCCTGAGCCGGGATTCGGTGCAAGCCCCCATGGAAGGTGTCCAAGCTCGACACCACCTTGTCACGAACAGGTATGAAAACGGGGCAGCGGCGGTTTCTGACATCGAAGAATGTTTTGGCGGTGATTCTTGGCGGCGGGGCAGGGACGCGATTATTTCCGTTAACAAAAGATCGCGCGAAACCCGCGGTGCCGCTGGGAGGTAAGTATCGCCTGGTCGATATTCCGATCTCCAACTGCCTGAATTCGGGCTTCAACCAGATTTATCTGCTCACGCAATTCAACTCGGCTTCGTTGCATCGGCATATCTCGCAGGCCTACAAGATGGATCACTTCGGTGGCGGCTACGTCGAAATCCTGGCGGCAGAGCAAACGCCGAGCGATACGTCGTGGTACCAGGGAACGGCGGATGCGGTGAAGAAGAATCTCACGCACTTGCTGAATCATTCGTTCGATTACCTGATCATTCTGAGCGGCGATCAGCTCTATCACATGGATTTGCGCGAGCTCGTTTATCGGCACATCGAGACGGACGCGGAGATTACCGTCGCCACGCTGCCAGTGCCGCGCAAGGACGTGCATGGGTTCGGCGTGATGAAACTGGCGGAAGATGAGCGGATCACTGATTTCATCGAGAAGCCGAAGGAACGCGGCCTGCAGGACCGTTACAAGCTGCCGATCGAATGGTATTCGCGGCTCGGAATCGAAGGAAATGAAGAGAGCTGGCTCGCGTCGATGGGCATCTACGTTTTCAATCGCGAGACGCTCACCGAAATGCTGGTGGGCGACCAACACGATTTCGGGAAGCACATCATTCCGGACGCGATCAAAGAACGGCGCGTGTTTGGTTACATCTTTCAGGGCGCGTGGGAGGATATCGGAACGATTAAGGCTTTCTTCGAAGCGAACCTTGATCTTGCGTCAGAAAATCCGCGCTTCAACTTTTTCGATTATTCAGCGCCCACCTTTACTCGTCCCCGCTTTCTTCCGTCGACGAAAATCAACGGCGCGAATATTAAGACTTCGATCCTGTCAGAAGGTTGCATTATCAACGGGGCGACAATCGAGAACAGCGTTATCGGGCTGCGGACTTCGATCGACGAGAACTCAACCGTTCGACGAGCAGTCGTGATGGGAAATGATTTTTTCGAATCGCGCGAATCGATCGAGAAGAACAAAACCGCAGGTTGTCCGCGGATTGGGATTGGACGCAACACGCGAATCGAAAATGCGATTATCGATAAGAATGTGCGGATCGGCGACGATTGCGTGATCACGCCCGAAGGCAAAGCGGAGAATGTGGATCACCCGCTTTATTTCATTCGCGACGGGATCGTAATTGTACCGAAGAACGGCTGCATTCCCTCCGGCACGAAAATTTAGCGCTCACTCCGCGCATTGCAGGACGCGTTCCCATTCCGAGATGCGGTTCTCAACGCCGCTTTGCTTGAGGAATCTGGTATCG
>DASVNK010000044.1:0-5847 GCA_036383895.1 Verrucomicrobiia bacterium | reverse complement strand
ACCAGCGTGTAAATCGCTTTCACGTCGCGCGGATCTGCGTGCGGCGAAATCGCTACTTCGAGCGCCTTCTGTTCGAGAGCATCGATCGTCGCGGCGTCGAACTGCCCAGGGCGCTTCCGCGCATCGTCGCCAATCTCCTTTGCCATCCCAACCGCGCGTGCGCGCCTGGCGAGATACAAAGGTCGACAAACTTCGTCCCAGAACGGAGTGAAAGCGGAAATTGAAACGGTTACGCCGAAACCTTCCGGCGTTGGTTTCGCGATGACTTCGCGCACCTTGTGATAAGGCAACCCGCTCAGCAGCATCTCGGCGAGTTGCGCCTGTTGCGCCTCGTCGAGGTTGAACAGTTTGGAGTCTGACCTTTTGCGTCTCATCCATTTGATTCGATTGAGGCGAGTTCGGCTTTACCGTTGTCGGTCAGCAGCCATTTGGTTCCCGATTCCAAAGCGCCAGGCACACCGACGATTCGTTTTGTCGTTTCCAGGTGGCGCAGCCCTTCGTGGAGTTCGCTCATCAGAGGCGTGGGGCTGACCAGGATTCGCACCTGCGTGCAAAGGGTATGCTCGCTCATTGCAATGCCCTCGCAGGCGTTCAGCGCTCGCAGAATTTCGATTTTGATTTGTAGCTTGCGGATCTGGCTCATGAGTTTTTCTCCCTCCAGCCGCGGAGTTCAGCGACGGCTTCGAGGACATCATCAATCCGGCCATGCAGCTTGCTCGCGCGTGCTTCGCCTGCCTTCAGCATCTCGTCGCGATCCGCTTTCATTTCAGAGCGAATTTCCTTAACTGCCGTTTCCACTTTGTGTTCCAGCTTCGTGACATAGCCTTCAATTCGCTGGAGTTCTTGTTTGGTGGCGTATTGCTCGGAGAAGCTGACTTCCCGCTTCGGTTTTCCGAACGCGTTCTTAAGGCTTGAGACGAGCCAAGCGAGAAACCCAGCCGCGCTGAGCAAGGACAGCAGGAACGAGGCGGTGAAATTTTGCGAGGCATCAGCGAGAATCACAGTGGTTGGTTTCTATTGGGCTGGGGTTGGAGCGCTGTTCGTCCCCTGTGCTCCCAGTTTCGCCAGCGCCGATAAGGGAATAACGATTCCCTCTTGTTGTTGAGTTGGCGGATTCATCACGACGCGGCCGCCTGGCTCGACCAGCACCGTGTTCTTATTCGTGGTGACGCCGACACGCGTGAATTTCTGAGGTCCCCAGGGCGAGCTGAGTTCGATCTGCACGATCGCTCCGTCCTTCGACAGGTTCCGAGTGATGGTTCCGTAACCGACGCAACCACTCATCAAAGCGACGAGCGCCATCGCGCTGATTGTTTGGGCTAGTTTCTTCATGGTATTTTCTTTTCGAGAGTGAGGAGTGGAGAGCGCGCGAGCAGTCCTGGACTGACTTCCCACGGCTCAGTTCCGCGTAGCAGTTCGATGCCCGCCTTGCGAATCGCGGCGAAGGCCAGTTCCGAGCAGAACCATTTGTCCGAGGTGGATCGAGACTCCTGGCGGCGCGAGATGAAGCGCGCAACCATCGTGTAGTCGTAATCCTTGCCGAGTTGAGCCTTGGCGAATTCCCAGGCGAGCACGAGGTGATCGAGACCGAGCCCGCGCACGGAAAAGAGATCCACGTTCGCACCGATCGCTTTCACCACACCTTCAGTCAGGCGGACGCCACGGAATTCGCGCGCTTCGATCGTGACGAGCTTGTGCGTGAGTTCGTGATTAACTTCGACGCCGCCTTCGAATTGTTTTTGAAGCGGAGCGAGATCGTCGATGTGACTCAGCAACTCGCGGGAGAAAACCAGCGCCGCATGAGAATACTCAGAGCGTGTCTGCCAGCGGATCAACCGGCCGACCATTCCTGGAGCGTCACGAAAAAGGGCGATGTAAAGCGGATGATTCACCAGCGTGCGATCGCACGCTCGGTTGAGAAAGGGCGGTCGCTACGCACCCGCGCACCGACCGCCTTGAACCCAAACAACAGTTTCAGGTATTCCCCGAACATGCGCCTAAAGGAAACACCTTTCCCGCCATCGGGCGTGAGCATTGGAAGCGGTGCGAGAGCTAGAAGGGGGAGATTTTTCGGAAAATGAAAAACCGACCCGGTGAGTTTATCACCAAGGGTCGGCTCGCGGGCTTTTCTCTCTCAGATCGCCTGCTTAAACGCAAGCGCTTTTCAAAAACGAAACAGTTTCGTTTTTCAGTTTCGCTCGGGATTTCGTGGCAGCAGCATAAATGCTGTGCCGCTTCGTATGCACCAGTCCAGCGCTGCGTGCGTGTCTCGAAACCGCTTCACGGTTTCGGTGTAGCCATTGTCCACTTTGGTGAGGAGCACAGCGGTCTTCGCGTGCGCCTCCATGAACAACGTTTTCGTTTGCCCCAAAAATGGGGCCATTGGTATTCTCGACTTTGGGTCGCTCATACATTCTTTAATCGGGGTTATGAGTTGATCCACATTGGCCAGGTGCGTTAGCGCGCGCCTGGCCTCTGTTTTAAAATGCTGGATGTAAAATATCCTTTGGGGCTGCCTCCTTTGGCGCTTGATAGTCGTCGAGCGGATTCTTGAACTCCTCTGTTTTAGAATATACGCCGGTCGGTCTCTTGAAAAACAAAGTGATTTTCTTGGTTCGAGCGTTCGGGAATCCCGCTGAGATCGTCTCTGTCTCTGGCACCGCGCTGACGAGCTCCCACCCAAACCGTCCGAAGTGATTCAGTTCGGACTCTTGGACAATTAAAAGATTAGAGAAGCGGTCCCTCTGCTCTTTGTAGGGCTTTACCTCTCTGACCATATACTCCCAGGTGGGCGGTTTAGCTTCTTCCTTCGCGACCGGCCGCTCACAGCCCAAGCCCGCCGCAATTGCCAGCAGCATTAACATGGTCTTTAGCTTCGGACCTTTCACAGCGTGTCCCTTTCCACTTTCACCACTGGATAAATAAACCGGAACTCGCTGATGTCTTTGACGATGTCGCTATATTCCTTGTTCCGGCTCTCCAGGCGAATCGTTTTCCCTTCCGGACCGCTCCGGTGAAAAATCTTGATCACCACACTTCCCTCCTTCGCCAGCCGCGCCACCACTGGCTTGCCGTTGCGCGGCTCACTATTGGGAGCCACCACGATCTTATCCCCCGCGCAAATCTGCGGCTCCATCGAATCCCCCTCCACAATCAACGCCACCGCGTTTGGGTCCCGGCTGGTCGTCTCGATGTATTCCTCGATCTGGTTAGCGATGTCCGCGTAGTTGAAAGATCGATCCGAAAGAAAGTTCGCTCCCGCCACATACCCAACCACCGGCACTTTTCGTTTCACACGGTAAACCATCGGATCGGTGCGCACTTCGTTAAGCGGACCCTCCCGTGATACGCTGTCCGATTTAGATAAAAGATTCTCGGTGCCCGCCGCTGGCTTGAACCCCGTTTTCGCCATGCTACCCGGTGGAAAAAGCGGATGATTTCTACTGTCAAATTTCTTACGAACCTCCTCTTCCAAATCTAGTACTTTAGTCTGCCATTTTTTCGGGAATCCGCGCTTTCCGGATTCCAGAATGTAAATGTAGTTCCCCTCCACTTCCCACTGTTTTCCTAGGTTTTCCTGAGTAATTCCCAAAATCTCACGCGCTTCCCGCAACCTGCGAGAAAAATCATACTCTCTTACTTTTTCCTGTTGACTCACTCTTACTATTTACTTACTGTGGTTCCAGTAAACAGATGCACACTAACAAAACCCTGACACCGCGAGCAAGAAATTTCCGGAAGACCGCCAAAGGTCAACTGGCTGATCTTGGACTCTCGGTCACTGCTCTCGCGGTCAAGGTCGGCAAATCGCGCAACGCCGTGAGTCGCGCCATCAATCGCGGCGAATTCCCGAAGGTGCAGGAACGCATCCGCAAGGAACTCGCCATTTAAACAATGAACGCACTCACCACTCTCATACGTTTTGCTACCGACAAGATCGAAACGCGGCCGCCTGAACAGCAGGCGGAGATCTATGACGCCATCTCGAATCTGATGATCGATCCAAAGGAATCGGTTGCGGCTGAGCGACTCGCCTTCGCCATCCGCGAGACCGCCAAACTACAGCTCGATTTCAATTCCAAGCTCGTCGGCCAAACAACCAACTGAGTTCCATGTCCCGCCCGAGCAACAAACCGACACCGGATCAATTCGAGTTCGATGGCTTGTTCCTTTTTTCGCAAGCCAAGCAGAACCTCACGATTCAGGAAGTCGCAGCGGCGCTCGGAGTGCGAGACACCATCGTGCGCGATTACCTCGACGAAGGTCTCCTGGTAAGCGGCGCGATCAATGACAAGCAAACTGTCGTTCGTGAGCATCAACGGATTGCTCGCTTCTCAGTAGTGGCTTTCTGGCGGGAACGTCTCGCCGAAAAAGGCAATGAGCCTCCGTTTCACCAAAGCCCGCAGGTTCTGTGGTGGCGCGAGGAACTCCGCAAAAAACGAAGCCTGCCATCTCTGGAGGTTAAGCAATGAAAAATGCAGAAGCCTGGATCGCGGCCGGTGAACTCACCTTGTGGGATATCGAACTCAGTTCCGCGCGCACCACCCTACTCACGACTTTGAGTCACCTCGAAGCCGCCGCTGGTCTCGCTGCTCGCGTGCCCGCCTGCAAGCCCTTTGAAGAGTCGGTGCAGGCCGCTCTGGAAGACACCCGCAGTGCCCTCGCCAAGTTGCAGTTCGACCAGACCCAGCCCATCGACGAACCCAAGCAAGTTTCAGAAACCACGGACAGCAATGAGCAAAACAGTTGAATTAGAAGTCGTATCAAAAGGCGGCGCGGTCGCCGCTGCGGTTCCACTCAAAGAGCGGCGCGATCGCATCGTCGCTTACCACACCAACTGCAAGCGATCCGCGATGGCGCAGGTCGTCTACGCGTTCATGGCGGGTTTGGAGTTGTCCCAAACGAAGGAGCAACTCGCACACGGGGCTTTCGTGAAATGGTGCGGCGACAACCTTCCGGAGGATTGCACGATCCGCACCGCGCAAAATTACATGCGCTTCGCTGAAGGAATCCAGACGAAGCTCGAAGACGTTTCCTCTCTCAACCTGGACCGGCTGCAGCTCACCAATGGCGAGATCCCGGAGAAGCAGCGCAACGCAGTATTGAAAGCCGTTCACGAAGTGACGGCAGGCAGCACGCTCACGGAGCTTTACCGCGAACTTGGAATCATCAAGCAGCCGAAGAAGCCTGGTTATACAGCGCCCAAAGAACTTTCACCGGAAGAGGAAGCGGCCGCCCTGGAGGAACAGGCCAACGATCACATTGACCAACTCCTTGCGGATCTCGAACTCGTCGACGCCGAACTGCTCGGCCGCGCCCAGGACGCGAAGCGCAAGCAACTCGCCGCTGCGCTGATTGAGAAATCAAAACTCATCCGCTCCCTCAAGAGCGGGAAATCAAAGAAGCCTGCCAAGAAAGGAAAATAATGGACGCACATTACGCAACCCTTCATCACCTCGCGGCAGCGCTTCGCGAACTGGCCGCCGCTGAGCGAGCCGCGCAAGACCTCCCGAACGACCATCGCGCCTACGTTTCGATGCGCGCCCAGGAAGCGCATCGAGAGACGAAGCTCGCTGTTACTTACCTAGCGCTTCCGGAAGTCGCGCAAGACAAACCCGCCTTATCGCCAGAGTTCAGCTCCCAACTCGTTTAAACGCTCAAGCCTATGATCGCCCAAGTCACAGATTCAGAAACCGGAACAGCCCCAGCGATCCGCACGCAGCGGCCGTCGCTGATCTTCGCGCCGACCGACCAGATGCGCTTTGCCACGTTGCCAGAGGAAGCGCGGAACGAACTGCGCAGGACCTTCATCGTCCTGCAGGCGATCCACAAATCAGTAAACAAACA
>DASVNK010000043.1:0-60987 GCA_036383895.1 Verrucomicrobiia bacterium | reverse complement strand
GCGCAATTTGACCATCACTTCCGAGCGAGTTTGAACCGACATGTTTGCATCCATTCCGGGTAACACCCTATTTTGATGCAACGATCTGTTTCCACCCCCATCGCCCAAACGCCCGGGTAACAATATTTATGATTCAATTCGCCCTATTCCCCGCGAGGTGTGCGGGTTGACACTTCAGCGCTGCTTATGGTAGGTTCCCGCGCAATTGAGCCCGGCAGAAGTATGAATTCCTTTCTGAACCAACAGGTTCTGGTTCTCAACCGGCTGTGGCAGGCGGTGAATATTTGCACGGCCCGGCGTGCGCTGACGCTGCTTTTCGAAGGCCATGCCCAGGTGGTGCTCAATGCTGATGATGGGTCGTTCCAGACCTACAACTTCAAGGAATGGCACGACATCTCCCAGCAGCAGCCGAATGCTGAAAGTATTTCGACGGTGTCGTTTCGTATCCGCGTGCCGCGGGTGATCGTGCTGATGCTGTTCGATCGCATGCCGAAGAAAGAGGTGAAGTTCACCCGGCATAATATTTTTGAGCGGGACAAGAACACCTGCCAGTACTGCGGGAAGATTTTTGAGCGCAAGGATTTGAACCTCGACCATGTGGTGCCGCGGGATCGCGGGGGGCCGACGACCTGGGAGAATATTGTTTGCTCTTGCATTCCGTGTAACACGCGGAAAGCGAATCGCACGCCTTCGGAAGCGGGGATGCATTTGGTGCGCAAACCTAAACGGCCGAAGTGGCGTCCGTTCATTCAGATCAATTTCGGCGGGCAGTATCACGATAGCTGGAAGCACTTCCTTGATTTGGCGTATTGGAACGTGGAATTAGGCGAAGAGACGGCGTAAGTCGGCGTTGTTTTGGCGGAGCCGCATTTTCGTTTTCGTGGTCTGTCGATTATTTCACAAATCGCAGAAGGGTTTACTCAAGTTTCTCAGGTCGGTCGCGCATTTGGCTCCGCAATTCAGCGCACGGGTAGGTCGGGATCTGTTTGGAAAAAAAGTTTCTTGGTGGGAGTGGTGAAGATGAGGATGCCGATGGCTACGGAGATCAGGCCGGCGAGGACGATTTCCGGACCGGCGAATGGAACGTGAGCGGGAATGGCCATGGCGATGGTGGCGGCCTGGTAAATTGCGGCTAACGGGAAGGCAAGTAGAGCGGGACGATAGAGGAGGGCGACGCCAAAGTTGGTAGCGACCGTGAGCAGAAGGGACATTACGAGAGGTCGCGGGTCTATACCGCGGATTCCTTCAAGCAGGAGGATTGCGACGCCAATAACGTGAAGAACAATGGCCGCAGCACAGAGAAGGCGGAGGCGCATGAGCGGGGCGAGTGGTTCGAGCGCTCGTTTGTGGAGATCGGCGGGAAAGGTCTGCCGACATTTCCAACAGGTGGGGGACTGAGCGGCGATACGGTCGTTGAGGTCGGCGTGGCATTGCGGGCAGTAAATGCCGCGCTTGCTCAATAAATAAATCGCTACGCCGAGAACCGCCAAAGGGACGAACAGCATCCAGCGAATTGTCAGCCATTCGATGAAGTCGTTCTGCCGAAATCCAGAGCTGAAGTCGCCAGCGGGAATAACGGCAAGGAGACCGATAAAAAGAAGAGCGCTGAGCGCGAAAGCTGTCGGAAGCTTGAGTCTGCCAAGATTGCGACTTGAGTCAGAGCGCGTCATCAAAGTTGCGGTCCGGGAAGCCTATTACCCGGAACGTTATTTGGAGATTATTCCTTCGGTCGAAGAGAAGCAACTGAACGATGTGAAGCATTACTCCGCAGAAATGGATCGCGAGTCTCGAAGGAAGGGAAGGTGTTTGGGAGCTGCAATGTAAAAGTGAAAGGCGATAGGAGTGGAAAGGGCTAACTCGAGATCGAAATTCCGGGATTGGTCTACGGGCAAGGGGATGATCCGGAGAACTTCATTTGGACCCGTATCGAATTCCGCGCCGAAAAGATGATCAAGCTCGGGACCGGATTGAGTTAGGCGAACGAGCAACTCGTTGAGGTCTGGGAGTCCCGTTGTGGCAAGGAAAAGCGCTGGCTGGCTGACCGTCCAGGTTGCGATGATGTTCGTTCCGGATGGAGATGCGTCACAAGATACTTTGAAATCTGTCGACGAGCTCGACGCGGAATGCAGATGCTGGAGCACATACTTTGACGGAGCACCCGGCCAGATTCCGTTTGTAATTTGGAACGAACCGAACCCAGCCAATGCCAATATGATAACCTGGCGCTGGTTTGTCGTTATGATTCCTGAAAGCGGCACGGTGTTACTCGAAGGAAAGGTCAACCCGGACCAACGGAGCTTTTCATGAGGTTGGAAACTATCGAAATCGCGCCTTTGATATTCCTGAGCGATGCGCCAAACGGGTTCGGCGAAGGATAGTAAATGATGCGTGGAATTTCCGGTGGCGTCTTGAAGTGTTCGGCGGCCGGGACTGGCTTTTGCCCATTGAGGATCAGAGGAATGAAAGTGGAACCGGGTGTCTAAAAAGGCGGGTGCACCATTCTCGCCGGTTTTCAGGGAGTAGTTGGTGAGAGAGAGGACAGCAGGACCATTCGTGCGGGCGATAGGGAGAGGTTCGGGCTGCCAGTTGGGAAACTGCGCGAAGTATGGGTTTGGAACGCGAATGTGGTTGGTCTCATAAGAGTTCACGAAAGCGACGAGAAAGTCCCGCTGCCGCCGAGGAAAGTGATGAAGTCTGAAAAGGAAGTAATCGTGTGGAAGCTGCGAACCCAGGGAGGAGGCGTCAATGAACGGGTGGCCGAGGTCGTCGATGGGAATAATTCGGGAGTCTTTTAGCTTCCACTTCGGATCATAGTAGTAGACGAAGATGGAATTCGTCAGCGCCTCCTGTGGCCGCAGTTTAACCGCTGGGGGAACGATCTTTGAAAGTGTTTTGGGCAAATGCCGGCGACCGAGACGGTAGAGGAAGGGATCGTAGGTTCTGTCGTTAGCCCTGAGCACGGCGACGAGTTGCACCACTGCGCCATCGGAAAATCTGAATCGTCTGGTTCTTCCCGTGTGGAACAGAAGTAGAATCAGTGCTGCTAAGAAGAAAACGAGCAGGAAATAGAACAACTTCCTGCTAAGGGTGCGGCGGGCGGTCTTTTTGTGAACTGGATCGACCAGAGGCATGCGGACCGAGGGTATTGTTTCAAACAATCGTCGCTTGAACAATTCTATAATTAAGTGCCATAGAAAATTGGAGGCGCACCGTGTGATCGTTTGCGTGTTGCAGGAAATCCCGTAGGCGGGAAAGCTTCGGTTTATGGCGTTGTTTGCGGCGCTGAGTCGGAATGCGGGGGTGCAGTGGGTTGGGAAGGCGGTGCTGTTGATGGTGCTGGCTTACCTGGTGTTGTGCGCGTTGTTGTTTGTGGCGCAGCGGCGATTGATTTATTTGCCGTCGCGCGCGAATGCGGTGTTGCCGGAGGGGTTTGAGGAGTGGAGGGGGACGAATGCGGCTGGTGTGGTGGAGTTTTGGGGATTCAAGCGGGTGGGGAAATCTGCGGCTACGAGTTGTCTTTTCTTTTTTCATGGGAACGGAGGGAACGCGAGTGGTTGGTCGCATGCGGTGGAGGAATTTCCGGGGGATATTTTTGTGTTGGAGTATCCGGGGTATGGGCAGAGGCCGGGTTCGCCGTCGGAGCGGTCGATCAAGGGAGCGGCGTTGAAGGGATTTGAGGCGGAGGCGGGGAAGTATTCGAATATTGTGCTCGCCGGGCAAAGTTTAGGGGGCGGGGTGACGGAAGCGATTTTCACGAGGCATCCGGAGAAACTTGGGGCGCTGGTGTTGATCACGCCGTATCTGAGTTTGGCGGAGGTGGCGGCGACGCATTATTCGTGGATACCAGCGCGATGGCTGGTGCGGGATCGATTGATGCTTTACGACGCGTTCTTGAAGTTTCCGGGGAAGAGTTTGGTGGTGACGGCTTCGGACGATGAAGTGATCCCAAGATCGCATTCGTTGAAATATCACGCAGCGACGAATGCGATTCGGCGGATTGTGGAATTTCCAGCTTCGCACAATACGGTTTCGCTGGATCGGGAGTTTTGGGAACGGGTGATGAGCGGGGAGGTTTGGAAGTAATCAGCCAGAAACCGAATATGCTTAAGAATAATGGCTCCGTTGATCAGGCTAAACCAAGGGAGGAAATGGTTGAACTTTGTGAGGTATTCCGGAATGACCCTTTCCGTTACTTGCCAGAGCGATCCATCAGCTGCGTGGCGCGCTTTATCACAGGATACGATTCCTACGGTGTGGTGCTACGTTTCGAAATCGAGGCGTTCAAGCAATGGCTCATTTCATGAAAAGTTTCTCGCGCGAACTCGCCGCTGGCTTGGTGGACGTGGATCCCGCATTCAATCGAATGACGATTACGAGAGTTTCATCCAGTTCCTGGAGTTGTATGACGAATTCCTGCGCACTACGGAGGCGACGGTTCCCGAGGGAGCGGACGAAGGCGCACGAGCAGGATTTCATCATTCTGCTTTTCGCATTAAAGACACGCCCCGGATTGATGGTGGGAGACGACGCGAGCGCCAGCGCGATTGAGGCATTCGTTTCAGGTGCAATTGCGGGCCGAAGGAAACGTCGTTTTAAACTATCGCTAGACGAAAAACGATATCTCCGATTCGAACCCTGGTTAAATCGCAAACACGGTTTCAAGGATTTTCCGTCTCATCAAATACTCAGGATACTTGGAGATCCGCGTGAGACGCAGCACACGACTTTCTTTCGAGAGTATGAATCGTTCCTGACGCAGGGTGGACGTACGAAAACTGGGTTGGATGACTTGTGCGAACGGGTCCAAGCCGGCACCGCGATCAAGTACGTTCGGAAGAATCGATAAGCGACGTTTTCGTCGTTAAAGAAGGTAAAGCGGACGTTTGGGGTGCTGCTGACGTGAAGACGAGGGAAGGAGCGTACAAAGTGGTCGCTCCTCAGTCCGGCGAATTAGGTTGTTGGTCGCGCTTTTAAAGCGGCAGTGCACAGCCGCAGTCCAGGACGCTCGCGCGTGATCTTGACGTGCATGCGCAGAGTTGACGCGGCTGGTAATTCGGGGACTAGAATGGGGGATGAACCCGCGTGGATTGTTTAGATTGCTGCTGCTTCTTTGTTTGGTGACGGCGAGTTGGGGGCAGGAGTATCAGAAGGCGGACCGGGAGAGTCCGGGAGATGAGATGATCCAGGAGTATGTGCGGCGGGAGGCGGTGAAGCTGGAGACGACTTTTTTGGCCGGGATCAGGTCGCGGGAGGAATGGGGGCGGGAGCGTCCGCGGTTGATGGGTGAATATTTTCATATGCTGGGGCTTTCGCCGTTGCCGGAGCGGACGCCGTTGCATGCGACGGTGACGCGGACGTTGGATCGCGGGGATTATTTTGTAGACATGCTGCATTACCAGAGCCGGCCAGGGCTATATGTGACGGCGAATTTGTATCGGCCGAAAAATGTTCCGGCGGGAGAGAAGTTGCCGACGGTGCTTTATGTGTGCGGACATTCGGGGCGCGGACGGAGCGGAAACAAGACGGCGTTTCAGTCGCACGGGATTTGGCTGGCGCGGCATGGTTACATTTGTTTGATGGTGGATACGTTGCAGCTGGGGGAGATCGCTGGGATTCATCATGGAACTTATCGCGAAGGGCGTTGGTGGTGGTTGTCGCGGGGTTACACGCCGGCAGGGGTGGAGTGTTGGAACGGGGTGCGCGGGATTGATTACCTGGCGAGCCGACCGGATGTGGATGCGGAGCGGATCGCGGTGACAGGAATCAGCGGCGGGGGCGCGGCGACGTTTTGGATCGCGGCGGCGGATGAGCGGGCGAAGGCGGCAGTGCCGGTGAGCGGGATGGCGGATTTGGTTTCGTATCTACCGAGCCGAATGATCAACGGGCATTGCGACTGCATGTTCCTTTACAACACGTATCAATGGCATTGGACGCAGATTGCCGGGATGATTGCGCCGCGCCCGATGTTGTTCGTGAATAGCGATAACGATCCGATTTTTCCGATGGACGCGAACGACCGGATCATCAATCGGCTGGAGAGGTTATACAGTCATTATGGGGCGTCGGATGTGGTGGATGCCTTTGTGAGCATCGGCGGGCATGATTATCGGAAGGACATTCGGCAGGGAGTGTTTCGGTTCCTCAATACGCATCTGAAAGGAGATGCGAAGGAGGTGGGTGACACGGAAGTGGATTTGGTGACGGGTAATCGCGATGAGCAGCATCCGATTCGGCCAGAGGAACTGCGAGTGTTTCCGAAGGACGAGAACATTCCAGCGGATGCGTTAAACGGGAAGATTGACGAATCTTTTGTGGAGATTGGGAAGGTGGAGATTCCGAAAGAGCGGAGTGAATTGGCGGCGGCGCGGAAGAAGGTGGTGGCGAAGTTGAGGGAGATTACGTTTCGCCATTTTCCAGAGAAGATACCCGCTGCGCGCGCGAGTGGGAGTACGAGTGAGGGGATGGTTTGGTTGAACACGGAGGAAAATATTCGAGTTAGGGCGAAGCAGCACGGCGGCTTGAAGGATACGAAAACGATTACGGTGGTGATCGCGAATGAGGATCTTGGGAAGCCAGAAGTGAAGGAGGGTGAGTTGTTAATTGAGCCACGTGGGATTGGAGGGACACATTGGACGACGAAGAATCCGCCGAATTATGTGGAGCGGTCGCACTACTTGCTCGGGCGGACCGTCGATTCGGGGCGGGTTTGGGACGTGCTTGCGGCAGTGGGTTATTTGAAAGCTGAATATCCGAACGCGGCGGTTCGGCTGAAGGGAGAGGGCAGGGGTGCGGTGTTGGCAATGTATGCGGCGCTTTTGGATGAATTGATTCGCGGAGTGGAGGTTGTGAAAGCGCCGAAGTCGCTGATGGATGAGGACGCGCCGGCACTTTTGAACGCGCTGCGGGTTTGTGATTTGGCAGACGTAATTCAGCTGCTCGGGAATCGCGAACTCAAGGTGTCGGAGTAAGCGGTCAAGGCATTCAAATTTCGGTTAGTTTCTGGCAAAACAGGTTTTTGTCAGAAGCGGTCTTTCAGGAAAAGTGACCTAAAGCTCTATCGGGGTTCTCCCGATAAAGACCTTAGCTGATCGCGACACTTTGAAGGCCGTACGTCTAGCCACCGCCTGCCTGGTTTCGGGGGTAATTGCCACTGAAGCTGCTGACCCGAATGGAGCGCATGCTGCTCCGGTGCAAGGAGATAAAAGCACCGTTTCGTTCACAGTAGAGAACGATTCTTTCTTCGGGACGGATCGTTACTACACGCATGGGTTTCGATTGCAGTATATGCATCGGCCGAATGATCTGCCGGGGTGGGCGACGACTTTCCTGAATGAATTTCCGACGCTGGGAATGGACGTGAATCGGCGGCGGGTCGGGGTGGCGCTGGGGCAGGAATTCTATACGCCGGCGCATATTCGACGGAGCGCGCTGCAGGTGGATGATCGGCCTTATGGGGCGTGGCTGCATGGGAGTTTGATTTTGCGGCGGGCGGGGATGGTGTCTGGTGATGTGCCGGTGATGGATGAGTTTGAATTGGACCTTGGTGTGGTGGGGCCGGAGGCGCTGGGAGAGAAGACGCAGAAGTGGTGGCATAAACTGACGGATATGCCGGAGCCGCGGGGTTGGGATCATCAGCTTGAGACGGAGCCGGCGATTCAGCTGTTTTTGACGCGAAGTTTTCAGATCGGTTTTCGGAATGACGAGTACTGGGGTGTGGACGTTGTGCCGCACGGGCGGGTGGCGCTGGGGAACATGTATATATATGGCGAGGTGGGGACGATGTTCCGGGCGGGCTTTAATTTGCCGCTGGAGTATGTGGTGTCGCCGATGGAGAGCTTTTCGACGCATCCGTCTTACGATCCGCCGGAGTGGTCGGTGTATGCGTTTGCCGGAGCAGATGGTCGCGTGGTGGGGCGGAATATTTTTCTGGATGGAAATTCGTTCCGCGACAGCCACAGCGTGGACAAGGAACTGTTTGTTTCGGATCTGCGTGCGGGATTGGCTGTTCGTTACAAAGGATTTGAGACGGTGGGTTCGGTGGTGCATCGCACACGCGAGTTTGAATTGCAGGAAGAGGACGAGAATTTTCTTTCGATTACGTTTCAGTTCCATTTCTAGGTTCGCGGTGGATGACCGATCGGTTGCGCGGAGGTTGATGCGAGAGTGAATTATGGAAGAGGCAATTCATTGGTGCGTCGCTTGACGCTGTGTACGTGCTTCGTTAGCTTGCGTTCAACTTAGAAGGGTCAACGAATGCAGAATGCTTTAGTGCCAATCGTGGTGGAACAAACCGGTCGCGGCGAACGTCAGTATGACATTTATTCGCGGCTGCTGATCGATCGAATCGTGTTCCTGGGGTATCCGGTGGATGATCAAATCGCGAACTTGATCATCGCGCAGCTTTTGTTTCTGCAGATGGCGGATCCGAAGAAGGACATTCATTTCTACATCAATTCGCCGGGCGGCAGTGTGACCGCGGGATTGGCGATTTACGACACGATGCAGTTCCTCACCTGCGACGTGAATACGTATTGCATTGGGCAGGCTGCTTCCATGGGCGCGGTGCTGTTGTGCGCGGGCGCGAAAGGAAAGCGGTATGCGTTGCCGAACGCGAACATCATGATTCACCAGGTGCTCGGCGGGGCGGAAGGGCAGGCGAGCGACGTGGAGATTCGCGTAAAGTACATGCTGAAGTTGAAGCAGCGCTTGAATGCGATCATTTCCAAGCACACCGGCAAGCCAGTGGACCAGGTGGAGAAGGATTGCGACCGCGATAATTTCATGAGCGCGGACGAGGCGAAGAACTACGGGTTGGTGGATGATGTGGTGCAGTCGCGGAAGGAAATTCCCGCGTTGACGGCGACAGATAAGGAAAAGGCCATCGAGAGAGCACAAGAAAAGGAAAAGGCCCAAAAGGAGGGTCCAGCACCCGTTTGACGATTTACAACTGAGCACAATCTGGCATAATCAAGCCCACAGCCCATGGCGCGACCCACACAAATCACACTCTGCAGTTTTTGCGGAAAATCACACGCAGAGGTTAAGAAGCTGATACAGGGGCCTGGGGTATACATCTGCGACAATTGCGTTCTCGTTTGCAAAAACGTTCTCGATAAGGAGCTGCGCGCGGAGACGACGAAGAAATCGCCTTCGCCAAAGATTAATCTGCTGAAACCAGCGGAGATCCGGCGCCAGTTGGATAATTATTGCATCGGCCAGGACCAGGCGAAGAAGACGCTGGCGGTGGCGGTGCATAATCATTACAAGCGCATCGCGGGTCTGGAACCGGTCGGGAAGAATTCACGTTCACACGAAGATCGCTCGAATGAGGTTGAGATTGAGAAGAGCAATATCCTGCTCGTAGGGCCGACTGGTTCTGGGAAGACGCTCCTCGCAAGAACCCTGGCAAAGATTCTGGATGTTCCATTCGCGATTGCCGATGCGACCACGCTGACCGAGGCGGGTTACGTGGGTGAGGATGTTGAGAACATCATTTTGCGACTCCTGCAAAATTCCGATTACGATGTGAAGCGAGCGCAGATGGGCATCGTTTACATCGATGAGATCGACAAGATTGCGCGGAAGACTGAGAACGTTTCAATCACGAGAGATGTTTCGGGCGAGGGAGTGCAGCAGGCGTTGCTGAAGATTTTGGAGGGTACTGTATGCAATGTTCCGCCGCAGGGTGGGCGGAAACATCCGCAGCAGGAATATATCCGGGTTGATACAACGAATATCTTGTTTATTTGCGGTGGAGCGTTTGTGGGGCTCGACAAGACGATCCAGCGGCGGCTGGGTCATCGGGTGATGGGATTTAATGCGGTGGAGAATGCGACGCAAACGGGTATTCTTTCGCAACGGAGTGCTCTGCAGTATTGCGAGCCGGAAGATTTACTGGCCTACGGATTCATTCCGGAATTTATCGGCCGCTTGCCAATGGTGACGGTGCTCGAGGAGCTTACCGAAGATCAGCTTTGCCAGATTTTGACCGAACCCCGTAATGCATTGACGAAGCAGTACGCAAAATTGCTCGCGCTCGATGGGGTTGATTTGGAATTTTCGAAGGATGCGATCAGCGAATTGGCGGCCCAGGCGATCAAGAAGGGGACCGGTGCACGCGCGCTTCGGGGTATCCTGGAGAAGCTCATGCTTGAGTTAATGTATGAGATTCCAAGCTCCGAAGATGTATCTTCGGTGAAGATCACCCGGTCCGTGGTGCGCGATGACGGCAAGCCGATCATTCGCCGCAAAGAGAAGCAAGCAGCAGCTTGATGGCGTCCGGCATTTCTGCCGCCGGACGCGTTTTTCATGTTGGGAAATTCCCGAATCTCCCGATATTCTCTTGATTTTATGAAAAGCCAAAAGCTAACGATTGAACCAGCAACGCAGCGCAAAGCAATTGCCGCAACGGCAGCGGCGCGCGCGGCGGCGGCTCGTTCGGATTTGGTCTTTGGCATTTGGACCTTTGTCGTTTCCTGAGTTATGTCCCGACCATTCAAAGCTGAGACTTTCGTGGCGGAACATGTGCGCGATATTCCGCGCTCAGGCATCCGCGAATTCTTTGACCTGGTTCAAACGACCGCGGGCGTGATTTCCCTCGGGGTGGGTGAACCGGATTTCGTCACGCCGTGGCACATCCGCGAGGCGGCGATTTACGCGCTGGAACGCGGGCGCACCACTTACACATCTAACCTTGGTTTGCTAAAATTGCGCGAGGCGATCAGCGCGAACGTGGAGAAGAATTTCGGAGTTACGTACGATCCGAAGAACCAGATTCTCGTCACGGTTGGCGTGAGCGAAGCGCTCGATATCGCGTTGCGCGCGGTCGTCAATCCCGGCGACGAGGTGATTTATCACGAGCCATGCTACGTGAGTTACGGGCCTAGTATCGTTTTGACGCATGGCGTCGCGGTTCCTGTTGAGTGCAAAGCGGAGAATGGATTTGCGGTCACCGCCGAAGCGATCGAAGCGGCCATCACTCCACGCAGCAAAGTGCTGATGCTGAACTTTCCGACGAATCCGACCGGCGGGACCATGACACGGACGGATTTATTGAAGATCGCGGAGGTCGTGCTGAAGCACAATCTGCTCGTGATTACGGATGAGATTTACTCGGAGCTTACGTTCGAAGGGCAGCATGTGAGCATCGCATCGCTGCCGGGAATGCGTGAGCGGACGATTTTTCTCCACGGGTTTTCGAAGGCTTACGCGATGACTGGTTTTCGGATTGGTTACGCGTGCGGCCCGGTGGAGTTGATTGAGGCGATGATGAAGGTGCATCAGTATTCGATGCTCTGCGCCAGCATCATCAGCCAGGAAGCCGCCACCGAAGCGCTCATCAACGGTGAACCGGATACGATCGAGATGCGTGAGCAATACAAGTTGCGACGCAACTTCATTGTGTCTGCGCTGAACTCGATGGGACTCAAATGTCATTCGCCGCGCGGATCGTTCTATGCGTTCCCAAACATCGAGAGCACTGGGTTGAGTTCGAAGGAATTTGCGACGCGGTTGCTTAAGGAAGAGAAAGTGGCGGCGGTCCCGGGTTCAGCCTTTGGCGCGTGCGGCGAAGGTTTTCTGCGCTGTTGTTTTGCCACGTCGTTGGAACAAATCCAGGTGGCGACAGAGCGGATGTCGAACTTCGTTGCGCGAATCAAAAAAGGATAGACCTCGGTGATGTTGAAACCAGGGTTGGGCAAGGGACTGGACGAGTTGATGCGCGGCGAGGATGTCGCCGGCAAGAACGGCGCGTCCGAAGTAGGCGCGCCCCCTCCGAAACCGACATTCGGGCGCGGTCTCCAGACGTTAATCAGCGTGGCGGCGCGCGAGCCAGAGCCGGTCGAAACGCCTGTTAAACCGCCTCCGGTCATGCCCACCTGGTTTTACTTCGCGGCGGATGTTCTTCTGCTGGCCTACACGGTAGCAATTGCATTCGATGCGGTGCGACCGTTCGACGCTGGCACAATCATATTTTGCGGAACGAGCATCACGCTGGGCGCGATGCTCGCGAGCATGGGCGTACTCCAGTCGTTGAATCAGTAGCGCGTTCTAACCGAAACGGTGGAAGAAACATTGGCTCCGGCGGAATTCTGGGCTCGCACGCGATAGTAATACCTGTTTCCCAACTGGAGGGCGGAATCAGAGTAGCTCGTGCTGTTCGGCGGTAGCGTCGCGATTGGCGCGAAGGATGAATTGTTCAGTGACCGTTCGATCACAAAGGAAGATTCGTTATTCGATTCGTCCGTCCACGATAGCCGGACTTCGTCTGTACGCCGATTGAATCGGCCGGCCAGATTCGCGGGAGCAATCGGCGGGCTGCTGGTCGGAGAGCTCACAGTGATTGTTGCGGAGCCAGATTCCGTGAATTGGTCGGACGTATCCACAGCGACTGCATTTATCTCGTATTGGCCCATTGGAACTGAGTTCCAGGTAAACGAATAGGGCGGCGCCGGAACCCGCGCCAGGAGGTTAGTCCCGGCGAAAAAGTCGACGAATTGAACAGCGTCATCATCGGAAGCGTTCGCGGTAATTTGAATTGTGGCGGGCGCGTTGAAACCGCTGCCATCAGCGGGACTCGTGAGAGCGACCGATGGAGGCTGGTCGATCGGCAGCAAGTGAACGGGTCCGATCGTGCCACTCACGGGAACAGTGTAAGTAAGAACTTCGTATTCAGTCACCAGCTGGTCAGCAGAATCGTACGCTTCGACGGTGACGTCATAAGTTGATCCACGAACCACGTTAGAAAGGGTCGCGGTCAGATTAGTTCCCGCATCCAAGCGCGTCGAGATCTGGCCTGGGGGACCGAAAAACACTGCGTAGTTTTGTGCGTCTTTCGAGAACGATTCTTCCCAAGTGACAACAAGGTTGTTCGCGGTAGACGGGACGGTGTAGCTCACTCCACTCGAAAGAGCTGACTCCAGGCCAGCGGAATTGAATGCGCTCGCGTAGAAGGCGTAGCTTGTGCCTGCCTGGAGGCCGGAAATAGTCGTGTTGGTGACATTCGCGACGTTGATAATGTTGGTGGGCGATGTTCCCGATCGGCCGTAATGGACTTTATAGCCGATTACGTCGGGTTCGGGATTTTTATTCCACGCCAGGTTTACGCTCGCTGCATGTGTGCTGTTGACAATTAGTACGGAGGCGAACAATCCCGCCACAACGCTTCCTAAATGCCTAATCGAACAGCTTAACAGTACAGCGGCCCTCAATTTTCGGACCGGAGTTGCCTTCATATTGCCTAACAAAGTTGCTAGACTAATTTCGTCCGGTACGAGATTCGTTCAATTGGTAAGGCGACCAGTCAACTTGTGGAGTTCGTCTCCACCCGTCGGGGGGAAATTCCTGATAAGGCCGATGTCGGGCGAGTCGGGTTGCGGAAGCGTTTGTTTTTCGTTTGGGATTCTCGAAAGAGTTTTGTAGGATGTCGCCTCAATCCATCACGAACACTGGAGAACCTGGATTTGCAAATATGATGAACGCGAAAACGCTGCTCGCCCTGAGTCTGGCTTCAACCCTCCATTTGAGCGCCGCTGATGCCGGTAGCGAGACGAATCTTCCGCCGCAGATGCGGAGACCTGATCCCGAGAAAGCTTATCCGTGGATCGGCAAGATCGAACGGATGGATCCGGAACTTGATCAGTTGCTCGCGCCGCATGCGGTCATTGAAAAGCTCGCGGCTGGTTTCGAGTGGTCGGAAGGTCCTGTGTGGGTAAAGCGCGGTGGGTTTCTGCTGTTCTCGGACGTGCCGAATAACATTGTTTACAAATGGACTCCGTATGTAGGCACAACGGAGTTTTTATTTCCGAGCGGTTACACGGGTGAAAAGAATCGCGGTGGCGAGCCGGGTTCGAATGGATTGACCGTGGATAAGCAAGGGCGCCTGGTGCTAGCGCAGCATGGTGATCGGCAGATCGGCCGTCTGGAAAAAGGTGGAAAGGTTAAGCCGCTTGCGGAGTTTTACCAGAAGCGCCGATTCAACAGCCCAAACGATCTGGTGTATCACTCCAATGGCGATCTCTACTTTACCGATCCGCCCTACGGCTTGGAGAAAAACAATGCAGATCCAGCGAAGGAGATCAATTTCAACGGTGTGTATCGTTTGACGCCGAAAGGGCAGGTGCATCTGCTCGTGTCGAATATCAGCTTTCCGAACGGAATCGCTCTGTCGCCGGATGAGGGTACATTGTATGTGGCGGTGTCGGACGGGAAAAAGCCGGTGATCATGGCGTATTCGCTGACGGGCGATAAGAAAGCGGTTGGTGGCCGGGTGTTTTTTGATAGCGCGCCGTTGATGCAGGGACGCAAAGGGGTAACGGATGGTTTGAAGGTGGATAAGAAAGGAAATCTTTGGGCGACCGGGCCGGGTGGAGTGATGGTGATCAATCCGGAAGGTAAATTGCTTGGGATTATCAACACGGGCGAGGCGACTGCGAATTGCGCGTTCGGCGGGGCAGATGGTTCCATGCTTTATATTACGGCGGATATGTATCTTTGCCGGATTCAAACGCTTACTCAGGGCATCGGGTTCTAAGGCCTGGTCGCTGCGAAAATGTTCAAAGGCACAAAGATGAAAACGTTCTTTGTGCCTTTTTGCTTTTGGATCGCGCTGTTCGTTCATGCGGATGATTGGCCACAGTTCCTCGGGCCGAAAGCGAATGGCACTTCCGCGGAAAAGAACTTAATCGACGCTTTCCCAGAAGGCGGGCCGCCGCTGGTGTGGGAAAAGGATGTCGGAACCGGGTATAGCGCGCCGAGTATTCGCGGTGGAACGATCGTCCTGCACCATCGCTTGAAGAACGAGGAAATCGTTGAGGCCTTTGGCGCGAGTGATGGGAAGCCAATCTGGCGGTATACGTCCGCGACTACTTTCGTCGATCCTTACGGATACAACAATGGACCTCGTTGCACCCCGCTGCTGACTTCCAATCGCTGTTACACGTTTGGGGCACAAGGGAAGCTGCTTTGCCTGGATTTGGTGAATGGAAAGTTAGTGTGGGAGCGCGATACGCAGAAGGATTGGGAAGTGCCGGAAGCGTTCTTTGGCGTGGGTAGCACGCCGATTCTTGAAGGCAATTTGCTGATCGTGATGGTCGGCGGGCAACCGAATTCAGGTGTGGTGGCTTTCGATGCTGGAACCGGAAAAACGGTTTGGGAAAGCGTGGGCGAAAAGAATTGGGAGGGCCAGCTGATGATTGGCTGGCCGGGGGAACGCACGGTGGATTGGAAGCGGATTCGCCATGATAAACAGGCGAGCTACGCGACGCCGGTGGCTGCGACGGTGAATGGACAGCGGCAGATTTTCTGTTTGATGCGACAGGGGTTGGTTTCGCTGAACCCGACGAACGGGACGGTAAATTTTAGTTATTGGTTCCGTGCCCAGGTGGATGAGTCGGTGAACGCAGCCAATCCGGTGGTGGTGGATGATCACGTGTTGATATCGACTGCGTATTATCGAGTCGGTTCGACTGTGCTGCGACTGTTGCCGAGCAATCGCGAGGTGGAACCTCTTTGGCGAAGCACAGCACTCGAGATCCATTGGACCACGCCTATCTATCACGACGGATATCTCTACGCTTTTTCAGGCCGCAATGAACCGGACGCGCGCTTTCGGTGCGTGGAATACAAAACGGGCAAAGTTGCGTGGGAGCGCGACGAGCGCTGGCGGCCTTACAGTGGCACACCGAATACGTATGGGCGCGGTTCGGCCATCCTGGCGGATGGAAAGCTTATTGTGCTGGGAGAAGGCGGACTGCTTGGGCTGTTTCGTGTGAATTCGAAATCACCGGAAGAACTCGCGCGCTACCAGGTGCCGCAATTGAAGCATCCGTGCTGGGCGGCGCCGGTTTTATCGGACGGGAAAGTTTATCTTCGCTCGGAAAATAAACTCCTATCTTTTGATTTCGCCAGAAAGTGATCGACTCGTAATCGGCGCTTTCTCCTTTGTGCCTCGTGACCTATCTGAGAGTCTTCGACCATGAAAGCCACACTTTCGGCCTTCCTTCTTTCCTGCATTTCGCTTTCCGCGGCGGATACGATCTTCGTCTCCATCAAGGGCGACGATTCTGCAAACGGGCTGGCTTCCACCTTGTCCGGGAATGACGGCCCAGTAGCGTCGCTCCAAAGCGCCCTGGCCCGTGCCGCGGAATACAAAGCGCGCGAAATCCGGCTTTTACCCGGCCACTATGAATTGAAAGCTCCTGTCGAGATCACTTACCGCAATTCGGGAACTTCCGACCAACCTTTGCTGATCCATGCACAGGAAGGAGCGAAGGTCGTTCTCAGCGGCGGGCGAAAAATCACTGGTTGGAAGCGCGATACGCAAAACGCAGGATTATGGCGCGCGGAAGTGCCCGAAGTGAAAAGTGGCCAATGGGAGTTCAGGCAGCTGTTCGTAAATGGTGAACGGAAAATCCGCGCGCGCACTCCAAACAACGGATTTTTCCGCATTCAAGGTGCGAGTCCGCAGGACAAGCCGGTAAAGCTGAATTTTAAACCGGGAGACATTAAGAAACATTGGGCTGTTAGCGGCGACGTTGAAGTGATCGCACTTCTCGCGTGGGCTGATATTCGGATGCAAATCCGGTCCGTGGACGAAGGGAATTCTGTCGCTACCCTGTCAGGAGATCCGCGGCCATCGAACAAAGAAAACGACGCTCAGTATTACGTGGAGAATGCTGCGGAGTTTCTCGACACGCCCGGTGAATGGTATCTCGATCGCAAATCGGGCATAGTCTCATATTGGGCGCGCGATGGTGAAGACTTGGCAAGCGCTGAAGTAATCGCGCCACGCCTGCAGGAACTCATCAACTTCCAAGGCGAATCTGGCCACCCGGTCCAGCACGTAACGTTGCGCGGATTACAGTTGAGTCATACCGATTGGAAGTTGGGGACCAATGGTTACGCGGATACCCAGGCGGCGGTCGCGACAAAGGGCGAATTGCGCGCCGAGTATGCTGAAAATGTGCGGATTGAGGGTTGTACGTTCTCGCATTTAGCAGGGTACGCGATCGATCTTGGCCGCAGCGCTAAACATTTCCGAATCGTACGGAACAAAATGGTCGACCTCGGCGGCGGCGGCGTTCGCATCGGCGAAACCGCGATTCCAAAATCCCCCGCCGACGAATGTCATTCACACGTGATCACGGACAATCACATTCATCAACTCGGGCGAATTTATCCGCCGGCAGTGGGCGTTTTTATTCTGCAAAGTGGAACGAACCGCGTAGCGCATAATGATATCCACGATCTCTATTACACCGCGATCTCGGTCGGATGGCAGTGGGGCTACAATGAAACGCCCTGCCGCGAGAACATCATCGAGTTTAACCATCTCCACGATATTGGGCAGAATCTGTTAAGTGACATGGGCGCGGTTTATACGCTCGGTCCGCAGCGCGGCACGGTTATTCGCAACAACCTCATTCACGACGTGAGCGCCTTCACTTACGGCGGTTGGGGGCTCTACACGGACGAAGGAAGCAGCGACATCGTCCTGGAAAACAACATTGTGTATCGTTGCAAGAATGCCGGTTTCCATCAGCACTACGGCAAAGAAAATGTCGTTCGGAACAATGTGTTCGCCTTCAATGTTGAAAATCAAATCATGCGGACCCGGCCGGAAGCACATAGCTCATTCACTTTCACGAACAATATTGTCTGCTTCGATTCGGGAAATCTTCTCGGGAGTAATTGGTCCAACGACAATTATCGGATGGGTGGAAATATTTACTTCGACACGCGGCAAGCGAAATCACCGGAGAAGATGAAGTTTGCGGGGATTACATTTGAAGAGTGGAAGAAGCGCGGACACGACCAGAATTCAATGATTAGCGATCCGCAGTTTGTTGCGCCGGAGAGGTTCGATTTTCGTCTGAAGGAGAGTTCGCCGGCGCTGAAACTTGGCTTCAAGCCGATTGATCTTAGCTCAGTTGGTATTCGTAAACAGGGCCCGGATTAGAAGAGCCAGGAGATGCCGACGGTAAAATTGTGGCAGTTCACGCCGTCGTTTGGTTCCCGGATACCGGCGTTTGAGACGTGCCAGTAGGCGTAATCTACAACGAGCGCGGTCTGCGGATCGAAAAAGTAGCGGAGGCCCACGCCCGCTTGTTGGTTAAATTGAAATTTCCCGCTCGCGTCATCGTCGCTGATGTCTGTAATCCCGATGCCAATGTTGCCGCCGAGATAAGGGACAATGCGCGTGCCGGTGCGGAAATGGTAACGGAGGCCGCCGTTAAGTGCGAACAGGTAGGCGCTGTGAGGCCGTTCCTGGGCCGCGGCGATAATTTTTCCGAGACCTTCGATGTTTCCACCGAACCAGTGATCGGGCTCCATCACGTCGGCCAATATCAGCCCGAATTGAAGTTCGGTGAACCAGAGATCATGGGCATTGTTCGAGCCTGTGGAGGTGGTGCCGAAGGCGCGGCCCAGGCGCATTTCGAAGCTCTTGGTGTTCCCTTTAAAGCCACGACCGACCTCGCCGTGCCAAATTTTCGTGAGGTAGGAGTCATCCGTTGAGGCGGACAATTCGGAGCCATTGCCGTGCGACGCGGCGACACTCTCTTGTGCGGCGAGTAAAAGAATGAGCGGTAATCCTGTCATCTCCCGCGGGTTGTCTACGGCAGAAGGGGTGCTAAGGCAAGGTGCTGAACGAAAGAAGATTGTGCCGGCGAAAGGAAGTTGCACTTTTTCCTAGTCAAAGGGGTGAAAGGAGGGCATCGGTAACGGTTTTCAATTCGATGAACGAGCAGATAGTAATCCTCGATTTCGGGTCCCAATACACGCAGGTGATCGCGCGGCGCATTCGCGAGTGCAATGTTTACTCGACGATCGTGCGCTACGACACGCCGGCGGCCGAAATCGCGAAGATGAACGCGAAGGGGATCATTCTGTCGGGCGGGCCATCCAGTGTTTATGCGGACAATGCCCCGCTGCCGGACAAAGAGGTGTTCAAGATGCGCCTGCCGATCCTGGGGGTCTGTTATGGGCTGCAATTGATCGGGCAATACCTCGGTGGCAAAGTCGAGCCGGGGCAGAAGCGCGAATACGGCAAGGGGACGCTGACGATCAAGGATTCCAACTGCGCGTTGTTCGCAAATCTTCCGGAGACGTTGCAGGTGTGGAACTCGCACGGTGACAAATTGACGAAGGTGCCGAAGGGTTTTGTGCCAGTGGCGGTGACGGAGAATTCGCCGTATGCGGTGCTGGAGAATCGCGAGAAGAAGATCTGGGGTTTGCAGTTTCATCCGGAAGTGGTGCATACGCCGCGCGGGAAAGAAATCATCAGCAACTTCGTGCATGGGATCTGCGGATGTGGGCGCGAATGGACGATGCTGAATTACGTCGGGCAGGCGGTTGAAGACATTCGGAAGCAGGTGGGGAAAGAGCATGTCATTTTGGGGCTGAGCGGTGGGGTGGATTCGAGTGTGGCGGCGGCGCTGTTGCACAAAGCGATTGGGGACCAACTCACGTGCATTTTCGTGAACAACGGTTTGCTGCGCGCGAAGGAAGCGGAAGTGGTGCAGGAAGTTTTCGGACAGCATTTCCACATCAAGTTGCAATACGAAGATGCGACGAAATTGTTTTTGCAGAAGTTGAAAGGCGTCACCGATCCGGAGAGGAAACGGAAGGTAATCGGTAAAACATTCATCGATGTTTTCCAGGCGGCGACGAAGCGCGCGGCCGCGAAAACGGGAGGGCGAGGCGCAAAGTTTTTGGCGCAAGGAACGTTGTATCCGGATGTGATCGAATCGGTGCCGATCGCGGGGAACCCCGCGGCAATGATTAAAAGCCATCACAATGTCGGTGGTCTGCCGAAGAACATGAAGTTTCAATTGGTTGAGCCGCTGAAGTGTTTGTTCAAGGACGAGGTGCGGGTGCTCGGTTTGGAGCTCGGTTTGCCGAAGGAGATTGTGTATCGGCAGCCGTTCCCTGGGCCGGGTTTGGCCGTACGAATTTTGGGCGAAGTCACGAAGAATCGGTTGGAAATCTTGCGGAATGCGGACGCGATCGTGGTGGAGGAGATGAAAACGAGCGGCTGGTATTACAACATCTGGCAGAGCTTTGCGGTGCTGTTGCCGGTGCGCAGCGTAGGCGTGATGGGCGACGAGCGGACGTATGATTACACGCTTGCAATTCGCGCCGTGGAATCGCAGGACGGTATGACGGCGGACTGGGTGAAGCTGCCGTATGAAATTTTGGAGAAGCTTTCGACTCGAATCATCAACGAAGTGAAAGGCGTGAATCGCGTCTGCTTCGATATTTCGAGCAAGCCACCGGCAACCATCGAATGGGAGTGAGCGCCGCCTTTTAACTATTGCGGCTGCTATTGCGGCTGCCTCCTATCGAACCGCTGTTGGCGCCACAATGCATACCGTCTGCGGGCTAGTTCGAGAGAAGCACCGCGCGGTAAGTGCGCTGCCGCCCCAGCACGCCGTCGGTATCAAAGATCAAAGTCTGGCCGCTCGGCGGAATTGTTACCGTCTCCAACTCCATCCACTCAGGCTTGTTCATGCGCTGGCTGTATTCGATGCGGTAGCGATCTCCCGGCGTACCCGTCACGCGAATGCGGATCACCAGGTCTGCGGTGATCGTCGCAGGCACTTGCGAACCCAACGACACATCGTCGATTACCGGTCCCAAAAAATTCAAGGTCAGGCTCTGGAATTTCACGCGGCTGACCGTGCCCGTCGCCATCACGTCGTAGCTGTAATAAGTCCAACCCATATCTGCGAGGCTGCGGCCCGCCGTGTTGACCGTCAGCTTCGCCAGCTCGTTATCGTTCCAAAAAACTTTTGCTTCCTTTATGGCCTGATCTTCCGGATTTCCTGCGAAAGCAAATCTCAATTTGTAGGTCTGGCCCGGTACCGTCGCCACGTCCTGATAAATCGTGCCCGCCTCCTCGCCAATGCCGCTCAAGTCTAGCGATTGCGTGCCCGCGGCCGCTTGCCAATAGGTTCCCACTACTTCCACCGTGCCGCTCTCGACGATCCAGCCATCAATATTTGCGCCGGTCAGGAATGGCACGTAACTGCCGCCCACGGGCGGGTTCTCGAAACTGCCGTTCGCCAGCGTCTGCGGTGACACCGGTCCCAGTGACGTCACCGAAACGTCATCAATCACTGGCCCGAGAAAATTTAGGGTCAAGCTCTGGAACTTCAATCGGCTGCTTGTCCCTGCGGCCGTCACTTCGTATTCGTAATAGATCCAGCCCATGTCCGTCAGCGAACGTCCCGCCGTGTTTACCGAAAGGTGCGCCAGCTCGTTATCGTTCCAGAAAACTTTAGCGTCCTTGATCGCCTGGTCTTCCGGGTTCCCGGCGAACGCAAAACGAACTTTATACTTCTGCCCGGGAACAGTGGGAACATCCTGGTAAAGCGTTCCGGCCATCTCAAAGATTCCGCTCAGGTCCAGCGACTGCGAACCCTGCGCCGCCTGCCAATAAGTCCCCACCACCTCCACCGAGCCGCTCTCCACAATCCAGGCGCCGACTGTTTCGCCGGCGAGAAATGCGCGATAAAACCCGCCCGCGTTCGGCTGCTCGAAACTACCGTTGGAAACGAGGTTCGCTTGCAGCGTCACCGAGGACAGAAGAAGTCCGAACCACGCACCCTTGAACATAGAATACCTTACTAAAAGGAAGTAGCTTATCTGTCAACCGGCAACGGCGCCTGCCAAAAACCTTGCACTGCACACTCGGCTGCGCGTTCCGCCCGGAATCGACAGCGCCATACCGAAATAAGCATGCGTCCCATCAGTCGCGTCCGCATTCAGCACCCCCGTCGTCCCGTTGAAGCTCTCCACATACAGCACCATAGCGCCCGTCAGATCGCGCGTTGTCCGATTCGCAATCGTCACTTCAAAATTCCAAACATTCTGCGCGCGGTTGTAGCGCATCGCCGAGTAGAACACCTCCACCTCCGCGGAGATATCCTGCAACGTCACCGGCGCGCCGCCCACCACCAGCGTCTTCTCCGCCGCCGCCCACGCTGCATGCGAACATCACACTGAGCGCAATTGCCCAGCATTTGTTCAGAAACAAACTCAGAAACGAAAATTGTTTGGTCATCTGGCTAATCAGAGAAAAAAGCGTCCCCTCCCTTGTGTTCCAAAGGTGGAAAAACGCCCCGCGATCAAATGCAACTCACGCCGCAAACTGAACCGCTCTCACATCATCTTCTATACGGCACGCCAGCAGCCTTCAGAATTCCACGAAAGGGGTAGTCGCTTCAGATACAATGTATTAGGGCCAGAAATCAGAGAGTGGTTTAGGGAATTTGCTGTGCCCAAAGTCTGAGTCATACTATCCTTCTGGTCCATGAGGGCGACGCTCGCACTTCTTCTAGCATCGTTGTTTGTGTCGTGTTCGACGGTGGATCGGACGAGCGCCAATGTAGTCTCGCTCCCGAAGCTAACTGCAGAGGGAGTGACGTTCGAAGATGGTTTGGAAGAGCAAGAGGCAGTCATTCTTTCGTCCCAGTATTTCCACAGGTTCGTTTCCGGCTGTGGTATGCCTGACAAGCCGCAGGACAACGGTGAATATTGGCGCGTTCAGCTTTGGGGAGGTTACGTTCCCACGGACTACGGCACCCTCCAACTCGCAAAGGACGGTTCACAGGTGCTGCTCGCGCCGCCGAAGCGAGGTTTCAAGACTGTGACACAGTACATGTTGAGAGGGCATAGCGTCAGCTTCGAATAAAATGCTCCGCGATCGTGCCACGTAACGCCTCTCTCAGCCGATGCCAGAACTCGATTCCAGCGTAATCAACTTTGTGGCTGAGTTCACGGCCCTCAAACGTTCACAAATAAAACTGGATACAACGCTTTTTGGAGATTTGGGCGTGGACGGCGCAGACGGTTGGGAGTTGATGCAAGCGTTCGGCGAAAGGTTTCAGATCGATATGTCATCCTTCCACGAAGACCGGCATTTCGGACCAGAGGGTGTGTCGATCGTGGCGCCGTTCGTGTGGTTGCGGTGGTTGGTGAGCTTCCCGTTTCGTCCAAAACAGACGCCGGAAGAGCGAGCGGGATTGCACCCAATTAGGATCTCCGATTTGATCGCCGCTGCCAGGGAGCGGAAGTGGACGATTTAAGAGCTATGAAGATTCAATTTGAAAAACCCCAAACAACCTGCTTAAATCACCCTCAGCCTGAGAAGATGGCCCGTGGTTGAATAGAAACCCGCAAAAGCGGATTTCCCTTCACCCCCGAAAACCGCCCACACCCGGAGTGTGTACGTCCCCATCTTCCCGGCAGAAACGAAAAAGCAGACTGCAATGAAAACGACGAACTATGGGGAGCGCACCTGTCTCGGGTGCTCCAATCTGCGTCACGCCGATTGGCTTACGACGCCCTACCTGCGGAGTCTGTCGGCAACTGGTAGTTCTCGCGACCTATCGCCCGGTGTTCACCAAACCTGCGATTATCGCAGGTGTCTACATTTTATCGATTTTTCAAATCGGCGATTCCGGTCCACCCGATTCCATCAAAAATGCCCCGCAATTCCACTAATCCCACCAAATTCCACTTCGTTCTTTTCTCTGTGTCCCCTGTGCCTCCGTGGTGCATCGAGTTTCACGTCAGAAGTACCTGATTTAACGCTTTTTAACGCTTTCTATCGCCAAATCCTTTCAACGAACCATGTCAACATCCACGTCGTAAGTACCTCATTTAACGCAATTTCACGTTTAACAAACGCGACTGCTATTTCACGCAACCTTCGAGCGCCCACGGAAAGTCAACATTTCCGCCGTAGACCCCAGCAACGCCCAACTCCGCCCATCACTCGTCTCCGTTTCCCTAGCTCGCTATGTCGCTCTTTCGCTACGTCGCATTTCAAATTCATCACAACACGCCCGTCTTTCCGACGCAGAACGCATTTTTTCACTTACTCTTACTCCCACAGCCACGCTGCCGCGTTGACACTTCCCTCCGCCACAAGGAATAATGAGGCAACGCCCATGTTACGCCGGACTTCAGCCTATCTATTGAGTCTGTGCTTCTTCGTCGTCTTCATTCTCAGCGGATCCCGTTCGCTCGCTACGCCCGCGAACAAAGCTGCGCTCGAACATCATTTCGATAAATTCCTCAGCGCCAACCTCGCACGCTGCACCACCTGCCATCTGCCCAGCGACCACAAGGATCCGCAATCGCTCAACGAATTTCCCCACAACGATTTCGGCGCGCGCCTGCGGAAAATCCGTTCGGAAATGCCCGATGACAGTCGCGACATCATCTCGCGCCTAAAGAGGATCGCCGCCGAAGATTCGGACGGCGACGGCATCGCCAACGAAAAAGAAATTCTGCTCGGCCACAATCCGGGCGAACGCGAAGACGCACCCACCTCCGATTCGCTGACCCGCTGGCCCGCGAAACTGAAAGACTTCGAAACGTTCCTGGCCTCCTACCACTGGCGTCCATTCCAGCCGGTGAAGCGTCCCACCGTTCCGCGCATCAAAGACACCGCCTTTGCGCGCAACGCCATCGATCACTTCATCGCCGCAGAGCACGAGCAGCTCGGACTCAATCCTCGCCCGGAAGCGGCGAAGGAGGTTCTCCTCAAACGCGTTTACCTCGACATCATCGGCCTTCTCCCAACCATCGCCGAACAAGACGCCTTTCTGCGCGACCAAAATCCATTCGCGTACGAATTGCTAGTCGACAAACTTCTCGACGACCCGCGCTACGGCGAACGTTGGGGCCGCCATTGGATGGATATCTGGCGCTACAGCGATTGGGGCGGTTGGAGCGGCGGCAACCAAATCCGCGACAGCCAGCCGCACATCTGGCGTTGGCGCGATTGGATCGTTGAATCGCTCAACGCAAACAAACCGTACGACCAGATGGTCCGCGAGATGTTGGCCGGCGATGAAATCGCCCCGGAAGATCCCGCCACGGTCCGCGCCACCGGCTACCTCGTCCGCAATTATAAAATGCTCAGCCGCGAACAGTGGCTCGAAGACACGCTCAAGCACACCGGCCAGGCATTTCTCGGCGTCACGCTCGGCTGCGCGAAGTGTCACGACCACATGTATGACCCCATCTCCCAGGCCGAGTATTATCAGGTCCGCGCGATCTTCGAACCGCACCAGGTCAGGATTGATCGGGTCCGTGGGGAACTCGATCGCGCGAAAAACGGCCTTCCGCGCGTTTACGACACCGACACCAACGCCATTACCTACTTCCTTCTCCGCGGCGACGAACGCAAACCTGATACCAACCGCGTCATGACGCCCGGCATCCTGCAAGCCCTCGGCGGCAGGTTCGACGCAAACAATATCGCTCTCCCGAAAGCTGCCGCATTCCCCGATCGCCGCGACTTTGTCATCACGGAGACAATCGCCGCGAGCGAAGCAACTCTGCGCAAAGCTGAAACGAAACTCCAAACCGCGCGCGAAAACTCCGAGGACGCCCGCGCCGCCGAGCTCGGCCATCAAGTCGCAAAAACAAAGCACGATGAATTGCTCGTGCAGCTCAAAGCCGAAGAAGCGACCCAGGATTCCCACGAATGGAGTTCAACTGCCCGTCGTATCGTTCAACTCCAGCGCAAAATCGCGGTGCTCGAAGCGCAACTCAAAACTCACGAAGCACAAGTAGCGTTCGGCAAATCAGAACAGAAACTGGCAGATGCCACCCGCGCGCTCAATGACGCGAACGAAACTCGCGACACGGAGAAGGAGGACGGCACTGCTATCGCCGAACGCAACAAAGCTGCCGAAAAAGCCAAACGGGAAAAATCCGAAGCGGAAAAGAGGTTGAAGGAAGCTCAGGAAAAACTCGCCGAGGCCGAGAAGAACGCGGCCGCTGAGCCAACCACCGATTTCAAACCGCGCTCTGCCGAGAAGTATCCCGACAAGAGCACCGGCCGCCGCCTCGCCTTCGCCCATTGGATCGCGAACGAACAAAATCCACCCACCGCCCGCGTCGCCATGAACCACCTCTGGCTCCGCCACTTTGGCACCGGCATCGTCCCGACGCCCGCCGACTTCGGCCGCAACGGCCGCGCGCCCACCCATCCACAACTGCTCGATTGGCTCGCCGCCGAGTTCATGTCCCAGGGCTGGCGCATGAAAGAAATGCACCGCCTCATCCTCAAGAGCAGCACTTACCGCATGGCATCCACCACCGATTCCGCGAGCAGCGCGATCGATCCGGATAATGCGTATCTCTGGCGCGCCCCCGCTCGCCGCATGGAAGCCGAACTCGTTCGCGATAATCTTTTGCACACCGCCGGCGATCTTGACGCGACCATGGGCGGACCCGAAATCGACCAAAATCTCGGCCTCACCTCAAAGCGTCGCAGTATCTATCTCCGCATTGGACCCGAAAAAGAAGTCGAGTTCATGAAAATCTTCGACGGTCCCACCATCACCGAATGTTACGTCCGCCGCCCAACCGTGAATCCGCAGCAAGCGCTCGCCCTCCACAACAGCGAACTGACCCTCCGCGAGGCCCGCAACTTCGCCGCGGCCGTTTGGAACAATCACCCGGCCGAAAAAGAATTCATTCGCGCTTCCTTCCGCCGTCTCCTCGTCCGCGAACCGCGTTCCGAAGAAATTTCCATGTGCCGCGATTTCCTCGCCGAGCAGAGCAGGGGACGCTCTCCGGAGCGCGCCCGCGAAAACCTCATCCTGGTGCTCATGAACCACAACGATTTCGTAACCATCCGCTGATATGAAAAACAAATGCCCAGGCGTCTCCCGCCGTTCCTTCCTCGCCGATACCGGCATGGGCTTCACCGGCCTCGCCCTCTCCGCGATGCTTTTCCGCGACCGTGCGCGCGCCCAGGGTGCCGCCTTCCTGCAACCGCATCGCGCCCCCACCGCCAAGCGCGTCATTTGGATTTTCCTCTGCGGCGGGGTCAGCCATCTCGAAAGCTTCGATGTTAAACCTGAGCTAAACAAATACGCCGGCAAATCAATCGAAGAAACTCCTTACCAGCACGTCCTCGCCACCGAAGGCAAAGACGTCATCGGCGCGAACCCCAAGCACGGCAATCGCAAAGTCATCATGCCGCTGCAATGCGGTTACAACACCTACGGCGAATCCGGCCTCGTCGTCGGCGATTGGTTCCGCCACGTCGGTGAGTGCGCCGACGACCTCGCCGTCGTTCGCTCCCTCTGGACCATCCACAACGACCACGGTGCGCAACTCACCTGGCAAACCGGCCGTCACCCCCGCGAACTAGAGCATCCCACGATCGGCTCCTGGGTTAGCTACGGCCTCGGTTCCGAAAACGAAAATCTTCCCGAATACGTCGTCCTCGGCGTTCCTACCGGCGATTGCTGCGGCGGCGCTTTCACTCACGGCGCCGCCTACCTCGGCCCCGAATTCGCCGGTGTCCGCCTCAATGTCGATCCCAGGAACCCGCTCCCGTTCATCCGCCAGCCCGAGAACGGCATTTCATCCGAGGAACAACTCGCCAACCTCAGCCTCCTCGGAAAACTAAACCACCTCGCCGGCATTGATTATCCCGACGACGCCAATCTCCGCGCCCGCATCAAATCCTACGAACTCGCCTTCCAGATGCAGACCTCCATCCCGGAAACGCTGCAGCTTAACCGCGAATCAGAAGCCACCCGCAAGCTCTACGGCATTGACCGCCCCGAAACCAAAACCTTCGGCGAACAATGCCTCGCCGCTCGTCGTCTCGCCGAACGCGGCGTCCGTTTCATCCAGCTTTTTCACGGCGGCGGTGGCGGCGGCGATTGGGACGCCCACTCCGAAATCCAATCCAACCACACCAAGCTCTCTCAACAAGTGGACAAACCGATCGCCGGCTTGCTCCACGATCTCAAGCAGCGCGGCATGCTCGATGACACCCTCGTCGTCTTCGGCACCGAGTTCGGCCGCACCCCCGGCGCCGAAGGCACCGGCCGCGATCATCATCCCCAGGCTTTCTGCGCCTGGCTGGCCGGCGGCGGAGTCAAAGGTGGCATCACCTACGGCGAAACGGATGAAATCGGCTTCCACGCCGCCACGAATCGCCGCTACGTCACCGATATCCACGCCACCGTCCTCCACTGCCTCGGCCTCGACTCCCGCAAGCTCGAACTCCCCGGCCGCAAGCGCCTCGACATGGACCACGGCGAAGCCATTCACGAAATTCTCGCCTAATCACGCGCTTTTTTGCTTGGGTTTGCCGCCGCAATTCCAATAATGCGCCACCATGATTCTGAAGCCCGGTGAGAAAATCCACGTCATTCATCGTCGTCACTACGAGAAGGACCTCCACCGGCATTTCATCGGCGTAGTCGATAAATACGAAGACGGCGTCGCCCGCGTCACCGGCCACGTCTACACCGTTGACCCAGTAAAATTCTCTTTCATGAAACGCGCCGAAATGCGCACGCGCCTCGTTTCCATCGTCTCCGGCGATGTCCTCGTGAATATCATCCCGCCCGCAGTCGATCTGGATAAGATCACTTACAAACAGGAACGAAAAGCTGTCCGCGTCACCGATGGCAGCAATTGGCACCTCGACCTTTCCGAATACGGCTGGATGTAACCACGTCTCCCTCTCATGCGGTGCATCGCGACGCTCTCCGAACTCAAAGAGAAGCGCGCCCTCAAATTCCATTACCAGCAGGAAGGTATCCCGCGGGAAGGTTTCATCGCGCTCTTCCGCGAGCATGTCGTCGCCTACGAAAACGTCTGCCGCCACGTCCCCATCACTCTGGACTACGGCGACAGCCGCTTCTTCAACGCGAACGAAACTCACTTCATCTGCCAGACGCACGGCGCCACTTACGAACCGCTCTCCGGCAAATGCATCGCGGGCCCGTGCACCGGTGCGTCCCTGAAACCGCTGAAGGTCGAAGTGCGTGACGACGCAGTCTGGTTTCAGGACCCCGCCTGAGGCCGGCGTCCCAATCCCGGTGTATCTTGTCGCATGGGGAGAGTACGCGCGGCAAAAAGCGAAACCAGGAAAGCTGCATTCTCAGACGGGCAACCCGGTCCTCAGCGCCGCTTAATTAACGAACTACCCCTCACCAACCGCCACATCGCCGAACTCCTCGTTCTTCAGGGCGAAAAGGAGGAAGGCTACAAACGTAAAGCTTACTTCCGCGCCGCCCATTCCGCCTTCATCTGGCCCGAGGAAGCCGCATTTATCCTCGAGCAAAATCGTTCCCTCACCGAACTCGGCGGCATCGGACCTTCCCTCGCTAAAATAGTCGCCCGCTGGATCGAGAATCCTCCTGACCCTATAACTCCCCCGCCGCTCCGACAGAACTTTCTCACCCTCACCGAAGCCCGTCAGGTCATCGATTCCCATCCAGGCTGGCGCACCGACCTCAAAGGCGACCTCCAGATGCACACCACCTGGAGCGATGGCGCAGGTTCCGTCCGCGACATGGCCGAAGCCGCTCTCGGTCGCGGCTACGAATACATCGCCATCACCGATCACACCGCCGGACTCAAAATCGCCAACGGCATCGACGAAACTGAACTCGCAAAACAAGCCAGCGAGATCGATGCGCTCAACGCCGAATTCGCCGCCACCAAAACCCGCTTCCGCGTCCTCAAATCCGTCGAACTAAACCTTTCTCCCACGGGCGAAGGCGACCTCGACTGCGATTTCCTTGATCGACTTGATATCGTCCTCGGCTCCTTTCACTCCCAGCTGCGCGTCAAGGAAGATCAAACCGCCCGCTACCTCGCCGCTCTCGAAAATCCCTGTGTGCAAATTCTCGGTCACCCCCGCGGCCGCGTTTACAACTTCCGTCTCGGCCTGAAAGCAGATTGGGCCCGCGTCTTCGCTCGCGCCGCCGCCTTGGACAAAGCCGTGGAGATCGATGCCTATTCCGATCGCCAGGACCTCGACGTCGAACTTCTCCAGATCGCCCGGCAGGAAGGCGTCCGCATTTCCTTCGGCAGCGATTCCCACCATCCGTGGCAATTGCTCTTCTTGGATCTCGCGCTGGGCGCCGCCATTCTAGCCGGCATTCCGCGCGAGCGCGTTATCAACTTCATGCCAGCGGATGAATTACTCGCCTGGGTGAAAAGCGTCCGCAACGGTTCGGCGAGAGTTCGCCGAACCGCGCGAACGTAACATTGGCCACGAGCAGTCGAAGACTTCGGAGAAAAAGTGGCGGCCCCACTTAACATGAAGCCACCACCAACCCAAACAACTACTAGCGTAACCTCCTCACCTGTATAGACGCCGGGGGGCGCAAAAAGTCGCAAAATTTTCGCAGGAAAAAGTTTGGAAATTTTTGAATGATTTTCCGCAAAAGGAATCCAAGAATGTTTGCCCTTCTTCGAAACTCCCTCCCGGCCGTGGGAAGAAAACACAAATCGACACAAACAGGTCCGAATCGAGAGAGGGGAACCAACGAACGTTTCTTCGGCGGTGCGCAATTCGCGCAGGTTGTTCTTCGTTGGTAGCGGCGGTTGAGGACGGAAGAACTGGTGAAGTAAAAAAAGGTCATCAGGAGGAGACGTGGGTGACGGTGGGCCGGGCGGAGGTTTCCACCCCGGCCTCTCAATTGCGGAGCCCTTTTGGGTTCTGATTTATTGAGCGCCGAGCAGTGGGTCGGGGAAGGTGTCGACCTGGAATTGTTCGGGTTGGCGTAGGAGGGGGATGGTGCCGCCGGTGTAGAGTTGCCAGGCGATGGCGAGGAGGGCCAGGAGCGCGATTGCGGCGGAGGCGATGAGGAGATGGCGTTTGTGGTTGGTGGGGGTGGGTGGCTCGTTTTGTGAATTGGTGAGGTCGGTTTCGGGAGCGCTTAAGTATCCGTCTTTGATGGCGAGGATGGCGCGCCAATCGACGGCGGGCGCGGGATTGCAGGTGAGGCGGTAGAAGCGGGAGTCGCAGCCGTGGCGGGCGCAGTAGCCTTTGCGGAGTCGATCCAGTTTCGCGGTGCGCCTTGCTTTTTCGTCGGCGAGGAGGAGGAGTTCTTCGCCGTTGAGACGGATTTGGCAGCCGAGACATTCGGCTTCGAAAGCGGCGGCGTAGGCGGGGCGGACTTCGGCGGGTTTGGCGGCGGTGTTGATGGCGTGTTGGACGAGTTCGGCGAAGGTGGTTAGCGCGCGAATGGGTTCGTGCGTGCTGCGGGGGAGCAGCAGGACGGCGTTCGGGCTGATTGGATTTTCAGCAGCAGGGTTGGGGCTTTCAACCGTGGCGCTCATAAATTTTCAGGTTCTGGGGCGGGTTTATACCACATCCAATCTTTTGTTTCTTCCTGAAAATAATAGGGGTCGGTTTGGAGGCTTTTGCTGAAGTTGTGGATGGCGACGTGGCCATCTGTGAAAAGGATGGGTGAATAGAAAAGGGCCGGGGCGAGGCGGGGATCATCGAAGACGGTTTTGGCGCGGCGACGGTGCCATTGATACCATTTGGGTGTGAAGTGTTGAGTCGTATGATGGCAAACCTGGGGGACGGCGGGTGGCTCGTACATTAGGATGAATTTGGAGGGGTTGGGAATCCATGCTTCGGATCTGCCCGGGATGGTGCCGTCGATGGGTTTGAGGGTGTAGGGATGGCGCATGCCGCTGATGAGGCCTTCGTTTTGTTGGTAGCTGAAACCGCGGGTGGACCAGCATTGGGGGAGGAGAGTAGTTTCGGGATGTTGGCCGCAGTCTTCGCTGATTTTGCCCTGGTCTTCTGGGCAGCGGAAGGCTTCGGATTTGCCGATGTATTTGAAGAGGCGGCGTTCGCTGGCGAGGGCGTGATTGGTGGTGAGGCAGCCGGGGAGGGGATCGAGCCCGCCGGTGACCATGGACATGCGGGCGCTGTTATCGTCCCAATACATTTTCACGGCGAGGCCGATCTGACGAAGGTTATTGAGGCATTGAGTTTCCTTCGCGCGCACTTTGCCCTGGGCGAGCGTGGGAAGGAGGAGGCTGGCGAGGATGCCGATGATGGTGATGACGACGAGGAGTTCGATGAGGGTGAAGGCAGAGCGCCGAACGCGATGAAGATGGACGCGAACGATTCCCGCGGGCTTCAACTGTTCCATAATGCGCAATAATTCGACAGGTGAGATGACCTGCGGTTCAATTTGTGGAAACGGATTGATGATGCCAAGGAGAAAGGGAGCTTTGAAATTCACCACAGAGGCAGAGAGGACACAGAGGGGGGAGGGATGAGGGGATTGGCGGTGGCGCTTTTGATGATCTTGTGCGCTGTGTTGGTTGGGTGCCAGTCTTCGCGGCGAAGTATGGGTGAGTTTCGAGAATTTGAGTTGTGTTACGACGTGGGGGTGGATGCGCAGTTGCAGCGGGAGCTGGAGCGGGTGGATGCGGAGGTGCGGGACGCGTTGGGAATGGGGACGGAGCATGCGGCGTGCGGGGTGCTGGATTTGCGGAAGATGCGGTTGGCGATGATTCATCCGGACCGGGAGGAATATGCAGCGAGTGTGCCGAAGGTTGGAATTTTGCTGGCGTATTTTGTTTTGTGGCCGGAGGCGGTTACTAATTTGCCGGCGGAGGCGCGGCGTGAGCTGGGGTTGATGGTGAAGGCTTCGAGTAATGAGGCGGCGGCGAAGTTTTCGCAGATGCTGGGATTGAAGGAAATTCAGCGGGTGCTGAATGAGTATGGTTTTTACGATGCGATGCGTGGTGGTGGGATTTGGGTGGGGAAACATTATGGGGTGAGTGTCGAGCGGTATGGAAGTCCGGTGGGCGATAATTCGCATGCGGCGACGGTGCGGCAGTTGTTGCGATTTTATTTGTTGCTGGAGCAGGGGAGGTTGGTTTCGGCGGAGGCATCGAAGGTGATGCGGGAGATTTTTGAATCGCCGGAGATTCCGCATGATCGGATTAAGTTTGTGAAGGCGCTGAATGAACTCGGAGGCGAAGAGGTGGAGATCATTCGGAAGTGGGGTTCGTGGGAGGATTGGTTGCATGATAGTGCGGTCATTAAGAGTGATGGGCGGCATTACATCATTGTGGGGCTGACGCGGCATGCGCGGGGGGATGAATATTTGGAGGAGGTTGCGCGGGCTGTGCATCGGTTGATGTAGGTTTTAGGAAGTGTTCGAGGAAGATGTAGATCTGTTCGTTTGATTCGGGTGTGGGATTGTGGCCAGGGCGATTGGACATGGCGACGCGGTTGGTGGCGTTGAGGAGATTGTAGACCTCGTTGATGCGATTGAGGGCGTGCCAGCGTTCGGGTGGATCTTCGGATCTGCCCGAGACGAGGAAAGGGCGCGGGGCCATAAGAACTTGGATTTCGTGGAGGTCGCGTCCGGATTCGAAGAGGCGTTTGTAGGCGCCGGTGCGCGGATTTGAGGCGGTGGGGAGGCCGGGCTTGCGAGTGATGTTCGGATCGGCGCCGAGATACCATGGCTCCCAGTAGTTGATGTTGGGGCGTGATTCGTCGAAGACGATGCCGGGATCGGACCAGACGCCGGCGGCGAATTTTTCGTGGAACGCGGCGGCGAACATGGCCCATTTGCCACCGTAGGAATGGCCGACAATGGCGATGCGTGCGGGATCGACGTTGGTGAGGGTGGCGAGGGCGGTGTGGCAATTGGCGGCGATGTAGCCGAGGAAATGGAGCGGCTGACATTGCGCACCGGCGGTGTCGGGCTTGCGGGCGTCGCCGCCGGGCGAACCGATAGCAAGCGCGATGAAGCCGCGTTTGGCGAGTTCCGAGGCGAAGTCGCGAAGTTGGTTGGTGGTGAGGCCGACGCTGGTTTCGGGATCATAGAAGGGGACGATGACGGCGGGATGTTTTACAGAAGGGAACGAAGGGGAAGAAGAAGTGGGTGCGGCGGTGCGTTCAGCGCGCGAAGGGATGAGGAGATAGCCGTTGAGGAGGAAGTTGGGGGCGACTTCGACGCGGATGCTGTGTTGCGTGAAGGAGGCGCGGTTGGTGGTGTTGAGGATTTCGAAGCGAGGTTTTTCCAGGAGCGGTGGCCATTGGCCGATTTCGTTTTGCCAGAGGGTGCGGATTTCCTCGCGGCGCTTTTGCCAATCGGCGGCGGATTGGACGCGTGTTCCGTTGGTGAAGGTGAGGAGGGAGGAATAGTTACCGAATTGGTTTTGGAGACGGGCGGGTGGTTGGAAGAGAGGGGCGATTTCTTGCGGGAGTTCGGCGGCGGTAGTGGAGAGGGAGAATAAGCAATAAGCGGTAGGCAATAGGCGATAAACGAGAATTCGCGTGGTGCCAGGCAAAGTGGATTCGATAAAGAATCGGGCCGCGGTGGCTGGGGTTGAGATGAGTGCGACGGAGGAACGGCGAAAGGCGAGATATCGATGTTGCGGCTTTGGCATGCAGCAAATATTACGCGGGCGGTTCGGGTGCGGCGAGGATCATCGAGCGGTCCCCCGACGGGTTAAAATTTCGAGTAGGGGTGGAGGCTTTCATTCGGTCTAGACTAACCGGTGGGAGCGGTTTGCAGCTTTTGGTAGATGGTGCGCCACCAGTCCAGCCATTGCGGCGCGATTAAGATGCGGGCCTTCAGCCGGCGGGCATGGGAGATGAACTGGCCGGGCAGAACCATGACCTCGCGAATGAGGGTTTTAAGTTTGCAGCGCAGGCGCTCATCGGGCAGGTGCAGTAATCTGAGCGCGGTCAGGAGATTGTAGGCCAGGGCGGCCACGGCGTAATAAATCTGGTTGGCGATCAGTTCCGAGCAAGGCGGGTGATGCAGATCCAGACCGGTGAGCACTTCGCTGAAGAGTTGCTCTTTTTCTCCTTTGAGACGGTGCCGCTCAAAGACTCGTTGCGGCGTGCCGCCACGCTCGCTTTCGCAGGCGATGAAGCTGTATTTCCAAAACATTTCGTTGGCTTCGCGGCGGCGGGCGACGGCAAAGAGGACCGGCTGGGCCACGCCTGCGGGCTGGTGTTTGATCCAGGCAAATTGTTCGTGCGGCAATGGGTCACCGCGCAACGCTTTGAGCGGCACCGTCTCAAAGGGAGAAAACCTCGCGCTGGCCCAGGTGCGGTGCAGCCAGCGCGCGTCCGGCAGGATCACTTCACCCAAAGGTGAAACCTTCAACGGCTAGCTAAGGATGGGGGTTCCAAAGCCTGGGAGTTTAAGTCGTTTTACCTGTCGAATTCCATAGTTTCAAATATATCCAAATTCCAACAAGGTCAGCGGACCGTTCGCTCTATCAACGATGATCACGATCCGTCCCAGTACTCCCGAGGATGCCGACGCTCTCTCTGCCTGTGTCGATGCTGTTTCCAAAGAGCGGCGGTACTTGGCGCACACCAGTAGGTTCAGCGCCGAGCAGACTCGTGCCTTCATTGCCTCACTGCCGGAAAGCGGCGGGATTCGAATCGTAGTTGTTGCCGACGCCATCATCGTCGGCTGGTGCGATGTGACCCCGCTTCCGTTTGACGGCATGCGCAATGTTGGCCGCTTGGGCATGGGTCTTCTTCCGCCTTTTCGTGGCCAGGATCTGGGACGCCGACTTGTTCGGGAAGTACTGAGCGAAGTCTTTGCTAAATTTCTGCAGCGCGTCGAACTGGAGGTATTTGCTTCAAACAAACCCGCGGTTGCACTTTACAAGCGAGAGGGGGTTGTCTTTGAGGGCCGAAAACGACGTGCGCGGCTTCTCGATAGCACTGCGGACGACATTCTGATCATGGGGTGTCTGCGGAAAGACTGGCCCGTTTCAAAGACCAACTAACTGTGACACAAGACAACATTCTTGTGTCACCGGCCCTTTCAGCGTGCCTGAAGCCGGGTGTTTCCGCTCCTGCCTTTAGACCCTCTGATTCCGCTTATACATCTATCATAAGCGATTTGCGCGGGTTCAGCTGCTTTCACTCAGCAAACCACGGTTCGTGTTAGGTGATGGTCTTCGATAGGCCGACACTCTCGTGGCGGGCCTTACTGCGACCTCAATTCGCCCGGGGCGAATCCCCGTCCTATACTCTCGCAACTGCAGGTTCCCGTTGAATCGTCGCCATTGCTTTTGTTCCGCCGGCGAGTGCAGCGAGAATCCCCGGATGGCACAGACAATGAGCAGCGCAAAGAACAGATGAAGCATTTGTAGGATGCCGTATATGAACGCCACCGCCAGGCCAAACAGCGCCGGGATTGCGGCTTTCGCCGGGAAATTCCCGACCCATTTGGGCAAAACGTCGTTTCCTGGGACGACCCGGTCTTTTAATGTGGTGGCCCCCTGTGAGCCAGAATATTCTACGGACTGATTTACTGCTTACGAGCAGCTTCCAGCATAGATGTGGCGAGCTCTTCCGGGGTCCATTTGTTGCCTTCGAAGTAACGATGGACGCTGCCCGAGGCGTCAAGAACCACCGTGCGGAGGTTGTGCTGGAAGCTCCCCTTTTCATTCGCAAAACGAAAATCAAGCTGGGGCGAAATGGCGGCAAGGACGTTCGTAGGCGCGGCAGCGAAAGTCCATTGGTTAGTGAGTGCGCCGCGGTAGCTGAAGGCATAGCGGTTTAGAACACCGGGTTTATCAAAATCAGGATCGAAGGAAATGGAGAGAAACTGCCAATTCGACGGTGCGTCAATGTCTTGAATGAGCAGCTCGCGGGCTTCCTTGAAATTCACGTTCATTCGCGGGCAATAGTTTGGAAGCGGGCAGCGGGTAAAGATGAAGGTAAAGGCGAGAGCTTTCCCTTTGAAATCAGAGATGCGAAAAGGCTGGCCATCCTCTCCAAGTAATTCGGCATCTGGCATTTGGTCGCCCGGCTTCACCGTGGCGACTTTGAGAAGGGCTGCTGAGGAAGGGTCTTTTGGAGTTGGATCGATGACCTCGTTCGTGCCGGCGCGACGAATGCCGTCAATCCAACTGTCTTCCTGGGTGGCACGAATGTTGAAGACGATGTTGTCGCCGATTTTAAGGCCGACGATCTCGTTCGTGTTGCGCACCTCGAACTCCATCGTCATTTTGGGCATGAACCCAGGAATTTCGTCGTGTTTAACGACAAGGCTACTGCCGCGTTCGGGAATGTCGCGAATGACTCCGCGAGTAACGAAAGAGCGCAGAATATCGGTGGATTCGAGCGGGCTGGCTTGCATTCTCGGAGGAGCGCCGCGGGTCTGGCTTTTCGGCGGGGTCAAATAGGCGCCCCCAGCGGTCCCAGTCTTTGGTGTTTCTACAGGCTCCGGGCGTGCCGAGTAAACCGCTCCAAGACTTGCATCTATAACTAGAACGCAGAGGAGACGCTGAATGAAATGGATCTGCACAGGACGTCTCTTAGCGCGGTTGATGTAAAAGGCGGGAGTTTTGTGACGAAGTGGACTGGTTTGGTGCCAAACTGGATTGCTCTGACGGCTAAAGAAAGGCGGGAGTAAGGTAAAATCGGGTTCCGAGTACATCCTATAATTAGGGCCTTGCTATCTACCCCAAATTAGCTCCGGTTCGTCCCTTTGTTTGTCCTCATGGGCACTGAGATGCTGCGGGCGTGCGTAAATCGTCCAGTGTCGACACATGCATTTTTCTGCGGCTGTTACGAATGAACGAATCGTCGGCAAATCGTCGCGGCGAATTCCAATCGCGGCGCTGGCCGTTTTACAGCTCTGGACGTCAGTTTTCGGCCAGTTGCAAAACACGAATACAGCCCAGCGCTACCGCGTAGTGGAAGCCGGGCATGGCGGACATGCTGACCGGCCAAATGCGGCTGATTTGATGATGGGCGGCGGCAGCAAGCAGGGTCCATTGATTCCGGGCGCGACCGCAGGCAAAAGAGTGACCAATGAGATCAAAACAGTTTTACCCGGTACAGAGTGGGCCGACGGTTTGATCGCTCTTGACCCGGTTTGCGAAACGATTGAAGCGCCGCAACCGAAATTTGCTCCTGGGAATCCGGCCAAGAGCACAAAGCAAATGGCCGCAATCCTCGAGCGGCACTTTAATACGGCACATCCGCACTCGATGGCCTTTTTGAGTGATAAGCTCGCGGACATGTTTCAGACGCGGGCGACAAATGCGGTGGAGTTGAACGAAAAGTTTCGGCTGCTGTTCAACCTCGCCATTCAGCAAATTAACGCCGCTCGGCCGGACTCCGCGTTAAATACATTTGCAGCAATGGAAAAAATGGTAGCGCATCACGGCGGGGAATTGGATTCGCGGACGCGGGCGGAGTTACGGTTACGCAAAGGGATCGCTTTCTTCCGGTTGGGTGAACAGGAGAATTGCCTGGCATCGCACAATGAGGATTCCTGCCTGTTTCCTCTCGCCTATAAAGCATTTCATATGCTCCCGCGCGGTTCGCAAGGAGCGGTCGCGATGTTCAGCGCGCATCTCGCTGAATACCCGAATGATTTCAGCACGCGATGGTTGTTGAACCTTGCTCATATGACACTCGGTCAATATCCGGATAAGGTAAGCCCACAGTATTTGATCCCACCTGAACGATTCGCATCCGAGTATGCGCTGCCGAGATTTCCAGATGTGAGCGACGGTTTGGGCATCGACGCGAATGACCTGGCTGGTGGAGCGGTAATCGACGATTTTGATAACGACGGATTTTACGATGTAATGATTTCGGCCTGGGATGGAAAAGGCCAGCTCCGCTACTTCCGCAACAACCGAAACGGGAAATTCATCGAGCGCACCAGCGAAGCTGGGCTGGTGGGAGAGGTGGGCTCATTGAACATGGTGCAGACTGACTTCAATAACGACGGGTTTCTGGACCTCTGGTTGATGCGCGGCGGCTGGTTGGGAAAAGCAGGGCGCATTCCCAGTTCGTTGCTCAAAAACAACGGTGATGGGACCTTCGAAGATGTAACGCTGGAAGCTGGATTGTTCCGGTCTCGTCCCACGATGGCGACGCGCTGGTTTGACTTCAACGGGGATGGTTGGCTGGATCTTTTTATTGGCAATGAGAGCCTTGATCCACGTGATCCGGACCCCTGTGAATTGTTCCGCAACAATGGCGACGGAACGTTTACAGAGTGCGCACAAGAGGTCGGAATTATTATCGCTAAGTTCGTGAAAGGAGTGGCGTGTGGCGATTACAATAATGATGGCCGCCCGGATCTTTATCTCTCCATGCGCAATGAGGCAAAAGTCCTGCTGCGCAACGACGGCCCTACCTACGAGGGATTGAAGGCTGTGGGCTGGAAGTTCACGGATGTAACAAAACGCTCCGGACCGATCGAGGATCCGCAGTTGAGCTTCGGGACGTTCTTCTTCGATTACAACAACGACGGATGGGAAGACATCATTTGCTTCGGGTATTGGCTGAGCAATGGCGTGGGAGATGTAGCGGCAGATTATTTGGGACTGGCCCACGGCGGGAGCAACACGAAGCTCTACCGAAACAATGGGAACGGAACGTTCAGCGATGTAACAACAGAAGCAAAGCTCGACCGGATTGTTCACACGATGGGTCATAACTTCGGGGATTTGGATAATGACGGCTGGCTGGACTTCTACTGCGGAACAGGTGATCCAGATTTTCGCACGCTAATTCCGAACCGGATGTTTCGTAACGCCGAAGGCAGATTCTTCCAGGATGTGACGACCACGACCGGCACGGGACATATTCAGAAAGGGCATGCGGTTGCGTTCGCGGACTTTGACGATGATGGGCAGCAGGACGTTTACGCCACCTTTGGTGGAGCGTTCGCCGGCGATTTTGCGCGCAATGCTCTCTACCACAATCCCGGCACGACCAACGGTTGGGTGAAACTAAAGCTCGTTGGAGTGAAGGCTAACCGTCAGGGAATTGGCGCTAGAGTGAAAATCCATTTGGAAACGCCTAACGGTCCGCGCTCGTTGCACAGGGTCTTGAGCAACGGTGGAAGTTTCGGCGGCAATCCATTGCGTTTGGAAGTAGGAGTGGGTAAAGCGACAGGCATCAAATCTGTCGAGATCTTGTGGCCTGGCTCTGGCACTCGCCAGACCGTCACTGGACTTGTGATGAGACGGAGTTACGAAATCACAGAAAACGTATCGATGGCAAAAGAGTTGAAGCTGAATCCAGTCAACATCAAGCATGAGGCGAAGCCCAAGTTGAAGTTCTTCGAGGCGACAAACCGATCCGAGTAGGTCAATCGCTGAAGCGTGGGAATGCTAAAGATTGAGTTTCTTACGCAGAGCGTCCCGGTAGCTGCGCGTCACCACCAGTTCCGTGCCATCAAGGAGAGTAGCAATGAGGTCTCCATGCGACTTCGCCTTTAGCTCTCGGACCAGATTTAGATTTATGATGTGCGACTTACTGATGCGCACAAACTGAGTTGGAAGCTGCTTTTCTATGGAACTCAGCGTCCTCCGAAGGAGATGCGTTTTGGTTCCAACATGCACTTCGACGTAATTACGGGCTCCTTCAATCCAGGCAATCTCGGCGAAGATCAGTAAAGTGATTTTGCCGGCTGAGCGGGCGGCGAGGCGGCCGTTATTCGCCTCGACGTCGGCGGGCCGGTCTAGCTCTGCCAATGAGTTTTTTATTCTCGACGGCGTCTTTCGGGCCACCGCTTCGCGACCAGCTTTCAACGCTTTGCGGAAGCGTTCCCGGTCGAAGGGTTTTAAAAGGTAGTCCACGGGCTGGAAATCGAATGCATCGACTGCGTGATCGTGATGGGCAGAGACGAAAATGACCGGGGGTACGTTCGCCGCGAACACTCGCACAACGTCAAAGCCAGTGAGCGTTGGCATACGGACATCGAGGAAAATCAAATCGGGCTCATGTTCACGAATGGCCGAAACAGCAGATTGACCGTCGCAGCATTCGGCGACGATTATCACATCCGTCTCCATTGAGAGGAAGTATCGAAGGCGCTCGCGCGCTGCGGGTTCGTCATCCGCGATCAGAACGCGTAACGCCATAGATTTCGCAATCCTTGCGGCGAAGAATACAAGAGACGGTTAGGCGGCGAAGCATGTTGCGATAAATTGCCTACTTTTAGGGACAAGGCGGGCTTGGGAAGGGGTAAGTTGCAGACGAGGAATGCCGGTGATCTTCTAAATGGAAGGGGACTTAAAAAGCTCGTCACGCTATCGCTGCTTGCGGCGGGGCAGCCGCTGGGCGATTGCGCCCGGTAAGCGCCGCCACGTGAAGCGATAAACCGCGAATGGCGCAGACAATCAGCAGCGCGAAGAAGAGACCGAAAACCAAGTGAAGCATTTGTAGCGTGCCGTATACGAACGCCACCGCCAGGCCAAACAGCGCCTGCCGAGTCGGACGCAACGGCGTCGTTGCTGGATCGGGAATCATATAGAGAGTAAATATGATGAACGCAGCGCTCGTCATAGGCACGAGCGGCACGACGAACGGAACTCCGTTGATCTTTGCGCGGATCAGCGCCTGCAGGATAAACCCAAGTATCCATGCGCCGACCAATGGCAGACGGCCAGTAAAAAGCGCATGAATGATAATGCCCGTGATCAGGACAAAGAGCGGCACCGCCCAGTCCCACGTCCCGGTTATGTTCTCAGTAAAGTGGTACGGGGGCGCGAAACTCACGTCCGGGAAGAGCAGCAGTGTGGCGCCTACGCCGAAGTTGGAAGGATTAAAGATGTGCTGCGTGCGTCCGTTCCCAACCGGCGCGCGCAGGATCACTTTCGATCCCATCGAGAGTACCACGGCGAAGATGACCGGCCAGAGTCGTTCGTTCGCATAGAGCAGCATCGCACACGCGAACGCCGGTATCAGGCACGCCGGAAGAAAGTTCGCGAAGTTGCCGAGACTGCCGGTGAAACGGAGTTCGCGATTTTTCGCGCGTGCATCCACCCAATCCAGCAACATCGAAACTAATATTGCCGTGATTACTGCCACCACCGGAGTCGCCCACGATTGTTCGAACCCAAGCTTCACGTGCCCCAAAATATTCCAGGCGATCATCAGCGTGGTGAAATACCACAGCGCAAATAGTCGGAGCTTTGGATTTCCCTGCGGATAGAAGAGCAGCGTCGTATTGAACGCCTCTTTTTTCATCGAATGCGCTCCCGCGAGGTTTCCTCATGCAGCGCGATCTGCGGAGAGGCGGCGCGAAGTTCTATCGTGTGCCAACCTGGCGCGAGTTGAACCGCATGGTGCCGAGGGTTTCCGGAAAGGTCGCGCCAATCGATCTCAACCGATACCGGCGTGTTCAAAAGTCCAAGCCCGAAATGAAGCTCCGCGCTGCGTCGCCCGCTATGTCCCCCGCCTCCGTCGATTCGAGAGATGAGTTTGCGTCCGCTGGGAAGCGTCAGTCGCGCCACGGCGCCGATGGCGGGCGTGCCGTTCGCGTGAACAAGCTGCAACCCGAGGCTGGTATTACTCACCGATTGCCGTTCGTTCGGCGATTCATTTTTGAAATAGTACGAAGGTCCCCACTGATTCGCCGCGACATAATCTAGGCGGCCGTCGTGATCCACATCCGCAATCGCGAGTCCGCGCGTTACCATCGGTTGATTCAAACCAAGGGCCGGGGTGATGTCGTAATAGCGACCATCCGCTGCGACCACAAAGAAAGGATTGCAATCGTTCCCGCTGAGATCTGCTCCCGGCTTAAAGCTCGGCCAGAAATTTGGGTTCTGCACGATCTGATCGTTACTCGTGCCGAGCGCCTGGAGTTCCGGCCAGCGGTTGATCTTCCCTTTAATGAACCCGCAAGCCTGCACCGCCTCGAGCACACCATCGTTGTCGAAATCCGCGAGTCGCGCCTCCCATGAAAACCCACTGCGCGAAAGTCCTAGTTTCTCGCTCCCATGAACGAACGGCGCGATCCCCTCCTTCATCCTGTTCGTTTCGCCTGTGTTCAGCCAGAGAAAGTGACTTTCCGTCAGCCCGAATTTCGTCGCGATATTGCTCACGAAAATATCCAAATGTCCGTCCCCATTGATATCCCCGAAGTCGACCCCCATGCCTTTAAATGAATCGTCTCCCAGGACGCACGATTTCGGCGTGGTAAAATCGCGCACCCCTGAGAGCAGCGCGAAGTTCAATTCGCCCGGCGTTGACCGATTATGCAGCAAACGGTCCGGGCCGAAATCATTGGCTATGTAAATTTCCGGCAATAAGTCGCCGTCCAGATCAGCCGTTGAAATCGCGAGACTCCACCCGCGACCAATCTCCTCCGGCAATACATTCGGCACGTGCCTGAACCGATTCGATCCGTCCCCCTGGGAAGCGTCGTACAAAAAGAAATGCTTTTGCCCGCCGTTCAGCGCTTTCGCTTTCCCGGCGTGCAGCGTCTCCGATCCCGTTGCCTTCGCGTCGAGCACCCGAGCGCCGTCGTGATAATAGTTCCCAATTAACAAATCGAGATGGCCATCGCCGTCCAGATCATCCTGGACCGCCGCGTTGGAATACCACCGCTCGCCCAAGTTGGAGAGTTCCACCATCCGGAAACTTTTCTGTGACAACGGGGATTTGGTCGATTCTGCATCGCGGAGCAGAAGCACCGGTGTGCGTCCCCAAAAATAAACCAGCACATCTATCGAACCATCCTCGTTAAAGTCGCCCGCAAGTGTCCCCATCGGTGCGAGTGCCTCAATATCGTAAGCCGCTCCCTTCCAATTCTCCCGCGCGTACGCAATGAGCGAATAACGGTCCCCTGTGCCCGGAACTGGCGCGATCGCCACCACATCTGTTCGCGGGTCCACCGAAATGAGATCATTCGCCAGCCCATCGCCATCAAGGTCCGCCAGCGTCGCAGCTGCGCCAAGAGACGATACCCACGCTGCAATCCGCGTGAGGCTCGGGTGCACCTGCCGCGCCTCTTTGTACGGCGGATGATTCGTCGCTTCAGTGATCGGAACCTTTTTGAAACTGAATCGGGCGGCCAACGCAACAGCATCGGATTTGCTAAGAGTGTGAGGGCGCGCAAACGGATAACAGATCGCGACCAGGGCAAGTGCCACGATGCAACTAGCGTATTTCTTCATCGGGCACGCATGCGCGCAATCATCAGGAAACTTTCAGAAGCCTTTTTCCAGTTCGGTGAACATGCCTGGCGTCATGGGCGCTGACTTAGCGGGAGCATACGGCTGTATCGCACGCGGCTTCAGGCTCAGCCCAACAACCCCAAGCACCTTCTGGAGAGTAATCCGGAACAAAGCTTTCAGATCGGAAGCATTGATCTCCTTCCGACCAACCCAAACAACCCTGATCAACGAACGGAAACTAAAATCCATGCAGTAGCCCATTTCTAGGAGCCGCTCCGCACTTCCCATGTAGGATCCCGCGGACATGTTCTGCACGCCCGAACCGTTGTTCCAGGTGTTGTAAAACTTGAACAGGGATGCCACCGTCAGCGCGTCGTAAATTGCTTCTTCGCTCCAGCCAGCTTCCTTCACGCGCTCAACGTCGTCCGCAGTAATTCCGGATGCATTCTCGGCCACCTTGCCCACGTAGCGCAGCAGTTCCTTTTCCGCCGAAGAAATTCGCGCGCTCTCGAGATCGGTCAGCACCTCATCCACGATTTCCTTCCCGAGAAGCTGCGCGGCCACCGGCGCGTGCGCACAACTGCAGAATGAACATTGATTCCGCTTGGAAACATACGAACCAATTAATTCCCTCAGACCCGTCGAAAGCGGCGAGGGCCCGCGCATTACTTCATCGGTAAAGCGGATCAAAAAATCGGTGCTGCGCTGCTTGAACCGAAAGAGATGCATGATCTCGGGCACCGCGTGACCGTTCTCGCCCAGCTTCTTGAAGGCAATACTCATCATCCCTTCTGCCGGCCGGTTAGCGATCTCTTTCAGGAACATAATGGCTCAGTTAAATGTCGGCGCAGCATCAACGCCTGACGGTTGTTTGGTGGACGCTCAGCAGAATATGAGAACCAGCCCAAAAGCGAAGCACTCTTTCAGCAAAATGGATGTTTGCTGGGGCCAAGTGGAGCTAAACGGGGTGAAACGCGGGAAAGGCGGCCACCCTGATATTCTAACAAGAGGTTCCGCCGGTAAGCGTCTCAGCAGGGCGAACCTAGCGGCTGGGGACATCGCCGCCGAGTGTGCTTCTTCAACGTTAACTTATGTTTTATCACATCCAGAGCTTGATCAACCCAATCGTCGACGATGAACCGGATCCCTCCGCAGCGAACGCCTTGCAGGAAGGCCTGGGAGGACAGTTCGGTGAGATGCGCACGATGATGCAGTACCTTTTCCAGAGCTTCAACTTCCGTGGCGACGGCACACCCTATCTCGATTTGATTCAGGGTATTGGGATCGAAGAAATCAGTCACGTCGAACTGATCTCTAAAACAATTTCCAAGCTGCTCGATGGTGCACCCGAATACAAAGGAAAACGGTTCGACGTCCCAGGTAAAGGTGGCTCCGCACCCATGGATATGGCGAAGGAGCAACAGAATCCCCACCATTTTATCGTCGGGGCTCAGGGCTCGTTGCCCGTTGATGCAGCAGGAAATCCGTGGAGCGGCAGCTACGTGCATTGTAACGGCAACCTCGTCCTCGACCTCCTGGATAATTTAGTTCTCGAATCGACAGGCCGCCTCCAAAAGTGTCGCATTTACCAAATGTCCGAGAATAAAACCTTGCGCGCCACGGTTTCATTTTTGATTGCGCGGGACGAGGCGCATGAAATGGCTTTTGCGAAAGCGTTGGAGACTTTGGGCGTGGAATGGAACAAAATCCTGCCGATTCCAAAGTTTGATTCATCCCAGTACCCGGAGGTTAAAAAACTGATCGATGCGGGTGTGAACCGTGAGCAATACCATTTCCGAATGGATGGTTCAGAAATGGAGAAAATCTTCAACGGGTCCGCTCCCGCCAATGATGGCACCGAGCTGGTCACCCTTCCGGAACCTAAACGGAAATATCCGGATCCTCCCGCTCCCGAACGGCCCGAGGAGTTCGCCCCGGGACTTGACCCTGAACTAGCTGAACTCGCCGACGCCCTGGCCGCGGCCAAGGAGAAGATCAAAAACGGCAAGAGTCCGCGGATCACCGCTACCAAGAGTGGTAGGCGCTAGTTTCCACCCCACACGGCGGTTCTCAAAACTCACAGAATGCAAAGCCGCACCCAATGCGAGGTGCGGCTTCCGTATAAGCGCCCAGAAAATCGGGCTACCGGCGGTTTCGAGATCAACTTTTCCGTACGATACAAATCGGACCGGTGTAAAGAGGACCCAGAACTTCGTCCTACATGTTCAACTCAGCACTCTTTCTTTCCTGCTCCCGGTGGCGCGACGGTCCCCCCGGAGCTTTCACTCAACTACGGAGGGACACCTCATTTCTTGCAAGAGAACGTCTCTCATGGGGAACAAACTCGAGGCGGCGTTGGGAACGCAACATCCCCGAGTCCCACTTGTGCAGCTCCCGCCGCTCCTCAATTCATCCTTCTTCCTTTCCCGGGGGTCAAGTCCTGCCGAAAACTTGTCAGTTCCATTGAGCTATTCGCATTAGCCGAGCGTGTAGTCTTTGCGCGAGGTCGGCGACCGGGATAAGCGCCGATCCGAGCCGAATCTGCGGACCAGAGTTCGCGGCTCGGATCGTGCGCAGAGGGGCCCGGTCGACGGCCTCGCGCAAAGACGGTGAATGGTCCGAAGCCTTTTCTATTCAAACCGCGAAACTATGAACTTCCGCAGGCACTCTAAACTTCAAAGCCGTGTGCGGACGCCGCGTGTTATATACATGCACTGCCTGGTCCACCGCTCGGCGCGCCTCCGCTTTCCCCGCAAACTCCAGCCCCAGGAGATATTCCGTCTTCAAGATCCCATTCATCCGCTCCGCCAGAGCATTCTCCGCGCAATGATTTGTCTCCGTCATGCTGATCCCCAACCCGCGCTCCTTCAATCGTCCCACATAAGCATGACAACAATACGCATCAGGACGGTGCAATTCGACAAACCTTCGGGGTCAAGAACTGTGTGCCATTTCCCTCCGGCAATAAAATGAAACGAGTCGAATACAAAGGCTCGACCGTCATTGAGAAAACCCACAACCGCGGTCGCACCGGGCGCCCTCCGAGTTGGAGCGCGGCATACTCTATTTGAGCCGAGGCCGGCGGAAGCGTTTTTGATGGTCGCGGGCGTGGCGCCGGAAAAATTCAAGGGCGTGCGGACGGATGCGCCAATGGAGCAAGCGCATGAGGAGGTAGACCAACCCGCCAATCAGCAGTGAATTGATCAGCGCGCCAATCATGAAGATGTGTCCCCATTTCATTGCGTCGACCGTTTTTTCACTCACATCGCTGAGTTCATCGATCGTGACTGGAGGGGTGGTAAAGAGACCGCCGACTCGCATATTGATGTAGAACAGCAGCGGCCAGACAAAGGTGAGAGTAGCTCCGCCAACGACCCCTGCGATAGCGTTTCCACCCAGCGCTTTGGCAACGAGCCCGGAGATCAGCACACCGAAGCCGAAGGTGGGGAAAAGGTTAACAATGAGGCCGAGCGCAAATCCGCGAGCGACTCGCTCGTTCTGACCCCTGATTCGAAACAATCGGATAGAGTGGAACAGAAAGGAGCGCTCGATCCCGAGCCAAAGTTTCTTAAACATTCGTTGTTCTGCTGACCGGGCCGCGTTGATACCTTTCCAGGCTGATGCAGAAGGTCGCTCCGTAACCTTCGCCGTCGGAGTGAACCTCGATCGTCCCCCCAAGTTTCTCCACCGATTTCTTTGCGACTGCCAGGCCCATTCCAGTTCCGCCTCCAAAGCGATCGTAGGAATGGAGTTGCTCGAATAAGCCGAAAATTCTTCGCTGATGTTCCGGAGCAATGCCGATGCCGTTATCCGAAATGAATATCCTGACGTAAGCCAGTGAACTGTCGTCAACGCGAACGGTTACGACTGGTTTGCGTTCCGGCGACGCGAACTGGACGGCATTATTGATGAGTTCGACGAGAACGGTTTTAAGGACGCCGCTGTTGGCCAGAACAGCACCTTCCCATCGAGTGCAGGTGATGCGCGCGCCGCTCGTTTCGATCAACTGCCGGTTAGTTTCGATTGCTTCGGAAATGAGTGGGGCGAGAAACGTCGGGCGAATCTCCGGTTCGCGGATTGTAAGTTGAACATAGCCGACGAGATCCATCACCAGGCGGTCCATGCGAACCGCAGCCGCCTTGATCTGGCTCAAGCAGCGGGAGATTTCGGGCTGCCGTTTGTTTTCCGGCAAAGCATCATCAATCAGATGTGACATGCCTTCAATCGCCCGGAGTGGAGCGCGCAGATTGTGTGAGACTGAGTAGGAAAACATTTCTAACTCGCTGACGCGTTCCTGAAGCTTGGCAGTTCGCTGTTGAACCATGGTCTCAAGTTCGAGAGCATAGCGCGCGAGCGCCGTGCGGGATTGCTTCAGTTTGACGAAGAAATAACCCATCAACATGTAGGAGGACCAGCGGATGAGCGTGTTGGCGAAAAGCAGCCAGGGATGCGAATACTTGTGCCCCGAAAGTGTTTCGACCGCGAGCCATCCAATGGTCGCGAGCAGTGCGGACCCGACTGCAGCCCTCAGCCCTAAGGTCCATGCCGCGAAGCTCACCGGGATGAAATAGAACACGAAGAAACTGAGTTCGTCGCCCGTGGAAAGGTCCACCGCGGCGACGAGTAAAACGAGCACGAAGGTCAACGCCCGATAAAGGGGCTTCGGCCACTTCGCGATTCGATCCAGCAGTCGGTTTGTCACGTGAGCGGCGTGGGGTTCGATCGGTGAGCCAGGGAAGGCAGGTCTCGCGAGGCGATCGTGAGGAAAATGATGTATTGCAGCGCAACGAACTGTGCCAAAGGCCACCAGACCGAGCTAAGTTCAGCCTGCCAGAGGCGATACGCAACTTGCTGGAACGCGAGCTGAAAAATCGCTGCTGCGATCAGGGCGATCGTCTTAAACCTTTTCACTGCGAAGGCTGCAGACCAGACAACGATTGTGCTGACGCAGATCGATACGAAATAGTGAGCGGCCGGTTTAAAGAAGAAAAGCGCCACCAAAGCGACCACCGCCGCTATCACAGCAATCGCGTTTTTTGCCGAACTCATTGAATCACCTACGTTCGCGCTGATTTCGGCGCTCGTTTGATTCATCCCTATCTGGAGTCTCTGGAAGTCCCGAACGGTAAAACTCCGGCGGGCGTTCTCCGTGCAACGAGTAGAGGAGCATGCCGAAACTCAGAAGGGCAGCCATGGTGGTAAGCGATCGCGTGACCGCTCCACTTCCTTCAGACGGCGCCGTCCACACGGTGATTGCCTGCATGGCGATAAACATCACGAAGCCGACCAAAGTAATAACGATCCACCGGCGCCGCTTTTCTCCGAACAAAGCCGCCACGCCGATGGCGACCGACAAAAGGCCGGCGCTTAAAGTGCCGATGATCAGCGCGACTTTTTGGGTAGCAACGATCCGAAGGGTGACTGCAAATACGCAGAGGATAGCTCCATAGATCAGGATTAGGGCGGTCATTCTTTTATTCATACTGGTTCGGCGTGAATTGGAATGGACCTCCGGAATACAAGCGCGCGGCTCTATGGCACTTCAAGGGAAGCGGCCGACTGCCAGTTCAGAAGAGAAAACTCTCAGCAGGGCAAGAACTCAGGCGCTACAATTCCGATGTCCAAAACGGTTCAACGTTTCTGTTCATCGGATGGTGGCCCGACCATCCGCGGTTAACCTCCGACGCAACAGTGCGCCGGACCCTTGAGAGCATGAGCGAAAAGCTCATTTGCTGCCGCGAAAAGTAACGCCAGTCGCCCGAGCGTCAAGAAACTCTCGTTTCAGTCTATAGAATGAGGAAGCAGATCGCGGCGATCGTCGTTGGAACGGCGGCACCAAGGAGCAGGCCGAGCGGCGAAACAGCACCACCGAAATAACGGCTTAGCAGGGAAACGCCGGCAGGGTTCGGCGCATTGGCGATCACCGTCAGGCCGCCGCCGACCACTGCGCCAGCAACTACGGCATACTTCAGATTGTCTGCGAGGTCTGGAACGAGTGAGGCGAGATAAGTAATCGCAGCATTGTCGTTGAACGCAGTCAGCACAATTGAGCCAAAGAAGAGCGGCTTCTCCGCAAGCCTCCTGATCAACGGCTCGATCCACCAGCCCTGGAGGCCACCGTGTATAACCAGGCCCGCAAGGAAGAAAGCGACCAGCAACGGGGTTCTTAAAGAAACGTCATCCTGATGATGTGAGGTCGCTTTCACGAATCCCAGAAAGAAGAGGAAACCACCCACGAAAAGGATGGGATAATGATTGGTGAACACCGTCCAGCCGAGAAAAAGCACGTGGATGAAGATGATCCGCTTTGGCGTTCGACGACGAGTCTCGGACGCCGGGGTATGTGCCGGTAGACCCTGCAAGCTCGAAAACTCGCGTCGAAAGAAAATCCAGAAAACGATGTTTGACAGCAAGATTGCGATAATCGCCTTCCAGCCGAAGTTCGCCGCCATAAACGGCGTGTTCCATCCCCATTTGCTGGCCACCATCAGGACGGGCGGCGCGGCGAAATGTGTGAGAGTTCCGCCAATGGAAATATTTACAAACAACAGGCCAAGTGTTCCGTAGGCAAGTTTGCTGGATGGTTTGTGTGCGAAAAATCGGGTGCCCAACAGCAGCGCTGAGATCGTCATTGCGGCAGGCTCGGTGATGAATGAACCAAGGAGAGGCCCCACCGTGAGGATGGCGAACCACCAGGCGCCAGCAGAGTTTTTCCCCAGTTTGGCGAAGGTCGCCATCGCAGCCTGCGCACAGACCATGACCGGTCGAGTAGCGGCTATGGTCATGATGACCAGCACGAATAGCGGCTCGATGAAGTTCCGGCTCTCCAGATAGGCCACGCTCGCAGGCCAGCCGTGAAACCACACCATCGTTGCGAACAGAGGGATTACCCACAGGCCGAAGACCACCTCGATTTCTCCTAAAAAATGAAGGAGTTCCGCTTTGAATGAAACCGGACCCCGGGCTGAAGCGAGTTCAGCTTGCTCCACCGCAGTGCCACTGCGTGAAATAGATTCAGTGTGTTCTTGTTCGAGGCGATGCGAGAGCTTCATGAGTCTCGGCGCAACGAAGGTGTGGAGAATCGCCAGGCCGAAAATGAGAGTCGCAGCACTGTTAAACGAAGTTGAGAAGCTCTGGCTGGCATCGCCGGTCACGGCATCCGCGGCGAACAATGGGACGCTCCCAAATGCGGAGCAGGCCATTAAAGCTGCTATTCTAGACGGCAATCCCACCCTCGGAAATTTGTACAACATTTCTTTGCAGAAACGGTGGCCCGACCGATTCGATTGCCTCCGCATCACCCGATACGGACCCTTCCTCAAAGGATACGCGGCAATCAACTGCAATCAAGAAAAGTACTCGCCATTCGACGCGATTCGCGTCTTTCAGCACTCCCGTGCGCCTCGCTTCGATTAGGGCACTTGGAAATTTGCAACTCAAACTTCGGCAATGGTTTTTGGACCGACTTCCTCCTTGATTCCTTCGGCAGACCCTCTCTGCTCACCGAACTCAAAATTAAGACATTAAAAATTCAAATTTCCCCTTTGGGGGTCAGTCAATAAATGGCATACCCCCTCCCGTATCCTTGCCCCATGATCTTGAACAATTATGTCGATTTTCTGCCTGAATTTGCTGCCCCGAGCCGCGCCGCATCGGTTTCTCAAGAAACCATTCCTTGGTTTTTGCCCAAATTAAAAATTCAAATCAAAAACTCAAAATTCGCGACTCCGTCGCGCTTCCGTTCACACTATTCACGTTATCGCTTCGCGTACGTTCCTTCATTCACTCCTGTGTGTCTTCTGCAAATCCCTTTCCAACAACATTTCGCATTTCAACTTTCGCATTTCGTATTTGGAATCGTTCACATTATTCACACTATTTTTCGAGGGGGGAGGGTCGCCGTTCACACTCTTCTACGATTTTCTACACTCTTCCACGCTATTTGCGAAGGGGGGAGGGGAACCTTCGTTTCCTTCCGCACAAGTTCCCGTGTTTTCTCTTTGAGCAGCAAACTTTTGTTCTCCGAACCTGCAACCTGAAACCTTCGATAATATGATAAAAACTCTCGAGAGCGTTTCTCGGAAGGACTCTTCCAGGCGGCCATCACTCCTTTGTTGTGTTGGTTCGTTTCTCGCGCTTTTCGAAAACTGCGCACCCGAGGCTCATCATTCAACACTCAGAACTGCTTCCCCTCCCGTGTGTTTTTCCAAACGAAACACACACCAAACACACGGAATTTTGCGAGGAAACACACCCGATAAACCGCGCGAACACACGAAAACACACGCAATTTTTTTGGGGGGGGCTGGCCTGCGATGTTCCTCAATTCAAAATTCCGGAATTCAGAATTCACAACTCGCGACTGCGTCACGCGTCAGTGGGCAGGAGAGATTTTGTTGGTCGGACTTCGAAATTTGTCCTTCGCAGCTGGTCCGGCTCAGCACTCAGGACCCAGGACTCAGGACTCAGCGCTGCTCCAACTCACACACATAAACACATCCCGAACACAGATCAAAAACACAGATTAACACCAACAAAACACAGATAAACACACATACACACACCCTCTTTTTTAAAAAGTTATTTTGTGAACCCAACCAGCCGACCCAACCCCAGCCTTTATTCGCTCAGGAGTCAGCTCTCAGGAACTTCAGGTTTGGAGTTTCGATCGGTTTTCGTCTGGCGAATTTTTTGAGTCCGGACACACTCGGCCCAACTTGGAACTCGAATCAAAAATTTTACAGTTTCTCGGGCGGCGCGATTACTTGCCGCTCAACGTATCAGCCCTCGCCCGCAGCCTCCGCCTGCACCATGGCCAGGAGGGCCTGCTGCAACAAACGTTGCAGACGCTGGAGCAATCCGGCCGAGTCGCGCGGATTAAAGGCGATCGTTACACTCTCACCCGCGAGCTGGACCTCGTGCCCGGCCGCATCCGGATGACCCGTTCCGGCCGAGGCTTCCTGCAACCGGAAGATCCAAGCCTTAAAGAGATTTCTGTGCCCGCCAATGCCACCGGGACGGCCCTTCACGAAGATCGCGTGCTGGTCCGCCTGGATGTTCGACCGCATCACGCCCGGGAGGAAGGCCCCGAGAGCGGAAAAGTCGTAAAGATCCTGGAGCGATATCGAAAGCAACTCGTCGGCACGCTGCAGCGCGGACGCGACTCGCTCTATGTTGTTCCGGATGATCCGCGAATCCCGCATGACGTCTACGTGCCGGTGCCGCGCGACGTCGGTCGCCCCGCGAACATTGGCGACAAAGTCGTGGTTGAACTGCTCGAGTGGGAATCACCCGCGATGCGGCCGGAAGGCGAAATCATCGAGGTGCTCGGCGCACCGGACGAGGAGGGCGTGGACATGCTCTCGGTGCTTCGCCAGTATAATTTGCCGCTGCACTTCCCGAAACCTGCCCTGCAGGAAGCCCGCTCGTTCGGCGTGGCGATTTCGCCCGCGGATCTGCAAGGCCGGACGGATTGCCGCGGACACAACGTCATTACGATCGATCCGGACGACGCTAAAGACTTCGACGACGCCATTTTCATCGAACCTGCCGGGCGCAATTGGACGGTGTGGGTTCACATCGCGGACGTCTCGCATTACGTAAAATCAAATAGCGCGTTGGACGTCGAAGCCCGTAAACGCGGCAACTCGACTTACCTGGTCGACCGCGTCATCCCGATGCTGCCCGAGGCGCTCAGCAATGAGCTCTGTTCGCTGAAGCCCGAGGTGGACCGCCTCACCAAGGCAGTGGAATTCCTGGTCGCGCCGGACGGGCGGGTGTTGGAATCGAGATTTCACTCCGCGGCCATCCATTCGAAGCGCCGCTTCAGCTACCGGGAGGCGCTGGCTGTTCTGCAGCGGAAGCCGGCGAATGACATCGAGCGAATGCTCCATCAGGCGAACGAACTTGCGCAGAAAGTACGGCGCGCCCGGTTCCATGCGGGCGCACTGGCGCTGGATTTTCCGGAAATGAAAATTCGCCTCGATGAACGCGGCCGAGTGTTGCGGATTGAAAAGGTCGAGAACGACATTTCGCACCAGCTCATCGAGGAATATATGCTGCTCGCGAATGAAGCGGTCGCGGGACGCCTTATGTCGCTGCGGCGGCCAGCGGTGTATCGCGTGCACGAAGAACCGGCCGCGACCCGATTAGCGGAATATCGCGAGGAGGTCCTGAGTCACAACCTTCCCTGCGGCAACCTGAGCAATCGCAAGGAAGTGCAGCGCCTGCTGCACCGATTGGACACGCTCGCGATCGGACCAGCGCTCAAGATCGGCTTCCTGAAATCGCTGATGCGGGCGCGTTACGCGGTTGAACCGCTCGGACACTACGGATTGGCGAAGCAGAAATATACGCACTTCACGTCACCGATCCGCCGTTATTCCGACCTCGTTGTGCATCGGTCACTTTTTGATCGCAGCGCCGGATCATTCAACGCGCTCGCCCAAACCGCCGAACACATTTCGATGACCGAGCGGAACTCCGCCGATGCGGAGCGCGATTCGAAAGATGTGAAGCTCTACGCGTTCCTGAAGGCGCAACTCAGTTCCGAGAAGCTGGAAAGTTATCCGGCTCTAATCACGGAACTGCGCAATTTTGGGTTCTTTGTCGATGTGCCGGGGCTCGTCATGAGCGGATTGGTGCCGCTCTCCACGATGGAAGACGACTTCTACGTGTATGAGCCGCAGAGTAATCACCTGGTCGGTCGGCGGAGCCGCCGCATCATCCGGATCGGCGACAAAGTGACGGTCCAGGTTTTCAAAGTGGATACCGCCAAGAAACAGGTCGATTTCCGGCTCGCTGTAGAAATGCCCACCTACACCAAGGCACAGCGTCCCGGTCGAAGGACCGAGCGTCCCGACCAAAGAGCGCCGCGTTCCGACCAAAGGCTCGCCCGCGCAGGTCAAAGAGGTCAACGGGATCAACGTGACCAACGTGACCAACGGGATCACCGCGATCGACGTGACGCCCCTCCGGCGCCTGCCAGAGTTCATGGCCGCTCCTTCCGCGACGAGCGGCCCCCGCGTGAACCCCGACGAAAGCACCGCGACGACGGACCGAAACCAGGCAGTTTTGGGCGTCCATCGTTCCGTGATGCGCAAAGGCGCGAGCCTCGCGCGATTCTTCCGAGTCGTCCCGGCCGCGGTGCGAGAGATCAACGCAAGGATGTTCCCGGCGGCGATCGTTCATTTGAGGACCAACGTTCCGCAGATTCGCAGCCCGCGCGCGCGCGAAATCATTCCAGGGAAGAGAGTGGAAGACCATCGCATCACGGACCATCCTCTCCCCATAACGAGCGTTCCAGACCGAGCCGCGATACGCAGCGCCCAACACAGTTCGCACGGGGGCAGGGGACGCGGGGAGAACAACGCTCAAGCGAAAGCGGCTACAAACCGGGCTCACCGAACCGCCCATTCAAACGGAGAACCGAAGGAGCGCGTCGCCCTCGTCCAATAGAGCGCGAACCTTTGTCCAACCCGGAGCGGAGCACTTTTCGCACGAACACGTCTGCAGCCCAGTTACCGACGGAGCGCAAACAGACTCCATCTCACCGACGCTCGAGCGGAGCGAAGAGAAAACCCTTACCGTAGATTTTGTGTGATTCACGTTTTTGCCAGCGGTCGAACTCCAAATCCGATGTAGGCGAGATAGCTTCTACAAAGTTATTTTATGGTAGTTCGTGATGTTGTGGATGGCATTGGACGCAGCCTCTCGCACGATTGGTTCGGTGTCGGTTAGAGCTTTTTGAAGATCGGGCAAGGCAGATGTCGCGAGTCCGATGTGATCGGCAATTGCTTCGGCGGAGGCGCGGCGGACGTGTGGATTTGTGTGGGTGAGATTGGCCGCCATCCAATCGATATCGTCTCCGTTAAATGTGAAGCCAAAGTGAAGAATGTTGTTGGTGCTGAACTTTCCTGGTCCCCAGGATGGATGATAGCGGAGGCCGTGGGGTGCGCGCGCAAGGCCCCAGGCGGAGCAAGACCGCACGCGAGCATTGGTCGATTGGCAGCCCTCGATAAAATCACGCTCCAAGCCGTCTGGGAAAAACGACCGCAGCCACATCCACTGGCTTGGGCTGCTGTCGCGGAGGGCGTTTACTTCCGGAATGATTGCTGTCGCTTTGGACCGCACTCCGATGAGAAGGAACTGAGCCGGTCCGCGCCGTTCTTCGGAGAGGGCGAACGGAAATGGAATGAGCGTCTGGCGCGACCAGAGAGATGCAGCTTTGATTTTCCAAGGAGGGTCGATTGCCACGGCGGCTTTGAAGAGATAAGGAACGCAGTTGCTGCCCATGGCGTCGACGGCGTCATAAGCGGCACCCGCATTCGTCCAATGGCCGGCTCGATTCACGTAGACGAGCCATTCGTCCAATGATTTTCCGTTGTGGGTTGGAAGTTTAGATCGCGTGGAATACACGACCAGCGCAGCAAGGGCAAAGAGGCAAACGGCGACGATCGCGACATGTTTGCGCTTTGGTTTCATGGGAGAAATGAGGTCGCCAGGAATTGAGCAAGCCTGGTTGAATCATTGAAAGGAAAAAATAGCTTTCCAACAGAATGAGATCGAAACTTTCACCAGGGAGGCAGAAGTCGCTTTTATGACGCCGTCTTTTCAACGCGCGGGTGTTAGGGTCGCGCGAACCAAAGAAATTATTTTGAATCCACTTTCGTAGCGGAATGAGATTCGCCTCGGTGCGGCGATTAGAAGGAAACTGGTTGAGTTCAAAAGCGGCGGCGAGAACCGCGGAAGCCTCGGAACTGCGCGTTTCGAGCCGCTCGTCACCAGATCCAAAACCCTTCCGGGGTATTCAAACGTCTTCGAGAACGCCGGTCTGTCGCCGACGCGTTCGGCCCGGACGCCGGCGCGGTTGAGCATGGCGACGTAGAGATTGGTCATGGGGGGGGTGAGGAGGTGGCGGCCGGGTTGGAAGGTGCCACCGCCTGCGGCGCCGGCGAGGACGACCGGAAGTTCGTTGAAGCAGGCGTGGCGAAACGGAAGCGGGCGGAGGCGGTGGAGGGCGAGGGGGCAGCGAAGGGGGAGAAGGGTTCGTAGATGCGGCTGGTGTTGTGCGGCGTTTAGAAGGGGTTTCGCGGGCGGTGAGCAAATGCCTCAGTGTGTTTTGGGACGGCTCCTGATTTGATAGGGTGCGGTGGTTTGTCATGCTGGCCTTGGAGAAAGGAGAGGACATGATGGACATGCCACGCGCAAGAGAGGACGTCAGGGAAGATGTGAGGGATGATCTCGAGACGATCACGGACCAGATCAGCAACGGGATTGAGCAGGGGCGTTATAGCCTTTCGCAATTGCAAGAGACTTTAATGAGCAGGACCAAGCAGGCTGCGGCGTCCACGGACGAATTGGTTCGCGACTATCCGTGGAGCGCGATCGGGGTAGGCGTCGCAATGGGAATATTAATCGGATTCCTGATCCCGCGACGTTAACGCGGCTGTTTAGTCAAACAGAGGCACCGTACTTTCGCGTTGAGCGCGAAGGTACGGTTTTTCTTTTTTCTCGTTTTTTAATGCGCACGGAACGTAAAACGTTTCGATGCGGCTGCATTCGATTTTATTGGTTGGGATATGTTCGGTTTTGTTTGCCCAGGCGGCGGAAAAGAATAAAGCGGCTGGGACGGTTGAGGACGTTACGCAGCGGATCGGCGAACATATTTCGCAGGGGAAGTTCAGCGCGGCGATGTGGGGGGTGAAGATTGTTTCGTTGGAGAGTGGCGCGACGATTTTCGAGACGAATGCGCACAAGTTGCTGAAGCCAGCTTCGAATGCGAAGACGTTTTCGGGCGCGCTGGCGCTGGATGTTCTGGGGGCGAATTACAAGATTAAGACGTCGCTGCTGGCGAAGAGCGCGCCGGATGCGAGCGGGACTTTTAAGGGCGATTTGGTGATTTATGGGCGGGGTGATCCGACTTTTTCGGCGCGGTTCCAGGATGGTTCATACACGAATTTATTTGGGCGATTGATTGAAGCGTTTCGGAGGGCGGGGATTAGACGGGTCGAAGGGGATTTGGTGGGGGACGAGACTTTTTTCGCTGGGCCGAGGTTTGGGGCGAATTGGACGTGGGATGATTTGCAATATTATTACGGAGCGGAAGTTTCGGCGTTGAGTTACCAGGACAATGTCATTGATCTTTTCCTGAAGCCCGGCACGAAAGCGGGCGAGCCTTGCGCGATTGAACTGAAGCCAGAGACAAAGTTTTTGGATCTCGCAAATCGCATGCGGACGACGGGGACGAATGTACGGCCCTCGGTGGCGGTGATGCGGTTGCCGGGAGAGCGGCGGGCGTACGTGAATGGGACATTGCCGGTGAATTCGCGCGGGGTGACGGATGCGGTAACGGTGCCGGATCCCGCGCTGTGGTTTGTGGCTTCGCTGCGCGAGGAATTGCAGCGCGTGGGAATTCAGGTGACGGGCAAAGTGCGGACGCGCTCGTGGCCGGAGCATCCGAAGTTGGCAGTGGCGGAGTGGAGAGAATTGGCGTTCGCGGAATCGCTGCCGATGAGTGAGATCGTCGCGAAGATGCTGAAGCCTTCGCAGAATTTGTATGCGCAGTTGTTGCTCCAGCAAGTGGGAGCACATTCGAAGAGCCGGGCGGCGATGGCGGAAGATGCGGGATTGATGGAGTTGCGGGCGTTTGCGAAGCGGGCGGGGATTGATGCAGGGGAAGTGTTGCTGGACGAGGGATCGGGTTTGTCGCGGTCGGCGTTAGTGACTGCGAATGCGTTGGTGGGGTTGCATACTTACATGGCTAGACATCCGCAGGGGGCGATTTATCGTGAGGCGTTGCCGGCGCCGGGTGAGGGGACGTTGCGGAGTCGGTTTCGGGATTTGAGTAGCGCGAAGTTGCGAGCGAAAACAGGGACGTTGAAATATGTGAATACGCTTTCGGGGTACATCGATACTGCGGTGAATGAGAAACTGGCGTTTGCGGTGATGTTGAACGCGTATGATAATGACGGATCGGCTTCGTCGCGGGATGAGTTGGATGCGATTGTGAGGTTGTTGGCTGGATTGAGGGAGAAGACGAGGAAGTAGGGAATACGCGACGGACTGAAGAAGGACTCCTCACGTCGTCCTCTACAAGCGCCTAGAAGGCTGTCTTTGCTTGGAGTGGGGTGGAGTTTGTGGTTGAATGGCGGCATCCATGAAAGCTGACGTTTCTCTTTTTGCGGTCTTCGCTGTTGCGGTTGGGTCTTTTGCTGCGGAGAAGGTGCGGGATTTGAATACGCCGCGAGAATTTCCGGAAATTCGCACGAAGGGTGAATCGCAGAAGCGGGCGCAGGAGATTCGGGAGCATGTGCAGTTTTGCACGGGGTTGTGGCCGATGCCGGAGAAGACGCCGCTAAACGCTAAGATTTTTGATCGCGTGGAGCGGGACGGTTACTCGATCGAGAAGGTTTATTTCCAGACTTATCCGGGATTTTTTCTGGCTGGGAATTTGTATCGACCGATGGAGAAGGACGGGAAGCGGAAACGTTATCCGGCGATTCTGAATCCGCACGGGCACTGGAAGAACGGGCGGATGGCGGATGAGGAGTTGGGAAGCATCGCGGCGCGGTGCATTAGTTTTGCACGGCAGGGGATGATCGCGTTTTCGTATGACATGGTGGGTTACAACGACACGATCCAGGTGGACCATAAGTTCGCGAGCGGGAATACGAATTTGTTGTGGAACATCAGTTTGATGGGGTTGCAGACATGGAACAGCATTCGGGCGCTGGATTTTTTGGAGTCGCTGCCGGACGTCGATAAGAAGCGACTGGCTTGCACGGGGGAATCGGGAGGTGGGACGCAGACATTTATTCTGGGAGCAATCGATGATCGATTGGCGGCGCAGGGGCCAATCGTGATGGTGTCGCACTCAATGCAGGGCGGATGCCTTTGCGAAAATGCGCCTGGGTTGCGGGTGGATTATTCGAATATGGAAATTGCGGCGTCCGTGGCCCCGCGTCCGCAGGTGATCGTGGCTGCGATGGGTGATTGGACGAAGAAAACGATGGAGGTGGAAGGTCCGGCGATTGAAAGCATCTACAAACTGTTCCGGGCTGAAGAGAAGTTCGATTACGCTATCTTCAATTACGACCACAACTACAACAAGACAACGCGCGAGTTTGTTTACGGGTCATTTGGGAAGTGGCTGCTGAACGAGAAAGATGCGCAGAAGTTAAAGGAGCAGCCATACAAGAAGGAACCGGATTCAGAACTGCGCGTTTTCCCAGAGGGGAAATTGCCGGAAGGGGCGTTGAAGGAACCGGAGTTGATTCAGAGTTTGGTGCGCAATTATTCGGAGCAGTTGGAGAAAATCAAACCGGTGGATGCGCGTTCGTTGAAGAAATGGAAAGAGGAGATGAGGCCGGCGTGGGAACATGCTTTGCAGTTGCAGCATGTGAGCACTGACACAGGGCATGCAAAATATGCTGCTGTAACTGAGGGACCAGGCCAGAAGGTTGTGCTTCGCCGCCAGCCGGACGGAGTCGAAACGACGATGGTGATTGATGGCGCCAACCCCACCCCGCGAACCAGGTTGGTCGTGCTTCGCCTGGGCGTGCCGAGGGATCGAACGATCAGTGAGAAGCTTTGGAAAGGGTGGGCGGCAATCGCAATTCTTTTACCAGGTGCTTCAGATGCGGACCAGTTTACGAACTACTATCATGCGTACAACCGCACGTTCGCGCAGGATGTCGTCGCTGATGTAAAAGTGGCGCGGGATTACCTACAGAGGCGGTTTCCAAAAGCGAAATTGGTTTTGCACGGGGATTCTGATTATGGAGCGACGCTCTTATTAGCTGCGCCGCTGGCGGACGCGGTGGTCGTCGACGCTTCTGGAATGGACGAGTCTCAGGATTCGGCACTTCTGGACGAGAATGTTTTCTTTCCTGGAATTCGACGGATTGGGTCATTGCAGGGAATTGCGGCCTTGGCAGTGCCGAATCCTTTGTTTGTGCACAATGTGAAGAATTGGCGCCATGATTGGCTGGATGCCGTTTACGGGAAGAAGGATGGGGGTTTTCGGACGCAGCCGGAGCGGGCGTCGGGCGACGAAATAGTGAAGTGGATCTTGGCGCACGCGGAGTGATTCCCGCGCAGAAGGGCAGACTAGAGTGATTCTCAAAGATTATTTCCGGATAGAGCAGACGGAGGCGGTTTTTCCGGGCTGATCGAGGAAGCTTTTAAGGGCTGCGCAAAGGCGCTCGGTGAGTTCCTCCGGGGTGCGTGCGATGAAATCCCAAAACCAAT
>DASVNK010000042.1:0-14717 GCA_036383895.1 Verrucomicrobiia bacterium | reverse complement strand
AGGTGGGTTCGGCCGGGCGCGAGGTTGGGATCGAGCCGGTGGTTTCGGTGGTTGGGAGGAGGGTGAGTTGGTTCATAGGATTTAGGGGTTAGGGGTTGTTCTGCGAGGTGAGGAAAAGGGATTTAAAACCACGGAATACGCGGAAACGAAAATTATCGGGTGCGCGGGAAATTTTCGTAAGCCGCGGGAAATCAAGGGTTGGGTGGTGGATGGGCGGAGACGTTTCGGGTTGTTCGATTTGATGGGCCGCGACCCAGTTTGGCGGACGGCTTGTGCGCGTTGCGAACGGGCGCGCGCAGTGGGATGGGGCGAAGGGTGGGCAAAATTCTTCCGTGGAAGAATTGCGACTGGATCGGCCGGGTGGTGGAACGCGAGTGTTAAGTGATTAGTGGTAAGTGATAAGAACGGGCGATGTACGCAGTTCGCCTGCGATGCGTAGGCGAGTGGGTCACCCGGCGGGTGAATCGGAATGAAAGGCTCGTTTTGGAGGGCTGCGGGAACAGCCTGCCAGCGGACGAGACTTTTATTCGGAGTCGGACCGAGTGACCACGAATAGTGATTCGTGATCATGGGAGTGTCTTAGCAGAGTGCTTTCAGTGTGTCAATAGCGGATGTTAAAGGTTGTTAAAGGTTCAAAGTTCCACGTAAGAATTGGGGGCGGGGCCGTTGAAGAAGTGGAGAATTGGAGGATTCGGAGGTGGTGCCCCGGTCCGGACTCGAACCGGAAACCAATTGATTAAGAGTCAACTGCTCTACCAATTGAGCTACCGAGGCAACCTTGGGGGGCACACCTTAACTGGAGCGAAAGGATTTTCAAGTGCGCGGGTGAAAAATGTGCGCGGCGTAATAATTCCTACTCGAAATATTGAAGGTGTTTTCCTGGGCAAACGAAACACGGCGTCCTCAAGCAAAAAGCCGCCATTTCTGAGCAGCCCCATGACAAACGTAGTCGTATTTATTTGCGGCGGCGGAACAACAAGCTGCGGCACCGAGGAGACCGAGTGCGAAGGTAGATGGTTCAGGAACTGTGATTTGATAGAAGTCCATTCCGTTCAGCGCATCATCCCTCCGTCCAATATGGACCTCGTTGATTGTGAAAGTTCCGGAAATTGCAGTCAGCCGAATGGTACCCTCATGATCGCTCCATGCAGTTTCGGACTGCAAGAATGCGGTATCTATTCCCGGCATGATCGTTCGCTCCGCCACCGGGGTTCCCTCAGCGAGACCCTCGAAGAGTTCCATCCGCAGCATGCCTGCCGGCCCACTGGTATTCACCGTACCAGGATCGAATAGTAAATTTAAAAACCCTGCTGGTGGCGGAACATTTGCCTTCCCCTGATACTGAAGCCCGTCGAAGTGGTACACGAAAGTGTCTCCACCCTCCATCGCGAGCTGAGCCTGTGTAACTAAAGGCGTGAGCAGCAATAATGCGAGGTTCGGTAACGGTCTTTTTCAAATCGCTGGGTGAACTGGATGAGGCGTGCTTCGAGTGGGGAATGGGGCAGGAGATTCACCGTGAAAGCGCCACGCCTACATGACGCATTTATAAATTGCGAAGCCAATACCGCTGTCCTGGCTCTTAGGAAAAGACGGGAGAGCGTCTGGCGGTTCCGTCGGAGCCACTGTCAGCGCAGGGTTCTTGAACGCGGCGTCCCACCCACTTTCGTCCCACAATAGGATTAGTGCGGTCTTATGTGCCGCGCTATCCGCAAGAGCTAAGGTCGGGAACTTACATTTTCCCAGTCACTTCCTGAGCGGCGGAGAGTGTAAGCAGTTTCGTCCGTATAAACGACGACAGTGTCATGTGGCGAGCGCATTACGCCGAGGATTTTGTTCGTCGTTTGTTGCCTGATGAAGGCGATTGCTGAATCGTGCTCAGAACGAGGCAACGGAGCTGAGTTGTTCGAGCAGCCGCAGAGGATTGAAAAGAAGATTAGAGCAGCGGCGCGTCTCATTGGCGTCGGATGAGGGGTTTGAAATTTTGGTCTTGGTCGTTGTTCATATCCTGACGTCGTTGTGAATCAAAAGTAACTGTTACCCGCGGGAGCGATGTTCGGGACATCGCTTTGTTTGGATACAAGCGGCAACGGTTTGACCTCATTCGCCAGTCGAATACGATTGCGGCCATGAAACAAATGCTCACACTAGCGGCGCTGTTCGTCAGCATTTCAGCATTCGCGCAAGGCATCATTTTGTTTCAAACATACGACTCATCGCACGGCGTGAACGCGCCCGTTTATCTTCCCGGTGGCACTTATGGCGCTGGATTTCTAGGAACCGTTAATGCCCAACTGTTCCTCGTCGGCGCTGGTGGGGCTCTCACCGCTCTCACGCCAGCTACAACGTTCAACACGCCCGCTGAATATCCCGGAAATCCCTCTGCAATGAAGTACATCGTAAGGCCGGCCTCTTACGTCATTGTGCCGGGCGTCGAACCCGGTGGATCAGCCACTGTGATTCTCCGCGCCTGGGTAGGTTCTGGAGGCTATGACGCGGCAACCGTTAAGAATGAGTCCGCTCCACTCGTGGTGAACAATCTTGGTGGAACACCTGCCGCTGGTGGTAATCCTCTGGAGCCAGGCTATTTGACTGGTCTGCAAGCCTTCGAGCTAATTCCTGAGCCCTCAGCGCTCGCATTCGGTCTCCTCGGCACCGCAGCTTTGCTGTATCGTCGCCGTAATTAATAACGACTACGTTTGTCATGGTGCGCAAACATGTCGGTTCAAACTCGCTCGGAAGCATCCATTCCGGGTAACACCCTATTTTGATGCAACGATCTGTTTCCACCCCCATCGCCCAAACGCCCGGAACATGTTTGTTATTTCGCCACTTTTTTCTTGCGTCGCGGAAGCGTTTGTTCTAAAAGGCGAAAGTCACCCTAATAACCCACCTCCCCAAAGGAGGCGCAGCTACCATGAAACTACTAACAAAGTTCGGTCTGCAACTCTCCCTAATGGTCCTGACAAGTGCGCTCGCGTTTGGTCAGGGATTTGGCGTAAAATCAGCCGGCTCCGTGCAGAAAGTCGGCGGCGCGATGCAAGTGGTGGTCGTCTTCAACGACAAAGTTGATCCAGTCACCGCCACTGCGACTGCTAACTACACGATCCCTGGCGCCACCGTGTCGGCAGCGACCGTAATCACTGGCTTGCCAAGTCCGACTGAGCCTTACCTGCAAGACAACCCGACTGGAAACCCCAGCGGACGTGTTTTCGATAACGAGGCCGTGTTGCTGACGGTCACTGGGTTGCCCGCGACTGCGACCTCCATCACGGTGCGTAACGTGAAGAACGCAACCGGAACTACAATGGCTGATCGGACACTGAACTTTACGCCGTCGGGTTACAGTTGGAGCGAAACGGGAACACTTGGAACGCGCGAGCCTGGTGTTGTGATCCCGATCGACGACGACGGATTTGATGTCTTTAGCTCGGGCGACACGCAATGGGCGGATTACGACGAGACCACATTCGTTCACAAGCAAGTAACGGGGGATTTCGATTACAAAGCTCGCCTTGAATTCCAGGACACTTCCAGCGTCTGGGCGCGCGCGGGCATTATGGTACGGGAGACGCTAGACGTTGGTAAGACAAATCCGGCCGATGACGAAACGAATCCCGCACTGATCTTTAGTCGTTATATGGGTGCGCATGCGAATCCGGTTCGTTCTTACGCAGAAGCTGCGGGTGCGACTGGGTTCCGCGCGGGAAATAATCAGTTCGAGTCGCACTATCGTCCCCGGCCGGGCGCGCAAACAGCCTCGGCATCTGGCGGTGCGCCGCAATACCCAAATGCCTGGCTGCGCGTAACGCGTGTAGGACAGATTTTCACCTCGTTTCGCAGCGACGATGGTGCCACGTGGGAACAGATAGCGGAGCGCGATTTCTCCGCGGAAGCCGATGGCACACCAATGCCGGATACGGTGTATGTGGGTCCTTCCTACTCTCCTGAAACCGGCAATATCGCCGAAACGGCGCAACGGGCAAAACTGTATTTGATGCAGATACGATTCAATGCCCTTACCTTGCCGATCTTGCGGTCATTCCGCGGCGGGCCTGGAGGTTTCTCGGCATTGATCGAAGATGCGGTGACCGCAGTCAATACGAACACAATTCAGGTGACGTTCGATGGTACGGTGGTGGTGGCAAACATTTCGAAAAACGGAACGAACACCATTATTGAATACGTTTCGCCGACAATTCTTCCGGCTGGTTCCAGCCACCGAGTTGATATCCGGTTCTCGGATAATGGTACGCCCGTAAGCACGCAGGTTGCGACGCGCAATTTTATTGTCTCTAATTACAGTGTTCTGACGGCGGCTGATGCTGCGCCGGTCGGCGCGGTCAATACCGGTCAGAGTGGTTTCTCGTTCCGACCGCATGTCATTTCTTCGCCGGACCGGCCAGCGAACATCGCGGCGGCTGAAACACAGTTGGCCGGTCTGTTTCCCACAGCAGAGACGCCTTCCGCGAACGAAGCGGACCTCACCGGGGCTGATAGTGAAGGTTATATCATCGATCCAGATATCATTAACTGGAGTGAGGATGCGGGCATAGGCGAAGCGACGACCGAACGCGGCAACTTCACCGCGCTGAACGGGTATCCAGACGAATTAATTCCGGCCGCGGCTTCAGACAACAATCTGGCTTATGAAATCATTGCATACCTCGATCTGAAGAAAGGCGCTTACACGATGGGTGTGAACAGCGACGACGGATTTAAAGTAACAGCGGGGCCGATGGCGAAGGATGCATTCGCCACCCGCCTGGGCTTCTTTGATGCTGGTCGCGGAGCTTCGGATACACTGTTCGACTTCGTCGTGGACCAGGATGGCATTTATCCATTCCGACTGCTCTGGTTTGAAGGCGGCGGCGATGCGAGCGTCGAGTGGTTCATGGTAACATCCACCGGCCAGAAGATTCTATTGAATGACCGCGCGGTTGCAGGGCATGTGAAGACATATCCGAAGGGGACGGCCGCCCAGGCTTACCTAGCTCATGTTCGCGTCGCATATCCGCACCCTGGTGCGACTGCCGTTCCATCAGACGCAACTCTCCGATTCGAGATTGTCGATGCCCGCACGCAAGTGAACAGCGCTTCTGTTCAACTCAAGCTGGATGGGCAGGACGTAACCGAAACAGTCTCCAAAGTCGGCGGTGTCACCACGGTCACTTACAATCCTCCAGAAAATCTTCCGGGGGGGTCGCACAGCTATACGCTCATTTTTAGCGATGGCACAACCACCCGCACCAACCAGGGGACCGCTATCTTCAATTACCTCACCGGTCCGGTCTTCTTTATCGAAGTCGAGGACTTCAATCACAGTGGAGGCCAGTATCTGACGGCAGCCGACGCGTGGGATTATCCGGGTGGCGCATACGACGGTTTAAGCGCTGTTAGTGATATCGACTTCCACGACAGCGGTAACCCGGATGCTGCGTCGATGGTTTACCGCATGGACGAAGTCGGAAACGTGGGTATGGCGACGGACGGTGATGCTGATCGCGGGAATTTCCAGGCGACTATTACCTATAAGATCGGTTGGACCGATGCCGCGGGCGACTGGTATAACTACACGCGCAATTTCTCGAATGGCGTCTACAAGGTCGTCGCACGGTTGAGTCATGGTGGCAGCACCGCGACCGATATTATGGGCGGCGAACTCTCGCTCCTGACGAGCAGCCCGGCGCAAGGAAATCAAACTCTCCAAAGCCTGGGAACATTCCGCGCTCCTGCTTCAGGGGGCTGGAGCTTGTGGGACTTCGTGCCGCTTAAAGATAGTTCTGGGAACGATGCCCTCGTGCGCCTGAATGGAACTCAGACTTTGCGTTACAGCGTTCGCTTCAACGGCGGCGATATCAATTATCTCGCGTTTCTACCTCAGCCAAATGTCATTCTGCGACCGGTGGTGTCGAGCACCTCACCGCTAAACAATGGCGCGGCGATACGCGAACATGATGTCACGATCACGCTGAGCGATCGCGATTCTCGCGTGGTTCCAGCTTCGATTCAGGTGTTCCTGAATGGCACGCAAGTCAGTAATCCGACAATTACCGACACTGCAAGTGGCGCGACGGTGCGCTTTACACCGCCACCCGCGGCGACGGATGCGATCAACACGGTCAGGATCGTTTTCGGAGACGACGGAAGCCCGGCGCAAACGCAAGAGCATACGTTCAGCTATCGCGTCAGCGCGATCAGCACCGCGAACTACTTCATCGAAGCGGAGGACTTCAACTACGACAGCGGCCAGTGGAAACCCGGCACGGCTAAAGGTCAATACAACGGCCTTTCTGCGGTTCTTGGAGTTGACTACAACGACAGTGGTAATCCGGACGTGCAGTCCGATATCTATCGCACGAACGAAGTCAACAACGTCGGAATGGCAATCGTAAACGACATTGCTGACGGTGCGCGCCCTGGCTTTGAAACGGTTAGCGATTACAAGATCGGCTGGACCTCGCCGGGTGATTGGTACAACTACACGCGCGATTTCCCAGTCGGCCAATACAACGTTTACGGACGCATGTCGCGCGACGACGATGTCGCGGGTGTAACCCTCGGTGGCTACCTTGATCTGGTTACGCCGGCAGCTACGAACGAGACACAAACCCTAACACGACTGGGAACATTCAACGCGCCGCCAACTGGAAGTTGGGATGTATATCAGCTGATTCCAATGAAGAATGCGAATGGGGATCTCTCCATCGTTAACCTCGGCGGCGTGCAGACGCTTCGTTACACGGTGGGCTTCGACGGCGGCGATATCAGTTATTTGATGTTCGTGCCGGCCGATCACGGGGACGACTTTCCGGAGTTGACGATTGCACGGCAGGGCGGCCAGACGACGATCAGTTGGACGAACGGCGGGACGCTGCAGTCGAGCGAACAGTTAGGCACAGGCGCAAACTGGCAGGCAGTGCCGGGCGCGAGTGCTGCTGGAACGCCGATACAAGCAATTGGAAACCATAGATTCTATCGCGTGGTGAAGTAACCCACCGAACTATCAATTCACAGGCCGGGCGATTTGCCCGGCCTTTTTTATGTCAGCGCGCGCCATACATTCTGTTGCTGCTATCGCAACCGTGGCCATTCCATTACTGACCTTCGCAGATCAAACGACTTCGCTTCGCTGGGAGCGCGCTGATTCCGCGCGAATTGCTCGCGTTGATCCGGTGGGTCAATCCGGGAAGCTCGCGCTCCTTGCGCCGGAACTCACCGGCATCCATTTTACCAATACCCTTTCCGATCTTGCGGCTGCGCAGAATCAGATTCGCATGAATGGGTCAGGAGTCGCGCTCGGCGACTTCGACGGCGATGGGTGGTGCGATATTTACTTATGTTCTTTGGCGGGTACAAACGCTTTGTTCCGCAACCTTGGCAACGGGCAGTTTACGAACGTGACAGATGAGGCGGGGGCGAACTGCGGCGCCGATGAAAGTGCGGGCGCAGTGTTCGCGGATGTGGATGGCGACCGGGATTTGGATTTGTTGGTGAGTTCGATAGGCAAAGGCGTGCGACTGTTCATGAATACCGGCGGGAAGTTTACGAACGCGCCGGATTGCGGGATTTTTCGGCGCTACGCGGCAACAACCATGACGCTTGCTGATTTGGAAGGGGACGGAGACCTGGATCTGTATGTAGCGAACTATAGAAGCAGCACGATTCGGAGCACGGGGTTCTCTCTTTTAAACCAGGGGGGGCGAAAGATGGTTCGGCTGGAGGACCGGCAGTCTTTGGAATTGTTGTCGGATGGTCGCGTACTGGAACATGGCGAACCGGACATTCTGTATCTCTGCACAACGCCGGGCAGTTTCGATTCGGTCACCTGGGCGAGCGGAAGATTTCTAAATTTTGATGGTTCAACGAACAAAGCGACTCCGCGCGATTGGGGACTGGCGGCGATGTTTCGCGACTTGAACCGGGACGGCGCGCCCGATCTTTATGTCTGCAACGACTTTCATTCGCCCGATGGAATTTGGCTGAATGACGGGGCAGGGCGCTTGGCGGCGGCATCGTCTTCCGCTGTTCGACGCACGTCCACGTTTTCGATGAGTGTCGATGTTGCGGATATTGATCGAGACGGAGACGACGACATTTTCGTTGCCGATATGCTGAGTCGGCGCCATTCGCGGCGAATGATGCAACTCTCGGCCAGTGATCCATACAATTCGACGCCGGGGGGTTGGGATCGGCAGCAGGTTGATCGAAATACGCTTCAATTGAACCGCGGGGATGGCACCTACGCTGAAGTAGCCGAGGCTGCCGGACTGGAAGCGACTGAATGGACCTGGTCCGCGCTGTTTCTCGATTTCGACCTGGATGGATTCGAAGACCTCTTTTATGCGACCGGATTTTTGTTCGACACCCAGGATTTGGACGCCGACGCGCGAATGGCGGCAATGGGTCCGTGGCCGCGAGAACGAATTGCGGAAAAACTTCTGCGATATCCGCGGCTGCCGCAGAAGAAATTGGCGCTTCGCAATCGAGGTGAATTGAAGTTTGAAGATCAGAGCGAGGCGTGGGGATTTGATCAGCCTGGCGTTTCGCACGGCATGGCGTTAGGGGACCTGGATAATGATGGGGATTTGGATCTGGTGGTGAATCATATGAACGGCGCGGCTGGGGTTTATCGAAACGAGGCGACTGGCGGGCGAGTATCGGTGCGCCTTCGTGGGAAGGGGATGAACAGTCGTGGAGTGGGCGCGCGGATTACGGTCGTGGCGCAGGGATTGCCTGAGCAGAGTCAGGAGATGATTGCCGGAGGACGGTATCTCTCTGGAGATGATTATGTCCGGACATTCGCGGCGCCAAACAAGGATGTGGTGGTGCGGGTGAGGTGGCGAACGGGCAAAGTGACGGAGGTGAGGGGCGTCCTGCCAAATTCTATTTTGGAGGTGCGGGAAGAGTAGACGTGTCGCCGAGGTGGGGATGAACGTTGCGGAACAAGCGGGCGGGGCCTGAGTTCTGGCCGACGACTAGATCGATCTGGCCGTCGTGATCGAAGTCGCAGAACGCGACGCCGCGTCCCTCGCCTTCCATTTTGATACCGCTCTCTTGAGAGGGGAGAGCCTCGAAAGTGCCGTCGCCATTGCCGCGGAGGAGAAGTCCTTCCCCGGCGTCGTAACGTGAAGAGTCTTTGCCGACGCTGAAGAGATTCTGACTTAAAAACAGGTCCGTTTTTCCGTCGGAATTTACATCGGCCGCTGCGATACTCATCGCGGGCGAAAACTGCGCCTGGACTGGGAGCGCTTGTGCTCTGAATCGCTTCCCGTCACGGATGAACACCATTGTTTCGGTGGTATTGATCCGCAATGCGCGGGCATTGCTGAATCGATCGCCGAGGAACCCTTCGACAGAAGCGGTGCTGAACGCGGTGAACGTCGGATAGCGCTGGCGTAATTCTGGTAAATTCACGGCGAGAGAATCGCGATCGAAGAGTGGAAAGTGTTTGCCGGTGCGAGGGTCGCGGAAAGCTTCGATGATTTGAACCGTTGAGTTGCCTGCAAACTCTCCATGGAAAAGGACATATTGGTCGGGCAGGTACTTCTGATATTTGCTGTTGCGACCGAGGTTGCCGGCCGCGAGGTCGATTTGGCCGTCGTTGTTGAAATCGTCGGTGGCGATGCATTGCCACCAGCCGAGATGCTGATCGAGTCCCAAATCGGAGGTGCGTTCGTGGAAAGAGTTTTGGGCGAAGGCTAAGACGCGAATGGGTCCGCCATCAACAGCGAGCAGGAGTTCGGGGCGGTGGTCGTTATCAAGGTCGGCCCAGGTTGCGGCACTGACCATGCCGGCATTTCGAAAACTGGAGTCCACCGAGACCGTGTTTGTGAAGGCGCCGTTTTCATTGCGGAGGAACACGTGGCTGGGTGCTTCGGGGTAACGTGCCGGCACGATTCGGCTTCCGACGAAAAGATCGGTGTCACCGTCTCCATCGGCGTCCCCCGCGGCGAGAGTGCCGATACTTTCGACGCGTCCCGCGAGATATTCCGCCACCAACTTTCCTTCGGCGTTGTATTGTCGGAGAGTGGCCCGGTTCGTGGAAGCGTCTTCGTAGTTGGAAGAAGCGACGAGGAGAGTTCGGCTCGCGCCCGAAACGATGGCCGCAATCGCGGTGTGATCCTGCTGAGTTGAATTCGTGCTGAAGGCAAGATTCTGTGGGTGCAGGGTACCGCGCTCGTTTTTGAACGCGGCGAGCTTTCCACCGCGTCCACTGCCGATGAATAAATCTTCCCAACCATCGCCATCGAGATCGAACCAGCAGACCGGAGGACCGAGTTCGGAGTATTTGCGCGGGAGCAGGATTTGGCGTTGAAAATCATCGAAGGGCTCATCGCGATGCTGATGCTTCAGTTGCGCGCTGACATCTTGAAACAGTGGAGTGAATTGCTCCGTTGGGGAGGGGTTTGTCGGGAGCGCGCTGTTCTCTGAAATTTCGAGCAGGTGATTCGATGGAAGATTTGTGATTTGGGTTACCCCGCCTGCGGGCCAGCGGATGGTGACCGAAGCATTTGCATTTTGCCGCGCCGCGAAGGTTCGCGTGAAAGCGTCGCTCGAAAGATAGCGCCCGGCGGCGAAGATTTGGTCGCTTTGCAAAGGCAAGCCGGGAACTGCCACCTGAATTTGTGCACCGATCGCGCCCGCGTTCGGCGGGTTTCCGCGGAGGCGAATTGCAATCCGCGGCTGAATTGATTCATTGCGATACACCAGCGCGCCGGAGTTCAGTGCGTTTGCGACGAGGTCAAGGTCCCCGTCATTGTCCAGATCAGCGAGCGCCAGCCCGTGCGCGGTTTGCGATGTGATGAATCCCCAATTCGCAGTGACATTTGTGAACTGCAAAGCGCCCAGGTTTTGGAAGGCGAAAATCGGAGAGTCCAGGCGCGGGAATTTTTTGCGCATGTCGATCTGTTCTCGCCAGGTGGCTTTGCGAGTTTTGGCGGCGTCAATTTCGCGAGCAATGTCGATGTGCTGGGCGTCTCGTTCGTGGCCAGTGGTGACGATCAAGTCGCGGCGGCCATCCAGGTCGATGTCGATGAAAGCCGGACACCAGGACCACTCGGTGGCGTCGAGGCCGGCGAGTTGCGCGATTTCCGCGTAAGTGCCGTTGCCGCGGTTCCAGAACAACGTGTTGCGCGTGTATTGCGGGCGTGTCTCGAACTTGCGGTCGGGAACCCTGGCGGCGGTGCCGTCCATTACCTGAGTTTGCCGACGCTCGTGAATGCGGCTCAACATGTCTGCGACAAAGATTTCTTCACGGCCGTCGCCGTCGAGATCCGCGAAATCCACTCCCATTGAGAAGAGGCTCGTTTGTCGAAAACTGTTGGCCGGCGCTGCTTTGAATTTCCCGGTGCCGTCGTTCAGCGAGATGCGATCCGGAGATTGGAAGTCGTTGCACACGTAAAGATCGGGCGCGAGGTCGCCGTTGAGGTCGCGAAACATTGCGGAAAGCCCCCACTCGTAGGGGACCGGTATGCGCGCGCCGATTTCATCAACGAAGGTCCCGTCATTCCACTGAACGCGGCGGAACTTTGCGTTTCCCTGGTTGATGAAAAGCATGTCCGGTTCGCCGTGTTCCATTAACCCTAGCTGCGGATCAGCACTGAAGCGCCCGACCAGATCGGGCTCGGTGGTGGGCCGCCCGTCCACCAGCGTGATTTCGTATTTGCCAGCACGAGGGACGACTCGAAAACGTTTTTCAGGTTCATCGCGAAATGTGCTGTTGCGATAATTCACGACGTAAATATCCAGCAGGCCGTCACGATTAACGTCCGCGATGGCCAGGGACATGGCACCACTGTTGTGCTTGAGGCCGGAGCTTTCGGTGACTTCGTTAAACTTCGCGTGGCCGTCATTAAGAAAGAGGCGCGTTCCACGCGCGATTCCATTGACGATTAAATCCAGGTCGTTGTCACCATCGATGTCGGCGAAGGCGGCGCCGGTGGATGCCTGGTCCGAGCAGGCGACACCGGCGGCTTCAGTAATGGGTTCAAAACGCCAGTTGCCGAGATTGCGATAAAGTTCGTTCTTATTGTCGAGGCCGCAGAAATAGAGGTCGCACCGACCGTCGCCATCGACGTCACCCGCGGCAATTCCTGAGCCGTTCAAATAGATTTGATTCGTGAGCGAACGCGATTGAGCGAGATGATTCGTGAACGCAATACCTGTCTGGAGAGAAGGGATGAGAGAGAAGCCGGTCTTCCCTTCTTTTGGGATGACTAAAGCGGTGGAGCGGCGCTGAGGGGCGGTCTGGGCGAACGCTGCCGTTGCGATGAACAGAACGGGGAGGAGCAAGGCGCTTATTCTCAAGACAGGACGGGCTCGCATCTGAACAGACCAGCGTTCATGGGTTGGCTGGAGGATGAGTGAAATCGTGGCGCAGTGAAATAGAGAAGTGAGAGCGGTCAGGGACTTCCCAGAGACCTGATTGGGAAGACACGCAGTAGAGGGCGAAAAGGGTCGCTGCAGGTCCTTGCGACGGAAATGTTGACTGCTGGCGGGGGAACTGCGGTAAGCGGATCGCGCTGAAGAGGGATGATGCGGCAAGTTGGCTAGAGTTGGCTATTGCAAGGACTTGCAGGGAAATGTGGTGATTGCTGATTGAGAATTGAAGGTTCAGGGTTCTGTTTGGTTTAGCGTGAAAAAGCGTTAAATCAGGTACTTGCGACGGAAAACTCGATTCACTACAGAGCCACAGCGACCAAAGAGAAGAGAACGAAGTGGAATTTGGTGGAATTGATGGAATTGCGGGACTTTTTAGGTGGAATCGGGTGCGGCGGGTATCCGATTTCGAAAATCGATAGAATGTAGAAACACGCGATAATCGCGGGTTTCTACATTCGAATCTATCGGACCGGTGGGAAAGTGGCGTGCGCGGCGCGCCCACGTTCAAGAGTGGAAAAGTACATAACGGAGCGTCTGCGCGGGAGGGCGCATTTATGCGAACATGGGAGTCACCTGGCTCGGAGTGAGTAGGCTGGCCAGCGGGTCTGGATGGACCGGCTGGCGCGCATACCGCGTCGGCAGGTGACTCGAATTGGTTGCTTCGAATCACGCGGGCAATAGTATCAGGTTCTCCTTTGCGGGCAAGTGAATGAGGACCGTGCAGGCGGTGAGTGGTAAGAAGCTGCAGATATGAGACGAAGGACATTTTTAGGATCGATGGTTGGTGCGACTGGGATTTTGCCGGTGTTGACTGCGAGTCGAGCGGCGGAGGAGCGCAGGGTAAATCGGGCGGGGAGGAGGGAACTTTCGGCTGATCTGGTGGTGGTGGGCGGTGGGTTGGGGGGAGTGGCGGCGGCGTTGGCGGCGGCGCGCAATGGGTTGCGGGTAATTCTGACGGAGGAGACCGATTGGATTGGGGGGCAGTTGACGAGCCAGGCGGTGCCGCCGGATGAGCATCAGTGGATTGAGACGCATGGCAGCACGGCGAGTTATCGGGCGCTGCGGAACGGGATACGGGATTTTTACCGGCGGAATTATCCGCTGAGGGAATCGGCACGAAAGAGTGCGGCACTGAATCCGGGGGATGGGAGCGTGTCGCGGCTTTGTCATGAACCGCGGGTGGCGCTGGCGGTTTTGGAGGAGATGTTGGCGCCGTATGTGAGCCAGGGGAAGTTGAGGTTGTTGCTGGAGACGCAGGCGGTAGCGGCGGAGGTGGGGAATGATTCGGTGCGCAGCGTGAAGGTGCGGGATTTGCGGAGTGGGAATGAGCGACTGTTGAGCGCGCCATTTTTCATTGATGCTACCGAGCTCGGAGATTTGTTGCCGCTGACGAAGATGGAGTTTGTGATGGGGGCGGAGGGGCGAGGTGAGACGGGGGAGTTGCATGCGCCGGAGAAGCGGGATGCGACGAATCAGCAGGCATTCACGATGTGTTTCGCGGTGGATTATGATCCGAACGGCGAGCATGTGATCGAGAAGCCGAAGGAGTATGGGTTCTGGCGGGATTTTGTGCCGAAGTTACGTCCGCCCTGGCCCGGGCGGTTGCTGAGTTTGACGTATACGCATCCGGCGACGTTGCAGGCGAAGACGCTCGGGTTTAATCCGGATGGGGAAACGGCGGGGACGTTGAATTTATGGAAGTATCGGCGGTTGATCAGTCGAAGGAATTTCGAGGCAGGGGCGTATGCCGGGGATGTGTCGCTGGTGAATTGGCCGCAGAATGATTACCTGCTGGGGAATTTGGTGGGGGTGAGTGAGCGGGAGAAAGCGCGGAACATAGAGCGGGCGACTCAGTTAAGTTTGTCGTTGTTGTATTGGCTGCAGACCGAAGCGCCGCGACTGGATGGGAAGCATGGGTGGCCAGGGTTGCGGCTGAGGGGCGATTTGCTGGGAAGCGAGGCGGGAGTGGCGAAGTATCCGTATGTGCGGGAGGCGCGGCGGATTCGGGCGGAATTCACGGTGTTGGAGCAGCATGTGGGAATTGAGGCGCGGGCGAAGTTGCTGGGGATTGCGGAGGCGGAAACGAAGGCGGAGGTTTTCGGCGACTCGGTGGGGATTGGGAGTTACCCGATAGATTTGCATCCGACGAGCGCGGGGGATAACTACATCGATTTCCAGACGCGGCCGTTTCAGATTCCGTTGGGAGCGTTGATTCCGGCGCGGGTGGAGAATTTATTGGGGGCGTCGAAGAATATAGGGACGACGCATGTGACGAATGGGTGTTATCGGCTGCATCCGGTGGAGTGGAATATTGGGGAGGCGGCGGGGTTGGTGGC
>DASVNK010000041.1:0-46657 GCA_036383895.1 Verrucomicrobiia bacterium | reverse complement strand
CAAACTCGATCCGAAGAGGGCGGTCACGCTTCGTGATAGCGGGCATGAACACCTGACGCTTTAACCGAAAAATTGTTCAAATCCCCCACAATATAACTTCACCCAAAGGTGAAACCTTCAGCGGCTAGCTAAGGATGGGGGGTTAGAGTTAACAGTAATTGAGCGTTCGCTTGAGAGGAGTGCACAACCCGGCAGAAAGCCAGAACTGAAAACGACGAACCGCTTCGCGGTTAGGCCTCGTGCCACCGAGCTATTTTTTTGTCGCAGTGTCCTGAATCTTCTGGCTTGTTCGTTGTATCCACAAGGAAAGGGAAAAATGACAACGAATACTGGATTGAAAGTGGTGCAGCCTTATCTGTTTTTTAGCGGCAACTGCGAAGAGGCGCTTAACTTCTACAAATCTGCGATCGGCGCGGAAATCACCGCTCTCATGCGGTTCAAAGACGCGCCGGAACAGAATCCCAACATGCCCGCCCCTCCGCCGGACAAAGTCATGCATGCGAATTTAAAGATCGGGCAGACCGAAGTGATGGCTTCCGACGGATGCTCCAGCGATGGCAAGAGCAATTTCCAAGGCTTCTCATTGTCGGTCGCGGTCGACAGCGAGGCCGAAGCCGAACGCATCTTCAACGCGCTTTCACCAGGCGGGAATGTCATGATGCCCATGGGCAAAACATTCTTCGCGCCGAAGTTTGGGATGCTCACCGACAAGTTCGGCGTCGGCTGGATGGTGATTGTGATCCCGCCGGGTGGACACGCGCCGAAGTAATGGGAACTGAAGTTTGCGATTTAGAAAGGAAGTTTTATGACCTACGTGGATGGATATGTTTTGCCGGTGCCGAAAAACAAAATTGAGGTTTACCGGAAAATTGCCAACAAGGCCGGGAAAATCTGGAAAGAACACGGCGCGCTGGAATACAAGGAATGTGTCGCGGAAGATGTGAACACTAACTTCGGAGTTCCATTCCCAAAGAACATGAAGCTGAAGAACGGCGAAACCGTCATTTTCGCTTTCGTCGTCTTCAAATCGCGCGCGCATCGCGACAAGGTGAATGCAAAAGTAATGAAGGATCCGCGCATTTCCGAGGGCATGGACCCAAAGGACATGCCATTCGATTGCAAGCGGATGGTCTATGGCGGGTTCAAGACGATCGTTGAATACTGATTGGTTTTTTCCAGAGGCAGCCAGTCGTCGCCTCGGCGGCTGGCTGTTGACCCGCAAAATTCCTCGTGCAGAATCTCGCGCATGAAGTCTGCCTACGAACTGGCGATGGAGCGCCTGAACAAAAGCGCGCCGAGCGTTAAACTCACCGAGGCGCAGAAGAAGGAAATGGCCGAACTCGATTCCGTTTACGCGTCGAAAATCGCGCAACGTGAAATCTTCCTCAAAGGCGAGATTGCCAGGGCCGAAATGAGCGGTGACTACGAAGCGCTGCAGCAACTCCAAAAGCAACTCGCCAGCGAAAAGAAAACCCTCGCCACAGAGTTGGAAGAGAAAAAGGAAGCCGCGCGCAAGAATCGTAAGTGATTTAGGTTCGCGAACTCGGCGGGCAATTGAATTCCTTCGGCCCCATCCGTCGCCTCACTTCGTCCGGTATGTCGAAGTCTTTGAACACTTCTTCGTAGTAAGGCAGTTTCATCGCTTCGCGCTGGATCATGAAAAACCAAACTTGTTCTGCGGCCTCCGCGAATAGTTCAGTTCGCCCGTTTTGAGGTCCAGGTTGCTTCGAATTCGGAACGCGGTCGAATTGTGCCAGCCGCGCAAGCGCTGCCTGCATGGAACGAACCCGCGCAAAATAGGCGGAAGCTTTCTCCGCCTGAACTTCGGCCAACAAGGGATTGTCGTGCTCTTCCTCCGTCACTCTCCAGGGATGTAAACCGTCCCGCGCCCCGTGACAATTGAGTTATCCAATCCCGACAACTTCGTTTTGGCGCGGCTTTTACTTGGTTTCCCCGTTCGGCCCTAGTCGTTCCCGCCTTAACTCGCTGTCTCCCTACGTCGATGGAAGATGTAGATGAATAGCGTCCTCTTCGTCGACGACGAGCCCTTGATGCGCGAGTTGTATGGTCAACTCTCCCATGAGCTTGGGCGGGATTTTTACGTCCGCACCGTGGCTTCCGGCGACGAAGCGCTTAAGGAACTAGCCACGCGCTCCGCGGATATCGTCGTCTCGGACCTGAGCATGCCTTCAATGGATGGTGGCCAATTTCTTACTGCGGTTGAGCGCCTATACCCCGAAGCAATGCGGGTCGTCATTTCCGGAAAAGCCGATCAACTCGCCGTTGCGCGCTGTTTGATGTACGGGCATCGCTATTTCCTCAAGCCGCTTTCCCTCAAGGAACTCAGTGTCCAAATCAATCGCATTTCACGCCTGCGCAAAGTCATTCGCAGTGAGCGCGTCAAAAAGATTGTTGGTCGCAGTGATGTGCTTCCTACGCCGCCGGAAACTTACCTGCGTTTAACTGAACTCCTCGAGGACAGCCACAGTTCGATGGAAGATGTCGCCGAAGTCGTCGAGTCGGATCCCGCGCTCACCGCAAAGTTGTTGCAGGTGGTGAATTCAGTGGCGTTTGGAATCGGCGGCGGAGTGACAACGGTTCAGCAAGCGGTTCAGCTCGCAGGCGTGGAAGTGATCAGCGCGTTATTGCTCGGTCTCCAGGCACGCAATTTTGCCGAAGCCCGGTTGAAGAACCGCAAGCTGCTCAGCGAGTTTTGGCAACATTCGCTCGAAATCGCCACACGCTGCCGCACTGTCGCGCGGGTCGAAGGGATGAACACTCGCGGCCAGGCGACCTGTTTCACTGCGGGTCTGTTGCACGACGTCGGCAAGCTCGTCCTCGCCACGCACGAAGAGAAAGAATACTCAGCAGTGGCTGCGCGCGCCCGGCGCGAACGCGTGCCGCTGCACAAAATCGAAGCGGAGGTCTACGGCGCAACTCACGCGGATATCGGCGCCTATTTGCTTGGCCTCTGGGGTTTGCCGGACGAAATCATCACCGCAGTTGAACGCCATCATAGCGTCGCGATAGACCTCGGTAACAGATTCTCGCCCGTGCTCTGCGTTCACGTCGCGCAAAACATCCTGCCCGCAGAAGGGCGCATCGCGGATTTGAATATCGATTTGCTCAAAGAGACTAAGCTGCACGCTCGCCTTTCAGCCTGGGAGGAAGCGATCAGTGAAGAAGTGGTGGCCTAGCCTTGAAGAAAATCCTGCTCATTGAGGACGACGCTTCGGTGCTCTCCGCGATCAAATCGCGGCTCGGCGCGGAGTTCGAAATCGAAGCCGCGGCCGACGGCCAGACCGGCTACTACGCAATTTCAGAGCGCAAGCCCGCTGCCGTCCTGCTCGATGTGACCGTCGAGCAAATGAACCCGGCCAACTTGATGGGCAAAATCCGCGCCCAGAAGCGCTTTAGCACGTTGCCGTTCTTTGTGTTGGTGGATTCATACCCGAACGACGTTGCGGACGAACTCCTCCTGGCCGGTGCGATCAGCGTGTTCTGCAAGTGCGACCCGAACTACCTGGATGATCTCGCGCGCGAGTTGAAGGAACACTTTAAACCTCCCGTGCTGCGCAACAATCGGCCGGTGTCGCTTCCTGCGGCACCAGCATTGCAACCAGTCCGGACAGCGCATGCTGCTGAACCGGCGAGGAACACCCGGCCTTTGGAACCGAAACGGCACGTTCAATTCTCACCCGTCTCAACGCTGGTGGGACGGGATATCGAGCCGGTCTCGAACGATTCTGAACAATTGCGTGCCCTTTTCGCCGTCAGCTTTGGTGGCCAGGTCCACGCCGCGCGCCAGGCTTTCGTCGTGTTCATGACCGCGAAGGATGCTGCTTCACGCGCCGCTGCGTTCGATAAATTTTATAAAAGCATTGCCTCAATCCGCGCCGAAGCGGGCCAATGCGAGCTAAGCGGTTTGATGCGATTGCTGGAACCATTGGAACGGCGCGCGCGCGAGCTCCGCGAAACGATGGAATCCGCGTCCGCCGGATCCAAGCAGGTGCTGGCGAACGCAATCGATTTCATGGCCGCGATGAACCAGCAGGTCAGCGACTTGCCCGGGCTAAACGGTCTAACCCCCTCCGCGCTCGTGATGGATGATGAGGCCGTCTCACGCCGCGCCATCACGTTGGGCCTGGAGAAGGCTAATTTCCGCGTCACATCGGTTGATTCGGGCGATGCCGCAATTCGAGAATGCGAAATGACCAAATTCGACCTCGTCTTGCTCGACGTCGAAATGCCCGGCCTGAATGGCTTCGCCGTCTGTGCGCGCGTCCGGGGGATGCCCGCGCATAAGGAAACTCCAATCCTCTTTATCTCCGCGCTGGACGATCTGCGCAGCCGCGCTTCATCAAAAATCAGCGGCGGAAATCAGTTTATCACCAAGCCAGTGAATTTCCTTGAACTGAGCATCACCGCTACTTCCCTCGTATTGAAACAGAAGCTGAAGGAAATTGACGTCGCTGTGCTGAAAGAGGCCGACGCACGCAAAAACGCTTTCGTCTTTCCGGATTGATCTTTCAGCGCCGCCTCAATGCGCTTTGCGCGCTTTCGCTTCCGCAATCATCTTTTGCTCCAGCTCGCGCGGCATTTCTTCGTAATGGCTGAACTCCTCCGAGTGCAGGCCGCGTCCGCCGGTAAGCGAGCGGATGGTGCTTGAGTAACGATAAAGTTCCTTGGCGGGCACCTGCGCCTTGATCACCTGAAATTGCCCTTCGCTCTCCATGCCTAAAATTTTCCCGCGACGATGTGAAAGGTCGCCCATCACTTTCCCGAGGCAATCCTCTGGAATGTGGATTTCTATATTGTGGATCGGTTCCAGCAGGCAGGGCTTTGCATTCGCGAAAGCTTCCTTGAACGCAAAATACCCGGCGATCTGAAACGAAATATCGTTCGAATCGACCGGATGCATCTTCCCGTCGTAGAAATCGACTTTCACATCCACCACTTTGTAGCCGGCCAGAATCCCTTCGTTGCACGCGTTCTTCACCCCGCGATCCACCGAGGGAACGAATACGCGATCCACATTCTGCCCGGCAAGCGATTGCCGGAAATCTACACCGCTATCGCGCGCGCCCGGCGCAATCCGCATCCAAACCTCGGCAAACTGACCAGAACCGCCCGTCTGCTTCTTGTGGCGATACTTCGATTCGGCAGGCGCATGAATCGTCTCGCGGAACGGCACGCGCGGTTCGTTCAATTCAACATGTACATTGAAGCGACGTTTCAACCGGTCGACGAGAACTTCAAGATGAAGCTCGCCCTGCGCGGATAAAATGGTTTGGTGCAGCTCGGAATCTACATGGTGAACGAAAGTCGGATCTTCCTCATGTAGCGCCGCTAGTCCCGCCGCAACCTTATCCTCCTCGCCCGCTGCTTGCGTCTTGAGCGCAGCGTGAATGGTTGGCCTGGGGTAAGCGACCTTTGGCAGTGTTACCACGTTCCTCGGGGAACAAAGTGTGTTTCCGGTGTGGGTGTCCTTCAATTTAACCGCGGCACCGATATCACCCGCGCAGATCTCAGAGACGATCTGCCTCTCTTTCCCGTTCACCATGTAGATCTGCCCGATTCGCTCGGAAGTTTTGCGATCGCTGTTAAATAAATCCATTCCGCTGCGAAGATTCCCAGCATACATGCGGAAGAATGAAAGTTCGCCGAAATGTTCCTCCGCCATCGTTTTGAACACGTGCAGCACAGGCTCATTTTGCTCCAGCGCAACTTCGGTCTCCAAACCCTCCGAGGTATGCGCCGTAACGCTGGCGCGGTCCACCGGGCTGGACCCATACTTCGCAATAAAATCCATCAAACGCGCCACGCCCACGTTCGTTTCGGCCGAAGTGCAAAACAGAGGAATGAAAAGCTGCTTTTGGAGAGCAGCGTGAATGCCCGCGCGGAACTCTTCTTCGCTGAGCCCGCCTTCCTCGAAATATTTGCTCAACAACGTGTCGTCGCTTTCGGCAATATGTTCGATCAATTCTTTATGGAGCGAAGTGACTTTGTCCTTCCATTCGCCCCTGGCAGGTTCCTCTTTGTAGAGTCCTTTGCCGTTCGGTTCGTAAGTGACCATTTCGCTGCGCATCACATCGAGCACTTGGTGGAATCCCGATCTGCCTCCATCGACGGGAATGGTGAGCGGGAAAACGCCGTGCTGGCCGTAGTGCGCCCGGGCATCGGCCAGCACTTCGTCGAAATGCTCGTTCTGTTTGTCGATCGCATTTACGACGATGATTTTCGGAATGCCATACTCAGTTGCGTATTTCCATACTCGGTCTGTGCCAACCCCGATGCCGTGCTGCGCGTGAACGACGACCAGTGCGAAATCCGCCACCCGCAAAGCACCCAGCGATTCACCGACAAAATCCAGGTAACCAGGGCAATCGATAATATTGAACTTCTTTTCCAGCCAATTGCAGTGGAGTACTGACGATTGCACCGAAAACTGCCGCTGTTTCTCGCTCACGTGATAATCCGAAGCGGTCGTGCCGTCGGGGATCCGGCCCATGCGGCCAACCGCGCCGCTACAGAGCAGCATCGCTTCGGTTAACATGGTCTTGCCGGATGAAGCGTGTCCCACCATCGCGAAGTTCCGGATATCCGCGGCCCGATGCTTTTCCATGATCGGGATTCTATCCGGAACCGCGCGAGAACGGTAGACCTGAAGAACGGAAATAATTTGGCCTTCTCCGGCCCTCGCTTGGCTCGCGAAAAAACAAAAACGCCGCACGTTGGTGCGGCGTTTCAAATCTGAAATCTTCCGTTCGCTTACTTCATCAGCAGCATCTGCCGCGCGCGCTTCACTGCGCGGTTCAACTGGCGCTGATAATGCGCCGGGAGGCCGGTGTACTTGCGCGGCAGGATGCGGCCCTGGTCAGTCACGAACTGGCGGAGCAGGGTGGTGTTCTTGAAATCAAGCGCGTCTACCGTGAAATCAATCTTCGGCTTCGGGCGCGGCGTGCGCGATTCCATCGTGCCGCGGCCTTTACGGTCGCTCTTGTCCGGATGAGTCTTGCGTGGCATAATTACTTAATTTCCCGATGCAGCGTGTGGCGACGGAGGAACGGATTGTATTTCTTCAGTTCCACTTTTTCCGTCTTCAATTTCTTGTTGCGAGTGGTCATGTAGCGCGAAGGCGCTTTGCCTTCTTTGCGCGCTTCGGTGCACTCGATAGTTACGATCTCGCGTGGCATAAAAATCCCAGTCTACTCTATTATTCCTTCTCGCGCGAAGGCTTTTCTTCCGGCTCGTCCTCTTCCTCGGCAACTTCCACCCCGCCGCTGGAATCAACCGTTCCAAGCTGGCCGAGCTTCCGGCTGCGCAACGCACCATCGCGTTCGAGCTGCGCCTGCGCCTCTACCGTGAACCGTGTCCAGGGGATCGCATCCAGGCGCGCCTTGGGAATCGTCTTCCCAGTCAATTCGCAAACGCCGTAGGTACCCTTCTCAATGCGCTTCAGAGCTTCTTCGATCTCGTAAATCGCGTCCTGGTCCGATGACAGAAGGCTCAGTGCAAAATCGCGATCAAAATTATCCGTGCCCGAATCCGCCATGTGCAAGCTGTAGCTCGACATTTCCTCGGCTGATTCCTTCGCCAGGCCGCTCATCTGGTTCAGCAGACGTTCCCGGAGATCCAGCAGGTTCTTGTAATACTTCTGCCAATCCGGCTTGATCTTCGCCGCCGGATCCATGTTCTTCGACTTCGTGGCGGCTTGACCCAGGATCGATGCAGCCGTCGCCTGACCGAGCGGCTTGTGTTTCGCTCCGGACGTTGCGGCCGGCTTCTTTGCGGCGCTGCTGCTACTGCTTGTGCTTTTCTTGTTCGTCACAACTCTCCTACCAAAATCAATCACCCAGCCGATTTGTCCCGATCAATTGGCCAAACAGACTCGAATTGAGAGCGGGTGACAATAGCAGAGGAAAATCAAAGCGCCACTACTTTTTGCAAAAAACTGAGTAGTGGCGCTCAAGTGCCTAACTGATTGCAGTTGGCTAAGTTGCTGCGGGTTCGGGGGCCCGCTGGCAGGGCGGTTTCTTGGTCGCTTAGAAAGCGACGCGCTGCATGGTTGCAGGCTCGTTAGCAAGAGTGATCGGCACGCGTTGCGCAGGTGCCATATGGGTCCTCCCGGGATCGTCCATGACGATCAGCGTGACCGGCGCGGGTGGGGTGAGAGGCGCGCCCGCGTTCTGCAATGCGGCCTTGGCGCGGCCCCGAGGTGAGACCAGGCTCGGCGCCACGCCATGCACTTCCTTAAACACACGGGAGAAGTGCGAAAGTTGTTTGAAACCGAGGTCATACGCCACCGCTTTGATCGGCTCGCCCGATACCACCCGCGCATACGCCTTCGCCAGCCGAATCTGGCGCATCCAATCCGAGATCGTCATGCCGTAATTCGTGGCGAAGCGCCGTTGCAGCGTGCGCAGTGACACATGGCAAAGCCGTGCCAAATCGCGCGGAACATAGTTCGCTTCCGCAGCCAAAACTTCCCAGTTACTCGTCCTTGAAACCTGTGTGTTATCCATGGTTTCGCAGTGTTGCTACTCCCATGCCAACGCTTCTCAAACCTGTCGTAAATTGGCGCGCTGAGTTGATTTCCAGTCACTTCCAGATAATCACCCCCACATTCGCTTCTCCCTCAACGACGTTTTTCGCAAATCACTTCTTAGAATTGCGAACTTGAGAATCTCGCGGTCACGTCACGATCAGAGCGCCGAAGCTCCCTCGAGCTTTTTGGTGAATTGGCTGGCGAAAGCTCCAACTTCTGTTATTTCAACCAATAGACTTCATGAAAGCTTCTGCGATAAGGCCGGTGATCAAATCGGCGCTTTACATTCTGGCTGCGTACTTCTCTTTCTCCGGCACGATTGCTGCCGAGGTGTTCATTCGCTTTGGTCCCGCGCGCGAAGGTTTGCCTGGGGAAAGCAAGGATGAGGTGTTCCGAGGTGCTGAAGGGTGGAACCAAGTCGCCTCCTTTCAATGGGCCGTGACCGCCGATACTTCCTGGACTAAAGGAGGTGGAGCCTCCGTTGGTAAACCCAGCCCGCAATCATTTGAAGTGACGCGCAAAGTGGACGCCGCATCCGCCGGTCTCTTGCGGGCCATCCTCACTGGCACTTCCTTTTCGACCGTGGAAGTGGTGGTTCGAGATCACTCCAGGAGCGGCGCTACCGACACGGCGGCTGTTCCGTTGCGATATGAATTTACGGGCGTGTTTATGACTTCGATTGCCCCGGCCGGCGATTCGCTGTCGCCCGTCGAGACCGTCTCGTTCGTTTTTAAAACGATTACGATGAAGTATCGCCCCGTCCTTGAAGACGGCCAACTTGGAAAGGAAATCGTCGTTTCCTGGGATGTTCCGGCCGGCACAGTCACTGGTCCTTGACCAATCTTTAAACACGGGAGCCTCTTGCCTCTGCGACTCAGAACATTACTTCTTTCGCTGATCTTCTACCTGGCGCTCGCTCTGGTCCGACCTGAATCCATCGCTCAGACCGACGGCTTTGTTCGTTTCGGCAAGCTGGGATCGAACGCTGACATGATTGGCGCCGGCGTCTCCGATCGATCCGTTCCCACCCCTGCAGGATGGATCCCAATCGAACTCTCCGCGCAATCCATCACCGCTCTCTCCAGTTGGACCAACGGAATTGGAGCCGTCGTTGGAAAACCCAATCCGGGCGAATTCATCGTGCGCAAGCGGGTCGATTTCACTTCGCCGGAACTCCTGCACGCGATCCTGATGGGCACAAACATTGCCTCCGTCGAACTCGTGTTCCGAACGCGCGGAACTATCCAGGGACCGTTTTATTCTGTGATGCTAAAAGATGCCTATATCAGGCGTGTGGCTCACAGGGGCGACAGCAGAAAAGGAGGGCCGAACACCGCCGCTGAAGAGATCGCTCTGGCGTACCACTCGATTGAATGGCTCTACCGCGCCGTAAACGAGACGGGCGATTTTTTTCTCTCCACGACTCTCAACTGGAATGTCGTCGCAGGAACGACCGCAGAAGCGTTGCTGCCGAACATGGATCGGCTGCCGCCGTTCACGGCCTCAGATGAATTAACTCGTCTGCCGGGCTTTGGCTTCTCCGTTCCAGTGCTCGATTTACTCGCGAACGACGGGCCGGATGCTGGCTTCGCCGGTGTTCTCCCAGAAAGCGCGCTCGGAAGACGCATCTCTATTGCGGGCGGCATCGTCACTTACTCACCGCCGCTCGTGGACACGGGATCCGAAGATAATTTTTCTTACCATGTGCAAAATCAAGCCGGCGCTCTTAATCGCGGATCGGTCATCGTAAAAGTGCGGCGACCTCCCTCGCCCGACTTGCGCCTCGCCAGGTCCGCAGAGCAAACAGTGGAGGTCAGTTTGAGCGGCGAAGCCGGCCTCCGCTACCAACTGCAGTCCTCCGAAGTTCTTGGAAGTGATTGGACGAACAGAGAAACGCCTCGCAGCCCCGCCGGTGACGGCTTGGTCCGTTGGACGCACCCTGTCGGGATCGCTAGTGTATTTTTCCGCGCGCTAGTCGTCCCTTAAATCCGCGCAAGACCGGGAAGCCCCGCCCTCGCCCGATCCTCCTCTCCAACTTTGGAAGCCGCTCATCAAGTCCACGCGCGCAATTTTCTATTAAGGCCTCTGCCGCCAGTCTCGATGTCAGCCCCGTATCGCCGCGCCGTGCGTTTCCCCTAAAATGCTTGCGCTCTAATTGACGTTGTGAGGAAATGTGACTTGCTCGGAAAGAATCGCTGGGCTGCGATTCCAGCAACGCCTTCGAGCAGGGGGGAAGTAGTTTGAAAACTATGTGGTGAAATGAAACGCTTCGTTCCAGTAGCGAAGATTCGTCGAGCCTTCACGCTCCTTTTATTCTTTTTTACCTGCTTCGAGGTTCAGGGAGCTGCGCCTATCGAGCCGCGGCGAGTGCTGCTCCTCCACTCTTTTGGGAGGGAATTCGCCCCATTCATTGCCTTCTCCGAAAACTTCCGCACTGAATTGTCCCGGAACTCACCAGTCCCCGTCGACTACTTCGACTTCGCACTGGTCACAGCACGATTCGAAAACTCTGAGGAAGGTCCGTTCATCGCCTATTTGAACTCCCTCTTTAACGAGCGCAGCGTTGACCTGATCGTTCCGATGGGAGGACCTGCAGTTCGCTTCGCGCAAAAGTATCGCTCCCAGCTTTTTCCCGAGGTCCCAATGCTGTTTGCTTCCGTCGACCAGCGGATGATTGAGTATTCTAGTCTCACTTCAAAGGACGCGGTTGTTGCCGTCGATAACGATGCTCGCCCAATCGTCGAAGCGCTCGTCCGTTTGCTCCCGGGTACCACCAACATTGCCATTATCTTTGGAGATAATTTCGTCGGACATTTTTGGACCGATCAATTCGATCAAGCTATTAAGGAATATGCTCCTGGCGTAAGTTCCGAACGGTTCACCCAGCTTTCTTACGAGGAAATGATGTTCCGCGCGGAGCGTCTCCCCCCACACTCTGCCATAATTTGTGGACAAATCCTGGTGGACGCGCACGGCGTCCCCCAGGTGCAAGACCCACTGCGAACTCTTCATTCTGTTGCCAATGCTCCTATGTTTGGCCTCCACGATTACCAGTTGGGCAATGGCATCGTCGGCGGGCCGCTCGTCTCCATCCGCGAGGCGAGCCATCAAAGCGCAGTAGCGGCGGCTCGAATTCTCGGTGGGGAAGCCCCCGCCAACATTCGCCCTCCACCGATCGGGGCAGCTCAGCCAACCTACGATTGGCGTGAGCTCAGGCGCTGGCGTATTCCCTCAGCAAGTCTGCCCCCGGGTGCTCGCATTGAATTTCGGGAGCTATCGACGATGGAGCGCCACAAATGGCACATCGTCGCCATTCTCTCCATTTGCGCCGCGCAGGCCGTCCTCATTTCTCTTTTGCTCACAAACCTTGCCAAACGACGCCGCGCCGAGCGCTACCTCCGCGAAAGCGAGGAACGGATGTCTCTCGCCGCCGATTCAGCGCAACTTGGCATGTGGGTTTGGGATGCTCACTCATCCAAATTTTGGGCGACTGAAAAATGGAAAGAGATCCACGCCTGCCCCGCAAATCGCGATATTCCGTACGACACCTGGATCGCCCGCATCCATCCCGAAGATCGACGGCGGGTCGAAAAGGCTCTTTTCACTGCGCTCAAGAAGCATTCTTCCTTTCATCTCGAACATCGCCTCCTCCTTCCGGACGGCGCCATTCGCTGGATCTCAAAGTCCGGTCGGATTGAACATGTTTCAAACGGCACCCCAACTCGTTTGCTCGGGATTTCCATCGATATCACCGAGCGCAAAGAAACCGAAGCCGCGGCCCACGAAGCCAGCGAGAAATTAATCACCGCGCGGGAAGAGGAGCGCAAACGCATCGCGCGCGATCTCCACGACGATGTGAATCAACGCCTCGCCCTGCTCTCCATTGAAATGCATCTGCTCGGCCGCATGGAAAAAGATTCCGAAACGAAGGAACAGATCGAGAGGATCGCCGCGCAAGTCAGTGAGGTCTCCTCCGAGGTGCACAAGGTTTCCTGCCAGCTTCATCCCGCTAATCTCGAACAATTAGGCCTCGTCGCCGCCACCCAGGCCCTCTGCCAGGCTTTCAGCAAGCGATCCCAACTTTCCGTCGAATTCAATCACGACGAAATCCCTCCCGTGCTCGATCAGAAAATTGCCTTGTGCCTCTACCGCATCATTCAGGAAGCGCTTCAGAACACCATCAAGCATAGCCACGCCACCCACGCCAAAATCCTGCTCCACAGGGAAGGGGATTCCATTCATCTCCTCGTTTCAGACGACGGCTTAGGCTTTGATATGATCAATGCCAGCCATCGTGCCAGTCTCGGCCTGGTCGGCATGCGCGAACGAGTCCAACAGGTCGACGGTCACATCACTTTCAAGTCAGTTCCAGGAGGTGGCACCGAAATTATAGCCGTCGTCCCGACCTCAATCAGCGCCTCGAACGAGGATGATTTCCCGCACCCAAAAGCGATCAGCGCTTAGCTTGTAAATCATTCTTCGGAACGGCTCCCCGATCAGTCTGTCCAACCCTCAATGAAACGAGCTCTCTCCATTCTCGCGGGATTTCTGTGCCTCTTCATCGCGGCCGGCCTCCTTCTCCCAGCCTACGCCAAACTCACAAATTCGGGCGTTCCGAAAGAGCTGTTCGTTTATGGCACCGTCGGAATTCTCATCGCCGCCAGCGGAATTATCGTCCTCTTCAAAGGAGTCTTCCCTCGACGCAAAATTCAGTGAACCCCATTAGTAAACGCACTCGAATCTCACCGCTCCATCCAACTATGTAGCCCGCGCCTCGACACCTTCGCGCTGCAACAACGCCTTCTTCCGCTCCACACCCCAGCGATAACCCGAAACCGCTCCATCCAGCCGCACCACCCGATGACACGGAATCGCCACCGCAATCCGGTTCGTCGCACACGCCCGCGCCACCGCCCGCACCGCTTCTGGCACGCCGATCCGCTTCGCAAGTTCCCCGTAACTCACCGTCTTCCCAGCCGGAATCGACCGCAACGCGCGCCAGACCTTCTCCTGGAAAGCGGTCCCCCGCACATCCAACGGCAATTTCACCTCCACCGCCCCCCGCGTCGCATCAATCATACCCACCACCCGCGCCACCAACCCCTCGAACGCCTCGTCGTCGCCCACCAATCGCGCTTTCGGAAACTCCTCCTCCAATTCGCGTACCAGCGCTTCCGCATCATCTCCCAGCGATATCGCGCAAACCCCGCGCGCCGACGCCGCCACCAACACCGCCCCCAGCGAACATTCCCCCACCGCAAACCGAATCTCCATTCCCACCCCGCCCGCGCGAAACTCCTTCGGCGCCATCCCTAGCCGCTGCCCACAGCTCGCATAAAATCGTCCGTTCGATCCATACCCAGCCTCGTAAATCGCCTCCGTCACCGACTTCCCCCGCAACAAACCCTTCCTTACCCGCTGCGCGCGTTCCGCCACCCCAAACTCCTTCGGCGTCACACCCGTCAGCGCCTTGAACACCCGATGAAAATGAAATGCGCTCATCCCCACCTTCCTCGCCAAATCCCCCAGCGAAACCCTCTTCTCCGTTCCCCGAATCAATTCACACGCCTTCGCCACCGCCGCTGCCTGCACCTCACCGCGCCTCGGCCCGTTGGGACAACACCGCTTGCACGCCCGAAAACCCGCCCCCTCCGCCTCCGCCGCCGTCCCGAAAATACGAACATTCTCCCGCCGCGCCACCCGCGACTTACAACTCGGTACACAATAAACCCCCGTCGTCCTCACCCCAAAAAAGAACCTCCCATCCGCCGCCGCATCCCGAGCCACCACCGCCCTCCACTTCGCCTCCTCAGTCGAAAAGCGGTCGCGCCTCTCACGTGATCGTCCTTCGTTAATCGCTGTAATTCCGTCACTCACGCCAGAAAACTTGCCTCAAACATAATCCCGCGAACTCCGTTTCTTGCTTTTTAATTCCCCCACGAGCGATCCAGCTTTACACGCGTGTTCCGGAAAACCCAACCCTCGGGAGGGGCACTTTCCACAGTGCCCCACTTCATCTCCGTGGACCAGTCAGCCAGAACGCACCACCTTCAGCCAAATACTCCATCCCGGCACGCTCCGAGCCGCCCCTCACCGCCTCAAAGGAGAGAGATTCCTTCGAGAGGAAAGTTCCCCCGCTTTGCCGCAGCCAGTCTTATATCATACGCGGCCTGGTACACCTACACACAAACAACACATCCGAACACCTACGGCACCCGATTATATTTCGACCAGAATGTATGCGCCGCTGCGATCGTTTCGCGCAGTTCTTTCAGCGCGTTCGATTTCACGAGGTACGCATTCGCCCCCAAAGCGTAGGCCCTCTTCATATCCTGCGGACTCTCAGACGTGGAAAGGACAATGACCGGCATCGCATAAACCTCCGATTTTCCTCGCAGCCACTCCAGGAACTCGAACCCGTTCATTTCCGGCATGTTTAAATCGAGAAAGATCAGTGGTGCTTCACTGATCATTCCCCTTTGAATCTTAGAGTGCAGGAAATCCGCTGCCTCCTTACCGTTCGTCGCAAAACTAAATTGTTCCACGCCTATCCGATTGCACACGTGCGTGAGCAACAGCGCGTCGTCTGCGTCATCCTCTACGAACAAAATACTTCTTTGTGACATTGTGCCTAGCCCGGGTTCACTCCGCCTTCCATGCTTTCCCTTTCACCATTCACCGGCAAAGAAATCGTGAACACCGCACCGCGATCCGTTGGCGAACGTAAGCTGATTTCTCCCCGATGATTATCCACCACCTTCTTGCAAATCGCCAGATCCGGGTGCGGTTGAGCGGCTTTGGACTTCCTGATCAACTGAAATAAGCTCTCTCCTTTTTCGATCGCAAATCCCACCCCGTCATCTTCGATCGTGATCTGCACCGTCTCTACATAGTTGTATTTCCCAGGCAGCTTGCGAAAACTATTTTCTTCCATTACCGCACCCCTTATTCGCACCTTTATTTTATCCGCCAATCTCCGCGCGGCAACGCTTCGGAACAGCAAATTGAACATCGTCGTCAGTTGATGCCTGCATCCGCGGATGGTCGGCAGTGGCTCTGCGCTCAACGCCACGAACTCCTGCAAGCGCTGCGCCGCCTCCCGCACCACTTCATTCAGGTCCACCGGCCCCGGATTCTCCGGCTCCGCATCCAGCCAAAGATATTCCTTCAGGATGCTAAGCAATTCAGCCATGCGGTCGCAGGCCGCGTTCAGCCGCTCCAGCGCGACGAGTCCTTCCCGGTTCAAGGTCCCGCCGCATTCACTTGCCACCAGGTCCGCGAATGCACCGATCTTTCGGAGCGGTTCACTTAAATCATGCGAAACAATTTCCCCAAAGCGCCGTAACTCTTCATTCCGCCGATCCACCGACGCTATTTGCCCGTCAAGCTCCGCCAGCCGCCGGCTTAATTCACGCCGCGACTCTTGCAATTCGCTATTGTTCTTTAACGCATCCTCCGCTTTTCGCCGTGCCGCCAGGATCTCTTCCTCATATTTCGCTCGCTCCTTCAGCGGCATGAATGCACAAATGATCAACGCCGTCGCGCCGTTTTTTACCAACCGCGCGTTCGTTAGCACCGGTACTGCCCGCTCGTCCTTCGCTCTCAGCGTCAAATAAATTTCACGCGCCTCGCCCTGCAACTTAAGCAACGGGAAAAAGTGCGTCTGATGAAAAATCCGGCTGGAGATCGTCAATAGGTCATCGAACGTCCGCGCACAAATTTCTTCCCGCGAGTAACCCAGGCAATCGCACAGGAACTCATTCGCGTGCGTCACTTTCCCGCGCTCATCGAACTCGAGAACCCCACACGGCAGCTCTTCAAAAACTCTAGCTTTGCTCTCCACGCCCGCTCGATTTCTGCGCTCGCAACCTTTCCAGGTAGCTTTTCATCTCCGCGATCGTTTCCTCCGGCGCGCTCATGTGCGGGCAATGCCCCGTCGTCTTGATAATTCGCAATTCTGAATTCTGCATCTCCCGCCGCATGAATTCACCCACCTCCAACGGAGCGATTGCATCCACCGCGCACTGCAAAATCAACGTCGGAGTCGATACATTTCGCAAATCTTTGCGATTGTCCGAATAGAATGTCGCTTCCGCAAACCGCCGCGCGATCACCGGGTCCGTCGAGCAAAAGCTCTGCGCCAGTTCCTCCGTCAGCTCGGGCCGATCCGGACGCTGCATCACCGCCGGCGCCAGAAAATTCGCCCAACCCACATAATTCTTCTCCATCGTTCCAAGCAGTTCATCCACATCCGCTTTCCTTAACCCACCCCGGTAACTCGGCGGGTCATCTATATAGCGCGGAGATGGAGCCACCAGGATCAAGCTGTGAAATAAATCCGGTCGTTTAATTGCCGCCAGAATGCCCGTGATACTGCTCACCGAATGTCCAACGAACACCACCTCCCGAAGCTCCAGCGCATCGCAAACATCCAGCACGTCCTGCGCATACCCTCGCAAACTGGAGTAACGCTCCGCGTTATATTCCTTCGCATCCGATTTCCCGCTGCCCACATAGTCGAACAGCACCACCTGCTGCGTAACCTCAAACGCGGGCGCCACAAAGCGCCACATCGTCTGGTCGCATCCGAACCCATGCGCAAACAACATCGGCTGTCGACCCTCCCCCGAAACGCGCATATTATTCCTCCTCCTCACCGCATCGCTCATTCCGAACAACTACCATCCAACTCACCCAAAGAAAACCCATCTCGAACTCCCTTTCTTGCTTCTTAATTCCGGGCTGACTCAAAATTACTAAATCCGCGCGGGAACTCTTTTCATTTTCTTTGGGAGCCGAAGAAAAAATAAGCCGCCTCACAGCACTGCGTGACCTCGACAGGTCCACCCTGTCCAAACAAATTATGACGATCGATCCAGCCCAACCCAGAGAAGCTGCCTGGGCAAGAACAGCAACCTATCTGAAGGCAGCCTCGTTCCTGGCTCCACCACTCCTCATCTGGACCGCTCTTACCATTTTTCGTCACACCCAAGCTCAAACAGATTTGCGCCGATGCGGACGCGCCACCCTTCGCCGCGTTTGCAGTCATTGATTTCGCGCAAGATAATTGGCTCATCCTCACCTCTGCCGTTATCGCGATAATCATCTTGCTCGAGTGGAAATCGGCCCTTTGGCGGCGCTGGCGCAAATATTCGGTCGGCACCGCGGTCTTCCTCATCAACACCGCCGTCATTGTCGGGATGGCCAGCTCCTGGTCATCGCCGCCATTGCCGCGCCCATGCTCGTGCACCGCTGATTCGCGCGCCCGCGCTAAAGCTGGCGCATGAAAGCGACGAGTGATTCCTTCTCGGTCTTTTCCAGTTTGAGTTCGAGGACGATGTTAAAGAATTCCACCGTGTCTTCCAGCGTGAGCAGCCGGCCGTCGTGAAAGTAGGGCGGGGAATCTTTAATGCCACGAAGTGGGAACGTCTTGATCGGTCCCTGGGCAGTGGCCACAAGACCATTGATCGTTTGCGTTTTATAAAAGCGCTCAACCTTCAGATTGTGCATGAGGTTGTCCGTATAAAACGGCGGTGTATGGCAGGTGGCGCATTGAGCTTTCCCGAAGAAAAGTTCCTGCCCCTTCATCTCAGGTGAATCGGCTGCAAATTTTTTTGGGTCGAGCTTTCCAAAGAGATTCAGGCCGGGCGCCGGTGGGAAGTCCAGCAGCGCTTGCACTTCGGACATGAAATGAACCTGGCTGCCGCGTTCGAGCACATTGATTCCTTTCGCGGCGGCAGACACCTGGTCACCGTCGAAGTAAGCGGCGCGTTGCTCGAATTCTGTGAAATCCTCGATCGTCTTCAGGGCGCGCTGGGAACCAAAAAGCCGCTGCACATTGACGCCGCGAAGGCTCGGTGTGTCGATTCGGCGGCGATGCGATTGCGGACGAATATCTCCGATCAGGTGCGTGGCGGCCGAGGTGTGTCCATTCGCGTGACAATCGAAGCAGGATACACCTTGCATGCCATCGGCCCGCTCCGTCTTGCGATCCGCCGTGGCGTTGAACTGTTGCTGTGGGAACTGCGAGACGAGCAGGCGCAAACCCTCAAGGTCCTTCGCGTTTAGAATTCCTGAGAAAATTTCCTGGAAATTCGTAACCGTCACGAGCTTGCCTTGCGAGACATCGCCCAGATCCGGGCGTGTCGTCAGAAAAATCGCGGGCGGAAATTCCGCGAGAAAATGGTCGGGAATATCGAAATCAAGATCGAACCGCTCCAGCCGTGGGAGGGTCTCGATTTCTTTCTGCGGAAAGAGCATTCCACCGGCTGGATGATTCGGATGCGGCAACGGGAGATAACCTTTCGGAAAGAGTCCTTTGTCGCGGATCTCTTCTGCGGGCATCGCCGCGAGTTGATCCCAGGTTACATTCTCCGGCAGTTTTGCCGTCGGTCCCACCTGCAGCGGTTTGCCGCGCGACATTTTGGCGTTGGCGTGCGGTTTGGGTGCGAGGTTGTAACGTTCTTCGAGGAGCTTCTTCTGCCGCTCCATAATCGCGGCCTTCCCAGCCTTATCCTTCGCCATCATGTCTTTGAAGGATTCCTTCCCAAGGAGCACCGGCGAAATCTGGTCGTAGCTCGTTTCACCTTTCTCTGGAGCGCTCGCCGCGTTTCGGTTTCCGTCCTGCGCAGCGAGTGGCATAGCACCAAGCGCGATTATTCCAGCGATAGGAACAAATCGTTTCAGGTGTGACGTAGCCGTCGAAAAAAGAACCCTCCCCCATGATCTCATCTTAACCTCCTTGGTAGAAAGCCGAGCCAGTATCGGTTCGAGCTATGGTTCGATACTCGGCCAAGCGGCGGACGCGTGTCAATCGGGCCGCTCGCGTTCTTTAGTTCAACAACCGCAGCGCCGATTGCGGCAGAGCATTCGCCTGCGCCAGCATCGCCGTCCCCGCCTGCGTCAAAATCGATTGCCGCGCGAAGATCGTCGATTCGGTGGCGACATCGGTATCCAGAATCCGGCTGATCGCCTGTTTGAAATTCACATCTTTAATCGCCAGCAAATCGCTTTCCGCCTGCGCGCGCGTGATCATCGCACCAACGTTGCTCCGTTGCACCGCGATTTCCTGGATGGCAGACTTCACCGTGTTCAGCGCGGTCGTCGCCGCACTCCTCGTGCTGATGTCTCCGGTCGGCGCAGTCAGCCCGCCCATATCCAGCGTCACCGAGTCCATCTCACCATTCACGATCAGGTTCGGCGAACTCTCAATTACGTACCCAACAATATTCGCTCCGGAATTGTTGTCGTCGTCCCACTGCCCAGCAGCCAGGTCCGATAGCTTCACGTAATCCTGGTTACCGCCGCTGTTATCCGGCTGGCTGCCCATCCAGTTCGTAAAAGAAGCCGCTGTCCCATCCACCCACTGAAAATTTCCTTCCGAATTCTCGTCCGTCAGCCCAATCCACAAATTCGCGCCGCTCCCCACCGCCGCCATGATCTGCGACAACTCCTCCGCGCTCCCGACCGTCGCCAGGTGCCCACCCGCCGCCTCAGCCGCCGCCTTCGCATCACTCCACGTGATGCCCGCGCTGTTCACCCGCGTGTAAGTCGAATTGAAAAGACTCTGCCCATTGAACGATTTCGCGGATACTCCCGTGATGAAACTGCTCAGTTGCTGAAACTCTGTATTGTAAAGCGCGCGATCCGTATCCGACTTCGTCACATCCAGCGCCAGCATCGAAAGCTCGCTCATCCGATTCAGCGCCGTATGCACCTTCTTCAGGAAACCATCCTTCGTCTGCAAAAACGAAATCCCATTCGCCAGCACCGTCCGCGTTGCGTTATCACGCAGATTTTCGTTGTGCAACTTCGCCGCCTGCGAAAGACCCGCAGCATCGTCCTCGGGAGAGATGATTCGTGAGCCAGAAGAAAGACGCTGCAACGATTTCGCCAAAGCGGAGTTGCTCGTGTCCAGCAAGCGGGAAGCTTCCATCGCCGGCATGTTCGTATTGATTACCATTGCGGCCTCTCAATACAGCACGGCACAACAAACGTGGCATACAATGCCACTGCGGCGTCCATTCCGTTCATAAACAAGCCTCCATCCTTGGAGACGTCTCTTCACAATCGGAGCCCGAACGCTAAAACTTGAGGCGCTTACCATTTCGCTCGTTTCTTACTTCTTTGAAACAGAACCACACCGGCGATCCGGAAAAACCAAACCTCGGGAGGGGCACTTTCCACAGTGCCCCACTTCATCTCCGTGGACCACGTCAGCCAGTACGCACCACCTTCAGCCAAATACTTCACCATCCAGGAACCTGTCTTTCCTCCCATTCCTCGCATTCTTCCCATCTCTCCCATCCTCTTCTTCCTTTTCTGCCCACAGCGTTCCTGTAAATCCTCCCCGTGCCGCTCTCCTGGAACGAAATCCGCCACAACGCCATCCGCTTCTCCAAAGAATGGTCCAGTGCCACCCGCGAATCCGCCGAAAAACAAACCTTCTGGAACGAATTCTTCGCCGTCTTCGGCCTCCGCCGCCGCACCGTCGCCAGCTTCGAAGAACCCGTCAAACGCATCACCGGCGACTACGGCTACATCGACCTCTTCTGGCCCGGCACCCTCATCGTCGAACACAAAACCGCCGGCAAAGACCTCTCCCAGGCCGAGTCTCCCAGGCCCTCCGCTACATCCAGGACCTCGCCCGCGACCCTGCCCGCCAAAAAGACATTCCCCGCTACATCATCGTTTCCGATTTCAACCGCATCGCCCTCCACGACCTCGAACCCGACGAACATCACGCTGAAAAAACCTCCCGCTCTTCGACCAACGCCGCCTCAGTCAGATCAACACCACCGAATTCAACCTCTCCGATTTACACCGCCACATCCCAAAGCTTCGCCTTCATTCGCCGTTACAAGCAGCACACCTCCACCGGCCAACACCCGTTTTAACCTCGCCGCTTTAGAATATCTCGGTTCCTGGTCTACAGGAGAGAAGGAAATTGCCGCGTAACCTTAAACTTGCTACCACCATCGCCAATGTCCTGGAAATTCCTGAGCTTCCACTTCAAGCAGAGTTTCGACGGCGGTTACCGCTACTTGGACCAATGTGGCGAGTTCATGGTTCGCGCTCAGCAAGAGTACAACTTCATTCCCTCAGAAGCAAAGCCATCAGGAGCAAAGCTTGAGCTTCCCGAGCAGGGCGTCCTTTTGTTTGCTGACACCGTTGCAATCGGGTTAACCCAAGAGTTAAATCCCGATTCAGACAGTTTCGGTGAGATCTGTGTTGCCTCGTCAACTCTCGCGAGAGAGATTTTTCAGCCGATAAGCGTTACGCGAAACGGATTCGCCGTGAAGCTGAGAAGGGATTTTTCAACAGAGGCAGCCTTGGAGAGTGCACTCCAGCAAATGGTGAACGAACCCCACCGGAAACTCGCCAAAATAGTTGGTATGGCTCCGAACCATCGAAATCTAGATTACTGGTTTAGCGCCGGCAGCCGACAGCTCCATTTAACACTAAACGTATCAAGTCTTAAAAGGTCTGGCCCGCCTCAAATGAGACCTTCTCCGATTGCTCCACGATTAGAAAAAGACCGCTTTGCCAGAAAAGAACGGTATTACGAGACATACCGGGAAGAACTGTATTATGCGCTTGTCGTTGAAGCCGATTTACTTGAAGATAATCCGGCAATAGATGCTAACCTTTTGGAACACTTTGCAGAAGCACGAAGAATCGCCGAAATTGCAAAGGAACAACTGATGCTTTCATGAGCGGCCAATACACTACAGCTAGCACCGGGGAGGACGACCAAGCTGGTTTTCCAGTCACCTTTACCGCAGAGGACGAAAGTGCCGCGCGCGATATCTCCACAGCTGGTTCATCGATCCTCGCAGCACCTCGAAGAGACGATGGGAAGAGAACAGAAAGTTGTGTCTTAATTCGGAGCCAATCGAGCGTTTCTACGTCCGGCAATTCCCAGATCGGTGTCCGGGTTCGCCTTCGCCGCTCCGACCGAACCCAAGGGCCTAAAAAGCACAAGGTTCTTCGACGGTTCCAAGGCATTTTGATTGGCGACGAAGGTTCAGAAGCACGAGTGATACTTTTCCATAAAGGAGAGCATTTCGAGTATACGATTCCGCTCCGTTCACTCCATGCAGCCGGAATTAAACTTCCGAATCAGCCATTCGAGATGGATGAAGTCGAGCAAGTTGACACTGACTCGGCCATGTTTGGGTACATTTTCAAACCTCTTGCTGGATGCCATACTGCGTTCACGGATGTAGTGGGTCTATCGCCCGACTTGAAGGCAAAGCAATTGGCAGTTATTCGAAAGTTTGGGAAGTCTTCAGATTGATTTTTACGAATCCGGGATCGGCGACACAATTGTGATTACATTCCCGAACGGCGGGATTGGTGTCGTCGACGCACATCCTTCTACTTTAGGATCGCGGGCAAAGATCGAGCAGATTATCGCGGACAAAGAGATTCACTTTGTATGCCTAACGCACCCACACGATGACCACGCCACCGATTTAGCTGCTGTCCTTCGAACGGGGAGAGTTAAGCAATTTTGGACCAGCGTTTCCGACATTAGTTCACTGGGGTATCGCGTAGAATCCTTCACGAATTTTCCAAGTCCAATTCAGGAGTTCGCTCGAAGCCTCAACGCTAAGAAAGCAGCTGTCTTTCTCGAACTGTTTAATGCAGTTCATCCGGCAATGACTGTTAACCCCTCAGACAATTTCGCTCCGATCACGATTGACGGTGTCAACATTCACTTTCTTTCTCCGAGCAACGCCGTTATTGAAGAATTTCGGCAGAGTTACTTTCGGCGAGCAGAAAATCCAACGACTAGGGAGCCCGATTTTAACCTTCTATCGATCATCATAGCACTCGAATACTCTGGTGTTACGATTTTACTTGGGGCGGACGCCCTCAAACAAAATTGGACGACGGCGATCGCGAAATTCCGACGACTCAAACTCCCAAAGGCAAACATCCTCAAGGTTCCCCATCATGGTGCACGGAACAGCATCGACTTGCAGAAAGGCCAACCAAGCTATGTCGATTTATGTTCAACAAAGCCGCAAGCGAAGGCAGTGATCTTCGCTGGCGATAAATCCCATCCGAATGAGAACGTGTTTCAGCACCTTCGATCTCGACTGGATGTGGTCTGCCTTGCAAATGGTTTAAAAGGCCGGAACAACAATCCATTAAACCTTCAATTGCCGGGTGCGAAAGGGAACGGACCGGCTCCAATATGCAACCCGCAGATTACGTTCGTCATTTCAACAGACGGCACATTTACGCAAACCAAAGGCTCCCAGACGTGCCAAAGCTGTGGATTGTAAGGTCATTCCATTTCAATCTTCCATTCTCGTCAAAGCCCACGCCGAACTCGGCCGCGCCGTCGAAAAATGCTACCGCCCCGAACCCTTCCACTCCGACCGCGAACGCGTCGAATTCCTCTTCGCCCTCTACGAAAAACTCACTACCCCACTCACCTCAACTCCCGCCAAAAAGCCGAGTAAGAAACCTTTAAAAACACCTCTTTCGGCTTAACTAAAAACTAAAAATTAAGAATTCAAAACTTGCGAGTTCACCCGGCTTCGGGTTAAATCGCGCTCGCCTGCGAAGAACGGCCCGTGGTTGAAACGAACTCCGCCCATCGGATTTCATTTCATCCCCGCAAAACAACGTCGGACGTACTGTGTACATCCGAAGTCCGCGGCTCTTCCAGGCAGAAAGATAAAGAAACACGTATGCAGACGAATGCCGGCAGAGCACGACGCCTCGATGTAGCGCGGGTTTGTGAACCTGCGTGCGCCTCCTCGTACCCATCCACCAACCCTCACCAAACCCGCGCAATTCCTGCAATTCCGGGAAATTCCACTTGGCCCTCTCGTAGGCTGGAGATCCTCCCGCACCGCGCACCTATCGGTGCCGAAATGTTGACTTTTCCATCCCAAGTACCTGATTTAACGCTTTTTAACGCTTATTATCGCGAAACTTCCCCAGGCCCTGTTCTCGCTTTCCCAAGTCCCGCACGGACGACCGACAATAGCCCACCGTTTCAACAGCGTTTCAACAGTGTGGCTTCCAATCCGCCCATCTCCAAGTCTCGTGAGGGGCGAAAGAACCTCCGCCAAACCGCACCCCGGCGCCGCGTCGCCAACCCCTCCCAAACCAGCAATTATCGCGGGTTTCTACATTCTATCGATCTTTCAAAGGCCCCGCCGCGTTCCACCTCAGTCGCTGCAAAAACGCCCGTAATTCCGGTGATTCCACCAAATTCCACTTCGATTTCATCGGTTCTCGTCGCCCGACGTTCCGCCTCAAATCTCGGTTCTAAGTACCTGGTTTCCCGCGCACTAGAGAAATTTCCCGCCCTCCAAAGAAAATCCTCTGAGTCAACATTTCCCACGCATGTATCTCATTTCACCCAATTTCACGCTAATCAAACCGCAACCATTCGTGTTAATTCGTGTCCATTCGTGGTTTCTTCCTTCCCTTCGGTTCACGGCACTTTCGCGGTCCCCTTCGGCGTGTTCACCACGATCTTCGTCGCACCCGGCTTCCGCAGTGTGTCTCCAGTCACCCGCCCGCGCGAAAGCATCAACGTCGCATGCGGCCCTGTTCCGCTCGTCGCCCCAAGTTGCTCGATTCGCAACGCCGAGTTCGGATGCACCGTCAGCACCCCCGCTTCACGGCCCATGTCCAGTTCCAGGCTCGAGTCACCGGAGGTGCGGATTTCGTCCCCCGCCATGATTAGCTGGCTCGGCTCCGCCCGCTGCCATTCCCCATCCGCCCGTCGGATTTCCACCTGGCCTTTGACCGATTCGATAGTAGCCGAAGCCGCTGTCGCCCGAGTCGATTGCGACTTCTCAGTCGCTTGGCAGCCGAACAGCACAACAGCGACGCATAGAAGTAAAGTTCGCATACCTAATAGTATCCGGTTTCGCACTATCTGGCGAGGGGGTGCACAATTCCAAATTGAGTTGTCCCAAACTGCGGCCTATCCTGAAAACGGGATGAGCAAGGTTAGAAAATTATTGCACACGCGTTATCGACTGAACGACCTCGAGAAGTCGGTGAAATTTTACAAGGAAGTGCTCGGGCTCCAGGAAGTCCGCCGCCACAAATCGCCGCGCGGTTCCGAACTCGTTTTCATGAAAGCACCCGAAAGCGAAGAGACGATCGAGCTCTGCCATTTCCCGAACAGCGGCCCGGTCGAAGTCCAGCCGGACCTAACCCATCTGGCCTTCTCAGTGGATAGCCTCGCCGAATTCGGCAAACATATCGAAAAGCTCGGTGTAAAATTTTCGGACGGCCCGCACATGAAACCGGAAGGCGGCGGCATCGCCTTCATCGATGCGCCTGAGGGCTACGAAATCGAACTGATCGAAGCGACGAAAACCTCGCCAGGATATTAGTTCGTGACCCGCGTCTATGATCTGGTGATGACGCACAAACTGGATACCGATGATTTTTTCATTCATCGCATCCAGCAACACTGCGCCGAACTCGGCCTGAACTTCTTCCTGGTCGAGCCCCTCTGGGTGCAGCGGCTCTACGAGTTCTACGCGCGTAACGAGCTCTGGGCCAATGTCTTGCTCAACATGCACAGCGAGCACCATCTGCCGGATGACATCTATCATCGGCTCGTCCTCCTCGCCCATCACAAGAACACCAAAGTCATCGACCCACCGGACATCGCCCAAGCCGCCTTCGACAAAGCCCGCATGCACGAACGCCTTCTCGGCGCCGGCTTCCACGTGCCCTATACCGTCGTCGTCCCGCAAAGTGCGACCGCCACCTTCCAACTCACCCCCGAGCAGCGCCAACAACTCGGCACTCCCTTTGTCATCAAACCGAGCCACGGCTACGGTCGCCGCGGCGTGATCCTCGATGCCAAAGACGAGAAAGACCTCACCCGCTCCGTCTCCGCCTGGTCAAACCCCTCCTACTTGCTGCAAAAGAAGATCATCCCCCGCACCATCAACGATCGCCCTGCCTACTGGCGCGTCTTCTACTGCTTCGGCGAAGTCTGGCTGGCCTGGTGGAATTGCTTTACCGACAAATACACGCTCGTCACCGACTCGGAACTCACTACTCACGGTCTCGCGCCATTGCACGACATTATCCGCCGCATCGCCGAACTCAGCGGCATGAAGTTCTTCTCCAGCGAGATTGCCCAGGTCGAAAGCGGCGACTTCGTCCTCATCGATTACGTGAACGACCAATGCCACATGCTCAGCCAATCCGCCGATCCCCGCATGGGCGTTCCCGATTCAGTCGTTGCGGCAATCGCCAAACGCCTCGTTCATGCCGCCGCCGAACTCGCCGGCAAAGCCGTTCCCAACTCGGCGCAGCAGGTGCTCGCGTTATAGCTTCACGAGACGATAGAAAGCTGCCGTTTTCGCCTCTTCAACGCCGATCTGCTCCGAATCAGATTGCATGGTGATGGTGCGCACCTCATCCCAATCGACCAGATTCGTTGAAGATTCCAGGCGGTAAGTCATCCCCGCATTTGCCCGCACCTGCAACGCCAGCCCAGTTCCTGTTCTGGTCGGTTGAATCAGCAGCGCGTCTCTTGGTGTGGAAATTGTCCATTCGAGGCGCAGCGCACCCAAATAAGTAAAATGGTTGGCGTTGTTGTTGTTTGGCCCCGGACTGAGTTCAACGCGCAACTCCCCATGCGTGCTCGGCCGAACGTTCGTTATCACTGAAACCGTGTTCGTGTTATTTGCCGCGTTCAAGTCGGTGAAGGAGTTCGTTAGACCGGAAACGGTGTAACGCGTTTCTCGATTGTCGCTCACGCCCATGCGGGATGCATAGAAACTCACGCGGTAAGCTTGAGCGGGGCTCAAGCCCGCAATCTTGAAAATGGGAGTGATGTTCGCCAGCCCGCTGAACGTTTCTGTATTCCCGAACAAAGAATCGCGGGTAGCGGTCGCGGGAAAGTTCGTTGAGGCAAGAGTGCCGTTTTCATTAGCACCGTTGAAGCGGGATACCATCTGGAGGGAGAGGGGAGTGATTGTCCCGGCGGTGGTCACCAGATTGGAAAGTGAACCGTTGTTGCTGCTGCCGATCGTGGTCATGTTGTTCCAGTGCACAACCGTCGGATCGGGCTGGCCGGAAAGAGAATTCGCCGAGCCGAAATCGATCAGCACTCCATTGCGTTCACTCTTCCGAACATTCACTGGGTACCGCGCCGCCCAATCTTCCACGATCGGAACGATGATCGATTCCCAAAGCGCGTAACCAGCGGCACTCAAGTGCAATTGGTCAGCGACGTACAATTCCGGGCGGAACTGTCCGGTGGACGTCAGAAACGGATTGAAGGTATCCGCGTAATGCAGTTTCGGGCTGGTTTCGGTGAATTCGCGGAGACGCTCGTTAAAGGTTCGCTGCTGATTCAAGATGTTGGCGCGGCTTGGACTTGGTTTAATCGCAACAAACAAGATGTGTGCGTCAGGAAGATCGCGTTGCACGAGTGCCGTAAAATTAGTGTAGTCCGCGAAAACCTGGCTCAAAGATTTGCCGGAGGCGAGATCGTTGTCGCCTTCGTAAAAGACAATCAGCGGAGGAAAATACTTCGGAACGATTCGATCGTAGAAGAACAGAACGTCGCTGGCTTGAGAGCCGCCGAAACCGCGGTTTAACACATTAAATTCGGGAAATGCGGCGCGGAGGCTGTTCCAACCAACGATGGTAGAGGAACCGAGAAATAGAATGGAATTGGTCGGCGGCGGATTGCGCAGATCTGCCTGCTCGAAGTTGCGAATGTCCGATTCGTATGGATTGGATTGCGCGAATGTTGAAACCGAGAGAAGAGCGACGACGATGAGAAAGCGAAATACCAGCACGACCGGATTAGTTGAATGTTGAGAGAAGGGTCGCCAGCTCGAACGAACTGGCGACCGAGGATACGATTCCTACTGCTGAACTACTTGGTAGAAGGCAGCAGTTTCCGTAGCAGGCACCTGAACCTGCTGCGCTGCGCTGGACAGGGTCACTGTATCGATTGTGGCCCAGTCACTGAAGTTTGTTGTCCGCTGGATGGCATACGTTACCCCTGAAGTTCCGTTCACCGTGAAACGGAAGGTGTTGTTTTGGAACTGGGCGCCGGAAAGTGTCGGCGCAGGCCCGCCTGCTGACGCAGCCCAATCGATTTGCAGCGCGCCCAGGTAGGTGAAGTGATTTCCGTTGTCGTTGTTGGGTCCGGGGGTCAGCGCGATCGTGATTTCTCCGCTCGCGTTCGGTTTCATGCCGTTGACCTTCACGACCTCAAATTCATTATTGGCCACGTTGAGATCGGCAGTGGTTTCGGTCGCGCCGGTGATTGTGTAACGGGTCTCACGGTTATCACCTACACCCATTCGTGAGGCATAAAAGGTGAGATCATACGCCGTTGCGGGGTTCAAACCGGTCAATTTGAAGATGGGCGCGATGTTCTCGAGGTCGTTGAAGGTTTCTGTATTTCCGAAAAGAGAGTCGCGCGTCGCATCGATTGGAAACGGAGCGCCGCCCGCGATTCCAGCCTGTGTGCCGTTTTCATTATTACCGTTGAAACGCGATACCATCTGCAAAGTGATCGGTGTCGCGGAATTGTCGGTGCGAACGAGGTTCGTCAAAGCGCCTGTATCGGTGCTGCCGACTGCGGTCGTGACGTTGTTCCACGCGTTGTCCGAATCATCCTGGCCGAGGTCGGTCGTATTTGGGCCGCCAAAATCGATCAGGATTCGTGGCGTGCGATTCGGCACGAAATCGACCTTCATCACGTTGAGGTAGGTGAAGTGATTAGCATTGTTGTTGTTCGGCCCAGCGGTGAGGGAAATTGTGATTTCGCCAGCCTCGGTCGGGCGAATGTTGGAAACGGCGACGGTGTTGTTCGTGTTATTGGAAGTGTTGAGCAGGGCGTCGCCGTTGTTTGCACCCGCGACCGTGTAACGCGTCTCGCGATTATCGGTCGCGCCAGAACGTGAGCCGAAGAACGTGAAGGAGAAGATGTAGTTTGTGTCGAGCCCAGTCAGTTTGAAGACCGGGAGGATATTGGAGAGGTTATTGAAGGCTTCCGTGTTTCCGAAGAGTGAATCCTGTGTCGCGGTATTTGGAAAATTGGTTGATCCGCTCGCGCCGGCGGTGTTCGCGCCGTTGAAGCGAGAAACCATCCGCAAGCTCATGGTAGTAGCGGTACCGTTTGTAGTTAGGACGCCATCCAATGCTCCATCATTCGTGGTGCCAATCGTCGGAGTGATGTTATTCCAGGAAGCAGAAGCTGGCGCTTCCACAACTTCGGTGATGCTGCCTCCTCCCCCAAAGTCGATGAGATATTTCTCACCGGTGGAGGCAGAGATTTCTAGAACGCCTAGATAGGTGAAGTGGTTTCCGTTATTGTTGTTTGGTCCAGGATTGAGGGCGATTGTGATCTCGTTGGCGGTGTCGGGGGAAACGTTCGTGACGGTGACGGTGTTGGTTTGGTTGTTGGCAACATTCAAGTCTGCGGTGACTTCGCTCGCGCCAGTCACCGTGTAACGGGTTTCGCGGTTATCAGCTACGCCAGTGCGGGAGGCGTAAAAGGTCAAACGGTAGGTGGCGGCGGAATTCAAGTTCACCAACTTGAAGATCGGGGTGATGTTCTCGAGGCCACTAAAGAGTTCCGTGTTGCCAAAAAGCGAGTCACGGGTCGCTGTAGCAGGATAAATTGTCGCAGTGGTGGTCCCGTTTTCATTCACTCCGTTGAACCTGGAAACCATGTGCAGATTGATTGCGCTCTGAGTTCCATCAGAAGCGAGCAGGCCTTCCAGCACACCGAAATCGTCGGTTCCGACGGTGGTCACGTTGTTCCAAGCCGTGGCAGGGCCGGCAGGGCCACCGGTGGTGATGGTGGCATCAGCCCCGAAATCAAAGAGGAGACCGTCAGCCCGTGCCGAAGTTATAGCGGTCAGCGCGCAGAGAAGCAGCGTTGATCCTTTTAGCAATGTCTTGTACATAAAGTGGTATGGCAGTTAACTAGTAGAGCGCGGTTAATTGACCATAATTTTTGAAGGTGACTAGGACATTTTGGCGATTTTCGCATTTTCGGCGGTCTGCGTCGCTGAGAGGTAAGTGTTGGCGGAGACGGCCCTAGCTCCTACATTTCGCCGAAGTGATTTTTCGGGGTCGCAATTTCAGGTTCGAGTTTCCGCGAGCGCCATTGGTCATGGGCATCGTGAACGTCACACCCGATTCCTTTTCAGATGGCGGCGAGTTCCTGGAGCCAGAAGAAGCAATCGACCGCGCGCTCCACCTCGAAGAACTGGGCGCGGCGATTCTCGATATCGGCGGCGAATCGACTCGCCCCGGTGCGCCAAGCGTCTCCGAAGAAGAAGAACTTCGGCGGGTCTTGCCGGTCATTCAGGCTCTTTCAAAGCGGGTCAAAGTGCCCATCTCGATCGATACGCAGAAACCCTCCGTTGCTTTGGCTGCGATGAATGCGGGCGCATCGATCGTTAATGACATCGCGGCCAATCGCGAAGATCGGGAAATGTGGCGTATCATAGCCGAAACCGGCGCCGGTTACGTTTTGATGCACATGCAAGGGACGCCACAAACAATGCATCTCGCGCCGAACTATGCCGATGTATTAACTGAGGTGAGCGATTTTTTTGCAGAACGTCTGCAACGAGTGCGTGCCCGCGGGGTTCATCCTGAGCAGGTCGTGCTCGATGTGGGCATTGGCTTTGGCAAGACAGCCAATCACAATTTACAATTGCTGGGCTCACTCTCGCGTTTTAGAGTGCATGAACGGCCATTGCTTTTGGGAGTTTCGCGGAAATCTTTCATTGGCAAGCTCACTGGCGCGGAACCGCATGAGCGCGGACCGGGCTCGCTCGCCTGTGCGATTTGGGCTGTTATGAACGGGGTGCAGATCATTCGGACGCATGATGTGGCGGCAACAGTCCAAGGGTTGCGGATGATTGAAGAAATTCAACGCGCCTCTCGCGATCAACAGCGCGATGAACATTGATTTAAATTTTTTCGCAGACAAGTGGCGGATGGCGCTGGAGATTCTGATTCTCGCCATCGCGATCTACTATATCTTGATGTTCGTGCGCGGCACGCGCGGCTGGCCGGTCGTGATCGGGTTCGCGGTGATGCTGGTTCTCTCCTTCATCAGCGAATTGCTGAAGCTCCAGGTGCTCGCGCTCTTCCTGCAAACCTTCTTCGCGGCGTCTGCGTTCGCTGCGTTGGTGATTTTTCAGCCGGAGTTGCGGCGAATGTTGGCCGAACTCGGGAATCTTCCGCTTTTTAATACGGCTCGCGAGCAGCGCGAGAACATCGAAGTGATTATCCAATCGGTGGAACGCATGTCCGAAGTGCGCATCGGCGCGATCATCGCGGTGCAACAAAGCATTCAACTGCAGGATGTGGTTGAGTCCGGAATCGTGGTGGATTGCGAAGCCACGCCGGAAATGATCGAGACGATCTTCTTTCCAAACAATGCAATTCACGACGGCGGGGTGATCATGATTGGCGACCGGATTGCGTTCGCGGCGTGCATTTTTCCACTGACGCAACGGCAGGATCTAAATAAATCGCTTGGCACGCGCCATCGGGCGGCGATTGGGTTGACCGAAGAAACCGACGCGGTGGTGGTGGTCGTTTCGGAAGAAACTGGCGGGCTTTCCTACGCCTATAAAGGGCATCTGGTGCGCAACGTGACTGCCGAGGAGTTGCGGGCATTCCTGACTTCGGTGTTCGTGCGCCGCAGCAAGCGCAGTGTTCGGGTGCGGGAATGGATCAAAGCGAAGTTGGCACCGCGCCCGAAAGAGCAAACTGGCATGCCAGCCGCTCCGCTGGGCGAAGCGCAGGGGAATAAATAATGCGCGACGTAATCCTCAGCAATTTCTGGTGGAAGATGACCGCGTTGTGCCTGGCGGTGCTGGCGTGGTTCGGGTTTCAACCACGCGATATGCGGCCTTCCTTGTTTCCCGAAAGCCGCACCGAGCACACGCGCGTCATGATCGCACATCCGGTAACGATCACTAAACCCGCTACCGATACGCGTGAATTTAAAGTGACGCCTTCGGAAGTGGAGATCACGTTGAAGGGGGAAGAAAAAACATTGCGGGAGCTTGCATCCAGTGAAGTGCGGACCACAGTGGAAATCAGTGAATTCAGCGGCACGAACGCCTTGCTTGAGATTCATGTGTATGTGCCTCCGCGCGGTGGAATTAAGCTCGACCGGCTCGTGCCGGATAGAGTTCAGGTTGAAGTAATCAAAGAGTGAGCTAAAATCATCGGCTTCGCGTATGAGCAAAGATAACGGTCGCAAAAAGATTTTCGGGACAGATGGGGTTCGCGGCACTGCCAATGTGGAGCCAGTAACAGCCGAGACCGCCCTGAAGTTGGGCCGCGCCTCTGCGCATGTTTTCAAAAATCTCGAAGCGATGGCTCGCGGCTTTGGCAAACATAAGATCGTTATCGGCAAGGACACGCGCCTGTCCGGTTACATGCTTGAAAATGCGCTTTCCTCCGGCGTCCTTTCCATGGGCGTGGATGTTCTGTTCATTGGGCCTCTCCCGACGCCCGGCATTGCTTACGTAACGCGCAGTTTGCGCGCAGATGCAGGCATTGCCATTACCGCTTCGCACAATCCTTATACGGACAACGGGATCAAATTCTTCCGAGCGGACGGCTACAAGCTTGATGACAACATCGAAGCGCAGATTGAGGATTTAGTCTTCAGTGGCGCCATTGAGAACATTCGTCCCGCCGCCGATCACATCGGCAAAGCGGTGCGTATCGATGATGCGCTCGGCCGCTATATTGAATACGCGAAGGCTTCGTTCCCACGTGGCTTAACCCTGGAAGGCATGCGAATCGTGGTCGATTGCGCGAACGGCGCGGCCTACAAAGCAACTCCTTGCGTGCTGCGCGAACTCGGCGCTGAGGTAATTGTTTACGCCAACACTCCGAACGGCAGGAACATCAACGAGAATTGCGGTTCGATGCATCCGGAAGAGATGTGCCGCAAGGTGATCGAGCATGGTGCGCAACTCGGTATTGCCCACGACGGCGATGCTGATCGCGTTCTCCTTTGCGACGAAACGGGCAATTTGATCGATGGCGATGACGTCTTGGTTATCGCCGCGCTCGATATGTTGGAGCAGGGGACCTTGGCCGAGAAAACGGTCGTTGCCACGGTGATGAGCAACGCGGGTCTGGATGCGATCATCAAAGCGAAGGGCGGAAAAGTTGTTCGGACTTCGGTCGGTGATAAGAACGTCATCGATGAAATGCTTCGCAACGGCTACAATTTGGGCGGCGAACAAAGCGGCCACTTAATCTTCCGCGACTACAGCTCTACCGGTGATGGCCTGGTTGCTGCATTGCAGATGCTGCGCATCATGAAAACCAAGCAGTGCCTGCTTTCGCATCTTTCCCGCGGTTGGAAGCGTTATCCGCAAATCGTTACGAATATTCGCGTGCGCGAGAAGAAGCCTTTCGAGCAACTCGATGGCGTGCTTGACCTGGTTAACCAGGCTGAAGCGGAACTGAAAAACGACGGTGGCCGCGTTCTCCTGCGGTATTCAGGCACTGAGCCGAAGGCGCGTTTGCTCATCGAAGGCAAGGATAAGGAGACCTTGCAGCGTTGGAGCAACGTCATCTCGGATGCCGTCAACAAACACGTAGGTATCTAGGAATTCACGACGCAGTCGCAGAACGGCGTCGGCAGATACATTTTCCTTTATCTAAATAGCTTGGGCTGTGTTACTTTGTGCGCGCAACCCATGATTGTTCGCTTGTTATCTGTTGCATGCGCAGTGTTTGCATGCGTTCTGTCGGTCGCGGCCGGTGAATTGATCCCCGATGGCGCGCAGTGGCGCTACTTCAAGGGAACGACCGAAGCTTCTTCTCCAACCTTCAATTGGCGCGGAGTCGCCTTCAACGATTCGGCCTGGCTGCCCGGGCCCACCCCTATTTTCTATGGAGAACTTCTGACCGGCACGGAGCTGCTCGACATGGACGGCGGCTACACTTCCGTCTTCATGCGCAAGACTTTTAACGTCACCAACCCGAACCATGAAGGCAATCTCGAGTTGGTTACGCGTGGAGATGACGGATTTATCGCGTGGATAAATGGGGTTGAGGTTCTTCGTTATAACGTTCCCAACGGCGAACTCGCCGCCGGCGCCACCAGCCTGCCGGCTCTTACCGAACCGATTCAACCTCTTACTACTTCTCTCCCGAACGGCGGATCCCAGTATCTCATTCCAGGTCAAAATGTCCTCGCGATCCACGCGTTTAACTCGAGTCTCGCGGACAGCAGCGATTTCCTTATGGAAGCCCGATTGACCTCCAGCGGCGATCCGTTCCCACCCACCTTCGCCAGCGCCATCCCTGCTCCCAACAGTCTGGTTCGCGAATTGATGTCGATCGAGATCGCGTTCAATGAACCAGTCACCAATGTTCAGGCCTCCGATTTGCTGATCGATAACCGCGCCGCCACGGGAATGCAGCAACTTAGTCCTTCGCAGTTCCTCTTCGTTTTTCAGCAGCCTGCCACCGGCATCGTCCAGGTCGCGTGGGCCGCAAATCACGGCATCACAGATCTCGCCCCAATCCCCAACGCGTTTGTCGCGAATAGCTGGACGTATAACTTCGATCCAAACGCTCCCGAACCGCAGATCATGATCAGCGAATTCATGGCGGACAATAACAACACGCTCAACGACGAGAACGGCGACAATTCAGATTGGATCGAAATATTCAACCCGACAGCCAATGTGGTCGATCTGACCGGTTGGCATCTCAGCAATACGACCAACAACCTGGGCCTGTGGAAATTCCCTGCTGTATCGCTTCCGGCGAATTCATATCTTGTGGTTTTCGCGTCGTCCAAGAATCGCACCAATCCAGCGGCGAAACTTCACACCAGCTTTAATATACGGAAAGAAGGCGGTTATCTCGCGCTCTCCAACCCGCAAACAAATGTCGTCTCCGAATTTGTTGCTTACCCGGCGCAACGCGAAGATGTCTCCTACGGACGCGAGCGCACCAATCCGACGCTACTCGGTTTCTTCCCGCGTCCCACTCCCGGCGCTGCAAATACGCCTGGTGGACCTGGCTTCGGTCCAGACGTGATTTTCTCCATGCCAAGCCGCACTTTCGTGGATCAATTCCAACTTACCTTAAGCAGTCCCGTTCCCAGCGCAGTCATCCGCTATGTTGTCGGAAAAACGAATTTGCCCGACGCAAATTCGCCCATCTACACCGGTCCCATCACGATCACGAACTCCATGCAAGTCCGCGCCCGCGCGTTCGTCGACGGCATGTTTCCGGGTGATCCGAAAAGCGAACAATATATTCGGCTGGTTTCGCAGGTCACCACGTTCAAATCCGATCTGCCCGTCATTATTCTTCACAACTTAAGTGGCGGCGCAGTTCCGCGCACCGGCGAACAGTTTGTCATGATGCAAATCTTTGAGCCTCGCGCCGGGGTCACTTCGCTCACAAATGCGCCCGACCTCAGCGAGCGCGCACGATTCCGCCTGCGCGGTTCCAGCACCGAAGGCTATCCCAAAGGCAGCTTCGCCGTTGAACTATGGAATGAATTCGGTGACGACAAAAAAGTCAGCGTGCTCGGAATGCCCGAGGAGTCGGACTGGGTTTTCTACGCACCGAACAATTTTGAACCGGTGCTGATTCACAATCCGCTCATGCATCAATTGAGTCGAGACGCTGGGCGTTATTCTTCGCGCACTCGCTTTGCGGAAGTTTATCTGAACACCGGTGGCGGGCCCATTCAACAGACGCACTACTACGGCATTTACGTGATTGAGGAGAAGATCAAGCGAGGTGCTGCTCGGGTCGATGTTGACAATCTTCAACCGCAACATCTCGCCGCGCCTGAAGTGACGGGCGGTTACCTGCTGAAGATTGATCGGCCCGATCCTGCCGAGGCGAACTTTAGCGCCGGAGGGCAGGGGTCGCTCGCTTACGTCGATCCGAAATATGCTGAAATCGTTTCTACTGCGCGCGATCCGCAGGAGCAATACATCAAGGGCTACATTAATGCCTTTGGAAACGCTTTGAACAGCGGCAACTTCAATCCAAACACTGGTTATCCGGCTTATCTCGACGTTCCTGCGGCCATCGATCACCATATCCTGAACGTCTTTGCTTACAACGTCGATGCCCTCCGCCTGAGCACCTACTTATATAAACCGCGCAATGGCAAACTTACCTTCGGTCCGCTCTGGGATTTCGATCGCGCGCTCGGCTCGACAGACAACCGCGATGACTTCCCTGCCACCTGGGACTATCCAGGTGGAACCGATTTTTTCACTTACACGTGGTGGGGACGATTGTTCGATGACATCGATTTTTGGCAGAAGTGGGTCGATCGCTGGGAGCAAATGCGCGATGGCGGAGTCCTCTCCACCACCAATGTGCATCGTTTGATCGACGATCTCGTAGGCGAAGTCCGCACCGCTCAGCCTCGCGAGCAAGCGAAATGGGGGAATAACGCCCCGCCGCGTGGTGGCTATCAAGGCGAGGTGAACTATCTGAAGTCTTACGTGCAGGCGCGTTCTGAATTTATCGATTCGCAATTGGTCCGTCCGCCTGTCATGAATCGCCGTGGTGGTAATGTTACCGCCGGAACTACCGTAATGTTGAGCAACCCGGCCGGGGTGGGAACAATTTACTACACCACAAACGGCACTGATCCACGCGCATCCCAAGGCGGCATCGCGCCGGGTGCGCTGGTTTACAGCAGCCCCATCGCTGTGAACGGCAACATGCGCATCGTGGCTCGCGTCCGGAACACTGCGCACACCCTCGCGCCTCCAGCGGTTACACCGACGCCATGGTCCGGTGCGGTCGCCGCAACCTTCATCGTCGCCACGCCCAAGCTGGCGATCACGGAAATCATGTACAATCCGGTCAAGCCGAGTAACACCTTTACGAACGAAGATTTCGAATTCATCGAACTGCACAACTCTGGCACATCCACCATTAACCTCGCAGGCTTCGCGTTCACCAACGGAATCGATTTCACTTTTACCGGCGGTACGATCGCCTCCGGCGGTTATGTCATCCTCGTCAAGAATCGCACCGTCTTTGAATCGCGCTACGGAACCGGCCTCCCGATTGCAGGTCAATACACTGGCTCTCTCGACAACAACGGCGAGCGCGTAACCCTCGTCGGCCCGATGCTCGAGCCAGTCGCCGACATTACCTATAGCGAAACATGGTATCCGCTCACCGACGAAGTGGGCTTTTCGCTTGTGCCTCGCGGCAACATCGTCGATTCCACAGCTGCAACCTGGCGAAGTTCGACCCGGTTTAACGGCAGCCCGGGCACAGCGGATCAAACGCCGAGTACTCCCGGCGCCGTGATTATCTCCGAGGCGCTGGCCCACACCGATCCGCCCCAAAGTGATTTCGTCGAACTGCACAACTCCGGCACCACCACCGTGGACATCACCGGTTGGTATCTCAGCGACGACCTGCAGCAGCCGAAAAAATTCCGCATCCCCGCCACCCAACTCGCCCCTGGAGCCTACCGCACCTTCACCGAAGCTGAACTAAATGCCGGCGCGAACGGATTCGCCCTCAGTTCCACCGGGGACGATGTCTATCTTTTCAGCGCGAATGCAACCGGCGAACTCACCGGCTACATCCACGGCTTCGAATTTGGCGCGACCGCAAACGGCGTCAGCCTCGGTCGCGAACGCACCAGCGATGGCGCGGAGTTTTTTGTCGCGCGCACTACCGTGACTTCAAATGCGCCCAACAGCTCCATTAAACTTGGCCCCCTCGTCGTCACCGAATTCATGTTCCAACCCTCGCCCGTCGCGACTTTCGACAACACCCGCGATGAATTCATCGAAATCCGCAACAACTCCGCGCAGTCCGTTCCGCTCTTTGATCCTGCCCACGCCACCAACACCTGGCGCATCCGCGGCGGCGTTGATTTCGATTTCCCGCAGAATATTTCCCTCGCGCCCGGCGCCCTTCTGCTGGTCGTGAATTTTAATCCGCTCCTTGAACCCTGGGCCGAAACTCAATTCCGCTCTCGCTTCAACGTTCCCGCGAGCGTCCCATTCTTCGGCCCGCTCAGCGGCAAGTTAAGCAACACCGGCGAACAAATCTCACTCCAACGCCCGGACAACCCACAGATCAACGAACCGGACACCGTTCCATATATCGTCGTCGACGAATTCACCTACCGTCCCGAAAGTCAGCCTTTCGCTTCCGGCGCGGGCACCGGGCAATCGATCCACCGTCAGCCAAACAGCTTTGCGCAAGATCCACTCTCCTGGATCGCCGCCGACCCCAACGCGGGCGCCTACGCCGCCGGCAGCAACGATGCGGACAATGACGGCTTGCCCGCCGAATGGGAAAATTCTTATGGCCTGCGCGACGATTCTTCCATCGGCAACGATGGCCCGAACGGCGATCCGGACGGAGACGGCTTAACCAACCTCGAGGAATACCGCGTCGGCACCAGCCCAATCGATGCTGCGAGTGCACTGCGCTTCACGGCCATAGATACGGACGCGACGCTCACGCTCAACGCGGCCGACGGGAAAACCTATTCGGTTCTCGTTACTACTGACCTCGCGAATTTCCCGTGGCAAAAGCTGACGGACATTCCTGCGGGCAGCGCTCGCTCTGTGAATGTCACCGATGTCGCCCCACCGCAGGGCAGCCGGTTCTATCGCATCGTCTCTCCGGCGCTGCCTTGAAGATGAACAATCGTCGCGCCTGAACCGCCGTAAGCTTCCGCCGCGAGCACAAACGAAATCACTTTCGGATGTTTCGCCAGCAACGCGTGCACCGTCGCGCGTAGCTGCCCGATTCCTTTCCCGTGGATAATTCGCAATTCAAGAATTCCCTGCTCGCGGCAAAGCTCAATATAGTCGAGCACCACCGGCTTCACGTCCCCCGGCCGGAACGTATGCAAATCGAGCACTCCGTCGATCGGTAATTCCACCGGATCGCTTGGCTCAACGGGTTCATCCCCGCTTCGGTGATTACCTGATTCCATAGGGGTTTCCCCTGACGGCTTTTCAGACCGATTCCCGATTCCTCCGGAACTCAGCCTCCGCGTATACATACACGCACAAGGAGGTTATTGATAATATTGCCTTTAGCGATCAAGAGCCGTTCTCTTCGGAGGGCGGCTCTTGGCTTTTAGGCCATAATTTCAAACCCCTTGGCGCTCCTAAATCGGCACCGCTTCACTTTTCCGCTGCTTGAACCGCCGCCAATGCGTAAAACCGCTTTTCTTCGCTAACTCCACCGCCTCGCGGAACGCCAGCCCCACTTCTCCCGGCGCATGCGCATCCGACCCAAACGTCAGCGGCACGTTCAAATCAGACGCAATCTGTAAAATTTCGGGGCTCGGATACATCTCCTTGCAATCCTTCCGCAGCCCCGAAGTATTAATTTCGATCGCCACATCATTCGTCGCCGCCGCCTGCAAAAATCTCCTATATAAATGCGTGCAATCCTGCGTCGGCACGAAGCAGAACTTTTTGCACAAATCCGCGTGTCCAATGATGTCGAACAACTGCGATTCCGTCGCCAACGTCAGCCGCTCAAAATAAGTCGTCCAAACCTCAAACGGATCGCGCTTCTTCCACTCCGAAAGTTTCTGCGGATTATCGAAATCCCACGACTCCGAGACATAGTGGACGGAGCCAATTAAATAATCCCAGGGATGCCGCGCCGCTAGCTTGCGAATCCATTCTTCGTAGCCCGGCAAATAGTCGACTTCCAGCGCGAGCTTAATATCCAATTGCGGATGATCATGCCGCGCCTTCTGCACTTTCTCCACGTATTCGTCGAGTTGATCGAAGCGCATCCGCCAGTTATCGAAGTCGTCGCGATCCATCGGGCTGTGGTCCGAAAACCCAATCTCGCGCAACCCAAGCTTCACCGCCTGCGCGGCGTATTCGGTCGGCTCTCCCGCCGCGTGCTGGCAGAGCGGCGTGTGCATATGATAATCCGCAGGTAACATCGCGCTGCAATCTATCGGAACTCCGCCCACGTTCAATTTTTTCGGAACCCGGCGCCCGCCCGCAGCCTCATACGAAAGATGTTACGTTCCTTAATCCCTCGCTTGATCTGCTCTCTCGTGGTGTCTGCGCATGCCGCGGAAGCCGAGTTGCGCCCCGCCGCCGATACCACTCTCTTCCAACAATCACCCGCCAACAACATGGGCGCGCATTCTCATGTTGCCGTCGGTGTGACCGCTCTCGGCACTGCCGCGCGCGGCCTATTCCGTTTCGACCTGAGTTCAATTCCCACCAATGCCATTGTTCAATCAGTTACCATCACCTTCGATCTCGCCACCATTGGTCGGCCCGATTCCACCGGCAATTCGCACGCAGTCCACCGGATGCTCAAGAGTTGGGGCGAAGGCACAAAATCGGGCAACACCGGTGCGGCCGCCACCACCGGCGAAGCGACCTGGAATCATAGCGCATTGCCAACCACTTGGACGTCACCGGGCGGCGCTTCGGAAACCGATTTCACTGCTGAACCCAGCTCCACCCAAAATCTCGGCCCCGCGCCCGGCGTTTACACCATCGCAAACACCGCCGGTCTAGTCTCCGACGTCCAACAATGGATTTCCAACCCGCACCAAAACTTCGGCTGGATAGTGAAAGCGGTTGATGAAACCGTAACCCTCACCGCCCGCCGATTCTCCTCCCGCGAAACCGCCGCCGCGCCTCTCCTCCGCATCGAATACAACGTCACCCCGGTCGAACGCCCCACCTTCACCGCGATCGATCGAGTCGGCGCAAATATCGTCCTACGTTGGATTGGCGGTGCCTCCGTTCTGGAATCCAGCGGCGACCTCACCGCAACCTGGGAAGAAATAACTCTCGGAGCGACGTCCGAATTTACCGAGCCGCTCACCTCTACAAATCGCTTCTACCGCCTGCGGAACTAACCTTCCAAGATCTCCGGGATTCGTGTTAATTCGTGTCCATTCCTGGTTTCCCTCGTTTCCCGTTCTCAATTCCGCTCCACGAGCGCCTTATAATTCACCACCCCATCCGCGATTGCCCGCGCAACAATCTTCCGATGTGCCGCGCTGAATATCTTCTTCGCATCCGAAGCATTCGACATAAACCCGCCTTCAATCAGAATCCCCGGCATATTCAAATGCCGCAGCACCATGAAGCTCGCGCGCCGAATCCCGCGATCCTCAAAATCGGTCTTGTTCAGAATCGATTTATGCACCTGGTGCGCGAGAGCCATATTGTAATGATCGTTCTGGTTTCCATCCGTCTTTGGGTTCGGGCTCCCTCCATTCGTTGAAATCGCTCCTGCCGGCGTAAGCGCAAACGTCTCCACTCCTTTTGGATCAACATCTGCCACCGCGTTGTAATGCACCGTCAGAAAAAGATCCGCCTTCTTTCGGTTCGCAAATTCAGCCTGTGGTTCCAGGTCCACAAAAACATCCGTCTCCCGAGTCATCAACACCTTGAACCCCCGCGCCTGCAACTCCTCCTTCAGCATCTTCGCAAGCAATAGCGTAAAAGTCTTCTCCTGCTGCCGGTTCACCATGTTCCCAGGATCTTTCCCGCCATGCCCAGCCGCGATCACGATCGTCCGCACCTTCTTCCCCTTCGCCATCTTCTCAGGTCTCAAGATCGGATTGAACGTCTTGTAAATGTCCCGTTCGCTGATGTAGAGCGCGTCGCGATGTTCCAACACGGGCGAACACAGCCACACCGATAGTCCATTGATCGTCGATTTCTTCGACGTCACGTTGAACGTCATCTTCGTCCACTGCGAATTCACTTGGACCAGTTTGTTGCTGCGGTCCCAACTCACGTTGAATCCCCATTGCCGCGCCCATTGGCTCAGCGGGACGTACGTTCCCGGCCCAAGCTCCACCCTTGGCAATTTTTCGGCCGCCGACGAAAAACATACCGCCCCCGCGAGAGCGCAGATCCAGAGCAGCCGCTCGAAAACCGGGAATTTGCCGCGATTCTGCCTCAAACCAATGCGGCAGTGAGGCTTAAAGTGGAGTTAAGATTCCTCCGATAAGTCCAGCACAGAGCAAGCATGGCTGTTGTCTATGAAAATTTCGCGTGCCTCGCAAGTTGAACCGGTTCAACAGCTGGTTCGCAGCTTGACATAAAGCCACTTGGTCAGAGTATCACCGCCGCAATGCCGGGACTGTTCACAATCAAGAGTGACTTTCACTACGACATCACTCGCAAGCTGAGTGAGGGTGGGATGGGCATTGTTTACGAGGCCGAACAGCACGGTGCTCGCAACTTCGTAAAACGGGTCGCGATCAAGGTCATTCGCCAGAATTTCGCCAATCAGCAGGTCTTCATCGACAACTTCATCGGCGAAGCAAAACTCGTCGCCGACTTGATCCACACCAATATCGTCCAGACCTACCATCTGGGTGAATCGCGCGGCATCTTCTTCATCGCCATGGAACTGATCCGCGGCGTGAACCTCGAGCAGTTTTCGGCACAGCTCGCCGACAAAAGCAAACAGCTCCCTGTTGAACTCGCCGTCTTCATCACCAGCCGAATCGCTCGCGGCCTGGCTTACGCGCATTCGAAGACCGACAAGGACGGCAAACCTCTCGGCATCGTTCATCGCGACGTCAGTTTCAAAAATATTCTCATCGGCTTTGAAGGTGACGTGAAGCTCACCGACTTCGGTATCGCGAAAGCAAAAGGTTTTCTCATCGATAACGAAGGCGAAGTCGTCGCTGGCAAAGCCGACTACATGAGCCCCGAGCAAGCTGACTTTCAGATCACAGATAAGCGCTCCGACATCTTCTCGGCGGGCGTCGTCCTCGGTCATCTCGTCCTCGGCCGCAACGTCTTCAAAGGCGAGAATTCCGAGCAGTCGCGCGATCGCATCATGAAGATGTCCATCCCCGATTTCCGGACGCTCGACGAACGCGTTGACGATCGCCTCAATGAAATCCTGAACCGTGCCCTTGCCCGCAAAGTGGATGAACGTTATCCTAACGCGGACGAGTTGCTCTACGACCTGGAGCACTACATTTATCACAAGGGTTACGGCCCCACGAACGAAACTCTCGGGCGCTTTATGCGCGAGTTGTTTGGCCAAAACCCGGCCCCGGTCCCCCCAACGGGAACCAGAGGCAGCACGGTCATGGAAAAAACAGCTCGTCTCGCAGTAAAGACTTGAGATGAACAAAGGGGAAAAGCCTCGTCGCGTCAAAATCGGGTTAATTCAAGCTAGAGTCCTTCCCAACCCGGAAGACAATCTTAAGAAGACCCTGAAGCTCGCAGAAGACGCCGTCAAAAAAGGCGCGCAAATCATCTGCACCCAGGAGCTATTCAGGTCGTATTACTTCTGCCAGGAAGAAAATCACGATCACTTCAAACTCGCGGAATCAATACCCGGCCCGACCACCGACGCCTTCCAGAAATTCGCGAAGAAGCACGACGTGGTCGTCATCGCCTCCCTCTTCGAGAAGCGCGCTGCCGGCGTTTATCACAACACCGCCGTCGTCATCGATGCCGATGGCAAACTCCTCGGCATGTATCGCAAGATGCACATTCCCGATGACCCGCTTTTCTACGAGAAATTCTATTTCACCCCCGGCGATCTCGGCTTCAAGGCGTTTCAAACCAAATACGCCAAAATCGGCACCCTCGTTTGCTGGGACCAATGGTATCCCGAGGCCGCGCGCCTTACCGCCATGCAAGGCGCCGAAATTCTTTTCTACCCCACCGCGATCGGTTGGCACCCCAAAGAAAAGTCGGAATACGGGGAAGCAAATCATTCCTCCTGGGAAATCAGCCAGCGCGCGCACGCGGTTGCCAACGGCTGTTACGTCGCCTCCGTAAATCGCATCGGTCACGAACGTCCTTGCGGCGGCGATGGCATTGAGTTCTGGGGCCAAAGTTTCGTGGCTGACACCTCCGGCCAGCTCCTCGCCAAAGGGAGCGTCGACAAAGAAGAAGTTCTCGTCGTAGAAGTCGACCTCAACAAGGTCGACACTACCCGCACCCACTGGCCCTTCCTCCGCGACCGTCGCATCGACGCGTACGGTGACTTAACAAAGCGCCTGATCGACTAAATCGAGTTCGCTTGAAACTCGAAACTCCAGCGCGGGTTTGGATCACAGGAACTAACGGACTAATTGGTAGCTACCTCATGCGGTCCGCACCGGTGCAAGCCACTGCACGCGCGCTTGCGCGTCCGGAAGTAGACCTTCTCGATTCTGCATCAGTCACCAAACTTTTCAAAGCGGACCAGCCTTCGACCATCATTCACTGTGCGGCCATGGCCAAGCCGAATGACTGCGACGCCAATCCCGACCTTGCCCGCCGCACTAACATCGAAGTCACGAAACACCTCGCCGAACTTACGAGCAACATCCCCTTCATCTTCTTCTCCACCGATCTCGTCTTCGATGGAGGGCAGGGGAACTACACCGAAGAAGACTCTCCGAATCCACTTTCCCTTTACGCCGAAACCAAAGCTCACGCAGAAGAACTCGTCCGCAAGCATCCGCACCACACCATCATCCGTCTCTCTCTCACCGGCGGCCATTCACGCGAAGGGAATCGCGGCTTCAACGAAGAAATAAAAAACGCCTGGCACTGCGGGAAAACTCTCAACCTCTTCACCGACGAATACCGCTGTCCCGCGAGCGCTGATGTCATCGCCCGAGCCGTCTGGGAACTCATCACCCAAAAAGCCCGCGGCATCTACCATCTCTGCGGAGCCGAGCGCCTCTCCCGTTTCCAAATTGGCGAACTCCTCGCCCGCAAACATCCCGAGCTTAACCCGAAGATTAATCCCGGTTCGCGCAAAGACTACAAAGGCCCGCCGCGTCCTCCCGACACCTCAATGAACTGCGCCAAAGCCCAGCGCCTCCTCTCTTTCCAGCTCCCCCGCTTCAGCGATTGGCTCGCTCAGGACACCACCGGCTTTTGATTTCAGTCCCGCTTACTGCAGCCCGTCCAGCAACTCCCTCAATTTCCCCGAACTAAACAGCACCAGCGTCGACCCATCCTCCGCATCAATTTGCAGTCCCTTCTTCCCTTGTCCTTCTTCCCGAATCTTCACGTGAATCGGCTCCACGATCTCGTGCTTACACTCCCGTTTCCCATCCTGTTCGAAATCCAGAAAAATGCGATCGTTGCACTCGCCCGTTTCCATCCACGCGTTCACCAGCGGCATATCGCGAAACACCTCGCGATTTTGCCCGTTGGGCTCGATCTTCATCACCGTCATCAACGTTCCCTTGTGCAGATCGACAAACCGTTTGCAAAACTCCTTCCAATTTGTGCTGCTGATCTCCTGCGTCGCCATTGTAATCCTCCCAAGTTTTTAGATTTGGTCTTTGCGCGCGCTTTCCTCACTTCCGGCTAACATCGTGTGATGCGTCGCTTCCTCCACCCCTTGTTTTACCAGGTGCTCCCCAAATGTCTGTTCATCTTTTGCAGGCCGCACCGGCGCCTTTTGCCCCAAATCTCCCGCCTCGCCCAGCCAACCACCCGTATCCGGCGCCTGCCCTTCTAATTCCGTCGCCTCCGTATTCGGAAAACCTACCAACTCCCGCCGCGCCTGCTCGTATTCATCCTGCGTGTAATCATTCGCGTTCCGCCCGTTAATCACCGCGATCTCCTTCGCGCGCTTCTTCAACATCCCCTCCGTCACAGTCGTTAGCGGTTTCGCGCCCACCACAAATTTGCCAGTCTGGGTGTCCATTGCGGTATCTGACCTTTTCATAAAGCACCATAAGCCGCGCCTCAGCCCTTTCAACGTCAGGCATTTTCCGAAAAACCCGCAGAGCATTCGCCCCACGCGCTCAACGCTCGCCACAACTTCGCCGCAAAGCTATTTTCCTCCCATGGGTTCGGATTATCCAATCGGCACAGTGGCTCTCTACGGCCCCACCGACAGCCTAGCCACCAAGCTCGTCGCCGCAATCATCCCTGCCGAACGCGCCACTCCTACCGCCATGAAAAAGTGGTTCAGCGAAAACAGCGACATTCGCGAAGACGCCACCGTCCAATCCGAACTCTCCGTCTTCCTGAAAGCCCAAAACGTCACCCGCGCCGTCGTCACCGAAGAAGTCATCGGCTGCCCCCACGAAGAAGGGATCGATTACCCCAAAGGCACGAGCTGTCCCCT
>DASVNK010000040.1:0-7099 GCA_036383895.1 Verrucomicrobiia bacterium | reverse complement strand
CAGGAGATCAACGACCGCGTCCGCAAACAATTCGGCATCACCCCCGAAGAATCCGCCCGCCGCGCCGAACTCCGCAAAACCTGGAAAAATCCCAACATCCCCAAATACCTCCGCACCAACCCACAACCTTCAGCCGACGCCGTCCCCTCCACCGACGCCCCCATTCATATTAGCGGAGGGACGACCTCCGGAAGTCCCACTTCAACATCGCGCGACGCGGCCAATGAAACCAACGCCGCCCCAGCAGACCCGCAACCCCCTATGAAATCTCAAACTTCAGAACTCCAATCTCTCTCAACCGACGAGATCTCCTCAAACCCCGACGCTCTCCCAACCCCGACACTTAATCTAAATCCCAACACCTCCAACGCCTCGAACTGCGTCTCCGGCTCCGAATACTTCGCCGCCGCCCTAACCTCCACTCCCGTAGCAGCCGACGTGAGGAGGCTCACTTCCTCTTCGCGCGACGCGGCCAATGAAACCACCGCCACCCCAGCAGACCCAAAACCGCTCTCATCTCCTCTCCCAGCAGGGGAGAGGCAGGGTGAGGGGTTCCGCGCGCACTCAAACAACGCCGCCCCAGCAAACCAAAACGCGCAGAACAACCCGCCCCAAAAACAACCCTCTGCCCCCGCTCCTCACTCATCACCCATCACTCATGACTTATCTGCCACCGTCGACGAATACACCATCGCCCGCATGCGCGAACACATCGCCCACGAGCAAAAATACACCCCCTGGCCCCACCGCCATTCACCACCCACCTACGTCACCCAACTCCGCCACTGCCCCTGCGGAAACGAAACCCCATGCCCTATCCACGAATCCAAACCATTCGGTCCCTTCCCCGATTTCTTCTGGAAAATCACTCCCACCGATCCCGACTACGCCGCCATCCTCGAAGCCCGCAACCTCCCCTTCCGCTTCCCAAACGAATTCATCGCATGAAAACAATCGTCAATCACTCACCACTCATGACTTATGAACTTACATATCCCTTGTGATTCCCCGCGTCGCGCGAATACGCTTTCAGCCATGAAAACCGCGATCGTTCTGCTCCTGCTCACCGTATCCGTCGCGAGCGCAGCGCCGGACGCCGACGAACTAAATCGCCAGGCAGAACGCTGCCGTCGTCTCCTCAAAGAGAGCGTCATCGACTTTTATTTGCCCGGCTCGCTCGACCTTGAGAACGGCGGCTTTCACGAAGACTTGCGCGACGATAACTTCGCCAATCGCGGCGAGAAATTTCTCACCTTGCAGGCGCGCCAGGTCTGGCTTTTCAGCACTCTCGCGAAGGCCGGTTACGATCGCGAACGCACCCTGCGCGCCGCCAACCACGGCTACGAGTTCCTGCACGATAAATTCCGCGACAAAACGCAGGGCGGCTATTTCTCGAAAGTAACGGACGCCGGCGAAATCAAAGACGCCCGCAAACATGCTTACCTCAATTCCTTCGCGCTCTACGCCCTCGTCGCTTACGCGGAAGCCGGCGGAGAACAAAAACGCGAAGCACTCGCCGCCGCGAAAAAATTATTCACCGTCCTCGAGCGGAACGCTTACGACCGCAAATACGGCGGCTACATCGAATTTTTCGAACGCGACTGGAAACCGGTCACCAACAATACCGCGGCCGGCTACGTCGGCGCGATCGGCCACAAAACTTACAATACCCACCTGCACCTTCTCGAAAGCTACGCCGAGCTGTATCGCGCCTGGCCCGATCCGCGCGTGCTGCGTCGCCTCAGCGAGCTCATCGCCATCAACATCAGCACCGTTCAATACCCGACCGTGCACGCCAACGTCGACGCCTTCCATCGCGATTGGTCCATCGTCCAGGAACCACGCAATCTCCGCGCCAGCTACGGCCACGACGTCGAATGTGTCTGGCTCGTGATCGACGCCGCCCGCACCATTCAGATGAACCCGCAACCGCTCCTCAACTGGGCTCGCACTCTCACCGAAAATTCACTCCAATTTGGCTACGATCGCGAGCACGGCGGCTTCTACAATGGCGGTCCGCTCGGCAAACCCGCCGACGATTTGAAGAAAACCTGGTGGGTCCAGGTCGAAGCCCTCCTCGGAATGTTGGAGATGTATCGCCTCACCGGCGACCAAAAATATTACGACGCCTTCTCGCGCACCCTCGACTTCTGCGAAAAATACCAGATCGCAAAAGAAGGCGGCTGGTGGTCCACGCGAGCGGCAGATGGTTCGGCGACGAACGACAAAACTCGCGCCAGCATGTGGCAGGGCGGCTACCACTCCGGCCGCGCCCTCCTCCTCTCAGCCGAGTGGCTCAGCCAAATGGCTAAGAAAAAATAGAGCTACACGTTCGCCAGCTCGCGGTCGCCGCTATCGTCGCCGGCAACATCCGCGACCAACGTGATCTCGCCCGGATGCTGATTCACATGCACCCAATAATATCCCACGTGCCGAATCAATTCATCGAAATGGTCGAAGTCCACCGGCTTCTGCAGAAAGCTGTTCGCCCCGCCCACATACGCGCGCAGCATCTCCTCCTGCAATCGCGACGAAGTCAGCAGAACGACCGGCAGATGATTCGTCTCGGGGTTTCGCTTGATCTCCTCCAGCACTTCCAGCCCGTTAACTTTCGGCAACTTCAAATCGAGCAAAACCAGCTTCAGCGCATCCCGTATTTCCCCACCAGCGTACTTCCCTCGCCCAAAAATAAAATCCAGTGCCTCCTCGCCATCGCGCACCACATGCACCCGATTACTCACCTTGTGCTTGCGCAGCGCGCGCAGCACCAGGAACTCGTCATCGGGATTATCTTCCACCAGGAGGATTTCGACCTCGCGAAACGGCATACGGTCAGACTAAGTCGCAGGAGTAAGTTACAGAACGGTCCGAAGTGCCCAAATTGCACTCAGGTTATCACTGACTATCCGGGTACGTATGGCCCGCACCTATGGCTGCGAGACCACTCGGTAAAACCGATGTGCACGCCCGCTAATATTCGTGTCCTGAACCGACGCGCTCGCGCCCGCTGCCGTAACCGAGCTCAACGTCTGCCACGCCGCAGTCGATCCCAGGTCATCTTTATACTGCACCGTGTAACTCCGCCCAGCCGTCGTGTTGAACGAAATCGTCACCGAATTCGCGCTGCGAGCAATCTGCACCGTCGTCCCGCTCCCGCCGCCCGTCGGAACTTGCCCAGCGGTTGGCGCCGTCGCCTGCCAATTCACCGGATCGTTTCCGAACGCCTGCGCATTCCGCCGCTGCAAAGAATTCCCCGTGCCATCAGCTTCCGCCGGCCACGGAGCCGCGTCCGAATAGTTCACCTTGTCGACGCGAATGTACGGCACAAATCCCGCATCCGGTCGCGGCGGCAACTGCGGCGGATCCGGCCGGTACAATTCCACCTCATCTCCGCTATTGCTCAGCTTCCCAACGTACGGCCCATAAACCGGCGTCGAAGTCGGCACATTGTACTGGGTGCGAAACGCATTCAGCGCCGTCGTATCCGCCGGATCGAAAGAGACAACCAGAGCCACACCGTTAGCCGCCAAAGTTGTGTTGGCCGGGAACGTAAAACTTGCCGCTCCTTGCAGCCGCCACTGATTCGCCGGATTCGCCGGATCAAACAGCGGCACCGGCTGGGAAGTGATGTTCAGCAACTCAATGAACTCGTCCGTGGTGTTGTCGGTCACGCCATCGACCGAAGGCGGGTTGTACATGATCTCATTGATCACCACGGGACCAACCCGCGGCGGCGAATTCTCCGCACCCGTTCCCGTTCGGAACTGTTCGACCGTACCTGGGTTATTCACTCCAAAGGTCGGACGTTCCATCGCCACGAATTTGTAATCTCCCGGAACGCTCGTGTTTACCCGCCCGAAAGAAACATTGTTCGCCGCCGGCTCAAACGTCTCCTCGACAATATATCCAGTGAGATTTCCGTTCACCGCCTGCGACAAATAAACTTCATCCTCATACGCGGAACTAAACGAGAACGGCGTCGCGGCAGCCGGTCCGTTAAACTGATGTTGATAAAACACCACATACCCGCGCGCCGGAACAATGGTGTTGTCTGGAATGCGGTAGCGTTTCAGATCATTGCGGCTATCGCTCAAATACCACCCGCCAATATTGATCGCCGCATCGGTCACGTTGAGAAACTCCACCGCATCTTCGTAAGGCGGATCGCTGTGGCTCAGCAGTTCGTTAACGACGAGTCCTTCGTAACGAATCAGGTTCGAATCCCCCGGCGTCGGAATCGTCAGATTCAAAATCGAGTCCGATCCATCCGGCATTCGCCCTTGCGAAATCCCCGCCTGCTGCGCGCCGAACTGCACGCGATCAATTGGCGACCCATCGCTCCGAAACATCCCGATCGAATCGCCATTGCCGCTCAAGCCAAAATCGACCTCATTGTCGTTCATGCTGTTGTCCGCAATCATCTGCAGGAAGCCATCGAGTCCAGCGCCGATATAGGAAAGCGGGGCGACTTGAGAAGGCACATTGCCGTTATCCGTGAAATACAAACCGGTGAGTTGAACCGGCAGCGGATCGGGATTGTAAATTTCGAACCAATCATTCCCAGAACTCGGGCTCGCCATCCATTCATTGATCCGCAACGTCGCCTGCGAACCGAGCGTAGTGGGAACGTTTATGCTGTTCGGCGTCGGGCGCGTCAGCGTAAAATCGCCGCTTCCATCTGGAAAGCGGCCAATCGTGTAGTTCGCAGCTTGCGGACCAAATCGCACCGAGTCGGAAAGGACCAGCCCCGGCGCATAAAGATCAAGGCGATCACCCGTCGCCTTGATGCTGAACCCTGCGTTCAGGACAGCGCCCGCCGAAGTGCTCGCGGGCCGGCTCGAATCCAGCAGCACCACCAATGTTTGCTGCGGCACAAGCGTCACGCCGTTCGGAATGATCCACTTCTGCGGCGCCGCGGCCGAATCGGTCAAACTATACCCGCTCAGGTTGACCGCAGTCGGCGAATTGTTCACCAGTTCTACCCAGTCCGAAATCGAACCGTCGGAAAAAACATTCGTTTTGTTATCTGCAAAAACTTCGTTGATGCGAACCGATTGCGCGTGCGTGGTTGTGAAAACCGCGAGGGAAAAAATGGAAAAGAAAACTGGAAGAAGAGCTGCCAACCGCATGTTCGAAAATATGCGCGGAGGAACAAATTCTCAAATGGACGACTACATCAGGATTTCCCTCAGTATTCCTTGAATTGCCAAACCGACCGATATACCAACATAGAAGAAAGCATGCCTGAAGAAGCGCCACCGCAACGAGGCTCCGCCTGGCCGATCGCATTTACCGTCATCGCGATCGCGCTCATCGCTTTCGGCGGTTTCATTTTTAAAACCTGCGTCGATCAACCGCGCCGCATGGCCGAAACCATCGCCAACGCCACCCGCCCGCAGGTCAACATTAGCACCGTCATTCAAACCAGCCTCGAACGCCTTCGCGAAGAAAGCAAACTCGTCGTCTACACGGCGGATGTCTCCGTCATGGTCACCAAAGTCAGCGATAAAAAGCTTCTCGGTGGAAAGGTCGATCTCGGCACAACGACCGTCCGTGTCCGCGCCGCCGGCAACAAAGCGCAAGTCGTCATTCCGCTAAACGATCTTCAGGAAAGCGACATCAAATACAACGAATCCAAGAATCAGTTCGTCGTCACTCTTCCCACCCCACACGTCGACGAAACCCTCGTGGAAGTTCAAACCAATCCGACCTTCTACGAAGTCGAAACCGACGTCGGCTGGGCCCGGCTCGACAAATTTTCCGGTGAAACCTTGCGCGAAGAGGCCAAGCGAGAACTACGCGGCGCCGTCATCGAAGAGGCAAGCCACCCCCGCATTATTGACGCGGCGAAGCAAAGCGGCCGCGAACAGATCGGGGCTTTACTCGAAGCGGTGATCAAGCCGATGAGCCCGGAAGCCACTGTGGCTGTCGAGTTTAAGCCGGCCGAACCATCCAAAAAGCCTTAATTTCAACGGTCGCATACCGATAAGTCCGGTAGATGCGGAGCAGGATCCTTTTTGTCGATGACGAGCCACTCATGCGCGAATTTTACGGCATGGTCGGTTCCATGCTCGGTCCTGACTTCGAGGTATATACCGCAGCTAACGGCAAGGAAGGACTCGAGTTCCTCAAGCAAACCGCGGTCGACATCGTCGTTTCCGACCTGGTGATGCCCGAAATGAACGGCCAGGAATTCATGGCCGCTGTCTCGCAGCAACATCCCGAGTCGATGCGCATCGTCATCTCCTCGCACGAAGACCAACTCACCGTGGCGCAATGTTTGATGTTCGGCCATCGCTACTTCAGCAAGCCGTTTGATCTAAAAAACCTTTCCTCCGTTCTCAAGCGCATCTGTCACCTCAAGCATCAGGTCGGCAGCGAAAAGCTAAAACGCGTCATCTCTGGGCTCGGCGCGCTACCCACCCCGCCGAAAATTTACCTCCGCCTCACGCAAGCCCTGAACTCGCCCTACAGTTCGATTGAAGAAATCGGAGAAATCGTTCAGCAAGACGCTGCACTCACCTTGAAGCTGCTTCAGATTTCAAACTCAGCCTACTTCGCTGTTTCGCAGAAAGTCGTCACGCCGATGGAAGCGGTGCAAATCGTCGGTCTGGAAATTCTGCGCGCGCTGGTGCTCTGCATTCATGCATTCAAATTCTATCAGGATCGAAGCTTCAAAAGCATTTCGGTCACGCAGCTTTGGGACCACAGTCTGCGCACTGCGACCGCCGCTCGAAAACTCGCGCGCTACGAAAATCTATCGCAGGAGCAGCAGGACGAAGCCTTCGTCAGCGGATTACTCCACGACATCGGCAAGCTGGTCCTGGCCGCGAATGCAGATTCTGAATACCAGAGCATCATGGACCGAAGCCGCCGAGAAGGGACACCGGTGGACCAAATCGAATGGGAAATCTTTGGCGCCACCCACGCGCAAATTGGCGCGTATCTCCTTGGCCTGTGGGGCTTGCCCGAACCAATCGTCAGCAATGTGGAACTGCATCATTCCATGGACCTGAACGCCTGCAGCGGTTTCACGCCAGCGGCCGCCATTCACATCGCGCAATTTCTGGAACGTTCCCCGGATCGAATCAGCCAGCTC
>DASVNK010000039.1:0-66576 GCA_036383895.1 Verrucomicrobiia bacterium | reverse complement strand
GCTCATCGAGCGTGGCATTTTCTCTGTTCGGATGCAGCTCCGGCGAACGCAACAGCAATGTTCAACCAGATCTGTCGTTGTTGTACAAGGAAAATTTTGCCTATTTTTCTAATTGGAAATTTCTTCTGAGAATCGCTCTAGTCCTCATCGTCGCCGCGGCTCTCATCGTCCCAGGCATCTATTTTTGGCCGGAAGCATGGCTGCTCGTTCTGATCGGTTCGATCCTCTTGATCCTCGGCCTCTGGTCCGTGGGCCGCGTTCTCCATCTGAATGTCGAACCACCTCGCGGCCGTGAAGTCACCCGTGCCGAAGCTCCGCTCCTGTTCGATTGCCTTGATGAACTCCGCGTTCGCTGCAAAGCGCGCTCCTTCGACCGAGTGTTCGTAACGTCCGACTTCAACGCCTCCGTTATCGAGGAACCGCGCCTGGGTGTTTTCGGCTGGTGGAAAAAATCGCTCAGCATTGGGCTCCCCCTCATGGACGTTCTCAACAAAAACGAACTGCGCGCTGTCCTCGCGCATGAATTCGCCCATCTGGGCAATCGCCACGCGCGCCTCGGCCATTGGGTTTATCGCCTGCGCCGTTCCTGGGCGAACCTCTTCGCGGAGCAATTCAACCGGCCGGTTTACGAAAATGAAGTTTCTGGACGTCTTTTCCTTCGCTCCTGGCTTCGCTGGTTCTGGCCGCGCTTCAATGCTCCCGCCTTCGTCTTTTCCCGCTCCTGCGAATACATGGCCGACTCCGTAGCGGCTGAAGCGTCGAGCCCCGAAAACATCGCCAGCGCTCTTTGCCGCTTACAAGTTTTCCACCATCACCTCACAGAAAAGTTCTGGCCGGACCTCTGGCAACTTGCCGTCAAAAACGAAGAACCTCCTTCGGACGTGTTCCATCGCGTGCCTGCTTTCCTCCGCGAACGATCACGTGCCGACCTGCCCCTCCTTCTGGGCCGCTCCCTGCAAACCGTCAGCGATCACGCCGATACTCACCCCTGCCTGGCCGAACGCGTCCGCGCGCTGAACCCGCGTTTTACTCCAGCATCACTTCTCGCGATGCTAACTTCCGGTTCCCAAAATTCCGCCGCGCGCGACCTCCTCGGTCCCGGCGAAAGTCTGATTCGCAACGACGTCAGCGCCCTCTGGCGCGAACAAGTGCGCGATAATTGGAAACTCAGCCACTCTCGCAGCGTCTCGCTCGACCATCAGCTTCGTTCGCTCGAAGCTTCGGTCCCGGCGCACGCTACGGCCGACGCCGAGACCCTTTGGGACAAAGCTCGCGTCTCCGTGGACTTGCAAGGTGACGACGCCGCCGAACCGCTGCTCCGCCAAGTCCTCCAACTTGATCCAGACCACGGCTTCGCCAATTTCCAACTCGGCCGCATCCTGCTCAAGCGCCGCAATCCCGAAGGCGAAGCTTTGTTGGAACGTTCCATTGGCGAAAAGGACGAACTCCTTCAGCCGGCGTGCGACCTCCTCTACGAATATTTCCGCGAAAAAGGCGACACCGCCCGCCTCGCTGCCCTTCGCCAGCGCCTCGATCGACACCAGGCCACACTCGAAGCTTCCCTCAGAGAACGACAGAAAGTCACTGCCTCCGATACCTTCATCCCGCACACCCTCGCCGCTGGCGAACTCGATCAACTCAACGAAGTTCTCCGCAACCGCCCAGAAGTCGTCCAGGCCTGGCTCGCGCAAAAGAAACTGCAACACTTCACCAAGCAGCGCCTCTTCGTTCTTTGCCTCGAAATCTACCGTCCGTGGTACCGCCTCAACAATTCCGATGACGAATTCGCCGTGATCAACGTGCTTTCCCCGAAGGTAAAACTGCCCGGCCGCGTCCTAATCTTCTCGACACGGGGCCCTTTCAAAGGCATCGGGCGGAAAATCCACCGCATTCCCGGCGCACTCCTTGAAACGTCGGGCTCTAAACCGGTTCTGGGTTAATCCCAGAACCCCGCCCCCGCAAAACTCTCATTTCTTCAACAAAACACGAAAAGCGTTGCGCTCCCTGGTACAAATATGGCTTCATTCCCGGGTTAAAAATGGAAGCAGGTGCGAGGACTTCGGCGTGCTGGCATAACGAAACCGAGTTGTGAAACGCTGCCGAATGCATATTTTCTACTCAGGTAAGGTGCAGGGTGTGGGCTTTCGCTACACCACCAAGAACGTGGCCATGGGTTACGAGGTCACGGGCGTTGTCCGCAATTTGCCGGACGGCCGGGTGGAGTTAGTGGCTGAGGGGCTTAAGGATGAGTTGGAAGCTTTCCAACAGGGCATCCGCGAGTCAGGTCTCGGTGGGTTCATCTCCGATGAGCAGACCTTGTGGGAAGATCCGAAAGGAGAATTTCGCGGATTCGCGATTAGCGGTTAGTTTGGAAAGTTTTAGATGCGGTACGCAATCATAGCAGATATTCACGCCAACCTTGAGGCCTTCAATGTGGTGCTCGCGGACGCCAAGGCGATGAATTGCACCCACTACGCCTGCCTGGGCGATGTCGTGGGCTACAACGCCAATCCCAAGGAATGTTTGGACATGGTTCGCGCCATGAACATGCCGGTCGTCAAAGGCAACCACGACGAATATTGCTCCTCCGAAACCGATCTCGAGGGCTTTAATCCCCACGCCCAGGAAGCCATCAACTGGACCCGCAACCAACTCACCGAAGACGACCGGAAGTGGTTGCGCGACTTGCGATATATACGGTTGGTGGCGAGTTTCTCCATTGTTCATGCGACGTTGGACGGGCCGCAAAAGTGGGGTTACGTCTTCGATAAACTCGCTGCTGCCGCGAGCTTCACTTACCAAAACACCAGCGTCTGCTTCTTCGGCCACACTCACGTGCCCGTTGCTTTTGTTCGCGATGCCATGGTCCGCGGCGGCACCTACTCCAAATTCAAGGTCGAAGCCGGCAAAAAATATTTCGTCAACGTCGGCAGCGTCGGCCAACCCCGCGATGGCAATCCCAAAGCCAGCTACGTCGTTTACGATCTGGACGAAGGCTCCATCGAAATCCGCCGCCTCGACTACGACATCGGCACCACGCAACGGAAGATTTTGGAAGCCGGTCTGCCGCCCCGGCTCGCCCACCGCCTGGCGGAAGGGAAATAGATCGCGCGAACACGTAGCGCTTCCAAATCAAATCTTCAAAAGGCTCTCAGGCGAGGCGATCAGTTCTGCCTGGGAGCCTTTCGGCTTCCAGACAACCCGACCATCTTTCATCATTCGTACAAGAACGCCCTGCGTAGAGCCGCGCAATGTCTTCACTCGATCTCCCACTTTGAACTCACTCAACCGGCAAAGGCCCTCGACGAGTTCGACCATGGCGTCTTGATCAAGCACACCGGCGACATAATGCGCGATCGCCGACGTCGCCTCTCGCAATCGCACCGGTGGCACTTCCGCAAGGAAAGCCGCGGACAATCGTCTGCCCACATCCGCAAAAGTGTTCCCATTAAAGAAGAGAAATGGAGCACCACGATGACAGCTCCGCAGGAAGTCGGTTAGCTCGAGGAGCGAGAACGTTTCGGCGCGCTTTTGCTCCCACCTTTTTGCGACCTGCGCTTGAGTCTCTTGATTAAAGCCGTGTTGCGCTTTTCCTCGCTCGCACGCTCCTCGATTGAGGCTGATGACAAGGTCCCAACTCCAGTTTTTGAGAAATTGGGCTCTGGCTTGTAACGGTGATTGTTCGCCAGAACCTCCTCCATAAGGTCCTTCGCTGTCAGATGCTCCAACAGGTCCGGTCGAACTTTCATCTTTCATATTATAAGCTTCCCAACACTAGGCAGCAACTCAGGAAAAGCTTCCTTTACGTTCTGCCAAACTGCCGGAAACCTCAGAGGGTTAGTAAAGTGATTTCCAACATTCGCTCGTGCGGCCGTTTAAATTCTATAGACTACATGGCAGGTGACCACCACGCAGCGAGACAAAAATTCACCTCCCCCGGCGCCCCGCCGTTTGCGCAAATGGTTGCGCCGTCTCCTCTGGACTCTTGCCACGTCCATCGCTTTTTGTTTCGCGCTTATCTTCGTTTTATTCGCGTTCCTAAACCGCGTCCCGCAATCCTACCCACCTCCAGCCAAAATCATCGAACCGCCCACCCGCGACGCCTACGCCCGTTTCAAACTCGACGGTTTCGACTCGCCCTATCTCGGCCATACCGGCAGTTGGAATGGCAAAGGCGGAACGATGTTCGGCGGAACGAAGGAGAACGACATGGACAAAGAAGTCGCCATGGGCCTCCGTTGGACCTTCATGCCGGTGAACTGGCGCGCCCTCGAACCAATCGGTCCTGTCGATCTCGCCCACGAAATTCCCGCCGCCTGGAAAGGACTCGACGCATTCGTAGAAGCCGCCCAACGCCGCAAGCTCAACATTCTCTTCCAGGCGCCTGTCATCGGCGGCAACGCCGAAGGTCCTCCCGACTGGGCCGGCCGCCGAGAACCCGACAAGTCTGCCCCCACCAACATGGATGCCGCCGCCGATTTCGCCACCAAACTCGCCCGCCGCTACAAACCCGGAGGAACACTCGCCGTCGAACAAGGCTGGGGCGACCTCTACGGCGTCCGCGCCTGGGAAATCGATAACGAACCCGAAATGTATCGCACCCACTGGAAAAACCAGGCCGCCGATTATGCCGAACTCGCCACCAAAGTCGCCGCGAAAATCAAAGCCGAAGATCCGCTCGCTATGATCATTCTGCCCGGCGTCGCCTCCGGCAAACACAAGTTCCAGTGGCTCGAACAAACCTTGCATGCCGAGGCGCTCGCTGGCTCCCCCACCTTCAAAAGCAACGCCATCCCCTATTCCATCGGACCCATCGCCGATGCCGTCAGCTTTCATGTCTATGAAGGCCTGGACAGCGCCTTCGCTGGCCAACCGCGCACTGTCGAAGTTGTCTTCGACGAACTCCGCGAAATCTTCGAAGTCTCGGAAAACCGCAGCGCCGAATTTCTCTACGCACGCAAACAGGAGTATTGGCACACCGAAGGCAACTTCGATTTCATCGGCGCTTTATCGAAGGAACGCCGCGCTGCCTGGCGCATCCAATTCTTCACCCGCGCCTTCGCCGCCGGCGTCCGCAAAGTCTGCGTCATGGACGCCTCCAAACCCGAGATTCGGGCCGTCCGCGCATACATCGACGCCTTGCCCTGGCCCTTCCCTATGCACCGCGCCGACGAAGCAATCCAAGCCATAAACCCAAGCTCAAAACCTATCGCGTACCGCCACCTCGACAGCTCAGATCCTCAAGGCGGCCAAGTCTGGATTATCTGGACCCCACCCGGCCAAGTCGACTCGATCATCAAAGTCCCCGTGCACCGAAGCTCCGTCACAATCATCAAATCCGATGGCTCCAAAAACACTCAAACCGCGAACGACGGCCAAGTAGAAGTCCGAATTAAGGCCGACCAAAAAATGGTCGAGCCTGTTCTCGTTGTCGATCGATAAGAACCCCGACTTGCCACACCTCGCCTGTACCCGTTCGGCGCCAGACTTCAATCAAACGGATCCCGCTGCGATCTGCGATCTCTCTCCGTTGAGAAGCGATAATTATTCTTGCGCGATTCAGGTTAGCTCCCAAATTGTGGCGGTTTGCCGAGGAGTGACTCGATGCGATTGTTAGACATGCAAGTAGTGGAGCGGCCGGGAACGGGCGGCGGTAATGATCTTTCACCGGACCAATTGGTCCACACCGTGAATCTCAAGCTCGCCGCGCTGGGCTGCGCGCCGGTGGAAAGCCATACGGACGAACACTTTCACGAGGTGGCCCGCGCGGTGCTGAGTCATCGCGGAGAGGAGGAGCCCGAGGTCGCGTATGCGCCGGTGGATGCGCGCATTCAGGCGTATTTGGACCGCACCTTCGGGCCGGGAACGATAAAAATGCCCGCTAAGACGCTGGTGCTCGATCGCTCCGGATTGGCGCGGGCTTTGTCACTCCCTTTCGGCGGACATGAATTTTCCTCCGAAATCCTGAACTCATATCGAGTCAAGAACGGTGTGCTGCACAACCCCAAGAGCGATCGCCGCACCACGCACGGCATTTTCCATGTCACCGAAGGCGGGCTTCCGATCCCGGACGACAAGATGGCGGTGCCGAAGGAGACGTTCGTGCGGATGTTCAGAAAGGCATTGCAGCATCCAGCGGAGATGTTGCGCCTGCCGTTCACCGCGAACGAATCGAAGCCAGCCGAAGTGCTGGTGTCATTGTTGCTGCGCCCGATCGTTTGCCCGAGTGTTTCGAAATTCACGCCATACAAAACGATGGAAATCCGGTTTTTCGCGCCGGGCAGTCTTGTCAGCAACCTCGATTTCGTGGAGAGCATCTTCGGCAATGGCGGCGATCCGTACGGCGCCCGCAACGATGCCGCGCTGGATGTCTATCACTGGACCGGCCACACCGGCTGCGTAATTCTCGCGCCGCACCTCATCCAATGCACCAAGAAGGAACTCGGGCTGCCGCACTTCGATCAGGCGAACCCGCGGCAACGTCGCGACGGGATGTGCTGGAAAGATGAGAACGAAAAATATAACGGGGGAAATGCTTTCAAGCTGACCTGCCGCGATGCTTCGGGCGTGATGGTGACGATCATCGCGGACAACTATTTCGGTTACTGCAAGAAAGAGGTTAAGACGCAGATCAGTTTCGCGGCGAATCTGTACGGCAATTGCGAAGAAGAACATGCCGGCGGCGCGCTGGTTTATCCGAGCTACGACCTCGGCGAAGAGTTCAGCGGGCATCTGCACGTGCGCCGCCTTGGATATTCATTCGATGAAGTCCTCCAGCTTTACAGTGCGACCCTGGATATTCATCCGGAAGGGTATGCAACCGACAAGCATCACCCGAGCATCGTTTACGTCCCCGATGAAGTGACGTTCGATCTCCGCTCGCGCAGCATCAGTTGGGAACGCGACGGCGCGACGCAAAACATCCCGTTGAGCGCGGACAAAGTGTACGTGCGACCGTCCGGTTACAAGGTGCACATGGAAAAAGTTCCGGGCACAAAAACCTGGCGCCTGGTGGGGACCGTTGCCGAAGGGTTGCTCTGCCATAAGCCCTGCACCGTTTCGGGCGGTGGCAAATCGGAGATCTCCAAGTCGATCAGTGACGCGATCATTCAAGGCCCGATCTTCGTCAGCGATTTCCAGAAGGACTTTGATCGCGTCGAGGAGTTGATCAACAAAAACTACTCGCAGCGCTTCAATGATTCCGAACTGCGAAAAAAAGACAGTCGTCCGATCCTGAGCCATAAGCGTTCGCTCGGCTCGGTGATCAAGCTGCTCACCCCTTCCGAGGCAGAATATACCGCGGAATACAACGAGTGGCTCGAATCAATTCCGCAGTACATCAAGGAACTCGTGTTCGTGGTGAAGCGCTTCTACAAACCCGAATTGGGCAAGGATTGGCGCGCACAGTTCAGCGTCGACACGATCAATGGCATCCCGGGGAACGAACTGAAGTTCCAGGACCGCAAGCTCGTCAGTAATTATCTGCGCGTCGGTTTCGAGAAGGATGGTTCCTGGCGCGTGTTCGGTTTGCGCAAGGATTTCCATCCGGCCGCGAAAATCATCATGGAGGACGATATTACCGCGTCCGTGGTGGTGCCCTCGTTTGTGTTGCCCGATCAGAAGAAGTCCGGGCACTCGCAAAAATTTGTTCTGAATTGCGAAAGTCGCCTGTTCCAGAGGCCGGACGACGCGATTCATCGCGGCTATGACAAGCAAACGGAAATCGATTTCTCACGAGGCGGAAATTTCTTTTCCAATTACGAACCGCTCAAAAAGAAAGTGGCGCATGAGTTGGTGGAGGATGCGATCGGGTTCGACCAGTTCACTCCGCCGATGCAGAACTTCATCCAGTCCGTTGTGCAGGACGATCGCACGAAATATTTCGTTAGCACCGCGCACCCGCGCGTTGTCGACGGCAAACCAACGAAAAACCCGCGCTATCTGCAGATTCGGCCCGACCTGCAAAACCCGCGCGACAAGCATTTAGCGGAAATGGCGACGCGCTTACTCCGCCGCATTCCGCTAAATCAAACGGTGCTCACGCCGGTGGGCGCAGTTGTGCCGGGGCGACGCAACAATCCGCCCGAAACAACTCCCACCAAGATTCGCCCACTGGCGGTCTACAATCCGATTCACTTTATGGAATTGCCGGAACTGTTCATGGAATACATCTCGTCCATGACCGGCAAATCGCCTTCGACGACAGGCGCCGGCTCCGAAGGCGCGCTCACGAAAGGCCCGTTCAACGCGCTCCCGGCAATTTACGACCTGAACGCCGCACTCGTCTCCTACCTTCTCACCGGCCACCAGGGCTTTGTGACTGCCGCGGGATATGTCGGACCGAAAACGCGGGTCGATCACGACGTCAGCATGTTGATTCCCGAAGTGTGGTCGCGCATGGATGAGGCCGAGCGCGATCCGCTCGACATGATCAAGAACGGCTATTTGGAAAAATGCGAGGACTTCGAGCACGAAGGCCGGAAGGTGCTCGCCAGCCGCCTGGGATATCGCATCACCCGCGAGTTCGTCGTGCATTACTTCGGCCGCGTCTTCAATCACCCGCACGTCGTCTTCACGCCGGAGATGCTGCGTCCAGAGTTGCAGGACCTGGGCATCTTCGTCGACGGGATGGACAACATTGTCACCACGCATCACCGCGTCGCCGAACATTACTTCAATGACGGAACGGTGGAATTCGCCTGTCCTCCCTTGAAGGCGCTGTTGCACATCATGGCGAGCGGCGCTTACGAAGGACGCGGACTGGGCGATCCGGAAATTCGCCGCATGTTCACGCGCGAGCACCTGCTTGCCAGCGATTGGTATCGCGCGCGGCTCGAAGCGAAGCAGCGGGTTGACATGGCGCTCTGGCAGCGGCATGTCGACACTCTGGACCATTATCTGCATCGCGGGCGCGATGTGGACGATGAATATCACATGATCATCGAAGACCGATTGATGGACGCGCGCGCGCATCTGCGGCGGGTGAGTTCGCCGACGCATCTGGAGGATTTGCTTGGCTCGATTGGGGCTGAGCCTTCCATCGCGAAGTAAATTCGATGAATCCGAAAGAACAAACGCGAGCCCTCGCCTCGGCGGAAGGTGCAGCTCGTGAAGTCGGTGTATTGCTGCGCAAGAACCTTCAGCTGCCCAAGAAAATCAATTCTTCCGAGCAGCACGACATCAAACTCGAACTCGATGTCCGGAGCCAAAAGTTGATAGAGAAGCGATTGCGCGCTGCCTTTCCACAGTTCGCAATCCTCGGTGAAGAAGGCGTCACCGGCGCACATTTGTCGAGCGATCGGTGGGTCGTCGACCCTATCGACGGCACGGTGAACTTCACCTATGGCATTCCGCACGCCTGCGTTTCGATCGCCCTCCAGCATCGCGTGGCGGATCCGCGCGGTTCAGAACATCCCGATGCCCCTTACCAGACGACGCTCGGTCTCGTTTACGATCCGTTCACCGATGAAATGTTCACCGCCATTCGCGGCGAGAAAGCGAAGCTGAACGGCAAACCGATTTCCGTCAGCGATCGATCGAAAGCAGCGGAAGCAATCATCGCGATCGGCTTCGCGAAATCGAAGCAGAGCCTCGCGATCATGCTGCCGCAGTTCAATGTGCTGGTGCACAAGGTGCGCAAAGTGAGGATGATGGGTGCTGCCGCGCTGGCGATGGTTTACGTCGCCGCCGGACGTTTCGATGCCTATATCGAAGGTGGCGTTCGCTTGTGGGACATTGCTGCGGGCGGACTGATTTTGGAGTGCGCGGGCGGCGAATTTTGGAACGAGCCGATCGGCACGGACCACGCCTATCGCGTGATGGCGAACAACGGCAAGCTCCGAAAGAAATTGCAAGTGAATTTCCCGCCTGCGAAGTAGCGGGAAATTCACGAGAAGGGTCAGACGCGGAACTGCGTCTTAACCCAGCTCACTACTTCGTTGATCATCGGCGCGGTCTGTTCGCCAGCGAAGACGTGGTTTGCGCCGGGAAGCTTCACGAGCTTTTTGGGTTCGTTCGCCTTGGCGAAGATGTCCAGCGAGTCCTGAATCGGAACGACGTCATCCTCGACACCATGAATCAAGAGCCAAGGCACGCCTATTTTTGAGCCAAGCTCAACGACGGTGCCGATCTTTGCCATGTCGTCCATGTAACGTCGGGAAAGCGGGCAGTTCGTATCGTCCCACATAAACCCTTCGCCCGGTTTCACCATGCCGAATTCGCGGTCGGCAAAAGCTTTCGTGTGAACCATCCCAGCGAGCGAGACGAGCGCTTTGATGCGTGGGTCGTTTGACGCGCGCAGGACGCCGACCGCGCCACCCATGCTGTGGCCGACGTAACAAATCTCCCGATCTTTAAAGGCGTCGATCACGGAGCCGAGATCTTCGACTTCTTTGGAGATGGTGCTCTCGCTGAACTTCCCTTCGGATGTGCCATTCCCTGAAAACGAAAAGCGAACAGCAGGAATTCCGGCTTTCGCCAAACCCTCGGCGAGCGCGAGAACAAATGGACGATCTTTATTGCCGGTGACGCCGTGACCGATGAGCACAATCTCGCGCGCGTTAGGACGGCCGTGATGATGCGTGAAGTCGATCCGCTCCCCTGCTCCATTTCGAATTTCAGTGACCATGCCGCAACATCGGAGAACAGCAGCGCCATGTTGGCAAGCGATTTCGCTTCTGCCATCGAGTTCAGAGCGCGAACTTCTGCAGGAACATGATCGTGCAAAGAAACTGAATGTCCTGGTTGCGTTTCTTCGCAAAGCCGTGGCCTTCGTCCTCTGCCATCAAATACCAAACGTCGCGGCCGTTCTCTCGAACCGCTTTGACCATCTGCTCCGATTCAGTGACCGGCACGCGTGGATCGTTTTTGCCCTGCACCACGAAGAGCGGATCCTGGATCTTTTTCGCATTGTTCGACGGTGAGATTCTATCGAGGAAGGCGTGCATCTCGGGATTGCGTTCATCACCGTACTCCACGCGGCGCAAATCGCGGCGGTAATCCTGCGTGTTCTTGAGGAACGTGAGGAAATTTGAAATGCCGACAATATCAATGCCGGCGCGAATGCGGTCCGCAAAGTGGATCATGCTCGCCAGCACCATGTATCCGCCGTAACTGCCACCGATCACCACCACGCGATCTTTATCAAGCACGGGATCCTTCCCGATGAAGTCGAGCACCGTTCCGATGTCTTTGACCGAGTCTTCCCGCTTCATTCCATTGTCCAGCGCGAGAAAAGTTTTTCCGTAGCCCGCCGAACCGCGCACGTTCGGAACAACGATCGCAATGCCCATCTCGTTGATGAAATAATTGTTCCGCGCACCAAAGCTCGGCCGAAATTGGCTTTCCGGGCCGCCGTGAATTTGCAACAGCACCGGTCGCTTGCCAGGAAACTTTTTCGGATCAGGCCGGTAGACGAAGGCAGAAATCTGCACTCCGTCGAAGCTCTTCATCTTCACCAGCTCCGGTTCGACAAAGGTCGCGGGGTTCAATCCGCTGGTTTCGCTAAAAGTCCATCGCTCAATTTTCCTCTTTCGAACATCAAGGGAATAGGCGTCGCCGGACGACCGCGCACTCGAGAAGGAGAATCCAACATGACGGCTATCTTCATGCCATTCCAATCCACCAATCACTCCCTTGGGCATGTCGCTGGTGACGCGAATTTTGCCCGTCCGCGCATCAGCTATCCGAAGGATACTCACGCCATCTTCGTTGGTCACGAAGGCGAGCGTTTTGCCATCCGGGGAAAGGTCGAATGAGGTCACGTCCCAATTCAGATCACGAACCAGCGGAGTGAACTTGCCGTTCTTAATCTCGACTCGGCCGAGCCGAGTGAATTCAGAGCCAAGGTCGCTGGCGGTGTAGATGTGATTTCCATCTCTCGAAAAGAGCGCACCGTTGTAAGCGACCTTCTCCTTCGTCTTGACCGTGATGCGATTGCGATCACCGCTTTTGACATCCACGATCCAGATGTAGCTCTCGTTGATGGAAACATATTCAAGGACCGCGAGCTGTTGGTCGTCCTCGGACCAGTCCGCCACGCTCCAACCACCGCCGCTCAGTTCGACCAGCAGCCGATCGGAGTTCGGCTGGGCCGGATCCATCATCCAGATGTCGGTGTCGCGACCGTTGCGACGCGTGGAACTGTAAGCGAGCCATGTGCCCCCTGTGCTCCAGCGGGCGCCGGTGTTGCGCGATTTGCCGTCCGTCAACAACGTGACGCGCCCATCCGCAGGTTCGAAGCGATAGAACTGAAAGAATTCACCGCCGCCTTTGTCCTGGCTGAAGACGAGGTATTTGCCTTCCTTCGGTTGATACGAAGCAGACGCGACCGGCTCCGGCAAAAACGTGAGTTGCCGTCGCGCACCGCCGGCAGTTGCGACTTCATGGATTTGCGGTGCTTCACCGAAACGCGTAGTAATCAGCATCGAGCGAAGCTTCGGATGCCAGCTTTGGAACGCAGCCGCGCGGAAATCGAGATAGCGCGAGGCGCTTTCACGAACCTCGGCCGGAATCGGCGGGATGCCCTCGGCGACGAGGTTCGGAGGAAGATCAACGCCCGGTGTTTGCCCCGCCACAGAAGCCACCATTGCAGACCAGACCGCCAAATGTTTGAACCACATTCGGCAATTTTGCACCGGGCTTTTTAAAATGACGAGTCCCAGCGTGCGCGAATTTGCTCGGGGGCAAGGCCGCTCTCGCGCAGCGCGCGCAAGCTGACGGAGTCATGGCGTTTGGCGAGCCGTTGCCCTTGGTCATCGCGCATCAACTCGCAGTGGTAAAAGTCCGGAGCCGGCCAGCCAAACGCACGGTAAAGTAACAATTGCCTGGCGGCTGACATCAACAAGTCTTCGCCGCGAACGACTTCAGTGATGCCCATCCAGTGGTCGTCGACCACGCAAGCGAGTTGGTACGAAGGAACGCCGTCGTGCCGCCAAACGACAAAGTCGCCGAAATCCTTTCCGCCTACGAATCGCTGCGGACCATAATGACCGTCGTTGAACGAAATGACTTCTCCATCCGGAACCCGAAATCGCCAACTGACGCGCGTATTGGGGGGAAGCTCGGCACATTCCTTACCGCGACAGGTGCCGGGATAAAGCGGCTCTTCGTCGCCGGCGTGCGGCGCTTGCAACGCACGCAACACATCCTGGCGCGAACAAGTGCACGGAAAGAGAAAACCACGCTCGCGGAGCTGTTCGAAATGCTGGCGGTAAATCTCGATCCGTTCACTTTGATCGTAGGGACCGAAGGGACCGCCGCCGTCTGGGCCCTCCGTCCAGGAAAACCCAAACCACTTCAGGTCTTCAAGGAAGGCCTGCACGAATTCCGGTCGCGCCCGTGAACGATCCAAATCTTCGTTCCGCAAAATGAGCACGCCCTTCTCGGCGCGCGCGCGTTCCTGCGCGATCCAAAACGTGCGCGCATGTCCCACATGCAACAAACCCGTTGGTGACGGCGCGAGTCGACCGCGATACTTGGATGGTGTGAGTTCCCGCAAACTGCGGAATGAATGCGAAGAGCGAAGGAAAACGCAAGAAGTTCGGCTCATTCGCCGAACGAGAAGCAACTCGTTAACGGGAGCTTAAGCGAGCAACAGCACCGATACGACCAAAAGGATCGTGGTCGAGAGCACAGTGGAGCCGAGCACAATGCAAGGAACGACAGCTTTCATGTTAACTACCGTAGCGCAGAGACTGGTTGAATTTAATCGGGCGGCAGGCTTATCGTTCCGCGACAACTCCCCTTCCCCACCGAAGAATTTCCCCGATGCACGCCCGCACCAGCCGGTCATGCCATTCCCCTGCGTGCCTCAACGCCTCTGCTAAACGAAGCCAAGTAGTACACAAAACGCTCGGAGGCGTTGTCTTCTCTGTAACTGAAAAACAAACTCATCGTGCTTTGCGCTTTGGCTTTGCTAATGGCGTTTCTACTTTTGAATCGTCGCGGCGCCGTAACCATCCGAGTTGCCAACTCTCCCGCCGCCAATTCGAACTTAACCACTACCCTCTCCAAGCCTTCCAAATTTGTCACCGGTAGGATTACTGCCTCCACAAACATTACCCGCACTTCAGCCGAGCAGTTCGTCGCGCAAAAGCTAACACAGTTTGGCCAATCACGCCGTGCGCTCGCCCACGCCCTCGCAAAGAAGCATGGCGTCGAAGTCCCTCCCGAAGTCGAACGTTTCTTCGCGGCCGTTCAATCCGGCGATTGGGATCGTATTAAATCCGCCTTCGACGCCATCAGCGCGGGCGATGCCAGCGCCAGCCACAACGACAAACGCACTCCCGAAGTGAACAAACTCTGGCCCGCCATACACGACTCCTTCGGCGTAGCTGAACAGGTTCACCTTTGGCCCGCCCAATCCCTCGTCGATTATGGCAACTCCATCCTCAATTCCCTCGAGCCCGGCATGGTCTACGTCGGCGGCACTGATTCCAGCCGCTGGGTCCCAGCGCTCCTCAACGACACTTCGATTTCCTCTCATATCGTCATCACGCAAAACGGTTTGGCCGGTTCCGATTATCTGGATTACATCGCCCTGCAATTCGGCGACCGCATGCAAACTCTCACTCACGACGAATCGAAGACTCTGTATCAGGACTATCTCAAGGACCTCCAAAAGCGTTACGAACACGACCAGCAAAACCCTGATGCCCCAAAGCAAGTCCGCGCGAACGAACAGTTCAAAGTGGCCGACGGCAAAATCACTGACGTCATGGGGCGGGACGCCGTCTTCGATATGAACGAGCGCCTCCTCAAGAAACTCATGGAGAAGAACCCTGAACTGAGCTTTGCCCTCGGCGAATCCGTGCCGCTCACCGGCACCTACGCCGACGCTGTTCCCATCGGCCACCTTATGGAACTAAACTCAAAAAACGAATTCACCTCAGAGCGCGCCTCCCAATCCCTCGACTACTGGCGGCAACTCTCGCAGAACATCCTCTCCAATCCCGAAGCCTCCTCTTCGGACTCCGCACGTCGAAGCTACTCACACGACACCGTCGCCGCTGGGAATCTCTTCGCGGCCCACAACTTCAATTCCGAAGCCGAAGCGCGTACCTCCTCGCCCGCGATCTCTGGCCGTCCAATCCCGAAGTCACCGCTCACCTCGCCGAACTCTACACCCGCACCGGACGCGAAACCGACGCCCGCCAACTACTCAACGATTTCCTCGCCAGGCACCCCAACGAAAAACAAAACATCAAACTCGTCCTCGGCAACAAAGCCCAAACCTACTTCCAGGATTAGCTCGGCTGTGTAGCGCGGGCGTCTCGCCTGCGGGTTCCGGCACCGTCTCGGTGCCAGGACGAAGACGTGCAAGACTGAAAGGCAATTCATCGAACAGGAGGCGGCGTAAGTTTCCTTTCTTTCCCTTCCCACTCTAATCAGAACACTTGCTTCCAACCCGTCATTCTGCTTAGCTTAGCTGCGCCTGAGAAGCAGGTCCGTGGTTGAATAGAAACCCGCCAAAACGGTTTTCCATTCATCCCCGAAAAACTCTGACGGACGCACTGCGTACATGCTCCGCTTCAATGGCAGAAAGAAATACCTTATGAACGAACCACGCGAAACCTACCGGCCCTCCGCCACTCTACAACCCTACCTTACCGCGGCCATACCTCACCCCTCCTTCTCGGCAGGTCGCCCAAAACTTACAAAAGATGTACCGCCTCCTGCGACCTCAATTCCGACCCTATTGTATCGCAGTTTTTTGCTCTGTATCGCCAATTCGAAAATTTTTGTAAGTCGCAGTTATCGGTGTCAAAACCAATCCGCTTTCTCCGATCAAACCTACCCCGCCGCCACTGATTCAACATTTCTTCCGCATTACTCTCGCACTCTGTGTCCTCCTCTGTGCCTCGGTGGTAAATTCCGCCCATCGCCGCTGCCTTTCACGCCAATCTTTTGTAAGTACCTGATTTTACTCTTTTTCACGTTTCACCACGCACTTCATCTTTTTTGTCACCGATCCACTAAAACCGTCATCTACTAGAAGGAAGCCGCAATGGATGCTATGGATGCGCAAACAAACAACCTCAGACTCGCCGCCGGCCAGGCGAACTCCACGCCGGACGCCGAGCTGGTCCGCAGCGCCCGCCGCGGAGATAAGCGCGCGTTCATCGAGATCGTCGCCCGGCATCAGGCCATGGTCACCGGCATCGCCCTCGGCATCCTGAAAGATTTCGCCGCCAGCGAAGACGCCGCTCAGGAAGCGTTCCTTACCGCGTGGCGCAAAATTCACGATCTCCAGGATCCCGAACGCCTTCGCGGGTGGCTGGGGCAAATCGCGCGCAACGCCGCCTTGGGTTATCTCCGGCGTCAGCATGGAGGAGAATCGCTGGACGAAATCGCTGCGTTGCCCGACGAAGCCCCGCCACCCGACGCCCTCGCCGCCAGCGAAGAGGAAGCCGCGCTCGTCCGGGAAGCGCTCGAAAAGCTTCCGGAGAATTACCGGCTTCCGCTCATTCTTTTCTATCGCGAAGGCCAAAGTGTCCGCGCCGTTGCCGAAGCGCTCGACATTAGCGAAGACGCCGTGAAACAACGCCTGGCGCGCGGACGCGAAATGTTGCGCGACCGCGTCGCCGGCGTCATCGAGACCGTCCTCAAGAAGACGAGTCCCAGCTCGGTTTTTACGATGAGCATTGCCGTCGCCATCGGTGCGCTCACTGCTCCCACGATCATCGCTGCCACCGCCTTCGGTGCCGCCGCTGCAACCACTACCGCGAGCACCGCCACCGCGACTTCCGTCGCCACCGCCGCTCCCGCGAGTGCCACCACTACCTCCACCCTCATCAGTTTTATGAGCACGACCAAAGGTCTAGTCGCCACCGCCGCCTTCGTGACGGGTCTCTGTATTCCAGTCGGCTACCAACTCGCGCCGAGCAGTGAAGCAAAACTCACGCAACCCTCCGCCAGCATCGAAAAGCCCACCCACTCCACGGCCGCACCCAACTTTGCCGAAAGCGCCCTCTTCGCCGAATGGCGTCGCCTCCACGAACTCCATGGCACGAACGCCGCCGCCATGCCGAACCTCTACAAAGCCATTGCTGATCTCCAGGATCCTTTCCGCCGTCGCGCATTTCGCGCCGCACTCATCGCCGAATGGGTCCAGGTTGATCCCCAAGGTGGTCTCAGCTTTTTCATCCGCGGCAAAGATTCGGCTCAGCGCAAACAATTCTTCCAGGAATGGCTGGACACAAATCCTCGCGCCGCCGTCGAAGCCCTCTTCAACGAGCCCGGTTACGAACGCCTCGCCCAGGAATTCCTTGTCGAAATCGCCCGCAAAGTTCCCGATCAAGTTCTCCAAATCATCAACGACATACCAAAGCCGGATAATCACTGGGACACTTCAATTTCTGGCGCAGTCGCCATCCTTGCCGAATCGAACCTGGAAGGCACCCGCGTCGCCGTCGAATCGATGACCGGTCCGAACCGCGCGCAGGCTCTTGCCGGCCTTGCTCGCGCCTGGGGTAAGCAAGATCTCAACGCCGCCATCGAATGGGCGAAAAAACTCCCAAAATCTGAGACTGATCCCGACTTCGATCCGAACGAAATCGTCCGCTCCGCAGTTTACGGTAAAGCCACCGTCGATCCGGTCGCTGCTCTTGAACAACTGGGCAGCGTTCCGCCCGGCGGACGCTCTGGTTACTTCGCCGATACTTTCGGCGCAAAAATTCTCAAAGAGGCTTCCGCTGCCGACTTTGATGCGACTGTTCAGTGGATCGCCAAGAATCGCGGCCGACTCGATCACGAAGCGCTCATGGGCATTGCGGGCCCCGTCACCGAACGTCTCAATGCTGATCCCGCGACCTTCCTGAATCAACTCGCGAGCGATGGCTCATTGGACGCCCTCATGCCCGCAATCAACAGCGCCCTTCTGAACGATGGTGCCGGCCAGCGCACCGCTATTTGGGAATGGGCCAAAACCCAGCCCGAATCGGAAGCAATCAAGAATCTCCGACGCGACGTCCTCAACACCGCCGCTTACCAGGAACCCGATCTCGCCCTGAAACTCGCCAAGGATTTGCAGGCGGATTTAACGGAAGACGAGCGGCAAAATGTCGCCCGTGCCCTCTACAACGGCGGCAACATGCTCCATCGTTTCGACGGTCTCATGAAAGACGCGCCTCCTTTCCTGCGCGAACCTCTCGTGCAAGCTGCTTTCGAAAGCCTCAGTGCTGAAACGATCGGCGATCCACGCGCCTGGATTGATCGCCTCGCGCAACTCCCAGAAAAATCGCGAGAAATGGGTCTCGGATCTATCGCGCGCGCCTGGGCCGGCCAATCTCCCGAAGAAGCAATTCGCTGGGTGGCCACACAACCCTCCCCGGATACTCGCAGCCAATTACTCAGCGATGTGATCTCCACCTGGGCTTACAAGGACGCAACGAGCGCGACTGATTTCGTCTCCTCTTTACCCGAAGGTACAGAGCGCAACCGTGGCACCCATTCGCTGGTTGGTGCACTAACAGAATGGAATCCACAGGAAGCCTGGCGCTTGGCTCTCACCATCAACGATCCGCAACAACAGAAGCTTGCGCTCACCGGCGTTATTACCTCGCGAGCCATGCTGCGCGATCCTGCGACAGCACGACAATGGCTCGAAAGCGCGCCGCTCGATGCTCAAACCAAAGCGAACCTCGAAGCGCGCATCAATTCACCCGCAAACTTTCCCCACGCTCATTAAGAAAGACCGCCATGAAAATTTTCAAAACCGTCCTGCTCTTCACTCTCGCGGTCGCCCTCGGCCTGGCTGTCGGCTTCGCATTCCGTGGTTCAACCGATACCAGAGTTCACGAACATACTGCAGATGGTGGCGCGAGTCTGCTGCCGAGCAATTCGGCTGTGGCTGCGACGGCCGACACTCAACAATTCTCCCGCCTCGGAAAATCAGAAGACTCACCTCTCGCCACCCAACTCGCGAGCGACCTCTCCATGTCCCACGGCGTCACCCGCTGGCTCCATTGGCTCGAAGCCGTCGAGAAAGCTCAACTCTCGGATTTTCCAAGGCTGGCCCTTGTAGCTGACGGCAATTCCATCGCCATCGATCTGGTCGCGGCACGTTGGATCGAACTGAACCCCCGTCATCTCTTCGATACCATCGCTGCGCAACAGAGCGACTCCGGCGTCTGGGCCTCGCTCGGCAACACCCTCTTCAAAGAGTGGCCCAAGCGCGATATGAACGGCGTTATTGACGCGCTCTCCTCCACCAATTTCGTCGGGAACGGCGGCCGCATGAAAAACTGGCGGTGGCAGGTTGCCGGCAAGCTCATCGAGACCGATCCCGAAGTGGGCGTGAAACTGTTCCACGAGTGGAACATCGAAAATTACGGTCCACGCATGACCGGTATTGCCAGGTGGGCCGCGGAAAATCCTCGGCACGCTGCCGAAGTCGCGCTCGCGCATCCCGCCGGTCACGCGTCTGAGCTCATCATGCAGGAAATCGGCAAACAGTGGGGTCAGGTCAATCCCGCCGAAGCGCTGGAGTTCACCGCCACCCGACGCGACCAGTACAACTCAGTTCTCGCCGCGTCAGCGCTCAAGGCTTGGGCCGAACGCGACCTCCCAAAAGCCGCCGAATGGCTCGTCTCCACCGATCCCTCCACGCGCAACCGCCTCAGCCCGCCGTTCGTCGAAGCGTGGGGCAAAAAAGATGCCGAAGCCGCACTGGATTGGTCAGAAAATAATCTCTCCGGAACAACGCTTGCCCAGGCCGTCGGCAGCTTGATCAAAGGCGCCGCCGAGAACGACGTTCGCGCCGCTGCTGAACTCGTCAATTCCCTTAAGCCCTCTTCCGCTCGCGCCGAAGGTGCCGCCGCTGTCGCCCAAAAATGGATGCCGGAATATAGCTCGCGCAACGCTGTAAGCCCTGAGTTGAAAGCATGGCTCGCTCAGTTGGATCCACAATCGCTGCGGCATGCTCTGGAGAATCAGGTTCAGTGGCGCTGGACTGAGAACGATCCAAAAGATTTCGCCAATTTCCTCGCGCAACTTCGCCCGGAACAAGTGCCGGACCGCAGCTACGCTCAAGTCGCCCGGACCTTCGCTCGCAGCAATCCCGAGCAGGCTCTCGAATGGGCCTCGCAACTGCCCGAACGCGCTGCGCTCAACGCAGGCCAGGAAGCCTTTGCAACCTGGTTTGAATCCCAGTCCGAACTCGCCACTCGCTGGCTCGAGTCACTCCCGCCGAAAGATCCACGCATCGATCGCTACTTTGAAACGGCCGTCCGCAACCTCGCCTTCAACAACGCTTCCGAGCGCCTCGCCGCACTACCAGAACACCGTCGCGAAGCCGCCCGCCAAATTATAGAAAAGCTCCCGCTCGGAACCGAGCATCGCAAAAAAGTCCTCGCAGCTTTTTCCTCCACGAAACAGTAGCTCCATTTCGCCCCTGACATCGCGCCGCAATCTTGTTTCGATTGCGCAAATGTTTTCGCTCAACGGGAAAGTCGCCCTCGTCACCGGGGCCGGGTCCGGCATCGGCGCCGCCATAGCCGAGGTCTTTGCTAAGGCCGGTGCCCACGTCTTCGTTGCCGACATCCAGGCCGAAGCCGGCCAATCCACAGCTGCCCAGCTCAAGCAAGCGACCGGCCGCGCCGAGTTCCTCCAACTCGACGTCAGCGACGAAGCCTCCGCCGAAGCTGCCGCCGCTCGTGTTCACGGCGCGCACGACAAGCTCGACATCCTCGTCAACAACGCCGGCATCGGCCACGTCGGCACCATCCTGCAAACCACCGCCGCCGATCTCGACCGCCTCTACCGCGTGAACGTCCGCGGCGTCTTCAACGTCACCAAAGCATTCCTCCCCAAAATGCTCGAGCGAAAGTCCGGCAACATCATCAATCTCGCTTCCATCGGCGGCGTTGTCGGCATTCGCGATCGCCTCGCCTACTGCACCACGAAGTTCGCAGTTGTTGGCCTCACCAAAAGCATGGCGCTCGATCACGCGCTCGACGGAATTCGTGTAAATTGTATCTGCCCCGGCCGCGTCGAAACTCCGTTCGTCACCGCGCGCCTGAAGGAATATCCGGATCCCGAGAAGGCCTATCGCGAAATGTCCGCCACCCAAGCCATCGGCCGAATGGCAAAACCCGAAGAGATCGCAAACGCCGCTCTTTATCTCGCCAGCGACGAATCCAGTTTCATCACCGGCACCGAATTTATTATCGATGGCGGCTGGAGCGCAGGGAAGTAAGGTCGTTGCGGCTGCGAATTCATTGCTCTAGCTTTGCCTCGTGGATGATTCACTCGCCCAGCCCGCACCCGTGATGCGCACGTCGCTCGGGCGAGCCTACCTGAATTGGATCGGCAAGATCATCCTCGGCATCGTCCGCACACTGCACGGCATCGGCGCATTTGCGCTCATCACACTGGGCGTGACGTTCACCAAATTCGGCAAAGCTTCCGACCTCGTTCACCCCCTCATCTACCGCGAAATCGCCCGCGCGGGTGTGAAGCTTCTGCCAATGGTCAGCTTCGTCGCGTTCGCGCTCGGTCTGGTCGTCATAGGCCAAACAGTCTCCCTGCTCAACCGAGTTGGCGCCCAGGAATACGCCGGCACAGTGATGGTCACAGTCATTGTCCGCGAACTCGGGCCACTCGTAACGGCTCTCCTCGTCCTCGCGCGCGTCGGCACCGTCCTCGTCATCGAACTCAGTACCAATCGCGCCACGGGCGAAGTGGAAGCGCTCGAAGCTCTCGGCATCGATCCGATTCACTACCTCGTCATGCCTCGCGTGCTGGGACTCGCCGCCTCTATCTTTTCACTCACCGTTTACATGATCATCGTCGCGCTGGTTAGTGGCTTTCTCTTTGCCTTTATCCAGGATGTCCCACTCTCTCCCGGCCAATATTTAAACCAACTTGCCGCTTCCCTCCGTTGGCAGGACTTCGCTCTCCTGGCATTAAAAACGATCAGCTTCGGCGCTGTGATTGCGGTGGTCACTTGCTTTCACGGCCTGGCGCGCCCGGTTCGGCTTCAAGAGGTTGGTCAGGTCACCAGCAACGCCGTCGTCACCAGCGTTGTGGCCTGCGTTTTACTCGACGCGCTCTTCATCATTGTTTACCTGGTGATCTGATGGAACCCGTCACTCAACTCATCGAGGCGGACATTGCGAGCGCGCACGCGCCAGGCACACTCCCACTCATCAAGAAGGTTGATTGGACGATCACCCGCGGCGATTTTTGGGTCGTCGGTGCACCCCCTGGGGCTGGCAAAACGGATCTGCTCTGCACTGTCGCTGGTTTGCAACGCCCCTCAAATGGTCAGCATCTTCTCTTCGGCCGCAAAATCGAAGAGTTGTCCGAGGATGAGCTTGTCGAGATGCGATTGCGCGTGGCGATGATTTTCACGACGGGCCGTCTGTTCAACGGCATGACCATTGAACAGAATATCGCTCTACCGCTCGCTTATCATCATTCTTACCGTGAGGAAGAACTCGCGCAACACGTATCCGATGCGCTCAGCAAAACCGGGCTTGCCGCCTGGGCAAAGCGTCGTCCCGACCAGGTAACGCGTAACCTCCACCAACGAATCGGTCTGGCACGTGCCCTCGCGCTGAATCCGGAAGTGCTGCTCATCGATAATCCCCTCTCCTCGGTCGATCCGCGCCAGGGCCGCTGGTGGTTGGATTTTCTCTGCGAACTCCAGAAATCGGCGACCATCGTCGTCGCCACAGATGATTTCCGGCCTTGGACCGATGTAGGCAGTCATTTCGCGCTGCTTAAAGACAATCGGCTGGAAGCAGTCGGCGGACGCGAAGATGTCCGCAAAAGCGAGGATGTTCTCGTGCGCGAATTGTTAACTTCGGCTTTCGACAGTTTGTGATTCCCGCCTCTCCGCAGGTCTGGGCGAAGCTCGCCGCGGCAGAAGAATCGAAAAACTGCTTCCTTCACCTACGACGCTCGTAACGGCCACCCCGTATCCCAGTCCTTTGGCCAATTCGTAGACCATCGACAATCCCAAACCGGTTCCGCGCCGTGAGGAAAATGCCTTTGTGGTAAAGAATGGTTCAAAGATCCGGGGCAAAGTTTCCGGAGGAATCCCCGTCCCGGAATCCGAGACGCTGATACTCACATACGAACTCGCTTCCGCCGGTTTCAACACATGCTCTTGCGGCACCTCGCGCACTTCCCGGGCGCAAAGCCGAACCACACCGCTTCCGCCGATCGCCTCCACTGAATTTAGAATGAAGTTCAGCAGCATCTGTTGCAGCACTTCGCGCGAGCAGAGCACCTCCGGTAGCTTCTCATTCGCTTCCACCTGTAATTGCACCTCCGGAGGGAAACGGTCGCTCAATAACCGCTTCGTTTCGTGCAGTAACTCAACCACATCACACTCGCTCAACTCCTGCTCGTTCACGCGTCCCAATCCAAGCAACGCTTTCACAATCGTGGTCCCCTGCTCCACCACTGTCTGAATCCGATTTACCCGCGTCTTGATCTTCTCCTTGTCATGCACGTTCCCTTCGATGATCTGGGCCGAACCTCGAATGATCGACAGGATATTATTGAAGTCGTGCGCGATTCCCGCGGCCATCGTGCCAATCGCGCGCATCTTTTGGCTGTGTAACAATTCCTGGTTCGCGCGTTCCAGTTCCGCCGTTCGTTGTCGAACAATCCTCTCCACTTCCGCGTAACTGCGCTTAAGCTGCAGGTGCTTCGTCACTGCATATCCTGCAAAAACCAAAGTCACCCCGGCTGCCAAGATTGAAACTACCAACAATCTTGGATCGCGAGACCATGGCACAATCACCGCAAACTCCGCCCGGCTTGTTCCCGCCGAAATGTTTCCGTTCCGATCCATCGTCCGCACTTCAATGATGTGCGTGCCGGAGGATAAATTCTGAAACACGCGCGAAGTCTTATTGGAAAACGGTGTCCACGGCGTTTCATCGAGCCGATATGAATACAGAAGCTCATGGGAGCTCGTGTAGTCCCACTTGTCACTCCCGCGAAAACTGACCATCGTCGGCTCCAACGTGGATGGCGTTTGCGACTCCTCGAGCACCGGGGGCAAGGTTCGCGGCGCATCGCGATCTGCATCGGGGAAGAACCGTAGCAACCCTCTCGTCGTTGCTGCCCATAACTGATCCGGCGAAGCTTGCTGAAGCGCATACACTGCCCCGCTCGAAATTCCCTCGCTATCCGAGTATGGAATCCATGAACCTTCCAAAAAACGGCGAATTCCTGCTGAGGTTGCCACCCAGGTACTGCCGAGCGCGGAGACAATTGAATTCACCCGATCGCCCGCATTCAACCGCCGCTCCCAGCGTTGGTCCGCGAACTCATAAACGCGAGAAGTCGTGCCGCACCATATTCGTCCCTCACCCACTTCTGCAAACGCCGTGACGCGCTCCCCGCCTAGTCCTTTTTCCACCCCGTGATACTCCACAGTGCCATCAACTGGCTTCACTTGGATTGCGCCACTCGTGGTGCCGAACCAAAGTTCCCCACGAGCGGTTTCGTACGCGAGCACGAGATCGGACCCCTTCATTGAAAACGAAGGAAGCTCCATCCGCTCAAATGACCGACCATTAAACGTGCGCAGGTCCACCGGATCTTCCCCGGTTCCACGAAACCAAACGCAAATCGCACCGTTTCTCAACGTTCCAAGAAACTGCGCTCCGCTGGCAGGAAGTTCGAGGTTCGAAAATCTGCGGGAAGCAAGATCGAACAACAGTGCCCGACGATCTGCCGCGACGAGCACTCCGCCTTCCACCGCAAACAAGCTGTCGCGCTGCGGCACGAAATTCTCCATCGCTTCCGGCCAGCGGAAGGTTTCGGTTTTTCCGTTTTCGATGCGAACCAACCCTTCGGGACTCGCTGCCCAGCCGATCCCTGCTCGATCGAACACCAACGCATGAATGGACGTCTGCAGTTCATCCAAGCCCGCGGGCGCGCGCCACAGGTGCGGGGCGTATCGAACCAATCCTTCCGAAGACGCAACCCAGAAAACCCCGTTCGCATCGCAGGCGATATCGTACTGCGCGCCGGAAACGGGTTCTTTCCGCACACGAAATTGCGGCTCCCGATCCATCCTCAACAGCGCGGTCGAAGAATATCCCCAGAGGCTTCGGTCCCATCCGCCCCATGCCTGCTTGATGCGCTCGCCTATAATGGGGAAAGTCGAAAAACGCTCCCCTTCAAGTTGAACGACGTATCGTGCTCCCTCGGTGGCGGGACTATTCGCGCTGGCTGTCACAGTTCCGGCCGGGAACTCGTACGGCCGCTGAAGCGTGTTCACTAGATTTGTGTTTGGCAGAAGATACTCTTTCCATTCAGTAGCAGCTGTCACCCGCCGCATCGGCCCGGTCACCTGCGCGAATCCAAAGGTTCCGCTAATCCAAATCGATTCATTCGCGCCTTCATGAATTTCCATGAACTCACCCAGTTGAGTCTCGCGCGCCCACTTGATGACCATGGCTTCACGCTTGTCCGCGTCATAATCCAGCAACCGATCCGGCAGAAGGATGAACACGCTATTCACTTCCGCCGGCAGCAACCCTAGTTGGCGAATTTGGCGGATGGGATTTGTGGCAAGTTCGTTTCGAATTTCCGCAATTGGGTGGAACGTCCAATCGCCGGCGTGATACAACTGGACGCCCTCGCGGGTCAGTGACCAGAGTTGCATAGAGCGACTTTGGTAAACGCGATAACTCGTCTCCACCCCCATTGCCACCTCCTGCCGCAAAAACCCGTCGAGGATCAAGACATTGGGATTGTCTCCACTCCTAGAGACGATCGACCCGCTCGGGCTCACTGTCACATTCGCTGGATACCCACCCGCCGGACGGAAGACGCGCACGTGCGCTGACCGCTGCGCAAAGGCGGATGTCACTCCCGTGAGCAGGCAAACCAAACTCAGAATGCCTGCACGAAATTTCATGCTCTATTCCACTCCGTGTTCAAAGCGAAGTGCCCGCTCGTCTTGTAACTACGCGCGATCGCATTCGAAATGAACTCCTTCGCCACTCCGACCGCCTCATGCAGGACCAACCCCCGCGCAAGAAAAGCCGCAATAGCCGCTGAATAGGTGCAGCCAGTTCCATGCGTGGATACGCCTTTCACAAAGGGGCTCTCGAACATCCACTCCGAACTCCCATCAAAAAGAAAATCAATCGCGACGTTCAAGCCCGGCAAATGACCGCCCTTCATCAAGGCCGCGCACCCAAACATCTCGTGAATTTCACGCCCACCGGCCCGTAGGTCTTCGGGCGACTCCAACTTCCGCCCAAGCAAAAACTCAGCCTCCTGCACGTTGGGCGTCACCACCAATGCGTTCGCCATCAACTTTTTCAACTCGCTCACCGCCGATTTCTTAAGCAGCAACGCCCCGCTGGTTGAAATCATCACAGGATCAACGACCAGTTTCACGTTCCCAACTTTTTCCGCAACGACCTGAATAATCTCCGCGGAATACAACATGCCTGTCTTAAGCACCTCGGGCCGAAGCGCATCCATCACCGCCTCGATCTGGTCGCGTACGATCTCTGGTTTGATCGCCTGCACACTCCGAACCTCGCGTGGGTTTTGCGCGGTAACACACGTAATCGCGCTCGCTCCGTGCACCCCCAGCGCAGCAAAAGTCTTCAAATCCGCTTGGATTCCTGCCCCACCGCCGCTGTCCGATCCGGCGATCGTTAAGACACACGGCAAATTGTCGCGCGAACGCTTCACTTTTTTCGGTGGCATTGGCAAACCTGTGCTATCTTCCAGCACATCCGCTGAAATTTACAGAATCAGACCCAGTTGAGCATCAAAATTGCTCTAAAATCGTCCTGAACTAAAGTTTGTTCCGTTAGGTGTATCGATGTTTGTTGCGAACTCTAGAACTCTGCCCACGCGAAAAGCTTATCTCTGCGCGACCGCGCTCTGTCTCCTAAGCTTTCTGGCGTTGAACCTCGCTGCCGCGGAAAGCAAGATTCTCCTCCGCAATAAAACGATTGATACTTCAGGCCCCAAGCGCCTCCGCGCAGCTTCCGCCAATACGGTGCCCACTTCAGGTCTATATCTTATCCAGCTCAGGGCGGACCTTCCGGCCGACTGGCGCGAGCAGCTCAGCGCGCAGAATGTTTCCATCGTGCGTCCCGTGCCGCAGGACGCCTTTGTAGCAGAATTCAAGGAAGCGAACCTTTCACGCATAGAATCTCTCCCCTTTGTCCATTGGGTTGGACCGTACCTTCCCGAATACAAGACGCACACCAAGCTACAATCTCTCACAGAAGAAGCTGAAGATCGTCGCGTCCGCGTGACTGCGCTTCTTTCCCCGCAAGCGGACATTCGCGAAACCGCATTGTTGCAACGGCGCTTCGCTCGCCTCACGCGCTATTCGAAACTTCCGGCCGGCCGAGTTTTGGAAGGCGAAATCTCGTCGCGTAAACTTCAGTCTCTCGTCGACTCGAAAGCTGTCCTTTGGGTTGAACCGGCCGCCGAACCAAAACTGTTCGACGCACTCGCGGCGCAAATCATCGGCGGGGAAGGTATTGATAATGGGATCGGTGTTCATGATCTCGGGTTCGACGGCGAAGGCGTCAGCGTCGCGGTTCCGGACAGCGGCTTGCACTTCGGCGAAGCGGACGGCATGCACGTGGATCTTGCCGGTCGCGTCGATGCTTTCTTCCATTACGGCGAACTCGAAGACGCATCAGACGAACATAGCCACGGCACCCATGTCGCCGGAATTATTGCAGGCAATGGTGCCGGAGGTGAGACCGACGAATTCGGTTATCTCTACGGGTTGGGCATCGCTCCCAAAGCGCACATCGTTGCCCAGCGCATGTTCGATGGCCTCGGCGGTTACCACGCGCCGCCTAGCATGGCCAAGCTCACCACGGACGCCGTTCGCGCAGGCGCGGATATCGGTTCAAACAGTTGGGGCGAAGACACCCAGGGTCGCTATGACATCTTTGCCATGGAATTTGATGCGCTTGTGCGCGATGCCGATCCCGAAACCCCGGGCGATCAGCCGTTCATTCTTGAATTTTCTGCGGGCAACGCGGGTCCAGGCGAACGCACCATCGGCAGTCCCGCCGTCGCGAAGAACGTCATCGCAACGGGCGCCTCTCAAAACGAGCGCTACGATTTCCTCATTTATGCCGGCATGGACGGCATGGCGGATTTTTCCAGCCGTGGCCCTTGCGAAGACGGGCGGATAAAGCCCGATCTTGCTGCTCCCGGCACCTGGATCGCCTCCCTTCAATCCGGTGCGGCTGGTGATGAGAACGCGTGGATGGGCATTTCGCCGTTATATATGTATCAAGGCGGCACCAGCCAGGCCGGCCCTCAAGTCAGCGGTGCGGCCGCGGTTTTCGTTCAATATTATCGCGAGACGTTCAACGCCCAAACTCCGTCCCCGGCGCTCGTAAAAGCTGCTCTCATTAACTCCGCCACGGACATGGATAACTCGCTCAGCCCGAGTGAAGGCGGCACATCGTTCATTCCGAATAACGACGAAGGGTGGGGCCGCGTTGATCTTACGGAACTCATCGGCGCGGACCGCAAATTTGATTTCACGGATCAAACCACACTTCTCCGTACCGGCCAAACTTTCGAAAAGCGCCTCGTTCTCGCCAGCAGCGAAATCCCCCTGAAAATCACCCTCGCATACACCGACGTTCCCGGATTTCCACCAGCCATTCCCGCCCTGGTCAACGATCTCGACCTGGAAGTAATCAGCCCGAGCGGCACCGTCTTCCGCGGCAATCAGTTCATTGATGGCGAATCTGTCCCCAACGCGCCCGCTTACGATTCGATCAATAACGTCGAAGGGGTGCATGTCGAATTCCCCGAAGCTGGCGAATACGTTGTGCGCATCATCGGCCGCAAAGTCATCGAAGACGCACGCCGCGATACTGCTGGGGTCATCGACCAGGATTTCGCACTCGTTTTCTCCGGCCATGTTCCATTCCCTGGCCAGGGCATCGTTTCTCTTGATCGCCGCGCTTATACCGTTCCTGGCCAAATCAACATCAAGCTGATTGACTTCGACCTGGCGGGTCAGCAAACCGCTAACGTTTCACTTTCAAGCGACAGCCAAACTGCGGGCCTTCCCGTTTCACTCCGCGCTTCTGGCAGCATCGGCGTTTTCACAGGTGCGGTCCAGACTGCGACTCTTCCCGTCGCCAGCGATGGTCGCCTCCATTTCGCGCACGGTGACCAGATTCTCGCCAACTACTTCGATGCCTCCCGCGCGCTCACAGTCACAGCCGACGCCGTCGGCGACTTCATTGCACCAATTATCAGCAACGTCTCGGCAACCAATCGGTTCGGCAAGCAGCTCGTCACCTGGCTCACGGACGAACCCGCCACTTCGGTCGTTTACTACGGTACAAACATCACTTCACCGACCGCCGTCACAAACACTCTCTTCCGCACTGAACATGACGCCACCCTGGAGAATCTCGTCGCCGGGCAAACGTACCGCTACTTCATTGTCACCACTGATCGCGCCGGCAATCGCTCGACCAACAATAATAACGGCGCACACTTCTCCTTTATCGCTCGTTCCGCCGCCCCCGTTCTCCTCGTCGATGCCTATACTTATACCGAGGACGAAAATCGCGAAGACGTTGAAATACCAGTCACCGAATACACCATCGCACTCGACCGCACTGGCGTCGCTTACGAAGTCTGGGACACCGAAACGGAAGGCAATCCTCAACTCGACGACTTGAAGCCCTACCGCGTCGTTCTCTGGCGCGTGAACGACAGCTTCTTCGAAGTCGCGAACTCTCTCTCCACGGCGCAACAAACCATGATCTCGCAATACCTCGCGAGCGGTGGCTCCTTCATGATGGCCTCGATGGAAATTCTTACGCGCATCGGTGACACACCTTTTCGCACGAACGTGCTCCAGGCAGCGCGCTTCATGCAAAAGACCGACCCATTCGATGAGTGTCCTGATTGCGATGAAGACCACGGCGCCTTCTCCGCGGAAGGATCGGAACTGGACTCCTTCACCTCTGGTATTTCCGTTGAACTCGACTACACGGGCTACCCCATCTATGAATTCGGCGGCATCATTCCAGACATCGGTCCCGACGTCAGCGACGTCTTCCTCCCAACCACCAACGCCGTCCCCATCTTCTTCGAACCAGATGGCAACGTAATTGGCATCCGCTCGCCGAAGACTGGCACCGACAGCAGCGGCCGCGTCGTGTTCCTCAGCTTCCCGCTGGACGCCGTTCCCCTGGACGGACCCGCCCCGAACAATCGCGCGAATCTTCTCCGCAACATGCTATCCTTCCTCGCTCCCGGCATTAACGGTTTCGGTACGCTTTCCCTCGACAACACCACCTATACCGCCCCTTCTCAGATGACGATCGAAGTCGCTGACTCGGATCTCACGAGCGCTTCCTCAGTCGCGATCGTCGTTCGAAACACCACTTCCGGCACACAGTCCACTGTCCAATTACAACCCACCGTCCGTCCGGGCCTCTTCCGCGGGTTCATCACTCTCGTCACGAATACTCCTGCGGGCGCAGACCGCCTCAGCGTCGCCGACGGCGACGTCGTTTCCGCCGAATACATGGACGTCTCGGGCTCTGCCGTTGTGCGCGCTTCCGCGGATATCGACCTCGGCCTTCCGCAAATCTCCAACGTCATCGTTGAACCCGAATACGAAAACGCTCTCATTTCCTGGGACACCGACGAACTCACCGATGCTCTCGTGCAATTCGGCGAATCAGCTTTCCTCGGCAAAACAGCCTATAGCGCTGAGATGGATATCGCGCACGAAGTGCTCCTCACCTCACTTCTGCCCGATCGCGTCTATTATTACCGCGTCGTCAGTCGCGACACCGCGGGCAACACCATCATCGACGACAACAACGGCCAGCTCTACACCTTCCGCACTCTGAAACCGTTCATCGCGCCCTGGTCCGATAACATGGATACCGGCGGGAACGACTGGAGCATCCAGGACGGCGAAGACACCGAACGCTCCTGGGAACTCGGCACTCCAAACAACTCCCTCGATGTCGCCGCGCACTCGCCACCCTCTGCCTGGGGCACGAACCTCCGCGACGAACCCATTGGCTACATGTTCAGCAACCTGATCAGTCCAGCCGTTGAACTGACTGGCGGAAACTCCGCCACGCTCTCTTTCTGGCACAACTACGATTTCACCGGCGACGCACTCCTTCAATATGGTCGCGTGCTGCTTTTCACCAACACGCAAACGCAACCCATCGAACTCGCAGCCTACGATGAGTTCAGCATCGGTTGGGAACAGGAAGAATTTGATCTGACGCCCTACATCGGCCGCATTGTGCACATCGTTTTCCAGTACGAACTTTTCGATTTCTCACTCGAAAGCATGGTTTTCTCGGGCTGGATGATGGATGACGTCCAAATCGCCATCACTAACATCGCTCGCGGCACGCTCGAGATCACGAACAATATCTCCGCCGCGTCCTTTAACGTCGCCGGCCCAACTCAAATCGACGGCACCGGCCGTTCTCTCATCCGCTCGAACGCACTCGCCGGCGAATACACGATCACCTTCTCGCCCGTTCCCTACTACACCACGCCTGCGCCAGAAACGAAAACTCTGACCGCCAATTCGAAAATTACCTTCAACGGAAATTACACCTTTGCTGACGTAAACAACAACCGCATGCCGGACGCTTGGGAGCAGGAACAATTCGGCGAAGTCTCTTCCACTCGCACCAGCGCCACCGATACCGATTCGGACGGACTCACCGACCTCGGCGAATTCGTCAGCGGCACCACTGCCACCGATGCAAACTCAAAGCTTCAGGTAACGACCGTCACGATGCTTCCAAGCAACCGCGTAAGTGTCTCCTGGCCCGCCGCCAACGGCAAAGTCTATCAACTCTTCGGCAGCACCGATGGCCGAACCTGGGAGCCTTACAGTCAGCCAACCACCGCCACTGGCGCACAAGTGACTCACACCTTAACCGCGCCCGCCGGGAACTCCTGCCTGTTCAGAATCCAGGCCCTGCCGTAAGCCGCCGATCACCCACGGCGGCGTAGCCGCGCACAGTAAGCGCCATCAACGCCCTTTTTCATGGGCGTGAGTTCGCGTTCGCCATCCAATCCAAACGCATTGTTTTCGCCGAGGAACTGACCAACTACGGCCTGATTTTCCTCCCGCTCCAAACTGCACGTGCTGTAAACCAAAACGCCACCTGCCTTCACCCGTTTCGCCGCTTCGCGCAAAATATTTATCTGCGTGAGCGCCAGCCGTTTGATTTCCTCGGGCTTAATCCGCCATCTTAACTCCACCCGCCTCCGCATCACTCCCGTATTCGAACACGGCGCATCGATCAACACGCGATCGAACATCTCCCCCTGCTCCAGCGGCTTTCCTGTTTCAACACAAGTCGCCCCCAACCGCGCCGCATTCTCTTCCACCAACCGCAATCGCGCCGACTCAATGTCCTGCGCGACAACTCTCCCTTCGTTCTTCAATAGCTGCGCGATGTAAGTCGTCTTCCCACCCGGCGCGGCGCAAACATCCAGCACCGAACTCCCCGGCTGCGGATCGAGCATCGCCGGCGCGAGCAACGTGCTTGGATCCTGCACGTAAAAAAATCCTTTCTCGAATGAACCCAACTTCGCAATCGGGGTATTCGTCACAAACCGATAGACCAATCCCTTCGGCACCCAATCCCACTTCACTTCCTCCACCGCCACCCCTTCCGCCTCCCACGCGCTACGCACTTCCTCCACACTGGCTCGCAACGTATTCACCCGCGCAAATACTGGTGGGGGCGAATTATTCCATTCCATCAACTTCCGCGCTCCGGCAAAACCAAACGCTTTCTCCCATCGCCTCCACAACCATTCCGGATGCGAGTATCCAATCGCTGGCTTCGTCGCCTTCAATTGCTCCAACCGCTCGCGCGTAATCGCCGCCTCGCGATCGTATCCCCGTAACACCGCATTCACAAACTTCGCCTGCGGCTGCAATCCACGTCCTTTGCAAATCTCCACCGTCTCATTCACCACCGCGTAACTCGGCACCCGTTCCAGCCAGAACATCTGATACAACGCCAGCCGCAAAAGATTCTGCACAACCTCCTTCTGCGGTTTTCCATCCGTTTTCTGCTCAATCAGCCAATCCAGCGTCAGTTCCCACCGCACCGCCCCATAGACCAGCTCCTGCAAAAACCCCCGATCCTCGCTCTTCAGCTCATGTTTTTTCAGCGCCGAATCGAGCAAAGCCTCAACAAACTGGCCTTTTGCCCGCTCCAGCAGCACCTCAACGGCAATTTCTCTTGGTTTTTCCGCAGTCACTGAATAATCTTTCCACTGGTCTATTCCGAAGCGAGTTACTCGCCAAGTTTTATGAGAGAAGAGTTAGATAAATTGGCCGCCGCCGGGAAAATTTCCCGCGCTCAGATCGATCCTCTGTTGCAAGTGAGCATTAACGGATTTGTTTTTCATCGCAGTTGGGGTGTGGGCAAAGTCTCCACCTGGGATTGGCTCTTTTCCAAGGTCGTCATTGATTTCCAAAATCGCGCCGGTCACTCCATGGACCTCGCTTTCGCCGCCGATTCCCTCAAGGGCATTCCCGCCGACCACATCATGGCGCGCAAGTTCACCGAACTTCCCAAGCTCCGCGAAATGGCTGCGCTTCATCACCTTGACCTGATCAAGCTCGTCCTCCAAAGCTACAGCGGCAAGGCAACAGTCGACCAAATCCAGCAACTCCTCGTTCCCGACGTTATCACCGAGGATTGGAAGAAATGGTGGGAAGTCGCCAAGAAGGAAATGAAGCGCGACGGCCATTTCCAAATTCCAACCAAAAAAACCGAGCCCATTGTCTATCAACAGCAGGAAACCGCGCTTAAGGATCGCCTCGCCGCTGATTTCCGCACCGCCAAAGGATTGAAAGCCAAACTCGTCGTCGCAGGCGAATTCGCCAAGAGCTTCAATGAACTCGACGACAAGAGCGGCATCAACGAAGTGATCGCCGGCCTCAACACCGACATCAACAGCCACCAGCGCACCCAACCCGCTCTCGCTCTGGAAGCAATCTTTCTCCGCGACGAACTCCGCCAATTGCTCGGCACCGCGCCGGACCCGAACGAACTCAATGCCAGCGCGATTTGGTCCCAGGTGAACAGACCGTGGTCCATCCTCGAACAGGTTTCCGTCTCCAAGCACAAGCGCGCCCTGCAAAGTTTCAAAGAAACGAACCCAGACAACTGGTCCGATGTTCTCCTCGGCGGCATCAACAACGTTTCCACCAAGCTCGCCGGCGAAATCGCCTCTCTTCTCATTCACGAAGGCAAGCTCCAGGCGCTCAAAGATCAATTCGCTCGCCTCATCAGCCAGCATTCCGCCAGCAGCGAGTTGCTGCTCTGGCTCGCCAAGGAACGCAGCGACGCCTTCGCTGATATCCTCGGGCCCGAAGTTTTCCGCGCGATGCTTTCCGCCATGGAACGCGATCAGTTCAACAACGAACTCAAACGCTCCAACAAACTCGGCGACTTCATCATGAACGACCAGAGTCTGCTGGTCGAATTGATCGGCTCAGCCGACCTCGAAATCATTAAGGACCTCACCCGCGCTCTGCAGCTCTCCCCTTGTTTCGACGACATGGATAAGCGCTCGCTCCTCGCGCGCATTGTGAAAACCTATCCCGCCGTTCAGTCGCTCATCTCCGGCGAGACCACCAAGCAGGAAAGCTCGCTGCTCGTTTCCTGGGAAAGTCTCGAACGCCGCAAAAACGAATACACGGAACTCGTCCAAAAGAAGATCCCCGCGAACTCCAAGGAAATCGCCATCGCCCGCAGTTACGGCGACCTTCGCGAGAATCACGAATATAAAGCGGCCAAGGAAATGCAGAAGGTCCTCATGCGCCGCAAATCCGAACTCGAACAGCAGCTCGTTCGTGCCCGCGGAACGGACTTCACCAACGCCAAGACCGATGCCGTTAACATCGGCACTCGCGTTCACGTCACCGAACTCACCGACAATCATCGCGAATCCTTCGGCATGATGGGTGCCTGGGACGGCGATCCCGAAAAAGGATTGATCAGCTATTTAACTCCGGTGGGCCAGGCGCTCTTGAATCGTAAGCCCGGCGAAGAAGTAGAACTCGAAATGGAAGGCGAAAAACGCCGCTTCCGAGTCGATTCCATCGAACCGCTCCAGAACGGCCCAGCGGGAGTTCCCGCGCCAGCCTCAAGCTCCGGCGTTCCCCAAGGCACCGAAGGCACCGGCGCAGCCTCCGCCCCCGAGCCAGCGCAAGCGTAGTCGCCGAAAAGATTATACAGCCTGAACTAGTTTCGGTTCCAAGCCGGACGGTTCAGGCTTTTTCGTGTCGCGCCGAAAACGGTTCCTCAGATCTTCAAATACCGAATACGCCACCGGCGTAATGATCAGCGTCAGAATCAACGCCAGCGATTGCCCTCCAATTACCAACACCGCGATCGACCGTCGTTCCTCCGCACCCGGTCCATTCCCCAAAGCCAGCGGCAACATACCGGCCACCAGCGTCAACGTCGTCATCAAGATCGGCCGCAACCGATCGCGATTCGCCTGCAGAATCGCCGCGCGCGGCTCCATTCCTGCATCCTCGAGCTTGATCATATGATCGATCTGCAGAATCGCGTTCTTCTTCACTACTCCAAACAACACCAATAATCCCAGCGCCGAGTACAAGTTCAGCGTCGAGTCTGTTACCCACAGCGCAAAGAGCGCAAACGGCAGGCACAACGGCAGCGACAACAAAATCGTGAACGGATGAATCGTACTCTCGAACTGCGAGGCCAAAATCATGTACATGAAAATTACCGACAGCGCGAACGCCCATAAAAATTCCCGGAACGTCGTGTCCAACTCGCGTCCCTTTCCTGCAATTCGCGTGGTGTAACCCGGCGCAAGATTCAGCGCCTTCGCTTCCTGCTCCAACGCCTCAAGTCGATCCTGTAAGGCAAATCCCGGCGCAACACCGGCCCGCAAACTGTTCTGCCGTTGCCGATCAAGGCGGTCGATGCGCGATGCCGTATTCGCTTCGACTAATCTCACTAAATTATCTAACCGCACCAGACCGCCATCCCGCTTCGGCACAAACAACCGCGCAATCTCGCCCGCATCGCGCCGCTGGTCATTTTTCAACCGCAACTGCACGTCGTAACTGTCATTTACGCTCGCGTCGTAAAACCGACTCGCCCGCTCATCCCCGCCCACCATGATCCGCAACGCCGACGCAATATCCTCCGTCTCGACTCCCAGCGCCGCCGCGCGCTCCCGATCTATCTCCACGCGCAACTCCGGTTTATCCAGCTTCAATGTCGTGTCCGCATCCACCACTCCAATTTCCGGGGCGCGTTTTCGCAACTGCTCAGCATACCCAGCCAGCTTGGTCAGGTCCGGCCCCAAAATTACAAAATCAATTTCCCAACGTCCGCCTCCAAAACTAAATCCGCCGATGTTGCTCAGGCTCGCGCGAAAGCCACTCAACTTGCGCAACCGCTTGCGGATCTCCTGCATCACTTCACTCTGCGGCAGAGTCGTGAACGCATTCAGCGGATTTCCCTTTTTTGTTTCATTCCACAACCGTTGCAACGTAAACAACCGTTCATCATGCGGCGCGAGCCGCACATAAAATCGCGCCTGGTTCACGCTGCCCATAAATCCGCCGCCGCCGGCAGAAGCCAGCACCAGCCGCACCCCGGGAACCTTCTTCAATTCGGCTTCCACAACCTCGGCCGCCTCATTCATCGCCCGCAACGCAGTCCCTTCCGGCGCATTCAAACGCACCTCGAACTCGCCTTCATCAGCATTCCCCGGCGTGTATTCTTGCCGCACGGACCTATACAACGGCACGGACGTCGCTACGATCGCCACCGCTACTAACCCGGTCACGACGCGATGCCTCAACGCGAACCCGAGCAGCTTCAAATACGCATTCTCCAACCAGCCATAAAAACCGCCGCGCGACTCCGCATCACCGTGCCCATTTCCGCTCCCATTCCCTTCCCTCTTTCTGAAAAACCGCGCGCTCATCATCGGCGTCAACGTGAACGACACCAACAAACTGACCAGCACCGCCACTGCCGAAGTAATACCGAACTGATACAAAAACCGACCCGAAATGCTCGACATGAACGACACGGGCACGAAGATCACGACGAGGCTCAAGGTCGTCGCCATTACCGCCAGTCCAATTTCCGCCGTCGCCTTCTTCGCCGCCTCGAACGGCTCCAACCCCTTTTCCTCAATCCATCGAAAAATATTTTCCAGCACTACGATCGCGTCGTCGATCACCACACCCACCATCAACACCAGCGCCAGCATCGTCACGCTGTTCAAGGTGAAGTTCAGCGCCTTCATCATCGCGAAGGTCGCGATCACCGAACACGGAATCGCCACCGCCGCGATCACGGTCGCCCGCCAATTCCGCATGAACAAAAGCACCACCAGACTCGCTAAAATACTTCCGAGCACCAGGTGCACCGTGATCTCGTGCATCGCGCTGTATATATACGTCGATTGATCCTGGATCACTTCCACGCCAACACCGCCGGGCAACGACGCCTGCAACGCCCCAATCCGTTGCTTAATTCCTTCGATCACCGCCACCGTGTTCTCCCCCGATTGCCTCCGCACTTCCAAACTCACCGTCGGCACCCCGTTCAATCGCGAAATCGACCTCTGCTCCTTCGTCCCGTCCTCCGCATCGCCCACATCCCGAATCCGCACCGGCGAGCCATTTACCGTCGCAATCACCAGATTGTTGAAATCCGTCGGCTCTTGCACCCGCCCGAGCGTCCGCAACGACCGCTCCTCACTCTCCGATGTCACATTGCCGCCGGGAATATTCGAATTCTGCCGCACCAGCGCGTCCCGCACGCTCGTGATTGGAATTTTGTAAGCCGCCAAACGATCTGCATCGACCCAAACACTGATCGCCCGCTCCAACCCGCCAATAATTTCGATCTCACCCACTCCCGGCGAACGCTCCAATTGCGGCTTCACGATTTTGTCCGCGATCTCCGTCAACTCCCGCAAACTCCGCTCGCCCGAAAGGGCCAGTGTCGCCACCGGCGATTGATCATTATCAAACTTCGTGACGACCGGCGGATCCGCTTCCTCCGGCAAGTCGCGTACGGCCGCCGCGACACGGTCCCGCACGTCCTGCGCCGCTTCATCGACATCGCGGTCCAGATTGAACGTCGCGATCACGAAAGAATTTCCGTTCCCCGAAACCGAGCGCAGTTCACGAATCCCCTGCACCGTATTCACCGCCTCCTCGATAACCTGGCTGACCTCCGTCTCCATCTCCGCGGGCGACGCTCCCGGCAACCGCGTGGACACACGCACCGTCGGCAAATCAACCGAAGGAAAACGATCCACGCCGAGATTTGAGTACGCGGCCGCTCCCACGACCACCATCGCCAGGATGATCATCGATGCGAAGACCGGTCGCTTGATGCAAATTTCGGCGAGTTTCTGCATTCCCTCTTAGCTCTCGTTCGTAGTCACTTCTACCGGCTGCCCGTTCCTCAAATTGCCCGGATCAATCACCACTACATCGCCGTCCTTGAATTCGCCTTCCGCCTCCACAAAACCATCGCGTTCCCGCCCCACCCTCACCTCTTTCTCAATCGCCTTTCCGCTGCCCACTAAAAAAATCTTCTGAATACCCGCAAACGTCTGCACCGCGCTTTCAGGCACAAACAATCCCGGCGCCTTGTCATTCACCACCACATTCGCCTTCACAAATGATCCCGGCCGCAGCAACCCCTCCGCATTCGCCACATCCGCCTCCGCCTGCAACATCCGGTTGTCCGCCGTAATCACCGGGCTAATCCGGCTGATCTTCCCATCATGCTGCCGCTCGCTCCCTTCAACTTGCATGTGCACCACCTGCCCAATCCTCACCCGCGGCGCATCTTTCTCCGATACTTCCAGCCGCAACCGAATTGGATCAACCCTCACCACCGTCAGCAACGGCGCACCCACATTCATAAACTCTCCGGGGCTGGTCTGTCTCTGTTCAACCATTCCCGCGAAAGGCGCGCGAATCTCCGTCTCTTTCAATTGCTGCTGCGCCAGGCCAAGCTCCGCCTGCCGCATCGCCAGTGTCGCCATCCGATTCTTCGCTTCATGAATCGCTTCGTCATAACGATTCACCGCCACCTGGTAGGCCGCCTCAGCAGTTTCCACATCCGCATCCGGCACCACCCCCTCCGCCCGCAGATTCTTCACCCGATCCCGATTCTTCAGCGCCTCGCTTAAAACCGCGCGCGCTTCCTTAACAATGCTCGCCTTCTCCGGCTCGACCTTGTCCTCTTCCCCGCCTAACGAAAGTCCCAACCTCGCCCGCGCTTGCGCCAACGCCGCATCGGCCTGTCGCACCCGCAACTCGTAATCATGCCGTTCAATTCTCGCGAGCAAGTCCCCCTCTTTCACCGCGCTGCCAAGATCAACCAGGATCGCCTCCACTCGGCCAGGTACCTTCGCGCTCATCGTCGCGCGATCCTGTGCTCCGAGCGTGCCCGTTGCATAAACCGTCTCCTCAACAGCCAATTGCTCGACGCGCGCCACCCGCACCTTCTTCGCTTCAAGCTGCGGTGCACCACCGCCGCCTTTCTGCTCCTGCTTCTTGCCACATCCCGAAATTCCAAGAAGTGCAAAAACTCCGCACAACAAAAATACAAAAATTCGCTTCGCTTCCATTCAGTAGTTGGGAAACCATCCTACCCCGCTCCCCCCCTTCAGACGAAACTTTTCCGCCGCGGTATCAAAAAAGTTCAACTTTGAACCACAAAAGGTGCTCGCAGCGACCAAAAAGCCGGCGGCGCTTGAGCAGAGCAGTCAACGAAAAACCTTCACCCTTACTTTAACAGCGCGAGCGTGTGCGTCAAAAACGGCAGCAATTGCTTCTTTCGCGAAACAACCCCCTCCAGCCGATAAATATTCGGCTCTTCCTCCGGATAATTAATCAAATTATGAAACGCTTCCGGTGCCGAAAGCACCAACATCGACGTCTGCGACACCACATCCGTCACCAGCAGCGCCGACATATAATATCCCTTGTCCGCGCAATATTTCTGCACCGCTCCCACCACATCTTTCTTCCGGTCCCAAAACTGGTTGAACCCAATCTCCTCGATCTGCGCCACGCTGAATCGTTTCCCCTGCTCCACATATTCTTTGCAATCCGTGCACACTGCCTGGGCCGCCGGCCTCGACACCAGCACCGACCCAGATGCAAAAAGTTTTTCCGTAAACTCCTTCGCGTTCACGCCGGCCATCACTTCCAGCACCGCCAACACATCCCGATCCACCTGCGTGGTCGTCGGCGAAGTCAGGTTCAATGTGTCCGACACAATCCCCGCCAGCAGGATCCCGGCGATCTGGTCCGGCAGCTCGATTCGATTATGAATAAAGCACCGCGCCACAATCGTGCTCGTCGAACCAACCGGCTCATTCCGAAATAAAATCGGCTGCTGCGTCGTCAACCCGATCCGGTGATGATCCACCACCTCCAAAATTTCCACTTCCTCCGCCCCGTGCACCGCCTGCGAAAGCTCGTTGTGATCCACCAAAATCAACCTCCGCTCCACTTTCTTCAAAAAATCCGATTTCGATAAAATTCCCGAAGTCCGCCCTTTTTCATCCACCACCGGAAAGGCCTGAAAATTCGAAGCGCCCGCAATCCCTTTCACCGCCGCCAATTCCTCCTCATCGCGAAAAGACAAAAAATCGCGGTGAATCATATGGTCCACCGTGATCGATGCCCGCGACAACATCGCCGTCGTCGCCGAATCGTGTGGAGAGATTAGTAAGCTAACTTTATTCCGCTTCGCTTCTTCAATCGTCGCGCTGTCCACCGGCAACCCGCCCGTCACCACAATCACCCGCACCTTCTCCCGAATCGCCAGCGCCTGCACATCCCGCCGGTCACCCACAATCACGATCAACTTCTCGCGCGGATACGCCCGCAGCCGTTCCGTGAACGACTCCAGCGTCATCGCGCCCACCATCATGATCAGCTCTTCTTCCTTATCCGGATCCACCGCATACAACATCTCCGCGTCCAACGTGCACGCGAGATTCAGCAAAGAAGCCACCACTCGCCGCGATTCGAACGGCCGGTGCGGCGTCGGGAAGAAAAACTTGCTCATCTTGAAGAGCGAGAGCAGACCCGCGCAACTCTGGTCCTCATTCAAAACCGGCAGCACCCGAATCCCGCGGTCCTCCATGATCCCCAGCGCCTCCGCCACCGTCGTTTTCGGCGCCACGCTCACCACATCTCGCGCCATCACATCGCGCACCTTCGGCGAAACATCCGAAACAAACTTCGGCGCCTTCATCCCGAACGTCTTCAACACGAAATCAATCCGCTCGTTCGTATCCCCGCAACGCGCCGCCACCGCCTCCGCCATCCCCGTCCGCCGCTTGAACTCCGCATACCCAATCGCCGAACAAATCGAGTCCGTGTCCGGATTTCGGTGCCCAATAACTAAAACTTCGCTCATCCCTAATGGCCTGCACCTGGAACAACAGCATCTTCACTCCGCGCCGCTGCTGGCAGATTGGCTGGCGCACTCTTAAACAAATCCGCCCCTCCCGCAAGTCACGCCCCTTGCCGAATTCCGCCTTACTTACAATCTAATCAAGCACCGGCTCGGGTGGTCATCATCCTTTCGTACAGAGCGTGACGAATTTCCTCCCACGCACTATCATCTCACCATGATCGAGGACACCATCGCCAAGATCGAGCAACGCCTCCGCACCGCAAATAGCTTGCCTGCTGCCGAGCGCTCCGAACTCGAACAACTCCTCGCCCAGCTCCGCCTGGAAGCCCGCCGGCTCCCAAACAATTCCATCCCCATCACCTCCGCACCGCAGGATGACGACGCCCACACCGCCCTCGGCCGCCTGCAAGAATCCCTCACCGAATTCGAAACCACCCATCCCCAACTCGTCGGCACCGTCAACCGCATCTCCACCATCCTCGCGAACATGGGCATTTAATCCCTCCGTCATCTTGTAGGGGACGACGCGAGGAGTCCTCTTAGATACACCCTCGCTCCCGAGCCCTTATAAAACTCCGCGCGCTCCCAGATAACTAAAACCCTCTTGCCATTCCGGCTATTTTCCAGTATTTCTGTATTGCCAGAAATGACTGCTAGCTTGAACAGTCTTCCAGCAGCCGGGACTCTCCCTCCCTGGCTCGTCATGTGGGGCCTCGCCCTCCTCCTCTTCGCTTTCTGCAAAATCATCACCCTCCTCTGGCTGCGCACCGAACACCGCACCATCACCTTCCCAGCCACTCTCAACTACCTTCTCGCCTGGATCGGCATGGACGTTCGCCCCTTCGCTGCAAAACCCGCCACGCCGCCAAACCCAAGTGCCAACATTCTCCCCGGCCTCATCAAAGCCGCTCTCGGTGCAATCCTCCTTTGGGGCATCGCGCCACTCTTCCACGGCCTGCTCTCCGGCTGGATCGGCATGACCGGCCTAGTCCTCATTCTCCACTTCGGCCTCTTCCACCTGCTCGCCGCCTTCTGGAACAGCCGCGGCGTCCCCGTCGAACCCATCATGAACCGCCCACTCCAATCCCAATCCCTCGCCGAATTTTGGGGCGCCCGTTGGAACCGCGCCTTTAACGAACTCATGTTCTACTTCGTCTTTCGCCCGACCGCCCCGCGCACCGGAACTATCGTCGCCACACTCGTCGTCTTCCTTGTCTCCGGCCTTATCCACGACCTCGTCATCTCCGTCCCCGCCCGCGGCGGATACGGACTTCCCACCGCCTATTTCTTAATTCAAGGTTTCGCCCTCCTCCTCCAACGCACCCCGCAAGCTCGCCGCGCCCAACTCCACACCGCCTGGCGCGGACGCCTCATCACCTTCGCCGTCCTCGTCCTGCCGCTCCCGTTGCTCTTTCACGCTCCATTCATCCAACGCGTCATCCTGCCCTTCATGCAAGTGATCGGCGCAGGACCTTTCGGAGGTAACTATGACTAAACTCACCACCTGGCTCCAACTCGCCGGCCTTCTCCACCTCGGCCTCCTCTGCGCCGGAATCATGATGCCTCGCGTCGTCGAAATGAAATCTCACGTCGCGAAACTTCCGCCCTTCCTGGGAAGCCTCTTCTGGACCTACTACGTTTTCATCGGCGGCTGCGTCATCGGCTTCGGCGTCGTCACCTTCTTCTACGCCGACCAACTCGCCTCGGGCCAACCACTCGCCCGCGCCGTCGCCACCTTCCTCGCCCTCTTCTGGATCCTTCGCCTCGCCGTCGCCGGATTCATCTTCAAAATGGAACCCTACCTCACCAACACCATGTTCCGCCTCGGCTACGCCGCCGTGAATGCCGTCTTTGTCCTTTTCATCATCGTCTATACCCTCGCCGCATTTGGATTCGGCGCGAACGACTAAACCTAAAATGAAATGAAAATCATCCTCGCAGGCGGCAGCGGACAAGTCGGCCAAATCCTCCAACGCGCCTTCGCGCCCAATCACGAACTCATCATCCCCTCCCGACAATCCAATCAGACAACCAACACCACCACTCCCTCCAACATCCGCTCCCTCCAATGGGACGGCGCGACCCTCGGCCCCTGGACCTCCGAACTCAACCACGCCGACGCCCTCATCAACCTCGCCGGCCGCTCCGTGAATTGCCGGTATGGTAAAAACAACCGCCGCGAAATCATCGACTCCCGCGTCAACTCCACTCGCGTCCTCGGCGAAGCCATCTCCCAACTGCCCAATCCACCCCGCCTCTGGCTCCAATCCAGCACCGCCACCATCTACGCCCACGTCCCGCCCGGCGAACCCGCCCACGACGAAAACGGCACCCTCGGCGGTCACGAACCTGGCGCACCCGACACCTGGCGCTTCAGCATCCAGGTCGCCACCGCCTGGGAAAAAGCTTTCGACGAACTCCACCTCCCGCAAACTCGCAAAGTAAAACTCCGCAGCGCCATGATCATGAGTCCCGATCCCGCCGGCGTCTTCGACACTCTTCTCACCCTCGTCAAACGCCGTCTCGGCGGCCGCGCCGGAAATGGCCGCCAATACGTCTCCTGGATTCACGAACACGACTTCATCCGCGCCCTCGAATGGATCATCGCCCGCGAAGACTTCACCGGCCACGTCAACCTTTGCTCCCCCAACCCGCTCCCCAACTCCGACTACATGCGCCACCTCCGCCAAGCCGCCGGCATCAACCTTGGCCTCCCCGCCGCCAACTGGATGCTCGAAATCGGCGCCCTCTTCCTGCGCACCGAAACCGAACTCATCCTCAAATCCCGCCGCGTCATCCCCGCCCGTCTCCTAAAGTCCGGCTTCCAATTCCAATTCCCGGATTGGGCGCAAGCCTCTAGCGAATTGTGCGCTCGATCTAAAAAGCGACACAACTCCGCACAACCTTTCCTATTGTAGGGGACGAGGTGACGAGTCCTTTCCGCTCCCTTCACTTAACAACGCAGGGACGAGCCGGGCGCGAAGCGCCTGTCTCTTAACCGTACTGGCGTTCGCGAGTCCCACTTAAGAAAAACACACCATCAACCCGCATCGTTCTTCCCTTCCGAAGCGCCAAGAGTTTCCTTCGAAATTCAGATTCTCATCCATCTTCACTTCGAATCCCAACAACCGCCTTCCCCGAAAATCCCAAGCTCGCACAATGCCTCTTTGGCGAATTGACCCTCCGATCCCCCGGTCGCACCTTACTCTTCGAATAAAAATGATCGGCTTCCTCGAATTGAAACGCGAGAATCGGCCGAGACTCCCTCTCCCGCCAACGGCGTCCACCCTCGGTCGCACCTTACTCTTGGAATCCCAACGGGATTCCGCCCCAAAGCCCAGGGTTGCGACGAAGGCGCTACCCTGGGTAAAGCGACACAAAACTTTCCCCAACCCCAACTGGGTTGCGCCTACCCGCTTCAATCAACCGTTACCACTCTTCCGCTAGCCCGGATAACGTGTACATTACGAATCTCCAGGCTAGTCCGTAGCTCCAGAGGAGCGACATGTTTAAAGAACAACCACCATCAAAATTCCCCGCTCCAGTGGAGCGCCATGTGCTCTTTCCCTAGGACCAAAGGTCCGACCCAAGATAGCCGAGGGCGCAGTCCTGGGTTTGCACGTCATCGAAAAAATCCTCAGCCCTGAATGGGCGTCCTAACACTGTGCTCCTGCACGAACGCGCTGGATAATGAATAAACTCATGGACGCTCGTTCAATTTTTTAGACTTCACCTTCTCCAGTTCATACCGACTCAAGCCTTTCTCTACAGCAGCTTGAATGCTCTTCGGCTTATCTTCGTCTCCGTCGCCTCCGTCGCCTAATGGCACCAAAATCATCTTCGCTCCCTCGATTTTATAAATCGCCCTCACCACCTTGCCGATGCTGTCAGCCTGCGCCTTTGTCGTGCCTTTAATAGTCGCGTGTAACTCCTCAGGGTCCGTGCCGGCCGGCAATTTAATCGTCGTCTCAAACCAAAAATTCACGTCCCGATGAAAGTGCAGCGAATTGCTGCTCACCGTAATCGTGATCTTCCCGTCAGACTCGTTCCCAACCATCACCCCTTGCCACATCCCTTGTAAACGCTCCAGCGCCGCACCGTTCGGCTGGTTCGTAGCGCAAGCCGCTGGTTGCGCGCAAATCTGGAAACAAGGCATCAGCACCCATACCGCTACCAAGCCCAGCGCTCCCCTCAGGATGAATCTTGTCATATTGGTTCCAGCGATCCTAACAAATGGCGCGCCCGATTAATAACGAAATCTCCACTCCTGGGGTTGTTCGGCCGCGTGCCATTCCGCCGCTCCACCCACGTCCAAACAAACGTGTCACTCACCGGACTCGTGGATCCGTCGGTAAAATTGACCCTCCGGTGAATCCCAACGGGATTCCGCCCCAAAGCCCAGGGTTGCGACGAAGGCGCTACCCTGGGTAAACCGACACAAAAATTTCCCCAACCCCAACGGGGTTGCGCCATTCGCCTCAATCCCATATGTACCGTTCGTCCCATTCCATCCCGTGCCTACGCAAAAAGGCCCGTAATTCATCCTGAAAGCTCGTTCTCCGATGATGTTCTTCCTGGCGCAAAATATACGCTCGTACTTCCTCCAAACTCGACTGGCTTACCGAAAAACTCGCATAACCCGCCTGCCACTGAAACTCTTCAATCCCCTCTTTTCGAATCCGATCATTCGAAACCCGCTTCAACTCTTTCACCCATTCTGCCTGCGTGATCGCCCGTCCGAACCTCGCCAAAAGATGAATGTGATCCTCCACACCACCGACCACAATTGGTGGACAATCCAACCGCTTCGAAACCTCACCTAAATACGCATGAACACTTTGCCGCTGTCCCCCATCACGCAGGTAAGGCCGCCGTTCCTTCGTGGAGAATACCAGATGAATATAAACAACAGATAACGATTGCGGCATACATTCAGATCGAAACGAAAACGCGTTAGAAATCAATTCGAGAGATTCAACTTTGAACGCCGCACACCTCGTGAACTTCCTCCGAACTCGCGGGCGACCGCCCGGCCTATAAACCACGCCGTGTTCATCGGACATTTTCTGGCAATTCGACCTCCGGTGAATCCCAACGGGTCCTCCCCCGGTCGCACATTACTCCTCGAACAAAAATGATCGGCTTCCGCGAAATGAAACGCGACGAATCGGCCGAGACTCCCTCTCCCGCCAATGACGTCCACCCTCGGTCGCACATTACTCTTCGAATCCCAACGGGATTCCGCCCCAAAGCCCAAGGGTTGCGACGAAAGAGAAAAAATCCCAGCCCCAACAGAGTTGCGCCTTCCGCTTCAATCTTTCGCCCCCCCCAAGCAGCGCCCTCGTTAAAACCAAAGTGGTCACGGCGCGTTAATCACGCAAACAGCCTTAACTCTCCCCGTTGCATCCTTCACGACTCGCCCCGCCATGTACGGCTTCCAGAGCGCCGAATAGAGTCCTGTCTGATGCGTGCCGTCACTCTCGAGCAGCGCATTAATGAAACCCTGATCAATTTGTTCCGTGTGATCGCTTACCAATCGACGAATGTCGCAATACTGAAAACGATCGTTTCCCCAAAGGAAAAGATAATCATCTTGGTTTAGGGGTATATAAATCCGCAGGGCGTTCTCTCCTTTAATTCTTTCGTCGGTCAAAAGCGCGTGTGCTGCCCGCGAGATTGGAATCCTGGACTGCTGGTCAGCTTTGTTAGGCTTGTGGTCGCGCTTGATTTCCTCGACGAACGCGTCCGTGAGTTTTGTTTCCAGTTCGCTAAGCCAGGTCTTAGCCATCCTCTCGCGCGGCTTTCGAACCTGATGCGCGTAAATCGTAATCACAACGACCAGCAAGATCGTGCTACCCCACATGATAGGTTTCCGGCCCATACTCAAGAACCACGCGCAACTTCGGCCAAACAAACCCGACCGGATGCTCCCAACGAACGCCCAAACTAGAGCAATGCCCACACTCGCGAGCCACAACACAAACACATTCGTGTTCGGCGCGCCACTGTCTGAAGGCTCGTAATAAAGCTGCGCGACAGTATGAAGAACAGCAAAGCACAGGCAAAGCGGGATGACCGCAGACGGGCGCCATCCAGAGAGCGCCGCGAATCGTCGCAGCAGGTAATACGATGATGCGAGAATTGGAATAAACAGAAACGGATAAACAATGAGCACCGTTCCCTCGCCGTGCCTTCCATCCAGCACAATCGCAATGACCCCGTTGACGATAAGAAGAATAGCCAGGCAGGCGTGACAAAGCCTGCACATGAACGCCTGGCTGCTCCGGCGGAACAGAACCTCCGCGCCAAAAAACCACGCCATCATAGTCGCTCCGCCAGTCATCAAAACCATATCCAGCCAGTGACTGAATACCTCACTCGGGTTCCCACCCCAGAATTCACGGTAACTCTCGTAGTTATCAGCCAGCCGAAGCCGCAGTTGATCCAAAAAAAGATACGCCCCAATCAATGCGAGAAAAGGGATGGAAACCGCCATAAGCTTTCCAGCCGTCAGTCGCCCTTCTTTTTTCATAGGCGTCGCCATTTTAGGAATTACAAATCACTCCTGGCTCCTCGCCTTTTCTTACCCTCTTACTGAAATAATCAGAGCACGGCGGATAAAATGACAGGACAAATGGGAATACAAATAACAGTCCTCCAAGCGCCGCTATCCCTTCGCTCAAACCTCGTGCGACATATAACCCACTTAGTGGGGACGTTAAAACACTGCAGATCAAACATCCCAAAAGCAGCCATCGAGACCACCCCTGAAAAAAGATAAACCCGATCACTCCAACCAGCGTCAATAAACCAAAAATCCACCAAATCGTGATTTGCGCGGAGTAAGGAAGCAGCGCCCCCCAGTAGTTCCAATCCAGTGCGTCCGATTCTTCCTGAGTCGGTGCCGGAAACCGTACTTCATCCATCAAACCGCCCACCACACCGATGGCCATTCCGAGAATTGTCAAAGTCCTAAACTGCTTTTTCGACGGATACTTCATCTGCGTTGTCAGTCATTGATGTGTGTTGCGGCCTAGATTATTCCGGATCATCTTCTGCGCGCGTTCGCAATTGGCTTCGGTTATTCGTAAAATACAGTGCCCATCCTCGAAAAACGAGACAAATGCCCCATGCCGCCAGCGCATTAATCAAATAGTGCGAAGCCGTCCACCAAGCCGCAGCATGATAGATCGAACCTTCAGGACGAGACAACAACGCGAAACCAATCACTCCCGGCGCGAGAGCAACCACAGCCGGTACTCCGAGCAAAAGCAGCGCCCGCCGCCCGAACCGCACGAGTCCAATACCCGCAATCGAGAGCAACGCACAGTATCCGGGTCCCACCGCAAGATATCCTTGCTATGCGACTCAATCTTCGAATCCCAACAACCGCCTTCCACGACAATCCCAGGCTCGCACAATGTCTCATTGGCGAATTGACCATCCGGTGAATCCCAACGGGTCCTCCCCTGGTCGCACATTACTCTTCGAATCCCAACGGGATTCCGCCCCAAAGCCCAGGGTTGCGACGAAGGAGCTACCCTGGGTAATCACGCACAGAATTCCTCAACCCCAAAGGGGTTGCGCCTTTCGACCTGCGCGGAATCAACTACGAAACTCGTGCATAACATCCTCTTCAATCTGCAATACGTACTCTGCAATCCTGCGCATAGTTAGGCATTAACCACATCAACTTTACTTTTCCTGCTCTCAATTCGATTAAGAAACCATCCGGACGTCCTGCCCCACGCGAAATTGAAAAGCAATGCGACTGCCACGCCACTCGAAAGACCGCACACACCGCCGACGAGCAGGCGAAATGCGGTGCTCGATTGACTGTCCGCCAGCCACGACACGAGCCACATTGCACCGATGCCGCAAGGAATACCTGCAACTGCACCCAACTGGATGACCAAGGCACGAAAACCAGATGCTGGACTTCTTCGAATAAAACCGATGACTACCGAGGACGACATGATTCCGAAGGCAGTTAATGCGCCAGTCAAAGCGAACGCAACAATGCCGGCGAGCAATCCTGCTCCCACCAGAAAAGCACACGCGGCTAACATGACCACGACAAAAAGAAGTAAGCCGGGATCGAAATCGTCTACATCAGTCGGAGGCTCAACTGGCACGTTCGTAACTTCCGCGATCAATGGCAAGACGCTCAAGAGAAGCGCTGCCATTAGGAAGAGGACCGTCATGGAGTTGGTGCGGCACATGCCTAACGCGGTTTAACAGCTATCTTGGGCCTCTTGACCGCATCCCTCAATCTTGAATTTCCAATTCCGAAACCGAACAATAAAAGTTGACACCAGCATCTTCCGCTGCTAAATACATCACATGATCACGAACAACCCTTCGTGGTCACTCGGTCCGTGTCCGAACAAAAGCCTCGACCTCGAGTCTCCTGTTCGCCCACACCAGCCAAGTGGCCACCACGCACCCGCCACCGACAGGTTCATTGTGTCCGTAACCGGCGATCTGCCTCTTTTGCGAATTCATGTGAATTTCCCGCAGTCTACAAAAGTAACAGATAAATCACAGATAATTACAGATAACGTTAACGCAATAATAGCACTTAACACATTCTATACCATTGTATTAGGTGGCCATTTTCCGATCCTGCTCCCATTGAAAGTTACAGCTAACGTTAACGACTCCCCTCCCGTCTCGCTCCAGCGCGATTCATGTTCCGCGTGTGTTCACACACCCGGCGCACACACAGCTCACACACAGCTCACACACAGCTCACACACAGCTCACACACAGCTCACACACAGCTCACACACAGTTCACACACAAAAAGCACACAGCTCCGAAATTCGTTAACAACTCACCATCAACATCTTCCAAAATAATGAACACAAAAAAACACACAAAAACACAAATTCATACAAATCTAATCGCACCCATTGCTCTGGCTCGCTTGACCGGTGGCCAAATGTAACCGATAGTGTGCCGCCAAAACTCTTGGGGGCGTACTGGTTTCGACTTGGGGAATGCGCCAGGAGCGGCATGCCGAGGATGGTACGTTGGCCTCGTTAATCATCGGACCAAAACACAAAAGCTAACACAGAATTAGCACTCGCGGCCTAAGCGCCATGAGCGTTCGCCCTGGACACCTGCTACGGGAGCGAACGAAGCAGCAGGTTAGGTGAACCGCGGAGACCGCGCGGGGTTCACTGAAAAAATTGCATGCGGACTATGTAGTGCGACTCGAGTCGGGACGCTATCGCACAGCAGACAACTCTATTCCGAATAAGCATGTAGTCGTTGCTGGTTTATTTGCCAGGGACGCGGGTTCAACTCCCGCCGCCTCCACCACTTTCTTTGTTTTCGCGGTTCTCCGTTTATCACCGAACGCCGTTGAAGTGCAAGCAGGAGAGCTTTGCAGTTCGGCGACGGGGAAGGTAGAGTGTTCGCACTCAAATGCTAAAGTTGCCTCTACGGGTTTTACCGCTCCTTCTTGTACTTGGTTTATCCGCGCGAGCTCAGTTCATCCCGGTGGATATCGGGACGACGGTGAACGGCTATCAGGACGATTTTGACGGGAGCACACTTGCGTCTGATTGGCAGGTAAGCGGACAGGAGGCTTACAGCGTGGCCGATGGCTTATTGCAGGTCACCACGGTCTCCGGAGATCCGAACCACTTGTTATATGCCGGTGGCACATACGACGCGGAGAGGCAGGAGGTTCTGGCGCGGATCCGGATTCGGGATTTTGGAACGGGTGACGCGAGCCGGGCGGGGCTCGGGACGGCGGTGAATCCAGGCAACAGCCAGGGAATTAACTTTTTCTTTCGCGATGAACCGAGCCCGGGTCAGCGCCATGTCGAGTTCCTGGATGATTTGCGGGCATGGGGAACGGAGTTTCCATTCTTTTGGCAGAACGACACTTGGTACTGGATGCGCGTCCGGCATGAGCCGAGTTCGGCGGGACCGGATGTGTTCGGGAAGATTTGGCGGGCGGACGGCACCCAGGCGGAGCCGGCGAATTGGCAGGTGAATTATGAATATGTGCCGGGGCGTTCGGCGCGGAGCGGGCTGGCGGGAATCGCGGCGAGTTCGAGCGGCGGCGTGGCGGAGTTGGATGTTGATTATATTTTGATCAAGGCAGAGGGATTGCCGAGCATCGTGGCGGCTCCGCGATCAGCGGTGCAAACTCCAGCGAGCATCACGCAGCACCCGCAGAGTCAGAGTGTGGATGAAGGGCGGCCGGTGAGCTTCGCCGCAACGGCCGGAGGGAACCCGGCGCCAACGCTGCAGTGGTATCGCGGGAACCAGGCTGTGCCTGGCGCGACGGCGCCGGAGTTGAAATTCGATTCGGCGGCATTGGTCGATAACAACGCGAGTTTTTATGTCATCGCGCAGAATGTCGTGAGCAACACGGCTCGATTTGCCACGAGTGCGCCGGCGACTTTAACGGTGCGCGCGGACACGGTGCGGCCGAGTTTGGTGTCGGCGCAAAGTTCCGGATTAACGCAAGTGTTAGTGACGTTTTCTGAAGCAGTGACAGCCGCTAGTGCTACGAACTTGGGAAGTTATATCATCACGAACTCCGCAGGAGTGATCAATGTTACCGCTGCGCTACTCGGTGGTTCCGGGAGTAACGTTGTGCTTTCTGTCAGCCCACTGCAGGAGGGCGCTACTTATATTTTAGTGGTAAATAATTTGCGCGATCGTTCTAGTGCCGGGAACCAGATTCAAGCGAATTCGAGCGCAACGTTCACAGCGGTATCTTATACGCCCGCTCCCATTGGTAATCCGCAGCCGGCGGGTTCGATCATTCCGGTGGCCGGAGGTTATAATGTCCGCGCGGGCGGGAACGGAATAGGTGGAACCGCGGATGAAATGGAGTTCAGTTATCAGGCGCGCTCTGGCGATTTTGATGTGAAGGTGCGAGTCGCGGCGGTTGGGTTAACAGATCCGTGGGCTGAAGCGGGACTGATGGCGCGGGAGGATGTCTCGGCGGGGAGCCGCTTTGCGGCGGTGCTCACGACGCCAACGATATCGGGTTCACTTTTTAAAGCACGCACGAGCACAGGAACCGGTGCTTCGCTGACGGGATCATTTCCAGTGAATCATCCCGAGACGTGGCTGCGATTGCAGCGCGTGGGCAGCATCTTCACGGGATACGCGAGCTTTGACGGGCAGACCTGGGTGCGGCTGGGCAGCAGCAGTATTGCGCTACCGTCCAGCGTGCTGCTGGGTTTTGGTGCTTCGAGCCGCAACACGAGCCACGCGACGGTCGCTTCATTTCGGGATTTTCTGCCGGTGAGCGCCGGTGAGAAGGTTATTGCGCTGCCATCGTTCGAGTTGCTGGGACAATCGAGCCGGCTGACGAGTCTGGTGTTTTCCGAGATTATGTATCGTCCACGCCCGGCAACAAACGGCGCGAATCTGGAATTCATTGAGATACTAAACACGCTTGGGACACCTGAAGACATCAGCGGTTACCAGCTTTCCGGTGATGTGGATTATACATTTCCGGCGGGGACGGTTGTGCCTGGAGGAGGATTTCTTGTCATTGCACGCAATCCCTCGGAGATCCAGGCACGCTATGGAATTACTGGAGTGCTCGGACCATTTCCGAACGGACTGCCTAATAATGGTGGCACGGTTCGGCTTCGGAACCGCCAGGGAGCGATTCTACTCGAAGTGGAATACAATAATCGGAACCCGTGGCCCGCGGCGGCGGATGGAGCGGGTGCATCGCTGGTGTTGTCGCACCCATCATACGGAGAAGGCGACCCGAAGGCGTGGTCAGCAAGCGATACGATCGACGGCACCCCGGGACAGGTGAACACGATTCGGCCGAGTCCGGCGCAGCATGTAGTGATCAATGAAATTCTCGCGCACACGGACGACCCGGAACTTGACTTCGTAGAACTGTACAATCATTCGAACCAACCGATTGATTTAGCTGGCTACATACTTACAGATGACCCCTTAACGAATAAGTATGTTATAAACGGCAGCGTGACAGTTGCGAGCATTCCAGCCCGGGGGTTTCTATCGTTTGATCAGGATACATTGGGTTTCGCGCTCAGCGCAGACGGTGAAACTGTTTACCTGAAATCGCCTACAGGTCAGGTTATTGATGCTTTTCAATTCGGTCCGCAGGAAAACGGCGTTGCGTTTGGGCGCAAGCCGGATGGGGCGAATGCGTTTTACCGATTGGCGTCGAAAACGCCGAGCGTCTCCAACGCTGCAATCCGAGTTTCAGACGTGGTTATCAATGAAATCATGTATCACCCGATTTCAGAGAATGATGAAGATCAATTCGTCGAGCTATTCAATCGCGGTACAACCGCGATCGATCTCTCAGGCTGGGAGATTGGAAGTGGAATCGATTTCACCTTTCCCGCAAACACGCTCCTGGGAGCTGGCGCTTATCTGACGGTGGCGAAGAATGTGGCTCGTTTGCGAACGAATTATTCAAGTCTCACAACGCAGAACTCGTTCGGCAATTTCAGCGGCGCGCTTTCACGGAGTGGCGAGCGAATTACGCTCACCCGGCCTGACACCATTGTGTCTACGAACAGCACCGGCCAAGTTTCCACGAACAATGTGCAGATCGTAGTCGATGAGGTAACTTACCGCGATGGAGGGCGCTGGGGACAATGGTCTGACGGGGGTGGGAGCAGCCTGGAGAAGATCGACGCGGATGCAGACGGGCGGCACGGATCGAACTGGGCAGATAGTAACGAGACGAGCAAAGCGCCATGGACGCAAGTTTCAGTTACAGGCCCAGTAGACAACGGCAGCACCTCGTCAGCCGACCAACTGCAGGTGCTCCTGCAGGGCGCGGGTGAGTGTTTGATCGATAACGTGGAAGTTCTGAATTCTTCCGGAGTGAATCAAATTGCGAACTCGACTTTCGAGAGCAGTGCTTCGGGCTGGACGGCAGAAGGTACGCAGGACAAATCGAGTTGGGAAAGTTCAGAAGGTTACAATAGTGCGCGGTCCTATCATGTCCGGGCGCTTGAACGCGGAGACAATCAATTGAACCGGATTAGAACACCGCTCAGCGCGCCTTTGGCGCAAAATAGCACCGCGACGATTCGCGCGCGCGTGCGCTGGCTGAAGGGACATCCGGAAGCGCTCTTCCGTTTGCGCGGCAATTGGCTGGAAGCCGCCGGGTCGATGGCTTTACCAACAAGCCTTGGAACGCCGAGCGCGCGCAATAGCAGAGCGGCGACAAACCACGGGCCTGCTATTTATGAGGTCAGTCATGCACCGGTGGCGCCGCAGGCCGGGGAAAGCGTCCTTATCACAACGAAGGCAAGTGATCACGACGGAGTAGCGAATCCTGCTCTGCAGTATCGGATTGATCCATCGAGCACTTATACCACGCTTGGAATGCGGGATGACGGGACAGCAGGCGATGAAGTTGCAAGCGATGGCATCTTCAGCGCACGGATCCCGGCGCAAAGCGCGGGCACAGTGGTCGCGTTCTATATTACCGCCAGCGATAGCGCTTCGGTTTCGGCGCGATTCCCGGCTTCGACGCCGGCACGTGAAGGGGTGATTCGGTTCGGAGATTCGACACCGACGGGAAATTTTCCGGTTTACCGTATTTGGATGACGGACGCGGTTTTGAACGAGTGGACCTCGCGCGCGAAGCTGAATAATACCCCGATGCCGATTACGTATGTGCTTGGAAACAGTCGCGTGATTTACGAGGCGAGCGGGCTTTATGCTGGTAGCCCGTATATTTCGCCGGGCTACAGTTCTCCGCAGAGCGGACGCTGCGGCTACAGTTTGTCATTTCCGAGTGATGATCGCTTTCTCGGTGACTCGGACTTAGTGCTCGATTGGCCGGGCGGGCATGGCGGAGAACGGACCGCGATGCAAGAGCAGATGGCTTACTGGCTTGCCGAACAAGTCGATCTTCCCTACAGCCACCGATATAACATTCGGCTGCATGTAAACGGCGTTACTGACATGCAGAGGGGCACGGTTTTCGAAGCGGTCAATCAACCCGCGGGAGACTTCATTGATGCGTGGATGCCCAATGACGATGATGGCGATTTCTACAAAATAGATCGTGCGTTTGAGTTCAGCGACGGAGGGAGTTTGATCGCGGATCCACAGCCGCGCCTGCAAAATTATACAACGGTGGGTGGCGCCAAAAAAACGGAGCGCTATCGCTGGACGTTTCTCAAGCGCGCCGCGGATCGCGTGAATAATTACACGAATATCTTCAACCTTGTGGACGCGCTGAATGCGACCTCACCCGAACCTTACACCTCGGCAACAGATGCACTGGTGGACCTGCGCGAATGGATGGGAATTCTCGCGCTCGAACATATCATCGTGAATTTCGATGCGTACGGCCATGAGATTGGAAAAAACATGTATGCGTATAAACCGCAAGAGGGCAAATGGCAGCTTTACATGTTCGACCTGGATTGGCTGATGCTTGCCGCCGCCAACCGGGGCGCAAGCTATTCGGCCAGTTCCGCGCAGCTTTATAACGCGGATGATCCGACGATGGTGCGGATGTATAATCATCCGCCGTTCCGGCGCGCGTATCTGCAGACCGTGCGGAGAGCAGTTGATGGCTCGATGCAAGCCTCGATTTGCAACCCAGTGATGGACGCCAAGCACCGATCTCTGGTGGCCAACGGAATTACACATTGTGATGGTCAAACGCTCACGGATCCCGCGGTCGTAAAGACCTGGTTTGCGCAACGAAGAACATATCTCCTGAATCAGCTTACCGAAGGAAACGCGAGCTTCGCGATTACCAGTAATAGCGGGAACAATCTGACGACGAACACTTCGACGATTACGCTGAGCGGGACTGCGTCGCTCGGGGTGTACGGATTGCGAATCAACGGCATCGAGCAGAGTGTGGCATGGACCGGTCTTACAACCTGGAGTGTGACCGTTCCACTGCGCCAAGGTGCGAACGTGTTGTTCATCGAAGCTTTGGACCACACTGGCGCGGTTGCTTCGGGTGACCAGATTACCGTCACAACGAGTGCGGGAACTGAACCGCCGCGGGTGCTTATCAATGAATGGATGGCAGCCAACAGCTCTGCTGTTGCGGACCCTGCGGATGGGAATTTCGAGGATTGGTTTGAATTATATAATCCCAACACGTTCGCTGTCGATCTATCCGGCTGGCAACTGGCCGATAATATCGACCTTGGAGGTGCGCGGTGGCCGATCCCAAGTGGAACGATGATCCCCGCCAACGGCTACTTGCTGGTCTGGGCGGATGAGGAACCAGAGCAGAACACGCCGACAAACGCTCATCTGCACGCGGATTTCCGGTTGAGCCAAAACGGAGAAACAATCGCGCTGTTCAACCCGCAAAGCCTGCTCATTGACTCAGTTCAGTTTGGCGCGCAAACGAACAACGTTAGCCAGGGCCGTTCCCCTGACGGCGGCACAAACCTGGTTTTCTTTACCTCGCCAAGTCCGGGCGGTTCGATTCAAGTGCTGAGACCCGATCTGTTAAATCCTCTTCGCACGAGTGCCGAAAGCATTCGCCTGGAATGGATTTCCGAAGTCGGGCGTAGCTATAGACTCCAGTACACAGATGATGTTGAGTCACCAACCTGGGCCGTCGTTACGACGATTACCGCTACTGGTGCGCGGACGTTCCTGGACGTTGCATCCAGCGGCACTTCGCGTTTCTATAGGGTACAGTTGGTACAGCCGTGAACGGACTCGTCAAAAAAGAAATTTTTGGGAACGAGCGTTGGCCTTCTGTGAGGGCGTGGGTTGCGAAAATTAACTCTATAGTTCGCGTGATGGTGCTCGGCCACGCCGTGGTGGTTTCGAGCGCGGTGGAGCAGCGCCCGGATGGCTTCTATGTTTCGCCGGGTGAGAACATTCAAGAGGCGATGAACCTCGCCGCGCAGAATTCAACGCAGAAGACGGTGAAGGTCCTCGCGGGCACGTACGCTCCGCAGGCGAAACGGCAGGCGTTGATCTGGTTTAACCGCACGCACTCGGGTGTGCGCGTCGAGGCGGTCGGAGAGGTGACTCTCACCGCGGCAAATGCGGCACTGGCCGGCAGCGCCCGTAGCGCACCAGCGGTCGTTAATCACGTCGTCTACTTCGGCGATGGTATCGGCACCAATACAGTCCTTAAAGGCTTCCGCATCACTGGAGCGAATGCGTACGTTACGGACAAGTTCCTTAAACAGATGGAGCCGGATGAATCGGTGCCCAAGAACTCCTTCTTTCTAACGGACGGCGGAGCGATCAAGATTTTTGGACGCTCGTATCCAATCCTCGAGGACCTTGAAATTGTAGACAACTACGCGACGCCGTGCGGCGGAGGAGTTTCGGTGCAGCACCAGGGCTTCAATACAAACTGGGTGGTTTTCCGCAATTGCGTGTTCCGGAAGAATCGCGCGCAGGTCACAGGTGCGGCGGTGGATCTGCTTGAAGGGAGCGCGGCTAAATTGATTAACTGTCTTTTCGTCGAGAATGCTTCGAATCTTGGCGAAGATATTGTGGCGCGAAAATCCGGAGAACCACCGTTCACCAATTCCGGCGTGCTCACCGTCTTTCAAAAATCGCGGGCTTTCGTCGACAATTGCACTTTCACAGGTAATCGGAACGCAGTCGACGACCTCGGCGGGCTAAGCGAATATAGAAGCTCTATCTTCCACAAAAACGATCGGCCCGGCGGCTTGGCAGGTTTGCGTTACGACCTGGATCTGGCAAAAGGTGGTTTAGTGCAGGGTTGCGTTATTTCGGGGAGAATTATCGACCCACAGAAAGTTGTTTCAGGCGCAACGAATTTATTGAACGCAAGTGATCCGCAGTTCGACCAAAATTTTGTGCCACGCGCTGAAGCCTGCCGGAACGCCGGATATCGGCCCAAACCTGCCACTACTCCACGCGCTCAGTAACGATCAGAGTTTTGTTCGCAGGCACGTTTTCACTTAGAACCTGAGTCTTCCCGGAAGGCCACCGAACTTCGATCCGTTCGATTTTTTGCGAATCGCCCAACCCGAAATAAAGCGGCATTACGCTATGCCCCAAGTAACCGCTTTTCCCATCGTTGCGGCGATGCTGCGTCTTGCCTCCAGCGGTCAAGGCGACCTGTGCTCCGATTGCGTCCCGATTCGACTTTGTTCCATACAGCTTAACCCGTGCGAAATTGATCTTCTTCTTCGATGAAAGATCGCTCATTAGGACTTGAGGACGATCGTTCATCTCATTCGTAACGATGTCCAAATCCCCATCGTCATCGATGTCGAAAACAGCGGATGACCGCGAGCTGGTCGAACCGAGGACGCGCACAATCCCTTTCTTGTGCCGGCACAGTGTGTGCTCTTTATCAACGCCGGAGCAATCAAGGGTGAAATATTCGATATCAACTCCGGTGGCGCGCGGCTCGATACCCACCGCAAATTCCGCATCCACGAAGCGCTTGCCGCCGTCGTTGAGCAAAACCGAATTCATACCGTAGCGGAACGGATAGCCCATTCCGGCAGTCACAAAAATATCCTCGTAACCGTCGGCATTCAGATCGGACACGCTCGGCCCCCAAGGCCAATAGGTCTCGGTGCCATTCCGGCTTGAGATTTCCTGAAAGCCGCCGTTTGGCTGCGCCTGGTAAAAGGCGTTGCCGAAAATATTGTTCGAAGCGCCCTGCAGAAATGCGTCGGTCCACTCCACCGTGCAAAACGGCTCACTTTTGGCTTTCTCAAAGGCGATCGAGAACTCCTTTTTACCAACCTTGGTCTGCGCTTCGGTCATGTCCGAATGCATATCGGTAACATATAGATCAAAGTGTCCGTCGAGGTTGTGATCGAAGAATTTTGCGCCCATCGCGCCCCACGGAGTTTTCGGAAAATAATTGGCGGTCGCTTCCACGAACTTCTTACCAGCCTCATTCCGGTATAGCCGATCGTCCCCCTGCATATTTAAAACATAGAGATCGGGGAAGCCGTCTTGATCGATATCACAGATCGTCGCCTCACCGCTCCAACCCGCATGCACCAGTCCAGTGTCTTCAGACACATCGCGAAAACGTCCGTTGCCAGTGTTTCGGTAAAGGATGCTGCGCTCGTAGCGCGCTGGATCAAGATGCGCTTTGAAAGCGTCTGCATTAGCGAGGTAAAATCCATTTGCACCTTTCTCCTCGAGGGTGAATTTGCCGACATTGGTCACGAACAAATCCAGCAGGCCGTCATTATCAAAATCAAAAAAGACCGCACCCGAACTGTGCCCTGCGTAATTGACTCCGGAATCCTTTGATGTATCTACAAACTTTCCGCCGCCCTCGTTTCGAAACAGCCGATTTCCATTTCGTACGGTCGTGACAAACAAATCCGGATCGCCATCGTTATCGATATCGCCGAATGCCGCTGCCACAGAAATCTGATTCTCCATTCCTACGCCAGCGAGCTCCGTAATACTTTCAAACTTCCCGCCGCCGATGTTGCGCCACAGCTCATTCTTCCCAAGCTGATTAACGAAATACATATCCAACTTCGAGTCACCATCCACATCCGCAACGGCGATTCCGGAGCCGTGATCATAATGCGCGGGTTTCCAATTCTTTGCGGCGTCGTCCACGGCGCGGTGACGGAAGCGAATTTGGCTATCGAGGAAAGTGTCGCGAAAAGCGAATCCGTGAAAAACCGATGATTGCGCGATCTTCTGCATCTGCGCCTTTTTGTTTTCTTCGAGCCGACGCTTCGTATTCAAATTCAGCTTCATCGGATCGATCACCTCGGAACTTGCCCCTGCGGATTCAACGACAACGAGAGTCAACCCCACTGCGAGGATCAAGAGTTTTGAAGCAACCAACTTTTTCATCTACTAGCTTTATTTTGCGCCTGCAGCTTTGAGTCCTTTAGCTTTCTCTAATTGGCTGCGTGCGCGTGAAAATTCCGGATGAAACTCAAGCAACTTCGTAAACGTGGCAATCGCGTCGTCATGTCGTTGCAGCAGAAGATACGCATTTCCCAAATTGAACTGCGCATCCGGATAATCCGGCTGCAACTGGACGGCGGTTTCGAAATGGACCAGTGAATTTGCGATCTTTTTTTGCCGCGCGTACGCCGTGCCTAAATTGTTGTGCGTTGAAGCATTCTTTTCGTCCTGTTGTAACGCTTTTTGAAAATGTGTGATTGCTTCCGCGTAGTTCCCCTCCCCTACCAGAATATTGCCGAGGTTGTTGTGCGCTTCGACGTAGTCAGGAAAAATCTCGAGCGCCTTACCGTAATTGCGTTTTGCTGATTCCTTGTCGCCGGCGCGCGCCTGAGCCAGAGCCAAATTGTAATAAACGTCTTCGTCTTCGGGATTGTATCTCGCCGCCAATTCGAATTCAGCAACGGCTTCGCGGAACCGTTCCTGCGCCAACAACCTATTTCCAAGCAAAAGATGCTCCGTTGATTTATCAACGTCCGTTTCCACTTCTGCATCGACGGCGTTGGTCGCGCGCGGCTCGCCGGTAACAGAAGAAAGAGGCGCGCTGTTTGCGGCGGCGGGCACGGAACTGTTTGGCGCCGGATTACAGCCGGCTAACAGAACGGCCGCAAGTAACGGAATCAGTTGTGCGCCGATCCAAAACATTCCGCCGGTTTTTAGCATCTCGTTTAGCTTCACGCGTGGGACGTACAGTTCATCTACTCTTATTATTGCAGCTCTTCAATCTCGTAAGCGTGATTTGCTTTCAGAATCACGGTTGTTTCCTTTCCGCCGGGCCAGATAACCAGCGCCTGAGCAGCTTGTTCGGTTTTCCCCGCAGCGAATGTTAATGCCGAGTCAAAGCCTGACAAGTAACGCCCGCCAACCGAAACGTCAGCGCGCTGTTCGGGCAAACCAGCGCACCGCACTCTAACTTTCGCTCCCACTGCGGCTCTATTCGGCGTTCTTCCCCGGAGGCGCACCGCAATTCGCGGGGCGGGCGAGTCATTCCTGTAAAGGCGGGCGGGTCTATTTAGCTTATTGACGACAAAATCCAAATCGCCGTCACCATCAAAGTCGGCGACGGAAATTCCTTGATGAACGCCCGCCTCCGCCGTCCCCCAATTTGGCGTCATATCGGTAAACGTGAGGTCGCCATTATTTCGAAAGGTTACGATGGGAGCGTCGAATGTCGATAGAGTTTGGCATGCTCCATCAACTCGCGCGTGAAAGCGCGTTGCATTTCATCAGCAGGCATCGTTGGTGGCCACGCGTGTTGCAACCGCCGGATTTTCTCGGTCGCATCAAGATCCTGAAGGTCGCGTGAGTGACCCGCCGGGATTAGCAGGTCAACGTAGCCGTCCAAATCGATGTCCATAAATACCGGTTGCCAGGTCCATTCAGAGGCAGCCACACCAGCGAATTGCGCCACCTCGGCGAATGTTCCATCACCACGATTTAAGAAGAGCATGTTTTGCATGTAGTGTGGCCGCCTGTTTGCCTCGGAGAGTTCCGGCGGGACGGTCGCTTGCGCGGTAGCCTGGCGCTGTCGTCGCGCATGGTTGCGGCTGAGCATATCCGTCACAAAAATATCCAGGTGGCCGTCCGCATTAATATCCGCGAAGTCCACTCCCATCGAATTTTCACTTGCATGCGGAATCGCCTCGGGCTCCACAAGAACCAAGTCTCCTCTTCCGCTGTTTCGAAAAATTCGATCCGGAGTCCAGTAGTCGTTGCAAACGTAGAGATCGGGCCAGCCGTCCCCTGTCCAGTCCCGGAATGCAGCAGCCAATCCCCAATCATGAAGAGAACCTGCTGAATTGGAGGACGTCGACCGGAGCCGCTGAGGCGCAGGCGCAAAGTTCCCCTTCCCGTCATTCAGGTAGAGAATGTCAGGCTCGCCGACTTCGAAGAGGCCGGTTTGGGTAAGGAACACTCGGCCGCGCAACGCTGGAGCGACTTCCACCTTGCCGGCAACGCGTTGAATATCGATGCGAGCCCGATCGCGGATGTCATCGGTCCGGTAAGTAGTCGCATAAATATCCAGCGTTCCGTTGCGATCCACATCCGACAGCGCGAGGGTGGTTACACCTAGATTCGTGCGCATACCGGACGTGGTATGCTCGGCGAATCGGCCATTTGCCGCATTCGTGAAACAACGAATACCTTCCGCGACAGTGACCAAGAGCAAGTCTTCAAGGGCGTCGCCGTTGATGTCGGCGAACACTGCACCACGCGCGGACATATTCTCCGGCAAACCCGCGTTGGCGGTGGCGTTCGCAAAATGCCAGGATCCGCGATTCTCGAAAAGCGCGCTGCCACCGAGCAATCCGCAGATGAAAATATCGGCATGCTGATCGCCATTGAAATCGCCCGTGGCCGCTCCGGCGCCATTCTCCAGGGTTCGATTCCGTGCACTCGACAATTCGTCCACTAAATTTGTGAAACGAAAGCCGGTTAAGGACGGATCGAGCGGAGTGAAGCCAGTCTTCCCTGGAGGGATATTCAGTTTTCGTGAGCGCACGCCGTTCTGCTCCGCAGTCCACTCCCGCTCGGCTGCGGCGAGAGGCAGACCGCTGACGAGCAGTGCGATGGTGAGCAAAAACGCGCACATAAAAAAAGCCGGACCGAAGTCCGGCTTTTTCGAATTTAGGCATTAATTATTAGCGGCGAATGCGGAAGAACCGTGTGTTTCCGTTCGCAGGCACGCTTTGTGGAGCTGTTCCGATCGACTGCCAATTTGGAGTGGCGAGCGAATCGGTGGCCTCAACTGTCCCACCGGCAGGCGTGGACGTAATGGTGATCGTCTGGCCGCTCTTGCTGATGGACGCGGTGGTGTCTCCAGTTGGACCAGCCGGTGTGACTGGGCCGCTAATGGTGATCACGCCACCTTCTTTACCCGCGAGGAAGTGCGCGCGAACGCGATCCGCCGGGATGGCTTTATTGAAGATTGCGACTTCGTCGAGCTGTCCGCGGAACCAGTTGCCGGTAGCATCAAAACCGCCACCGCCGCCGATGTGCACGTTGTAGGGCGACGTGCCGTAACTTGCAGTGGCAGTTGCGGTCGTTCCGACTAGGACGCCGTCGAAGTAAGTGCGAATCGCAGTGCCATCTCCGATTGTTGCAACGTGGTGCCAGGTATCATCCGGGAACGGAACGGTTCCTGCGCCGGTTGCCGTTGGAGCATTATACGGTGTATCCAAGGCGCCGCCGCCCGCGGTCCAAATCTGAATGGTCCCAGGCGTGATGAACCCGTACTCGATCGCATCATTCTGACCTACGAGCGCAACGCGGTTTGGCCAAACTTCATCGAATTCGTTCGTACGATTTGGACGGACCCAGTACTCGAGTGTAAAGGCGCCAATTCCTTGCAGGTATTGTGAGCGGGCGTCCACCCAGTCATCGGTACCGTCGAAATCGCCAGCGAGGTTGCTCGGATCGAATCCGGCGAAATCACCTGGCCGAGGGCCAGCGACGTTTACCGGGGTTCGCGGAGTGCCGCCTTCGCCAATAGCCGCTTCGTCGCCATCATAGTAGGCACCCTGGATTCCAGAAGTGCCGCTGTTGGTTGCGACTGTGCCGCTTGTTTCCTCAAATCGGAAATAGGCCACAGGTTGGTCGAACAGAATGTTCGCCGCATAAGTGACCGGGTTGAAGATGAACTGGATCGTCGTGCCCGCTGCGACAGCGTTACCGGCGAGATCCTGGGTTCCGGTGATAGTCAGGGTGTTCGTCACGTTCGGAGTCAACGGTGCCGAGGTCGTGATCGTCAGGTTCGAACCGTTGGCAATGGTCACCGAGGATGCGGTGACGTTGCCGGGCGCGAAGGTGTAGTTCCCTGCGGTGGTTGCGGAAGCCGCGTTCAGCAACTCGTTGAAGCTTAATGTAACCACGTTCCGTGCTGCGTTCACGGTACCCACCGTCACCGGACGAGGTGCAGTCGTATCCGGTGTGATTGTCACCGTTGAAACAGCTGTATTGCTGGTTGCATCGCCGCCGCGAATGACTACGCGATATTGCCGGCCTTGGTCTGCAGAACCTAGCAATGGGGTCGTGAATGATGTGCCAGTGGCACCGGGGATGTTAGTGAAGGTCGTAGAACCGGACGGAGCCGTCTGCCACTGATAGGTCAGCGCAGGACCCGCGCCGGAAGCATCACCAGTATAGCCGGAAACCGCAGCAACATTCAGCACCGTGCTCCGGTTCTGCAGAACGGTCACATTCGTCAGATTGTTGGTGATGGTGATGGTTGCACCGTTCAGCGCAACGGCGCCCGGGAAAGTCCCGAGCTGGCTCGAATCAATCTTCGGAGCGTCTCCATTTACTGGATTGGCTTCACCAACCAATTTCCAAGTGACAGCGAGGTTGTCCCCGCCGCCGCCTTCTTCCATGGCGGCTTCAATGTAGTAAGAAACTCCCTGCTGCAGCGCTATACCGTTTGTAAACGGCGGAACCGCCGTCGGGTCATTTACCGGATCCGGAATGAATCCATCGGACCGCTTCTGTGCAATCGCCTGAGCATCAGTAAGCCCCTGGCCGGTGCCACCAATGCCGTTCCAATTACGCACGCCGCTCCAACCAACTTCCTGCGCGATCAGGCGCTTGTTGGCGGCGGTTGCGTCCGTGCTGAGGAACAAGTCGCCGGTATCGTCCGCGGCGACGAAGAATACATACTGGCCGGTTACTGGCGCGACGAACAATCCGCTTACGCGCGCGACATATTCATCGCTATAGTTCGTGGGACCTTCAAATGTCGGTAATGTTCCACTAACATCCGGTGGAGTGGTGAAGCCGGGATCTTCGATGTCTGCCCGGGTCAGTGCGTCGTCCGCCCAATATTCCCACTTGAGGGAATTAGGAATCGGAACCAATTGGCCCACGGTTAACACTGCATTTGTGCTAGTGACAACGCGAGTGCCATCCGTGGCGCGGACTGCGAACGTTGCATTGTTGTCTCCGGCGGTGAGCGCGGGTGTGGTGTAAGAAGTTCCCGTTTCACCAGGGATGACCGCGCCATTGCGGAGCCATTCGTAGGTGGCGGTTGGAGAATCTGCCAGCGCGCTAAACGTAATGGTTTGACCGGGCGCGGCGCGGCGATTTACGGGCTGTGAAAGGAAGACCAAAGTACTCGCCTGATCCATGGCGATCACGGGACCAGTCATGTTGCTGGGGTCTAATTCGGCTGGGTCGGCTTCACCGACTCGTTTGTAATAAACCGAAACATTGTCCCCGCCGCCACCTTCCTGGTGATACACTTCCAGGTAGTAGCGTTGACCACCGGTGAGGGCGATTCCCGCGGCATACGGATCGGTGGTGCTGCCTGCGGGGCTCCAGCGGTCGGAACGCTTCTGATCGACAACACTACCGCCTGCACTTGTCGTCCACTGGTAAGCGTTGCTCCAGCCAGTTTCCTGCGCGATGAGCCGCTTATTCGCCGGAGTCGCATCGGTGCTCAACCACAATTCGCTGTGATCGTCCGAGTTGATAAAGAAAACATAGTTACGGTTAGCGGGCGGGATAAAATATCCGGGTGAAGTTCGCACCTGTTTCGCCAAAATCGATGGTCGAAGAGTGAGGGGCAGCCTTTCTGTTGCGAGCCGCAGTTCTTGCCGAAAAACACTCACCTGACCCAGAGTTTTCCCAAGCGTGACGAGTTAATTGTATGGTTTTTGTCTTCATAAGTTCATAACACATTGATGGCCAGTCATATCGGTGACGAAGCTGTGTTGTGCGCCGTGTGTGCGCCGTGTGTGCGCCGTGTGTGCGCTGTGTGTGCGCTGTGTGTGTGAGCCGGGCGTTTGGTCGGGCTCTGGTCGGTGTTCGGAGGAGCACAGAGTTTTCGTGGGACTGGTGGACTAGTCTAAGCGCGGGTGAGGGAGTTACACGATAAGGCGCAACTGCGTGTGCAAGGATTAGGTGGCCACTTCGGCGTGGCCGAACAGGAGACTCGAGAGCGAGGCTTTTGTTCGGGCACGTGCCGAGTGACCACGAATTGTTCGTGATCATAGGTAGAATTTAGCAGGGTGGAGACTACTACGTCAACCGAAATATAGCTATCTTTGTAGTTTAAATTGGTTCCTCGCTGTTTTCGGTGGAATAAGCCTTTAAGCTCCGGGCGCAATGACGCCCGAAAGCATGTTTCACCAGATGTTGGGGTTGGGGACTGAATGGCAAGTCGCCTCCTGCCGGTTTGATCCTGAGAGTGGTTTGGTCA
>DASVNK010000038.1:0-13877 GCA_036383895.1 Verrucomicrobiia bacterium | reverse complement strand
ATTCGCGGCAAAAACATGTCGAAACTCAGCCGCCAGCTCGCCTCCCTCAACCAAACCGTCAAAATGCCCGAGGACATCACCCTCATTATCGACATCGATCCCATGAACCTCGTCTAACCCAATCGTCCGAAGTCCGAACCGACGTTTACCGCTGGATAAAATAAAAACATCCTTCCCCGCTGTAGCCGCTGATTTTGCCGGTTACCAGCGTAGGGTTTTAACATTTAATTTGAGTCGACTCGCTATTCCGGAAATAGCCGAGGCGTTTTGCAAACCTTGCTTTCGTTTGCGGCTCCAGCACAATACGCCGAATTTTGCAGTGAATTCGTTACTCATTACAAACGCCCGAATCATCGACCCAGCAAGCGGCACCGACGCCTCCGGTGATTTGCTCATCATCGATGGGAAGATCAGCGCCCTCGGTTCCGATGCTCGCGGCAAAGCACCCAAGCAAATTGAATGCATCGATGTTAAGGGCGCGGTCGTTTGTCCTGGCCTGATTGATTCGCACGTTCATTTCCGTGAACCGGGCCAATCCGCGAAGGAGACGATCGGCACTGGCACGCTCGCTGCAGCCCGAGGTGGCTTCACCTCGGTACTCTGCATGCCCAACACTTCACCTTCCATCGACAATCCCGCCACGGTTGTCCTCGTCCGCGAAAAAGCTGAGAAGTCCGCCCTCATCAACGTCTACATCAGCGGCGCGATCACCAAAGGCATCGCCGGCGAAGAACTCGCGCCCATTGGTTCGCTCAAGAAGGCCGGCGTGGTCGCGATCACGGATGATGGCCATTGCGTTCAAAACAACGAACTCATGCGTCGCGCGATGGAATACGCTCGCATGTTCGACCTGCCCGTTCTCGATCATTGTCAGGATTACGCGCTCGTGAGCGACGGCGTAATCAATGAAGGTTACTACAGCACTCAACTTGGGCTGAAAGGGTGGCCCGCCATCGGCGAAGAAGTCATTGTCGCCCGCAACATTCTCCTCGCCGAAATGACCGGCACTCATGTCCATTGCCAACACCTAAGTTCCGCCAATAGCGTCGCGCTCATCCGCCGCGCCAAGGAACGCGGCGCACCTATTTCGGGCGAAGCTTGTCCGCACCACTTTGTCCTGACCGATTCAGCCGTCGCTGGCAGCGACGAATTCTGGAAAGCCGATGGCGAGCTTTGGGCGAAATCTTTCCCGAAAGATCATCCCCTGCCCTCCTGGCCGCTCTTCGACACCACTTTCAAAATGAATCCGCCCCTTCGCACCGCCCACGATCGCGATGCGCTCATTCAAGGGCTGGCAGATGGCACCCTCGAAATCCTCGGTAGCGATCACGCGCCACATTCTGCGTTCGAAAAAGAGGTCGAATTCGATTACGCGCCCTTTGGCATCACCGGCCTCGAAACGGAACTCACCCTCTGCCTCATGGCGCTCTACCACACTGGCAAACTCACGCTGCCGAAAATGCTTGAGAAACTCACCGTGAATCCCGCCAAACTCCTCAAGATCGAGAAAGGCACGCTGGACATCGGTGCTGATGCCGACGTGACCATTTTTGATCCAGAAAGGCGTTGGGTTTATCACCGCGAGCAGAGCGCCAGCAAATCGCACAATTCACCATTTCATCTCTGGCCGATGCGCGGCAAAGCATTAGCTACGATTGTAAATGGTAGAATTGTATGGAAAGATGAAGCGTTTTAGGAGAGGATACGTCAAAGCCACAGAGGAGATATAGGAGACATTATGCGTAATCTATTAAAGTTCGTGTGTGCGGCCGTTCTCGCAGTGAGCCTGAACGCCGGCGAGGGTTGGTTGACTGACGAGGCCAAAGCCAAGGAGCAAGCGGCCAAGGAAGGTAAACCCATTCTGATGGATTTCACCGGGTCCGATTGGTGCCCGCCCTGCAAGCAGCTCAAAGCGAAAGTTTTCGATAGTCAGGAATTCAAGGACTACGCCGCGAAGAATCTCGTTTTGCTGGAACTGGATTATCCTCGCACCAAAAAGCAGGATAAAGCCACGAAAGACCAGAACGCCAAGCTCGGCAAGGAATACAAAATCGAAGGCTACCCGACCGTGATCGCCCTCGATAAGAGCGGCAAAGAGCTCGGCCGCGAAGTCGGTTTCAGCGGTGAAACGCCCGCAGCCTATATCAAGAAGATCGAAGGCTGGGTCGCCAAAGCGAAGTAATATCAATTCATACAGTTTTCCATGGCGCTGACCAAATCGGTCCGCGCCATTTTCGTTTCAGAAGCTTGCGCCTTCTTTCATTCCTGTGAATCTTCCGTCCGCAAGGATGCACTCTAGCCCAAATCGCATCACCGCGGATCAGATTCGCGCCATGAAAGGCCGGGAGAAAATCCCCTGCCTCACCGCCTATGATTTCCCCATGACCCGCCTCCTTGATGAGGTCGGCATTCCCCTGCTCCTCGTCGGCGATTCCGTGGGCATGGTCGTCCTCGGTTATCAGGACACCACGAGTGTCTCCATGGAGGAGATCGAACACCACCTCCGCGCCGCCGCCCGCGCCAAGCCGCGCGCTCTCCTCGTCGCCGATCTCCCTTACCGTTCCTACGAGGACCCCGCGACTGCCCTGCGCAATTCCCAACGTCTCATCGCCGCAGGTGCTGACGCCGTCAAAGCCGAAGGCGGCCGAAAAATCCTTCCGCAAGTCGAAGCAATTCTCGGCGCGAATATCCCCTTCCTGGGCCATCTCGGCATGCTCCCCCAAAGCGTCCGCGAAGAAGGCGGCTACAAGGTAAAAGGCAAAGTCGAAGCCGAACACCTGGCCCTAATCGAAGACGCCCAAGCCCTCGCGGCCGCTGGCGCTTTCGCGATCGTTCTGGAACTCGTCACTCCGCCCGTTGCGAAAGAACTCACCGCCTCCATTTCCATCCCCACCATCGGCATCGGTTCCGGCTCCGATTGCGACGGCCAAATCCTCGTCACCCACGATCTCCTCGGCCTCTTCCCTTGGTTCACCCCGCGCTTCGTAAAACCCAAACTCAACGCCGCCGAACAAATGCGAAACGTCGTCAAAGAATGGCGCGACACCATCACCAATCCTTCCTAGAATGGAACCTCGCCTCACCCATCTCGACTCCAAGGGCGAAGCCTCCATGGTCGATGTCTCCGCCAAACCCATCCACCTTCGCGAAGCCGTCGCGTCGGGCGAAATTCATCTTCAATCCACCACTCTCGACCTCATCGGCCGGAACGAAATCTCCAAAGGCAACGTTCTCGCCACCGCGCGCCTCGCCGGCATCATGGCCGCAAAAAAAACCGGAGATCTTATCCCCCTCTGCCATCCGCTTCCGATCACTCATTGCGAAGTGAATTTCTCCATTCCACCCGAACGCAACCGCATCGTCATCACGGCCTCAGCGAAAATCGCCGCGCAAACCGGCATCGAAATGGAGGCGCTCACCGCCGTTTCCGTCGCCGCCCTCACCATCTACGACATGTGCAAAGCCGTGGATAAACAAATGACGATCGGCAACATCCACCTCGTATCCAAAACCAAGAACTAAATGCAGATTCAGACCGGCATTATCACCATTTCCGATCGCGCATCCAAAGGCCTCTACGATGATCTCGGCGGCCCCGCATTGAAAAAAGCCGCCGCCGGTTACAACTGGAAAGTCATCACTGAAGCTTTAGTTCCGGACGAAAAACGCGAAATCCAGCGCGCCATCAAAGAACAAATCGCCAAAGGCGCTCAGCTTATCCTCACCACCGGCGGCACGGGCGTCGCACTTCGCGATGTCACTCCCGAAGCTGTCCGCGAAATCGCCATCCGCGAACTTCCCGGCTTCGGCGAAGTGATGCGCATCGAATCGATGAAGATCACGAAGAACGCTATCCTCTCCCGCAACCTCGCCGCCGTGGTCGAACAATCCCTCGTCATCTGCCTCCCCGGCAAACCCAGCGGCGCTGTCGAATGTCTCAGCTTCGTCGTCGGTGCCATCCCCCACTGCGTCGAAGTCCTCCAGGAAGTCCCCACCAGCTGCTAGCCTTGTAGGGGACGACGTAAGGAGTCCTTTTCACAAATACGGCGACAACAATCGCGCCACGCCATCTCTCAACCGAATCGAAAGCGGCCTTCCATCCACATCCTGTAGCGTCACTGGCCACGACTGCTTCATCTTCTTCGCAATAATAGCCTCCACCTTCTCCGCAAACTCCCGCCCGTAACACTCCAAATTCAATTCGAAGTTCAGCCGCAAACTCCGCGGATCCCAATTCGCTGAACCAATCATCGCCCAACTGTCATCCACCAGCAGCAGCTTCGAATGATCAAACGGCGGCGGCGTCAGCCAAATCCTGCACCCACGCTCCAGCACCTGCCACCACATCGCGCGCGACGCCCAATCCACATACGGCAGATTGTTTTTTGACGGCATGATGATATCTACGCAAACGCCTCGCATCGCGGTCGTGTTCAATGCCGATATCAGCGACTGGTCCGGAATAAAATAGGGCGTCACGATCTGCACTCGCTTCTGCGCGCATGCCAGCGCTCCCTGAATCGCCCATCGCAACTTCTCAAAATTCTTATCCGGCCCCGCCACCAAAGCGCGCGCATATACCGAACCCACCGGTTTCACCTGTGGAAACCATTCCTCTCCCGCCAATCTCTTTCCCGTCGCGAAAAACCAATCATCCGAAAACGCTTCCTGCAACTGCGTGACCACCGGACCCTCCACCCGAAAATGTAAATCCTGCACGTGACGTTTCGCCGGTTCCCGCAAGATATGTCCCTGCCGAATGTTCATCCCGCCCGTGAACCCCACCATCCCATCCACCACCATGATCTTTCGATGCGTTCGCAGGTTCATCGTCATCAGCCGCCACGGCGCAAACGTCGGCATGAACCGAACCGTAGGCACATCAAGCTCGCGCAGCATCTTCACGATCGACGGCCACGAGTACCTCGCTCCCGCATCATCAATCAGCACCCTCACCTGCACGCCACGCGCCACCGCCCGTCCGAGCGCATCCGCAAATTTCCGCCCGATCGCGTCGTTATCGAAAATGTAAGTGCAGAAGCTGATCGTCTTCTTCGCCTGGCGAATCGCCTCCAACATCTCCGGATACGCCTCATCTCCATTCACCAAAATTTCCAGATGATTCCCTGCGACGAGCGGCTTCTCGACCACCTTTCCCGTGAATTCCGCGAGCGTTCGCAGCGAAGCAAGTTCCTTCGGCAAAACATCTCCACCGTGTTCCGTCGCGCATTCGATCGTCGGCGGCACCGGCTGATACCACGCCGATTTCCCCCGCAACGCCCGCGCCCGCAACCGAATTCGATTCACCCCAAACGCCAAATACGCAATCGAACCAATAATCGGTGCCAACCAAATGAACGCCACCCAAATGATGGCCGAACGCGAATCGCGTTTATAAAGGACAACGTAACCCGATGTAACAATCGAAACGAACAGCGTGAGAACAACCGCGATATGCGGCCAAACCTCAAGAACACGCGCCATCCATCCCATTGCGTGACTAGCGTATCAGAATCTTCTTCCGAGGTGAATTCGCATTCGCCCGGTTTGTAGGAGACGACGTGAGGAGTCTTCCCCTCAACCTTTCGCCACACGCCCCATCAAATCACCGATCCTCGCGTACAACTCTCTCCCCATCCTCGAGTTTTCTACGAGGTCATTCTCAAGCGTAATCTTCCCGCGTTCAAACAACGTAATCGTCTCCGATCCCCCAAATTTAAAGTATCCCTTCTCCGATCCCTTCTGCATCGGCACACCGGGACTGAACGTATACTCGAAACTACCCACGCATGTCGCGCCGACTTCAAACATCAACACCTTCCCAAACTCGGGTGAATCGATCTCGGTGTAAGCGCGTTTATTCTCCACGAGAAAATTGATGTTCTTCCGCAACGCGAGCGGATTCACCGAATACAGCGCGCCATTGATAAACGTCGGCTTCGTCGGCGTGCCCGACACCGGAAAATGATAGCGATGATAATCCACCGGACAAAGTCGAGATAAGACTATGGAACCACCGGCATACCGATTCGCCAACTCACGACTCGCGCAAAGTTTCTCCAGCGTAAACTTCGCCCCCTTCACGAAAAAACCTTCCGCCTTGTCAATATTCTGAAACCCCAAGTGCCGCCCATCCGCTGGAAAAACCGCCGCATTCGCATCCTGAACAACCGGTCGCGCTCCCGGTTTCAGCTTGCGATAGAAAAACTCATTGAACGTCTTGTATGCCTCAGGCGAATCCGCAAATTCCGCCGCATTTAGTCTATACTTCTGAATAAACGGCAGCACTCGTTCCCGGCTGGCCGCCGCTTCCATCCGCCCCCCATACCACTTCGAAAAAACCGCCCGTTTCACCAAACCTTCCAGCGAAAGTTTCCCCAGCGGATGATGGTATACCCACCGCAGGAAATTCTCTCCGTAGATTTCCTCGGTTTCCACCTTCCCCGTATAGCGATTGAAATATTCGACGTTCTCCATGGCGTCGCGACTAACTTAGCACATCCGGCGAATCCGCGGTCCGCTTAGAAAAACGGGTTGTTCTCCTTCTCCAATCCCACCCTCGTATATGGCCCATGCCCCGGACAAATCAGCGTCTCATCGGGCAACGTAAAAATCTGTTCCCGAATCTTCTGCTTCAGCAAATCGGTCGAAACAAACCCGCGCCCAATCGATCCGGCGAAAATGCAATCGCCCACAATCGCCACGTTCGGCGCATCCTCCGGAAAATTCCCAATCACATACGTCACGCCGTCTTCCGCATGACCTGGCGTCTCGCGGTTTGTAATCCGCAAATTCCCCAGATGGATGAAATCATTCGCGCGATTCCGCTGCTCCGGCGGCGCACTCTTCGCGCTCGAATGCAACCGCATCTTCGGAAATCGCTCCCTTAAGGGAGTAATCGCCGCCACGTGATCTTCGTGCGTGTGCGTGATGAATAGATGTTTCAGCTCCAGCCGATTCTCCTCCACCATCTTCACAATCGGCCCCTCGTCCCAACCCGTATCAAACAACGCCGCCTCTCGCGTCACTTCATCCCACACCAGATAACAATTCACCGACAACCGCTGCGCCGTTGTGAGCTGCCGCACCTCCCGCCAAACGCTCGTATCGATGTCGCCCGGCAACCAACCATTCGCAATTCGCTTCAGCTTCTCGCCGCTCAATCCAATCAGCGCTGCGACCTTCTGAAAATCCACCGTCTTCGAAGCGGTCCCCGCATCTTCCAACTGCTCCAACTCTGCGACGCTCAATCCACCCGCCGATGCAACCGCGTCCTTCGAAACATTCGCCGCCTGTCGCGCCTTCCGGATAATATCGCCAACGTGATCTTCGAGCTCCATCCCCTGCTCCACTTCAATCCGCGTTCGGATACGACCCCAGCACCTTCACGAATGTGCACACCTTCTGCAATTCGCCGAGCGCCTTACCCACCTGTTTGTCTTCGTAATGCCCGTCGCAATCCACGAAGAAGAAATATTCCCACGCCTTCCGTTTGTTCGGCCGCGATTCAATTCGCGTCATATTCAGCTTGTGCTTGCTGAAAATCGCCAGAGCTTTGTGCAGCGCCCCGATTTTATGCGCGATGCTCACCATCAAACTCGTTCGATCGCGTGCCGTCGGCGAAGGACATTGCCGCCCCAAAACAAAAAAACGCGTCGCATTCGAAGAACTATCCTGGATGTCCTTGTCCAAAATCTTCACCCCGTAACGTTCCGCCGCGAGCGCACTCGCAATCGCCGCAGTGTTCGGCTCCCGCGCCGCCAACTCAGCCGCGCGAGTCGTAGACGAAGTCTCTACCACCTCTGCGTGCCGCAAATGCGTCTGGATGTACAACCGGCACTGCGCAATCGCCTGCGGATGCGAGTAAACCTTCTTGATATCCGCGACCGGCGTATTCCCAATCAAACATTGCTGAATCGGCAACACGATCTGCGCGACGATCTTCAGATCGCTATCCACAAACATATCCAGCGTGTGCGTCACCACCCCTTCGGTCGAATTTTCAATCGGCACCACTCCGTAATCCGCGCGCCGCTTCGAAACTTCCGTGAACACATCCGCAATCGTTTTATGCGGCGTGTAATTCAAGCTCGACCCAAACCGCCGAATCGCGGCCTGATGCGTGAACGTCGCTTCCGGCCCAAAATACGCGATCGTCATCGTCTTCTCGAGCGACAACGCGCTCGACATGATCTCGCGATAAATCGCCCGCAGCGACTCGTTCGTGATCGGCCCTTCGTTGTGTTTGCAAATTCGCTCCAACACCGCGAGCTCGCGATGCGGCGCGTAAATCTCTTCGCCTGCCTTGATCTTGATCGCGCCGATCTCCAGCACGTGCTTCGTCCGCTCGTTCAGCAGCGCGACAATTTTCTTGTCCAGCCGATCGATCGCCTGGCGATGTTCCTGCAAACTCATCGCGGCAACTCCGATTCTGGGTTCGCCGCCGTCGGCTCAGGGGCTGTCTCCGCAGGCGAAACCGCCGGCTGCTCCGCCGCCCCGCTCGCCTCCGCGTTCTGTGCCTGCCCTTCCGGCGCGCCTTCCGCCGTCACCAAAGCTTCGGGCCGTTGCACCGGAATCCGCCGCAACTCATCCGCTGCCGGCAACTCATCCAAATTCCGCAATCCAAAATACTCCAGGAACAACGGCGTCGTCGCATACGTCATCGGTCGGCCAATAACTTCCGCGCGCCCCGCATTCTCGATCAACCCGCGCTCCAGCAACGTCGCCACCACGCCATCCACCGCCACCCCGCGAATCTGTTCCACTTCCGCCCGCGTGATCGGCTGCCGGTACGCCACGATCGCCAGCGTCTCCAGCGCTGGCGCCGATAGCCGCGGCGGTCGCGTCTTCACGCCAAACAAAGTGCGCAGCCACGGCATATAATCCGGCCGCGTCACGAACTGCCACGAACCCGCCACGCACGCCAAATAGTAACTCCGCCCGCTCGCCGCATGATCCTTCTCCAGCTCCGTCAGCAGGTTCTCGATCTCGTCCTCCTTCACTTTCTTGAACGCCTTCACCGCCTCCTCTTCCCCCTTCTCCGCGGCCGTGCTCAAGATTTCACGAATTTCCCGCACGCTCAGCGGTTTCTGCGACGTGAACAAAAGTGATTCGATTACAAATTTCAGTTCCATGTCTGTTTAAGTTCCGGACGCTTCCGTGTTGGCTTCACTCGCCGCAACCACCTGTTCATCTTCGCGGGGCATCGGCGGCGGCGCGGGTAACGCCGGGCTAATCTCAATTTCCGCGAACGCTTCCGGCTGCTCGATCCGCAACTGCTTCATGCGAATCAACTCCAGCAGCGCCAAAAAAGTCACCACCACTTCACTCCTTGACGCCGCGCTCTCGAACAATTCCGAAAACTTCAGCCGCGGCCGCTCTTTGATCAGATTTGCGACAAACTCAATCTTCTCGCTAACACTCCACTGCTCTTCAAAAACATCCCGCGACTCTCCCTTCTGCCCGTACCGCTTCAGGATCGAACTGACCGCATTAACCAAGTCGAAAATCGAAACCTCCGGTCGCACATTCGTCGTTGGCTGTTCCGCCGCGAAATCCGGCCGCCCCGGGATGCGCGCGTAAATCTGTTCCTGCAAAATCTCCCGCTCGTGCAACTTCGCCGCCGCATCCTTGAACTTCTTGTACTCGACCAGTTGCCGAATTAATTCCCACCGCGGATCTTCCTCCTCTTCCTCATCCGCCACTTCCACCTGCTGATTTTTCGGCAGCAACTCGCGGCTCTTGATGTACATCAGCGTCGCCGCCATCACCAGGAACTCACCCGCGATATCCAAGTCCAGTTCCTTCATCAACGCGACATAATCGATGAACTGCGTCGCCAATTTCGTCAGGTTCACCTCATAAATATCCACCTCCTCCTTCTTCACCAGGTAGAGAAGCAGATCGAGAGGTCCTTCGAAAATCTCGAGTTGTACTTTGTTTTCGGCCATCAGGACGGCACCGAAGCAATCGCCTCGGCAATCCGCTCACCTTAAAAAACGAACTTCCTTTTGGCAATCAATATGGACTTATCACGGTGGCCCGGTGCTGCTGCCGGTGATCTTCGTATGAACCAGGAGAACAATGTCTCTCAAGGTTTTCATGGCCTCCGCCTCTGAATCGGTGATGGCGATATCGAACCCTTTTTCTATTTGCTGAACGACCTCCACGTCGGCCATGGAGTCGAGGTCCCAGAAGAAGGCAAGTTCCTTGGAGAAATCGTCTTTATCGCGAATGCGCAGCAGGTCAACTTCCAAAACATCGCTTAGGATGCGCCTGACCTTAGCAACGGTATCGAGAGCTACTCCGACGTTTTTAAAGTAGCTCTCCCAGAGCTGGGAATCATCCAGCGGTTCGCGTCCGCTGAAGAAACGCTCGAGCCGTTCTTCCTTTTCCTTTGAATTACTAAACCACCCCATCGTTCTTGTATTCTCAATTTTCAACAGCCCGTTCCAAGCTTCAAAAGCGCTGCGACCTAGCGTCTCCATTTCAGGATCACCGCCCACCATTAACCCCGCCCCGACCTTGTCACAAATCTTCACCAACTCTCGCAAAATCCTCTCCTCCGGCGCCCTCATCAAAACCATCCGCGTCACATTCCTCTCCTCCACCGTCCGCGCAATCGCCACCAAATCCGCCTCCGAAAAATCCGGCAAATACTCAATACAACCCACCCCAATCTTTTCCTGGTAAGTCCGCCACTTTTTCACTCCCTCCGTCACTTCGCCATTCATCAACAATAACGCGAACTCTCTCCTTCCCTCATAAACCGTCTCGATAATTTTCTGCGGCAAAAATCGATTCGCCATCAGCAAACATCCATAAAGCACCAATAACCACGCCGCCAGAAACACGCGCGAGGTCGCCATGTCCCCCACAGCCAGCAACGCCCCCGCCAGTGCCAGCGCCACCCACAAAACCTGGTGCGACGACAACTTATGGCTTTCTTCCCAGGTAGGCGCCCACCAATCGGGTCGCGAATGAACCGTCCGAAATCCATGCAACATCACCGCCGCCAGCGCGATGCAGCTATAAAACAGCGCCGCCCCAATCGCCTCCATTTGCGATCTCGAATCCGTCTGCTGCACCAAAACGAAAACGAAAAGGAAAACCCAGAAAGTCGAAAACGTAATCAACGCATCCATGAAGGATTGCAGATACACCCGTCCTCGATTCCGCCGCGCAATCATTCCCAGTCAATATACCCCATGTCGTGACAACGCTCGCGCTGCGACCGTTCGATTGTGATAAACTCACCTCTTCTTCACCAACGGCTGCGTGCTCCGCAAATACGCAAACAAATCCCGCACCTGCTGCTCTTCGAATCCGTCCAGCAACCCTTCCGGCATCAGCGACGCCCCCGCCGCACGCGCCCGCACAATATCATCCTTCTTCACCACCGTGCTCTCCCCATCCAACCCCCGCAGCACCAGCGTCTCCTCATAACGCTCCGCCAAAAACCCCGACAAATTCCGCCCGTCTTTCGTCTCGATCACCACATTCTCAAAACCCTCCCGAATCTCCCCGCTCGGGTTCACGATATGCATCAGCATATTATCCAAATCATCCCTCCGATAACTTGTCAGGTCCGGCCCAATCTCCCCACCTTCCCCAAACAACTTATGGCAACTCGCGCACGCCATATTGTAGTTCTCATATCCGACAAACGGATCACCACTCCCCGTCTTCAACACTCCCGCAAACTTCGCCAACTTCGCGTCCACCGATGCTTTATCCAACTCCCTCCTCGGCCCAAAAACCTCATCCACCTGCGCAACCAACTTCTCATCCGCGCGCAACTTCTCCACAATTTCAACCGGCACGGACCGCGCCGCCAAATCCCCGCGCTTCACCGCCTCCAACAACTTCTCCGCCCAGGCTGTCCGGCTCGCCAGCACGTTGTAAGCCCGCACCGGCGACTTCGCCTCCTTCGCATACGCCAACAACCGCTCCGGCACGTAAAGAAATCCACCGTCATAAATCTGCAACGCTCCCGCCGCCGCCTCCTGCACCTCCAGTGGAAATTCCGGACTCAACAAATTCATCAGGTACGCACCCGCCCCCTCCGTCTTCACCTCGCCAAGTACTTCAACCAACTCCACTTTCTTCGCCACGGGATTCTTCGGCTCCTTCACAAACTCGCGCACCTTCTCCAGCGCATCCTTGTCGCCCCGCCTCACCGCAAACGCCAAACTCTCCCCTCCCGAACGCGCAATCGCCTGCTCCAACTCCACCGGAATTCGCGCCAGCGAACGCCCCTTGAATGCCTCCTCAAACGCGCTCAGCAGTTTCTTCCGCAAACTTTCGGGCGCCGCATTCAACAACTCCGCGCACGTCTTTAAATCCGTCTGCGTCCCCGCCATTGCATAACGCTTCACGATCCGTTCCCCAATCGTCTCCCGCACCATCGGCAACTCCCAAACCTTCGTCTCCTTAAGAAACGCAACCACCATCTCTCGATCCGATTCCGCCTTCGATTCAATCGCCCACCACAACAGCAGCGGCACATGAATGTCATCCTTGTCTTCGCTATGCGTGAGCAGATTCCGCACAATCGGCAACGCCTGCGCCGCCGGCAACCGTTTCGCCGTGCTCGCCAACTGACTCCGGACCTCCACCTCCGCTTCCTTCTCGGCCAACTCCCTCAACAACTCCGCCGTCCCCTGCGAGATCTCCTTCCGATCCCCCAGCAACCGCACCGTCCACAACCGCACCTGCGGCTCCTTATGCCGCAAAAACTCCGCCGCATTTGCATTGGAAATTGGCTCACTCAGATTCAAGGCCCACAACGATTCCAAGGCGCGTTGCCCAGCACTCTCCAAACACTGTTTCTCGAAATACTTCTTGGCTGCCGATTTCGGCTCCTCGCCATAGGTCGGCGGCCAACTCGGTTTTCCTGCGATGATTTGCCGAAGATGATCCTGCCGAACCCATCGATTCGAACTCTCGTTTGGAATGATTGCCGAAGGTGACTTGGACGGTTTCCCATTCGTGTTAATTCGTGTTAATTCGTGGTTTCCTGTTGCCTTCAACCGCCACACCCGCCCATTACTCTTATCGATATTCCCCTCGTAATTTCGCGTGTGCGTCACCTGCCGATCGTACCAGTCCGCAATATAAACCCACCCGTCCGGCCCCACCTTAATATCCACCGGCTTGAAATATTTATCGCTCGTCGTCACCGCGTAACCCACATCTCGCGTCTTAAAGGACGACCGATCCCGCATCATCTCGCTCAACACCACCCGCCCCTGCATCGGCTCGATTCCGAGCAACTGCCCGTCGTACCGCTCCGGCAACGCGCCGCCGCCATAAATCACGAACGTATGCGTAAACCGCTCCACGTCCGGATGCGCCATTTGCTTGAAATATCCAAACGCGTACGGATTCGACAGCGGTCCATGCTTCTCGAATCCCTTCTGCAAATAACCCCCCTGCACATAATGAAACCCGCGCGTGTTCCCGCCGTTGTGCCCCGAAAAAATTCGCCCTTGATCATCCATCTCCAACCCGAACGCATTCCCGCCACCCTCCGCGAAAACTTCGAACCGCCGCGACTCTGGATGATACCGCCAAATCCCCTGCCCCATCATCCGCGCGATCGGTTTCTCATCGATTCCCGGTCGCACAATATTCGCCGTCACCGTGCTCCCATGCGCCCCGTAAAGCCACCCGTCCGGTCCCCATCGCAAACTGTTGGCGACCGAATGAGTGTCCTCCAAACCAAATCCCGCCAGGTGCACCACCGGATCCGCATCCACCACGTCGTCCCCGTTCTTGTCCGGAAAAAATAAAAGATACGGCGGATTCAACACCCACACCCCACCCGCCCCATGCTCCACCGCCGTCACGATATTCAACCCCTCCACAAACGTCTT
>DASVNK010000037.1:0-6968 GCA_036383895.1 Verrucomicrobiia bacterium | reverse complement strand
TGACTTGAATGCGTGTGTCCGAATTCTTCTGCATGTAAACCTCGGCCCATTTTTGAGCGAGGATGACGAGGGTGTCGGAACCCTTCATGGTGATATCGGCTGCTGGTGCACTGCCGCACAGCAGCAGGGTCGCAGCGATGCTGGCGAAACCTTTTAATAATGTTTTCATAATGTTTGTTCTCGTTGTCTCTTTTGCCTTCAACTCAAATTAAAACTTCCAGACTGCGTCGACCTGGAGGCGGCTGATGTTTTCATCGAATGCGGCGGGGGTGTTCGCGATCAGTTCGGCGAGGAAATAAGTGACGCCGATGGTGATGGAATCGTAGGGCGAGTAGCTCGCCTTAAAGATGTGGCCTTCGACGTTGGTACCGGATGCGTAGGCGGCGCGGGCGGTGCCGGATGCGGGACGGAGGCCGCCGAAATCCGAATCCACAACTTCCTCATACCAGGCGTCCGCTTCGAGGTGTTTCCATCGGTAGCCAACTTCCCAAAGACCTTTCTTGCCGGATTTACCGAAGGTGACGCCGAAGGAATACCCTTCATTGTGTTCCTCTGCGGCCGGGTTGTTCATGTATTCGGCAGCAAGACGGATCGGAAAGGCGGCGTTATACATCGGCGCGCTCTCGAGCGTGTAGGTGAACGCGCCGTCGACGACGTACGGGTTCATGTTGTTCGCGAGAAAACCCGAGCTGCGGGTGTTCCCGGAATTTACGTTCGGCACTGCGGAGGAAGCGGAGCCCGGAATGCTGACGGTGCCGATCTGGGTGCCGGTGCCGTCAAGGACGGGGACAGTCGTCGGCGAGGCCGGAGTTTCGCGAAGGGATTCGTCGTGCGTAATCGCAAGAGCGGCGATGCCGATGCTGGTGGCGATGTGCTTGGTCCAGGTGGATTCCAGCCGCAACTGCGCGCCGAACATGTAGGGGTCCTCGCTGTCGGTGCTGAGTTCATCGAGGGCGAACTGGCCGAGGTTGAACTTGATCTGGTGCGCGTCGGTCACGTTGAAGCCAAATTGCTGCGCGAAACCTTCGGGCGTGTAGTCGCCGTCGAAGACCATGTCGGAGAAAACGAAGGGGTTCTCCATTTTGCCGACGGTGAGGTTCAGTGACCAATCGGCGTTGTTTACTGCGGTCCACTTGGCGTAAGCGAGATCGATGTAGGCGAACTTCTTCGAGGCGTTGTCCTGAAACGTGGTGTTGCCGGAGATGGGGTCGCCGCCGAAACTTCCCTGCGCTTCGCTGGAGGTGAGGCGGAAGCCGACTTCGAAATTGTCGCGAAGGGTGGCAACGATTCCGGGGCGGACGCGATAACGGAAACGATGGCGATCAATGAAAGTGGGTTCGTCCGAACTGAAATTTTCGTAACGGCCACGGAAGTCGCCGCCGATCCGCAGACTCGTGACCCAGTCGGGCAGACCGCTCTTGACCTGGTAAGCGGAATTGAAGCCTTTGTCGGCTTCTTCGCGAAGCTCGTTGGCTTCATCAACCGTTAGAATCCCTTTATCGACCAGCTTGTCGATAATCGCGTCCGAAGACTGAGCGCTCAGGTTCGCTGTAGCCAGTGCAGCGAGTCCGAGTGCAGGTAAAAGTTTATGGGCTTTTTTGTGCATTGAAGTTCTGTTGTTACTTCTTTCACGGCCCAAACTGGACGGAGCAGGTTACGCGTGTGCGACGGATTTGTTACAACGCGGTTACGATTTGCCGCATGACGGGGCGAATTGTTACGTCATAGGACTTTCTGGCCGTAACATTTCTTCGGGGGAATAACTGTGCGCTGCCAGGAGGCTTGGGATAAACACGATGTTCTCATAGAAGTCCCTGTACGCGAATCACATACGGCAACACTTTGCGTGCTTCCCGTTTTCTAAACTCTTTAAAGTCTCCCGTTTGTGTCAAAGCTCGGCAAGGGGGGCAAATCGGCAAATCGCATCCTTGCGCCAGCAACAAGCCCGGGCACCTCTGTGAACCTTTAGCTCTCGCCTTCTTGTTTGCTCAAGAGACCATCCACTCCACAATCGCCTTCTGCACATGCAGCCGATTCTCCGCCTGGTCGAATATCGTCACGGCATGCTTCTCAAAAGTCTCCTCCGCAATCTCTTTCCCGCGATAGGCCGGCAGACAATGCATCACCAGCGCGTTCGGCTTCGCCAACTTAACCATCTCTTCGTTGATCTGGTAATCCTTCAACTCCGCCAGTCGGTCCGCCGATTCCGCTTCCTTCCCCATCGAGACAAACACGTCGCTATACAATGCATCCGCGGCCGTCACCGCCGCCTGCAAATCTTCGGTCACCACCACGCGTCCGCCCGCCGCCTCCACAATCGATTTCGCCGGCTGATATTTTTTCGGCGCGGCTAACCGCAGTTCAAATCCTAATTTCCCCGCCGCCCAAACCCACGAGATCGGCACGTTACACGCCGCGTCGCCAATGAACGTAATCACCTTCCCCGCGATCGATCCACGCTTCTCTTCAAAGGTAAAAATGTCGGTCAAAATCTGGCACGGATGCTCGTCATCGGTCAGCGCATTGATCGTCGGAATTTTCGAATACTCCGCGAACTCCTCCACGTCGCGCTGCGCGAATGTCCGAATCACCGCCCCATGGATCATCCGCCCCATCACGCGCGCGGTATCCTTGATCGGCTCGCCTCGTCCGAGCTGGATATCATTCGCACTCAGAAACATCACATCGCCACCCAACTCGCGAATCCCTACCTCGAACGACACCCGTGTCCGCGTCGAACTTTTCGAGAAAATCAGCGCCCACGTTTGTCCGCGCAACGGTTGCGTCGCGTGCCGCCCGCGTGCCGCTTTCATTTTGGTCGCGCCCCGCAGAATCGACTGCATGTCCTCCCGGGAAAGGGCTTGAATGGATAGGAGATGTTTCATTGGAAAGTGATCAGGGATCAGTGGTTGGTGAGCGGTGTTTAGCGTTTAGCTTCGCTCGAAGACTGGTGAGCATTTTCTGAAGCTCGAAGATGCGTGATGAAAGCGTTTTCGAAGAGTTCAGCGGTATGAAGCCGAGCTCCGCTGAGAGAAGAACTTGAGTGTCGAGCTCGGCGAGCGATCCTTGGGCATGGGAGATAAACAAGAGGAACTCACCCGTGGTCTTTCGAGCCTGGCCTTCTGCAAGGTTCGACGGTACGGATACGGCGGCACGTCGCATCTGCGAAACCAAACCGAACTTTTCGTCAGCTGGAAAAGTTCGAGTCATTGCGTAAATCGCCTTGCGAGTTCGATGCCCCTTTGCCAAACCAGTAAGTCTTTATAGTCTTTGATTCGCTGATCACTCATCACTGTTCACTGATCACTTAGGCTTGCGACAACGCTCTCAATGATTTGCAGACCTTCGTCAGCTTCCGCTTTCTTAAGGTTAAGTGCCGGAATGATGCGCGCCACTTGAGGCCCGGCTGGCACGGTCATCACTCCAGCCTCATGTAGTCGATTCACAAACTGCGTCGATACCGGTTTGTCCGATTTCCCAAACGCGGGAATATTCTGCGCGAGTTCAATGCCGATCAAAAATCCAAACCCGCGAATCTGCTTCAGAACACTCGGATACTTCAGCACCAAAGCTTCGAGCCGCTGCTTAATATAATCCCCCAGATTCCGCGCGTTCTCTTCCAACCGATCCCTCCGCACCACCTCCAGCACCTTCAACCCCACCGCGCATGCCAGCGGCGTTCCGCCGAAAGTCGTTCCATGCGTCCCCGCGCTTAACAAATCAGCATGCGGCGCGCGCACCCAAAACGCACCCATCGGCACGCCGCCCGCGATCGATTTCGCCCACGACACCACATCCGGCATGAACGCGTCACCGCCCGGCACACCTTCTAAAATCCGCTGATAACTCGCCCACCGCCCCGTCCGAAAATAACTCACCTGCACTTCATCGAGCATCAGCAGCATCCGCTTCTCATCGCACAACTTCCGCAGCCCCAGCAAATATTCCGGCGTCGCCGGCGTAATCCCGCTCTCCCCCTGCACGCACTCGATCATCACCGCCACGGTCGACGGCGAGATCGCCGCCTTCACCGCCTCAAGATCATTGTAAGGAACATGCTTAAACCCAGGCACGGCCGGACCAAACCCCTTCTTCACCTTTTCCTGCCCCGTCGCCGAAATCCCGCCGAGCGTCCGCCCATGAAACGAATTCAGCGCCGTGATAATTTCAAATCGCCCCTCCTCGCTCCCAAACTTCCGCGCCACCTTGAACAACCCCTCGTTCGCCTCCGCCCCGCTGTTGCAGAAAAAAACTTTCCCCGGTCCCGTCAAATTCACCAACTCCTGCGCCAAGCGCCCCTGCGGCTCCGTGTAATACAAATTCGAAACGTGAATCAGCTTCTTCGATTGCTCCGCTAGCGCCTGCGTGATGTCCGGACTCGCATGCCCCAAACAACACACCGCAATCCCCGCCGTCAGATCCAAATACCGCCGCCCATTCACATCCCACAAATAACTCCCCTCCCCGCGCTCCAACACCAAATCAAACCGCCCATACGACGGCACCACATTCTTCGCAAACAGCTCCGTAATCCGCTGTTGCTCGTTCCGCACAATGGGTGGATTCAGTTCCTTCATTTCAAAACAATTTCAGTGCCGACGCCAGCATCGGTAAAAATCTCAAGAAGAACAGAATGTTCAACGCGCCCATCCACAAACGAAACTTTATCTATCCCCGATTTCAAAGCAGCCACCGCGCTATCGACTTTGGGAATCATTCCCTTGTCCACAATCCCCAATCGCTTTAACTCCGGCACTTCATCGATCTGCAAATGGGGGATGACCGTCGTGGGATCCTTAAAATCCCGCATCAAACCCGGCACGTCGCTCATGAAAACCAACCGCCGCGCCTTCAACGCAATCGCTGCCTGTGCTGCCGAAACATCCGCGTTACAATTATAAATCGCGCCATCCTCCCCGCGCGCCGTCGGGCTAATCACCGGCGTGATGCTCCGCCGAATACATTCCCGCAACGGTTCAACGTTCACCTTGAACACCTCGCCCACATACCCGAAATCCAGCTCCTCACCATTCGGCCCGCGCGACTTCAATGGGCGGCACGTAAAAATATCGCTCCCCGAAAAACCCTTCGCCTTCCCGCCCAACGAATTGATCGTCCGCACAATCTCCGGATTAATCTCCTGGGACAACACCCGCTCCACCACTTCCACCGTCGCTTCATCCGTCACGCGTTGACCCTGCACAAAATTCGCTTTCAACCCCGCCGCTTCCATCGCCCGCGTGATCGCCTTCCCGCCCCCATGCACCACCACCGGATTGATCCCCACCGCCTCCAAAAAAACAATGTCCCGCGCCACCCCGTTCCGCACCTCCGCATCCGGCGAGTCCATAAAACTCCCGCCGTACTTCACCACAAACGTCTGGCTCCGGAACCGCTGAATATAAGGCAGCGCCTCCAGCAACGTATTCGCCTTGGATATTACTTCCTGCATCTAATTTGTAGGAGACGACGTAAGGAGTCTTCCCCCTTGGTATTTGGCATTTGGAATTTGGTCATTCGCTCCGCGTCACCCTCCCAACGACGTCGGATCACTCACATCTCCCTTATTAAAGTCCACATATTCCTCCGTCAGGTCGCACGTATAAATCACCGCCCCGCCACCCCCCAAGTTCAGGAAGATATGCAAATCGAACTCCTTCTCCGCCACCGCCGCGCATAACGTCTTAAACGGCACATTCGTCGGCTGACCACGCTTCAGCGCCCACGTAACTTTCTTCTCCCCAGGCCTGCTGTAACCCACATCGATCTTCTCCTCGATAATCATCGCCGGCGAATATCCCAGCGCATCCAAAATCCTTCCCCAATTCGGGTCACCCCCAAACCAACTCGTCTTCACCAGAGAACTATTCGCCACCGCGCGCGCCGCCGCTTCCGCATCCACCGAACTCTTCGCCCCATGCACCCGCACCGTCACGAACCGCGAAACCCCCTCCCCATCACGCACAATCATCTTCGCCAGTTCCAAACAAACATGATTCAGCGCCTCCTGGAACTGCCGCAAATCCTCCCTCGTGCTCCGCGTGATCGTTTTGTTCCCGGCCAACCCATTCGCCAGGGCGAGCACCGTATCGTTCGTGCTCATGTCGCCATCCACCGTGATCCGATTGAAACTCTGCGCGACCGCCACCTCCAAACTCCGCTTCAACTCCTTCCCATCAATCGCCGCATCCGACGTCACGAACCCCAACATCGTCGCGTGCAACGCCGACGCCGGCCGCGCTCCGGTCGGACTCATCCCCGGCTGAATCATCCCCGCACCTTTGCACACCCCGCCGATCCGCACCGTCTTCCCGCCGACCTTCAATTCCACCGCGATTTCCTTCGCCTTGGAATCGCTCGTCATAATCGCTTCCGCGAACTGCGCCGCCGCCTCCCGCGAATCACTCAAAATCTTCGAAGCCGCCAAAATCCCGCGCTTCACATTCTCCATCGGCATCTGCACGCCGATCCGGCCCGTCGAACAAACCAGCGTATCCACCACCTCCACGCCCAATTCCTTCGCCGCGATCTTCGTCATCAACTCCGCATCGCGCCGCCCCTTCAATCCCGTGCACGCATTCGCGTTACCCGAATTCGCCACGATCGCCTGCGCCCGCGCCTTCGCTGTCCGTTCCGCGCAAACCTTCACCGGCGCCGCGCAAACCTGGTTCGTCGTGTAAAGCCCCGCCACCGCCGCCGGCACCTTCGAGAGAATCAGACCCAAATCCCGCTTCTGCCCCTTCTGCGAACCCTTCCCCGTCCCCAACCGCTTGATATCACAAAACACCCCGCCCGCGACGAATCCCTGGGGTGCGGTGATTGAACCTTCGATGACTTTGAATCCCTGCTTGGCCATGGTTTTAAATCGGAAATTTAGACGCGCTAGATCAGCCCGGCGGTTTCGGGGAAGCCGTAACGGATGTTGAAACACTGGACTGCTTGGCCGCTGGTGCCTTTGACAATATTAT
>DASVNK010000036.1:0-51363 GCA_036383895.1 Verrucomicrobiia bacterium | reverse complement strand
AAGTTCGATCCGGATTGCGCAAAGATTCATCATTTCGGCACCTGCCTGGGCGGAAACAATCCAGCCACACCCTGGCCATCCGTTCGCGCCGGGCAACCCACGGACGGTGCCAAATCATTCTGGACCGGCATCGAGCCGTTCGGCCGCAATTGGACCTGGGATTTCTACACCTACTGGTGCGAGATGCGCGGCAGTCCGCCACGCGGGCAAACCTGGGGGAACTCGTTTGTTCACGATCCGAAATTGAAAGTCGAGAAGGGTCGCTGGATCTGCGTGGAACAAATGATCCAGATGAATGACGTGGGTGAGTCGAACGGCGAGCAAGCGCTCTGGATCGATGGCAAACTCGTCAGTCATTTAGGAAAAGGGTTTCCCAAGGGCCTCTGGACCTACGACAAATTCACCCCGAACACCGGCGGGCAGGGGATTCGCTGGTCAAAGGAAAAAAGTGCGCCGGAACGTTTCGAAGCTCCAGAAGGCGGCGCTCCGTTCGAAGGCTTCCGCTGGCGCACCGTGCCTGAGTTGAAAGCGAACTGCGTCTGGATTTACGTCTACACCGAGAAACCGGAGGGACATCGGATGAAAGTCTTTTTCGATGACGTCGTGCTCGCCACCGAATACATCGGGCCGATTCAGCCGCAAGTGCCTTGAAACCGCGCGACCGAGCCTTACACTTCGCGCATGGATCATTCACCGGGTTTTCTGAAATTGGTCAACGACGCCAAAAGCCGCGTTAAGGAAATCACCATCGACCAGGCGCGCCAGCGCTTGCAGGCGAATCCTAAAGCAGTGCTGATGGACGTGCGCGAAGACACTGAATGGGCGAACGGCCACGCCGCCGAAGCCGTCCATCTCGGCAAAGGAATTCTCGAACGCGACCTGGAAACTAAGTTCCCGGACCACAACACCGAAATCATCATGTATTGCGGCGGTGGCTTCCGCTCCGCTCTTACCGCCGACGCCGCCCAAAAAATGGGATACAAAAATGTTACCTCCCTGATCGGCGGCTACAAAGGCTTGGTCACCGCGAATTGGCCGATGAAGAAGTAAGTTCTGCTGCGGTTAATTAAACCAATGATCAAATCGATCCTTCGGCAGCAGCCGATTCTCCGGATGAACGATATAAACAGTGTTCTTTGACTCCGCCCACGCTTTGACCAGATTTTCCCGCAAGTAAGTTTGCCGAACAGCGCTGCGTCCCGGATCATTCACAATAATATTCCCATTTTCGTCGAACCCAATGCACACCACCAGGTGCCCATTCGCGGGTTCAGGCAGGCCCTTCAAATACCCATTCGAAACCGAAATCGCCACCGGTATCCCCGCCGCGATCCAATCTTCCAATTCCGAAACATCGCTGAAACGCGTCACATAAGCGCGGATTCCGGTGTGCGAACCGGCGAACGCAGTGTTAAACGGCCAATTACCCGTTCCGCCCCATCCAGGATCATTCACGCCGCGCGCAACCTCGGGAACATCATAGTCGAGTTTCGGGCGATTTAGATTCGTCGCCCAGAAACTCATTAGCATCGACATACTCGTCGGACTGCACCAGGAACTGACTCCCTCGGGATAATTGCCCTGCGAACGTTCCTTCACCACCAGCGCTTTTCCCCAAGCGGATTTATTCGGCGGAAGCGGAGCCGCGTCGACCTTGCTGTCGCAGAACGAAAGCCCCAGGAATCTCAAGCCAGCCGCCCGCGTTCCATTCTCGAGCCGAATTCGTATCTGGGCAGCGTTTGCGGGCGCCTTTAATTTTAAAATGTCCGTTTCCACGCTCCCATTGTCATCTTTCTGTTCCTTAACGCTCGAACGATCCTGCTCCTGCGCCGGCTCGAGAGACCATTTCGCCAGCGTATACCACTCCGTCACACGATCCGGAGAAATCGCCCGCGCTTCAATCGTGATCCGATTTGTCGGCGCGCCGCGCAGGTTCCAGGAGACAATCAGTTGATCGAACTTAAATCCCGGATCCACCAGGGGAGAAACGAGGTTCGTCGCCCCCTCGCGGATTTCTGGATTGAACTTCCCGAACTGCTCAAAACCAATGAATCGCCGCCCGCGGAACTCGTTCGATTCTTGCGCCTGCGCCGAAACGCAAACCGTGATCAGGAAAAGCAAAAACGTGCGCATAGTGTCAATTTACCGCAAAGCCAATATCCATGTCATCGTGATTATAATCCCCAGGGCCAGGATGCATCCAAAGTTCAGCGAGCTTCGATGAAGCTTTGGTTCGGGAGTTAACGAGAGCACCGCACCAAAAACCATTCCAGCCCCGAAACCGCCAAGATGCGCCAGCACATCGGAACCCGGACTGAACCCAAACAGCACAAACAACAACAATCCCGCGATCACGCCGCTGAGCACGTAGCGCGCAGCTTTCGGGCTCTTGCGCCACAGTCCAAAAGAATGGATGCAGAGCAACCCCAACCCGCCCATCATCATCCCGGATGCTCCCACATTTCCGTGCGATTCATTGTAAAGGAAAAACCCGAGAAGATTCCCTCCTGCGCCCGCGAGGTACGCCGCTAATAAAGTGACCGCCCAGCCGAAGCGAGCCATCGCCAGGCCCAGGAAAATTGTTCCGAACGTCACGTTCGCGAACAAATGAGCCAGGTTGCCATGCAGCATCATGGCGGTGAAGAGTCGCCACCATTCGCCGGAGGAAACCGCCGCGTTGCTCATTTGGCCGCGCGTCAATAACTCCGGCGCAATAAAACTTGCCAGCCAATGCCAGGCGATCAGCAGAAAACACCAGATCAACGCACCGGTGTGCAGGTCCAGGTCCGCGCCAGGAACTGACGTTCGCCATCCCCAACCTCGATTCTCCAGACGGAATTGGCGAATTGCCCCTACGGCGCGTTCGTATTGCGAAGGGCTCACGAGCAGCGCCCACTCAGCACTCCCTTCGCCTTCGTCGGGTCCGGTGATGATCGGATGAATCTCCTGGCTCGCGAGCACCAGGCTCCAATCCATCGCTTGCCGTTGCGAACGAGCGATGATTCGCGCATACTCGTGAGCCGCGCTGGCGCCAGGAGCCTGTTGTTGGGCATCCATCCGCGGGGAAGGTAACGTTGCTGCGCCATAAAGAAAGCGGGGAAAACAAAGAAAGCTGGCATTTGGCGGAGCCCCATTGCAGCATCGCGGGCCCTGAACAGGCCTCGGAGGAGCTGATCGGCGGCGCGATGTTTCCGCGGGAGTTGATTTCAGTGGAGGTCGGGTGAATCTATAGAGTTTGCGTTAGTATGATGACTTTGAACGAAATCATTGGCTTTATGTCTCCAGAGCTGGCCAATGAGATTTTGGACGACACTTTTAAGGAAGACAAACAGGTCTATAAAGCGATCACCGCGGAAGTCGCGGGTGCGCTGAAAGTCCGCCCGGTGTTCTTCGAGCAGAAACCGCGCAACGAACGCAATAAAATCATCCTCGATATGCTCACGCGCCCGCGCATGGCGGCCACGGCTGCAACCCTTTTGCGCGGCTGGCTGGTAAAGACTGAGTCGGGGATGTTGGTCGATTTTCTCGATACGCTCGGCGTCGAACACAAGAACGGTGTCGTGGAAGATTTTCCCGAGAAAGTGGACGACGCGAAGGTGAACGCGGCGGTCGATAAACTCCTCGAGAAATATCCGCATGAGAAGGTGCTGGTCTACCTGAACTCGTTCAGTGCCATGAACGACGCCCCCTGGGAATCGCTCACCAAACGCCTGCAGGAAGATAAGCGTTTGCAGTTGGTTTAAGCCGCTCACTTCGGCCCGATCCATGCCGATCTTCTACGAATGTGATCGTTGCACCGCCTGCTGCCGTTGGCCAGGGCAAGTGAAACTCACCGACGCGGAGATCACCCGTATGTCCGTCCACTTGGGCGTTGCTGAAAATGATTTCATTCAAACCTACACCCGTTTAAACAACGACCGCACTGGCCTCGCGCTTCAAGACAAAGAGAGCGGCGAGTGCATTTTCCTCCAAGGCGGCGACTGTCGCGTCAACCCGGTCAAGCCGCAACAATGCCGCAACTTCCCGAATCTCTGGAACTTCCCCGGCTTCGAACAAGTTTGTAGCGCAAAATCAATCTCGCTCGCGCAAGCCGATTACGAAGCTGCCGTTGAGCGCGCCACCGGCCTGTCCATACGCTCAGTTTCTTAAGCGCACATGCCCAACGCGCGCGCGATCTTCGTCACCGGCACGGACACCAACGTCGGCAAGACCGTCGTCACTGCCCTTCTCCTCGCGCACACCCAGGCCGCCGGAATAAACGTCCGTGCCCTAAAGCCGTTTTCCACCGGCAGCGCCGCCGATGAAACCCTTCTCGGTTCGCTCCAGAAAGCTTCCCTCCAGGTCAACTTCTTCCACTTCGCGGACCCCGTCGCTCCGTTTTCTGCGGCGCGCCAGGCCGGCACGAAAATTACCTTGAACGATGTCCTCCAGAAAATTGAAGACCATCGCGCGAGTTGCGAGTTGCTGTTTATTGAAGGTGCCGGCGGATTGCTCACTCCCCTCGGAGAGAAGTTCACCGCGGCTGATTTAATTACCGAATTGAATGCCGAAGTGATTATCGCGGCCGCAAACCGCCTGGGCGTTCTCAACCACACCTCGCTCACCGTCGAAGCGTTGCATCATCGCACCGCAGCGGCATTGCGCGTTGCGCTGGTGGAGCAGGGGCCCACTGCAGACGCTTCCCGCGCCACCAACCCTGAGGTTCTTCGCGAACTCCTTCCCACAGTTCCAATGATCCGAATCCCTTTCTTCAAAAACTACCAACCCACCGCCGACTTCCATCGGGAAAAAGCTAAGAGCCTGCAAGCTGACCTTGCCAGAATCCTGGATAAAAAAAATCCCCCGGACACGGAGGCCGAGGGGACTTTTCCCTGAGCCCCGTCGGATTTCTCCCCGGCGGACGCTTACCCTGCGAATACGTTATGCGCGGGTCGAAATTCCACAATGCGCCCTTTCATGGAACGCTCTTTAGTGGAAACCGGTAATGCACCTACCCGGTGTTCAATTCAGTCGAACAATCCAATCACTCGCCGCGCCTACTGCTTGCGAATGACAATCTTGGCGGACTGCACGCTTTCCGTGTTCCACTTTTGCTTGATCAAATCCCGCGAGCAGACCCAGCGCAATTGCACCAGTTTACAGGTGGCAGGGTTCGCGGTTGGATATTGATCGTATTTCCCGGCGATCGGGTTCCGTTGGAACAGATTAAATTCCAGAAAATTGCACTCAGTCAGCAAGGGTTCGTCATCCACCACGCCATCCTTCGTTCGGAACAATTGCCGTGTAACGGCGTCGTATTCGTAGACCAAATCCTTCCCGTCGAAGTCTTCAAAAGTCAGGCTCGTCGTCGTTCCAGCTTTCAACCGTTTCGTTTGCCGGATCTCACGCGACATCGTGTCCAGCGCGTGCCGGCTGGTCGCATCCAGGTCCACATAATTCGCCAGCGCCGCAAAACTCCGCCCGGTGTAAAAAATCAACGCCGCAAATCCCGCGAGCACCACGGAGAGAATGCCGACCGCCACCATCAGCTCGATCAGCGTCATGCCGATCTGCCGGCGCTTTCCGCTCTTAATAAATGTAATTTTGGAGACCATGTCGCGTCACGTAAGTTTGCATTTGGCGGGTCCGCTGCACATCCGCCGAGACCCAATTCAGTTTGATGTTTACCAGCTTCAACTCGTTGCTATACGAGTTAGTGCTGGGTGCCTTCGTCACCCACACCGTTCCTGTGTAAGTCATCGAATTCGCATTCGTCCCCACCGCATAAAAACTCTCCACAAAATTCGTCGGCATGAACCCAGGCGTATTGATCTGGTCCCACGTATACAGCCGGATCGTCTCCATCTTCTCTTGCAGAATCTGCGTCGCGCGCAAATTCTCGCGCGCAAGTTGCGTCACCGCGAAGCCCGCTGAGAACCCCGAGTAAAGGGAAACAAACATGATTCCCAAAACCACGACCGCCACCAGCACTTCCACCAGTGAATACGCCTTCTCACTCGAAGGCACCGTTTCTGTTTTGTTCCGTATATGCATCTGGTGAATTACCTATCGGACGTTTTCGCTTAAAGTTCGTTCCAACTGGTGATCGTATATCCACGCCGCGGCCCATAAACGCCCGTGGCCTCGTCGTAATGAAACTTGTAATGGCCATTGAGTTTTACGGACGCCGTCACCATCGCTCCCGAGAAGTCGTCACCGCTTGCGCCGCCGCCGCCGAATTTCGCCGCAGCCTGCGGTGCATAAACAGTTCCGATCCAGTCACCATTACCTTGAATCGTTAGCTCCTTATTGTTCGGCGTACCCCAATAATTGAAGTTATTCGCAATGCCGCTCAGGTTATTAATTCCATTTCCAGCAATGCTCGCTGATGGGCCGTTCATGTAAAGTTGCAGATTCGCATTGGTCGCAAGGACCATTCCACCCTGGCCACTGATACTAAGGTTCTTGTCAAGAATTAGCGTCGTCGGACCGGAAAAATACATCTTCTTGGTGTTCAAGTTTAAGTCCTGAGTCAGCCGGTAGCTGCCGGGCGGAACGAAATAGTCGAAGGACGTTAACACGCCGTTAACCATGATCTGCTGTGGGAGCCAGGTGGCGGGAAGTCCTACTAAGGGTGGCGGCAGCGGCGTCGGCAAATCGACATCTGGAAAATAGACGTTCATGTCATCATCCGACCAACCCGATTGTATCCCGCTTGACCCGCTCGCATGATACGCCAGGCTCCCGACCGTCCCATTCTTGATCCCCACGTCTCCTCCCGGACCCGTCGAAACTTGTCCATAAATTTCCGCGTTCCACACGTTCAATGAGTCCGCCAGCGAAGCGTTCGTGGCCACGTCGCCATTGTCTCCGCGTTTGGCGGGATCATACTGCCCGTTTGTGCTCTTGTTCGTGTTCGAGGAATCGAAGCTGTCCGAGAGAATGCCGTTCCCCGCGAGGTCAATCTGTCCTTTGGCCACCATCCCTTTCGCGAAGATTGCATCGTTTGTCGTTGATACTTTCACCGTCCGCGGCCGCGGCAGAAACTGTCCGCTCGTCGGATGCTGCACCCACCCCTCCGATGTAATATCCGGCTTGTCCGCGTAAGCATCGATGTACGTCTTATATTTCTGCCGTCCAAATGTTACTTGCTTCACGACGTTGCTTCCTTGCAACACCCATCCATCCTTCCATCGATTCGTCCGGTTCTTATTTAAGTGCGCCATCGCCTCCTCGACCCCCGCTTCCGCCACCGCCACGCCCTCGTTCCACCCCATCGACCGCATGATCGAAAGGTTCTGGTTCGAAACCAGATGCAAATAACTCGCCAGCGTTACTCCGGCCAGCGCTGTAATCACCAGGAATATGAGAAGCACACTTCCCGCCGTCTGTTTAGGATGGATTCTCATGTTTGATCCTTAACTATCAAAATACCTGTAGAGCAATCTGTATGCCGGGCCTGACGCTTTAGGTAAGCGCTGGGCAACTTCTTCCACTAAAGAAAAAAGCGGTGGCTTTATGCCACCGCCTTTGCACAAACAACCCTAACCCAGGATAAACAAAACAGGTCTCAGATCTCGTTCCACGAAGCTACTTTGAATAGATCAGGCCCCGTCTGGCGGCCGAGCATTTCATCGTAGTGAAAGTTGAAATGTCCGTTCATGCCCACCGATTTGCAGGTGATCGCGCCCACGGTGTCGTATGTATTACTGCCACCGCCACCCATTTGAACATGCGCATTCGGGGCGTATACGACCCCAGTGAAAGACGCATTCCCACCGAAATCAATACTGTTGCAGGAGGGTAGGCCATGCACCTGGAAAGCGAGAGCGCTGGTGTTGCCGTTCATCACGCCGTTTCCGTGAAGGTTTACAGCACCTCCGACATAAAGCTTCAGGCTGGCTCCCGGCATGATGATGATCTGCGCCTGGCCGCTCAGCGAGACGCCGCCGGGGACATAGAGCGTGGTGTCACCGTAAACGAGGAACTTGGCGTGGCCGCTCATCGAGATCGAGGTCATCACGTAGTTACCTTTACCCGTCGCATAGGTGTAAGTATCCGACGTTGTGGACGTATTGGTCGTCACGAGATTATACGAGTAAGTCGTGGTCTGGTATGTATAACCGGATATCTTGTTATAGTCATAATACGTCACGGTCTTTGCATTCTTCCCTTTTCCTTCCACCACATTGCGCGTTGCGACATTGCCGAAGTATGTGCCCGCGGTCGGATAGGTTGTGCTGGTAAATGGCGCGGTGTTCGTGCTCATCGGTCCAGTCCAGATGGTGGGCTTATTCGGCGTCGTGACCGTTCCCACACTGGTGTTTACTCCGCCGGGGGGAACCGGGCTCGGGTAGGTTGTGGTGGTGGTTACGTTCGTGAGGTAAGTTAAATTCGTAATCGTGATGTTTGTGTTGATCGCAGGATTCATCGCACCGCTCGTAAACGGGGGCGCCACCGGCGGAAACGAAACATTCAGATCCTTCCGATAGTGCCCAGGTTGCACGCCGGACGACGTCGCCATCCAGGCGTTGTTACCCACATTGCCGGCCACGCTTCCATTTGGGCCGGTGGCCACATAGCCCCAGACGCCACCGTTGCCGGTATCAATACTCCCGGTCACCGCACCGGCAAACCCTCCATCCTTCGACTTGGCGATATCGAATCGTCCATTGGTGCTATAATTTGTGTCGGCTGAATCAAAGCTGTCGATCCGCACGCCTCCGCCGTTCATCGTGATGTTATCACGCGCAATGATCCCTCTCATCAAAGACCCCGCCTTGGACGTCAAAACTTTGACCGTCCGTTCCACTTCCTTACCGCTCACCGGGTCCACCACATACCCGCTTGACGTCACATAGGGCTGCGCGTTCGTGTCGATCGAAACTTGGTACTTGCCGGATTCCAATGTGCGCTTGATGTGGAACGCGCCATTGGTATAGGCCCATCCGTTCGTCCCGCGATATCCATCACCCACTTTATTCAAATGGGCCAGGGCCTCCTCAATCCCCGCCTCCGCGAGTGGAATCGTCCCATTCCAATATTGTGAATGGACCACCGATCGGTTCTGGACTTCAGCTAGCTTTAAATAGCTCGCCAACGCCGTTCCGATGACCGCCGTCAAAACCAGCGCGATAAGCAACGCGCTGCCAGACTCAGTTGTCGTTCGAATCTTCATATTATTGCTTTCGGATCACGATCTTTGCGGACTGCACGCTTTCCGTGTTCATCAGGCTCCCGACCAGCGTTCGCGAGCAGATCCATGAAATTTGCACAATCTTCGCCACCGTTTCGTCGTTCGTGATGGGATACTGATCGTATACTCCGGCCATCGAGGTACGCTGAAAAATTTGAAAATCAAGAAAATCGCAGCCGTCCAGCAGCGTGGTCGCCACGCCGTTTGTGTCCGTCATGACGAGCGTCTTATTCGTGGGAGAGTAGGTGAACGACAGGGGCTTGGTGTGATAGCTCAGCGTAATGTGGTGATTACTCCAATCGAGCAGCCCGTCTCCCTCGCGAATGATCTGCGTCATGCGATCGAGCGTGTTCCGGCTGTTCTTATCCAGCTCCATGTAATTCCCGAGCGCGGCGAAGCTGCGCGTCGTGTAAATGCCGAGCGACAGCATCCCGCCCAGCACAAAAGCCCCGATCAACGTCGCGATCAGCACTTCCATCAAGGTCATGCCCGCGCTTCCGCGGCGCTGTTTAGTTAAAGATGTAATCTTGCAATCCATTTGCGGTAATCAGTGTTTGCATGGAGCGCCGCCGGGGCACATTGCCATTGGTCCAGGTGAGGGAGACGTTTACCATCTTCATGCTCGAGGCATACTGCGGCGAAACGGGTGCATTGGTCACCTGCACCGTTCCATAATAGGTCACCCCGGAAGAAGTTCCGTTGGTATGAACGATATATTTCGGTGTGCCGTCGGGATTTGTCCCGATCACGTTCGTGATCACGGTCGGAAAGAAGGAAGCGGTGAACGTCGGCGCGATAAAGCCGTTCGAGTTGATCTGGTCCCAATGATACAGCCGAATCGTCTCCAGCTTTTCCACCATGATCTGGTTCGCCCGCAGATTCTCACGCGCCACCGAGAGCACGCCGAAACTCGAGGCGATGCCGCCATAGAGCGACACGAAGGCGATGCCGATGATCGCCATCGCAATCACCATTTCAACAATGGTAAACGCGCGCGAATTGCCGAGGGTGCCCCGAATGCTAAGTCCTGTCTTCACGATGAAAATCGGCTGTAGGGCCGAATGACCTGAGAATAGCAGGACATTTGCCACCATCTCCGCCGCGCTAAGTTACGTTCTAAGTCGCTGCACGGTAATTTGAAACGAAAACTGCGTGTTTGCGAACAATCGCGGCCAGTACGTCTTGCCCTTGCGAAATAAAGAAAACGGCGACCGTTCAGGTCGCCGTCTCCACGGAACTGAATTAAGCCAGTCTTCGCTCCTGGAAAATCAAATCTCCTTCCAATTCACCACCACCAGATTCCGCATACCGCGATCCTTCAGCGCTTCATCGTAGTGGAAGGTGTAGCTGCCGCTCCCGTTCACCGAATTGCCAACGATTGCCCCCACGAAATCAATCCCACCGGAGCCACCGCCAGAAAGGCTGACTACCGCACTCGGCGCATACACCGTCCCAACAATATGTCCGTCGCCGCTGATGTTTACTTGCGACACGGCAGGAAGGCACCAGAGCCCGAAATTGTAAGCTCGTCCAGTGTCGTTCCGCAAGCCGTTACCGGAAAGTGAGATCGAACCACTCTTGAGGTAAATCTGCAGATTCGCTCCAGGATTAAGAATGATCGTTCCGGAGACGCTCATATCGAGATTCACCACCAGAATAGCAGTCCCGGTTACAAGCATTTTATCACCGGCGCTCAAAGAGAGCGTCGGAAGATTATAATTCCCTCCGGTCAGGACCCATTTATAGGATACTCCGCCGATGAGCTGCGGGACTGGGCTGCTGAGTAAGTTGAACCACACACCATTTGTGGGTACGACCACATTCGGGTGCGAAACATTCATGTCCTTCGTGTACCACCCGGCTTGGATTCCGGTGGCTGCTCCGTCCACATGCGCGATCGAACCGATATCGTTCTGCCCACCCACCTTCACCGTTCCTAATGGTCCGGTCGCTACTTTGCCGTAGATTTTCGCTTGGCCCCCCATATCAATCGCGTCGGGGGTGCTAAGGTTTGTTCCCACGTCGCCGCCCGCCTTCTTCTTGCTCGCGGTATAAAGCCCGTTCGTGCTGTATAAAGGGTCGTCCGAGTGAAAGCTATCCACCGAGATTTGGCCGCTCATCGTAATTTTCTGCTTCGCCTGGATCCCCTTCATAAAATAGCTCTCACCTCGAGTGCGAGCTTGAATGCGGCGCTCGACAAATTTGTTCGCAGATGCACACCAAACTGCGCCGGTAGAGTAGATGATTGGCGGAATTGCCGAAGAAATTGCCACACTGTAACGGCTGTTGCTGTTCGTCAGGTAGCGAGCGCGCGCCACGTTTGTGCCGCTCACAGTCCAGCCGTTGACCGCACGATTGCCTAATTGCACCCACCACATGTGCGACATCGCTTCCTCCAGTGCGGCTTCCGCGACCGGTAGGGCCGAGTTCCACGTCGCGGTTCGCGCCAGCATCTTGTGCTCTTGCGAGACATGCGCCATCACTCCTACCAACACCGTGGATACCACCGCGACCAGCACCAGCGTGGCCACCAGCATTCCACCTAACTCAGAGTTTCGGATTTTAGAAGTTTTCATGTTACTTGGATCGCAGGACGATTTTGGAGGAAACAAGTTCGGAAGCTCCGGTTGACTGGCCGATGCCCTGCGTCTCGCAAGTCCACGAGACGCGCACTAATTTGGCTTCGGACACAGTATTATCTGCCGGAAATTGATCGAACGAGTTCGTAATCGGATTCCGACGGTACAACTCAAACCTGAGCTGCGTGCAATTCTCCAGCACCGTGTTCGTGCTACTATTCTCGATTTCCAACAATCGCTTGGTGTTCGATTGATACCGGTAAGTGAGGTTTGTTCCACCCACTACCACCGTAATCTCGTGCGGCTGAAATGCGGTTACATCCTCCGCCTGGCGGATCTTCTGGCTCATGCGATCGATCATCGATCGGCTCTGGATCGCGAGGTTCACTGAGTCTGTCAGCGAAGCCATCGTTCGCCCGGTGTAAAATGTCGCGCCGAGCACCAGTGCCAGCGCGATCGCTCCCAGCGTGGAGCCGATCATCAGTTCGATCAGCGTGTAGGCGCTGCGTGTTTTTTTGGTACGAGGCTTAATAAACATAGCGTTGCACTCCGAATTGCGAAATTAACGTTTCCATCTGGTTGGTGTTGCGAATCCCGTTGCTGAACCACTGCACCGTTGCGGTCACTTTCCGCATGGTGTTCGTGTATGCAGTCGCCACTTCGGCCGGCCCCAGCGTAATCGTTCCGCTGTAGACAATTCCGCGATTGTTCACGCCCGCGTTCGGATACTGATAGTCGGTGAAGGTGCTGGGGATAAATCCATTGGTGGTCACCTGGTCCCAATTATAAAGGCGGATCACTTCCAGCTTCTCCGTAAGAATCTGCGTCGCGCGCAGTTTCTCCCGTGCCCGCTGCAAGCTGCTCGTGCTCGATGCGAGCCCCGCGTAGAGCGAGACGAACACAAATGAGAGCACCGACATGGATACAAGCATCTCCACGAGCGTGAACGCTCCACTCGCTCTCCTGCTTTTCCCAAATTTCTTCCGCAAAAAGTTCATCGATTTCCGATTGCTTGGCAGGCATTCCGAACCGACTTCTAAATCCGCGAACCGCATTAAGCAGGGTGAAGACCTTCGCAGTGTTGCCACGAGCCAAAATCGAATCGATTTGCCGCGTTGGGATAACTTGTAGGAAAATTCCGACTCTTACGGCTTGCGAAAGAATAGCTTACAACCTGTTATCGAATCGCGCCCCTGTGAATTTTTGTAGGAACACTCCTACGAACTTGCCCACGCGCGCCAATCAACCTTGAGAAAAGCGCCGCAGATTTGCGGCTTTGAGAAAAACCGCGCTATTCCCCCGCGCCGCTTGCCTTCCAGCGCTCACCAACCATCATTTCGCGCTTCTAACCTGAGCACACCCTGTTCCACCCGCACTGCTGTAATATCATTAACAGCCAAACTACCCAGTCTTACTCCTTACCCTAATCTTCCCTACACGACACCAGCCCTCATGCATTAACTCTTCCAGTTTGGCGGTCGCAACCGCCGTCAACTTCAGCGAAAAACTCCCACTAGTCATTCCGAAGATCGTTTATCTTCTTGCGAGCTTCCGCTTCCGCCTCAGCTTTCTTTTTGTCCGCTTCGATTTGAGCCTTCTGCATCTGTTGCTCGGCTTCGATCTTCACCTTGTCGACCTCTGCTTCGATCTCGGCCTGTTCCTTGGCTTCGCGGGTCTGCCGATCCACCGTCTTGGCATCAGCGTCGAGCGCGGTTTTTTCCTCGCGAACTTCCGCGTTGATCTCCCTTTCGCGGCTGTCACAAGCTGTCATCGCCACCGCGAGCACACTGAGCAGAACAAACGTTTTCATGATTAAACTCTCCTCTTCGGGCCTTCTCGAAAACAGAGGGGCCAGCTCCGGAGTGGGCATGCGTCAACTTACCGAGGAGTGCTGAGGAGACTCCTGATCACGCCTTTCTAAAATAGCGCAGCTGTCTGGAGCCTCGTAAGCGAGGTTAACTCTTGGAAGGAATAATAGTAGCGCTCGCATCCGTTTACGATTTGCCGGCGGCTCCGTTGTTCTACAGCCAGCTGTTGATTTTCCGAACCGCGGCGCGCAGACTGGCGAGGATTGTTTCGCGCATCGGGATCAGCAGCACGCCAAGGATGACCCCTCCGAAAACACCAACGAGCTTCAGCATGAATGATAGCTCCGACTCCATCTTTTCAATTAAAGCGGATCTGCCTCAACGATTCAAGCGGGGCAGGTTATTTTGCCGCGCCACGTTTAAAGGACCGGTTGGCGATGGCCGATAACCCGTTGAGTGGAATATTTGTTTGCCATCGCACTGATGACCGTGATCGCCATCCTCACCTTTGGCGGCGTGTTCCTCCTCGTCCGCCGCGGCTAAACTGCTATCTGGACTTTTACAAAATGGTGTTTGGAGGCAGCAGCCCCCACGTTCCACGGACCATCGTGAGGAGTTGAGGAGTGCCGGGCGGAAGTTTCGTTACATCAAGGAAGTTCAAATCAAATGCCCAGTTACGATTCGGCGGATGGTAACTCACTCCAGTCCCCGTCCAGGGGCCGTTTGCAATCTGGCTATAAAACATGACCACCATCGAGCCATTGTACGTCAGGGTGCGTCCGCTCCAGTTTTCGAGGAAGCGCGGAAAATTCTCCACGCCGCCGCTATAATAGGTGCCATTACTGGGCACGATTCCGCCCAGGAAAGCGGCGTTGACCGTCGTATCTACCGCGAGCCGATGGCCGAGTGGAGAATTACCATTCGCATCATTCCAGTTCTGGCTGAGGATCGTGATCGCATCGGCGACGAGCGAGGCTGGGCGAGTGTTGCTCGTATTCGCCGTCCCACGGTGATTCGGAGACGGCGGCGAGTTATAATGCCCTTTTAGATAAAGCGGGTTTGGGGTAGCGACCGTCAATCCCCCTACTGGCAGAGTGTGGCCATTGACGACGCGGATGCCCGATTGTGAACTGCCGGTGAGGTTGCGTTTGTCCGCGATATAAATCGTATTCGCACGACGCCCGAATTGGGCATGGAACCAGCCTTCGCTGAAAATCTTAAAAGCCGCGACATCGATCTGCATCGTGCGCACCGTCTTCCCCTCACGCATGTTATAGAAAGCGAAGGAAGTATTCGTCGAAAGAAAGGTGTTCAGCTGGTTCGTCGGGATCGTCGTACTGAATCCGTTAAAACTTCCACTACGCGCCACCATCGTGGCATTCGAGTAGATGAGAACCACATCCGCTTTGTTGAAGTAGCGTTGTTTGCCCATCAGGGACTGAATCGCTTCACCAGGAGGTGGAACGTCGACCACGCTGTGCACAGCTTGTGGCGAATTGTTCGTACCGATCGGGAGCGTGAGCGAACTGACTCGTGCGTCGTGTTCCTTTTTAAACTGGACCACGCCCGTCGTCGGCCGCCCGCTTGGGTCCAGGGGCGATTGGAAAAGATTGATGTTCCGGACTGCGGTCACATGGTCCAGGTATGTGACCGAGGAGTTGGGTCGCGTGTAGATTTCACCGTTACTGTGGACCCGTCCATTGATCGTCATGTCCGGGCCGGGATTAATCTCCAAATCCATTGTGTAGAAAATCGCGAATTGAAAGACCGGGATGGCTGCCAGTTGGATTTCTTGTTTCACCGCCGCAGTCAGAACCGGTGGAACGGTGGATCGCGCGTTTGAAACCACTCGAAAAGTCGCCGCGTAACCTTTCAACCCGGCGTATTGCGACCCAAGGTTGGTGTAACCCCAGTTTCCAATCTGCTGAACGTAGGTGGAATTGGCCGTCCCCTCCCCGTCGCTGAACTGAAATCCGTTCCAGAACGGTTCTTCGTTTCCATCCGGCGTCAATCCACGGTAGCTGGGCAGACCCGTAATTACGCTGCCAATCCCGTTGACTTGAAAATCCCCAGACATTTTTGTGAGAACTTTTTCAGTGGCTGCTTCCGCTGCTGCTACCGTAGTGAAGTATTGATTGTTGCGATCGGTGTTCAACGCGGTTGTGGATGTCCACGAAAGCGCTCCCCCCAGTCCGATCAGCGCCACCGCCACGAAGGCGAGCACCATCAGGAGCGCGAATCCTCCCTTCGATCTGTTTCGTTTAAGTTTCATAGCTCTCATTCCAAGGCACGCCGCGTGATCTTCGTTCTGAGTTGGTAAAAATCGTAATGCTCGCCCGGCCCGATTCGTACGGTCGGATAATGGATTTGATAAAACTGCAGGGTAAGGCCGATCACACGATTGTTCTCGTTGTTGGTCAAAACCACGCCGCGGAAATCTTCGGAAGTGAATATGATGTTGTTCGAAATGGAATTGGCCACCAGCGAAACAGCGGAAGCACCGTTCGTGCTGCGCATCAGTTCGCGTGTTGATGAATCCCAAAAATAGCGAATGTATTGGTTCGTATCCGTGCTCGGGTAGATTTGGATGGCGCTGCCGCGTTGCGGTGTGTTCAGCGCGATTTCGCTGAAGCTATCCAGGTCCCCATTGCCGATCTTCACGAGTTTTCCAGTCCGGATTTCTTCGATCAGATGGTTGATTGCTTGACGAGCTTCGTCGTTGGCGCCGAGCTTGGCCCGGGTGATTCCCACCATCCGCAGCCCTGTGATATGTGCCGCAACCACCCCGGTAACTAACACCGTCAGTAATGCCATCACGATCAACAACTCGGTGAAAGTGAATGCGTGCTTCCGATTGGTTTTCGTAAAAAGCTTCATTGGTCAGGTGCGCGGTAAGCGACCACAGTGTTCGTAAAGGAGCGGCCGCTCACGAAAGACCAGGTGCAATCGACCCGGATCTTTTTCAGTGGCGGGTTGAGGGATACGGAAGCGATCGAGGTGATACTGGTCGCGTAGCTGATGTTCGTGCCGGAAATCGGGATATCAAGCACGTCCACGCGCGCATTAAAGTTCGTGCTAACCAGCTCATCTACCGGCGGAAATCCTTTCGGATCCCACTTCGCCGCACGCGCCTGCTCGATCCGTTGCATCGCGAGCGAATGAGCGGCCAGGGAATAGGCCGACCATTCTGCGCGACGGGCGGAGAAAACATACGCATACATCGACCCGCCGACCGTCAGTGCGCCAATGGCTGTCGCAATAACGAGTTCGACTAAGCTGAAAGCTGACCTGTCGGATTTTGATAAAAGTCGCATATCGACAATTGCTTAAACGAGACTCCAACGGTCCCATTCGGCCCTACGCACTACTGCTATAAGCATCAGAGGTGCCACATGTGATTGTCGGAAAGCGTCAACGAAGTTTACTTAAGCACGAGTAGCCACGGAGCCGGATCTGCAATTGAAAGGCGAGGGTTAAAGCCCGCAGGCCTACGAGAAGAGATTCCTGGCACGTTCCCGGAGGAAGCAGTCCGGCTATCCCAAGGGGAAAGCAACGTACGCCTGCCTTGCGTGCATCGAATTACCGCGGAATTGCCGCCACCGTCGATTTCTCCGCACCGGCAGCCGGCGCAACCTCCACCCGCGCCACGCCCGAGCGAATCATATCCAGCTTGCGGGCGGCAGCCAGGGAAAGGTCGATCAAGCGTCCCTTCACGAATGGCCCTCGATCATTCACCCGGACGACCACCGATTTGCTGTTGTTTAAATTGGTTACTCGCACCTTCGACCCGAATGGCAGCGTCCGATGCGCCGCCGTCATTTCGTGCATGTTGTATTTCTCGCCCGAAGCTGTCTTTTTGCCGTGATATTTGTCCGCGTAATACGAAGCCGTCCCAACTTCAGCTGTCCTGGAAACAGAAGGGTTTTGCGGCTGAACGCCGCGTGATTGGTGTCTCGGGGAGGAACAGCCGACAGAAACAACGAGCAGAAGCATCGCGAGCAAAAGTGCGATCGCGTTCGGCGACCTGGTGACCATTCCGGTACGTCGGCAGGAACCGCCACTTCCTGAAGCCTCCGCCGTAACGTCGCGATTCCCGGAACCATTTGCCTGCCCGAAACATCCAACCTATGTTTCGCCCCGTCCGTGCGCCGCGCTTTTACATTGATCGAACTGCTCGTCGTGATCGCCATCATCGCGATCCTCGCCAGCATGCTCCTGCCCGCTCTCTCCAAGGCGAAAATGAAGGCTCACGCCACCTCGTGCGCCAGTGGTCTGCGCCAGATCGGTTTGGCCGCGCACATGTATGCCGGTGATAACAACGACTCCATCCCGCAATCCGCCCATCAAGGCAAATCCTGGGTCGGCACTCTCGCTCATTATCTCTCCGGCACGAACATGTACCGCTGCGCTATCGATCCGAACAAAACCAACCGTGTCTGGAGCTACGCCATAAACGATTTCCTCACTCCCAAACCCCGCGGCGCGCCTCACCTCGATTGTTCCAAACTCAGCAACGTCCCGCGCCCCTCCGAAACCATCTACATGACCGAATGTGCCGATAAATTCGACGGCGGCGACCACTTCCATTTTGCCAGCGCCTCCGAAGGCGGCTACACCCCCGAAGCCTTTCCCTTCCAGGTCGCCGTTCAACGCCACCTCGCCGCCGCCAACTATCTCTTCGTCGACGCCCACGTTGAATCCATCAAGTGGAACAACACCGTCCGCAACCGCCTTCAACAAACCGGCTCCTCCTTCATCCATCCCCACGGGTATGAGCTACCCGACCATCATTGATCTCGGCGCTCAGCCCCGGCACTCACTTTGGCGCAGCAAATAACAGAAACTCATTTTCGAGCCAAACACCCGCTGCCCCTTTGCCACTCGTCTCGGTTTTTCCTGCTTGTCCGATTGGACGCCCCCCTTCATCGAACGCCTCCCAGCGCAGGCTCGATCCATCATTCCACGCGATGAGCACCCGGCCGTTACTCCCGTTGATCGGCACCAGTCCTGTGCGCATTCCGTTCCGTCCCGAAGTTTTGATTTCCCCCGGTGCCAGCACCTCTCCGTTCACATTCAAGCGCGCCCAATAAATTTCGCCCTTTGTCGGCCATGCCGCGAGATACCCGTTCGTTGTCGCAGTGATCGAGTAGTAGGTCATCGGACACGCCGGCATCAGCCAGTCCGTTTGGCTGATTCGTCGTCGATCCACAGTGTTTGATTTCTGATTCCACAGCATCAAATACATGTCGCGCTTATTGTCTGTCTCCTCTCGATACAGTAATGCGACTCGCCCATCCGCACCGTAAGTGATCGCCGTCGTGCAACAGTCACAGGCATTCCACCCGCCAGTCAATTCGCGCGGCGCAGAAAACGTTTCCCCTCGGTTTGTTGAGTCCATCACAAAGACCTTCCCACTCAGGAAAGCAGTCACCACGTCCCCGCTTTTGTTTACCGTCACAGAAAAACCCTCGCTCGGCTTCCGATTGATATTCCGCACCGGATCGAAACTGCGCTCGGACGCCTTCTTGCGCGCATAGAAGTACCCCCACTCTTCCTGCGGCAGTTTCAGTTTCCACGCATTGTTTCCCATCGCGACATGCACCGTACCTTCCGAACTCAACGCCATGTCCCAAATATCAAATTCAAGTTCCGGCCTCTCATTCGTCACAACCGCCAGGATCGGTTCGCTGAACGTTTTACCTCCATCCCGCGTCGTTGCGTAACCTGGCCCGGTTTTGCTGTCGTAAACCAAATGAACTGCGCCGTCCTTCGCCTGCGCTTTCACCACATTTAAAGCGCCAGGGGCCCTTACTACGCGCACCGGCGCTTTTTCCGCGGCCGAAACCAGGACTGTCCCAAGTCCAATTGCCAGAAACGTTTTTCGGAGCATTCCGCAGCCTAGCTCTTCCATTTCCCTGGCGTCAATTTCGCCAGCTACCGTGCTCGTGCATTCTTGAACTGTGAACAGTGCGGACTGCACTCTTTTAACAAACTGGCCTCTTCAAAATCCGTAGCTCAGGAGTCTGCAAATTTTGCGCAGCAATCAGCAATTTCCGTTGAGCAACTATCTCCGCTTACCCGAAGACTGTCTTTAGACACACGATTATGAAAACTTTAATCAAACTCATTGGATCGGTCGTCGCAGTTCTTACTCTCGCGCTGACCGTCAGCGCCGCCGACACTGCCAAAGGGGGCGGCAAAAAACTCACTGAACTAAACACTCCCGCCCAGGTCACCGAAGTTGAGAAAGGCGATCTCGTCGTAACGGCTTGTCCTAAATGCAAGACCGTGGTTCACACCCGCGTGAAGACCACCGCGAAGGGCGGCGGTCTCGGCAAAGAAAAAGTCGCCACTCACGGTTGCCCGGGTTGCGGTGCACAAGTCGACCTCACCGGCCACGGTAAGGCCAAAGTCGATAAAATCACCCATACCTGCTCCCATTGCGGCAGCTCCGAAGCGTTTTGCTCCGTCCTGAAGAAAAAGGATGCCGACTAATTACACGTTAACGAGGTGAGCCCCACGCTCACCTCTTCCGCCACTCTGACTGTGATTGCTTTTCAAAAACTCCCTTGCTACCGCTACAACCGTCCGCAACCGTCTCCAGCAAACCCGCTCTTCCTTCATCCCATCCCCACGGCCACGAACTTCCCGCGCACCACTGACTGGAAGTCGGCTTCCGGTTCTCCGGGTTTTGTCCATGCAGATGCATTGTCCCTGACCAGCACTAACTGGACACCCGATATTCCGACTCAGAAAAGACGCATCGAGAGTTCGTCCACTCCACGCTACAAAGCCCGTTCCGCTTATCTACGATAAAGGCGGATGAAACAGACATTGTCCCCACAGGCCCAAGCCCTGCCTGCGAAAATTTCAGAATCTCCAAAGCTTCCAAAAATCAGAATATTTCTGCTCGGCCTTGCCTTGCTCGGATCCCCCGTTGATGGGTGGGCACAAGATAACACCTTGGTAGCATGGGGCGACAACAGGACCGGCCAGTCCAGTATTCCTGAGGGCTTGAACGACATCGTGGCCATTTCCAGCGGCGAGTGGCACAACCTCGTTCAACGCGCTGACGGCACCTTAGTCGCGTGGGGCTACAATACGGGTGTTCCTTGGGACGTCGGTAAGGTCATCGCCTTTGCCGCCGGCGGATTCCACAATCTCGCCGTGAAGCCCGACGGCACCGTCCGTGCCTGGGGAGACAACGCGAATGGCCAATGCAATGTCCCGGCCGGCCTGAGCAACGTCGTCGCCGTTTCCGGCAGTTGGCAACACAGCGTCGCGCTGAAGGCCGATGGCACCGTCGTTGCTTGGGGCGACAACCGCACCGGGCAAATCAATGTTCCTCCGGACTTACGAAATGTGGTGGCGATTTCTTCAGGCGAATACCACAACCTTGCTTTGCTGTCTGACGGCTCCGTCCGCGGTTGGGGCTGGAACGGCGACGGCCAAATTAGTATCCCTGCCTCGCTCGGCAATAATGTTAAGGCCATCTCAGCCGCGGGACTGCACAGCCTCGCCTTGAAAAAAGATGGAACAGTTGTGGCCTGGGGCTGGAACAGGTACGGCCAGTCCGTCGTTCCGGCGGGACTGAGCAACGTCATCGCGATCCAGGCTGGAACGGAGCACAGTTTGGCATTGAAGGCGGATGGCACCGTGGTCGGCTGGGGCGCCAACGACGCCTGGGGCAGTAACGACCCAAATTGCGCCTTCACCTGGAACGCCGAGCAATGCCCCCGCGTTTACAGCGGCCAAATCACCCCTCCCGAAGGCCTCAACAATGTCATCGCCATTTCTGCGGGTAACTTCCATAGCATGGCATTGCGGCGTACTTCTGCAGTGCAATCGCCCTCCGTCCCGGCGTTAACTGTTGGCGCCGTGACTGACACTAGTATCACGTTGAACTGGAGCGATCTTTCCAATGAAACCGGCTACCGCCTCGAAGCCCGCGTCGGCGCGAGCGGAAACTGGAACGAGATCGCCACACCCGCCGCGAATGCGACCAGCTATCACCATTCAGGACTCAGCGCCGGCACGACCATGTTCTACCGCTTGCGCGCCTTCAATGCGACCGGCACTTCTTCCTACTCCGCCGAAGTTTCCGCCACCACTACCAGCGCGCCAGTTGCACCCGTCGCGCCGACCCTCTCCGCAACCATCCAGTCCGCGACCGCCGTCAATCTGACCTGGAATGATGTCGCGAATGAAAGTGGTTACAGCATCGAACGTCGCACCGGCTCCGGCCAATGGGCGCAGATCGCCACTCCTGCGGCCAACGCGACCTCATACAGTGATTCTGGCCTCACGCCTGCCACCACCTACACCTACAGAATTCGCGCGCTCAGCGCCGTCGGCAACTCGCCCTTTTCCTCCGAAGTCCAGGCGCGCACTGAACGACTCGTCGCCCCTGCCACGCCGACCCTGAGCACCACCGCCAAATCACAGTCGAGCATCACGTTGGCTTGGACGGATGTCGCCGATGAAACCGGCTACAAACTCGAAGTGAAAAACTCCGCAGGCGCTTGGACCGAACTCGCCACGCCGAACGCTGGTGTCACCATCTACAATCACACCGGCCTTCAAGCCTCGACCGCTTACAGCTACCGCATCAGCGCGTCGAACGCGGCCGGTTCTTCGCCCGCATCCACCGAACTCACTGTCACCACATCGTCCGCCCCTATCGCCGGTCAGCTCACCCTCAGCGTCCTCGGCGCCAGCTCGAACGGCTTGCGCATCCGGATCAGCGGCGACCAGGGCCAACAGTTCAAAGTGCAACGGACCACCGACTTTAAAGCGTGGAATGACGTCACGAATGGAGCCCTCGTCACCTCTTCAAGTGAAATGAACGTCTCGGGAGAGTCCAGGGGCAGCTTCTATCGAGCGGTTAATACTCCATAAACCGCTGATCCCCGCGCGCGGGGTCCAAAAACCGCCCACGCACTCAGCGATCCCCTCCAAAGTAGTTCGCAACCGAATTGCTTTTTTCGCTGGTTTGCAGTCAATTGCCGCCGCCGGTGCGGAACCTGGATGCCGCCCCGGAACTCTGATTGTTGAGCATGAAAGTTTTTTGGACCTTTGCCATCACCGCCGTTCTCTCAGCGAATTGCCTCGCCCAGCACCACCACGTCAACGCCGGCGCTGAATCCTTTCAAGCCGGCTCCCCACTCAACTTCGCCAACGGCGCCGAATACACCACCGATTCCGGCTTCGTCCTCCCGTTCACCCTCGCCGCCAACGCGCCCTACACCGGCCTCCACCTCGGCTCCCTCAGTTTTACCGCCCTCTCCGCAACGCCCGACACCGGCGGCCCCAGCCCCGGCCACGCCGCCCTTGGTTCCTTCATCGAATTGCAAGTCGTCTCCCTCGATGGACCCGCCGGAGGCGTTTTTGCCTTTTGGGAAGAAGACCACGACACCGGTGAACCACAAAAAGAATTCGAAGTCCCCGTCGGCACCACCACCGGCACCAACTCCTTTGCACTGTCCGAAAGCGACGCCTCATCCGGCTCCGATCCCTACGGCCACATCCATGGCCGACGCTTCACCCTCACCCACGCCGGCCTCTACACCATCGGCTTCCGCCTGCTCGACACCTCCCTGAACGGTGCCGCCAACGGCCCCATCCACACCCCATCCGAGATTTACCACTTCTACTTCCGCGCCGGTCCGCCGAAACCTGCCATCCACTCCATCAACCGCACCGCTTCCGAGATCCAGCTCGTCGTCGACACCGCCACCACCAACACCTACCAAATCGAAACCACCACCGAACTCCGCCACACCGCCACCAACTGGCAACCCTTCGCCGCGCCCGTCCCCGGCACCGGCGGCGTCCACACCTTTACCGATACCCAACCAAACCTCCCCTCAAAGTTCTATCGCATCCGCATCGACTCTCAACCTTAACTCGCAACTCCCCGCCCGGCTGACTCCGTAGTCGTGGACTTAAAACCCTTCCCAACACCGTTTGCGCCTTGCCGCGGCCCTGCTTTTGATGCGGCGAGTGCCGTTTAGGAGTGGATCCGTTAACTAAAAACTAAAAATTAAAAACTCAAAACTCCTCCACCCCGCTCCCCGCCCATCGACAATAATCCACCCCCGCCGTATAACCCCCTTCTATGGAAACCCAGTCCGATTCGAAACAACTCTCCAGGTTCATCCTGGTCTCCCTCGTCATGGTCGGCCTCTTCACTCTCGCCTGCGTCATCGTCGCCCTCGCTCCGCCTCTCTTGAACAGGCTGATGGGCAAAGACTGACGCGCGGCGCATCCTCTCGTGTTGCATTAAGCCACCGTCACGCCGTTCCCAATAGACTGCGTTGACTCTTCAATCCGGAAGATCAAGATGCTTGCGCAAAGCTCCACTTGTATCAGTTCCTACTATGTTTCTGGACCGGGTTATCGCGCGGTCAGGCAGTAGTTGAGGTGGAGTTGGAGAAATCACGATCTGAGAGTATTCGCAGAATTGCTGACGCGTTGGAGAGTTATACCGGATTGAATCACGGCACGAACATTCAGAGCTGGAAGCATCGTTGGTGATTTGCGATGCCTCGTTTCCCACGTCGCCAAAGAACGGCCCACGCTCCTTTGATGCACTGCTACAAAGGAGCGTTCAATTCGTGGTAGCGCATTCCAAAGCGCCAGTGCTAAGGCGAAAAGAAGCGCGAACACGATCAGAACGATTCGAGTTCTCCGTGAAATTTGCATTTCGGACCACGTTTCGAGCAGGGATCAACTCAAGCGGTGTACTCTCGGTTTACCGAGCGTCGATGGTAGAACGGACCTCTTAGAAACCGGTCGCCCGGTTTCATCTTCTGTCACACTCCCTCATAAAACGGGTTGTTAGCGGCTGGGTCTTTCTGTTTCCTACTGAGAATGCTGGACGGACGAATGCTGAAGGTGGCGGCGCTAGCCGAGAGCGTGCGGAAAGGCGAAGCAGCGGCGGAGTTTGGTCGGCCGCTGAATGAGGCAGACGCAAAATTCATGCTTGGGAACGGCCTTCAGGCCGCGCTCCATCGCGCGGAGAAATGCTTGGGATGGGTCTGGCGCCAGTGGCTTTTGGGCGCGGCACGGGAGGAGATTTCACAACGTGTGGCCCCTTTCGTGGAGCGCGGCCTGGAATACCGCGACCGGTGTCGCAGCTACGATTATGTGGCGTTGCACGATTTATATCTCTTGCACTGTGCCATTTTCGGCGGAAACCAATCGCAACTGAAGCGTGTCGCCGCGGCCGTGGGAGATGCTTCGGGGGACAAAGGCGTTGTTCCACAAGACAACGGCGAATGGTACGCCGCCGCCTGGAGCGGGATGATGAAGTATTGGATTCTGGGTGAGGACCAAAAAGCGTTGGAGCAGTCAAATGTTATTTGGACCGCGCACCGGGACAGAGAAGTTTCCGCCGCTCCGAAGCCTCTGGTAGCATCGTGGCTGAGCAGGGATTGGCCGCGATTCATCAAAGCACAACGCAAGGATTTCGATAAACTTTGGCAACGCGCGAAAAAGGATGCCTGGACCGTGAAAGCAGAAGATTCCACCCACGTAATCGTGACCACCGAAAAATACCAGATCGGCCATCAGTGGTGTTGGGCCCATTGCGGGCTGGCCATATTGGCCCGTCGCGCAGGAGCGGAGATCGCCACAGACGAGTTCTGGTTTCCGAAAGCCGCAGTTTACGACGCAAAAGAAATGGCGAAGCAGCGTTCCGACGCTGCAAAGGCAAACCAGTTGGAGATCTTTTAACTGGTTCCTCAAAAGATCGCCCCGATAGCTCCCACGACGAAAGGCAGTAAAAGCAACAGCCACGAAATCACCTCCATTCGATTCCCCAAAGAAGATCAACCCGCTCCTTGAAGCGATCATCCGATGCCTGGACTAAAAACTAAAAACTCTGAAATACAAAAGCAGCCCGCATCCCACTACCACCGCCACGAAGATTATCCCCACCGCCGCAGTCGCCTCTGCGGTTAAATAAATCTGGTCACCGCGGCGATGATACGTCCCGGCCGCGCGCAACTTCCGCCGCGGCGTCTCCGTCAAAATCCGATCACACTTGATCCGTCCCAAAGTGAACACCCACAAAACCACCCGCCCGATGTAATACCCAAGCACGTGAAAAATAAATTCAAAGATCGGTGCGAGAATAAATTCTGCAATTGCGCTTGCGGGCATATCAGCGGCACCTTCGCTCGCACTTAAATCGTTCGATCGAAGTCACCACCATCCTATCGGAACAATGACGCACGCGAATTACAAATTGCGCTGAAAAGAATAAAACGGCTCGGCCCTGCACTTCTCCCCTGCGTGCTCCTCAGGGGCATCACCGTCCCCAACGCCTTCTTCGTTTTCGGCCACCACAGATAAATCGCTCACCACCAAAAACAAAAGAAACTTCGCGTTTTTTAAAAAAAACGAGGGGGTACCCCCATGGATGGCCGACCCCCATCGCTATTTTCGACGCATGATCTTGAATAATCATGCCGAGCTTTTGTAAACGCGCAGGAGGTTTGCGCAATGTTGGCAAAGGTTTGATAAAGTTCCCGCCTGGCCTCGCCCGGTAAACGACCACACCTGCCTGAGGCTTGCAAAGCCCTTGCAGCGGTCATTCATCGGGGGGTTCGAAGACGGTCCCGGTGATTTCCAGAGTCGCGCCCGGCCGCCCCACCTCCTGTCGAAATGTTCGGTATCCGGCTCTGTAAATGTCCCTCGGTCCAGACCAACCGCGCGGATACATCCCCTCGAATTCCACGGCCGCCCAGTGGTCTTGCTCGTCCTTCACGTAGCTGTATCCGCCGCCGTCCGCGTTTCGTTGCTCCTCGCTGATTGGGGGTGTCCCGTAATCGCTCATCACGACGCCCGGTGCCACCAAGACGCCTCTCGGCGGTATGTCAACGGCCGCGCCGGGGTTGCCGGAAAATCCGTTCACGCCTGAGCTTGGTAGGTCGTGCGTGAATTGTGAAATCTTCCCGTTCTCCGCGTCCTGTTTGTTCACCGCACCTTGCAGGATTCGCCCTCCATACAGATGGCTCGTCGGCACAATCTCGGTTCCGAGCGAGTGGTTAAATCCTTGGAAGCTCATGCTGTTGAGTTGCTCCTGTGTGAACTCGTTCTTTGTTTTGCCGTAGCGGGTTTGCTTCAAGGTCAGGACGCACGCGGACCCAAGCCGCCAGCGGTGCGTGAGGCGCAGGTATCCTTCTCGGAACCAGTAAAGGTAAGCCAAATCCGCCATGCCAACGTTCTGGACCGCGTAGGGTGAGCCAAACACGTATCCGGTCCCGCCTCCGAATGGGAATGTGAGGTTCTTCAACTCCGTCCACGGCATCGGCTCCATGTTGACGAGTTCGCTCGCGCTCACTGGACTCGCGTAGTATTTCGTCCCTTCCCCGAAGGTCAGGAGCGCGTGGAACTCCCAGGAGCCCGACTCCTCGGCATCGCAACAGCATGCGCCGACCGACTCCATCACTTCTTGTAGGGTTCGCTTCCGAGCGCCTTGAAATACCACTGCTCGCAAACGCCATCGGCGTTCTTGATGGCGATGGGGTATTCACGAAGCTGCACTCCCCTGTTTTCCGGGTTGTGCTCGCGAGCGATTACGATGGATCCGCCAACAGTGAACTTGTCCACCGTTCCACCATCCGAGTTGCTGTTCTTTTTCGGCGTCTCTTTGGGGCTGGCGGATGCCCTGCCAGATATCCCGCTGGAAAGCGCGGCGATCGGAGTGTAACGAACACGATTTTTCGTCGAGGCGAGGAATTCCATGATTTCCGACAACTGCAGGTGCCGAGGTGGACCGAACTGAATGGTCGTGCGGCCGTCGCCGATTGTTTCGGTAACGGTCTGGACCACCGCGTCCATCGTAACGTATTCAGCTTTATCGCCAGCAATGCAAAGCACATTGCCGATCCCGACCGCGCCGCTGCATTCTTCCTCCTGGAGATCCACAGATCCGTCGAAGTGCAGTTTGCTCATTTCGGTGTAGAGGTAATTCGCCACCCCGATCGGCGGCGCCTGGCCAAAGCTGACACTCAATTCACTCAGGTAGGTTCCAGAATTTAGATCAGTCGCGATGATCTCAGTGTGCACCGGTCGGCCGACGCGCTTTTCTGAGACGACTTCTCCTTCAACCTGGTCATAGGTTGCTGAGGCTTTAACTGTGTCGCGCTCGGCTTTCGCGTTTCGGCTTTGCAGCAGCCACCCAGGGATTGATCCGCTAACCAGCTCACGTGGCAGATTCGATTCGCGCGTCGCGTTCGCGATCTGCAAGTTCGCCACTGCCGCTTCCGAAAAAGGCGTGTATTGGCCCTTCCACCACGCAGCAGTTGTGTGCTGGATTGGGGCGCAGACGATTTCCGTAGTGGAGTAGTTGATCTGCGTCCCCTCCATGTCGATGGTGCTCGCGAGTGATCCAAACTCTTTTCCTGTGGCTCCAGGAGGCGCGGCGTCGATGTGTTGCTCAGGATAAGCGACGCCATTCACCATGTTCGTGCGGCGGTATTTGAGCACGACGGATGTCGCCTGAAGATCGTAACGGGGAACAGCGCGCAGATTGCTCCAAGTGTTCTTCGCGGCCGTGTAGCGGGTCAGTTTGCTCCGCTCAACGATATTTATGGTGGGAGGTGTTTGGCTGTGGTCCACCCAGCCCACCGCGCCGGGCGTCCACCGGAGTTGTTTTCGAATCACTTCGCCACACGTTGTGTCGATCACTTCGCTTGTCGGCGGGAAAACATCCGGAAGGTCAATGGTTCCGACCTCGAACGGAGCGCCCGCTTCCTTGCAGTAATTGAGGACGCGTGTGACTTGCTCCTTCGTTGTAAAGAAGGTGCCGCTGGGATCGAGGTTAAGGATCAGGTGACTGTAAAGCTTCTCGATTGTGCCCTGGCTCGGCTCCAGGGGATTCGCGAGTTCTTTCCACCCGATCTGGTAGACCAGGGTCTCCAGATACCACCAGGGGCAGACCAAAACGTAGCCGTAGCTCTGGTAACGCCCCGTCGCGGTCCTCGGTGTTTGGTCGACGCGGCCAACGAACCATTGCACCGGACCAGCCCCGAGATCCTGATAAAAAATAACGGTTGCTCCGTAAGGAAACAGCTCGGCTTCTCCAAGCTCAGCCGTGACCTCGAAGGTCAGCGTGCTCCTCGCCAATGAAACCCGCTGGCGGACCACTTCGCGGATACCCCAGACCTCAGCGGTCTTCGTTTCGCCGTTGTATTTTACCGAGAGCACTAATTACGACTCCCAGAGTACTTGAACTGATTCTGCAACTCACGCAGTTGCCGACGCAGTTCGATCATCTCTTCTTTCGTTTTCGAGTAAGCACCATTCTGTTCGCGGAAGCTTTTAAGCACCTCTTGCATCACTTGGTTGAACTGGCCGGTGTTTTGATGAACGGCCGAACCAAGATTGCCGATGCCGCCAGCGCCGGAGGCGTTGAAGACCTGGTCTTGAATTCTGTTCGGCTTCGCGGCCGGGTTTTGATTTAACAGCTCATTCCCTGCTGTGACGGCCGCGGTTTTGCTCTGCATCCGATAGCTCGCATCTGCCGCGCCTGCTTCCGCTTGGAGAGCCTCGATGACTTGCGTGAGTTTCTGGATCTCCGGAAAGTTCTTCTGAAGGGTTTTACTCGCCAACTCCTGTGCGACGCGCGCGCGTTCGCGTCCTCCCTCAACACTTTTCGGAACAGTCTGATCGAACTCATCCAGGCGCGCCTTCCGATTCGCACGTGCGGCTACCAACTTGTCGGTGATCTTCTTGCCCGCGCGCGCCATATCCGCTTCGGTCCGAGGCATCGCCCTTTCACCGATCGCAGGGTTTGAGAAATCCCATGGACTGGCGTGTAGCGCATTCCAGTTCGCGTCCCAATGTGAGACCTCATCGTCGAGCATCGCTTTAAGGTCCGCACGCTGCTTAGCGACTGCTTCGTCTGAAACAACTTCGCCCTGGGCATCGCGTGCCGCCTTTTCGGATTCTTCAATCTCGGCATTCCGTGCGTCGATCAGTTGTTGAGCTGTCTGCATTTCCGCAGCGCGTTGCTCCTGTTCGTTTTTGAACTTGCGCGCACCGGCTGAAGCGCGAACAACGGCACGTCGCCGAATCGCTTCATCTTTCGAAATTCCGCCTTTCCCAGGGCCGAGCAATTCCATCCGATCAACCAGAGAAAGGTCGAACGCCATTTTAGCGTCGGTTTGTTCATCGTCTGCGCGCAGAAGCGCCTTCTTTGCCGCGAGCTGACCTTCCAGCGCGGTTTCAATCGCCTTCGCCCATTTCTCTGTTTCCTTGAGACTCTCGTTGTATTGCCTGTTGAACCTCTCCGCGTCGATCGTGGTGTCATTGAGCTTTGTCAACCCATTGCGCATTCCGTCAGCGACGGGAACCACGCTACTCATCTTCCCAGCAAGCCATCCGATCGTAGTGCCTAGGCCGTAAAGCACATGCTGAACAACTCCTGTGTTCGCTATCTTCTGACCAACAGCTTCAAAAGCATCTGAAACTGTGTTTTTAAACGCCTGGAAATGACCGGTAACACCTTCAACTGATGCAGCGAGTTGGCCGCCACCTTTTTGCGCCAGATCACGATAAAGCTGATCCAGTTTCTCCGCTTTCGTTGCGTGCTCGTCGATCTGAATTCCGAGGCGGGTGAACGCATGGAATTCGCCCTCCATTGCCTTTGCAACGCCCGCTGCAGCGCCTTGCAGGTCGCCGCCCATAATTCCGGCGAGGTTTTTTACCGCTTCAACGTGCCGCTCGATGTCCTGAGGGGTTGCACCGAACTGCGTGAGGCGAGTGAGAACATCAATCCATTCGTCGTCAGCCCGGCCGGTGAGATCCTGAAGCGTTGCGGCGAGTTCTTGGTAGGCTTTGTTGTTCGCTTCGGTGAGGAAGCCGTTCTGCGCCATGGTGGCTTGGAGCTTGCGGACCTTTTCCTCAAGGTCCGCGAACTCGCTCAACGCCTTCTTCCCGAAAATAAGCGCAACCGTCAGCGCAGTGATGGCGGCCGCCGCTTGCTTTCCACCGCCAATAATGACCGAGAATAATCCTTTCAGGCCGCCGCCAGCCTGGTCATACATTTCTTTCGCCTGGCGTCCAGCAGCGCCAAGGCCCTTCATCCCGCCGCCCGCTTCGCGGTACGCGTCGCCGAGGCTTTTAACCTCCTTCTTCAACTTCTGAACTTCGGCTTCGGCTTGCTTAATGCCGGAGCTGTCGTTCTGCGACCCAATCTTGATCTTGAATTCGGCCATGTCAGTAGAGGCGGGTGAAGCCGAGCTTGGTTTCCACGGAATCGATCGCGCCAGCATTCACGCCGGAGCTGTTCGCGTTACGCACGTAAACGTGGATTGTCGTCGGCACAGTGACCGTGATCACTTTGTCCAAGAAGAGTTGCCCGCGCTTCGTTGCGGCGAGGCTGTTGATTTGGCGCTCGCTCGATGTTACGTCCGCCCCGGCCGTCACGTTGTAAAACTTCGCGGCGTAGGTTTCATTCGCGGCCGTGCCTGACTCGACCGCGAGATCCGCCCAGATCCGATAGGTGCCTGCAGTCGGTAAGCTGATCACATTGCCGCCGCTGCCGAAGACGAGCTGAGCGTAGGCCGTCGAAGCGTAAGCGTGATCGGAGCCCGCGCCGATGTATTCGGCCGTCTGGTTGTGCAGGTGTAAGTCTCGGCCACCGCCAGGCATTCGATACACCGGCAAGCCGCTCAAGCTGAAGACATCCACGCGCGTCGTTGGATCCGCACCTGGCGACGCAGCGTTCGCAAGTTGCAACGAGCCAGTGATGCCTACGACCTCGGCGTCCAAAGACTCTGCAGTGATGCCAGTAATGATCGTCGCTTCGTTCGCGGTCAGTCCTCCGCTCGCACTGAACGAGCCAATGACTTCGAAAGCCGCGCTGGCAAAACCGTCGCGAATGACGCGAAAGATTTTCGAGGAACTAAGACCATCATCACTCAGCGCGCGAAGCGAGAATTCTCCGTCGTTTACAATGAAGTCCCACAGTACGTTGTCGGTAACCGCATAATCCGTTTCGCGGAATTGAATGCGTGGAGCTGCGTTGCTCATCTCCATTCCAGTCCCGCCAGGCATGAAGTAAAGATTGGACACCCACGCCTTCTGCAAGGCCGCAATCAAGTTCGTTCCGATGCCCATGAAGCCGACGCTGAAATTCTGCATCGCCGTCCAGTTGTTAGAGGCGGATTTTTTGCCCCAATAGAAATTCCCGATCGCACCGTTCACGACGACGTGGTCTTCCAGTGAGTAACTCGCCGCACCGCCGCGCGTGTAGCCGTCCGGTGTTTCCCAAAGGCCGAGCTTCCCGTTGTCATCCTCTCCAATCAGAAACGCGCTTCCCACCAGGATGTTGTTGGTCGGTCCGCTCAGCTTCACGTGCCGCAAAAACGCATTCGTGATGTCCCCGCCTTGGATGCGTTGGTGGATATTAGAAAGCGTGGTGAGGCCACTGAAGAAATTCGCACCGGAGAATGAATTATCACCCTGGAGGATCTTAGCGCCCGTGATCGTTTGCGCGCCACTCAGGCTCACGAAGTTCGCCAGCGCCGGTGTGTTCGCGGGAAAAACCACGACGGCGTAATCCCTCAGCCCTTCAATGATCGCGTTGGCCATCGCCAGCTTGTCCTCACGAGCGGAGAAAGGATAAGTCACCGGATGCCGGTTCAGCGTCGTCGACGTAACTGTCACAGTTCCCCAGGCACCGACCTTGGAAGCTGTGATCGTAAAGTTCGCTGCGCCCGCGAGGCGAACAACGGTGAGCTGCTGAGCGCTGGAAATGCTCGGGTAGGGATCGCTCTGGATCTTCGCGAAATAATTGTCGGCCGTAGCTTGAGCTGAGGCGCCAATCAGCACTTCGGTGCTCGGCGAAGTAACCGTTGTGCGAAAAGTCCACACCTTTCCATTCGCGGTGACGGAATCGCCGTTAGCCGGAATGCCGGTGAAGTTGATGGTCACCGTGAAGAGTGAATCGGCCGCCTGAAGACTGACTGCAAGCGCGATGAAAAGAAGGCAGATGAGGTTCTTCATTTTTAAACAGGGGTTGGTTCCACATGGTCAATTGGCAGCCCTTCATTCGAGACGCCTGTCACACGACGCCAAAGGCCGTTTTCGCTGTGGAAAATCTCAAGTTGGCCTTTCGGTTTAATCACCTTGGCAACGTTGCGGAGATACCGCGCGTCTGATTCTTCAGACGAGAGGTAGTCTGGGTGCCGGAGCGTCGCTGTGATCAGCGCTGACGCAGTGCCGTTCAAAGTCACCGACACGCCTTGGGCGATAAAAGTGCCACTCGCGACGATCGTCTCGGTTCCGTTCGTGAGAGACGTGTCGTTCGCGCCTTTAGTCCAACGATAATTCCTTCCAGCGACTACGGCCGCGACGTACTGACCCGCACCGCTGTAAGTCTGATTCAGGGGAATCATGCTCGCGCCGAGCGGCGGGATGGCGCGCTGGTCGATGAGCGAGCCATCCTCGCAAATGATCAGCTTGCCCCCGCCGAGTGTGATTTGCTCTGAGGTCTCGTCGACCAGCGCGGAAAGGACCAGCCATAGTTCGCGCTGGTTCTTACCCTTCATGTCGAGATTCGTCTCTGCGCCAGTAAACTCAAAGATGCCGTGCTGCGCGGTGCGAGCGGTCCATTCCGAAGCCGCAAGGTTCGCGTTCAATTCCACGACTGGAATGGTTTGCGCCATCAGCAGGTTTGAAGTCCGCTCCGTATAATCACGCACCTCGCAGGTGATCGAATCGAAGTCCGCGACGTTGACGATCTCGTCGCCGTTGAAGATCCCGAACTCAAGCTGCCAGGCTGCGCCGCGCCAGAAAGCAGGCGCGCCGTTGATGATCACGTCCGAGAATTCTTCCAATGGATTCTTAGTCTCGACTTTAATTCGAGACCGGTTGCGCTTCAGAGAGACCATAAACTTCTAAACAATTCTGCCGCCGACCACGCGGTATGTGTGTGTTGAGGTCGCACCGATATACGTGCTGCCAACGCTTTCGATTCCCGCTTTGAGTAGGCGCAGTTCAAACTTTTGCCCGGTGTAATCGCAGACCATCAGGAAGACAGCCGGCCGCCTCGGCACGAGGACCGCATGCTGCAGGATGAACCGCTCGCACGCTGTCAAAGACAAGTGCAGGCGCCAAACGGTGAAGACGATCTCAGTGCTCGAGTTCTTACGATCGCGCACTTTGATCTCCTCCCAGTTGGGGCCATCGTCGAGCTGCAGCACGCGCCCTTCGTTCAGACTGAAAGATTCAATCTGGCCGTGGTCCGCGAGCTGAACGTTGTCGGCGAAGATCCGCATTTAGAGAATCGCAAAGGTCCACAAAGGATTCGCCACGCCAGTGGTCCAGGTCCGTTTGCCGACGAATTCAATGCCCTCGTGCTTGTGTTTCGCGATCTCGTAAACGGTCGCGTAACCTGTCGGGCCTGCCTTGTGCAGCGTCGCGGTGAACGCGTCGGAGGCGATGACCAGATCTGTGTTGCTCTTCGAAACCGATTCGCCTGGCTGAAGCGCACTCGCGCCCTGGAGCGCCATGAGCGTGTCGACTTGCTCTTCCGTGAGGTTGTTCGGCGCGAAGCGAGCGCTGCCATTGATTGACCGCAAGATCAGATCGCCGATTCCAGTGTCGACGTTTTTCATCTGCGCGATGTCCAGCGCGATCTCCAACTCGAACCCGTTGATCGCGCCAATCGCGTTGTAAGGAGCGCCGCCATACGCAGCGGTGTAGATCGCGGTTTTGATCGAGGCATCGTCGAACGTGGTGTCGGCGAATGCAGCGGCCGCAGCCGTCTTCCAATAATCTGCGGCGGTCCGCAGTGTCGCGCCTTTTCCGATGCACGAGAACTCGACCGGCCCGAAGATCTTCATCGTCGGATTGAGATTCAGCTTCGGGCACTTGGTCATCGCGCCGCGATGCCAGGTGTAGGTTTTGCCGCTCTTCGTGTGGATCACGACGCTGTCACCACCCGCCGCGACCCCAAAGATGCTCCCGCCGACGTGTGAGACGCCGAAAGGGAAATATTTGTTGATCGCAAGGAGTTGGCCATCAGGCTGGAAAGTGATCGTCGTGATGTCACTCTCGAAGCGCTCGTCGATCTTCCCGTGCATGTTGCTGGCGATCGGGAAAGTGTTTCGCTTGTAGTCGAGGCGAATTCCTTCCTCCGAGAAGTAGCTGTGCCCATTCCATTTAACGATGGCGGGCTCCTGGATGAATGTAGGTAGAACTGCTGGCATAGATTATTTCTCCGCTTTGAAGTTTTTCTTTCCGGGCTTTTTCATGTTCGCGGGCCAATCACCTTGAATGGTCCATTCGTGGTCACCTTCGTGACCTTCGTGAAGCTCACATCGCTGTGCTGGGCTGCTGCCTTGATCGAGCGCGGTGCAACGCGGTTGCACCGTCTCTGCAGGCGGCGTTCCTGCGGTTTCTGCAGGTGTCGTTTCGGGTTTGAGTTTTGGTTTGGCCATAACGATTAAAGAGTGAGTTGCGCGACCACGCTGTCTTCGAAGCCAGCGAGAAACGCGCGCGCCTTCAGCACGCCCGCTCCTGGAGTGAAGGGTGCGGTGTAAAGTGTGCTTCCTGAACCGACTCGCGGATTTGGCTGCTTGCCGTCGACGCGCCAGAACATCGCCGCGCCTGGCGTCGCGCACGTGAGCGTGATTGTTCCGCTGTTATTCGCGATCTGCGGCGTCGCCACTTGCGGCAGGACCACCGCGATCCCGCCCCTGGCAATCAGACGGACGGCGAGCAGCCGCTTCGAACGATCGGATTCGTTTTCCGGTGGAATCTCGACGATGGTTGGTTTGTCGATCGCGAGCGGGCAGTCGAGATGGTCCGGCTTCCACATGTGCAGCGAGACGGCCGCCTGCTCCGCAACGTCCTCACAATCTTTGCCGGTCGTGTTCGTTTTGCGGTTCTCGCAAAAGCCCACCTGCACCTCGATCTCGTCGAAGTAGACGCCATGAACGTTTGGATGCATGCCGGACAGCCGAGGGATGATCACTGTTCCCGCGAGAGAGAGTTTGTTGATGCGGTTCGCAAGTTCGCTCGTCGTTTCCTTCGGCTTCAGAGGCTCAATGGGAATGTCCTCGAAGTACGGCAGCGCGAGCAGCCGGTTGGCTACTGCAGTTCTGGTTTGAGAGATCAGCCCCATTACGGATTCGCCTCCATGATGATGATGGTCAGCAGTCCGGGAGGTGTGGGAATTGCCGCGCCGCTTCCATCGGAAAATGTGGCGTGAACCCGAGCTGTCATCGTTGTGAGCCCAAACTCAGTAAAGTCTGCATCGGTCATTCGATACTTCGCGACGCTTCCCTCGATCTGCAGCGTCCGTTCTTTTTGAGTGCCACCGTGGTTGATCTTGAGAATCGCCGAGACGGGAATCTTCGCACCGGATAGCGGCTTCCCGTTTTCGTCCAGGTCAATGACGAGTTCTCGCACGTCGTCGATATCCGACATTTTGTAGGTTCTGCTCATACGCCGAACTCCGCTCCAAATTCTTGCTTTCGGAAATCCGCGCCGAACTCAGTCGTCTGAAATCGCGCGCCGAATGTTTGGGGTTGAAACGCAGCGTCGAAATTCTGTGTGCGGAACTTCGCGCCAAAAGTCTGATCGCGGAACTTTGCTCCGAGCGGCTGAACGAGCAGCCCTGCGATGTAGGGAATCGCCGTGCTCTCGATGTCGAAGGTGAAACCTCTCTCGCTTCCTACGATCGCACGCACCGCATAACTCAGCGCACGGCTGCCACCAACCGCTTCCCGCAGGCTGTAAGTGAGAGTGCGAGTGTTACCCGCCAAAACTAAAACATTGAACTGGACCAGGCGGGAATTTCCAGCCGTGGCGAACAGGTTATAAGACACCGATCGCTGATTCCCGATCGCAGCCAGGACATTGAAGGTTAGCGCGCGGCTGCTGCCGATCCCGGCAAAAATATTGAAACTGAGTGCGCGGCTGTTCCCCACGGTCGTCAGCGCCGACGCGATGTCGAAGATCAACTGCCGCTCATTCCCAACTGCGGCGCGGATTGCGTAGCTCAGCGCGCGGCTGCCGCCGATCGCTCCATAGAGGTCGTAAGTGAGCGTGCGGCTATTTCCCGCCAGGGCACGAACGTCGAAGAGCGCCTGGCGCGAATTCCCAGCGAGCGCCGAAAGGTTGTAAGAGATCGTTCGTTGGTTGCCGACCGCCGCCCGAATATCGAATGAAGCTGCACGGTTGTTTCCCACGGCCGCGCGCAAATCAAAGGTCAATGCGCGACTGTTGCCGATGCCAGCGAGGACATTGAAGGAAACTGCGCGGGAACTGTTCACGCTCGCGCGGATATCGAAGCTGAGATCCCGCGTGTTTCCGATCGTCGTCGTTCCGCCTCCGCTGACCGTGGATCGAAACCGCAGGAAAGCGGTCGGTCCTGAGCAGCTACCACTCGAAGTGTAAGCCAGAGTCGGCGCTGAGGTTGCGCTGCCGCTCAAACAGTTGAAATCATAGACAATCGCTCGGTGGTCGTTGCCCGCCGTGATTGCCTGCGAAATGATCCCACCGTCAGGCGTTCGTCCGGCCGTGGAAAAGGTCAGGCTTGTTGCGGTCAGCGAGTGGGAGGACGGAACACCCGTATCCAAGTTTTGCGCTATCGCAGCGATGATCAGGTCGTTTGCCGCAATAGCGATCGCTGAACCTGCGGCGCTATACCCTGTGCCGTTCGTGGTGTCAGCGCCATCTGTAGCTACCACTGCATCGAGAGTAGCTCCAGCCTGCGGGGTGATCGCGACGATCTGAGCCCTCAGTGTGTTCGCAGTCGTGCCCGCCAAAGTCACAGTAATCGTGCCGCTTTCAGATCCCGTAACGGTGTCTTTTTCCAGAATGTCGACACGGCGAGTGCCAGTGTCCGCCGCCCAGGTGCCTGTGCCGCCCTCTAGTGCTTCTTTCGATGTCCATCCGCCCCCGGTTACTGCTGGAACGGTATTCGCCGTGTTAGAGCGGCCAGTGATGATCAGGAAGAGTTTTGATCCTCCCTGAATGCTTGTGGGATATGACGGAGTAATTGAGGTCGTTCCGTTGGCTGGAGTGCCGTATGCCGTGAGCTGCGGCGTGGCGTGATTTCCGTCGTCGATTAAAACTACTGTGCAGCACCAATAGGTGTTCGAGCCGAGTGCGTTCGACCAAGTGCCAGGATTCTCGGACGATCCCGAGGCCCTGATGAACCGCTCCGCCATGCCGCAGTCGTCCCCTACAGTTCGCCGACTTCGGAGAATGTAATTCGCTGGAGGAACGTATCCGCCAGTAGTAGCGCCCGCCCATTGCACCATCGCCGAAACAACCATCGCGTTGTTGCTCGCCGGAGTGACCGCTGCTGGATCTGGTGTGGCCGAAGTTCCGGTAGACGAAGCAAACGATTCAATCGGCGAACTACCTGTTGGGCATCCCTTGTATGCGGAAATGAAATATTCGTGGTAAAGCGACCCGCCCGTCCACGTGATACCCAAGGTTGCAGCACCCGCGCCCCGGCGAATCCACCCAAGGTAAGCGGTAAAGGTCGCATTTGAAACGGAGTCAATCGTGTTCCACCCCGCTGGGAACGTGATGCCCGTCGCTCCGAATCCGACTGCAAACAAGCACAGCAGGATGTCGTTTTGCGCAGCGCCAGAGGGTTCAGACGGCGTGGCTGAAGCCGCCGTCTGGACCAATTCTGAACCGCTACGAAAAACTGCCATAGGAGTGTTTTAAGCCGCAGTGTCGCCCTCGACCTGGAGTGTTGCTCCATCCGCGTTTTGCGCGGCGGTATTTGCGGCCGTGCGGCGAATCCAAATCGCACGGCATTGACCTGGTCCGATGTCTCCCAAGGAAAGACCCGCGCCTTTCGTAGTTGGCGCGCTGAATGCCACACCGGCAGGAGCATCGCCCTCAGTTGCGACTTCGGCTGCTTGCGCCGCCGCGCTGCCGATCGCGCTTGCGGCGGCTGGATCGACGCCGATCGCGATCGCTGCGCCGCCTGCTGTTTGTGCGGAGAGCCACACTACGGCGTTTTGCCAGGTGAGAGTGGCGTGATTGTTGTGGATGAATACGCAGCGATACTCGACATCGCTCGCGGCGTTTTCGTCGCCGGAGATCACGTCGAACAAGTCGTGCAACACGCCGCCCGCCCACTGAGTTGTTGAAATGTATTTACCCAGCGAACCAGCGGCCGTGCCGCCAGTGCTGTTACCGGCCGCTCCGGTCTTGACGCTGAACTTCCAAAGTAAATCTCCGGCTACGATTGGCATAAAGTTTCTTTTCTAGGGCATGTTGACTTGGCTGCCGGTCAATCGCCCATCTCCCCAGAGATCAAGCGTGAAGACCGCATATTTCCCGGCTGGGATGGATGAAATAGTTAGCGTGGTGGTGTAACCGCTCGCAGTGAAACTCGTCGGCGTGATCGCTCCACCCGTGTTGTTGAGCAATCGGACCAGGACTCGATGGTGATATCCACTGCTCGGCAAACTGGTCAGCGTATAAGCTTCTGCGGCGCTGATGCTCTTCGTGAACATTCCCGCCAGACCCAAATCAATGGTCGTCGCTGCGATGGTCGCGCTCGTCGGGCCCTGCATGAAACCACCCGGAAACACTCGCGTCGCCGCGCCTTCTTTGAAGTAGCCGTATTCGATCTGGCTCGCTTGGATGTCTCGCACGCCACTGATTGTGTTGTTCCCTTCAAAGAATAGTTTCAGAATGTTCGTGCCGGTCCCGCTGTCGCTGCGGAATTCCACCGCCTCACCGCTCGCACTCACGTAGGTGCAATGGTCGCTGGCGAAGCTTCCAATCCCCCACACCCGCGCTCCCCAGCCGGTTCCTTTCGCTTCGAATCGGCTGTTCTTCGCATTGACCTGCGCAAGCCAGTTGGTTTCGTAGGCGCGCAAAGCAGTCCCGCTCCCGCTCGAAAATAGCTCGCAGTCATAAATGCTCACCCGCGCATCCGTGTTGATTAGTTGCAGCGCGAAGGTGGTCGCGTTGGTGATATGCACATTGCGCAGGGTGACTGGCCCATAGCCTTCGCGGGTCAGCAGTAAATCGGTTTGTCCTTCGATCTGCATACCGCGCGCGAAGTCTTGTGCGTAGAATCCGTCGATCTCGACTTCGTGCCACCCGCCTGAATCTCCCGCGCGAACGTTGAAGCCGATCGTGTCGTTTGTCCCGCGCCAGGCCCAGTTGTCGCGGAAGACCGCTTTCTGGAATTCGTTCGTCTGGTTCCGCTCTCCAGGCGAATAGCTGTAAACAAAATCCCCCTCCGAATGCGCGCGATTACCGATCACTTGCAGGTCCGGACTCTGTTGATATTTCGCGTGGCCAAACTGGTTTTTATGGTCCGCGTAGTTCGTCGCCACGTTGTAAGCGCTGATTCCGAGCGTGTAGCGATACCAATCAATGTCCGGGAGAATCGTCCGCGTGCTGTTGTTCGTCGTCGTGCCATTGGAGTTGATGAACACGTTGTGTGTCACCACCGCTTCGTTAAATGCGCTGTTGGTCTCGTTTCCATATAGGCCGACTCCGCCCGAATTCCGCCACGCGCTCCCGGCGGGGGAGTTGCTGATGATGTTCCGTGTGAAAAGAAAATATGGATTGGTGTTAGTGTGCCCTGGCGAGAATTCCATCGCGTATTGCGCGAGCCTATGCGGCGATTCGAACGGGATCTTCATCCCTTCCAGGAACGCGTTCTCGTAAACTTCGAGGCGGCCGCGCGTCAGCCAATCGATGATCGCGCCGCGCACCCAGCCCTGGAACGTGTTATTGTGGATGCGCTGCCCTTTTCCCGCGCCTCCTTTGGGGCGGATCATCGCATACCAATTGTTCGTCGTTTGGTTCGCGATGTTCGCGTCGAAAATGATATTCTGGACTTCGCGCGTACTTTCCGCACTCCAGGTGAACATGTCGCTGGTCGCATTTGGGGCCCAGAGAAGCTTCGCATTGTTCACGCCCAGGAAGCCCACATCTTTATTGATCACCACGGAATCGAGCACATACGGCCCACCGACGATCGCAATGTCCTCCTGCGCACTCAATGCCCCGAGCGCGCTCTCGAGATAAACGTCGTTGATGGTCGTGCCGTCTGGTTTCGCGCCAAACCAGCGCAGATCATAAGCAGTCGTGCCGCGCACACGTTCCCAACTCCAGCCGCTCACACCGCTGTAGATGCGCGTGCCGAGATTCGTTGCGGTAACATTGTTGGTCGCGACGAAGAATCCACCGCCACCATCGCCAGGCGCGTAGTAGCCTTGCACTTCGATCTCGCGATACACTCCATTCGGCCGGAACTTCGAAACCATCTCGGCTATCGTGTTTGCGGTCTTCACCGTGTTGCTGCCGAGCTGCGTCGCAGCAATTCCAAGCAGGGCTAGCACACTGACCAGGATCAACACTGCAAGTCGCTCCGGGCTGAACCCGCGCCACAATCGAAATTGGAAATGTTCGTTCATTAGTTCAGAAAAAAGAATCGACCGCCGTTATCGTCTGGAGCGATGCAGGAATACGGGTCGTTCGCATCAACGGCCGTGGCATCGCCAAAAATGAAGTAATACTCCTTGCCCACGCCTGGCTCGGGAGTGTGTAGGATCGCGCGTTTTAAACTCTTACGGCTGGCCAACGCCTTCAGGCCGGCAAGATTCGTCACGATCGCGTGTTCAAGGCGCTTGATCCATCGCCCAGGATTCGCGGGATCTGTCGCAGTTGGCTTCAGCACGTGAGAGCTGTCCGTTCCGTTATCCACCGCAAGACTCGCAGGCTCCCAATCAAAGACTTCGTCTCCACTCACGAATGCGAGCTTGTTGTTTGTTGCGTTGGAAATCGCACGCACTGCTGCATAGCTCAGTTTCCAGAATATCCCGGTCACCGCGATCGGAACCGCGACCGTGTCGTCTGTTCGAACCACACCTGTGACGTTCGCCGTCGCATTCGGTTGCGCCCCGCCGTTCAGTGGTGTGTTCGGCGAAATGACCGAGATGATGCGTTGCTCGATCGAATAAGTGTTCGAATCATCTGGAACGCTTACCAGCACGGCCGCACGCCCGACGCGGAACTCGTAGTCGCCTGCCATCAAATCGACCTGGAACTCACCGAGCAGATCTGGCGTGACGAAAACGTCCTCCGGATAAACCAGGGAAGATCCAACGACCGCAGGAATGGTGCGCGGCGATACTTGCAGCTTCGCCAGCGCTGCCTGCGTATTGATCGCTCTGATGTTTCCGGTGATCTTAGCCATTGCGTTATGGGCAGATGATCAACTCGCCGAAAGTTGCGTTGTTCTGCTTGCGCACGTTCACGCGAGCGTTGCGCGTTACGACGGATTCAATCCGGCACCCTTTGAAGAGTTCTCGATTAACCGGGTGATCATCGACCGTGAGGAGCCACTTGCCTTTGAGTTTTCTGAGGAGCTTTGCAAGCCGCCCCATTTCGTCTTCGCTGAACCCTTCGTAGGTGTGCACATCACTCTTGATGTAAGGCGGGTCCAGGAAGAAGAAGGTGTTTGGACCGTCGTAGAGATTGATGAACCGATCGTAGGGCAAATTCTCGACGCTCACTGCGGAGAGGCGCTCGTTGATCTCGGCAATCAGATCTTTGATCCGTGCTTTCGATCCACATCCACCCCCACCGCTTTTCGCCACTGCGAAGCTCGTCATTCCCCCGCCAAACGAAGTGCGGTTCCGGACGAACCAACGCGCCGCGCGCTGAATCTCGGTTAAGCCAGGCTGCGCGATGAAGTCGGCGATGTTTGTCCTGGCGTTCTGGATGAACTCCATTTCCCGAAGCAGCTCGGGCATGTGGTATTGAACATTGCGATAGAGCGAGACCAGGTCTTTGTTGATGTCGTTCACGACTTCAACCGCGCTCTTCTCTTTAGCCAGGAGAAGCGCCATGCCTCCACCGAACGCCTCGGCGTAGCATTCGTGCGGAGGAATCATCGGCAGCAGCTTTTTCAGCATGCGACTCTTTCCACCTGGCCAGCGAACAATGGGGCGAACTCTCTTCATAAACCGGACATCTTCTCTCGCGTGGTGAGGACCGTTGTGCTCGACACCACTTGCACGCCGCTGCCGACTTGCACTTCGGGCGCTTCGAGCGGCGAATCTGTTGACGCGACCGCGCGCTTTCCTTCGCGGATCGCCTTTAAAGTTTCGTTGTCGTAATCCCGCTCCTTCTGCTCATCTTCAGTGAGCGGCTCCTGGAGGCGTGTGGCCAGCTCGCGGTAAACCATCCGGCAAGCCAGGCTTTTCAAATCGCGCGGAACTTTGTTCTCGTCGGAATCGAGCTGCCACTTCTGCGAGGACGCGATCTCCGCGCGGATCTGCAGGATCACGTTCGTGCGAACATTTTCGAACGGATCTGTCTGTGTGCTCCCGAGCGCGGCCGTGCGGAGTGCCGTGACGAGCGCCGCAATCTTGGCATCTTCAAGATCGGAATCTTCTATGGTGGTCCAACTCATCTTTGTTTGGCGGCCGGGTCAGCGACAACCCGGCCGCCTTGGGCGGTTCAGTTCTCGGTTGATTACGAGATTGTGAGTTTGCGGAGGCCGAGCGTGCTGGTGATCTTCGGGAGTTCGTAGTGTTCCACCACGATCTCGTAGATCTTCGCGCTCAACTGGCGTTCATAGACGCGATACTTCGTGCCGTTTTCGCATGGCGACCAGAAACGCTTGGCGTTGGTGCCGTCGTCGGTGTTTGCGCCTGTGATGCCGTAGGACAACAGAACGACGTTGTTCACCACCTGCGACTTTGCGGCCGCCGAGCTTTGGAATCGCTCGCGGCTCACGCGCACGCCTTCCACGCCGAGATATCCTGCGAGTTCATCGGGTTTGAGGCCCGCGCTCGCGTAACCGCCCGCAGTGTTCTGCGCGCGATGGGAAAGACGGCGTTTGTCCCAGGCTGTATCACCGAACACAACGCGGTTCGGACGAAGACCGGAGGTATCCGCTGCGCTAACCAATTCGCTTTCCACATCTTTGTCCGGGTCTTTGCCCGCTGTGGTGTCCCACGTCTTCGCCGTGTTCGTCGCAGCCGCGCTCACTAGCGTGAACGCGCGGACCAGCGAACTCCGCTTGATGCGGCGCAGCAGTCGGTTGGTGTAATCTTCGCGCCAGTTCACCTTGTCCGAGACCTGGTCGAGATCCACACGAATGGCCAAACCGCGATTAGCGGTTTTGCCGGTCGTCTTCGTTTCGGTGTATTCCACCTCTTTGAAGTCCGATCCGATCGCGCGTTCGTCATCCGTGTCGCGATAGAACTCTTCCGGGTTGTTCATGATCGCGTATTCGAAGAAACGCGGCACTTCCACGGGAGGCGCGATGAAGTCGGTGATCGCCTCAATGTCGTTCGGATCTTTCCATCCGACCGAGTATTCCGTTAAGCCTTGCGAGAAGAAGGCTTCGCCGAAGCGCGCTTCGTTGGCGAAGCAGACTTCGTTGTGATCGAGCGCCGCATTATGCGGCTTGATGCCAATAGCGGCCACGGACAAAGCCAGGGCTTCGGCCACCGCCAGTCGGCGTATAAGGGTAATTGGAGCTTTAGCTTTTTTCATTTTCGGTTCGCGGGTTCGAGGTCCTGGACTGTTGTTTGGGAGGCGGTAGGGCCAAGGTTTAGATCACGCGCAGGAAGTAGAACGGCTGCACTTCGATCACGTCACCCGCTGCGCCTGCGGCATCGAGAGCGCGACCAACGACGTGGTGAGTGCCAGCGCCACCGCCAAGTGTGGCCACGCGACCGTTAGCAGCAGGCTCAAGGAGTGCGCCCTGGGCGATGGCTGCCGAGGCAACCATCCGGATCGTTCCTTTGATCGCGCCGAGAAGCGCGACATTCACGCTGTCGCCGATCGCCTTCGCTTCGTCGGTGCAAACGCCGATCGGAGTATCCGCCGCGCCGCACACGTCGACGGCGGCCGCAGAAGCGCCGATCTTCACCAGCCGATAACGCTCGGCGATGACAGCATCTGATGTCTTCGAGATGTTTCCGTCGGCATGTCTGCCTTCGTTGCCGTTGGCGAAACATTCGTAACCCGGATTCTCGATCCGGCGCGCGAGCATCACGGGGAGGCTCGCAATGAGAACAACAAACAGTTTTAAGAGTTTCATTTTTCTATTGGTTCAGTTGAAGGGAGCTGTCGCCGTTGTTTGGGTCAGCGGTCTTTCGAATCAGCACTTAGCTGTTCTTCTTTGCCTCCTTTTCCGCTTTCAGGAGCTTCGCGTCGTGCGCGAGTTGGTTCTTCACGACTTCAATCGCCTGCTCGCGGGGAAGACCAGCGTTGATCTTCTCCTGGACCAGCGCCTCGATCTCCTCGGGAATCTCAGTGCCGAAGCGGAGTTGCTGCCGAAGCGATTTGTTTTCCTTTTCCAACGACGCGATCCGCTCCTGGAGCGATTCGAGCGTGGGGGTGGTCGCGTCTTTCGCGCCGTTATCCTTGGCGCCTTCCGCGCCTGCATTCGTTTTTGCCATAATCAAATTTTCTGTTCGCGTGTTCGGGGGCCTGAACTGCTGTTGGGTTTCCGCAGTTTCTTTCGAGTATTAAGAGCCGGTGGTCCCGTTCGTTTCCGGGAAGAGGTCTTTGCGCGCGCGCTTCACCGCTTTGTAGGCGGTGTGGTAATCCTCTTTGTGTTTATCCATCCGCTCGTTGACGAACTCCTGGATCTGGGTCGCACGCTCAGATTCCTGGGCGCTGCGTTTGCCGAGGCCGTCGCTTTTGAAGGAACTGCTGACTTTGGGTTTCAGCGCGTTCCATTTCGTGAGCGTGGAATCGAACTCGTTGGCGAAGTCTTTTTCCCACTGCGTTTTTTCAGCGGGAGTGATCTTCTTCTGTTCGAGGCCAGCAGCGATCATCAGCGCGACACGTTCCTTGCGTTCGTTCGCGAAGTTCTGTTCCAACGCCGTCTTAGACTGGCGTTCCGTTTCAAGAGTCGCTTCGTTCGCGGCGAGTCTCGTGTTTTCCTTCTGCTGACCGTCGATCGCAGTCAGGATATCTTTGTCGGTCGCGTCCGCTTTGAGCTTCAGCGCCGCAATCAATAGGGCTCTTTCCATAATATCGCTCTTCTCATTCGCGGCCGTGATCGTGGGGACAGGAAGGTTCGGCTCATTCACGAGACCGACGCTCTTCAAACTGAATGGCCGCCAGACCGACGCACCCGCGTCGTAGCGCATGCGCCAGTTCACGGAAGGACTCGAAAACGCTTCGTCTTCGATCAGATCCTTGCCGCGCTTGCTCCATTTCACGTTCGCAAAAAGTCCTTCCTCCGTTGCCTCCAGGCTTTTCACTCGAGCGTAAGACGTTTTGTCTTTGTAGGTGTCCTTGAATGCAGGGTGATCTGGGTGTCCGATGTAGACCGGCAAACCCGAGCGCCGCGCCGGAGTGTTGAGGAGGGAGTTGAAATCTTTGACTATGTTGTCCGCGTCCGCGCGCTGAAACCGCTGCATGCCCTGCGCGTTCTTAAAATCGCCGTATGGCGAGAGCATGATTCGCTCAGGCGTCGTGGAGTTGATTTCGTTGGCGGCCGTGATCACATCGGCCTCCTCGGCTTCGTTGGCGAAACAGGGTGCAGTGAACCGAGCGAGCATCGCGCTGAGCGGTGCGGCAACAAGTAGAATGAACTTTTTCATGAGTGTGCTTCGTTGATCTTTCGATTGATGTGTTTCTCTGCGGTATCAAGAAGACCCGCCATTAAAGCTGTGGTCGCGGGGAGCGCGTTCGGATCGCGGTCCTGGTGAACCTCTTCCTTCAGCCAATACCAAACCATCCCGGCTGTCTGGACCGCTGACCCTTTGAACCCAGTTTTGGTGCGGCGGAGTTTCGTCCGCTCGGTTTCGACGAGAGCGATCGCGCCGCTGCGGAAGAAGACCGCTTTCAAAAATGGGAAGTTCCGGGGACTGCGGCCGTAAGCTTCAGCGCGCGCGGGAATCGCGAGCAACTTGCCGTCCCCTTTAATCGTTCCGCCGTAGAACTTCTGGACGAAGCGCGGGTCGGAGATCGTGACCACGACGCCATCGTTCACCAACTCGCCATCATTCACGCTGTCGCGAATGTCCGACCAGAAGCCACTGCTCGGCGCGCCGAACTGATTTCGAGGTCCGTTCAATTGCCGGAGCCGGAAATGCTCCCGGAGATCGTTGGCGAGTCGGCGGCCGAGATCCGCGTCGAAGTCCTTCTTGTCATCGAGCGAATTCCTGAACCGAGCCAGGCGGTGGGAAGCGTCCTCGATAGCTGTAACCGTCACGTTCATAAGCTCAAAGTGGTCAGTGGAGCCCGAGGCTGGGGTTCGGTCTGCCTTTTTAAGCCCTTGCGCCGCGTTGCATTGCCTTTGCAAACGCGTTTTTCGCTCCAAAACGGGTGAAGACAGCCCCCAAAGCGTCCTGGGGCATTTTAGAGGGGGTGTTTGGGAGGCCGAAAAAGCTCTCGGGTGGTCGCCGGAGGCTCCGGTAGACAAGCGGAGTTCGGTGACTCGGGATTGCCAGACCGATGGGAGTAACAGGTGACTGAACCTCCCCGGCCACGTCCCGCACCCGAAATTAAAAAGGCAGGCAACGACCAGGCCGATAGCGTTTATTTTGCGCCAGAGTAATCTTGCGCGATTCGCTTCGAGCCGACCCTTCTCGCCACCTGCACAAACTTTGAAACTGCGGCGCATCAGTTGTTCCTCCATTTCACCTTGTCGCCGCTCAACTCGATCTGTTCGCCGAAGATGGTCCCGAGCGAATCTTTCATTTCGTCGCTCAATCCTTCGGTGCTCGCTTCGAGGTTGGAATTGAAGTCGGGTTCTGCGGGCACGACCTTCTCGCCTTTCTCCAGGAGGCCGAGCGCGATCGCGTCCTCCCGATCAATTTCCCGCACACCCATTCCGGAGTTGAAATCGAACGGAGGCCACGGTTGCTCGAAGCGGCTGATGCGAATCCAGATCGGATCGTTCTTCAACGCCACCATGCGGCCGTTGATGATGTTGCCGCCTGCTTCCACCCAGCGGTTCACCCAATCGCGCGGCTCCTTGCGAGACTCGACGCGGATAAGTTCCTGCGCTGGCCATGCGTCGATGATGTTCGGCTCCTGGCCGCGCTTCCAATAAGCGTAACCGCGCGCCTGTTGGATCTGCGTGCGGTAAATCAAATCGAGCCGGGCTTCGCTTGTGAAATCGCGGAGCGTGTTGTCATCGGATGGATCTTCGGGAACTAAGCCTTCCTGGATCGCGAGCTGCCGAATGTCGGCGATGAACTTTTGCCGGTTCATCTTGTAAGTGCCAGGCGCGCTGCCATCCGCTCGTTGCGCGTTGCGTTCGTTTTTGATGCTTTCAAGGAGCGAGTCCTGGATGCGTTGCAGTACGCGCACGGACTCCACACCTGCTGAGAATTGCCCACGTTGACGAAGCATCGCCGGCATTCCTTCCCACTCCCGTGAGCGGAGGATGGAACCGATGGGAGTTTTCTCGCTGAGAAACTTCACCGCTTGTTGCAATGGCGTCGGGCTGGAGTAATCGAAGCTCACTTGCCCACCTCCCGAATTTGATCACGCACGCCGGTGACTGCGGCCGTGCCCAGCGCCGCCTCGATCGAGTCGGCGAGAGCGCTCCGATCCATGCTGCCGAGCAGTTCTGGAACACGCTTTGCGGCTTTCTCCAGAAATTCCAGGACCGCTGCATCGCTCTTGCTCGGGTCCTGCAAAGCGATAATCAGTTCACTGAGGAATGGCTTAACCGGCGCGAGCCATCGCTTGCGGACACCGAGTGCGTCGGCCAGGGATTTCTCGACCAGCTCTTCTTCCGATTCTTCACCGGCGCGCTCGTTGGCCCCTTCGATGGTCGGCTCTGGTTTCGGTTCCTGGAGCAGCTCCTCTTCGTCAGTGCCTTCGGGCAAGGGCCGTCCGTAACGTTCAGCGGCGGCTGCGCGCGTGATCGGAAATCCTTTCCCCAGGAGAAAGCTGTCGATCTTAATGTCACGCTCAACGTCCTGCTCAGGCGGAACGATGACTTCAACGTAGGCGAGCGGCTCGACGCCTGGTCCGAGCACGAACTCGATCACGCGTCGATCGAGATACATTTGCAGAGTTTCTGAAACGAGAGCTGCGTCGTCTGTTTCAAGTAGATGAGTTTCCTCACCTTGCAACGAAGCGCCCTGGCCTTGACCCATCCCCGCGCTCATCGTGCTCAGGTCCGCTCCACGCCAAAGCGCCGCAAGCGCACGGTCCATCCGCTCGACCATTGGCGGGTATGGCAACTCGCCTTGGGTCGAAAGATCGATCTTCTCGATCACGTCGGTGAGCGAAGTGACGCACGTGAAGCTCTGGCTCATTGCGCCGAGTGCTTCGACCATCGCATTCCAACGTTCGTCGCCCTTCTTCGCGTCGGTCTTGCCCTGGATACCTGGCGTGCCGTGCTTGTCGCAGTAGTGCAGCCAGTCCTGCATTGGGAGGCGCTTGAACATGTAAGCGACCGAGCACGCTTCCATGATTCCGTCGCCAACCGTCACCATCCATTGCCCCTCTTCGAGTTCGACGCCTTCAGAAGCGCCGTCGGTGGTGAGAAAACGTAGACGGCCGGTCCGGTTTTCGAAGAACTGCAGCGGGACGAACTGCAGGACCGCGCGCACGCCATCCGCTGTGAACTTCCACAGGATTTCGTGGACGGCGTATCCTTTGCCGATTGCATCGAGCATCTGCCTCACCAGGAGTGGAAAACCGCCGCGTTGGTTTTGATCGACGGCGTTGGTGACTTCCACGTTGTTGTAAAAGTCGGTGAGGATCTGCTGATGCAGCTCGGCTTCCTCCTCTTTGCCTTCAGGTAGATCGGAAATTGTGAGCACTTCCCATTCGCGGCGCGCCACGGCCTTCTTCCGCTTCGGTGCCACGCATTGCAGCACGTCATCGCGGCGCTCGATCGCGTCCATCATCAGCGCGAACTCGCGGAGATTCCCCGCGTGAAACGCGTCGATCATCTTCACCAGGTTCTCTGGCGTGAGATTTCGAATCGGGTTGAAGCGGCTCTGCTTATTGAGACGCACCCGCTCGATCGTCATGACCGAACCTTTTTCGGTTGGTCCGGTCGTATCGCGGAAAGGCATCCGCACTTTCTTACGTTTACGTGTTACAGCCACAGCGAACCCCTTCCTTTTGGCAGAACGCCAGAGCGAACGACCTGATGCTCGCCACTGCCGCCGCCCGTCGACGCAGCTTCAATTGCCAGGGCAAAACTCCAGAAGTGATCCGCGTGACCAGCTTCGTCGCGTGTCGCGGCGATACTCACGCGGCCGCCAGGACTCGTGATCTTCTCCGGCTTGCGCAAGTCGTCGCGCAGTGTGTTATCGATCGGATGTTTGATCGCGCGGTCCTCGTAGACCTGGAGAAGCTCAGTTGCGAGCGCTTCGGTCACGCGCACCGTTTCCTGCTTGCGGCCTTCGAGCTTAATGCGGTGCGAGGTCGGCACCGTGCTGGAGAAGTTGATTCCCTGGATGCGGCCCGCGCCGAACTCTTCCTGGCAATACTCAAACAAGCCGAGGCCGAGCCCGGTCATGTCAAAGCAGGCGCGCTGGAACTTCGACATGCGGAAAACTTCGCCGAGGCGCTTCTGCTGATCCGGTAAACGCATGCCTTCGATGCGGTAGACCAGGCGCACGAGCTTCTGATGGCCGAGCTGCTCGATGACTGTGAGAACGGTCCAATCTTTGTTGCGGCCGATATCGACGCCGGCATAAAGCGGACCGATGGCAGCGCGGAGGAATTGGAGGGCCTTCGGATTGAGTTCCTGCTCGCAGACCACGCCAACGCCTTCTTGCTCTGCAGCGCTGATCAGCGCATGCGTTAGCAGGACCATGTTCTCGTCGGAGAACACGCATTCGTAGTTCTGGTCGTAAGCGCGTTTATCGAGCGACTTGGCCCGTGCTTCATCTGGCGTGATCGCTTTGCGAGTGACCGGATCGTAAACCTTCACGCCCATCGAATGAGCGACGGTGCGCGGCACGCGTGAAAGGACGTAACCGGCTTCGGTGCGAAAGAATGTCTCTTTTCCTGGAATCGGTTCAGCTCCCGAGACCATTCGGTAAAACATGTTGTGCTTGCCGTTGCCGGTGCTCGCGATGCGGCAGAGGAAATCCGGGTTACTGGAAAGAATGGGTTCGGCCGCTTCCCAAATCGCGGCGCTGTTTTCGTGGAAGGCAAATTCGTCCAGGATTAAGTCGCCGGAGAAACCGCGAGCGGTGCGAGGATTCGCCGCCAGGACAATGATGCGGCCTTCGCGACCTTTGACTTTGATGCGGACTTCGATCCGCATGTTGTTGAACTCAACGTCGGGAGACTCGTCGACGATCTCGCATGCTTGGCCGAGCTTGTCGGTGATCTCGCGGCATTTCTGCACGAACTCCGCACCGTTCATTTTGGAGTTAGAGAGGACCGTCACCAACCGGCCCGGCCGTGTTAGCAAGCGATCGACCGCCCAGGCAGCGAGCGTGAAGCTCTTACCGATCTGGCGCGACCAGTGCAGAATCAGGACGCCGGTCGTGCGATCGAGGAAAACCAACTCCTGGTATTTGCGGAACTTAATGAGAGACGGCGGAACATTGTTCGCGACCATCAGCGCCGCAGCAACCACCAGCGGCATCGCGCTATGAATCAGGAAATCAATCACGCTGCGCCTCCTCTTCCGGAACCACACCGAACAAATGCATGCGGATCTGCGTGAGCTTCGCGTCGTGGTCTAACTTCGTGTTGCTGGCGATCGCTTTGAGTTCGGGGAGTTTCTTCAAGCACGCCGCCGCCGCATCGAATTGGAACTTGTCGCGATCGAGTGTTAAGCGCTGCGCTTCCAGGGATTGGTCCTTTGCTTTGAGGACCA
>DASVNK010000035.1:0-98530 GCA_036383895.1 Verrucomicrobiia bacterium | reverse complement strand
GTTGGATTCGTATGGCGTAGACCCGGCGCGACCGGGATTTGCGAGGAATTGTTTGATGGCCCGGCGATTGATTGAGCGCGGCGTGAGATTTGTTCAGTTGTTTCATGAAGCCTGGGACCAACACGGTGATTTGAGGGGCGGTTTGACTCGCAATTGCCGAGAAACGGATAAACCGAGTGCCGCGTTGATCGCTGACCTGAAACAGCGCGGGTTATTGGAAGACACGCTGGTGATTTGGGGCGGCGAGTTTGGTCGCACGCCGATGGCTCAAGGGACGGATGATGGGCGCGATCATCATAATCGTTCCTTTTCGATTTGGATGGCAGGCGGAGGAATCAAGAAGGGCATTACCTACGGGGCCACGGATGACCTTGGGTTCAACGTGACAGAGAATCCCGTGCATGTACACGATCTGAACGCGACGATTTTGCATCTGCTTGGCTTCGACCACACGCAACTGACCCATCGTTTCCAGGGCCGCGATTTTCGCCTTACAGATGTGCATGGCGAGGTGGTGAAGGGGATACTCGCCTGATTAAGGAGAAGGATTTCGGATTGTGCCATCCGGCATGACGGTGTTGCTGAAAATTGTTCCACTTTGAATTGCATTCGTGAGGAACGCGTTCCGCAAAGTCGCCCCGGTGAGGTCGGCATTGGACAGGTTGGCGGCGGTGAGATCAGCACCCTCAAGATTGGCCAGAGATAGGTCCGCTGCAATGAGGTTGGCATTGCGCAGGACCGCGCCGCTCAAATTTATTCTAAACAAAATGCCGTTCCGAAGAATGGCTGAAGTTAAGTTCGCCCTGGAAAGTTGCCCTTGCACAATAGAGGAGTTTCCGAGATCACGGCCGGAAAGGTCGCGACCAGTGGCATCGGAGTTGTTGAGTTCCCAGACGAGGCGCTGTTTGGCCGTTGCTCGGGTCGTGGCGTCAAAGCTCGCACCGCGCAAATCAGCAAAGTCGAGGTTGGCCATGAGAAGTTCCGCACCGGAAAAATTAGCATTGCGCAGGTCGGAGCCCCGTAGATCGACGTTGCGCAATATAGAGTTCTGTAACTGAGCGCCCGACAGATCGCAGATGACGAGATCCGCTCCAGTGAGTTGGGCGCCGATGAGTTGGCGATTCACCGCTCGCCAGACCAATTCTGTTTTTGGCGGAAGTAAAGTGTGTTGGTCGATGATGGAGTCGTGAAGGCGAATGAAATCGGTTCCACTTTGCAGCAGAGAACTAAAGCTGATGTTGGCACGTTCAAAATTTGCGAAGTGGAGAGTGGCACGGGTAAAATCGGTGAAGCTCAGGTCGGCATCGCTCGCATTCATGCTTTCCAGGAGCGCATCGGAAAAATTCGCGCCGATCGCATCCGCCTCGCGCAGGTCAGCTTCCGTTAAATCGGCGGCTTGAAAATCAACGGCGACGAGGCGGGCCTGCCGAAGATTGGCGCGAAACAAATCAGAGCCAAAAAAATCGCTGCCGGTGAAGTCCGCGCGGGCCAGATTGCCGTTGATGAGCCGTTGGCGGATGAAATTGCGGCTACGGAAATCCAGGAGGGATTCGACTCTGAAAAAACAGTTCGTTTGATCGAGCGGCACGTCGAGGCGGAGGGTTTGGTTCGAAAAGGTGGACCCGCTAACTTTTTCGCCGTGTTGCTCCCACACCACAAAGTTAGTCGTAGCGAGAATCCGGTAATCTGCGAATAAGCTGATGCCCGGCGGTGGAACCAGCGAGCGGACTTGGAACGAAAGGGACGAAGCCGCTGTATTCGTCCGGTCGATCTTAATCTGGAGTCCGGATTGAGCGCGCGAAGTACAGAGTCCCGGAGCGATTGCGGCTGCGAACAAGAAATAGATGAAGGATCTGAAACTCATTCGGGAAGGAGTTCGATGCGAAAGAAAGATTGCCCGCCAGCAATCAGCGGAACGGAGTTGGTGGTTGCAGAGTGGGTCGTGGTGCCGGTGGTGTGCACCCGCCAGTCGCGTTCACTTGCCTCATTTTTTCGGAGTACGCGATACAGTCGCCCCGGAGCCGCATGCCATGTCCAGATCAATTGCTGATCGCGGGTGTGGATCGAAGTCAGAGAGATGGTAGCTTGAGGGTGATCTGCGGCGGAGCCAGTGTTCTGTGACGCGTCATCAAAGTCGGGAATGCCGTCTTCGTCCGAGTCGATTCCCAACCGCACCCCGGAGCCTCGTGGCACTAACGTGAAAATGAGAGGTCCTTCGCGCGGAGTGGCAAACAATTGCGACCGGGTGATTTCATGAGTGCCCGCGTCGGGTCGAAAATTGCTCGAAAGCCGATCGAACATCCAGCCGCGAGGCGCGTTACTCACCCGCGCTTTAACGATCAGGTCGACTCTGCCGGTGGGAGATCTGGCGCGGGTGACGAATGGTTCGAGTAGGAGATTGTCCTGGTCGAGCAGAAGCTGGCGACCGACAGATGCGGCGACATCGCGACTGAAATCGCCTGGCGCGATGTTAATGTCGGCTAGACTGGAGTTCGTCGGCAGATCTGAGCCAGTGAAGGCGAGCATAAACGCGATCAGGTCGGCGGTCTGTTTGTCGTTCTCAAGAAAAAAACCGTCCTGAAGGACGCGCGTGAGGCTGTCGACGCGTCCATCATGGAAGAAACCGAAACCAGCGGTGCCTTCGGTTGTGAGAGAAAAACCGAATTTTTCCGGGAGGCTCCTTAGGTGTGGAATTTTAAAAGCCAGTTCGTGCGAACGTTCCACCGCGGAGAGAGCGACGTGCCGTTCACCGTTCGGGCCGGGAGGAATTGGACGCCAGAGCCCAGTCTGGAAGAATTTATCGGAGCCCAGACCTGCTGGCAGCGAATGGCAGACGGTGCATCCGCCCACGGTGGTCCGGAAATGATTCAGCCCAGTCACCGCATCTCCATTCGGCAGCGGCGCGCCTTTGGGCAGTGTGCCGCGGCCAAGGGCGGTTTGGCCCGGCAACGGTAGTGAGCGAGGCAGGGAGTTATCAAATTGCCGGAAGCGGTTCGGAGGAAAATGAATCGAAGCGAGAAAATCTTCGAACTCCTGCATCTCCACGTCGCTCAATTCTTCTCCGCCTTGCAGTTCCTCAAACGTGGGATTGAACTCCTCGATTCCGAGTCGATCGCCACGCCAGTGAAATGGTTCGTGCCCAATGATGTCCTGCAATGTTTGTGTCACCATGGGTCCTTTCATGGGGTGAAAATGATTGGTTTTGGCGGGCGGCGCCGCGCCAAAATTGTAATTGGAACGCGTGATGAAGCGCATCTCACCCAGTTGCGAGCCAAGGTCCCAGGCGAGGCGATCGAATTTGCCATCAACATGGCAGGAGGCACAGGACGCCTGGCCGAGACCGGAATTTTTATGTGTGTTGTAAAAATGCGCGCGGCCTTTCCGGATGTTCTCGGGCGTTGGATCGAAGAGAGGAATGGTCGTGATGCGAGAGAGAGAATCCGCATCGAGAACGGTGAGTGCAGCTTCAAAGCGGCTGAGCACAAACAGGCGGTTCCCCGTGGGATCGACTGCCAACCCAACCGGACCCGCGGGAACACTGGCGGGACTTCGGGTGCGTTCACCGGAACGAGTGAGCGCGACCACGTTGTCGGACCCCATTCCCGCGACGTAGAGTTTAGAGCCGTCGCGATTCCAGGCCACCGCGCGCGGGTCGCCCAGGGAGGCGCTTCGCTCGGCCAGCGGCAGCGTGCGGGTCTGGTAATCCAAATGAGGGTTGAGATCTGCAATGCGGTTCGATGAGTTGACCAGCGCGAGTTGTACGCGGGTAAAGATGCTTTGCAGGACAGGCTCGAATCGAATGTGGTTGAGCGCATCTGTTCCGATCATCGCGATCGTGCCGTCCTCGGGGTTTACCGCGAGATTGAAACAGATGTTCATCAGATGGGTCGCATAAGTGGTCTGAAAGGTGGATGCGTCGATGACCGCGATGTCGTGATCGAGTAGATCCCAGCCTTGAACCCTGCCGGTAAGCGGTGCGTTTGTGCCTGTAACCAATTCGCTCCAGTCGCCATTGTTATCGTCGAGCCAACGACCATCCGCTTGCTTCTTCACGATCATCGAAACACGCGGCGGCGGATTGCTCAGCGTAGCGGAAATTGCCGGAATGAAGTTTGTGCCGGAATTCGGCGGAGGATTAACGCCGCCATAGGGCCCCATCTGTAGGTCCACCGGACCGCCCGCCGGAACGTGCCCAAGATCAGTAACGCGCGGTGCCACGATCGTTGTCCCGTTTCCCGATTCAAGAATGGCCGCATACACTTTTTGTCCGTCCGGGCTGACCGCTAACGCTTTCGGGCGCTCGCCTTTTATGGGGATCGTTCGCTCTAAAGTGCCCGTCTCTGGATGGAAGACTTGCACCAGGTTTTCGGGCGGACAACTCACGAACGCGCGCGGAGGGTTTCCGGCAAATACAACATCCGCTGGACCGTCGCGCGTGGAAATGACGCGTTGAAGCGTGAGGGAGGTGAGATCAATCACGTTGATCGAGTCGGAAATCGTGTTCACGACCCACACCTCATTGTCCGTCCGAAAGCGAACAGTCACAGGATCGACGCCGACCTGAATTACGCCGAACAGCGCTGGGACACTATTGCTGACCGCAAAGAATTCGACTCGCGCGGCCGGTAAGTTGCAGAGAGCGAGCGTCTTTCCATCGGGACTCAACGCGATCGGATTTACCGGTGCAGTCTCGAAGTTGACGAAGTTGCTTTGTGCAATCGAAGAGATGATCAAAACGAACGTGGCGAGGAGTGGCAATGTCTGGGCTGGGGACATCGGTTTAACCTATTAGCAGAATTCATACCCGCCCGGAAGGGATCTTCCATTCCCTTCCGCGATAGCTTACTCACCGTGCTTCGTGAGCAGGTTGTGAACAACAGTTCCGTGAAAACGATTGCCGTAGAGTCACAATTTTCTTCTAATCTGCGGCTGTGATCGACCGGCTGCCCGCTCCCAAAAATGTTGTCTATTTCGATTTGGAAACCCAGAAGTCTGCGGACGAGGTGGGCGGGTGGGGCAACGTTCGGGATATGCGGATGAGCGTCGGCGTGACTTACAGCACCGCGCGCGGGGATTACAAGATTTACGGCGAGAAACAGGTGGATCAATTAATCAATGAACTGCTCCGCGCCGACCTGGTCGTGGGATTCAACAATTTGCGTTTCGATTACGAAGTGCTGCACGGCTACACCGTGTTTGACCTGCGCCAGGCGCCGACCCTGGATATGTTGGTGGAGTTGCAAAAAGCGATTAATCACCGTCTTTCGCTCGATTCGATTGCGACCACGACACTCGGGGTGGAGAAGACCGCCGAAGGTTTGCAGGCGATTGAGTGGTTTCGGGAAGGGCGTTTGCTGGATATCGCCGAGTATTGTTGCTACGACGTGAAGATCACGAAGCTCGTCCATGAATACGGCAGCGCTTACAAACAGCTTTTTTACAAAAATCGCTTCGGCAATAAGTTGAGCGTTAATGTGAGCTGGTGAGGTGCGGACCTGCTTGGCGCACGCGAGAAGGAAGTTCTCCGTCGCGTTGGAATAAACACGCGGACAGGCCGGTGGGGTCATGCGCCCGCTCCAACATCTACCCGATCAAGTACACACAACCAGGGTGTAAACTTTGGCGGGGATGAAGGGAAATCCGTTTGGCGGATCTCTTTTCAGCCACGTGCCGTTCGTTTGTTCCTTTCAGGCGGGTCAGTTTGCTAGAAACCGGGTGGGGGAACGAAAAAGGAGGTCGTATTGGGCTCTATTGAGGTGCGACTTTGTATCGTGAAGAGTTTACCTGCGGGACGGACGCATCGAGATCGACAATAACCTCGTGGAGAATGCCATCCGCCCGACCGCCCTCGGCAAGAAAAACTGGCTCTTCATCGGCGAAGCAGGTGCCGGCCAGCGCGGCGCGATCATCTACACCGTCATCGAAAGCTGCCGCCGCCGAAACATCGATCCCTACACCTACCTCCGCGACATCCTCACCCGTCTCCCACATCTGACCAATCACCAAATTACCGAGGTCACTCCAGCGGCTTGGGCCAAAGCCCAGCAGAAATCCTCCAACGCCAATTCGTAGTTCTGCCTCCCGTCATAGCATATCTGCTACGACTCCATTGGAAATCTCCGTTCCTTCGTCAAGAGGCACCCGGCGTGACGCTTACGTTGAAATCGATGCGATTGGTTAAGAGACCTGAAATACTGTACTGCGTTATTTCGCTCTGCCCTTCAGGAAGAACGCGCGAAGTCCGCCGCCCCATCGAATCGTAATCGTAGGACGTGACGTGGTTATTCGCATCGATCTGCCGGTAGCTGCTGGCCGAGTTCGTTATATTCATAGCGGGTGACGTGTCCGAGGGCGTTGCTAACGCTCGTCAGTCTGCCCAATAGGTCATAGCCGAATAAGGTGGAGTTTGTCGCCTGATCCGTTTCGGCAGTGCGCCGTCCAATTAGATCGAAGGTCGTGTATTGCGAAGAACCATCGGCGAAGATCGTTTGCACTCTTCGATTCAGCGCGTCGTAAACGAACGTGTTCGATTCGTCCGCGGATGTTGTATTTGCGGAAAGAGGGGAAAGCCAAATTTCGAGGTTTCCCTTCGCTGCTGGGCCACTCTTAAAGCCGAGCAGCGCCAGCAAGCACGAGAATGATTTTATCATGCCTTCATGCAACTCCAATCGTCGCTTTGAGAGAAGGGACGTCTTGGCTCACTAAAAGCAGCAAGTTGCGGAGAGCTTCGTCGCGTGACAACTGTTCGGCAGCTTCGTGAGCTGCCCGGCCCAATCGTGACGCCAACCCACTTTCATCGAGGGGAAGCTGTATCTGCATTTCCTTCCGCAAAATGAAATAGCTTCGCAGCAGTCGTAGTGCATTTTTGAATCGTCCGGCGTCCAGTAAGGCGTTTACTGCGGTCGTAACGCTCCTTGCCGCATCTTCGCGATTTCCTTGGCGTGCCCACTCCAGCAATTCTCCAACCGCTAGAACGAAGTCGTGTTCTTCGCGGTATGTAACATCAGGCACGAAGAAATTACCGAGGCCACACAGCGCCTCGACCGCCTTGCCCTGTGAAAACCATGATTGAAATTGTGCGTTCATCGTCATCTCATTATAGAATTGGCCGCAAAAGCACGCCGGGATCTGTCTTCAACGGGCTGGTAATGATTCCTTCGTGAAAAGGGTCAGTCCGTAAGATGGAGGATGCGTCGGCTTGGTCATATCCCCGCAAATTCTCGTTGGGGCGCCGCGACTTTCGGCGTGCCGGGGCGGACGCGCTGGTGGTGGTGCAGATTTGTCTTGGCTGACTTGGGCGTGCCAAGGTGAAGTCGCTGGCTAATTTGTTTTACGGTGAGTGTCGTCTCGTTGCGCAGGCGGGTGGCGATGGCAAGCTTGGCGGGGTCATTTCTCCGCCGCCGAGTGAGTTGGCCGGTCGTCCGTCCACGAGCGGTTAGTTCTTCGGCAATGATCCGTTCGGCGCAGAGTGTCGCCGTTTCTGCTCGAACCTCCATTGGTGCTTCTTTACCCTGGCTTTCAACTAAAGCAACGACCTGCTGCTGGAAACTTTGCGCGCCAAAACACCAGCCACGGCGGATCGCCTGAAAGAATTCTTCTCCTTCTTCGCTGGCTCGGCGTGATTCGATGCGGCGCAAGAATTCGGCTCTAGTTTGTTCCGTATCCTCGCGCAGGCCGTGTTCGCCGAGCAATCTTTTGGTCGTTTGGTCGATCGTTTCGACAAGATTGCGGTCAAGTGCTTTTAGAACTCGGATCTTCTTCCCAAAATATCCGGAGTAGATTTCGTAGGCACTAGTCACCCTGGTAGGTACGGCAATTCTGTTCTCAACGGACAGTTCACAAATAAAGTTCATTCCTGGGATTCACTTCTTCTCTTTAACTTCCGTGCACATCGGAACTAAACCGATGGGTCATGAGAAATGAGTAAACCCGCCCTCGTAAGCTCAAGCTGAACATGAGAGATTTGCTGCGATCCTACTTTCCAAATGTAGCGGTCATTCACTAGTTGGAGCAGCGTGCCGCGATCTTTAGAGTGACGGATCCAAGTTTCCAATGTGCGATTCTCTATAGCCATGGCTAAGTGGGCACGCGATAAGAGGTTCAATGGGAAAACGTCACGCAGCACGCCGTGCAAGTATCTGCGATCATCTATCCCGCCGCGGCCCCATCGGGCTATCGCGTCAGCCTCAATCATCTCCCCGCTGCTAAAGCCTAACCCGGCAACCAGACCGAAAGCAAACAGGGTGGGGCCTTTGCTCTGCAACCGTTCGTACTGATAGCCGTAAGTAGTCTCGAAACACTCGAGTAATCGGTTTAACAGTGTATCGTAAAAATTAGTAGGTTGTAGCGCATTTTGACGACACGCGAGAACAGTTGTTCCTGCGGTTGGCGCAAAAATGGCTGCCATATTCCAATTTCCGATCACCGATGAAGGCATCACGTCTGATGAATACACCTCGATGTACTGGACAGTTTGAAACGAGTCCATTGCAACATCTATCCTTTCTAGAGGCGACTCTTCGGAGGTTCTTGCCCAATTAATGGGCAGGCCGATCTCGGCAGACACTCGCCGAACGAGTTGAAACCAACGCACGGAGTCGCTATTAACTCCTGCTGGTCCGTGGAGGGCAATGCAGGTGTAAATCATATTTAGTCTATCTTGTATTCATATATTGGCTTTTCGACAACGCGAATCTGCCCCCGTTCTGATCGAGGTAATTCGTTCATGGCTTCACTCAGCCGCGTGCGAAGGTTGATTACAGAGTCGGTCTCCGAGGCAATCTCAACAGCATCGTAGCGTCCGTCTTTGCGAACGCCGATAATATCAGGTTCTCGCCCCATAAAGCTCCCCTTGCGTCCGGTGACGTGCCGCCACGACTTATCTATAAAGATTCTTACGTATTGTCCGGATTCGGCCATTTGCTGAGCCACCCTTAACATCGTCGGAGCATGCCATGGGGAGCGAACATTGCCATTTCGTACTGTTACTTGGGGTTTCCCGATAACAGGCGTCAAGCCTCTTCCGGATGCCGATTGGAAAATCTGAACTGAAAAAGGGGTCAGTCCGTAAGACAGTAGATGCTGGCGCAATCATATCCCGGCGAACTCTTTCTGGGACGGCGCAACTTCTATCGTGTTGGGACGGTCGTGCTGGTAGCGGTGCAGGTTTACCTTGGCTGAGTTCTGCGTGCCAAGGTGAAGTCGCTGGCTAATTTGTTTTACGGTGAGTGTCGTCTCGTTGCGCAGGCGGGTGGCGATGGCAAGCTTGGCGGGGTCATTTCTCAGCCGCCGAGTGAGTTGGCCGGTCGTCCGTCCACGAGCGGTTAGTTCTTCGGCAATGATCCGTTCGGCGCGCGTTTCGCCAACCAGGGGAAAATTATTTGGCATCAAACAATAAGCGTGAACTTGCCAGCCGGTTTTCTGGTAAGCTTCGGCGAGGGTCTTGAGAAAGTCATGCCGGTCAACATCGTTCAGGAAAATCGCTTCGCGGCGGTCTCCTCGGCTCATCAGGTGGTAAATGGCACCGGGAAACTCAACTCGTGATGAACGGGGCATGCAGCTCGATTTCAGCCGATACGCCTCGCTCCGTAAAGTGGGAAACTAACATCTTACGGACTGACCCCTTTACTATTTCGATTTGGAAACCCAGAAGTCTGCGGACGAGGTGGGCGGGTGGGGCAACATTCGGGATATGCGGATGAGCGTCGGCGTGACTTACAGCACCGCGCGCGGCGACTACAAGATTTACGGGGAAAAGCAGGTGGATCAATTGATCAACGAACTGCTTCGGGCGGACCTTGTGGTGGGGTTCAACAATCTGCGGTTTGATTACGAAGTGCTGCACGGCTATACGGTGTTCGACCTCCGCCAGGCGCCCACACTGGACATGCTCGTGGGGTTGCAGAAGGCGATCAATCACCGGCTCTCCCTCGATTCGATCGCGACGACGACGCTCGGGGTGGAGAAGACCGCGGAAGGTTTGCAGGCGATCGAGTGTTTCGGGCGGGCCGCTTGATGGATATAGCCGAGTACTGCTGCTATGACGTGAAAATCACCAAGCTCGTCCACGAATACGCACCGCCTACAAACAGCTTTTTTACAAGAACCGGTTCGGGAACAAACTCAGCGTCAATGTGAGCTGGTAAGGTGCGGACCTGCTTGGCGCACGCCAGAAGGAAGTTCTCCGTCTCGTTGGAATAAACACGCGGACAGGCCGGTGCGATCATGCGCCAGCTCCAACATCTCTACCCGATCAAGCACACACGACGGGTGTGTAGAACTTTGGCGGGGATGAAGGGAAATCCGTTCGGCGGATCTCTTTTCAGCCACGTGCCGTTCTTTCAGGCGGGGATCAGTTTGGCAGAACTCGGGTAGAAGGAAAAGGGAAAAAGACGGGAAAAAGGCGAATGGCAATGGGTTCGACTCGTGGTGCGATTTTCAACTGCCAAACCAATTTCTGTTCACCACGTATCAGAACTGTTAAGAGCTTTACCGCTTCGCGGCACGGTCACAGAAAACAGACAGAAGAGCGAGCGGAAGGATGAATTAGGGATGAATGAAACCGAGAATTGTAGCCGGCTGAGCGGGTGAGAGTTACTGAAACCGGGAGTTGAGCCTGGGTGAGGCTGTGGAGCTTTTTCCGTTGCTTTGCTTTCTGCTGCCGCTTCAGCAGTTTTCGCCGCTTTTGCTGCTTCTGCCGCCTTAAGGTGATTCGCTGAAATGGCGGACTCGGCTCAAGCGCGTTACAGCCATAAGAATTTGTCGAGCACAGGCTCTAAAGCCTTACCGAATTCATTGAGCGAATAATCTTCGTTGAAACCGCTCGTGGTCACCGCTTCGTCAAGTGCTTCGTGGATTCGTACAGCTTCGCTTTTTGTAAACTGTAGAACAATCGAACTCCCTGGCGTTGGAAGCTCAGCGGGAAGCATATTAGTGAGCGCCCCATCGACGGCTAGCACCTTCGCGAGCATTCGGTAATCGTCAAATGATAGCTTAAACCTGCGTGTTTCTTCCATGGTCACTCAGATTTGCAGTTGGTCCCTGCGCCGCTTCTCGGATTCGTCTGAACAACTTTACCTGTGTCTGGGTTGATTGTCACGTCTGCGTCCTTACCGGTGTACTTCTCAAACGGGCGTCCTTTTTTATCAGTCCCGGTTTTTACTTTTTCTGGATTTTGTAGAGCGTCCTTTATAGCTTCCGGCTTCACACCAGCGCGTTTGTGAGTGTCTCCAATCGCCCTATCGACCCCATGTTTGGTAAAACCAGTGATGGCTCGGCCGGTCGAAGTTCGTAGGCCTGCGGGCCCAATTGGCGGGCACATAGGATCCAAACCAGCCTTTTCCATTTTATCCATTGCGGCCTTAACGTCGGGGTTGATGCCTGACAAGTCGGGAGGCTCGGGTGCCCTCAACCCGAGCGCCTCCAAGGCTGCACCAATCGCTTGACCAAGACCCGCCAAATTACCAAAGAAGGTGCCTGCATCACCCTCCACTAATCCAAATGGATCGACCTGCTGAATTGGATCGTTACTCACAAATCGGTAAAGATTAATTCCGCCGCGTTCGGCTATGGGATCCTGGTTGATCCAGCGTTGGTAGTTGGGATCGTAGAAGCGGTAGCCGTAGTGGTAGAGGTCGCCGCTCGTGAACATTTTGGAACTGAAGCGGTAGAGGTTCTGGCCGGCCATGGTGCCGCTGGACGCGATGAGTTTGCCGAAGGGTTCGTACCGGTAGGTGGCGCTGACAATTTGGTTAGTGCCGACCAGGGCGGTAATGTTGCCGCCGACATCGGCATGGTAGGCGTGGTGGTTCGTGAAGTTGCCGGATTGGTAGGTGCTGCTGCGGGCGAGCATGCCACCGATGCCGCCGGCGCCTTGGAATGTTCCGCTGAGGTCGGTGCCGCGAGTATAGGCGACAGTCGGGGTGTCGCTGCTGGTGCGTTCCTGGATGACGAGGCGGCCGTCATAGATGTAGCGAGTGGTTCCTCCCCAAATCCAGGAGCTGCCGTTCCAGGAATAGAACATCTGGGTACGTAGTCTGCTTAGGCCGTCGTAGCCGAATGCGACGCGTGAGGTTCCGGCGACCGTTACTTCGATGAGGCGGTTTTCATCGTCGTAAAGCATGACCCGACTGCTGTCGTTGGTGAGATTGCCATTGGCATCGTAAGCCGCGGAGAACGAAGTGAGTTCGTTGCGGACATTGACGTTGAAGGTTGTGGGCGTGGTGTTGTTCGTGCGAGCGTTCAGGTTCTGCGCTGCATCGTATTTGTAGCCGCGATCTTCAGTGGCGGTGGAGCTATCGGACCGGAGCAGTTGGCCAATGGCGTCGTAGAAGTTGGTGCGTGTGCTCGCGTTTGGCAGGGTTTCGTAAGTCCGTTGGCTGGCGCTGTTGTAAAGGTAGGTGTGTTGGTTGAGCGCGGTGTGGCTGCTGTTCTTCAGGCTCGTTTCAGTGATTCGGGCTGAGGAGTCGAAGATGTTGGTGATGTATGCGGAACTACCGCTGAACATGGCCAACTTTTTCCAGAGCGGCGAAGCAGTTGTGGCCGAGCCTACGCCTGACGAATAATCGTAGGTGAAGGTTCCCGCTGGTGAGGTGACTGATTGCAGGCGCTTGGCGGCATCGTACGCATAGGACTGCGTCCAGGTGCCGGTGGGCTGCTGCAAGGAGAGGTTTGTCCGCAAATGAGGAACACTTCCATGGTAACTGTAGGTGATGGTGTCATTGCTGAACGGGCCGTTTTCGGTCAATAGATCGCCCGCACTGGAGTAAGTGAAGGTGGTCGTTCCGAACGCGTCGGCCATGTTGGTCAAGCGGCTGAGCGCATCGTAGTAATAGTTAAGATAGTAAGTGTTGGTATAGACCACCTGCGTCAGGTTTCCCAGGCGGTCATAGCTGTTCGTTCTGAAGCCCTTCGCCGGGGTCCAACTGCTGGTGAGAAGTCCATTCGCGTTATAGCCGTTCGTCAGGACGCGAACGTTGCTCTGATTGGTCTTGAACTGCATGCGGCCTTCGAGGTCGTAGGCCCACATGGTGCGATTTGTTTTTCCGTCGCGCAGGACGAGGAGGTCGTTGGCCGGGGAGTAGGTGAAGCTGTTGGTGTAAATGCTGACGCCGACTTCATTGGTGCGGCGTTGGGCAGCGTCGTAGGCCCAGGTGGTGACGTTGCCGATTTGGTTGGTGTAGCTGGTGGGCTCGGTGATGCCAGCGGTGTAACGCCACTTCTCCACGCCACCGGATGGGTAGCTGCGGTCGAGGATGCGGTCGACGTCGTCGTAAACGTTCGTGACGACCACGCCTGCGGAGTTCGTCGAGATCACGATGCGGTCGTCATCGTCGTATCCGTTGCCTTCGATAATACCGGCCGCATTCTTTCGTTGAACCAAACGGCTCAGGTTGTCGTAAACGTTCGTGGTCTTGCTGAGCGCATCTTCCTGAACCCAAAGGCGACCCAATACGTCATAGTTGTTCGTAACAGTCGTGCCATTGGGGAGGGTTACAATCCTGACTTTTCCCTGGTAGTTGTAATCGAGATTTGTGTTTTCAGCGCTTCCCGTGTTGGAACCGCGCGAGACGAGAGTTGGTGAACCGCATCCGCAATAAGAAAAAGAGTGTTCTGTGCCAAACTGGCCGGCGGTCGTTTTCGAAGGTTCAACGACTTTCTCGATCTGTCGCACGCGATTGGGAAGCGTTCGGCTGTAATTGCCCATGCGATCCTTGTATTCGACGAGGTCGATGATCCCCAAAGCAGAACCGGTATTATTAAAGCCGGTGCTCGCCGGAAGTGAATACGAATACGTTTCGGTGGTTGAATCCAAATAGGTGACCTGAGTAAGGCGGCCCAGGAGGTCGTGATCAAAGGTCCGCAGGAATCCGCGCGGGTCAATGTGAGTGCGGCGGTAGCCATTAAGCCAGGTATAACTATTCGTGCGGATGCCCGTGCCGCTAATCGCATCAACGACGTTGGTGAGCCGTCCAGTGGTGCCATCGTAAGTAAACGTCGTGGTGAGGCCGGACTGGGTCTGTCGCGAGGTGAGTCGATTATACGAATCGTAGCTGTTGGTTGTGACGTTACCCACGGCGTCAGTCTCATACTGAATTTGACCGATTGCGGTAGGATGCAGGGTCTTTGAGAAGGCGCGCGTACCGTTGTTTGTACGAGTGAGAAGCAGGATATCGTCGATCCAGGGATAGCCAGTGCCCGTGGCGTAATGAAAGGTGCTCTCACGCGTTTTCGTTGTGCCGTTCTCGACCCAACGGGTGACTTTGTTCGTCATTAAGCCTTTTGCGTTCCGGCCATAGTAGGTGTAGTGGAGCGTGCCGTCGGGCATTTGCCGGGAGATGACACTGGGCGCACGCCAGGTTCCTGAATAGCGGGAATGATTGGCCGGCCACCCTGCGGCTTTATCAAGGTAATCGTAAAAAATGGGCTGAGATTCAGTGGAGCCATCGGGCGAGGGTGGCATTTCCCAACTGATGGTTTTAAGGCCGGCAACAGTATTCGGCTCGATAAGCCAATGCTTGGTGCGACTTAGCCGGTAGTCACTGGCGGTCAGATTTGGGAGATTTAGCGTGGAGAGGGCTGCGGTCTGCTGCCGATTCCAGTGATGGCTGTTACGCTTGTCGCGTTGAGTGTCGATCGTCTGGATGGGCGGATCCCCAGCAGTGGTATAGGGCGGAATTTGTTGCGAGGAGAACGCACTTGGAATTTTTCCGGTAAACTCGCTGGAACCACCTGTGCTGTCGTATGAGTTGTTATAGAACAGGTAAACCTGTTTACTCGTGCGATCGGCTTCGGTGATGGTGATGGACCGGTCGATCCCGGCGTTTCGTAGCTGTGGGTTTTGATGGTCGAAAACGTCGAAGCTGTTGTCCACGTGGGTAAAACTGTTCGTCCCATAAGGAGTAACCAGGGTTTGGATCCAGTAGCGGGAAGAATCGTAGGTAAAGAAGCTGACGATTCCGACTACATCGGTAATAGAGGTGAGCAGGACGGGGCCGTTTGGATGTGTTGTGTAGCCGAAGGAGACTGACCTGTTGGCGGGTCCGGTAGCGCCGGTGATTCTCCAGGGATCAACACTGTCCGTATATTGGAAATTGAATTGCGCACCGTCTGCGATAGTCACCGAGAGAAGGCGGCTTGGCAGACTATTAGCATCGTCATACGCGAAGGACATGACGTTTCCCGTTGCATCGCTCCTGGAATCCAGGCGATAAAGCGCGGAGGTCCCCATCATGCTGTAGGATTCCGTGGCCCCATTCATGTAATACACGGTGATGTTCGTCACCCAACCGTCGGGATCAACTGCTCGATAGGCCCACATACCGGAGAGATAATCCTGGTCAGAAATGGCGGAACTACTTGAAAAGCGGATGAGGTTAGTTCCGGTGCCTGATCTCAAGGCGAAAGTTTTCGCGTTGTTGCCAAGGTAAGCCGCATTCCAGTCTGTCATGCCGTCGATATAGCACACTAGGTCGCTATGCCAGCCCTCGGCAAAATGACTGAACTGCCAGTCATAGGAAGCTAAATAGGCGCTCCGTTGACGCCACTTTAGTTTAAGAGCGAAGTTAGGTCCCAGCGCCTTTCGTAAGCCATGGGAATATCGCTGACCATAAGATTGATGTTTGGTTCCTGAACGCTCCATTCAGCCATCCCGCACAGCTCTCCGGAGCCGGTTCCTTCCGGGCCGCCGCCCGGTTCGCAACATTCGGGGTCTTCTTCGCATTCTTCTGCTTCCGAGCCATCATCCAGGATCTCGTTAACTCCTTTCCCGTAGACGCGGGCCGCTTCGCTCTGGGCTGCGTAGCGCCACCCGGCGGGAAGTGTGACTGTGTTCGGCACTAAGAAGAATCCGCTAGCTTCCTCATCGATGGCGGAGAAATCCATCCACGCGTCCATGGTCATGGTGGGATCTTGAACACGGAAGAGACCGTCGCTTGATTCCGTAATCGCCGCGTAGTGGTTCTGCTTCCAGTGAACCACGGCGGGAACTATGAGGCTCGCGCCAGGGTTGCGGATAGCGGCGGCCAATCCCAGCCCCTCTCGCTCGGAAAGGGCGCTCAATTCCCCCACTGAGAATCCGTTCGTCGAGGAGGGAGTATCCCAAAGGGCAGTGAAGTGCCGGCCTTGATGTGCTTTGCTGGCGTTGTGAAGCGCAAATGTCCCGCATCGATAGGCAAGACCTGGTGCTTTGTGCATTACCACGTAAGCTTCAATCGTTCGTGCCCATATCTGAGCGAGTCGCGCATCTGCCAAAGGACGGTATTGATGCTCCTGAACAAGGGGACCGAGTTCCTCTTTCCTGCCGAGACTGGCGAGGAGTCGCGCACGATAGATTAGGGATTGGTCGGCAATAAGTTTTCCAACTCCGTCCTCAATGTGACGTGTGGCATTCCAGGCGCCTTCCCAATGCGAGAGCGCGCGGGTGATTTGGCCGCGACCTCTGTATTTCACCCCTAACTCGACTCGGAGTGAAGGAACCCACGCGGATAGAGAATTCCGTTCGATATAAGCTTCTAGTTCGTCGATTGTCGCGTTTAGAACTTCATTGCGTAAGCGTGCTGCACTCGGCCTGTTTTCCAATGCGCGCTGCATCGCTTCGTCAGCACTTCGGAAGATCGAGACGATCTCGTCGGTTTCAGCTTGCTGTGGTGGCAGTGTTTCACCGGCGAGCACGGGATTGAGAATTGTGCTGCGCAGTTCGAGTCGGTCGTCTGCTGGCGAGCCGATTTCGGTTGGTGGGGTTGCTCCGGCGGCTTTTGCCTCCGGGCCGATATACCAGAAGAGCCCGAATGTGCCTAAACTGACTAGCGCAAGCAACGGTAGAATAAATACGGGTCTGATGTGTGCGCGAACGCAGAGGCGGGAGCCGACAGATTGCAGTAAACGGGCGTGCTTACCGAATGGGATCATAACAATTCTGGGTTTAGTTTCAGAGAATCGCCGCTGCGGAGTTCGAGGGAACTGGGAAGGAGCGTTTCTTTTGCGATTAAGAAAGGACAGCTTTTTCGCGGTTCAAGGTGACTAATAGCGCCTGATTACGAGAATCAGTGAAGGACCTATCATTGGGGTAGGTAATTGGTTGTCGTATGGAGCTATGACAGTGTCATATGGGGATATGACAACTGAGGGAGAGAGCGTTAGAATACGGCTTCAAAAGCGGCGGTTCCGTTCGTCTCGTGAATATCTTTCGGCGACTAACTTTGCGGCACGTTCGTTTCTTTCGTGCGCGGTTGCGGGTGTGGATTGGCTGGCGGCTTGCCGTGTTTGTGGGAGGGGAGGCCGTGAAGGTGTGGCGGTGGTCGCGGGCGAGGTGATCTTGGCAGTTCCTGGGGCCGGGGACGAGGTCATTTTTGGAACGAAAAAGAGCTAATCTGGTTTTGAGCGTTTTTGGTGTTCACTTTAACGATATCTTTTTGCGAGTTAGCGCACTTGACGGCTGAGGGACGAAAGAGATGGAGGACGAGGTGTCTGATAGTGATAAGGGAAATTGCTGGACGGGGTAAAGTGTTTTTATAGGATGGCATTATTCCAGATCTGAGGGTGCGGCAAAATCGCTGTATGAAGATAACGCAATTCATCTGGGTATCGGCGAGGAGGATTTTAATCTGCTTAGGGCTACTTCTTTTTTGGGGATGCGAGCGTCAACCGGAGGAGAGGGTTGGGATGACAAACGCGCAGGCGAAGAAAGGCGGCGCTTTCGGTGACGACGAGATGGAACATTTTTGGTTTGACTATCGCGGGCAACCCGACCCCGGGAAGCGCGTGTGGACCCGGACCGACGCTGAGACTTGGGAAGAGCTTTACCCGAACGGCACGAAGTCACGCTACAAACGGACTGGGCGAGCGGTAATAAACGGGTCTGGCGGAGTAACGGCGAAAAAAATTGAGGGTGACACAGAAAAGACGTTCACCCGAAATGACGGTTCATTTGAGGTCTTTATCCCTGATCGAACGGCTACGAACCGTATTATCTTTGTTCGTCATCGCCTGCAAGGCGACTGGAGCAGGTGGGTTCCAGTGGCAGCAATCACCGTTACTCAATAACACCTCTATGAGTCGCCTGGATAGAGTTAAAGATTGGACTCAGAGAGCAAAAGAGGCTCATTTTCGTGCGGGTGAACTCGCGATAATCTGCCAGGTCTCATTCAGCCAGCTTCGGCGATTCACGTTGGTGAAATTCGGAGTTACGCCGCAGCGCTGGCTAGATATGATCCGTCTGCAGGAAGCTGCTAGTCTTATTCTAACATCAAAGGCATCCCTGAAAGAGATCGCCCTTGACTTGCAATTCGCAGATCAAAGGCACCTCGCCCACAAATTTAGAAGGTACTACGGATGCAAGCCGTCCGAATATGGATCGAACAGTCGAAGGCGGTCGGCAATCCGGGACCCGGGAGGGGCACGCGCAGGGTGGTCCGATAGGAACTAGTTAACGTGCGGATAAAGATTCTCATCGTGGCCGAAAGTCCGGTTTTGCCAACGGGCATGGGTGAAACGATTCGGCTGTTGTTTGGTGCGCTGATAGACACTTACCCGAACTGCTATGAGTTACACCAACTCGCGCTGTTTCACACATTTTCTGTGGCTGAGCCGCGATGGCGTATTTATACGACGAAAGGGGTAGTTGGCGATGGTGGTTACCTCACGCAGCTCGACGTTTCAGATACGGCGGGAGCAAGGAGCTTTCCTGAGGTCGCGCAAAACGTCCGGCCGGACATAGTGTTCGCGTTCAATGACCCGCAGCGAATAATGCACTTATGTGTCCCGACGAGCGAGCGGAGTTACCGCTTAGTAATCTACGTGAATTTCGATGGACTGCCGTTCCCCGCGGGCGGCGCAGAGCCTCTAAAGAATGCCGATTTAAGCGTAACAATGACCGACTTCTCGCGACGGGTGCTGCTGGCCGCGCTTCCCGGGCTTGATCCTGAGCGAGTTCGATTTATGTATCCACCCGCGGACGTTGCACGGTTTCAAGCCGTGCCTCCCGAGGCGAGGGTCGAGTTACGCCGGAAATGGTTTCCGCCCTGGATTTCACCAGACGCGTTTGTCCTTGGCTGGGTCGGGCGGAACCAGTGGAGGAAGCAGGTGTGGTTGATATATGAGGTAATAGCTCACCTCCGCAGGGGCGGCTATTATGTTTGCAGAAGATGTCAAAGAATTACGCTGCCACTTCGGCGGCCAAAGGGTGGCGAGACGAGGACGCGTGCAGGTAAAGCCTTTATTCCTCCCGAACAAAGTCGCAGCGCCGGGAGAGTCTTCCCAGGTTGTAAGCACTGCGGGTTCGCGGAGGTTGCCGAAGCTGCGGGTCTGCCGAACGTAGTTCTGTGGGTGCATATGATCGACGAGGCCTCAAACGATTGGCAGAGAGGAGATTTGGAAGGTGGGCTCGGGCTGGTTGTGGGAAGGGATATCGTTTACACGCAGGAGCATCGCGTCGGGAACTGGGCAGGCGTGGAGGAAATGCCTGAGCTTTACAACGTGTGGGACGGTTTGCTGTATTTAAGCGGAGGCGAAGGTTTCGGGCTGCCAGCGTGGGAAGCGATGATCTGCGGACTCCCAGTGATCTACACTAACTATTCCGGTCATGCGGAGTTCCTGGCTAGGAAGAAGGAGTGTTTCCCGGTGGGCGGAGTGCTCCAACCGGAAAATGAAACGTGCATTTTTCGAATGATAGCAGACGTCGCGCAGACGCTCGAAGCGGTTCTCACTCTCCTTCGCCGAAGTCAGGAAAGAGGGCGGATAACGAAAACGGCCTTTTTTGAACCATACACGAGCCGAAAAGTAGCGGAAAGCTGGCACAACTGTTTCGGTGAGGTCCTCCGTTGCAAATCCGAAGCTGGAAAATGAATGTTTTAGACAACAAGTTTTCGTTTTCTCTTTCCACTTGTCGGCTAATTTAGTCTCGGAGTAGTTAATGAAGGTCAACCACCGAGGTCGCGGTCCGCGCCTTTACCAGCGGGGCGGGTTTACGTTGATTGAGTTGCTGGTCGTTATCGCGATTATCGCGCTTCTCGCAAGCTTGTCACTGCCGTTCCTTTCCAAGGCCAAAGACAAGGCTCATTTGACGACCTGTCGGAATAACCTACGGCAAATTGCGCTCGGTTCGCAAATGTACGTACACGATTTCGAAATGTATGCTCCGTTCTGGAATTTCCCTTCGCAGGGACAGGGCGGGGCTGCCGGAAGAAGTCGGCGGTGGTGGGAGACCCTTGAACCTTTTGTAGGTGCACGGTGGCCGAAATGTAATGCACCTGATTATGGAACCGAGTATTACATGGCGAAGGTAAGCCCGGCAGAGAAGGGTGGTACGTACGTATGCCCAGGGTACAATCGATTGAATGGCATATATGGAGGTGGGTCGGGCACGCCAGAAGGGGCGCATTTCGACGCTGGTGCGTACGCCTACAATTGGATTGGAGTTGGGCGGTTCACAACGAAATTATTTGGCGATCGATATGCTTTAGGGCTCGGTGGCGGTTTCGACTCTCCCACTAGGGCGCCATTTGCACTGACGCGCGAATCTCAGGTGGTTGCTCCCGCAGACATGATAGCCTTCGGAGATTCCGGCATTGGTTTCCCGCTCGAAGAGAAGTTCGGCCCCATCCATTTGAATTATGGTCTGCAAGACCGCTCGTTGCGGGGCCTTGGCCTGGAGGTGGCGGAAAAACAGACCCGCTTGTCGAAATACTCGCTGCGTCACGCAGGTCCAAAGTTTAACATCGCTTTTGCAGACGGGCACCTGGAAACACTTCCCCCAGAGGAGGTCTTCAAAGTAAACAATGCTGCCGTCGCTCGGCGTTGGAATAAAGATAACCAGCCACATCTCGACGAAGTTGAGAGAATCACGACGCATTGAATGTTGCGACGGCCGCGCAAGGGAAAGAATGGCTGTTTGCATGTTTTAGACAAGAAATGCGCGAAATAGACAACTCAATTGTCTTAGCATTGGAAAGGGGACCCGGTTAAGATCCGAATCACGTTTAGAAACGTAAAGTTGTTTGGAAACAATATAAAAACTGTTATATGAAAAATACATTAAAGCCTATCGCATTAGCTCTTCCGGGGCTGTTAGCGATGTCATCGTTCGCAGCATGGACCCCATATTACGGCGGATCCGGCAATGGCTTCTCTTCGGCAGCATCGGTGCTCGGAAGTGGCGAAGGTTATACTGAAGCGAAATATCAGGGTTCATCGCTCGCATGTACAAGATATTGGGAGTGGACTGACAGAAATAGCGTCTCAGATGATCGCAGTGTCGCGGAAACCGGCACATTGGTAATCCAGACCGGAACTTGGAGTGAAAGCAGTTACTCTTACGGCTACGTCCGGGTTTTTCAAACGTCTGCACCTTCTAATGAAGGGTGGGCGTACGTGCAATCGAACATTTAGGTTGTTCCAATCGTGAAACCGAGAGTGTCCGTTCTGCTGAAGTGTACGAGCCTTATGGCACTCGGGTTTATTGCTGGCAACGCTCTGCGCGGCCCGGTAGAAGCTCGTTATGAAGCAGCGGCGATTCCAGCAGCAACTCACGGAGTCGCCCCTGCTCTTCCGTACATTCAACCCCAGACATTGCAAAGCGAAAAATCAGGAGCGCCGGGGGGAAACAGCGTAATTACTGAAGAAGATATTACGGCTACGATGGCTCTGAGCGAACGGGAGAAAGGAGGCGAATACATACTGGATCTAGAACGAAGCGTCGACAGAAAGGCGACACGAGCCGCAATAGAGGAGATGGTCTTTCGAACGAGTTCGAACAATTCTCCAATATTACGGCACACATTCGCGGAACTCGGTTTGCCAGCGGAATTTGCCGAACAATTGGAGACCCACAGGGATAAGATAATGCAAGCATCACTCCAGGCGGAGTTGGAGATAAAGCAAGTGCAATCCGCGCGGCAGGAGTACGAGAAGCGGCTCCGGTCGGTGCTGAGCGAAGAAGACTACTCGAAATATCTTGATTTCGAAAGGCGGCTGCCCTCCAGCGACGAAATGGAAAAAATCCGTGAGTTTGCCTCAAATGCCGGACTGGCACTCGATTATCAGGCGGAGGAAACCCTCACCCAGCTAATCGGAGACGCAGAGGCTTATACGTTAGTTTCGTGGCACGGGCCTTTCGACGGCTTACCGGATCCGCGCACAGGAGACGAGGCAGTGACTCAACAAATGCATGAGCAGAAGGAGAGCATCACTGCTACGAGCAATGTTTTACTCCAGAATACGAAACGCGCAGGGATCTCTTCCGAGGTGCAAGATATGTTAGCCGCGTATTATCAGGAGCAGGTGAGGGAACGGGAACGGGTAATAGAAGCATTGAAGAAATCTCCGTCTTCGACGCGGCCGCGCACGAAGTTAGTGCGAGCTTCCGAAGTCGTTAAGCACTGACGGAGGGGTGAATGGCGTCTGCAGCGGACCCAGCAGATTCCGGCAACACTTCCGAGCGAAAGAAGATTCTCTTCTTGGGTGAGAGCCCCGTGCTGCCCTCCGCTGCCGCAGAAATCGTTCGGCTAATCGGTAACGCATTAAAGTCGTCCGGAATTGCCGGGGAGTTGCAGCAAGTCGCACTAAATCATTCGCTTGCTGTGGCGGAGCCAAAGTGGCAGATCTGGCCAATCGGTCCCGAGCTTAACGATAGAAACGGGGAACTCACTTTTCGCCAGATCCTTTCGAAGTTCGAGCCCGACGTGGTATTTGCTTTCGGCCGGCCGGGCCACGTCGCGCGTGCGTGCGTTCCGGCTGCCGGACACTCTCACCGCCTGATTCTCTATCTGAAATTGGATGACTTCCGACTGCCGCCGGCAGTCGGATCACTATTAGGCAAGGCAGATGTGGTGGTAACAATGAGCGAATGTTCACGAGAGCAGGTGCTCGAAGTGGTGGACATCGCCTCAGCAAAGGTGCGGGTGATGTATAGCCCGGCGGACACGGAGCGGTTTGTTCCGGTGAGCGAAGAGGAGAAGCGTGAGATGCGGGAGAGTTTGCTTCCGGAGTGGATGCCGCGGGATGCGTTCGTGCTGGGTTGGGTGGGGTTGAATCGCTGGCGAAAGCAAGTGTGGGTGCTTTATAAAGTCATACATTATTTGCGGACGGGTAAGTATCTGCTGTGCGGGCGGTGCGGGAAGGTGAGTTTGTTTGATTGGGACCCGCTGACGCGAAGTCATGCGGATGAGACGAAGCAGGTGTCGGAGTCGCGTCCCGGCTATAGGTTCGACGTATGTGCGCATTGTAGTTCGGCAGAGGTGAGTGTGGCGGAGCCGTTGCGGGATGTGTTTTTATGGATGCATATGCCGCTGGATGATCCGGCGAGCGCGTGGCCGGCGCATTACCTGGAGTGGGAGTTTGGGGTGAAGCGGAATGAGGATGTTTTTTATACGGAGGGTTACAGCATGAAGGCAGCGCTGGCTCCGGAGGATATGCCGACGTTGTATCAGTTGTGGGATGGTTTGCTGTATTTGAGCGGAAGCGAGGGTTTTGGGTTGCCGGCGTGGGAAGCGATGTGCACGGGGATTCCGGTGGTGTATACAAATTATTCCGGTCACGCGGAGTATTTGAACCAGGCGGAGGCGGCTCTGCCGGTGGATGGGATTTTGCAGCCGGAGAGGAAGAGCGGGTATTGGCGGATGGTGGCGGATGTGGGTGAGGCGATTGGCGCGGTGCGGCGGCTTTATTATGATCGGGAGCTCGGGCGGAGGCTTGGGACCAACGGGAGAAAGTTTGTGGAGGAGTATTCGGTAGAGAAGCAGGGGGCACGGTGGAGGGAGATCTTCGAGTCGGTCCTACAGTGGGATGTTGTGGCTGGCAAACCTTCGCGATAACCGGTGATTCGGAAGCCCGTGTTATTCGGCTAAAACCGCCGGTTCCATTTCTTGAGAATATTTTTCAGTGACTGTTTCGCGGCGCGTTGGGTTATTTCGTTGGTGGTTTCGGAAGCGGATTGGGTTGTTGCTTGCCAGGTGTGTTGGATGGAGGCAGTGAGGGTGGGGCGGTCGACTGGGAGGTTGCAGAGGAGAGGAAGTCGCGGTGGGGGCGGTGGCGGCGGTATTCAGGTTGTTGTTGGGGGCTCCTGGAGGACAAGCGGGATGAGTCGAGGAAGAAGGAGCTGTGGAACAGGACGTGGCAAAAGTGACAAATCTTTCACCGCTGAAAAAAGTTATTCACAGGGTTTGCATGTTCTTTCTCTTTGCGAGAGAAGAGTTTGCAAACTAGATGTACGCCAGTCCGTTAAAATTTTCGATTTTCTCCGAATCAGCAGTTGTGTTCGGCAGGGTTGATGCGGTTGGGCCGTAACAGGAGTGTGGCATGGCGGTGACCTGATTGTAACTTGTACGTCATGGAGTGGTACGGTTCACTGACGCCGTGCCGGAAGCGGCTTTGAAATTCAGCGAAGCGGACCTGCGAAACTGGAATCTGATCGAACAGTTCCGCAAAGTGGTCCTGCCGCTGGTGCAGGCCCAGCCCAAGACGTCGACGGAGTTGGATCCGCGCCGACAGTTGGTGGCCGAGGAGTATTTCAGCCTGTTCCTTTTCAGCGTGCTCAACCCGATCATCACCAGCATGCGCGGTCTTTGCGCGGCCACAAAGTTTAACAAGATGCGCTCGGTCTGCCGCACTCCGGTGGCGCCGAGTTCCTTTTCCGAGGCGCAACATCTTTTCGAGCCGGAGATCCTTGCCCAGGTCGTGCGGCAATTGGCTGCGCAGGCTCAAACCCTGGCTGGCTTCGGCGACCCGCGCGTGCGCGAGGCGATCAAGAGCTTGACCATCGTGGACGGGACGGTGCTGCGTGCGGTCAATCGCATGGCCTGGGCTCCAGCGGCTGGTTTCGGCTCGGCGGTGCGGCTGCATATGCACTTTTCGGTTTACGATCAAGTGCCCACCGATTGGAGCATTACTCCCGGCAATGCTTCGGAAGCCAAAGAGTGGAAGAAAAAGATTAAAGACGACCAGTTTTACGTGGTGGATCGACTTTATGGCCAGGATCTGCTGCACCTCAAACAACTGCAAAAGCGCGGGGCGCACTTTGTGGTGCGCATTTGCCAGAACGTCATTCGCACTCCGGTCGGGCCAGACCGGCCCTTGAGCGAGGCGGATCGCAAGGCGGGGGTAGTTTCTGATCGTCTCGAGGAACTCGGCGGCTTCGGCGGTGGGCCGGCCTTGCGCGTGGTCACGGTGCAAGCCGACGGGAAGACCTTTCTCCTGGCCACCACCCGGCAGGACTTGCCCGCCGAGATGATTGGGCTGATCTATCGCTACCGCTGGCAAGTGGAACTGTTCTTCAAATGGCTCAAAACGATGCTCCCATGCGGGCATTGGCTGGCCGAATCGCCTCGTGGAGCCACGTTGCAAATCTACACCCTGCTCATCGCCGCGTTGCTCTTGCTCCTGTGGACCGGACGTCGCCCCTCCAAAAGGCAAATGGAAGCGCTCCAGTTTTACTGGGCCGGTTTTGCGGACGCCGATGAACTGGCCGCCGTTCTGAAAAACAGCAACTGATTCCCCGGGCGGAGCGTCGCTTGCCGCAACCGTCCGCGCAGAGTCACGTACTTTCACCGCACGCTCTCCAGTTTCCCAACACCATGTCGCTCCAACGCTGCCACTTTCTCCCCTCAGCTCTCTCAAAACCTTATACACGCTCAAGCTGTGCCGAACACAACTGGGAAATGGCGGGGCTTTTGCGAACCGCGGGTGGAAATTTCGATACCGAGAGGTTCGGTTGAAGTTTAGTCCGCTACATTCTTTCGGTCGTTTCAATACCGAGCACGTTTAAGCCTTGCTTGAGGACGCGTCCGGTGAGTTCGCAGAGGGCGAGACGATCGGCTTTTTCCTGGGGTTCGGCTTTGAGGACCGGGCAGTTCTCGTAAAAGCGGGCGAAGTGGCCGGCGAGTTCGTAAAGGTAGGTGCAGAGATAATTCGGGCGGTAGTCGTCCGCGACTGCTTCGAGGACGAGACCGAAAGTCACCAGGTGCTTGGCGAGGGTGAGTTCGTCAGGCTCTTTCAGCCCGAAGATCGGTTCGAGTGGAGTGCTGACGGATTCGGCGGCTTTTCGGAAGATGCTGCGGACGCGGGTGTAGGCGTATTGCAGGTAGGGGGCGGTGTTGCCGTTGAGGGCGAGCATCTTCTCCCAACTAAACACGTAATCGCTTTGGCGATTCGGCGCGAGGTCGGAGTACTTTATCGCGCCGAGGCCAACGATGCGCGCGATCTCTTTGCGTTCTGCTTCGGCGAGTTCGGGATTCTTTTCGGTGACGACCGCGAGAGCGCGTTCTTCGGCTTCGTTCAGAAGGTCAGTGAGCTTAATGTTTTCGCCCGTGCGCGTTTTGAAGGGTTTGTTGTCTGGGCCGAGAATCATGCCGAACCACACGTGGCTGAGGCGGACTTTCACGTCCGGCATCCAGCGGCGGAAGATGGCGAAGAGTTGTTTGAAATGAAGTTGTTGGCGGGAGTCAGTGACGTAAACGATCTCGTCCGGCTTCCAGGTTTCAATCCGGTAATTGATCGTGGCAAGATCAGTGGTGGTATAATTGGCACCGCCATCGCTTTTTTGGATGATGGCAGGTTGTTCTTTCAGTTCCGGAATGTCCTGGAAGAAAACGACGGTGGCGCCTTCGCTTTCGCTGGCGAGACCAATATCGCGGAGCCGTTGCACGACACCTTTGAGAGCGGAGTTGTAATAACTTTCGCCGAGGGCGTGATCGAACTTCACCCCGAGGCGCGCGTAAATTTTGTCGAACTCATGGAGGGAAAGTTCGATCATCCGCTTCCAAATCGCGTTGTCCTCGGGATCGCCGTTCTGAAGTTTGACGAGTTCCTGGCGGGCTTGAGTTGCGATTTCTTCGTTTTGCTCGAATTCGGCGTTTACCTTTTTGTAAAGCCGCTCCATTTCCGCGAGTGGATCGGCGGCGAGAGCTTGCTCGTTCAATTCGCGTTTCCAACCGACAAGGAGCTTTCCGAACTGAGTGCCCCAATCGCCGATGTGGTTGTCGGTAATTACGCGGTGGCCGAGCAAACGCAGAATGCGAGTAATGGCGTCGCCCAGAATGGTGGAGCGGATATGCCCGACGTGCATCGCCTTGGCGACGTTCGGAGAACTGAAATCAACGATGATGGTGCGAGGTTGGCGGGCGGTCGCGTAGAAAAGGTGTTGGCCTTCTCGCGCTTCTTTTAGAACCGCGCCGAGCGCTTCCTTTTTTGCGCGGAAATTCAGGAACCCAGGCCCAGCAATTTCCACCGGTTCGGCGAGCGCGGAAACGTCAAGCTTCGCGACCACTTCCGTCGCAATCTGGCGCGGGTTTTTCTTGCGCTCCTTCGCCAGCGCCATCAACGAATTGCTTTGGTAATCGCCGAATTTCGGGTCGGGACACGGGCGCACCTGAACCGTGTTCAAGTCTGCGTCTGGCACGACTTGCGCAACGGCTTGGCGGAGTTGCTCCTCGAGTTTCTTGTAAAGCACAGGCGAAAAACTTAGCGCGGCCGGCCCTTGCCGCAATTGTGAAGCCCCCAAGTCTTACGGGTTTGTTCCCGGGTCTTTGATGATTTTAATCATCGCGTCCGCATCCGGGGCGTGTTCAAGGGCGGAGCGGAAATCTTTATTGTGAAGGCGTTTGGCGATGTTCGCGAGGGTGTGGAGATGCTTCTGGAACTGGCCTTGCGGAACGAGGAAGAGCATCACCAGGTGCACTGGCTGATTATCGAGCGCGTCGAAATTTACCCCTTTGCTCGACCGGCCGAACGCGCCCACCACGTCATAAATCAAATCTGTGGAAGCGTGCGGAATGCCAATGCCGAAGCCGATCCCGGTACTCATGGACGTCTCGCGCTTCTTTACGACGGCGGCGATTTGATCGCGATTCTCCGGCTTGATCTTCCCAACTTGCACCAGGCAGTTGATCAGTTCATCGATCGCTTCCCAGCGAGTGGAAGCGTTCAATTCAGTGATGATCTGATCTTTCTGGAGAATGTCACCCAGGGTCATAGAGCAATCTCAGGCTCGGCATTTGGCCTGATTAAATCGGCAGTTTCAAGTTGTAAGTAAGTGCTTTGCGAGATTTTCCGCAGATGTGCTATCCTACTGTAGGAGACATGAGCTGGGCAAATTTAGTTAAGGGAGCGATCAATTCGGTCAAAGACTCGGGCGCATCGACGGCGATCCAAAGCTGGCTGGCGCGCGAAATGGCGGATTACGGTGAGGTGCTGGACTTCAAAATTGATTCACAACGCCGCGCCGGGGAACTGCACGTGTTGCTCAAAGGAGAGCGCGAACGGCTTACTGTAAACATAGAAGGCTACGATTTTCTGAGTGAAGGTGGTGTGGACTACATCATTGTGAAGCGCGCGCACGCTTCGCGCGAGTGGGTGAACGCGGTGATGCGGAATTTCTTGATCGGGAAGAAACACAAAATTCCAGCGCAGTATAGTTCAATGGCGAAGATGGTGTTGGGCGGCTAAAGCGGCAACCCTGACTTGCGGCCTCTTTCGTTAAGCGCCTTTCCTTTGACAGTTCGCGTGATTTCGCGAGTATCCCCGGACGAAAATGGCCAGAAAGAAAGCTTACGCAAAAGCGGGTGTAGATATCGACCTTGGGAATAAGGTTAAAGCGACCCTTCCACAACTGCTGGCATCCACGCATCGCAAGGAAGTGCTGGGCAAGGTCGGTGGATTCGGCGGCCTGTTCGCGCTGGATACGAGGAAGTATAAGGAACCGGTGCTTGTTTCCAGTGTGGACGGTGTAGGCACGAAGCTGAAACTCGCTTTCGCGATGAACAAGCACGACACGGTGGGGCAGGACTTGGTGAATCATTGCGTGAATGACATCGCGGTGCTTGGGGCGGAGCCGCTGTTCTTTTTGGATTACATTGGAACGGGAAAGTTGGAGCCGAATGTTTTCCGCGATTTGATTTCCGGGTTCGCGAAGGCGTGCGCTGAGAATAATTGTGCGCTGATTGGCGGCGAGACCGCGCAAATGCCGGGCTTTTACCGGGCGGGCGAATACGATGTCAGTGGAACGGTCGTCGGAGTGGTCGAGAAATCGCGCATGCTGGATGGGAAATCGATTCGGCCTGGCGATGTGGTGATTGGGATCGAGTCGAGCGGCCTTCATACGAACGGTTATTCTCTGGCGCGGAAAATACTCTTCGAAGAATTGGATTTAGATCCGCGCAGCCGCGTGCCAGGGCTGAAGAACAGCCTCGGTGCGGAACTGCTCAAGGTGCATATCAGCTACGGTCCGCTTGTGCAGGCGTTGCTGAAGAAGTTCAATAAGGCGGGGAAGCCGCTGGTCGTAAAAGGACTCGCGCACATCACGGGTGGCGGGTTCGTGGATAATATTCCGCGCGTGTTGCCGACGAACTGCAACGTGGTGATTCGAAAGGGAACGTGGCCGATGCTGCCGATATTCAGCCTGATCGGGGAAAAGGGGGCGGTTCCGGAGGATGAGATGTATCAGGTTTTCAACATGGGGATCGGCATGGTGCTTTTTGTGCCGGCAGCGAACGCAGATGCAGTCATCAAGACGATCACTACGAGCAAATTGAAGTCGTGGGTGATTGGTGAAGTGACTCGCGGCAAGGGCGACGTTCTGGTTCAATAGCAATGCCGAAGCAGTTGTCTTCGGCCGCAATCGTATGCTGAAAACAACATTCCTCTTGCTGGGCGTATTGGCCGTCAGCGCCGCCGAACCGCTGACGATCGGCTGGACCAACAACATGCTGCGCATCTCCGGACCACAGGTGCCGGGCGACTACGTTGAGATTTGGTATCTGGAAGCGTTTTGCCGCAGCGGGTCCACGCACCGCAAATGGGAGGAAACGACGATCCCGCACCGGACCGAACTCCTCTCGGCAACTCCGCAAAAGATTCGGCTACGGACCAAAGTTGAGCCGAACGTTTTACTCGAGCACGAGATCAGTGCTGGCGTGGACGAAGTGGATTTCAATGTCACGATCCGCAATGAAGGAAAGGGTTTTGCTGATGTGCAGTGGTTTCAACCTTGCATGCGCGTGGATCGTTTTACGGGCGCGAAACAGACGAATTACATCGAGAAATCTTTCATCTTCACGCAGGAGGGCGTGAAGCTTCTTTCCAAACTCCCGCGCAAGGAAGAAGCGATTTATCGCGGTGGACAGGTCTATGTTCCGGAGGGAGTTCCGATGGCCGATGTGAACCCGCGTCCGATCAGCGAAATTAAGCCATCCAATGCGGTCATTGGTTGTTATTCAAAGGATGGTAAAAGACTTCTGGCGACGGCTTGGGATTCCACGCAGGAACTATTTCAGGGCGTGATTGTTTGTCTGCACAACGACCCGCGCATCGGTGGTTTGAAACTGAACGAAACTAAGACGCTTCACGGGAAGGTATACATCATGGACAACGACATTCCACAATTGCTCGCCCGCTATCGCAAAGACTTCCCCCGTAAGTAATTTCTGCTATCGCAACGTCACTCGTGCGGAAAGCCCTCTTTGGTGAGGCGCTCTTTGAGAGCGGTGATATGCGACTCGTCGCGTGTTTCGATGACGCAATGCACCATCACGGTGGTGATATCGTCGCTGGCAAACGCGCGGTCATGATCGATCTCCATAATGCTGCCGCCTTCCTCGGCAATGATGGAAGCAAAGCGCGCGAGTCCGCCGGGGCGGTCGGAAATGGTGACGGTCAAACGGCACAAGCGGCCGTCGTGCGCCAGGCCACGCTCCAAAATGCGGCCCAGCGTGGAGCTATCGATATTTCCGCCGCAGAGCGGGATGACAACTTTCTTTCCTTTGAGGTGCGGCACCAAACCAGCCAGGCAGGCGGCCAGACCGGCTGCGCCGGCGCCCTCCACAACGCTCTTTTCCAATTCCAGGAGGCGGAGAATCGCGAGCGCGAGATGATGCTCATTCACAAGCAGCAGTTTATCAATTAACGGACGAGCAGTTTCGAAAGCGTTTGCGCCAACCTTCGCGACGGCCAAGCCGTCCGCGAGCGTTGGTGTGACATTAGTCTGAACGGGGCGTCCGCTTTTCACCGCCGCCGTGAAACTTGCGCATCGTTCCGGCTCCACGCCGATGATGGTTATGTCTCGTTTAAGATGCCGAAGCGCAAGGGCCATTCCGGCAATCAACCCGCCGCCGCCGACCGGCACAACGACAGCATCCAGATCTGGAACTTGTTCAATAATCTCCAGGCCGATGGTTCCCTGGCCGGCGATAATTGGCGGATCGTCGTAACCGTTGATGTAAGTTAAGCCATCTTCGGCGGCCAGTTCGTCTGCGCGGGCGCGCGCCTCCTGAAACGTATTACCGTGAAGCACCACCTTCGCGCGGAAGCGGCGGCAATTAGTCACTTTGGTGAGCGGCGCGAATCGCGGCATCACCACAGTAACGGGGACTTTCAGGAGTTGCCCGTGGTAGGAGAGACCAAGGGCGTGATTTCCAGCGGAAGCGGCGATCACCCCGCGAGTTCTCTGCTCTTCCGGAAGCGTGAGTAGGGCATTTCGTGCGCCGCGTTCCTTGAAGCTGCCAGTGCGCTGCAGGTTTTCCATTTTGCAATAGATCTGCAGTCCGGTCGCCTCGGAGAGCGGGATGCTCAGCGGACACGGGGTATAAACGACGGCGCCTCTTATCCGCGCAGCCGCAGCTTCAATGTCCTGGTATGTGACCGGCGGCCGCACCAAACAAGGTAGGTGCGTTACTGCGCCAGAGCAACGCCACTATTCTTGCCGATACAGAAAAGCTTTTTAGCCGTGCGGATAAACAACTGACCATGGGCGGCCACGATCGTTGAGCGCGTCATGTCATCGCCTTCTTCACCCATGGCAACGGTGTTCAAAATTTTCCCTTCTTTCGAATCAACAACGACAACGTCACCGGCGAAGTTCATCAGGTAAATCTTTCCGTCCGCGCCGGTCGGCGAAGATTCATATTTCTTTCGCCCAGGAAGATCGACCGTCCACTTCACATTGCCGTTTGAAGGTTCGACGCGCGATAATTTGCGTTTGTCTTCCGCAAGGATAAAAAAGTCGTTGTCCATGAACAACGGCGTAGCGACGTCGGCGGTCACATCGCGCGATTCGGATTTCCAAGCGATCCCCGAGTCATCGAGATTGCCATTGCCGCCTGCCTTCACCGCATAAACTGGCGAACTCTTGGGTGCGCAGGCGAGAACCACGCCGCCGCCCGCTACAGGTGACGGCACCAGACGCCAATGACCGATGCGGTTCGGATTCCAAGTACCCCAGCGCCAGAACTCTTTGCCAGTGGCCGGATCGTGCCCGGTGATACAATCACCACCCACAATAACAATTTCTTCGCGATTCTGATGTTTGAACGGCAAGGGCGTGCTAAACGCTTCGAGGGATTCCGCGGCCGCCTCGCTCGGTCGCACATGGCGGAACAACTCCTTCCCGCTCGCGGGATCCAGCGCGAGCAAGAACGACTCAGCTCCCTGCTTTCCTTTCCCGTGCACTGGCGTGTTCCGCTGCAGAATTTGAAGGTAAAGCTTTCCGTTGGCCAACAAGGGGCTGCTGGAGAACGTCCATTGGAAGGCGAAATCGCCATAATCCTTGGTGATACTCCGGTTCCAAAGCTCTTTCCCCGAGTGATCGAACGCCACGAGAGTTCCGTTGCCGTAGAAGAAGATCACGCGGTCTTTGTCCGCTGCTGGAGAGGGCGAGGAATAATTGCTCCGCTCATCGCGACTAATGCCGTCACCGGTTTTGTGGTTCCACAGGACCTTGCCGGTCTTCCGGTCAATGCACATCGCATGCAGCGATTTGTTCTGCGCATCCGCGGTCGAGGTGAACAGTTTGTCCCCGAACACCACCGGCGTGGACGCGCTCGGCCCTGGCATATCAACAGTCCACGCGGCGGATTCCTTGCTGAACTCACTCGGCAACCCCTTCTCGTCGGTGGATCCATTGAAGTTTGGTCCCCGCCACTGCGGCCAATCCGCTGCGAAAACTGAAACGAATGTGAAAGCAGCGGTCGCGGCTGAAAAAATAGAAGCTCTGTGGTTCATACGATTATCGAATTCCAAACTCTCCTTGAATGAGACGTAGCTTAAACGCGCAAGGGTGCAGAGAAAAAGCGAATTTTCTTACTCCAAGGGCCGAATCTGCATACGGTGGAACTTCGTAACAGTGTCGACCGGGACATGGAATTGCTGCAACCCGGAAAGATTCGTTCGACTCGCAAATTCGCTCCAGTTCACGCTGTCTGTCGAAGATTCGAAGCGATAGGCTAGCCCGGCTGATAAGCTCGCTTCAAGGCTCAGCATCGTTCCGCGCTGGCGCAAATCCACACGCCGATTCGTTCCGAGCGTGTAAAACCCAAGATCGTTCCACGCGACATTACCCAAAAAAACTCCGCCCTCGAAACTGGTATGGACGGGATCGTCCATGTAACCGCGGTCATGCAGCCATTCGTAGCTGACGCCTGGTGTCATACAATCGACGAACGCTCGATTTTGCGAAATCGCAAAGGAGCGAATCAACTCGTTTTCCGGGAATGTTCGAGTGCCGCCGGTATTATCCTCCGCGAAAGGCGTTCCTATATAGAGCACGTCCATATTGGGTGCGGCCGCGCGGAACCATTCTTCGTGTTCAAGGAGGTGTGGGCCTAGCCCGTTGGTTGTATCCTCTTTGAAATGCCAAATCAGCAAGTCGGGCGCTAACGATCTCAAGATTGGCTCGCGGACGGCGCGCGGCACCATGGTGATGTATGGAAGCGGGATCCCTGAGTAATCGATCCAGGCGACATGCAGGCCGTTGGTTCGCAGATTCACGAGTTCGGGGTCCAGGACGTAATTCGTGCCGGACACCGAACGCACCTCCAACTGATATTCGCTGAGCGGAACGTTGGTGCTGAAGAAACGCCCCTCGAAAGCGGGGGAGAATCCATCCAACATGGCGAGGTGTGTGGCGGCTTGTCCCTTTTCTGAAACGAGCAACTCAAACTGGCCGCCGTCAGGTTGGGCGATCCAAAACAAACCGAGCCGGTTCGCCAGAATCCCATTCGCGTTTTGTTCGTTATACCAGCGCACGCCAGCGCCTTGTGGCAAACGATAGTGATAGGAGAACCAGAGCCAGGAAGGTGGCTCCATCGTGCCCCCATTCGAAAGGAGGCGGATTGACCGGTTGTAGGAATTGTTCAGTGACGTTCCGGCGAAGGGCCGACGCTCCAACATGCGCGTGACCAGTTGCAACGTTATGGACCGCCACGAATCAGCCATTGAATCGCCCAACGAGAGAACGCGGACTGGGCCTTCCCGCTTTTCAAATGCATCAAAGAACCGGTTCAGCGAATGAACGTTTGTAGTGTACGATGCTGCCCGCGCCGGCATGAGGCCGAACATTGCGGTTAGTAATACAAACAGAACCTGCCGTGCCATTAAAGGTTCGAATTTACCGACAGACCGCCGCTTTGGAACTAAAAAGAGGGCTCACGGAGTCGTGGGTGTCCTGAAATAGAACTTTGGATCGTTGAAGTAGAAAAGATTCGTATCGAAACGGGTCATTGTATAGGAGTTAACATCATCATGAAAATCGCTGCTAATATTGCCGGAGCGCTGCTCGGCCTACTTTTCATCATGTCTGGGGTGGTTGTGCTTTTCAAATTGGCACCGATGCCGCCGCCACCCCCTGCCGATACTCCTCCAGGCGCCTTTTTCCTGGCATTCGGAACGACGGGTTACCTGACGTTCGTCAAAGTACTCGAAGTGATTGGCGGAGTACTGGTGGCTATCCCGAAAACGCGACGTGCTGGATTGCTCGTGCTGGGGCCCATCATCATTAATATTCTGGCCTTCCATGGGTTCGTAACGGCAGGCGAGGGTTTGTTTTCACCAATGCTCATGGCAATCGTGGCGGTGACATTATTCCTCGTTTGGGTTGAACGCGCAGCTTTTGCGGCGTTCTTGCTCGGGCCGTGCCACTCGGTTCCGGTGCAGCCGATTGCATCCGAGCCGGTCGCTGTCACAAGATAACCTTCGCCCCTCCACGCTGCCACTCAGGTTTGGTTCGCTCGCTATCGCGGGCCATTTTCTGCTTTTTCGCACCCATAAGAAAGCACATCCCCTGCTTACTACATCTTTGGCGGTTTAGTCCGGAGCGGATGTCGCCGATAGCTAACCTAGCGATTTTTGTATGGCCAAAATTGATGCCTTCTTCAATTTAATGTTCGAGCAGAAAGCGTCGGACCTGCACCTGTCCAGTGGCAGCCCCCCCATCCTGCGGATCAACGGTGAATTGCACCGTGTTGATTTCCCGCCGCTCGAGAGCGACGCGCTCAAAGCGATGCTCTACGAGATCACGCCGGAATATAAGGTGAAGCAGTACGAAGAAACTGGCGACGTAGACTTCGGCTACGAGATTCCCAACGTCTCCCGTTTTCGTGCGAACTTCTTCAATCAGAAGAACGGCTGCTCAGCGGTGTTCCGTCAGATTCCTTCGAAGGTTTTATCCTTCGAGGATTTCGAGCGATTCGACGCTCCACTCCCCTCGGTGCTGAAGAAATTTGCGATGCTCCACAAAGGGCTCGTGGTCGTCACCGGTCCAACTGGTTCCGGTAAATCCACCACCCTCGCGGCGATGGTTGATTACGCGAACAAGAATCGTAAGGACCACATTCTGACGGTGGAAGACCCGATCGAGTTCGTGCACGAGAGCAAAGCTTCCCTGGTAAATCACCGCGAAGTAGGCATTCACACCAAATCTTTTGCGAGCGCACTGAAAGGGGCGTTGCGCGAAGACCCGGACATCATCCTGGTGGGTGAGTTGCGCGACTTGGAAACCATTGAGCTTGCGCTTACCGCCGCGAGCACGGGTCACTTGGTTTTCGGCACCCTACACACGCAGAGCGCCGCCAAGACAGTCGATCGTATGATCGACGTTTTCCCCGCAGAGCAGCAGAACAAGATTCGTGCGACGCTTTCCGAATCGCTTCGCGGTGTGATCGCGCAAAACTTGTTTAAGCGCATCGACAAGAAAGGCCGTGTGGCCGCACTCGAAATTCTCGTGTTCACCACGGCGGTGGCGAACCTTGTCCGCGAAGGCAAGACTCACCAGATCCCTGGTATGATTCAGGTCGGCAAAAAGCTGGGCAACCAGCCGCTCGACGACGCGATCATGGAACATTTGCGCATGAAACGCATTTCCGCCGAAGAAGCGTACGATAAATGCCTCGATAAAAAGAAATTTCGCCCGTTCCTCACGCATCCGCCGGACGACGAAGATTGAGATTTACCCGCGGGAGAATGGGAAGATCGATGCTCACGCAAAGAGACAAAGACACAAAGCTGAGACACACCGGGTGGTGTGTCGGTTCCTCCTACGGGCTTTTTGCCTTTGTTTCTTTGTGTGAGTGGGCGCGCGAACAGGAGAGCTTTCAATGAGACGCAAAGAACTGGATTTCATCCTCAGCACGATGTTGGACTCAAACAACGACGTGTCCGACCTCAACATCACGGTAGACAAACCCTTCCAGGTGGAAACTTCCGGGCAGCTCGTGCCGGTGCAGCTTCAGCCGAACATCGAGAAGCTCACGCCGTTTCAATCCGAAATGCTGGCGCTGAATCTTGTCAACGGCAGCCGCCGCCTTACCGAAGACTTGCTCCGAACCGGCTCCTGTGACTGCTCGCACAGCGTCCCTAACAAAGCTCGTTTTCGTGTAAATATTTTTTCACAGCGCGGGAATTACTCGGTCGTTCTTCGTAAGTTGAACACCAAAATTCCCACGCTGAAAGATCTCAAAATGCCGCCCATTTTCGAACATGTGGCGAAAGAGAAAACCGGCCTCATCCTGGTCACCGGTGCAACCGGTTCCGGTAAATCGACGACCCTCGCTGGTTTGCTGAACGAGATTAACGAAAGCAAGTCGATCCACATCATCACGCTGGAAGACCCGGTCGAATTCGTCCATTCACAGAAGAAGGCGACGTTCAACCAACGCGAGATGGGCACGGACTTCGATTCGTTCGCCTCGGGCCTGCGCGCCGCGTTGCGTCAGGCGCCGAAAGTGATTCTGGTCGGCGAAATGCGCGACCGCGAAACGGTCGAGATCGGCTTGAGCGCTGCGGAAACTGGACACCTGGTTGTCAGCACGCTCCACACGATCGACGCCGGTCAAACGATCAACCGTATTCTCGGTATGTTCGAGAACGAGGAGCAGGAGCAGATTCGCTTACGCCTCTCCGATACTGTTCGCTGGATTGTTTCCCAGCGTCTCGCACCAAAGATTGGCGGCGGACGTCAGGCGCTCCTGGAAATCATGGGCAGCAATCTGCGGGTGCGCGACTCCATCGTCATGGGTGAAGGCGAAGGAAAGAGTTTCTACGAAATTATCGAAGCGAGTTACACCTTCGGCTGGCGCACGTTCGACCAGGCCTGCCTCGATGCTTACGACCAGGGCCTGATCACCGAGGAAACCGCGCTGCTCTACTGCAGCAAGAAGGGGCCAGTCACCCGCGGTATCGACAACATCAAGAAACGCCGTGGCGAAAGCACCACCGACGTGAACGCCCTCGCGATGAAAAAGGAAGAAGCGAAGCGCGATCTTCCACCCATTCCCGCTGTCCTGAAACTCAAATAACAAGCCTGCGCCATGAGTCTCGACCTCGAAATTTTATCCCCCACAGATCGTCCAGTGCTGCTCGGCATCAGCAGCCCGGACGTGCTCGATTACGCGAACGGTGTGCTCGACCAGATGGGCTACAAAGTCCACACCTCCTCCTCGCACGACGAATTCCTGGACCGCTTCGCGCGCGTCCAATACGAGATCGTTCTCCTCGAAGACACCTTCTGCGGTTCGGCAGTGGACCAAAATTCATCGCTTCAGACCTTGCAGCTCATGCCGATGGCGCTGCGCCGGCACGCAACTATTCTTCTCCTGAGCGACACCTTCCAATCTCTAGACGCAATGAGCGCGTTTCAACAAAGCGTCCATGCCACGGTGAACCGCAACGATTACGACAAGCTCATGTTAATCATCCAGCAAGTCGTGAACGACAATACGCTCTTCCTGAACACCTATCGCGACGTCCAGCGCAACATTGCGCAGGGAAAACGCTAAGCGAAGCCGGTTCGATTTTAATCGCAGCATCCGTTTCGGACTTTCGCGGCCCGCACTCGCGAGCCAGAATCATTTGACTCGCTCCCCCTGAAATGGAATGAAACTCGGGTGACGCCAATCCTTGAAGCAAGGGCTCTTACGAAGTCGTATCGGAGCGGGGACAGCAGCCTGACTGTTTTAAAGGAGGTATCGTTCACACTGGCAGCCGGCGGTTCGTGCGCGATCGTGGGGCCATCGGGGAGCGGTAAGACCACGTTGTTAGGTCTCTGCGCGGGTTTGGATGTCCCAAGTTCGGGTTCCGTGCTGCTTGATGGAAAAGACCTGGCAACGCTGAACGAAGACGATCGCGCGCGCTTGCGCAGCGAAAAGGTGGGATTTGTTTTTCAAAACTTTCAACTGCTTCCCACGCTTACCGCAATTGAAAACGTTATGGTTCCCCTGGAACTGCGCGGTGAACGACAGACGCGTGACATTGCTTCGAGCCTGTTGAAGAAAGTCGGTCTCGCGGAGCGCCTGCATCACTATCCAATGCAACTTTCCGGCGGCGAACAGCAACGTGTGGCACTCGCCCGCGCCTTCCTGAATCGCCCGAAGATTCTGTTCGCCGACGAGCCGACAGGAAATCTGGACAATGAAACGAGCGACCGGATTGTTGACCTCTTATTCGATCTGAACGCTTCGTCCGGAACTGCTTTGGTGCTCGTAACGCACAACCTCGATCTCGCGCGGAAGGCGGGCCGTATAATTCAGCTCAAAGGCGGGCGTTTGGTGGATGACCAAACCGTGGAACCAATCATCCCATGAAATTTCTGCTCGCGCTGTTCTCGTCGTGGACCTGGCGCATGGCGTGGCGCGACAGCCGCGCGAGCAGGCGCAAGCTGCTGTTGTTTTCCTCGTCGATCGTCATTGGCATCGCCGCCCTCGTGGCCATCAGTTCGTTCGGGCAAAATCTGCGATGGACCATCGATCAGCAGGCGAAATCTCTCCTCGGCGCCGATCTTGTGTTAGCGGCGCGCGATCCGTTCACGCCGGAAATGGAACAGATTTTCGCAGAGATTGGCGGCGAACAAGCGCGCGAAGTGATTTTCTCGTCGATGGCATATTTCCCAAAAAGCGAAGGCACTCGCCTGGTGCAGATTCGCGCGCTGGAACGCGGCTTCCCATTCTACGGCGATTTCCAAACGTCGCCCGCGGCGGCTTCTACGAATTTCCATAAAGGAGGCGCGCTCGTCGAACAAACGCTGCTCTTTCAATACAACAGCCAGCCGGGAGACCCGGTGAAAGTCGGCGAACTCACCTTGGAAATCGCCGGCTCTCTCGAAAAAGTTCCCGGTGAGAACGCGGTTTTCTCCACCATCGCTCCGCGCATTTACCTTCCTTACGACAAGCTCGATGCGACGCAGCTTGTCCGCGACGACAGCTTCGCCCGTTTCAAAGTTTTTTTTAAGCTGCCTGAATCGGTCGATGTCGAAAAACTCGTTCGCCGGTATCGGCCGAAGTTCGACAAGCTTCGTCTCGGTGCCGACACAGTCGAAGAACGTAAAGAGCAACTCGGTCGTAATCTCGAGAACCTGAATCGCTTTCTCGGGCTTGGCGGATTCATTGCGCTGCTGCTCGGAGCGATCGGAATCGCGAGCGCGATTCATGTGCACGTGAAGCAGAAGACCAGTTCGGTCGCAGTGCTCCGTTGCCTGGGTTGCTCCGTTCCGCAGACGTTCGCGATTTATCTCGCGCAGGCAATCGCGATCGGGCTGCTTGGCGCTCTGATCGGATCTGCGATCGGATTGGGCATTCAATTTACGCTGCCGCGAGTGGTGGCCGATTTCCTCCCATTCCCGGTGGAGTTGAAGATCGCGTGGATCCCAGTGCTGCGGGCGCTGGCGGCTGGCTTCGCGGTGTGCCTCATTTTCGCGTTGTTGCCCCTGATGAGTGTCCGCCGTATTTCGCCACTCGCGGTGCTGCGCGCTTTTTACGAGCCAGCCAGTCCCTGGCGCGATGTCGGCCAGTGGATCGTGATCGGAGTTGCCAGTATCGGCCTTATATTCCTCGCGCGCGCGCAAGCGGGACGGTGGGACCATGCCTTCGGATTCGTTGGAGCGCTGGCCGCCGCATTTCTACTCCTCACGATTTTCGCGCAACTTTTGCGAACTTTAATGCGCCGGATCATTTCGCCGGCCTGGCCATTCGCCTGGCGGCAAGGCATGGCGAATCTTCATCGGCCGCACAATCGCACACTGCTCCTTCTGCTCTCGCTCGGGCTCGGCGTTTTCCTTGTGCTCACGCTTTATCGCACTAACCAAATCATCGCCGGCGGACTCATTCCAAAAAATCGCGGTTCACAACCGAACGCCGCCCTTTTCGATATCCAATCTGACCAGGTTGCTTCAGTGACCAACATCCTTCGCGAAAAAAACCTGCCGATCATCGATGAAGTGCCGCTGGTCACCATGCGCCTTGCCTACTTAAAAGGCGAACCGGTCCGCCGCCTCATGCGCGAATCCGATCGCAATCTCCCGCGCTGGGCATTGCGGCGCGAATATCGATCCACTTATCGCGACACGCTCGACTCCAGCGAACAACTCATCAAAGGCGCCTGGCCGGTGAAGGTCACTGACCCAAATTTGATCCCCATCTCCATCGAGGAAGGCATCGCGCAAGACCTCAAGGTGGACCTTGGTGACGAGCTGGTTTTCGACGTCCAAGGCGTGCTCATGACGAACCGCGTCGCGAGCATCCGTCGCGTGGATTGGAAACGCATTCAGCCGAATTTTTTCGTGGTGTTCCCGAGCGGCGTGCTCGAAGAGGCGCCCGGCTTCCACATCATCACCACTCACGTGAACAGCCGCGAACAATCCGCGGATATGCAACGTGCTATCGTGCGCGCGCATCCCAATGTGTCCGTGATCGATCTCACCCTCGTGCTCGACACCCTCGACGCAATCCTCAGCAAAATCGCCTTCGTCGTGCGATTCATGGCGTTGTTCACGGTCATCACCGGCCTCGTCGTGCTCGTCGCTGCAGTGCTAACCGGCCGCTACCAACGCATTCAGGAAACCATTCTCCTCCGCACGCTCGGCGCCTCGCGCCAGCAAGTGCATCGCATTCTCCTTGCCGAATATCTTCTTCTGGGCCTTCTCTCCGCGCTCACCGGAATCGTGCTCGCCGAAGCCGGCGCATGGCTCCTCGCACGCTATGTCTTCGAAGCCGAATTCCAATTTGCCGTAGTCCCAATGCTCATCGCACTAGCGGTCGCAAGCTTGGCCACGGTCTTCACCGGCCTTGTCGCCAATCGCGGCGTGCTCGATAGCCCGCCGCTGGAAATTTTGCGATCAGCGGCGTGAAGTTTCGTGGAAGGGAAACATCTTCTTCAAATCCTCTTTGTTCGGTTGCTTGCCGTATTCGCAAATCTCGAAGGCTTCCGCGTATTTGACGCCTTTGCTGCGCTCGTCTCCGTACCACTCTTCTAGTTCCTTCCGGAAGCGATTCGCCTGCGCTTCGTACCTACGGCGAAAATTATCGCGCACTGTCTTCGCGCGCGCTTTCTTTCCTTCTTCGTCGCTCGGCACCAATCCCGCGTGACCATTCGCCCCCCCTTCGTAAAACTGTGACGGCATCGCATCGAGCGCATCCAATCGCTTCTCTATCACGGAATCGGTCGCCACGACGACATCCGGCTTAAACGGATTCGGTTTCTGGAAGCGGTCCGGGTAATACATGAACACCGGATTGTTCGTCATGTGCGGAACGTCTGGACAGAAAAACGGGACCGTCACCATATACGCCGCATCCTGCACCAGAATTCCGGTGTAACGATGGTCCGGATGATAATCATTCGGTCGCGGGCCGAGCACCAGATCAGCGTTCCATTTCCGAATTGTCGTCGTGATCATCTTTCGCGCATCGAGAGTCGGCAGCAATTCACCATCGTGAATATCCAAAACCTCCGTTTCGATGCCGAGAATCCGCGCCGCTTCTTCGACCTCGGCTTTGCGTCGTTTCGCCAGCGGTCCGCCGGCTTCGCGCCAGTGACCAATATCGCCGTTGGTCACCGAAACAAACTTCACTTTATGGCCTTTGGTTGCCCACATTGCAGCTGTTCCGCCTGCCTGCAGTTCGCAATCATCCGGGTGCGCGCCAAACGCGATGATCCGCAGCTTGCCATCCGCATCCGCCGCGAACGATGAAATGACTGCGCACAGCGCAGCAAAGAAGAGGGCTCTCATGCCACGGGTGTAGCGCGTTCTAGAATCAGGTTCAAGTGGAAGAAGTTCGCCTTTAGGAGAAAGCGATCTTCTCCATTTCATCCAGACGGTCGGTCGCCAGCATCTTCTGAATGAGGTCGGCCGCATCGGCGACGTTATATGGTTTGCGCAGCGTGCCTGCTTTGAATTCGGTGGTGATGCGGCGTTCCACGTTATCGTCGAGGTAACCAGAAGCCAGGATGCATTTGATATGAGGCCAGCGGTTGCGCGACTGCGCGATGAGTTCCAAACCACTGATGCCGGGCATATTGAAATCGGTCAGAATCAGATCAATCGGCGTCGTGCTGAGAATGCGCAACGCTTCGTCGGCATTATGCGCAGAATGAACTTCGAACCCGACCGCCTGCAGGAAATCACCGGTGCATTCGAGGACAAGTTCTATGTCATCAACGATCAGCAACCGGCCGCTGCAGCCGGTGACCGGCTTGCTCTCTTGCGTGGTAACGGTGATTTCGCTCTCCACGGTAGGAATGAAAATCCGAAATGTTGTGCCCTTGCCGACAACGCTTTCTACTTCGATGAATCCGCCGCATTGGCCGACAATACCGTGAACAATCGAAAGACCGAGGCCCGTGCCTTTCCCGGTTTCTTTCGTGGTGAAGAACGGATCGAAAATTCGGGGCACGATTTCTTCGGGAATTCCGGGGCCGGTATCGGCAACGCTGCACCGGAGGAATGGTGTTCCCACGGGAAACTCGCATTTTGCAGCTTGCGCGGCACTTAGTTGAACCATCTCGTTTCGGATTTCGACGGTGCCTCCATCCGGCATCGCGTCCTGTGCATTAACGCACAGGTTCAACACAACTTGATGCGCGCGTGAGGGGTCCATCCGCACTTTGCAAGGGATCTCGGTGGGATCCAGGCGCATGGTTATGTTCGAACGCAGGGATCGGCCAGTGAGTTGCGCGACTTCGTTGATGATCGTATTGAAATCGAAAACGGTGACTTTGTCTTTGGACGCGCGGCTGAAAGCGAGGAGTTGTTGCGTTATGTCCGCTGCGCGCGCGGAGGCTTGTTCGATATTTTGCAGGTACTTACGTGCGACATCGGGATTTGATTCTCCCAAGTTCAGCAACGTGGTGTTGCCGCGGATGACCAGAAGCAAGTTGTTGAAGTCATGCGCGATACCCGCCGCGAGCGAGCCGATCGTCTTGAGTTTCTCGGCTTGATAGAGTGCGTTCTGAAGTTCGTTGATCTTCGATTGGTCGCTGACTTGGTAAATCAATCCGACGACCTCTTTGCCATGCTGCCAGGGTGAGATGCGGACGAGCCAATGCTTTCCGGAGTAGTTCGCGTATAATTCGACTGCTTCGCCTGTTTTTAGAACATTTTCGAAGGCGCGTTTTAGTTCGACCCGTTTCGCGGGGTTCTCGACAAAATCGAGCAACGACATTCCCTCCTGCGGGGCCCGCGTAAGTTTCAACCAGCCATGTTCCTCCGGCATCTCGCGCCAGGTGCTGTTGATCTGTGTGAATTTAAAGTCGCGATCGACGGCATACACTGCCGAGTCGATTGAGTGCAGAATGCTTTGGCTGAAATCCCGCTGAGAAACGAGTTCCTCCTGCAGGCGTTTTTTTGCGGTGATGTCCCGCTCGCAAGAAACATATCCGAGCAATTCACCGTTGCGGTCAAAAATTGGGGAAACCGTTGCGTCAACAGGATACAACGTTCCATCGGCTCGAATGTTCGTGAGTTCGCCTACCCAATCAGCGCCTGCTTCCACTGCGCGGATGTAGTGCGCGATTTTATCCCGATCCTGCGGTGCACGAAGAAATTCCGCTGTGTGGCCAAGACTCTCTTCGATGTTGTGGCCGGTAACGTTCTGAAACGCATCGTTAACGTAGGTGATGCGATAATCGGCGTCCGTCAGGAAGAAAATGTCGGGCGTCGCGTCGAGCGCCGTCATCAAACGGTTCACGTGCGATTCCATTCGCCAGCGGCGGGAAGCGTCTTTCAGCGCTATCAACCAACGGTTCGGTTCGAGGCGAGTTAACGTCAGGTCGACAATCGCGCGATGCGCCGGGCTCGGCGCGAAGGTGATTGATGAGAGAAGTTCAGGCTGGGAGGAGTCGCGTTCAATGACGGCCTTCAGCCGGGCGCAGGTGTGTTCGCTGAGCGCTTCAAAAATGCGGGTGGCTGTTCGCGTTCCGGAGGGTGGAAGGAATTTGGCCGCGCGCCGATTTGCTTCGATCAACGCGCCGGTTCGGTCGCAGACCAGGAGCGCATCTTCCGAGGAATCGAAAATGGCTTGCCACCACGAGGCGCGCGAGTCCCCGGTGGCCGGTTTTGGCGAATCCGATAACATTGCAGGCAGGAGTGCGTTGCCGCGTCAGCAATACACTACCAACGACTGGTTTATCGGATTAATTCTGTTGTGGTTTAGCAGTTTATCGATGTAGGTGGCGCTCAATTCCTGCCCTTCAGGGATGAGCAGCAAACCATTGGAAGTGTAGATTCCCTTTGCGAGAACCATTCCGGGAGTAAGCTCGGAAAGCAGGATTTCGCGCTCTTTGCGAGGCACCGCAGCCCTGGGAATCGCGCGAACAAACACTCGAATCGCCTCGGGGTCGAACATAGTTCCCGATTCCATTCTGATAGCTTGAATCGCGTCTTCCTGTTCTAACTTGCTCTCAGCGAACGAGACAGCCACGGCAAGTAATCGCGCAAGCCAAGGGATTTCCGACGCGACGAGATTGTCTGGATATCCCTTACCGTCGAAACGCTCGTGATGGGCGCGAATGATTTTACCGACGCCTTCAAGGTGGTGAACAAACGGGGCAATCTCCTGGCCGAGGATAGGATGGTGTTCAATGAGAAGACGTTCTGCTTCGTTCAGGCTCTCGGACTCACTTTGCCATTTGCGGATGAGATGCCGTGGGACGCCGATCAGGCCAATATCGTGCAGCCAGGCGGCGATCTCGAGAATGAGTTTTTGGTCCGCTGATAAGTTCGCCACTTCCGCCATCGACCGGCAGACTTCGAAAGCCCGGCGCGCTTGGTTTCCAAGCGTGGGGTAGAACGTCTGCATTGTCTGGACGCAGAGCTGGATGGAGTGCGCGAGGTTGTTCTGAAGCGCGTCGTTAAGTTCCTGGAGTTTAGCGTTTTGCTCCGAGCCGCGGGAAAGCTGGAGTTCAAGTTCGCGATTAAGCTGGGTGAGCTTCTCATTCATCGCAAGCGTCGTCGCTTGCAGCGAGTTGTTGCGCGTGAGCAGTTCGAACCGGTGGACGGCGTTTTGGACGGTGACGAGGAGTTCTTCGCGCAGCCAGGGCTTGATGATGAAGCGGTAGATCTCGCCGCGGTTGATTGCTTCGATCACAGTATCAAGGCTCAGCACGGCAGTGATCAGCATGCGGGAGGCATCCGGTTGGAGCATTTTGGCCTTCGTGAGGAAGTCCAAACCCGTCATGGAATGCATCTGCTGATCGGAAATGATGACTGCGAACTGCTGGGTCTGCATCATCTCCAGGGCGGGAAGGGGATCTGGAGCGGTCGAAACATGATAGCCAGCGCGGGCGAGCGTTTCGCGCAGCGCGATCAGCACAATCTCTTCGTCGTCAACGATTAGAATCCTGTGCGGCCCCTGAGACGAGGGATGTTCCGTAATCATCCTAAGCGGAAAGGCGTGAAATGACGTCGCGGAGTTTGCCCGCGATTTCCCCGGCCGGAACGTCCGAGCCGATGATCATATCGGCCTTTTCAAGCAAAGCTTTGTCGTATTCGTCCTCGTTGCAACCGTGAATCTGCACAACTTTCTTTATCGGCAGTTTCATGCGGCCGATTTCGTTGAAAAGGCGGGAGGAGAGACGATTCTGACCATTGACGAGCGCCATCACCGCATCAAACTGATAATCAGGGGAGTGGAGAAGTTCGACTGCGGAACGTTCGCTGGCAGCCGTGGCGACGTAGAAGCCGTTTTCGCGAAGCATCTGTGCCGTTGGTTCGAGTGACTTGCCTGCGGTATCGACAACCATGACGGTTTTGCGGCCCAGCACGAATTCCGACTGGAATCGTTCGCTTTCGGTAAAGTTGGCTTTTGGCAGCCAAATCTTGAATGTAGTCCCCTCGTTCTCAACGGACTCCACGGAAATGGCAGCAGCGTGTTTTTCGACAAAAAGGCGCGCGTTGTAGAGGCCGAGACCGGAACCTTTGTTCAGAGGCTTGGTGGTGAAAAACGGATCGAAAATCTGGCCGAGATGCTCGGCGGCAATGCCGGAACCGGTGTCCTGGACGGAGATGCAAATGGCCGGGACGCGCGGGAGAGTGCCTTGGAAATGTTGGAGCTGAGGCATCTCCGCGAAAAGCTCGGTCTTGAAGTAAATGTCCCCGCCTTCGGGCATGGCATCGGCAGCGTTCAAGGTGAGATTCACCATCACTTGGCGAAACTCGATCGGATCGACGTAGAGTGGAAGTTGGTCAGAGGAGAAATCGGTGTGGAGGGTGATGCGGCGGACAGTTTTGCGGACGACTTCCAAAGTGTCGGTGACGAGTTCGTTGGTGCTGTAGTAGTTGCGCTGGCCGACTTTGCCTTGGTGCAGACTGAGGATGCGCTGCACTAACTGCGTGGCCTGCATCGCGTTGCGCTTGATCAGGCCAAAGCCTTGAAAGTGCTCGTCTGCCTGCTCCATCGAGCTTTGGTAAGTCTCACTGAGGGAGTAGATCCCGGCCATTATGTTGCTGAAATCGTGGGCCAGGCCCATGGTCAGCACACCAAGAGTCTCTTTCCAAACTGCTGATGCAAGGCGCTTTTCAGCGATCGTCTGGCGGGTGACGTCGACCCAGGCGCCATCGTAGCCGAGCACTAAACCGTTGCGGCTGAGAACCGCTTCGCGGCGTTCGAGGATATACGTGATTTTGCCGGTCTTGATGTGGCGAACGCGAAAGGTGGTGGTGACGGCTTCGCCAGTTTTGCAGCGGTTGAATTGCGATTGCAGTTCACCGCTATCTGCCTCATGGACAATGTCCCAGAACTTTTGCGGGCGGCGGGACCATTCGTCGGCGCTGATGCCGGTCCAATCTTCAATTCTGGCGGAAACGAAACTGAAAGTGTAATCGGCGCGCTGGCTGAAGAGCACACCGGGCCACTTGCCGCTCAACAATTTCACCTGGGCTTCGGCGCGGAGAGTGCGGGTATAAAGTTCGCGCCGCGATTCGTCTTCGTTCAGGAATTTATCCCAGGAACCTTCTGCAAGTTGTTGGACCGGAGGGAGACAGCGACTGATGCGGAGGCAGGCGGATTTTTCGACGCGGGTCAGGTCGAGACGATACCATTGGGTCGGATCGCTGGTGGTGTCTTCGAGGTAAGTGGATTGGAAAACCTCTTCATTGCCAAGAAGCTCGAGGAGGTCTTCTTTCCATCCATGGCATTTGTTTTCGAAGAGGTCTGCGAGAGAAGACGAATCGAACTCTGACGTGCCCGCCCAGTAGGCAAACTCGTCATTGCTTTGAACGATGCGGCCTGAGGAGTCCACCACAGCCGTCCCGGAGGAAAGCCATGTGCCGGTCGCAATCATTTAAAATATAAGGACTTCAGCGGTTGGGTTTGGAACACGCGTTCGTCGGGTTTACTGCGCCAAAGCAAGGCAGGACCGAGGGAATCCTACACTGTAGCGACAGTTTCTGACGGCGGGATGATAGCAATGTAGAAGTTCAGTGCAACTGTTTCTTTTCAAACGACTACGATTGGCGCGGGCAGGTAACATTGAGGCTGGAAACGGAAGTAGGGGTTGGGTAGAGGCGGAGAATTGGAAGAAAAAAGTGCGTTGGACGCGATTATGAGCGCTCTTAGCACTCACTGAATCGATAAACTACGGCTCAGCTGGAGGTGATGGGGGCGGGGTTTCGTGGTTGGCGCGGGGGGAACGGTTTGAATTCGATGATGCCGATGTCGAGGGGCTCCTCGGTGCGGCCAGTGGGGATTTCGGGAACGGTGACTTTGAAGCGCCACAGTTCCTTTTGGAATTTGAAGGATGCGGGGGCGAAATCCGGATGCGTGACGTGGAAGGTGAGAACTTCGAATTTCGCAGGGATGGCGTGGCAGGTCCATTGGCCGGCAGCGTCGGTAATTTCAGTTTGGAAGTTGCCCTGGAGACCGAGGTCCTCGACAGAATTGGGTTGGCTGCCGGGGCCCTGGATTGCGATCTGGGCGTCGGGGATGGCGTTGCCCTGTTCGTCGCGAATAGCGCCGCCGATCGTGACGGCGGTTTCGAGCTTCACAGTATATTCGGGTGGGATGAGATCTTTGTGATACTCGGTCCAGTGGACAACTTTGGGCACATAGCCACGGCGCGAAACCCAGACGGTAAGGCCTTTGGTGTTTTCGCGGAGCTTGATGATGTGCATGCCAAACGCGTCGGTGTTGAACTTGCCGATGGGGAAGCAGCTTTTGTCGTCGCACATGCTGACTTTAAGTTCGGTCTCGAGTGGTTGCTGGGATTTGGAATCGATAACGCGAATGACGACGCTTTCGAGACGTTCAGCGATACTCGATTGGGCCGGTAAATGGAGAGCGGCGGACGCGAAGGTGAGGAAAAGGAGAACCGCCCGGCACAGTGCGTGTGATGTGGCCATAACCTTTGGGAAAGGTTATAACGCGAGTAAGGGAGGTTGCGCAATGGTTCTGTGGAAGGGACGTGCGTATGGCGTATGTAATTCCAAGGTTGGCTTGAGGGAATGAAGTGAGTAATATTCAGTGCGATGAGCAAAGCCGAAATTCTGCAGGAAATTCCGAAGCTCTCCCATGAGGAGCGGCGGGAAATTATGCGGCTCATTTTCCAGATGGAGCAGGAAGCGGCGGTGTTGGATGATTCCGATCGCCTTGCTTTAGAGAGATTCCAGATGCTGGATGCGATGGAAGCGGAAGATGAAAAGAACGCTGCCCGGTGAGATTTGGCGAATTGATTTTGGGATGGTGGCGAAGGTCCGGCCGGCAGTCATTCTGAGTGACTTTCCCGGCGACGATGAGTTGGCCTTAATTGTCGTGGTTCCTCACACGACTGCGGTTCGTGGCAACCGATGGGAGTTGAACATTCCGAAGCCTTTTCTAAAGCCAGGGGCTTTCCATTTGCAGCAAATTCAGCCGATGGCGTTGCCGCGTTTTGAAGCAAAGTTGGGCGCGCTGACGGAAGGCGAATTTGCGGATTTAAAGGCCGCGCTCGTTCGAGTTTTGAAACTCTGAAGCTGGAGCATATCTATGGACTGGCGAGTTTAGCGATGAGGGGTTGTTTTTCTGGCTTGGGTTCTAGGGGGACGGGCAGTTTAGATAGGAGGGAGAGGGTGATGATGAGGAAGGCGAAGTGGAGGAGGATTTTGGTGTCGCGCTGGGTGGGCGCGTCTTTTTGAAAGGCGCGGAAAGCGGCGACGGCGGCGAGGATGAGGAGGAGGCCTTCGTGGGTGGTGATCCACATGACGAACATGAGCGCGGCGATGAGGGCGCGTTCCTTCTTGGTGAGGGCGCGGAAGGCGTGGCCGCCGTCGAGTTGGAAGATGGGGAGGAGGTTGAAGAGGTTCACCCAGGCGCCGAAGCGGGCGATCGCCGCGAAGATGGGCGCGCCGGTGCCAAGAAAGATGAGCCAGGAAGCGACGGCGGCGCCGAGTCCCCAGACGGGGCCGGCGAGACCCACGCGGGCGTCTTCGTGCGGACTGGCGGGGTATTGTTTCATGCGGATGAAGGCGCCGAGGCCGGGGATGAACATGGGGGCGGTGGCGGGTATGCCATAGCGGCGAAGCATCCAGATGTGGCCCATTTCGTGAACGTAAATGGAGAGGACAATGCCGAGGGCGAATTTCCATCCCCAGATGCTCCAGTAGAGGCCGAGGGAGAGGAGCATGGAAAAGAAGGTGCTGGCTTTGGTGAGGCCGAGGAGGAGGAGTTTTGCTTTGGTGAGTGCGAAGACGAGGATGAATTTGAATTTCCAGAGGAGGAGGCCGATGACCCCGAGCGTTCCGGCGGCGCTGGCCCATTTAGGTTTGGGAGCGGCCTTCGCGGAATGCGGAGCGGAATCGATTTGGCGGACGAGTTGATCGGTTTTCTGGCGGATGGCTGCGTGTTGGGCGGAGTGCGGCGGGAGGAGTTGCAAGGCGCGACGCCAGGCGTTGAGGGATTCGGCCAGCGCTCCGGCGGCGGAGGCAGCTTCGGCTTCAGCGGCGATTGTTTTGAGTTCGTCGCGGTGAACGAGAGTGTGGCAGGAGGGGCAGACGAGGAGGCCTTGCGCGATTTCCGCGCTGCATTGGGTGCAGGTCATCTGCCGGGGATTAAGTTTGGAGCGTGGGCGATGCGGGCGGAGCGGTGCCGGCGTCGAAGGGGCCGGCGACTTGGATCGGAACTCGCTTGTTCATACTCCAGGCTTGGAGGAGGCCGAAGAAAATGATGAGCCAGCCAATGATGTTGAGGCCGCCCATGAAGGGTACGGCGAGGGAGAGGATGAAAGCGAATGGGAGGAGGAACCAGGTGGGAAGAGGTGGATCGGCTGGTTCGTTATCGGCGATAGCGACGGGAGCGGCGTTAGTTAAGCGAGTGGTGGATGGATTTGCGAAAGCGGAATCGAATGTTGCGGCGGAATCCGGTGGGTTGGGTGCGGCGGTTTGTTCTGAGAGAGGGGTGCCAATGTTTGCCGGCGCAGTTTCTTCGGTGGGGCCGCCTTGATTCTGGCGCATGCCTTGGAGGACGTCGGGAGTGTAGTTCGAGGCGATGGAGAGATACGTGAGGGCGACGGCCATGAGTTGATAGAATATCCCACCGCGGTTTTGCGCGCCCCAACGGACAGCAGCGCCGACCATGAACCCGATGGCGATGGCGACGAGGGCGAATTCGTAGCCGGTGAGGACGCGGATGAGCCAGTAGGCAAGGAAGCCGGCAACGGCGGCACCGAGCCCAGCAACGAGCGCGCGCAGGCTGCGGGCGATTTTGGATCCGCCGGATATGGCGGAGTCGATATTCTGGCGGCAGGTCGGACAGGCCGTTTGGCCGTTGACCTGGAAGAATTGGCCGCTGACCGGCGCTTTACAGAAGGAACATTGGAGAGCCGAAGCGCTGGTGAATTCGGCGCGGTCGAATTGCAACGCGTCGGTTTCAGGGGTGGTGGGTTGGGCTGGGTTTGCCGAATTTGGGTTGGAGCTCATTAGGATCAGCTTCGAGGGTTGCGGATGGGCACTGGAAAAGCGAGGACATTTTGCCGTGAGTCAATACGGGGTTGGTTCAGCTTGTCGTGAAATCTGGACTGCGTGTCGTATGTCGCGGGGACTTGTTATTAGATGCTGAAAATGTCAGGGTTTGGCACACCGGCAAAATTACTGGGAATGCTATGAATACGCTTCGCATGATTCGCTTCGCTGCACTTGGGCTCGTTTTTGGTGCGACACTTTTGGGGGCGGAGACGTCGCTGGAAGTGATCTCGAAACCGCAGAATGCGCGGCCCAGTAGTTTTGGGGATTCCGGGGAGCTGGAGTTTAATTATTACGGGGACTGGGCGGTGTTTACGAGCAGCGGCAATGGGCTGGTGACGAATGATCATAATGGGTTCCACCTGGATGTTTTTTTACGAAATAATAAGACGGGGGAGATAACGCTGGTAAGCAAGGCGATGGGCGGGAATGGGAGAGGAGGGAATGGGAATTCATTCACGCCGCAAGTTTATGATGGGCCTCCGGAGACACCTTCTGCCTGGGTGGTAATTTTCGAAAGCGAAGCAAGCGATCTGGTGCCTGGGGACACGAATGGGGTTAGCGATATCTTCAGATTCGACCGAATTGCCGGCGAGATTTCGATCTTAAGTACAAACCTCCAGGGAGGGGTGTTGGGTGGGCCGTCTGGTGCTGCAGTGAGTTGGGATGGGTCAAATCTTATTTTTGAAACGCTCGCCAGTTTATATTCGATGGACACGAACAACTCGGTGGACTTGTACCGGGTGACGCTGAAGGGCGGGGTGGAACTGGTGAGCGTGCAGTCGAACAACCTTGCGGCCGCGAGTGTGCCTTTTGCTTCTGAAGTGATTGGGAATTTCGCAGCGTCGGCGGACGGGGCAGGACGATACGTGGCGTTTGTGAGTTCGGGGACGAATCATGTGGCGGGATCTCCGGCGGGGACGACGCCGGTGCCGCCACCGCAGATTTATCTGCGCGACATGTTGGGGGGAACGAATGTGTGGCTGACGCGGTCGACGAATGGCGGTGGCGCGGCATTAGTGGGGCGTGCGGAGGTGACGCGCGATGGCGATAAGGTGGTTTTTCTTTCATCGAGCATTCTGCCGGTGGGAACGACGCCGCCCGTGGGTGCGATGTTCTTGTACGTTTACGATGTGACCACAGGAGGGCGGACCGAGCTACTCACGCCGACATTAATTGCGGTGGAGGAGTTCGCATTGAGCGGCGATGGCAGTTATGTGGCTTACGCGAGCAGTAATCAGATCTATCTGAGGGATTTGGCGGGCACGACGAACATCCTGGTTTCGCGCAGCGCTGGCGGGCAGCCGGCTTCGGGGATCTCTACGGATGCGGCGATTTCGGCGGACGGGCGATACGTAGTCTTTACGAGCACGGCGACGAATTTGGCGGGGGCACCTGCGGATGAATTGTTCCAGACGTATCGATTCGATCGGGAGACTGGGGAAGTGGTTTTGATGAGCCGGGCGGCGGGGCCGGAGGTGGGCGGGGCGGATGAGGATACATTGTTTCCGGTGATCAGCGGAGACGGGTCGATGATCGGGTTTCATAGTTACGCGGGGAATTTGGTGACGAATGATAACGAGTTTTCGAATGACGTTTTTATTGTGCCGAATAATGCGACGGGGGCGGTAGTGCTGGCGTCGAGCCCGCATCCGCTGTCGGTGCCGGGGACGGCTTCCGGGCAGAGTTTTGTGGAGCACCAGGCGATTTCGCTGGATGGCCGATTTGTGATTTTCTCAAGCGACGCGGATGACCTGGTCGAGGGCGATGAGGATGAGGCGCGCGATTTGTTTTTGCGGGATCGGGTGGCGGGAACGACGGAGTTGATCAGCTTTTTGCCGGACGGTTCGGAACAGACGGAGCCGGTGACGTTCGTGGGGGCGAGCCGGGATGCGGGGCGGATTGCGTATTACGTATCTGAGATGGTGACAAATGTGGTGCAGCGGAGCGCGTATGTTTATGAGCGTGCGACGGGCTCGAACACGCTGGTGAGTGTGTTGCCGACGGGGAGCCCGGTGGGGACGAGCGGGCCGATGTTGCTGAGCCCAGACGGGCGGCACTTTGTGTTTCGAGATATTGCGACGAGCAGCCCGATTTACATTTATAACTTAGATTCAAACGTCACGGCACAGTATTCTCCGCCGGCGACTGCCGGCCAGTTTCCGATCGGACGTGAGCCACTGGCGATTAGCCCACACGGGAAGTATTTGCTGACCAGAAACACGCCGCAATCGGTGGCGTTGCACCTTTTGGAGGAACGGCGGTTTGTGACGAACGTGAGCACTTATCTGATCAGTGATTGGTTTACGCTGGATGAAACGGTGCTGTTAACAGAAGTGCCCTTCCCGGCCGCAGCGCAACCGACATTGGAGATTCGCGCGTTGGATGGGTCAGCGACGAACCTGGTCGCAACGAACGCGAATGCGTTAGCAATGAGTTTGAATGGGAGCGCGATTGCGTATCGGCAGAGACGCGACGGGACAAATTTTGTGCACGCGATTTTCAACACGCGGGATAGAAGCCACTCGGAGATTCCGTTTGAGTGGACGACTGTGGGCGGGCGGATTCGGTATGCGACGTTTAGCGCGGACGGACGGTATTTGGCGCTGGTGACGACGAATTCGTTAGTGGGATCGGTCGACCACTCCTTCAACAAGATTTATATCTACGACACGGTGTTGAAGACGTTCCGCGCAGCCGGGGTGAATGCAGCGGGTGAGCCGGCGGAGTTTGGTTTGGGGAATCCATCGATTTCGGCAAGTGGCAACGTGCTGGTGTTCGATACTTTCTCGGCGAACCTGGCGACGAATGATTTGAATATTTCGTCGGATGTTTTTGTGAGCCGGTTTGCGGCCGTCGATAGCGATGCGGATGGGTTGGAGGATGGTTGGGAGACGATTTATTTCGGCGGGTTGACGAATAGCTGGGCGGCGGACGCGGATGCGGATGGGGTGAGTAATTGGAATGAGTTTGTCGCGGGGAGTGATCCGAGTGATGCAAGTTCGAGATTGGTGCTGATGATGGAGCGCGATGAGGAAGCAGGCACGCTGGTGATTACCGCGGCGGCGAGTTTCGGAAAGACTTATGTGCTCGAGGGGGCAGATGTTTTGGCTGGAGACGATTGGGAGGCGGCGAGCGAGCCGCAGGTGGCGTTGGGTGAAAGCGTGACGTTTGAAGCGGCGATTGCAGATGGGAATCGTTTCTTCCGCGTGGCGCCGGTGCCTTGATCAGATTCGCCGGATCGGCACGGGGAGTTGAAAGCGAGACCTGAGGGAAGCTGGGCGGAGGGACTGACGGACAAGTTTTTCGCCGGAGGCGATCAGGCGGAAGTTTTGGAGTTCTTTTTTCGCGTTGGAGATCAACATGAGATTGAAGATGACGGTGGCGAAGGCCCAGAGCGCATAAACGTTGGCGGCGGCGCGTTCGCTGGAGACGATAGAGATGGCGACGAGGAAAGCGAACACGGCGATGGGAGGACCCATGGAGCGGAGGAATGCTTTAAAGACGGTGGCTGGGTAGCGGTCGCCGCGAATCGCTTCGAGGATGGCGCGCCAGGGGAGCATGATGGTGTCCGTAATCAGGAGAATGATGGTGATGGGGAGGGCGATTTGGAAAACATCTTGGCGGTCGAATTCGCGGTGGGACAACCAAAGGTAATTCATGAACGCCAGGCAAACGCCAACGGGAACCCAGGCACGCCAGGTGGCGGAGAGTTGAGCGCGGACGAGGTGAGCTGCTTTGGCGGGAGTAACGAGAATCAGTTCCAACGCGCCCGAGCGGCGGTCTTCGTTGAGCTGGCGGCAGGTTTCGGCAGTGAGAAAAAACTTGTAGGTGAGATGAAGGCCGTAGCTGCCGAGGAAGACGATGGGAACGGCCCAGTTCAAATTTTCCTCGAAGACAATTCGGCAGAAGAAACCGAAGCAGAGGAGGAACAGGCTGAACATCACCAGACGAGACTTTCGGACGCGGTTTTGTTGAGCGAGCCAATCGAGTGGGCTGCCGACGTAACCTGAAATTCTGCGTGGCATTCTTCGCAGCTTAACGCCGATTGACTCGGGAACAGCAATGGTGATGGGTTCGCCGAAGCGATGGCGGATGCGCCACGCGGCGTAGGCAAGAAAGGCCGCGGTGAGGGCCAGCAAGGTGACGAGGGTGCGGTTCAGTTGCGGGACGAAGCCTCGTTGGGCTTCGATAAGGGCGTGATACGGCGAGAGGTGCACGAGAGTATCGACGAAGCCGTAGTAACCGACGATGCGGACGGCGAATTCGTTGAGGAGCAGCGGGGCAAAGGTGATGCCGGTGAGCATTAAAAAAGTTCCGAGCAGAACGTTGCGCTCTCTTTCCCCGCGGCTGGAAACCAAGGCGCCGGCGGCGAGAGAGAAGAGCACGCTGACCGTCAGCGTGAGGCAGATGGCGGCGACTTGTTCACCAGTGACTCCTCCGATGAACAAATTGAGCGCGAGGATCGGAAAGGTCGCGAGAATGTTGAAGAACGCGCCGAGCGCGCGGGCAGCGACTTTGCCGAGAACAATATCGAGTCCTCCAAGATCAGTCAGGAAAAGGAGGCCGAGGGTTCCTTCGCGTTTTTCTTCGCTGAGGCAATCCGAGGTGAATCGAACGCCGGCCAGCATCGCTTCAACAAAGACGAAGGTGGACATGGCGAGAAGGATGTGCGAGCCGCTGAAGGCGCGATTATCGAGGTGAAGACCGTAGAGCGCGGCGAAGATGGGCAACTGAACGCCGGCGCTCAACATGCGCCAGTAGAAAGTCATCCGCTGGCGTGAGGAAACCAGGAGTTCGCGTTGGACGACCGGCAACAGCATTACGGCTTGAAGGAATTAGACCGCGCGATGCTGTGTGCGTTATGGGGGATTTGCAACGACCGAATCGTTACTGGTTCTTCTTCGTGTTTGGTTGCGGCTCCCGGCTCGCGGCAGAGGGTTGGTCAAACTTTGCGGCGAGGGTTTCCAGATCTTTCGAGGCTTGGTCGTATTTTACTTTGCCTTTTTCGATCGCGGGGCGGACTGCGCGGCGGAGGATGAGAAAATGGATCGGTGTGGGAGAACTGCGGCGGAGGATGAAGCGTTCGCCTTCCTCGATCTGCGGGAAAGGAACGCGCTTGGAATTTAAGGAGCGTAATTCGGCAGCAATTTGTGCGCGCAAGGGCGGTTCGATTTTCCATTCAATTGCGGTTAGTGCCTCCACGCCCATGCGCTCAATGGAAACACCAATGAGTGCGAAGATCAGCAAGCCGGATTCAATTTTTTGGCCGAACCGGATCAGGTCGAGGTAGGACGCGACGGCGTTCGTTGTTTGGTTTCTTTGCTCGGCAGCCAGTCCTTCGTTCTTTAGAACGATGGCGAGTGTTTTGAATGAGCCGATGTTGCCGATAACTTTATCAATGGTTGATTGGCTATAGGCCTCTTCGGGCAGTTGGAAGGGCTGGTTTAGAGCTTCGCGCAGGATTTTCAGGGCGGCGGCATTTGAGCCAGCGTCCTCCGCGAGTTCGTCTGCGGATGGTTTCGGGTTGATATTCCCCAGGCTGTTCGCGGCGCGCTGTAATGTTTGGTAGGCAGGGGCTTTGTTGTTCAGGAATTCCGGTGGCGCGGGCTTCAAGAAAGGCCACAACAGCAGAGGGAGGAGAAGGATCGCGAGAACCAAAATGAGAATGATCTTCGCGCGCGACATGTCAGCATCATACTGGGCGGGTGGCCAACGGCGATTACATTTCCTTTTGGTTTCTGTAATGCCGAGTTTCGAGGGTAACGATTTTCCTGCATTGCTGAAGTTCCGTTTACTTCGAATCCTTTTGATCTCGCCCAAAGGAAACAAAACCCAAATCCTCAACCTCTCCAACCCCTCAACAAACTTCCTGCCAGGAAGTCTTTGCGCCGCTCGCTTTCGCGACGCTTTTTCTGCTTGGCCAGCTTAAAACTCAATTGGTTCTTGATCCACCCAAACAAAAGCTGAATAGAATTCAGTTTTGAAGCGCGCATTGTAAATAAACGCGAGGCAAAACTACTTGAGTAATTTGAACGAACCAAACATCACCAACACACACCCCCTCACCTCCACCACCTTCGACCTGCCGGGTTACCGCGTGGTTCGCTCCCTCGGCGTCGTCCGCGGCATCATCGTCCGTGCTCGTTCCGCTCTCGGTGATATTGGTGCTAGCGTGCAAAAGTTTTTCGGTGGCAACATCTCCCTCTACACAACCCTCTGCGAGCAGGCCCGTGACGAAGCGTTCCGTCTCATGCTTTCCCACGCGGGCCAGGTCGGCGCCAACGCGGTGATTGGGGTTCGGTATGACGCCACGGAGATCGGTCCCGGAATGACCGAGGTGCTTTGTTACGGAACTGCTGTGATCGTGGAGACTTCTGCCAACTTTGCTCCGCAAGTGGCGCTAGGAGATAAGCCCTAATCTTTGGTTTCATCCGCCAGGGTATTTTCTAAGGCCATCTGGCATTAGGCAAAAACTGTTAAGGCACCTTACAGCTGTCGTGATTTTACAAAATTGCCCATTGTATCGCAACGACTTCCACTTGGCACGCGGGTCGCTATTAATCCTCTCAGCAATGAGTAGATTTTGGGTAGCGTTAGCGGCGGCAGCGGCCATTCCAGCCAGTTCTTTTGGGATCACCGTTTTAACCGAGAACTTCGAAACTCCAGGCAATTTCATCGGGCCCGGTTGGTACCGTTACGTTCAGGGGAATGATATCCCCGGATGGACGGTCCTCCACGACGGAGACGGCGAGCGAGCTTACCTGATGGACGACAAGCGCTATGTCGGCACCTCCATCGATTTCTTCGATAAGCAAGCGCTGATGTTGAACGAAGGCTCTGGTATCCAGCGCACCATCTCCCTCGTCGCTGGCGAAACCTACCAGGTGTCGCTTTGGGGCTACACTAATGGCAAGGGCGCTTACGGGGTCGAGGTCAGCCTCGGCGGAGTTCTCGAGACTTTGTTCTTCGACCACTTCAACACCGGTCTCACCGAACGGACGTTCACATTTACCGCCGCTCAAACCGGAGACACCTTGCTGAAGATCTGGAATCCTGATGATCCCACTGCAGACTACAAGTGCCGCGCTATTGATAATCTTTCGATCGTCAGCGTTCCGGACGGTGGTGCTTCGCTGATGTTGTTCGGGCTCGGGCTCGGCAGTCTCTTCTGCGTGCGCCGGTTCTTACCTTCGCGCCGCTAAGCTATTTCGTTCTACTCCGAGCCGCTTTACTGCGGCTCTTTTTTTTTGCCTGTCTTGCGCAAAATGGGCTTCCGCGCTACAACTCGTGAGTTCCATGAGCCGAGCTGTCGATCCGCCAGCACTGCGCTTGCAAATGGAGTGCAGCTTCGCCGCCGTCCGGGCTGGCGCTGCAAAGCTCCGGGGATTTCTCGAATCCAACAAACTCGCCGAGCGAGAAATTTGGGCCTGTGAACTCGCTTTCGTGGAAGGTTGCAATAACGCCGTTCAGCACACCCCGCTCAAACTTCAGGCCAGCGGCATTGTTGTCGAAGTCATTTTAGGATCTGCGCAACTCGAGCTCCGCATCAACGATCACACCTGCGGCTGCGACTTTCCCCCACACGTTCCGGTCCCGCCGCCGGAACATGAGCGCGGCCGCGGCATTTTCCTCATGCGTACGCTCATGGATGACGTCGCTTATATCCGGCGCGACTCCAGCAACTGCCTCGTTCTCAAAAAAGCCATCACTGGAATCTGACCGTTAAAGCGAGATCCCCTCGTATCCGCGCGTGATCTGAAACCCTAGATCACCAACGCGCTCCGCCGCGGTCTTTTGCTTCTCCAACAATACTCGCTCGAGCACTTTCAGAATCGCCTCAAAAATACTTTCGGCCGAATCTTCTTCTTTCACTGTGGCGTCCACTTCGCCTCCGAAGCCCACGCGGATCGTCGGCACCATCGGATTTCCTGCCACCATTGTTCCCGAAACAAACAGCACCGCCACCTGGATTCCGGTCCCGCACAATCCCGTGATAATCTCAAGATCATCGTCAGTAGGGCAGCGCATCCGGAACTCTTTCGGTTCCTGGATTCGCTCTCCATAATCCAACTCGTCTCCCGCGCCAAAAGTCCGCACCACCGCACTCCCAGCTTCGGCAAAAGCAGAATTCAACATTCCAAATGCCGCCCGCACATTTTCCGGCATCGCGCGACCATGCAAACCAATCCCCGAAAAACTCCTCTTTCGTTCTGTTTCGCTGTCTCGGCCCTGCTCTCTGAACCACGCCAGGCATTTCTCCGTCACGCGCTCGATTCCGCCGTCTAACTGCACGCTCTGAAATGCATAATTCGTCTCCGGCATAGCGAGCTCGCGCAGCACTTTTCGAAACGCGTCGTTGTGGGTCTTCTCACATCCGTGCTCCAGCAAAAGTCCCCGGGCAACGAATGGATGCGCCAGGTAACCCGCCATGGTCCGCATGAACAGCCGCTCGCTCTCTCCGCCAGAATTCCCGCAACCCTCGGTGTGGGGCAAAGCTACCGCGCGATCGAACGCCCCGCCCATCCGGTTCAGCTTTTCCGTGATCCCGCTCGCAATTTGCCCCGCGCACAAACTCGTAGGTAATACCAATGCAATTTGTCTCCTCCCAGCGCTCGCAACAATCTCGCGAGCTTTCCTCACCTGCTCATGCGTCGCACTGAATTGGATTTCCGAGTCGCTTTCCGCTGAGTTCGCCCCGGCTGAATTGTTCCTCCATTCCCGCCACAACTGCACTTGCGAATGTCCCGCCTTTTCGCCCGCGCTCCTATCACCAGACCCAACCCGCACCATCAACTCAAAAGCCTCCCGTCCCAAATCCTCCAGCGCTTCCCCATCCAAATAGCGCCCCGCATTGAAATCCATTTCGTTTCGCACCAGCTCAAAACGCCGCGTCGTGGTCATCACCTTGATCGTCGGCACGAACGGAAAATTCGTAATCGATCCATTCCCCGTCGCGAACAGAATGATGTTACAACCTGCCGCCACCTGCCCGGCGATGCTCTCCAAGTCATTCCCGGGACTATCCATGAAATAAAATCCTGGTGCCCGCATCCGCTCACCAAAATCAATCACGTAATCCAGTCGCGTCGCTGGATCTTTCTTCCGCGCGGCACCAATCGATTTAATCGCAATATTGTAAAGCCCGCGCAGCATGTTCCCGCCGGAGGGATTTCCTTCCGCAGTGTGCCCGTGCCGCGCCGCCCATTCCTGGAACCGCCGCGACTTTTCTATAAACGCCTGCGCCGTCGCGAAGTCGCGCACCTTCGTGAGTACATAACTCTCCGCGCCGATCAACTCATCCGTTTCAGCAAGGTTAGCGCTCCCGCCGCGCGCCACCGTCTCGCGCGCCATAATCCCTGCCAACGGATTCGCCGAAACGCCGGAAAACGCGTCCGACCCGCCGCATTGCAATCCGATCTTGAGATGCGTCAACGGCACTGCCTCTCGTCGAAATTCATCCACTCGCGTCACCCACTCCGAAACAATCCCAGCCGCTTCTTCCAATGATTTCTCGTATGACCCACCAATCGAAAAAAAACGATGCAGTAAGCCTCGGGTCGGATAACCGTTCTCTTCCAAATATCGCGTCAAAGCCGCGTTCGAAACCGCCTCATTCCCATAGTCCACGCACAGCACCGCACCCACATTCGGATTCACCATGAACCCCGCCAGTGTTCGCAACGTCACTTCAAAATTGTTCGGCTTTGTTGTTCCTCCCCCTTCGGTGTGATCCACCGCCACCACCCCATCCACATTTCGAAAATTCCTCGCCACATCCCGAAACCGACCTGCCACGGCACGCGCAAACGCTCCCGTCCGCGAACTCGTCCCCATCACCACGATATAATTGCGGGTCCCCACTCCTCGCTCTCCGTCCCGCCGAAACCCGAGAAACGTCCGACCATCGTCCACCATCGACACCTGCTCTCCCGGCCGAAATCCCTCCTCCTTCAACTCAAACGGCAGCCGATGATCAATAAAGTTGGCCGCGCCTGGTAACTCCGCCTCCACCCGCCGTTCCTTCAACACCCGCAGGATCTTCTCATTGCAAATATACTCGCCCGGTTCGATGTCCCGCACCGCCCGTCCAAACGGCAATCCCCACGACAACAGCGGTTCCCCCGTTCGAATCCGGTAAATCGCGAACCGATGCCCCTCCAGAACCGTATTGGAAAACTCGAACACCAATTGCCGAATCAAAACCCTCGTTCCCGCCGCCAGCGTCCGCACCGCGATCGCGACATTATCGCCCAATGCAGGAACTCGTCCCACCTCCGCAAAATCCAATACTTCACTCGCCCTCGTCGGCATCCGCCTGAAGTTAATCACGTCCAAACCGCTGTCGAGCCTTCCAAATTCGCCTTCGCCTATTCTCCTCGCTTTACAGTGCCCTTTACGCCTCAACGATCTCCGCGCAACAATTCGCGCGTTACCCCGTCTAACAACCAAGCATCTGATTAGTCTACCCGTCATTTCTCGTGAACTCAGGATCACCGCCCGCGCGCCGGCCAACTACCGCCTGCGCGTCGTGGTCGGCGCGATCGCCATCCTTCTGCTCGCCTTAACCATGCTCGGTTCTGGCTCCGGACTGAACCGCGGAGACGCCCTGTTCTACGCAATCTATCAATTTGGCGTCATCGCCCTCGTTGTTTTAGCGCCGCTCCTCACCGCCGATGTCATCAGCCGCGAACGCCGCGAAGGAACCCTCGACCTCCTGTTCCTCACGCCGCTCACCGCCACCAAGCTCGTCTTCGCCAAGTTCGCGACTCAACTCTTTCGTCTCCTCAGTATCTGGGCCGTCCTCATTCCGCTCAGCGTCGTTCCGTTCCTCTCCGGCGGGCTCGCTCCTGTCGACGTATTGCGAATGCTCCTCCTCGAGTTAACCGCGATCCTCATCGCACTTTCCGCCGGAATGCTCGCTTCCGTTTTCAGCAAGCGCGCTCTCCCCGCAACTCTCCTCGCTCTCACCTTCACCAGTCTCTTCTTATGGATCGATTGGGAACTCCTCGACATCCAACGCATCAACAGCCCTGGTTCAAATCGTTGGAGCACAGAAGTGATTCTCACCACAAATCTCGTTATCGTCCTGCTCGGCTCCATCTTCGCTCTCCTTCGCATCGCTCGCCTTCTCATCAAACAACGCGACGTCGAAGAAAACTCTCCCCGCCGAATTTGGTTCCGCCAAACCTTCCTCGCCCCCAGGTTCTGGCGGCAAAAGTTTAACCGCACCATGCGCCAGCGCATGAACCGCAACCCTCTCATCTGGCTCGAATACCGCACCGCCTGGAGCCGCGTTGGCCGCACGGCAATGATCGGGGGTGTCATTCTCGTCGAAAGCCTCCTCCTCGCGTCCGAATGGGCCATCCAGGAGCTTCCCAGTGTTCACGTTTTAATGGGCTTCGTTATTCTCGTCGTGCTCGCGATCACTTCAGCCAGCAGTTTTCAAAGGGAGAAAGAAAGCGGAGCGTTCGAACTCCTCCTCGTTGCTCCCTTCACCGAATTCTCTCTTATTTACGGTCGGCTCCGCGCAGTTTGGAGCTACTACACTCCGGTGGTTCTAACCCTTTTTGTTCTTGTCGTGTTTGCCTTCTCAGTCGGCATAGATTGGGGAATATCGTCGTACTACCTCGAGTACGATTCGTCGGGAAGCGAGGGTGCTCGCTTTTGGTCCGGCGCGGCCAGCTTTGTGACCATTCCCATCGCTGGGTTGTTTTTTGCGCTCCGCCTCAAGCATCTGATCACCACACTGATCGCGACCATCGCGTTCGGCTTTGTGCTACCAATGTACTTCTGGACCATTGTCGAAGCGGTGCTCCTCTATTGCTCCCGTTGGTTTTTTGAATCTGGTTTTGTTGGAATGCTCGTTCATCCCTTCGAAAACGGTATCTTCCCTTGGATTAGTGCCTCGCTAGCCCTACACGTCGGTTTGTGCGCCTACTTCTTAGCGAAAACGCATCAGCGCCTCAAATCCCGTAACTTCAACTAAATTCCATTGCCCTCCCTCACGCGCCTTGCTCAACTGTGCAAAAATTCGGAGCACATATGGCTTTAATTCGCGTTACAAGCTGCAGGATGGAAGACGACAAGCACGAGCACGACGTCATCATCAACACCGCCCACGTCGTTATGGTTTATCCCGACGCCAAGAAACCCGCTCGCGGCGCCTGGGTCCAACTCACCACGGGCGAACCTCTTCTCGTCTGCATGAGTTTTGACGAAGTCTGGATGCTCATCCAGCGCGAAACCTAGACACCCGCCGCTATGCGCATCATCGGCGGCAAATCCGGCGGACGCATCCTCAAAGTCCCGAAGGGCTACGACGTCCGCCCCACGCCCGACTTGGTTAAGCAGGCCATCTTCAACAGCCTCGGCCCGCGCGTGCAAGGCGCCACCGTCCTCGAACTCTTCGGTGGTTCCGGCGCGCTTTCCCTCGAATCACTCAGCCGCGGTGCCGCCGCCGCCGTCATCGTCGAAAAATCGAATCGCACCGCGCGCATGATTCGCGACAACTTCGAAACACTCGACCTCCAGCCCAACCAACTCGAACTCCGCACCCAGGACGCCTACATCGCCATCGCTCAACTCGCCGCTTCCTCGCGCAAATTCGACCTCGTGTTCGCAGACCCACCCTACGGCGAAAAAAACATCGGCAAACGCAGCGAAAGCTTCGCCCAAAAACTTCTCGATGACGCAAATCTCCCGAACCTCCTTGCCCCCGAGGCTCTCTTCGTTCTCGGTCACTCCAAGCGCGACACCCTCGACCTCCCCTCCACCTGGACCGAACGCAAACTCCTCAAGCACGGCGATTCCATCATCCGCATCCTGGAGCGCGGCAAATGATCCTCCGCCTCATCACTCTCGCTCTCCTCGCCATGTCCTCCTTAGCCGCCGAACTAAAACCCACCCCTTCTCCAGAAATCCAATCCGCCCTCGATAAAGCCATCGCGAAAGTCACCGCCTCTTCCAGGCACACCAACCTCGCCCACGAAATCGCCATCACCGCCGTCGATCTCTCAGGCGCCGAACCTCGCTCCGGTTCCTATCGCGGCGACCTCCGCATCTACCCCGCCAGCGTCATCAAGCTCTTCTACCTCGAAGTCGCCCATCGCTGGATTCACGAAGGCAAAATCGCCGACACTCCCGAACTCCGCCGCGCCATGCGCGACATGATCGTCGAATCCTACAACGAAGCGACGTCCTACGTCATCGACGTCCTCACCGGCACCACCAGCGGCCCCGAACTTGGCGATGCCGAAATGCGCGATTGGTCGCATAAACGAAATGCCATCAACCGCTACTTCGAATCGCGCGGCTACAAGAACATCAATGCGAACCAAAAACCATGGGGCGAAGGTCCCTACGGTCGCGAACGCATCTTCGTCGGCGAGAAGTTCACCAACCGCAACATGCTCACCACCGACGCCACCGCCCGCCTCCTCACCGAAATCGTCCAGGGCCAAGCCGTCTCGCAAAAAGCCTCCGCCGAAATGTTGGAACTCATGGTTCGCGATCCTTTCTCGCCCACCAAAGATCCTGACGACCAATCCCACGGCTTCACCGGCCCCGCCGTCCCGCCCGGCGCGAAGCTCTGGTCCAAAGCAGGCTGGACCAGCCAAACCCGCCACGACGCCGCTTACATCGAATTTCCTTCCGGCAAAAAACTCGTCCTCGTCATCTTTACTGTCGATCACGCCAACGAGCGCGACCTCATCTCCACTCTTGCGAATTCCGTCTTTTCGCAATTGAATATTACTACCCATGAAAGCCCGAAAAACGTGGACCGAGAAACTTCACGACCATAAAGGCCTCCCCAAAGTCGGCGCCATCGAAGGCAAAATGTCCACCCGCTGGGGCACCGGCACCATGGTCGTCCCCGCGCCCATCGAGGTGAAGGAACTCATGGACAAAGTTCCCAAAGGAAAACTCACCACCATCAACGAACTCCGCGCCGCCCTTGCCAAAAAGCACGGCACCAGCATCGCGTGCCCCATCACCACCGGCATCTTTGCCTGGATCGCCGCCAACGCCGCCGAAGAAGCCGCCGCCGCTGGCGCCAAACGCATTACCCCCTACTGGCGCACCCTAAAAACCAACGGCGAACTCAATCCCAAATACCCCGGCGGCATCAACGCCCTCCGCGCCAAACTAAAAGCCGAAGGCCATTCCGTAACGAAGAAAGGAAACCGCTATTTCGTCACTGATCTAGACACATTGGTTGTCCAGATTCGATAGACGAGAACCTCCCTCGAATGGAATTAATTCGAAACTACTTTTGGTTGGCAGAACAGGCTTTCAGCGTGCTGACGCACTATTGGGGAGTGACGGCAATTCTCACTGTCGGTTTTCTTGCGATGGTCGTAATCAAAGTTGCAAAGCGCGACAATGACTGGCGTGCTAGGCAGCTAATTGTTTTTGTCCCCTTGGCAATTGCCTTTTCTAAGCTTCTTTGGGGTGCATTGATGCGCTCCCCAGGTACCGGCTCACGGCCAGATTGGACCTTCCAAGTCATACTGATTCTGCTCGCGGCTCAATTCCTCGCCAGCGTTTGGGTCATTTGGAAGATGAAAGGGTTTCGTTGGATCGCTCTTTTCGCCGTTGCGCTACAGTTCTGGTTTGGTTTGGGAAGCGCCTTTGTGGCTGGCATGTCTATCACCGGAGATTGGCTGTGAAGATCAGAGGAACTCTCTTTTTCAGAAAGCCCCCTCAGGTCGACTGCAATGGACGGGCGCAACGCGGCCGTTGCGATGCAAAAACTCCTGTAAGAGGAAAAGCGCCCACCGCAAATCCAAGCAACAAACCGCGACCCATGCGATCGCATAACCGGCGCGGCCTTCCATTCAAAACTCTTGGCAACTATCCGCCCGTTCAAAACGTAACACCTAATATGAAGATCAACAGAGCTTCCGGTTTGTTCTTAACATTTCTGGCACTCGCTTCCACCGCGAACACCCTCGCCGCCGAGAAAGATCTCATCTCCAAAACCTTCGATGCGAAACCTGGCGGAAACCTCGAAATGCACGTCGACCGCGGCTCCATCAAAATTCTCGCTACCGATTCCGATCAAGTGGACATCAAGGTCACCCGGGAACTCAAGCGCGGCTCCGACGAAGAAGCGCGCGCCGCTTACGAAGAGCACAAAATCGAGATGTCTCAGGACGGTGACACCGTCCTGATCCGCGCCGAACCGCCCGGCTTCCTTAAAGGTCTGAAAAACGGCCACCGCAATCTTTCCGTCGAATACACCATCTCCGTCCCATCCAAGTTCAACCTCGATCTCAACACCTCCGGCGGGAACATCGATGTCGCAACTCTCGAAGGCTCCGTCGAACTCCACACCTCCGGCGGCAACATCTCCACCGCTGAAATCAACGGCCCTGTTGAAGCCCACACTGCCGGCGGAAACATCCAGGTCAAAGCCGCCAAAACCACCGCCAATCTCCACACTTCGGGCGGCAACATCACCGTCGGCAACGTCCAGGGCGACCTCGTCGCAAAAACCGCTGGCGGCAACATCACCACTTCCGACATCGCCGGCTCAACCGACGTCTCCACCTCGGGCGGTCACATCACCGTAAAAAGCGCCCGCACCGCTCTCAAAGCACGCACTACCGGCGGCAATATTAAAGCCGAAATCGCCAGCCTCACCGAAACCTCCTCCCTCAAAAGCACCGGCGGCAATATCGATCTCATCCTCGCCGATAAAACGTCCGCCAACCTCACCGCCAAAACCACCGGCGGCCAGGTCCGTTCCGACATCGAAGGCGACCTCAACAAGCAGCGCACCAAACTTACCGCCCAACTCAACGGCGGCGGCCCCGAACTCACCCTCGAAACCACCGGCGGCAACGTCAAGATCAGTCAGAAAAAGTAATCGCCCGCCGGCGACCTCGCGTCCGCAAAGCGAACATGTAGCGCAGACTTTAGTCTGCTTGGCGCAGGGCATTCCCGGCCATAAGGAGCAGAACTTCATGTAACACCAACAGCCCCACCGCAAATCCAAGCAACAAACTCGCAACCAAATTCAATCCCACTGCCTGCGCCACCACCCCACAAAAACTCGGCAACGCCGCCGCCCCCAGCATCGCCGCCCCCACCTGAAATCCAATCGCATGTGCCGCGATCTCCTTTCCCATCCTCTGCGGCGTGCGCGTCATCAAGCACGGGAAAATCACCGCCAATCCCAACCCACACAAACCCAACGCCACCGCCGCCGATTCACGAAACGGATTCCACGCAAACAGGCACGCTCCCCACACCGCCGTCACCAAACTCAACCGAATCAGCAAATCGATACTGATCCGATCCACCACGAATCCAAAAATAATTCTGCCCGCCAGGATTGCCGCCCAATAAATCGTCACCCACGCACCCGCAACTTCCGCATCCAAACCGCGCGCTTCACGCAACACCGTAAAACTCCACTGCCCAATCGCCACCTCCACCCCCGTGTAAATAAAGAAAATCAAAATGTGCAGTTGAACCACTCGATTCCGCAGCGCGCTTGCCGCTGAAATTGTCCTCGTCTCCTTTGCACCGGTGGGCGGCAAACTCGCTGGCTCATGCAAAGCCTCCTTCAACTCTGCAGGCACTTCGCTTTTCTGGTTCCCACTCTGCGCCTCGGAACGCGAATCTCCAAACTGCGACCGCGTCACCAAAAACAACACCGCCAAAACCGCCAGCGTCGTCGCCACAATCACGTAAGCCATCCGCCAACTCCCCGCCCGCGCGATGCACGCCGTCACAATGATCGGCCCCAGCATCGCCCCCAAACTGTAAGACGCATGCAGCCAATTCATATGCCGCGCAGAAAAATGCGTCGCCACAAAATGGTTCAGCCCCGAATCAATCGCGCCCGATCCCAACCCATGCAACAACGCTCCCGCCGCAAACCAAGGCCAAACCGTCGCGAACCCATAATTAAATCCGCTCAACGCCACCAACCCGCTGCTCAACCCCAGCAACACCCCCACGTTGAAAACCTTCAGCAACCGCCCCGCGAAAAAACTCGAAAGAAAATAACTGCACCCGCTCCCCACGAAGATCCACGACACCGCGCTCTGCTTCAGCCCGAAAGTCTCCCGCACCGAAGGCCACGCCACCCCAATCAAAGTGTCCGGCAACCCAAGGCTCACAAAGCCCAGATAGCAGATCGCCAGTAAAATCCCGCTCGAACCTCCCGCGCGCTGCCCCTGGCTCATCATTCAATACAAGAGCCCGAACAGTGCCGTCGCGCAACTATTCCGTTTCCCACGAAGCTCGAAAGAATGATGCAGTGTCGTCCGTCGGTTCATCGAATGAGATCACGTATCCATTCGACGTATTTGTCGAAAGCGCTTGCCAATTCTTCAAGCCACCGCTGGCCTCGACCTTCACCACCGCGCCCGGAACCGCGTGAATCGTTCCCAGCACGCGATCTCCTACTTTTTGCACGCCTCCCATCATCAAAACCGGATCGAGCCGAAACGCCCGCACCTCACCTTCCTTCTTTCCAAATCCTACAATCTGCCCCACGTCATTGATGTCCGTTGCTTCCAGCAACACCCATCCCGAATCCGCCGCAATCAGGCTATTCAGATTTTTCGTTCCGGCGCCGTTTGCGATGATCGCTTCTTTGTCCCTCATCTGGGATGGCAGCGGTGGGTTTGGATCAGGCCGGCCCAGAATCATGCCATCCCACCGCGGTAGATAGCTTCCCACCACTTCGCCCCACCGGTTAATCCCAAGTCCCACCTCATACGCCGCCAGCCCAGGCATGCTTCGCAGCTCGCTCTGTGAGTACATCGCAATCGACGCATTGTATTCCCGATGGCTCCCATCCTCGATCATCCCGGTGAACTGCCGCGCATCATTAATAGCGAACGCTCCACCGCCTCCGTAAGTCTTAGCCACGATATACGAGTTCTCCACCGGGTCGTCCACAAACGGTGTAACTATTTCCAGATCCCTGATGGTCGGCTCGTTGAAACCGCCAACCACCTGCCGCAGATTATTGATCGCCAGCACTGCAAAATTTAGGTTTGTCCGCACTCCATCCAAAATCGCAAATCCACCGCCCGTCAGTTCCCCAATGATATCGCCGCGATCGTTAATCCCCAGTGCGGTCGCGGATTCGGTGAACCCGAGATCTTCCATCTGGTTCGTTCGGTAAACGAACGGCACCTTCAACCCTCCCACCTTCTCAGCGCCTCCTACAATATCGCCAAGGTCGTTGATTCCGTGCGCGCTACTCCACTCGCCGCCGAGTGTTCCGAGATCACGAATCGTCCCATTCTCAAACAACACCGCTCGATCCACATCGTTCGTGTCACGCGCTTTCCCCACGGCCTGCCCACGGTTATTAATTGCAAACGCCATCGTTTGCGTGCCGCCCAATGTGCCAAGATCCGTCACCGCATACGGACCCAGCCGAAACGCAAAATTCGTCACCGAAAACGCCACGCGATTCGACGCTGCCACTGACGCATTTAAGGTGCTTAGAATAAATTCATATTCATAGCTTGTCGCCGGCAGATTCGTCAGCGCCAATTCGAACCGATTCGTTTGCAACTGCGCGATCCTCACCGGCTCGTTGCGCGCGTTGTAGTGCGGCGGTGGCAGCCGAAACACCCGCACCTCGAACCATTCACCTTCTGCGATATCAACCTGCCCGGTGAAACTCATCGTCGCCGGGGCAAGGAAACTCGATCCGGGTGCCGGACCAGAAATCGTCATCGTTTGCGCTCGCACCGCTGCCGGAAAAGTGATCCCGAAAATGAAAACGAATAGTCCGCCCCACCAAATGAACCTCTTCACAAATTCTTAACGTAGCTCCGTCGCGAGGCTCCGCTATCAGTCCAAAGCTGAAGTGATACTCCGAAGACATCCGTGCGACTGCCACCGGGCTGCCACCTTCTTTCCTGGAGCAGGTATGGCACCGTCCCGATCCCGACTGACTCTTACGTCAAATCACTGGAAACTACAAAAATAGCAACATCCCTGTTGACACATTTGGCTCCAACTTGCTAGATTCTACCTATGATCACGAATAACCAGTCGTGGTCACTCGGCTCGTGCCCGAACAAAAGCCTCGCCCTCGAGTCTCCTGTTCGCCCACTTCAGCCGGCTGACCACTGCCCTTCTTCCAGGTCGGAAGTGTTCTGCCCGCGTCCGTACATGCCCATTAGTGAATTGGGATTTCTTTGGTATTTGGAATTTCGTCATTTCTCCTCCGCGTTAAAATGCACCTCCGCACACCTTCCCACACGCATCACACACCCGGCTCACACCCGGCTCACACACAGCTCACACACAGCTCACACACAGCTCACACACAGCTCACACACAGCTCACACACAGCTCACACACAGCTCACACACAGCACCGTGATCTATTAGTCATTAGCCTTCAACGACGTAGCAATTTTATACTACAAAAACACACACGGGAATTTTTTCCAAAGTGTTTTCAGCCATCACTTGCCTCTGCAGATCCACGCCTGCGGGTGATGCTCGAACCCAATGTGCGGGTAATACTTCTCAGCCGCCGGAGCTGCCAGCAACAGAAGCATCGCCTTCGGATCGCAAGCCTCCTTCGTCCGCTGGATCAACTCGCGTCCAATCCCCTGCCGCTGGTAATCCTTCTTCACCGCCAGGTCGGACAGATACGTCACATACACCCAATCCGTCAGGCTCCGCGCAATCCCCACCAGCTCCTCTCCGCGCCAGGCCGTAATCACCAGGTTCGCCTCGCGCAACATCCGCCCCATCCGCTCCCGATCCGCCACCGGCCGCCGTTCGCCCAATCCAGAATCCCCATACACCTCGATCGCCGCATCGAGATCCAAATCATTCCCCGTCCGATACGTGATCTCGCTCACCTACGTTCCCTTGGATGCGAGCATCTTCTCCCGCGCCACCAGATACAAAAAGCCTACCAGCGCCACGAACGGAATCAGCGCCAGCAAATCAGAATACTGTCCCGTGTAAAACGGATTGCCCGCCGTGCGACCTGCAAAAAACTGGTCCACTCCTTCAAACCGCCCGGCGATGATCGCAAACACAATCCCCGCAATCGCACCGCCCGCGATATATCCCGAAGCCAGCAGCACGCCCGGGCTGCGGTCCGCATCCGCCGCCAATTCCTCGGCGCTCATTTTCTTGTGTGCCAGGTCAGCGCTCCGTCGCCGATCCACCGCCCATCGAATCATCCCGCCAAAGAACACTGGCGCAGAAATCGCCAGCGGCAAGTAAACACCCACCGCAAAAGCGAGCGACCCCACGCCGCACATCTCCAGCACCACCGCGATCATTACACCGAGCAGCACCAAACCCCATGGCAGCTCCCGGTTCAAAATGCCTTTGATGATGTAAGACATCAGCGTCGCCTTCGGAGCGTCGAACTTCCGCACCTCCGTCCCATCTGCCCGTTTGGTGTAAGTGCCGTTAATTCCCGGATCCACCAGATAGACCGCTTCACCGGCATCATTCACGAAGTACTTTCCGGCTGGCCCGCCCTGCGTGTCCGTCTTGTGCCAGACGCGATAGTTGTTCTTGTCGTTGGCTGCCTGGCTCCCGTGCAATCCTTGCCGGATATCGCCCAACTTCGAAACGTCCGTGCGCAATCCATTCGGCGCGACATCCTTGATCGGCACATAAACCGTCGCCGCGCGATTCATCTCCTGCAGAATCGGCCCGAGAATCAACGCCGAAGCCAGCACCCCAATCAGCAACGCAATCTGCTGCAATCGCGGCGTGCCACCGACCAAAAATCCCGTTTTCAAATCCTGCGATGTCGTCCCGCCATTCGAAGAGGCGATGCAAACAATCGCACCCACCGAAAGTGCCGTCACATAATAGCGCGCGTCCGTCCAACCGAGCGCCAGAAAGATCAAGCTCGTCACCAGCAGCGTTGCCACCGTCATTCCAGAAATCGGATTCGACGACGAACCAATCTCGCCCGTGAGCCGCGAAGAAACCGTCACGAACAAAAATCCGAGCACCACAATCAACAACGCCCCGAGCGGATTCATGTACAACTTCGGCGCCAGCGTAATCGCAAGGATCAATCCCAGAATCCCAATGAACACCACCTTCAACGGCAGGTCGTGATTCGTCCGAACACGCGGCCCTTCACCGGACTTCGTGCCACCCACATCCCGCAGACCCTCACGAATCCCATGCCAGATCACCGGGAGCGAGCGAAACAAACTAATGATGCCACCCGCCGCCACTGCGCCCGCGCCGATATACAAAATGTAATCCCCGCGAATATCGCCGATCGTCATCTGATTCAGCGGCTTGCTGCCCGGCGCGACAATGCTCGCCACTGCTCCGCCGAAAAACATGATCATCGGAATCAACACCAAATACGAAAGCACACCGCCCGCCGCCATGATCGACGCGATGCGCGGCCCGATGATGTAGCCAATTCCCAGCAATTCCGGAGTTGCCTCCACCGCCACCGACCCGCCCTTGAACCACGGTCCAAAAACCTTCTCCGGCGTGGTCTTCCACAACTTAAAAACATCCAGGCACAACTTGTAAGCCAGCCCAATTCCGAACCCGGCGAAAATCGTCGCTGCGCTCGTGCTCCGTTCGGTCCCTCGTTGCGCCGCATCCTCGCGCCAGAACGGAGCCGCCGCCGCTTTGGATTCCGCCGAAGCGCCCGCTTTCAAAACCTCCGCGCACGCGGTCCCCTCCGGATACTTCAAAATCCCATGCTGCTTCACGATCAACGCGCGCCGCAGCGGTATCATCATCAACACCCCCAGAATCCCGCCCAACACCGCGACCAGCGTGACGCGCGCCGTTTCCAGCTCGAACCCCAAAATCATGATCGCCGGCATCGTCACCCCGACCCCGAACGCAATCGACTCCCCTGCCGACCCCGCTGTCTGCACAATGTTGTGTTCCAGAATCGTCGCGTCGCGCACCCCCAGCTTTGAAAGAAGGCGATAGAGCGTAATGGAAATCACCGCGACCGGAATCGAAGCACTCACCGTGATGCCCACCTTCAAAACCAAATAAAGCGACGACGCGCCAAATACCATCCCCAGCAACGTCCCGGTAATTACTGCCCGCGCAGTAAACTCCCGCAACCTTGTATCCGGTGGAATGAATGGTTGATACCGCGCCGCAACCGGCGCTTCAGCAGTAGTTTCCATAGCAAGAAAGCTCGGGCACTCGCGCGCGATACTAGCCGCACCGCCAAATTCAGCAACCGCGAGCGTTACACACACCGCGCCAAGCCCTGTTCTCCGGCACAGCCTCTGCTAAAAGCCCCTCAACCCGTTGGAAACAACAACTACATAGTTCGGAAAGAGCTAACAATCAGAAGGCTGAACTTATGGCACGCATCATTTTCACGCTGCTTGTAGCAATCCTCACGCACATGGCGGCGCGCGGCATTATCAATGATCCACCGACCGTTTCGCTCCGGTTCGATTTTGATCGAATTCCGTGGGTCCACGCCAATGAGTTCTACACGATCACAGTGTCGGCGGCGGATGCGAACGGAGACCTGCGCGAGGTGCGGGTGTTTAGCGGGACGAATGAAGTGGCCAGCAGCACCAACGCGTCCTTTTCAGCGAGCGTGTTTATTCTGCCCGGAACCAACGAATTTCGAGCGGTGGCGACGGACCGTTGGGGCTCCGAGAGCGCGCCGGCGGTGTTGAGGATTGTCGGCAACCTGCTTCCAGAAGTGGAGGTTGCTCCGGTGCAGGCCGAATACAATTCGCTGGAAGAGATACCGATCAGGATCAGAGCGCGAGACCTAGATGGAACGGTCGAAATCATTCGCCTGTGGAATGGCGGACAATGGGTGGGAGAGCGGGCGCCGCGGACGGCAGAGGCAGCCGCAGAAATTCCTTTCACTCCTCCGAACAGCGGGATTTTTTACCTCTACGCCGAAGTGATCGATAACATGGGAGGTCTAAAATCGAGTATCTCTACGCCCACATTTATTGTGGTCAACGCGTCGCGGGATGATTTGAGCCGCGATCTGCCGATCGAGACCGGAAGCGTGAACGTGAGCGCCAGCACGACCGGCGCGACGCGACAGAAGGGAGAACCTGTGCACGCGGGGGTGGCCGGTGGAAAATCCATTTGGTGGGGATGGAGAAATACAGGAGGCGCTGGAACGGCGGTGATCGATACGATCGGCAGCAGTTTCGATACGGTGCTGGCGGTTTACAGGCTTTCTGCAACGAACGCACCGGTCACGTTTACGAATCTCATTTTAGTCGCGGCGAATGACGATGGCCTGGAGATCGGAACGGCGAGCCTCGTAAAATTCTCCACGCTGCCAGGGCAGGTTTATTACATCGCGGTAGACGGGCGCGAGGGCGTCTCTGGAACAGCCCGATTGCGGACGCGCTTTTATTCGCCTGGGCCAGCACCGGTGAACGACATTTTGGCCTCCGCCACAATGATTAGCATGAGTGCATTCGTCCAGACGACGAACACTTCTGCAACCAAGGAGGCGCTGGAGCCGGCCCATGCGGGGAACCCGGGCGGTGCATCGCTTTGGTGGAGACTGATCGCGCAGAATAACAACGCGATCACGATCACCACCACGGGGAGCAGCATCGACACGTTGCTGGCGCTGTACACGACGAACTATTTTGGATACAAGCCAGGCCCGCCGAGCATGGCGGACCTGCGCCTCATCGCGGCTAATGACGATACGGCAGCGACCAATCGAGCGAGCGAGGTGACGTTTGTACCGACGCCTTTTGTGTCATACTACATCGCGGTGGACGGGTTCAACGGAGCGGAAGGGCAGGTGCGGTTGCGAGTTTCCGGCGTAAGCACAGCACCCCAAAACGACGCATTTGCGGCAGCCACCGTTCTCACCGGAGCGCAACTCCCGACGAACGGTTTCAATCTAAGTGCAACTCGCGAGCCGGGAGAACCGCTGCACACCGGAAAAACAAATGGCGCCTCCGTCTGGTTTCGCTGGGTTGCTCTGACGAACGGTCTGGTCTCCATTTCGACCCGCACCAGCGATTTCGACACCATCCTCGCCGTGTATACCGGCAACTCGTTGACTAACCTGATAGCGATCGCGGCGAACGACGACGATCCCGCGAGTCCGCCCACGAGCGTCGTGGTCTTTTATGCCACCGCCGGCACAGAGTATCGCATCGCAGTGGCCGGATACCAGAATGCCCGTGGCGAATATGTCCTCGCCTTGAATCAAACCCCGACATTCCAGCCACTCCAGCCACGATTGTTAAGCCAGTGGCAACAGGGGAGGCTCTGGATTGAACCGGAGCACCTGTCCGCGAGCGCCGTCCTTGAAAGCAGTTCCGACCTGGTCACCTGGAGGTTGGCGCGGCTGCTGAATCCGGGCGATCCGCCGGTCGGGATCACGACTGATGCAGGCTTAGGAATGCTCTTCTTTCGGATACGGCAGGAACTGGAGTAGGTTTACCGTGAGGGGTTTAACCGGGGCGCCTAAGCGAGGGACGTTGAGGCGCAGCCATTTTCCATTTTCGGAACGGCAAAAACTTCCATTTTCTCCAGTGGTATACAAAATGCTTGGCGTCGATTTAGTTTATTGGTTTCAATTCGTTTTGAACGAATTGTCTTTGTAGATCCGCGCCAGAGCAGATAACGGCGCCGAATCGACCGGCACGAAGTGTCAAAAGACCATTCCAAAAAGGCAGATGCAGGCCGCACGGGGATCGAGTCCCACGCGCGCATAGAGATGGTGGAGGCGGCCGGGGGGCTGTTCCAGTTATTAGGCTTGCCGCGTTCAGCCGGTCAAATTTTTGGGTTGCTGTATCTGTCGGATAAAGCGCTGTCGCTGGACGATATGGTAAAGCGCTTGTCGATCAGCAAAGGCAGTGCAAGCATGGGGGCTCGTCACCTGGCGAACTGGGGTGCGATCCGGCAGGTATGGGTCCCGGGAGACAGACGGGACCATTACGAAGCGGTGGACGATCTGAGCCAGTTGCTGCGGGCGAGTTACGCCGAATTTGTAAAGCCGCGGCTGAATGCATCTGAACGAAAGCTGGCTGGAATCTTTTCGGAGTTGGAGCGGGATGTGGAACGCGGATCGGTGAGCGGGCCGGAGTTCAAGTTTTGCAGTGAGCGGTTACGAACACTGGTGCGGTTCCACGAGAAAGTGCAGGGAATTGGGCCGGTGGCGGAAAAACTTTTGAACATCAAAGAATGAATATTGCGATTGTTGGACTTGGGTATGTGGGATTGCCGTTGTCGCTGCAGTTTGCGCGATCGGGCGTGAATGTGCTCGGGCTGGACATCGACACCGAGAAGGTGAATGCGATCAACGCGGGCCGGAGTTACATCAAGCATATCGAAAGCACGACGATCGCCCAGGCACTGGCGAACAAGAGCTTTGCCGCATCGACGGACTTCAGCAACGTGCGCAAGGTCGACGCAGTGGTGATCTGCGTGCCGACGCCGCTGAATAAAAATCGCGAGCCCGATATTTCCTACATCATCAAGACGGGCCAGGCGATCGCGCCGCACCTGCATCCCGGAATCCTGGTAGTGCTCGAATCAACGACCTATCCCGGCACCACGGACGAGGACCTTAAGGATGTGCTGGAGAAGGGATCCGGCCTAAAAGCTGGCACTGATTTTCATTTGGCCTTTTCGCCGGAACGCGAAGACCCCGGCAACCCGCACAGCGTGGTGGCCACGATCCCAAAAGTAATCGGCGGCTACACGCCAAAATGTTTGGAACGCGCGAAGGAACTTTACGGAAAAGCGTTGAAGACGCTCGTCCCGGTATCATCCTGCCGCGCGGCCGAAGCCACCAAACTGCTCGAAAACATTTTCCGCGGCGTAAACATCGCATTGGTGAACGAATTAAAAGTCGTTTACGAGGCGATGGGCATCGATGTCTGGGAAGTGATCAACGCCGCGAAAACGAAGCCGTTCGGCTTCATGGCGTTTTATCCTGGGCCCGGCCTGGGCGGGCATTGCATCCCGATCGATCCATTTTACCTGACCTGGAAAGCGCGTGAGTACGGCCAGAACACACGGTTCATCGAACTGGCCGGCGAAGTAAACACCGCAATGCCGCACCACGTCGTGCGCAAAGTTGCTGAAGCGCTGAACGGCGACAAGAAGCCGGTGAACGGCAGCAAGATCCTGCTGGTGGGCCTTTCCTACAAAGCAAACGTGGACGACGACCGCGAATCGCCGACCTACGTGCTGATGGACTTATTGAAGGAGCGCGGCGCGGAGCTTTCCTATTATGATCCGTTCGTGCCGGTAATCCGGATGACCCGCGAACATGGACATTGGGCCGGCATCAAGTCGATCGCGTGGGACAAGAATCTCATTTCGAAGTTCGACGCCGTGCTGATTTCCACCGCGCACGACGCGGTTAATTACAAGGAGCTTGGGAACTGGGCGAAGCTGATTGTGGACACCCGCAATATCATGACGCAGGTGCCAAGCCCGACCGCGCGCATTTACAAGGCGTAACCACCCGCCTCCGCACATGCTGAATTTCTACTGAGTTCAACTCGGCTCGTTTAAGTCCCACCTCGTTAACGCGCGATCGGTCGCGGTTGCGCAAACTCATTTAAATGCCACTACCTACAGTAGCGGTTCTTGGCTGCGGATATTGGGGCCAGAACCTCGTTCGAAACTTTTACCAACTCGGGGCACTGCGCCTGGTATGCGATCCGTCCGAAAGCGGACGTCAGCGGGCCGCGCAGATTGCGCCGGGAGTTGAAACCTGCGCGGACTTCGACGCGGTCTTCGCGCGCAAAGATATCCAGGCGCTGGTGCTGGCCACGCCCGCGGAGACGCATCATCCGCTCGCGTTGAAGGCGCTGGTGGCGGGGTTCGATCTGCTCGTGGAAAAACCACTGGCAATGACCTATCAACAGGGAGTGGAGATGCAGCAAGCCGCGGAGAAGCATGGCCGCATCCTGATGGTGGGCCATCTGCTGGAGTATCATCCGGCGGTATTGAAGCTGCGGGAGATGATTAGCGCGGGCGAGTTGGGCAAAGTGAATTACATCTACTCGAACCGATTGAATTTCGGCAAGGTCCGCATTGAAGAGAACGCCTTGTGGAGTTTCGCGCCACACGACGTGGCGGTGATCCTGCGATTGTTCGGGGCAATGCCGATCGAAGTCACCTGCGTCGGCGGAAGCTATTTGACGCCGAACCTGCAAGATACGACGGTGTCCTGCCTGCATTTCCCCTGGGGGCAACGCGCCCATATCTTCGTGAGCTGGCTGAATCCGTTCAAAGAACAGAAGCTGGTGGTGGTGGGCACAGAAAAGATGGCGGTGTTCAACGACGTTGCCAAGGAAGAGAAGCTGATGATTTACGATCAGCGCGTGGAAATGGCCGGACGCCAGCCGATCCTGCAGAAAGGCGCGGCGGATGCGGCGGAACTCTCAGCGGACGAACCGTTGCGCAAAGAATGCGAACATTTTCTCGAGTGCGTAAGTGAGCGGAAACAGCCGCTGACCAACGCGGAGTGCGGGATTCGCGTGCTCAAAGTGCTGCAAGCCTGCCAGGTCTCGTTGCAGCTGAACGGCCGGCCGGTGTTGCTGAGTGAGATCCAATAATTTTCGAAACCCAAGACGATGAGTTCGCAGCTTCCATATTTTGCGCATGCCACCGCGGTGATCGATGCACCGACGGAGATCGGCGCACGGACGAAAGTCTGGCACTTCGCACATATCTGCGCGAACGCACGAATTGGGACTGATTGCATCTTCGGCCAGAACACGATGGTCTCCGGCGGCGTGACGATCGGCAACAACGTGAAGGTGCAGAACAACGTGGCGATCTATACCGGCACGGTGATTGAAGACGACGTTTTCCTGGGTCCCTCGTGCGTGCTGACGAATGTGACGAACCCACGCTCGCAGGTGAATCGTCATTCCTTGTACGAAAAAACGGTGATCCGCCGCGGGGCAACGATCGGTGCGAACGCGACGATTGTGTGCGGCATCACGATCGGCCGCTACGCTTTCATTTCCGCGGGCGCCGTCGTGACGAAAGACGTGCCGGATTATGCACTGATGGTGGGAGTGCCGGCGCGGCACGCTGGATGGATGAGCCGCCACGGTCATCGTTTGAAAGGGAAGGGGATCTTGACTTGTCCCGAGAGCGGGTATCGCTACGAGGAGAAAACGCCGGGTGTATTGCGCTGCCTGGACCTTGATGAAGAAAGTCCGTTGCCAGATGCGTTGCGCGTAGGTTCGGTGAAGTACGACGAGTACAAAGCCCGCGCCGCCGCGTAAGAAAGATCAGAGAATATCAAATTATGCCTGTACCATTACTCGATGTTAATGCCCAGAACCTCCCACTTGAGGCTGGATTAACCGAAGCTTTTACCCGCGTGCTGCGCTCCGGCCAATTTATCATGGGGCCAGACGTGACCGCGTTTGAAGCGGAAGTCGCAAAATTCGCCGGCGCGAAAAATGCCATCGGCGTGTCGTCCGGCACGGATGCGATTCTGCTGGCGCTGATGGCCCTCGGTATCGGGCCGGGCGACGAAGTACTGTGCCCGACGTTCACGTTTTTCGCGACGGCGGGCTGCGTGGCGCGAGCCGGTGCGACGCCGGTTTTTGTGGATGCCGATCCGCTGACCTTCAACTTGGATGTGGCGGATGCGGCGCGAAAAGTAACGTCGAAAACGAAAGCGATCATCCCGGTGCACCTGTTCGGGCAAAGTGCGGAGATGGACGCGGTGATGGACCTGGCCCGCAAACACAACCTCGCCGTGATCGAAGACGGCGCGCAATCGCTCGGCGCTAAATATGCCGGCCGACAGGTGGGCAGCATCGGTACATTCGGCACGTATAGCTTCTTCCCGTCAAAAAACCTCGGCGCGCTCGGCGATGCCGGCATGGTGGTCTCCAGCGACGATGCGCTCGCGGAAAAAGCGCGCTTGCTGCGGACACACGGATCCAAGCCAAAATATTATCACAAGCTCGTCGGCGCGAACTTCCGTTTGGATTCCATCCAGGCCGCGTTCCTGCGCGTAAAACTGCCGCATTACGGTGAATATACCACGCGCCGGAAAGCAAACGCCGGGTTTTACACCGAGAAATTGAGCAAACTGCCGGGAGTGGCCCTGGCGAGCGAAGGCGATTCGAATGCCAAAATGATTTTGCCCGTGGCGCAGCCGAAGTGTGATCACATCTGGAACCAGTACACATTGCGATTGCCCGGCGCAGGCCGCCGCGATGCCTTCAAGAAACATCTGACCGACCGCGGGATCGGAACGGAGATTTATTACCCAGTGCCGATGCACGAGCAGGAATGTTTCGCCCAGTTTGTGCAAGAGGGCAACGCGAAGGTCTCATGCCCCATTGCCTCCAGGCTGGCCCAGGAAGTCATCAGCATCCCGATCTATCCGGAACTGCAATCGAACCAGCTTGCCGAAGTGGTTGAAGCGATCAGTGCGTTTTTGAAATTGTAAGACGTTCGTTCATTGCATTCTGCCGACTCCAACAAGCTTCTGACACCCGTCGCAACAACAACCGAATTGCCGAGAGCCAGGAACGGGCTCGCGAACAGAATCTCGCAGTTCCGCGGGTTGTTCTCGAAACGCGATGGCGACCGGGCGATTGGCTGTCTTTCCGCCAGCACCGCTCTAGCTCAGGCGATCGCAGTTCTTGCCTCGCCAGTCCTCACGCGAATTTTTAGCCCTGATGATTTCGGGTGCCTTTCCGTATTCGCGGCCTTCCTGAGCGTCGCCTCGATCATTTGCTCCTTTCGCTACGACGTGGCAATTACTCAAGGCAAAACGGAGGCCGAGCGGGTTCATCTTCTCTATCTCGCGTTACTCGTCGGCGGCGCGTTTTCGGTCTTATTGCTCGGCGCATTGCTTCCGCTGTCAGGTTATCTCTCCCGCTCGCTGGACGCTCCGCAAATGCGCAATCTTTGGTGGTTTGTCGCGCTCGGCACCTTCAGCATCGGCGCATATAACGCGATTCAATACTTCGCGCTCGCGAACAAGAATTACACCGCTGTCGGGCGGAGCCGCATTCTCCAAGGAATAATCAATCCCGGAGGTGCAATCGCTCTCGGAATGATCGTCGCCGGGCCGATTGGCCTTTTGATTGGGAATATCCTGGCTGGATCAGCCGGCGCAACCGCGATGTACCAGGCGTGCCGCCAGGCCGCTGGGAACGTTCGAACCAAAGTGAGCGATTTATGGGTCGCAGCGAAGGATTACAAAGAGTTTCCGTTGTACGGAAGTTGGGCAGCATTGTTTAATGCGACCGGATTAGTCATCGTTCCGATCCTGCTGGCGCGGCTTTACAGCGTGGAGGCTGCCGGCTTTTACGGTCTCGCCTTCCGAGTCATCAGCGTGCCAATTAACGTCATCGGTCTTTCTGTCGGTCAAGTCTACCTCGCCGAAGCTTCGGCGGCCTGGCGGGACGACAAAAAATCTTTGATGGTGCTGACCAGGTCGGCCCGTCGTCGGTTGTTGCCCCTTTCCGGGGCGGTGCTGCTCGGAGGTCTCGCTGCTCCATTCGTATTCCCGTTTGTCTTTGGAAAGGCATGGGAAACAGCAGGGTTGTTTGCGGCGGCGCTGTGCTTGCAGGCTGCCGCGCAGCTTTACACTTCGCCGATCTCCTCCGTCGTGTATATTGTCGGTCGGCAGAAGACGCAGTTGGTGTTGGACGTTTTGCGGCTCGCGCTGTTGTGTGGGTCTTTGTTCGGTGCCCGGTACTATTCGCCCGACCCGCTTTACGCGGTGGCGTTTTCTGCACTTACCATGACGGTTTGTTACGCAATTTATTCGCTCTGGTATGTCTCGCTGTCGCGAAACGGAGAATCCCGAGGCGCTGCTACGACAATAGCGGGGAGTGATTCTGTTTAAACGCGTGCTATGCTGACTGCGCTACTCATTTTTCATTTCGTCGCCTGCGTCGCCTTGATCATTTTCTCAGCCTTCAGGATGACCCGCGGCATCACGCTCATGAACGCCTTCGTGATCATATTTACTTTGTGCGGCTGCATGGGGGTAAGTTTGTTCGGTTTTTTCCAGGAATCTTTGCCTGCGGTCCAATACTCCGACGTAGCTCTCTACCGTGCCCTTGTCGCCAACCTCATCTTTGTCATCTGTGCCACTGCGGCTTTGGCATTGGAAGCTCACCTGTTTAAAAGAAAGGCGCCGCACCGAACAGCCTTTCGTATCATCCCCACTGGCTTCGAAGTGAAGGCAATCGTCGTCGCTGCTTCGTTGTTCATCACGGGCTTTCTAACGATCTGGCTCGGCAAGGCTGGGAAGCTGGAGAACCCTTTCGCGGCTTACAAGGAAACCGGCGGCTCAGGGCAATACTACCAGTATAGAAAACTCATCGAAGAGGATGTCTCCGGTCGGGTCGGCGAAGGAACTTTCACCGCGAAGAAGCTCTCCTTTAACATCAGCCCGCTCATTCTGATTCTTCTCGCCTACCTCTTCTATAAAACAAAGAACGTCCTTTATCTGGCGTTGCTCGTCCTTCAAAGCATCCCACCTCTCATGGTGGCTGGTATTCTCGCCCACAAAAGCTACTTGTTGGTCGCAATCGCCGCGCCGGTCCTGGCGCTCGGCGTTTGGAAGCTAAAAGGCTACTCTGCCGCGATTGTCGTTTCCATTCTTGCCGTACTATTTGTAATTGGTGGCACCGCTATCTTCCACGCCACCCTGAACTCCACGGTCGGAGTTGCTGCGGGCGAGTTGTTCGCGCGCGTGTTTCTCGTCCCGGCCTTTACCCCGATCTTCTATTATGAAGTCGTGCCTGACGCACTTCCATTCCGGGGTCTGCTACAATCTTTGTATATATACCACGTCCAGGCTCCAGCGTGGGATTACGCTATTTACGACGTGGCACATCACGCCACCGGCAAACCTTACGGCGCGAACGCCCACTTCCTCGCGGTCGGCTTCACAGGCGCAGGGTTTGCGGGCGTTTTGTTTGTCGTCCTGCTTTGTCTCGCGTTGATTCTCCTGTTTGATTACTTTCTGATCGAGCTCGAACCGAGCCATCGGCTCGTCGCGATCTGCTGCTCCGGCTTCGGCTTTATCAGCATCTTATCCATTAATCTCCTCGGTGCTTTCGAGAACGGCTTTCTTTTGGGATCGCTAGTCTTCTATGCGCTCTGCCGCGGAATCGCCGCTTCAAACACACCGCCACAAACCGAGGCAGGGGTCCCGTTACTTCCTAGCAATGCTACAGCCTGAGTTGTCGGTCGGATTTCTCATTCCGAGCGCTTATGAAAACACCAGTAGCATTTGGCGCAAGGCGCTGATGCAAGCAGCGGAGCTGCGCAAGCTGGGTGCGCGCGCAAAAATCTTCTCCTTCAGCGGAAAAGGCACCGATCAGCTTCCTGACCATGTTCACCTTCCTCTCAACGGAGGTGGATGGTTCGCGAAGGAGCGCCAGCTCGCCGCGCTGATCGACAAAATGCGCGTTGAAGGTATAACCGCAGCGTATCTGCGTCGCGAACTCTGGCATCCATGCTACCGGAAGCTAATGTCCTCCATCGCAACCGTGGCGGAGGTAAACAGCGACGAGCGCGCGGAATTCAAGCTGACCATGTCGCTGCCACGGCGCGTTTACGCCACGCTCACCGCAGGTCATTGGCGCAAGTTTCCGTCGGGCTATGCTTGCGTAACCAACGATCTCACCGCGTGCATCCCGAAGGATAAAGAATTCGCAGTTATATCAAACGGTATCCTGAATGCAGTCCAGGTCCCGCCCGCGAGTACGGAGAAACCGCACATCGTCTTCTCAGCGACTGGCGAATACGCCTGGCACGGTAAAGATAAGTTCGTCGCCATGGCGCGACTTTTCCCGGAATGGGATTTCAGTTTCATCGGTGACCTTTCCGATGAGTTGCGCCAACAAACTCCTGCGAACTTAAAAATTCACGGCCGTCTTCCCGCAGCGGAAGCTGACAGGCTCCTGTTGAGCGGCAACATCGGTGTCGGAACTTTGGCTTTTCATAGGATGGGCATGAAGGAAGCTTCTATCCTTAAGGTGCGTAGTTATATGGCCGCCGGATTGCCCACCATTATCGCCTACAAAGATACGGATTTCTCCAACGGTTTTGATTTTATCTGCGAGATTAGCAACACCGAGGATAACATCGTTCGCGACAAAGAGAAGATTAGAAGCTTCGTGCTCGCTAACTATAAGCGACGCATTCCATGGGAGCAGGTCAAGTTTGCTAGCGAATCCGAAAAGGCACGTCTCCGCTACGATCTCTTACAGCGCGCCGTCGTATGGAAGAAAAATGGTCGTTAGATTCCTCCATTCCTCAATAAATTTTCAATGAAAGTTGTTACCATTGTCGGTGCCAGGCCGCAGTTTGTGAAAGCTGCTGCCGTCAGCAAAGTTCTTCGTGCCAAGCACCAGGAGGTGCTGGTGCATACCGGGCAGCATTATGATTATAAGATGTCCGGCATCTTTTTCGAAGGACTTGAAATCCCGGACGCGGAGGTAAATCTCGAAGTCGGTTCCGGCTCTCACGGCGCCCAAACCGGAGCAATGCTGGATGGTATCGAGAAAGTTCTCGTGCGCGAAAAGCCTGATTGGGTCCTGGTCTACGGAGATACCAATTCCACTTTGGCTGGCGCACTCGCCGCTTCGAAGCTTCACATCCCCATCGCTCACGTCGAGGCCGGCCTTCGCAGCTTCAACCGGCAGATGCCCGAAGAGATCAATCGCGTGCTCACGGACCATATCTCCTCACGTCTTTTTTGCCCCAGCGATGTCGCGGTTAAAAATCTGGCTGCGGAAGGTGTTCGCGAAAACGTCCACATCGTTGGTGACGTCATGTTAGATGTCCTTCTCTGGGCAAAGGCGAAAGTCCAACAAAACGGTTCCCGCGTGCTGCAGGAGCAGAAGCTAAATCCAAAGAATTATCTTCTCCTAACTTTGCACCGCGCGGAAAATACCGACGACCCTCGCCGTCTCGCAGCGATCGTTCATGCGCTCAACTCGATCTCCGAACCAATCCTCTTCCCGGTCCATCCTCGCGCGCGCAAAGTGATCGCCGCCTCAGGCCACACCTTGAAGCCGCACATCCAAATGGTCGATCCGCTCAGTTACTTCGAAATGATTGCCGCTTCCGCCAACGCGCGCCTCATCCTCACCGATTCGGGTGGGCTCCAGAAAGAAGCCTACTGGCTGGAAGTCCCATGCGTGACGTTGCGCGACCAAACCGAATGGGTTGAAACCGTCGATGTCGGCTGGAACATCCTCGTAGGTGCAAGCAGCGAACAGATCGTCGCTGCCGCGAAATCTTTTCGCCCGCCAGCAAATCATCCGCAAATCTACGGCGACGGCAAGACTGCGGCGCGCTGCGTCGACCTCCTCTAAGCTCGATGACTTGGACTCTCGCAGTTTCGACTCTAATCACTGAGGAACTGCGCATCTTGCGCTTTCTCGATGAGAACCGTCTAGCTCTCGCGCAGTTCGATGAAGTTCTGTTCATCTGCCAGCTTCGCGACAAACCGCTCCCGGACCTCGCCGGAAAACTGCCAGCGAACTGCCGAGTGATTGAATCTCGAACCCGCGGAATCAGTGCCAGCCGCAACGTTGGTATCGAGAATTTCACCACCGATGTGATCTGGTTCATGGACGACGATACAAAACTCGTGAACCTCGATCGGATCAGAAAAGCCATCGAAGATTCGCCGGCCGACGTGAACACGTTGCGCATTCAGGATACAAAATCCGAAGAGCTGTTCCGCGATTACCGCTTCAAGGACGAACTCTCATCCCTACAACTACTGCAAGTCTGTTCCATCGAGATCACCTGCAGAAAATCGTTCATCGACCGCACGGGCATTCGCTTCGCCGAATGGATCGGTGTTGGAACGCCACTGCCCAGCGGCGAAGAGAATCTCTTCCTCATCGATGCCCGCCGGCGCGGCGCGAAAATCTGTCACGTCCCGCTGGTCGGCTCGCGCCATCCTAAGGTTGACTTCGAACTCAAAGCGATGTGGACCCGCCCGGGTCGCACCCGCTCCATGGGAATCATCGCCCGGCAATACGGTCCCATCGGCCTGCTGCTTCTCGCGCGCTGGGGACTGCGTGGATTGCGCAGCGGAGTCGAGGCCCGCTGGCTGGCCGACCTCTGGCGGGGCTACATCCGCGGCAGCGAAGGCATTCCTCAAAACTGGCGCCGCTTGTCGACCTCGCGTCAACCAGCGTAGAGCCATTCTTCCGTTCGTCCTCTCTTCGCTTCTAACGGCCCCTTCGGAATTCACGCCGCTTGCGCTCTCGTTTAATCTTTCGCCCGTGAAGATTCGGCTGGACCAGGCGCTGGTGGATCGCGGCATGTGCGAAAGCCGCGAGAAGGCCAAGCGCGCCATCCTCGCCGGCGCGGTAAAAGTAAACGGCCAGCGCGCGGCCAAGGCCAGCGACAACGTTCGCGATGGCGACCAGGTGACGCTCGACAGACCCGACAAATTCGTCAGCCGCGGCGGTCACAAGCTCGAACATGCGCTGAACCATTTTCATCTCGCGATGGAAGGCCTCACCGCCATCGATCTCGGGGCATCGACCGGCGGGTTTACCGATTGCCTGCTGCAACACGGCGCGGCGCGCGTTTACGCCGTGGATGTCGGCCATGGCCAGCTCGCCTGGAAATTGCGCCAGGACCCGCGCGTCGTCGTGATGGAAAAAACCAATGCGCGCGAACTCACCCCCGCTTCCTTCTCCCACTTCGGTCCGCAGCCCTTCGCGTCGGCAGATGTCATCGTTATCGATTGCTCCTTTATTTCGCTCCAGAAACTTCTCCCCGCCGCAGTTGCTTTGTTGCGGCCAGCCGGTAAACTCGTCGCGCTGGTCAAACCACAATTCGAGGCCGGCAAAGCAGAGGTCGACAAGGGTGAAGGAGTGATCACAGACCCCGCCATACACGAGCGCGTTCTCGCCGAACTGCGCGCGTTCATCGCCAACATGGCGGAAGTGGATTGGAAAGGAGTAACGGAATCGCCGTTGCTCGGGCCGGCCGGGAACAAGGAATTTCTACTGCTTCTTGAGAAAAGCCGCTGAACCAATCGAACGCAACAAGAGCCGCGCGCGAGGCACCACCGTGAAGCGCGTCGGCCTGCTCGCGAACCCGGAGAAAATTGCCTCGCGGCAATTGATCCGCCGCGTCGCGCGCGCCATCGAAAAGGAAGGCCGCGCCGTGCTGGCGGATAGCGGAACCTCGCGCCTCGCCGATCTCAGCGTCACAACGTTTCCCGATGTCACCTCGCTCGCCCGTGAAGTGGACTTACTCCTCGTCTTCGGTGGCGATGGCACGATGCTTTCCGCCGCGCGATCTGTCGCCGGTTTGCCAACCCCGATTCTCGGCGTGAATATCGGCAGCCTCGGGTTCCTCACCGAAATCGCCAGCGCCAGCGTTACCGAGCAATTGCCCGCCATCTGGCAAGGCGACTTCACCATCGAGGAACGTCCGTTGCTCGAAGCCAGCGGCAACATCGCCCAGGACGATCTTTTCCAACTCGCGCTCAACGATTTCGTCATCAGCCGCGGTGCAACCTCGCGCCTCATCGAACTCGAAGTGCAGGTGAACGGTCACGCGCTCACGAATTATCGCGCTGATGGTTTGATCATCTCTTCTCCCACCGGTTCCACCGCCTATTCACTCGCCGCCGGGGGTGCCATTGTCAGTCCGGATGCCGCCGTGTTGACCCTCACCCCCATCTGCCCGCACACGCTTTCCAATCGCTCCGTAATCGTTAGTAACGATTCCGAGCTCTGCGTGAAGGTGCAGTCGCAAAAAGTCGAGATTTTCCTCACCGCGGATGGCCAGGTGCAGGTGCCCGTCTTTTTCGGAAACGAAATCTGTGTGCGGAAGAGCGACAAATCCGTTCGCCTCGTCCGCCTGCCGAACAGTTCGTTTTTCCAAACGCTCCGGCAGAAACTCGGCTGGCGCGGCTCCAACGTGAACTGACATGGTTCGCCTTAAAGACATAGCGGAGCGCGCCGGGGTCTCAGTCATGACCGTCTCCAAGGTCTTGCGCGACGCACCCGATATTTCACCGGCCACCAAAGCCCGCGTCAAGGTGCTCGCCGCGGAAATGGGTTACGTGCCCGATTCACTCGCGCAAGGCTTGCGCACCCGCACCACCCGCACCATCGGCCTGGTCATTTCCACCGTCACGAATCCACTGTTTGCCCGTGCCATCGTCGCGATCGAGGAGCAATCCTACGAACTCGGTTACGAAGTCATCCTCGCCCATACCTTAAACGATCCCGCCCGCGAAGAAGCCGTGATTCGTCGCCTCTCCCGTCGCGTGGATGGATTGATCATCGTGCCGGTCTATCGGCTTACTCCCGCCGCTCCGGTCTATCGCGAATTGGTGGAGGCCAAAACTCCGGTCGTCATTTGGGGCCACCGCGCTCCGTTCTGCGCGCAATTTCCGAACGTGGAAACCGAGGATCTCCTCGGCGCCTATTCCGCCACGCAACATCTCCTCTCTCTCGGCCACCGCAAGATCGCATACTTCGCCGGCCCGAGCGTCGCGCCTTGGAACCAGGAACGTCTCGATGGCTACCGCCGCGCCTTGCGCGAAGCCCAAATCGAAGTCGACGAAGGCCTCATCTTCAGCGCCGGCGGCTCCATCGAGGAAGGTGAAACCGCCGCGCTGCAAATGCTCAACGAAGGCATTCGCCCCACCGCCATCCAGGCTTGCAACGATCTCGTCGCCGTCGGCGCAGCCAGCGTCCTCATGAAACAAGGCGTCAAAATTCCCGAAGAAATGTCCATCGTCGGCTTCGGCAACATTCTTCTCTGCGAGCACTTTTCGATTCCGCTCACCACCGTTCACCTCCCCAAATTCCGCGTCGGCTCGGCCCTCATGGAATCCATGCGCCACCTCCTCAAACGCGAAGCTGTCGAAACCAAACGCTTGCCCACCGACCTCCTCGTCCGCGAAAGCACAGGCCCCGCCCCGAAAAAAACCGCCTGAAATCACAACGAAGGCGACGGCCACTCCGCGCACCGTAGCGCGGGCGTCTCGGCGTGTGCGCGAAGCGCACAAGTTCTTATTCGTACTGACTTCGAGTTATGGCACCGTCTCGGTGCCAGTTTAATCCGGAGATCTACCAAACCCCCGCCGTATTCCCCGGTTGCCCGCCGTTTTCCGCGCTGTTAGAATAACCGCTCAGCCCAACTAACCGGACTCGTATGCTCAAAGTCACCGGACGCGGATCCATCACCACGTGCGACGGCCTCACCCGCCGCGATTTCCTCCAGGTCGGCACCCTCGGCGCGATCGGCCTCACCATGGCCAAATACGCCGCGCTCCAATCCCTCGGCGCAGTCACAAAAGGGAACGACGAAAAATCGGTCATCATGATTTTCAACCTGGGTGCCCCGAGCCAACTCGACACCTGGGACATGAAGCCCGACGCCCCGCGTGAAATTCGCGGCCCTTTCAAACCGATTCGCACCAACAATCCCGATATCCAAATCTCCGAAATTTTTCCCCTTCACGCCAGGCTCGCCGATAAATTCTCGCTCGTTCGCAGTTGCTACCACACCGCCGCCGCCGTCCACGATACCGGCCACCAAATGCTCCAAACCGGTCGCCTCTTCACCGGCGGCGTAAACACCCCTCACGCCGGTTGCGCGCTCGAATACTTAAAAGGCCGCCGCAACGAACTTCCCGCCCACGTTATTCTTCCCGAACCGATGGGCCCCACCGGCGGCAACATGCCCCACGGTCAGGACGCTGGCTTCCTCGGCAAAGCTTACGATCCCTTCGCATTGAATGCCGATCCATCGAAACCGAATTTTAAAGTTCCCGATCTATTGCCTCCCCAGGGGATCGGCGAAGCCCGCCTGAAGCGTCGCCAATCTTTGCGAGACACGGTCGAATCCACCGTAAAAAGTTTCGAGGCCAGCCCGAGCGCGGAATTGATGAACGCCAATTTCGAATCCGCCTATCGCTTGATGACCAGCGAACGTGCCCGCGAAGCGTTCGACCTCACCAAAGAGCCGGAAAAAGTTCGCGAGCGTTACGGCATGACCCGCTTCGGCCAAAGTTGCCTCCTCGCGCGTCGCCTCGTCGAAGCCGGTGTTCGCTTCGTCACGATCAACACTTTCATCACTGTTTTCGACGAAATTACCTGGGACATCCACGGCTCGAAACCCTTCACCTCCATCGCCGGCATGAAGGACATCGTCGCGCCCATGTATGACCAGGGTTACAGCGCGCTCATTGAAGATCTCGTCCAGCGCGGCATGCTCGATAACACGCTCGTTTGCAATCTCGCCGAATTCGGCCGCACGCCGAAAATTAATCCCGCCGGCGGCCGCGACCACTGGCCGCAATGTTGGACCAGTTACTTCGCAGGCGGCGGCGTGAAGGGGGGACGCGTCGTCGGCAAGAGCGACGAGATCGGCGCCTACCCTGTCGAACGACCCGTCGCCCCGAACGAAGTCGTCGCGACCATTTATCACAGCCTCGGCCTCGACCTCGAAACGCACTTGCCCGGCCCGAACGCCCGCCCGTTCCCGCTCGTCGATTTCGGCACCCAACCCATCCGCGAACTGTTCTGATCATGCTGCGAACTATTCTCCTCACGCTCGCTTTCGTAGCGTCTTCGTTTTCCGCGGAAGAAATCACCTTCCGCAACCACGTCCAACCGGTCCTCTCCAAAACCGGTTGCAACGCCGGGGCCTGCCACGGCGCAGCCGCTGGCCAAAACGGCTTCCGTCTTTCTCTGCGCGGTTACGATGACGAAGGCGATTACATCACGCTCACTCGCCAGGCCCTCGGTCGACGCATCAACCCCGCCGATCCCGGCCGCAGCCTTCTCCTCCTCAAATCCACCGGCACCATCCCGCACAAAGGCGGCAAACGTTTCGAAGTCGACTCCGTCGAATACAAGATTCTCGCCGATTGGATTGCTGCCGGCACTCCCGGTCCCAATGATTCCGATCCGCGCATCGAACGCATTGAAGTTTCGCCCGCTCACGTCATCCTCACCAACGGCGCGACCCAACAGCTCGCCGTCCGCGCCTTCTTCAACAACGGCAAATCGGAAGACGTCACTCGTTGGGTTAAATACACCGCCGCCAACGCCAGCGTCGCCACCGTCGATGACGCCGGAAAAGCGAGCGTCGTCGGCCACGGCGAAGGCGCCATCACCGCCTGGTATCTCTCCCGCATCGCCATCGGCACCGTCAGCGTTCCGTTCACGAACCAAATCTCCTCCGAGATTTTCGCCAAAGCCGAACGTCGCAATTTCGTCGATGAACAGGTCCTCAAAAAGCTTAAAGACATCAACATCGAACCCAGCGGCCGCTCCTCCGATTCCGAATTCATCCGCCGCATTTACCTCGACACCATCGGCACGCTACCCAGCGCTGACGAAGCCCGAAAATTCCTCGCCAGCTCCGACTCCAAAAAGCGCGACGCGGTCATCGACGAACTTCTCGATCGTCCCGAGTTCGCCGATTACTGGAGCTATCAATGGTCCGATCTCTTTCTCGTCAGCAGCAAGAAACTGAAACCGAGTTCAATGTGGTCCTTCTACAACTGGATCCACGACAACGTCTCCGCGAACACGCCTTGGGATGTCATGGCCCGCAACATCGTCACGGCCCAGGGCAGCAGCGTTCAGAACGGCGCCGCCAATTTTTACGCCATTCACGACAACCCCGCCGACCTCTCCGAAAACACCTCCCAGGCCTTCCTCGGCATGTCGATCAATTGCGCCAAGTGCCACAACCACCCGATGGAGAAGTGGACCAATGACCAATATTATAAAATGGCCAATCTCTTTGCCCGCGTCCGCACCAAGAACGGCCCGGCCGACGGCGAACGCATCGTCTTTGCCACCGCCTCCGGTGATCTCGTCCAGCCGCTCCGCGGCAAACCACAAACTCCCGCCCCGCTCGACGGCGAACCGCTCCCCGCCGGCCACTCTGCCGATCGCCGCGAACATCTCGCGAAGTGGCTTACCTCGCCCGAAAATCCCTACTTCACCCGCGCCATCGTCAATCGCATCTGGGCAAATTATTTCGGCGTCGGCCTCGTCGAAAACGTTGATGACCTCCGCATGACCAATCCCGCGAGCAATGAAGAACTTCTCTCTGCCGCCGCGAAATTCCTCGTCGAGAATAAATACGATCTCAAAGCGCTCATGCGCGCCATTCTTCAATCCGCCACTTACCAGCGCACCAGCGAACCGCTCCCAACCAACAAAGGCGATACGCGTTTTTACTCGCGTTACTACCCGAAGCGCCTCATGGCCGAAGTCCTCCTCGACGCCTATTCGCAAGCCACCGGCTCACCCACCGAATTCAAGAATTATCCGAAGGGCATGCGCGCCATTCAACTCCCCGACTCAAAAGTTGACTCTTATTTCCTCGGTTCCTTCGGCCGGCCCGAACGCGAGAAAACCTGCACCTGCGAACGCACCAGCGAACCCAGCGTCACTCAGGTCCTCCACATCTTCAACGGCGACACCCTCAACAAAAAACTCACCGCCAGGGATAACAGCGTTACCAAACTCTTGGCCTCAAAAAAATCGCCCGGCGAAATGGTCGATGAAATCTTCCTCGCCGTCCTTTCGCGCCCTCCCTCTCCCGAGGAGAAAAAGAAATTTGAATACACCCTCGCTGAAACCAAACCCGATGAACTCCGCCCCGTCCTCGAAGACATTTATTGGGCGCTCCTCAGCAGCAAGGAATTCATTTTCAATCACTGATCGCTATGCGCTTCTTCCCTCTGCTTCTCATTATATCGATCACTGCGTTCGGCGCTGACTCCGTGGAAAACTCATTTTCCAACGTCGCTTCGATCCTCGCGAAACACTGTCTCGATTGCCACGCCGTCGATGATCCCGAAGGAAAATTCATCGTCGAGAACCACGACCTCATCATGAAAGGCGGCGAAAGCGGCCCCGCTCTCATCCCCGGCAAGCCCGACGAAAGCCTCCTCGTCAAAATGGTCGAAGGCAAGTTCGAGAAGGACGGCAAAGTAAAGTTCATGCCGCCCGGCAAACGCGAAAAATTGTCTCCTGAAGAAATTGCTACCATCCGCGGCTGGATCACCGCCGGCGCGCCCGCCCCAAAAGAAACAACCGTCGTCGCCAAAGAAATCGTCGTTCCGAAAATCGCACCCAAACTTCCCCCGCGCCGCGCCATCAACGCGCTCGCCTTTAGCGAAAAAGGAAATCTCCTCGCCCTGGGTCGCTACGGCGAAGTCGAAATCCATTCCACCGAATCTCAATCGCTGGTACGCACCCTGTCCGGCCCCACTGGAAACGTGAACGGCCTCGCCTTTTCTTCCGACGGTAAAACCCTCTACGCCGCCGGCGGCGACGTCGGCATCGCCGGCGAAATCCGTGCCTGGAACGTCACCGATGGCTCCCTCATCCGCACCATCAACGGACACACCGACGCCGTTTACAGCCTCGCCCTTTCACCGGACGGCAAAATCCTCGCCACCGGCAGCTACGACCAAAAAATAAAACTCTGGTCTACCGACACCGGCGCTGAACTTCGGACCCTCTCCGGCCACAATGGCTGCGTTTACGGCCTCAGCTTCCGCGCCGATGGCAAGATTCTCGCCTCAGCCAGCGGCGATCGCACCATCAAGCTCTGGGACGTCGCCACCGGCGATCGCCGCGACACTCTCTCCCAGCCCCTCAAGGAACAATACACCGCGCAGTTCAGTCCCGATGGCGCGCTCCTCGTCGCCGGCGGCGTCGACAAACGCATCCGCGTCTGGAGCATCAGTTCCGAAGCCACGGAAACCACCAACCCCATCCTCGAATCCAAGTTCGGTCACGAAGGCGCCGTCCTCAAACTCGCGTTTTCCGCCGACGGCAAATCGCTCGTCAGCTCCGCTGAAGACAAAACCGTCAAACTTTGGGAAGTCCCCGCCTTCAAAGAACGCCGTCTCCTCGCCACGCAACCCGACTGGCCCTCCGCCCTCGCTTTCATCAACAACGACAAAGCCATCGCCGTCGGTCGCCTCGATGGTTCGCTCGCCTACTACACTGCCGAATCCGGCGAACCGCTCGCCCCACCCAAACCCGAACTCGCCCGCCTCGAACCCCGCGGCCTCCAGCGCGGCGTCCCAACCAAACTAAAACTCATCGGCAAAAATCTGCAAAACACCACCGCCATCAAATTCTCGAACGATAAACTCTCCGCCACCATCTCCACCAACCCCGCGCCCAACTCCACCGAACTCTGGATCGAAGTAAATTCCACCGCCGACCTCACCCGCGCACCCTACGAACTTAGCGTCGTCACGCCCACCGGCGAAACCGCCCGCCTAAAACTTTACCTCGATGATCTCTCGCAACTCATCGAAAACGAATCCCCCTCCACCCAGTCCATTACCTCGCTCCCCGTCACCATCTGGGGCAGCCACCACACCAGTGGCGACGTAGACACCTTCACCTTTACCGCCAACGCCGACGACGAAATCATTTTCGACGCCTCCGCAAAATCCCTCGCTTCAAAATCCGAACTCGTCCTCCGCCTCCTGGATTCCCACGGCAAAGTGATCGCCAGCAACAATAACTTCGATTCCACCGGCGATCCCTTCATCGCACACCGCTTCACCGCGTCCGGCGAATATCGCCTCCAGGTCGAAGAACTCGTCCTCGGCGGTTCGCCCGATCATTTCTATCGCATCGCAATCGGCAAGTTCCCCTTCGTCACCGCCGTCTATCCACCGGTCGTGCCGCGCGCGGAAGAAATGCAAATTGAACTCATCGGCCACAACCTCCCGCCCGAATTTCGCACCCAAACCATCAACGCCAAAGAAGGCACCGCTCTCTCCGTAAAACTCGATCCCGAGAAACTCCGCTGGCGCACAGACTTCAAACTGAAAATCGCCGCCACCCCGCTCGCCCTCGAATCCGAACCCAACGATTACCACGCCAACGCCACGTCCATTCAAGCCCCCGGCATGGCTTCCGGTCGCTTCACAGCCGACGACAAAGAAGATTGGTTCCGCTTCGAAGCAAAAGCCGCCCAGCAATTCATCATCGAAACCTCAGCCGCCCGCCTCGGTTCACCCACCGACACTCGCATCGAAGTCCGCGACGCCCACGGCAAGCCCGTCCTCCGCACCCTCCTCCAGGCCGTCCGCGAATCCGCCGTCACCTTCCGCGGCATCGATTCCGTGAACCCCGATTGCCGCGTCGAAAACTGGGAGGAAATGGAACTCACCCAATACCTCTACTTCGGCGGCGAAGTCGTCCGCCTCTTCCGCGCCCCGCAAGGTCCCGATTCCGGTTTTCTCTTCTACACCATCAACGGCAAACGCCGGAATTACTTCGACACCACCGCCAGCGCCCACGCCGATGCCGAGCCCTGCTACATCGTCGAGCCGCACCCGCCCGGCGCGAAGCTCGTCCCGAACGGCCTCCCTGTCTTCGAGGTCTTCTACGAAAACGACGACGACGCCGACCGCAAACTCGGCACCGATTCCAAAATCAATTTCCGCGCTCCCGCCGACGGCATTTACTTCGTCCGCGTCACCGATCCCCGGAGTTTCTCCGGCGATCGCCATCTCTACACCCTCGCCATCCGCGAACCAAAACCCGACTTCAACATTTCCATCGACGGCATGAACCCCACCGTCGCTAAAGGCAGCGGCCAGCGCTTCGCGGTGAACGCCGATCGCATCGATGGCTTCGAAGGCGAAATCCGCGTCGAAATCTCCGATCTCCCCAGCGGCTTCATCGCCTCAAATCCAATTATCATCCAGGAAGGCCACACCACCGCCTTCGGCACCCTCAACGCCACCGACTCAGCCACCCCGCCGCCCGCCGATCACCGCACCAAAATCGTCGCCTCCGCCCAAATCAACGGCCAGCGCGTCGAGAAAACCGGTTCCACCCTCGGCAAAATCACCCTCGCCGATACCGCGCCCCTCTACGTCACCCTCGAGACCGGCTCCGTCCCCGAAATCACCATCGCCCCCGGCGGCATCGTTCCCGCGCACCTCAAAATCCGCCGCGCCGGCCACGCGGACCTCGTCACCTTCCAGGTCGAAAACCTCCCCCACGGCATCATCGTCGACAACATCGGCCTCAACGGCGTCCTCATCCCCAAAGACCAGAACGACCGCGAAATCTTTTTCCGCGCCGAACGCTGGGTCCCCGACACCGACCGCCTCGCCTACGCCGTCGCCAACGAAGCCGGCCGCCAAACCTCCCTCCCCATCCTCATCAAAGTCAGCCGCTCCGCCAACCAGGTCGCCACCTCGAAGTAAAAGTATCTGCAATGAGCATGGAGACGAAGGCCCGATTCAACTGGCTGCGAATCGTCGGCTGTATCTTGGTAGCGATTGGCTTCCTCTGGCTCGTCGCCGTTCAATTCACAATTCGTCCGATGTCAGCAGCCGTGTTCTCCAAGCAGCTCACGTCTTTGGAACAAAACGAAACATACACCAGCAGCGAAGTTCGAGAACGAGTGTTCTCGGCCACGAACGAACTAGCAGACAGAATTCCTACCATCTTGTTCCCCGCTATAATCATGCTCGCCGGCGCGATGCTCCTCGACAAGTCGGCAAGAAATTCAGGCTCACCCAATCAGCCGCCTTCAACCGAATGACACTGGCTGCGAATCCTTCCCACCCACCGCGCCACCGCTGGACCCGCCCCAGGCGCCTCATCCCACTCGCGCTTCTCCTCCTCATCCTCCTCGCCGTCATCGGCCTCAAACTCTCCTCGCGCTCCAGCCTCGAACGCGAACTCGCCGCTATCCGCGCCCAGGGCCTCCCCACCAATCCCATCGAACTCGACCGCTGGTACACCCACGTCCCCGCCAGTTCCAACGCCGCCCTCAAGTTCCTCGAAGCGTACCAGCACATCGTCAGTCCTCCGCCGAAGGAGAACCCCGACATGATCGGGTTAAAAGATATCCCGCACGATCAGCCGCTCGACCTCAATTCAAAACGGATCGTCGAAGAGCATGTCACGAAAAACAAAGAGACCCTCCAAGTTCTGCACGAAGCCGCTCGCTTTCCCCTCAGCCGCTATCCCGCTGAAATTCACAAAGCTCCTGAATTCAACAGCACCCACCTCAGCCCCGTAATGCAACTCATCCGGCTGCTTCGCTGGGAAGCCATCATCGCCGCTGAACAAAAAGATTCCGCTGCTGCATCCCAAGCGCTTCAAACCGGATTCGCCCTCGGCCAAACATTAGCGCGCGAGCCGTTGCTCATTTCCGAGCTCGTCCGAATCGCCTGTGTCAGCATTCAACTCGTCGGGATGGAACGCGTCGTCACCGCCACTGAATTCAACGACACCCAACTCGCCGCCCTCGTGGCCGCGATTAAATCCGCCGAAGCCCACTGCCGCCCCGCGTTCCAGCGCGCATTCATTGGCGAACGCGCCTTCGCCAATACCGGTCGACTCATGACCTAGAAAGACTACATCACGGCCGCCGGTTTTGGTGGCACCTCTCCCTTCTCCGATGAATGGCCCGAATTCGCCAACCGTTCCCTTTACCAGCTCCGCATCGCTCTCGGCGTCTACCAGCGCGACCTCGCGTTTTACTTTTCCAGCCTCGGCAAACTCATCGACGCCGCCGCTCCTGAAAACGCAAGCTTCCTCCGCGATTCCGAAACGATCGCCCACCAGACAACCGCTACCCTGGACGAACGTCCCTACGCCTACCTATTCTCTAAACTCTCATTACCGGCGATGCTCAACGTCGCACCGAAAGAAGCCCTCCTCATCGCCCGCCTCCGCTGCGCCGAGCTCGCCCTCCAAATCGAACGCCTCCGCCTCCGCCACAACGGCCGCCTCCCCCGCGCCGACGAACTCGTCCCCGCCATCTACCCCGAACTCCCGCGCGACCCCTTCGACAACTCACCCCTCCAATACGAACTCCTCCCGAAAGGCTACCGAATCCTCGCCCCCGCGGCCACCACCCACGAACGCCGCACCCGCACCAACGCACCCCCCGTCGCCTTCACTGTCCTTCGCTAGCGAACAATTCAGGATAATGTCTGACCAGAAACAGTGCGCACGATTCGCGATTATGAATGCAAGGGTGCTGCACTAACTTTCGCGCGAACTCCTCGTAGTTTTCCTTCGGCGCTCCCACCTCAATGAGGTGCCCTAGGCAAGTTGTCGCGTCATAA
>DASVNK010000034.1:0-57424 GCA_036383895.1 Verrucomicrobiia bacterium | reverse complement strand
TGGACCGGCGAGGGATGACAAAAAGAGCAAAAACTTGAGCGCTCCGCCTCTGCACAAACACACTCCTGCTCGGAAAACTCTCCCACACCCACCTCAACTCGAAAAATTTTCGCAAATCAATTCGTAGCTAAGGATCCAGGTTGCCTAGCCCCGTCCCCATTCCGCCATTGCCACCGCCCCGGCCCTTTATTACATTGCGCCCGATGTTTTCAGTGGAAACAACCACAACTCTGTAGCGTTCGCGGGTACAATACGCGAACGCTGTCCAACGCCTCGATCCACCTTCGAGGCGTTTCTGTTTCCAAATACCAATTTTTAACGAACTAACTTTATGGCCGAACCCGCAAAACAACCGGTTGAACGCAAATCGCTCGACGATCGCAATCGGATGACCGATCTCCAGCGCCTCCGCCATTCCTGCGCCCACATCATGGCCACCGCCGTCACCCGCCTTTGGCCCGACGCCATGCTCGATATCGGCCCGCCCACCGAGGAAGGTTTCTATTACGATTTCGACCTCCCCAGCCACCGCTTTGCCCCCGACGACTTCGCCAAAATCGAAGCCGAGATGCAGAAAGTCGTGAAGGAAAACCAGGTCTTCGAAAAATCATTGAAGTCCCGCGACGAGGCCAAATCCTTCTTCGAAGCGCGAGGCCAGAAATACAAAGTCGAACGCCTCGCCGATATTCCCGAAGGCGAAGAAATCTCTTTCTATACCAACGGCGATTTCGTTGACCTCTGCGCCGGCCCCCACGTCATGCGCACCGGCAACGTCAAAGCCTTCAAACTCCTCCGCGTCGCCGCCGCCTATTACCGCGGCAACGAAAAGAACCAGCAACTCCAGCGCATCTACGGCACCGCGTTCAGCAACAAAACCGAGCTCGAAGAATGGCTCAAGCTCCAGGAAGAAGCCAAAAAGCGCGACCACCGCAAGATCGGCACCGACATGGAGCTATTCACTTTCGATAGCGAATACGTCGGTCCTGGTCTCCCGCTCTGGCTTCCGAAAGGAACTGTCCTCGTCGAGGAACTCGAGAAACTCGCGAAGGAAACTGAGTTCGCCGCCGGCTACCAACGCGTCCGCACTCCGCACCTGGCCAAGGAGAAAATGTACAAAACCTCCGGCCACCTGCCCTACTACGCCGAAAGCATGTTCCCGCCCATGGAGCTCAAGGAACAGAGTTCCGATGCAGTCGCGGTGAAATACTACCTCAAAGCGATGAACTGCCCGCACCACCACAAAATCTTCGCGGCCGTTCCACGTAGTTATCGCGATCTCCCCCTCCGCCTCGCCGAATACGGCACCTGCTATCGCTACGAACAATCCGGCGAACTCATGGGCCTCATGCGCGTCCGCTCGATGCAGATGAACGACGCCCACATTTACTGCACTCCGGAGCAATTCACCCAGGAGTTCCAGGCCGTGAACGAAATGTATCTCAAATACTTCAAGATTTTCGGCTTCGAGAAGTATCAGATGCGCTTCAGCACTCACGATCCCTCCAAGCTCGGCCAGAAGTTTGTCGATGAACCCGAGCTTTGGAAGAAAACCGAAGACATGGTCCGCCGCGTCCTCATCGAGACCGGCATCAACTACGTCGAAATCCCGAACGAAGCCGCGTTCTACGGCCCGAAAATCGACGTCCAGGTCTGGAGCGTCGCCGGACGCGAATTCACCATCGCCACCAACCAGGTCGATTTCGCCGTCCCCGGAAAATTCGGCCTCGTTTACAAAGACCGCGACAACACCGAGAAAACTCCGCTCTGCATCCACCGCGCCCCGCTCGGCACGCACGAACGTTTCATCGGTTTCCTCATCGAACACTACGCCGGCAACTTCCCCCTCTGGCTCGCGCCCGAACAGGTTAGGGTCCTAACCATCGGTGACGACGATAAACTCGTCGCCTACGCAAAAGAAATCGCGAACGAACTCCGGGCCCAAATGGTCCGCGTCGAAACCGATTTCGGCGCCGACAAAATCAACGGCAAAATCCAGCAAGCGGAGCAGAACAAAGTCCACACCATGCTCGTCATCGGTTTCCGCGATATGGAAGCCGGCGCCGTCTCCGTCCGCCTCCACGGCAAAGGCAGCCAGGGCGCCAAACCCAAAGCCGAAGCCATTGCAGACATTTTAGCTGCCATCCGCGAGCGCCGGCCTTAGCGAGCAATTTTACAATACTCCGTGCATATCGAAGGAGACTGCCATGATTGTTGGAATGCTTTGGATCATCGGTTATCTCGCAATGTTCGGCGCTGCATTAATAGCCGTCGGACTTCTCGTTTGGGCCGCTCTTTGTTATCGGCGGAGGAAAGGAAAGTGATCACGTTATCTCGCCTTCCTTCCGAACGTGCGTGCATGCTTTCGCTTCTCGGGTAACACCCCGGAGGGGTGTTGGGATAGTAGCCGGTCGGCAAGCGAGTCTTCGAGCGCAGCCACCGGTCCTCGTCCCCTTAAATCTCGCGCCCCGGAGGGGCGCTGGAACCTCAGTCTTCGGTCACGCCCATCCATTCAATTCTAGGCAAAACATTCAGGAATGTCATACTGTCTTTATGGGAACAACCGACGATCATCGCCCAGTTTGGGGTCCATACCCGAACTACGACGACATCGCTCGTTTCGAATACGGAAGAATGTTGTGGCGGAATCTGGATTTCCGCGCGCGTCTGCTCCGTCACTGGCTCGACGAGCGCCACCCGTATCACCATCGTTTCCAGGAACAGCGATCTCTGATCGAAGAGGTGTTAAATTCCACCGAAACGCCCGCCGCCCTCGACGCGCGACACCAGCCTGCGTTGCGTCACCCGCGAAATCCCGCCTGTCTTCGGCAGCTTCTGGCCAGATTCAAAACAGGACTAGAACACAACTCGGGCACTCCCTACGTCCCTTACGTTCCTTTATAAACCTTAATCCCACCGTCGAATTCGCCTTGCCGCGCCCCCATCAAACTGTTTAAATTCCCCTCGCCTGAGAAGATGGCCGTGGTTGAATAGAACCCCGCGCGTTGACCCCCGTCACGCAAATCGGATTTCCATTCATCCCCGCGAAAAGATGCACGCCGGAAGTGTGTACATCAGCCAACCTTCCGGCAGAAAAACGAGAAAGCGATATGAAGACGCCAAATTGGAAAGCAGCTTCTGCCTGTGGGGAGGAAATCTGCCCGCGTGTTGTTCCCGCCGGCAACGCTCACGAAACCAGCGCACCACGATTCGCGCAGCGAACGTCTCTTCCGGGGAAACAAAGTGGTGGCGGGACGGGGCGTCCAAATCCCGACAGTCTACATTCTATCGATTTTTCAAAGTCATCCGCCAATTCCACTGGATTCCACCTGAAAAGCCCCGTAATTCCGCTGATTCCACCAAATTCCACTTCGTCGCGCCGTCAGGTTTCTATTTCGAGTCGCGACCCTTCGATCCATTTTTGTAAGTATCTGATTTCCCGCGGACTAAAGAGAATTCCCGCCCTCCAGCGAAGAATTCCTGAATCAACATTTTCGTCGCAAGTACCTGCTTTCACTCTTTTTCACGTTAAACATTTCATTCGCGCCAAAATCATTCTCCTCACAGCGCTCCTCTACCTCGCCACCGCAACCCACCTTCTTGCCGCCGATCGCGATTGGCCCGTCTACGGCGGCAACTTCGAAGGCACCAAATACTCCGACCTAAACCAAATCAACCGCGACAACGTCCGCCAACTCAAGCCCGCCTGGATCTACCGCACCGACGACATGCGCGAACGCCCCGCCAGCACCATCCAGTGCAACCCCCTCATCATCGGCCGCCGAATGTTCCTCACCACTCCCGGCCTGAAACTCGTCTCCCTGGATGCCACCAACGGCAAAGAACTCTGGCGCTTCGATCCCTGGAACGGCGCCGGCGGTCGCGGCCTCAATCGCGGCGTCGCTTACTGGAGCAACGGCGAAGACCAACGCATCTTCTTTTCCGCCGCGCAAAATCTCTACGCCATCGACGCCAAAACAGGCAAACCCATCCCCACCTTCGGCGACAACGGCAAAATCGATCTACGCGACGGACTCGATCGCGATGTTTATTTCCTCACCGTTACCGCTAACTCACCCGGCGTCGTTTACAAAGACCTTCTCATCATGGGTTCCGTGGTCGGCGAAGGCCCGAATCCCGCCGCGCCCGGTCACATCCGCGCGTTCGATGTCCGCACCGGCAAACGCAAATGGATCTTCCACACCATCCCGCATCCTGGCGAGTTCGGTTACGAAACCTGGTCCAGCAATTCCTGGAAAACCGTCGGCGGCGCAAATTCCTGGAGCGGCCTCACTCTCGATGTGCAGCGCGGCATCGTCTTCGCCGGCACCGGCTCGCCTTCCTACGATCACTTCGGCGGCAATCGCATCGGCGAAAATCTTTTCGGCAATTGCACCCTCGCGCTCAACGCCGCCACTGGCGAACGCCTCTGGCATTTCCAAACCGTCCACCACGATCTCTGGGATTACGATCTCCCCTGCCCGCCCGTCCTCGTCACCGCCCAGCACGAAGGCAAAGTCATCGACGCCGTCGCGCAGGTCGGCAAGATCGGCCATCTCTTTCTTTTCGATCGCCTTTCCGGCAAACCGCTCTTCGCCATTGAAGAACGCCCCGTCCCCAAATCCGAAATTCCCGGCGAAGTGAGCTGGCCCACCCAACCATTCCCCGTCAAGCCGCCGCCCTACGCCAAGCAGCGTTTCACCACCAACGAAGTCACCGACCTCAATCCCCGCGCGCGCGATTTCGTCCTCGAAAAACTCAAAACCATGGTCACAGGCGACATCTTCATCCCGCCCGGGCTGAAGCCCTCCGTCGTCCTCCCGCAATTCAACGGCGGCGCGGAATGGGGCGGTCCCGCCTTCGATCCCGAAACGCGCCTCCTCTACGTCAACGCCAGCAACGAAGCGGAATCCACTTCCATGATTTCTTCCAAGCCCCGCGAAGAAATGACCGTCGCCGAACTCGGCGCGATGATCTACGGCACGATCTGTTCCTCCTGCCACGGATTCGAAAACGCGAACAATCCGAACGCACCCGCTTTTTCCTCCCTCAAAGGCGTGAAAGATCGCCTCAGCAAAACCCAGGTCCGCGAACTGCTCGACACCGGCCGCAACCAAATGCCCAGTTTCATCACTCTTTCCGACCTCGAAAAACGCGCCGTCGTTTCCTTCCTCTTCAGCGAAAACGATACGAACAAAATCATCACCCGCGACCTACACCTCAGTTGGTCCGAAGAAATCCCTTTCGTGAACACCGGCCATCACGACTTCCGCGATCCGGACGGCTTTCCCGTCAACAAACGTCCCTGGGGTACCCTCACCGCCATCGATCTCGACCGCGGCGAAATCCGCTGGCAAGTCCCTCTCGGCACCTACCCCGCCCTCGAAAAGCAAGGCCTCCCACCCACCGGCACCTTCAACATCGGCGGCCCGCTCGTTACCGCCGGCGGACTCGTCTTCATCGGCGCCGCGATGGACGAACGTTTCCACGCTTTCGACAAAGCGACCGGCAAACTCATCTGGGAATTCCAAATGGAAGCCGGAGGTTACGCCACCCCCTCCACCTACAGCATCGACGGCAAACAATACATCGTCATCGCCGCCGGCGGCGGCGGCAAACCCGGGACCAAACCCGGCAACGCCTACTCCTCCTTCGCGCTTCCGGATTGAACTCGCTTATCAATCCCCTTCCCCACCGCCTAGTTTACGAATCGCAAGTTTTTCGCTTTCTGGATTTGTGTTGATTCCCGTTTTCTCATCGAGAAAGTAGTTTGCCATCAAATTGGGGTTTGCTCGGTTCTTGGTTCAGCCATTCCCTGATAACGTTCCTTCGTACCTTCTGTTTTTCTTATGGCGGCCTTCAAGGGAAGGGGCAGTTCAAATTCAAGGGAAACCTGATTACCTATTATGAAAACCAAGCCTATTCTATTATTCATCCTCATTGCTGCACAAGCCGCAGCGCTGTGGATTCCACCAGTGCAAGCCGCCACCGATCCGAACGATGAATTCGCCGTCAAAGTCGTCGCGACCGTGTCGGGCACGAGCCCGTGGGCTGTCACACTCTCGTGGCCGCAGGATTCAATCGCGACGGAATACCGAATAAGACGCAAGACAATCTCGGCGGCTTCCTGGACAGATCTGGCCACGTTCAATACTCAAAGTAATCCGACAGCGGCAAATGCGACCGGTTTTACAGATTCCGTTAGCCTGAGCAGCGGTGTAGTATACGAATACGAGGTTAAAAGTCCTTTCCGAACCGCGGTATCTCGGACACGGGCTACGGTTACGCCTCCGCATCGTTATCCGCGGCAGCAGTCGAATCTCGTGGCAAAATTATTTTAATCGTCGACAAAACCAAATCGGCCGTTTTGACAGATGAACTCCTTAACTTCTCGGAAGACTTAGTCGGAGATGGTTGGTCAATCGTTCGTCACGACGTCGATCCAGATGAACCAACTCAAAGGCAATCTCGGGTCACCGCCGTGAAGGACCGTATCCAAGCCGAATACAACGCAGATTCCAACGTAAAGGCTGTTGTTCTCATTGGGCATATTCCAGTCCCGTACTCTGGCGTCTTCGATATCTCAGGTCATCCTGAAAGCAGGGGCGCCTACCCCGCGGATGTTTACTATGGTGACGTGGTTGGCGCGAATGGAGCTTGGCCTGACTCGGCCGAGAGCTACACTGCGCATGATCCGCGCAAGAACAATTACAGCACGGATTATAAATTCGATCAGGAAAGAATACCCTCTAATGTCGAACTCCAAGTGGGCCGCATCGATTTTCACGGGCTTAGCGTTTTTGGTCACTCCGGTGTGGCCGACTATGAGAAAGAGCTACTTAAGCACTACTTCACAAAAAACCGGAACTACCGAAAAAAGCTCCGAACGCTTCAAACCCCTAATCGCGCGCTTGTCGCTGACCTTAAATATACCGAATACTACTGGGAGTGGGCGCCTCTGGCCACTGGTTGGGGCCACTTCTCCGGCCTTGTGAACGGGGGTGGAAATGTTCATTTCAGAAACCTTACCGACGATAACAACCAATTTAACTTCATTTCGCACCTGAAGAACAACGAATATTATTTAACACAGATCGCTGGGACTTCTCAAGGATATGACAGAATGGATAATAATCCTCTGCGCGTCTTACCTCCGATTTCATTATCACCCTTACAGTATCCCCCCGACCACAAAAAATATCTCTCATCCGACTTTGTGGGCGCTGACGGCATTAAAACGTTTTTTATCGCGCTCGGTGCCAGCTACATCCCAGATTGGGACAGTCCGAACAATTTCCTTCGCTCAGCGCTTGCCTCCACAAACTACACCGTCGCGGCGATGACCGCCGATGCGCCTTCATTCGCTTTTCACCGGCTCAACACCGGCGCCACGATCGGCGAAATACTGAGAATCAGCCAAAACAACAAAGGATTCCCAATATCTTTGGCTTCTGACCAGGCGCTTCCTGCTTGTACTTATAACGCCGGCGCCGAACAATTGATTTCGAGTGTAAGATCAAGCCTTTCCTCCACCGCAATCGATAGCGGAGCTGGTGGATATGCTCTGGCCGTCGGCAACTGTGTGCTGATCAAAAACCAGGCTGATCCAATCCAAAACGGCATTTACTTTGTCGTGCAGCTTGGCGGTGGTGCGGCCAACTGGATCCTCCAGCGTGTTCCCTATGCCGATTCGAACGCTCAATTGTTGAATGCATACTGTGTTGTCCTCCATGGTTCAGCGGTAGGCACTGCTTGGGTTAATACCTCCGCCAATGGAACTTTTAACATTGGTAATGCGACCACCGCTCCTTCTGGGTCTATAACCTTCCAATCCACCTCCAACGGCTCCTACCACCACCGGTATTGGAATCACAACATCGCAGACGTCCTAGAATTGAACAACGCAAACGCGGAAGCTTACGACTATTGGTACGGTAATGGCCTGAACCGTGTCCACATCGCCCTCCTCGGCGATCCTACCCTTCGTTTCCACGTTCTCGCTCCGCCGACCTCTCCCACCTACACTGCGAGCAGTGATGCTAACGTGACCTTGAACTGGACCGCTTCCGCCGATCTCCTTCCCAGCCCCGGCACCGGCGATGGTTATTACGTCTACCGCTCCTTCTCCAAGAACGGGCCGTTCGTCCGCGTTAGCGGTTCCACGCCGCTCACGGGTACCACCTTCACCCAAACCGGCGTTAAAAAAGGCTATTACCACTACATGGTTCGCGCCGTCAAACGAACCGCTGCCTATGAAGGTTATTATGCAAATCTCAGCCAGGGCGCCTTCGTCGCCGTAAATAAAACTACCTTCGGTAATAACTGGACCGGGTCTGAACTGAGTCGCAGCGGCATGCCCAATGCACATTTTACTTACGCCCATGCCATCAACAGCGGCAACGCTATCGTTGGATATTACGAGAGGTATTCCGGGGGCACAGAAGAGAAAGCGGTGCATTGGTACTGGAGCCCACCCACAGCCCTTTCCGGCGTCTGGGGTTCGAGCGACCTGACCTACGCAAATGGCGTGAACGACAGCTACATTGTCATCGGCACCGCCAATAAATATGAAAACTCCACTTGGGGCGCCACCATCCGCGCCTTCCGCTGGGAAATGTATGGCGGCACCGTCACAGTTTTAAACACATTGCCGAGTGGTGGTGCAACTGTAGGAACCGCGATCAATGCCAGCGGCGCTTCAGTCGGATTCGGCTGGAACCAACAAACCTACAATCGAGCCATCAGATGGGACGCAGGACAAACCAGCGCAACTGACCTAAACTCACTAGCGGGCGACGACCTTGAATTCGAAAGTCATGCTTACGCTATCAACAAAGCTGGATACATCGTCGGCAGATCGCTTAACGCGAATTTGGATGATCATGCCTTCGTTCTTCCCCCAGGAAAGCTGCTAGACCTGGCTGGAGTTGATCTCGGCACGCTTGATGATCCTACCGATTCAAGCGTTGCTTACTCGATCAACGATTTTAACCAAATCGTCGGGTCCTCAGATGATGGAACTGACGTTAAGCCGTTTATAACCGGCCTAAATCAGAGCGCCCCAGATTCGATCCCTTTAATTTCCGGAGATACTTCCGGCGACGCTTACGGCATCAACAATAGCGGCGTGGTCGTAGGGGAATCTGGAGGCAAAGCATTCATCTGGCAGGCGGGCTACTCCAGCGCCATTGATCTCAACAACTTCAAACCTACGGGTCTCTCAGGTCTGACGCTCAAATGCGCAGAGGCCATAAATCACAATGGCGTGATCGTCGGATGGGGACTTGACAGCGGCGGGAACCGCCGAGCGTTTATGCTTTCGCCGCAATGAAGATCGGCTTAGCCAGTTCACGACAGGCCACCAGCGGCTTCACTCTCGTGGAGCTGCTGGTGGTCATTGCTATTATCGCTATCCTCGCGAGCCTGCTTCTTCCGGCTTTGGCCAGCGCGAAAGAACGAGCACGAACTATCGCATGCATTAATAACCAGCGACAGATATATATAGGCTGGCTAACGTACTCTCAAGAGAACAATGCTACGCTCCCCGGGAATAGCGGTGGGGGTACTGAAGAATCTCCCGTGTGGGTATCCGGTACGATGTCTTACGAAACCGATCCATGGTTTTCAAAATCAGGCAGGGATAGCACCAACAAATTGCTCATTAACCCCGGCAAATACGGGAGTATTGGACCGTTTGTTGGGAAGGCAGACGTCTACAAATGTCCAAGTGATTCTTCTTGGTTACTTATCGATGGGAAGCGCCACAAACGCGTTCGCAGCTACACGATGAACAACTTTGTTGGTCACGTCCGCCTTGAAGAGCCCACGGTGTATAGGCACTTCTTAAAAGAGGCCGACTTAACACCAATCGATATCGATCGCCTCTACCTATTCATCGACAGTCACGAAGACAACCTGGTTGGCGGCTTCTTTGATTTCAACATGCAGGACCGGTTCTTCTCGGTTCCAGCTTCTCGGCATCGCGGCGGAGGTGTTGTGACGTTCGTCAGCGGTCGGGTTGGGTCTCAAAAATGGAAAGACGCGCGCACTCGGATTCCGGTCACTCGCAAGCGCAACCTTGGCTTTGCATCTCCCAACAACGCGGACATCGCCTGGCTCAAGTGGCACAGCACCGTCGAAAAGTAAGGTTAACGGTTTATGTCACAGCGAACAGCCAGCGGCTTCACCCTCGTGGAGCTGCTGGTGGTCATTGCGATAATTGCTGTTCTTGCTGGGCTGCTACTCCCAGCCATGTCGAATGCAAAAGAACGGGCGCGAACCGCGATATGCATAAGTAACCAACGACAACTTCATCTCGGCTGGTTTATTTACGCGCAACAACACGACGGAACCCTGCCTGGAAATACAGACAGCGGCGGTTTGTTTGAACAGGTGCCAGTATGGGTTTCTGGGCACATGGGCTACGAAAACGACTCATTTGCGCCGATTCTAACGGACAGCACCAACACTCTCCTGTTGAATCCTGGCAGGCACGGCAGCATTGGGCCCTTTGTGGGAAGCGCCAAAGTTTATCGCTGCCCAAGTGATAGGTCATGGATCGCACGGGGCGGAACTCGATTTCCGAGGGTTCGCAGCTATAGTATGAACAACTTCGTCGGTAACGTGCACTTAGGAACTGAAACTACTTACAAAGGTTTTTTCAAAGAAGCAGATCTATTGCAGGTGGATGCTAGCAGCATATATGTGTTTATTGACCATCACGAAGACAGTATCCGCGGCAGTTTTTTCGATTTCAGCATGCAAGACAGGTTCTTCAGTATACCCGCATCCCGGCATTCGGGAGGCGCAGTGGTTTCCTACGCCGACGGGAACATCGCTCTAAAAAAATGGAAAGATCCCCGCACGAAAGTTCCCGTTACGCATAAAAGGATTGTCGGCTCCTCCTCGCCGAACAACCCGGACATCGGCTGGCTCAAGGTGCACAGTACAGTTCCGAAATAATTCCCAGCCCCTCTCCTTACGTTGGTCGACTCAATCCAGTTTATGCGGTTCCTTTGTCCTTTCCCCTTGCGGCGTGCCCTCGTTTTGCTTTTAATCTGGCCAGTGCCTGAAACGGTGCGCGTGGTTGAATAGAGCTTCGCTTTGAAGTTTAAGCGAGATTCCCTTCATCCCCGACGAACGACGGATGCCCCGTCGCGTACCTTCAGGCTCACGAAACATGAAACTGATCTCGACTGAGCCGCCCTGCAAACCGTTCGCCGCTACACTTGGAAGCGTGAATCTCACGCATCACAAGCCGTCGTTTTCGCCCTCCCCGTTTTGCGTCCCATCGATAGAAAACCCGCGCTGTACCTTGTCTGTACCGCGAACCGGGAGATTTTCACTCAGTCAACATTCGCGCCACTCTGTCCCATCCTCTGGTGGAGCCGTTTCAATTCAATTATTCGGTCCCTCGTTCCCCCATTTCGCCACGAAATTCACAGTTCCCCAAAAAACTTACAAAAGTTTTTCGCGTTTTCGCACCTCAATTCCGACCGCATTGTACCGCACTTTTTTGCTCTGTATCGCCTGTTTGAAATTTTTTGTAAGTCGACTTTCCGTATTCGTGTTTATTGGTGTTCATTCGTGGTTTCCTCCTCTCCCCACCGTTCAATCAATTCGAGGGGCCACCGATCCAAGTTCCCGGAAAACTTACAAAAGATTTTCGCTCTCTTCGCCCCTCACAGAAGGCCTATTGTACCGCACGATTTCGCTCTGTATCGCCTGTTTGAAATTTTTTGTAAGTCGCAATCTGCGTATTCGTGTCTATTCGTGTTCATTCGTGGTTTCCGTCCCCACCCAAATCGGAATTGACACCACCCGCCCGCGTCCCTACGGTCTGCCCGTAAATACCGAGCGTGTGCCCCGAATTTACATTTCGGGGTTTTTTATTGCTCACGTCAGCAGCAGCGAACTATGCCGAATACGATTTTAGTGGGCGCCCAGTGGGGCGACGAAGGTAAGGGAAAAATCATCGACGTTCTCACCGAGACCGCCGATGTCGTGGTGCGCACCCAGGGCGGCAACAACGCCGGCCACACCGTTTACATCGGCGCGAAGAAACACGTTCTCCACCTCATCCCGAGCGGCATCCTCCGCCCTGGCAAGATGTGCATCATCGGCAACGGCGTCGTCGTCGATCCCATCTCCCTCGTCGGCGAAATCGAAACGCTCCTCAAAAACGGCGTAAAGGTGAACGGTAACCTCCTCCTCAGCGAGACCGCTCACGTGGTTTTCCCATACCACCGCCAGCTCGACGAACAACGCGAACTCCTCAAAGGAAAAAATAAAATCGGCACCACCAAACGCGGCATCGGCCCCGCTTACGGCGACAAAGCCGCCCGCGTCGGCCTGCGCGTCGTCGATTTAATCAACCCTTCCCGCTTTGAACTGCTCCTCAAGCAACGGCTCAAAGAGAACAACGAAATCCTGAAAGCGTTCGGCGCGAAGCCGCTCTCCTACAAAAAAGTTCTCGCAGAATATCGCCGCGCTGGTGATTACCTCGCGCCCTTCGTCGCCAACACCGTCGTTTGGTTGCACGAAGCCACACGTCGCAAAGAGAAAATTCTTTTCGAAGGCGCGCAAGGAACGTTCCTGGATATCGACCACGGAACCTATCCGTTCGTCACCTCGTCGAACACCACTTCCGGCGGCGCTTGCACCGGTTCCGGCGTTCCACCGAATCGCATGAATCGCGTCGTCGGCGTCATGAAAGCCTACACCACCCGCGTGGGCGAAGGTCCCCTGCCCTCCGAGAACGCTGAAATCTCTGACATGTTGCATGGCATGGGCCGCGAGTTCGGCGCCACCACGGGACGCGCGCGGCGCTGCGGATGGTTCGACGCGGTCGCAACGCGTCATGCCACGATGGTCAACGGCATCGATGAACTCGCCGTCACGAACATCGACGGCCTCGATACGCTCGACACGATCAAGGTCTGCACCGCGTATCGTTGCGGTTCGAAGATGTACGATTACATCCCGAACGACATCGAAACATTCTCTAAATGTCAGCCGGTTTATACCGATTTTCCTGGTTGGAAGGTGCCCACGCACGAAATCAAGTCGTGGAAACAAATGCCGCCCAAAGCGAAATCCTATCTGAAAGCGATTTGCGACCTCACCGGCGCGAAGCTCACCATCGCTTCGGTCGGCCCGGCCCGCGAGCAGACGCTCTTCCTCTAATCAGGAATGTCTGCCGCGCAACAAACTCTCAGCGAACAAGCGCGCGAAAATCTTCCCACGCACGTCGCCATCATCATGGATGGCAACGGCCGCTGGGCCAAGGCCCGCCACCTGCCCCGGGTAGAAGGGCATCGCGCCGGCGTCGAGAGCGTCCGCGCCACCATGAAAACCTGCGGCGAAGTCGGCATAAAATACCTCACCCTCTACGCCTTCTCCGTGGAAAACTGGAATCGGCCCAAAGACGAAGTCGACACGCTGATGAAATATCTCGCGCGCTACCTCAAATCCGAAGTCGCCGAGCTCAGCAAAAACAACATTCGCCTCGAAGTCATCGGCCAGGTTTATCGCCTTCCCGAGTTCGTCCAGGAACAGCTCGCCAAAAGCCAGGCCGCGCTCTCAAAGAACACCGGCATGACGCTCATCCTCGCGCTCAGCTACGGCGGCCGGACCGAAATTGTCGAAGCCACCCGCGCCATTGCCGCCAAGGTAAAGAAAGGCGAACTCGAAACCGCCGAAATCAACGAGCAAGTCATCGCCCAACATCTCTACACCCGCCACGTTCCCGATCCCGACCTCCTCATCCGCACCAGCGGCGAAATGCGCGTGAGCAACTTCCTCCTCTGGCAAATCTCCTACGCCGAATTCGTGGTCACGCCGACGCTTTGGCCTGACTTCCGCAAGCCGCAATTAATCGAAGCGCTCGAAGAATACGGCCGCCGTCACCGCCGGTTTGGTGGACTCTGAAGCAGACCGCGCTTAAAAACAAAAGATCGCTCTCCGTTTCCAGAGAACGATCCTTGACCCAAAACGGCGAGATGCCTCGCTCGCCGACTGAAATCATTCTTCGCTACCGCCGCCGCTAATCGCACTAAAGCCGGTGAAGCCGATGATCGCGAGACCGAACAGAATGTTGCCGTATTCGGTGCTAACCTTATCGCCAATGCGGTGCACGGCTGGTTTTTCCGGCAGGTAAACGACATTCACTTTGCGGCTGGATTCGCCTTGCTCGTAAACGGAACGCGAGACCTTATCGCGCGAAGTTTGCGTTTCGCCCTTTTCCGTTTTGTAGGCAATTTCGAGGTAATACTTTTTACGCCCGCGCCTGCCGGAACGCTCTTCGCCGCCGGTCACTTCTGCGCTCACGGTTTTGCCTTTGGATTGGAGAGCTTTCGATTCGCGAAAACTGGTAAATCCAAAATAAATTAAAACGATGCCGACAACAGCACCGACGAGTAGCGAGAACAGCCGCTTTAACGCTTTCATTAGATAATCTATCGGCCGGGCAACGAGCTTATTAAAAGCGCGAGAGCTTATCGGATCGCGTCAGAACTGGCGCTTTTGCGACAAATTTTGTCCTTGCGGAAATATTACAGAATTGTAACGTTGGAACATCAGCCGAAAGTAGTGAACGCCGTGGTAGCAGTGTGTATGCAGATTCCTGACTCCAGCAAGTGGAGCAGAGGCGGCGAAGATTTTCCCAGCTAAGAACACACCAACCCAAACAGCCAGGCCTGCTTCGTCTCCTCAAGCAGGCCTGGCGACTGGGCCGCAAGCGAAGGCGGTTTCCAAAGTTGTTAAAGTAGGCCGCGGAACATTCCCCAGAAGTGCTCGACGAATTTGATGCGGAGCGGGCGTTTCTTGAAGGCTTTGGGATCGATCCGAATCGATTGCGATTTGTCCTTCTCGAAGATTTCGATCTGGCGTTTGGCGAATTCCGGATCGTGGATGTTGATGTTCCCCTCCCCGTTGATGCGGAAGGAGCGGTCATCGAAATTGATTGATCCGCCGGTGACCCAGACATCATCGACGATCATAATTTTGCAGTGATACTTGGAGGGCTGGAATTCGTAGAACTGGATTCCGGCGTCGAGCAGTTTGTCCCATCTCGAACGCGCGGCGCGGCGCACGATGTTCCAATCGATTTTCCCAGGAGTGATCACTTCGATTTTAACGCCACGTTTTGCCGCCGCGACGAGCGTGTCGATCGAGAGATTGTCGGGGACGAAGTAGGAATGAGAGAGGCGAATGGATTTGCGCGCGGAGGCGATGGAGTAAAGGTAAAGGAGGCGGGCGTTTTCCGCACCGTCGACCGGTCCGCTCTTGAACGCTTGTGCGGTCGTGTTTCCGGCGGTCGGCGGAATATCGGGAAAATAATCTGTGCCGTGGAGAACGCGAGAGGTGCAGCGCATCCAATTGTCGAGAAAAATGCCTTGCAGTTGGGAAACCACGGGACCTTCCACCATGAATTCCGTTTCGCGCCATTGCTCGGGAGTTTCAGCGTCGCCCATCCATTCATCCGCAATGCATAAGCCACCGATGAAGCCGATCTTGCCATCGATGACTAGCGTCTTTCGATGGGTGCGATGGTTCCATTCCCAGCAGTTCCATGGGCGAACCGGGTTGAAGATTTCGAGTTCCACGCCGGAAGCGCGTAGGCGTTTGCGATCTTTGCGTTTGAAACCATAGGCGCCGATTCCATCGACGATGCAGTGGACCTTCACGCCGGCGCGGGCGCGTTCGGAGAGAGCGTCGATGAATTGATCGCTGATTTTGCCGGAGCGCCAGATAAAGTTTTCGAAGGTGATCGAGTTGGATGCACGGCGAATGGCGTCGAGCATCGCGGGAAAAAATTCGATCCCGTTGATCAGTTCCTTGACTTTGTTTCCGTTGACTAGCGGCGCGTGAAGATGGTGACTGATGCTTTCCTGGAAGGCGGGCGAACTGACACCGTAATCGGTGACGATCGGATGGCGAATGATCTTCTCGACCGCACGCGTATTAGGAAAAAACGCCGCGGCGAGCAGGACGCAGAGCAGCCAGAGGCGCGCTGAAAGGAAACTACTCATTCTTCGGAAGGGGCAGACTGTAGCGCACGAGGCGCGGAGCGAAAGCCCAGAGTTGGAATTCACTTCTTTTAGATTTCAGACTCGCGCGAGCGGCGGCACATTCGTACAAAACGCCATGCTGAATTGGATTTGGCTGGGCCTGGTGCTCGCCGGCGTAGTCATTGCGGGCGCGACTGGCCGAATGAAAGACGTCGCGGACGGTGCAATCAAAGGCGCTGAGACCGCAGTCACGCTTTCACTGGGATTAATCGGCGTGATGACTGTTTGGATGGGCATCATGCGATTGGCGGAACGATCTGGTTTCATTCATCTACTCGCACGCGTTTTCCGTCCGTTGCTCCGATGGTTATTTCCGGAGGTACCTCATGATCATCCCGCGATGGGATCGATGTTGATGAACATCGCTGCGAACATGATTGGACTGGTTAACGCGGCAACGCCGCTTGGATTGCGGGCAATGCGCGATTTGGAACGCTTGAACCCGCATCCAGGCACAGCGACGAATGCCATGTGCACTTTCCTCGCGATTAACACGGGATCGGTGCAGTTGATTCCGATTACGGCAATCGGTGTTCTCGCGGCGGCGGGATCGGTTTCGCCGTATGCGATTGTAGGAACGGCATTGCTCGCGACGTGCTTTTCGAGTGCGGCGGGGCTGATCGCAGTGAAGTTATTTGAAAAACTGCGGGTGTTTGCGCCGGTGGTGCAGGAGGGATCGCAGGCGCAAGTGGTGAAGGAGGAAGAGGCAGTTCAACTCACTCCGGAGAAGGAGCCGCTGAGTGTGCCGCGCCGGATGGTGATGGCATTGTTCCTCGGGTTCTTTGCGTGGGCGATCTATGGGATGGTGCAAACGGGCGATGTGCAGGCGACTGGCTTTGTGCGAGCGGTGAATGCTGTTTCCATTGCGGCGATACCGTTTCTGTTGGTGTTCTTTCCGCTGTTTGCGGCACTCAAGCGGGTGAAGGTTTATGAGGAATTGGTAGAAGGCGGAAAGGAAGGATTCAATGTGGCGATTCGCATCATTCCGTACCTGGTAATGATGCTGCTGGCGATCTCGATGTTCCGCGGAGGTGGCGGGATTGAGTTGCTGACGACGTGGCTACGACCAGTGCTCGATGCGCTGCGGTTCCCACCGGAGTTGCTGCCGATGGCGCTGATGCGGCCGTTGAGTGGCAGCGGTTCGCTTGCGATCTTCTCGGACCTCGTGAAGACTCTTGGCCCCGACAACATCATCACGCGCATGGCGGGGACGATCTACGGCTCGACTGAGACGACGTTCTACGTGATCGCGGTTTACTTCGGAGCTGTTGGGATTCAACGGACGCGACATGCGATTCCAGCGGGATTGATCGCGGATCTCGCGGGCATAATCGCATCGGTCATTATTTGCCGGATGATGTTTGGTTAAAGCGGCTCGGGCGAGGTCGACCAACAGCTTTTCGAACTGAGAAAAGTTCTCCGGCGCCGGTTCGGTCATGGGCGAATTTGTGGATGAAACGATTGAGTTCGTCCAGACGTTGCAGCGGGTTTTGCTGCTTGCGCTGCCCGACTGCTTTCAGCAGCGGGGGCGCGGCGTCCGGTGATTCGTTGTTCACGTGCAGAGCGTACTGTTCGGCGCAATTGCGCTCAAACGCAGACTCCTCACGTCGTCTCCTACAAACTAGAGCTTGGCGATCATCGCTTCGGCTTCGCGGAGGGCAGCTTCGAGTTTCGTGGCGTCTTTGCCGGCGCCGCGGGCGAATTCGGGGCGGCCGCCGCCGCGGCCTCCGATGAGGGGGGCGATGGTTTGGATGATTTTGCCGGCCTGGATTTGTTTAGTGAGATCGGGTGAAACGGCGGCGACTAATGAGACGGTGCCGTTGTCTGCGCCGGCGAGGAGGATCACGCCTTTGAAGTCGCCTTTCAGCGCTTCAACGAGAGATTGCAGGTAATCGCCTTCGGCGGGGCCGAGGTTTTGGATGAGGGCGCGGGTTTTGCCGACGGTGGTCGCTTTCGTCACGAGCGAGCGGGCGGCTTCAGCGGCTTGTTTTTGTTGGAGCGCCTTGAGTTGTTTCTCCAATTCCTTTTGGTGGGCCAAAAGAGAATCGATTTTCTTTTCGAGTTCGCCGACGGGTGAATTGAGTTTACCGGCGATGGTTTGGATTGTTTGGAGATCGGCCAGGGCGCGGTTGTAGGCTTCGGAGCCGGCGACGGCTTCGACGCGGCGGACGCCGGCGGCGATGGCGTTTTCGCCGACGATGCGGAAGTAACCGATTTCGCCGGTGCCGCGGGTATGGGTGCCGCCGCAGAGTTCCATGGAGTAGCCGTTGAGTTTGTTGGCGTCGCCACCGATTTGAACGACGCGGACGCGGTCGCCATATTTCTCGCCGAAGAGATGGGTGATGTCGCCGCGCGATTTCACTTCGGAGTACGGAATCTCCGTCCAGCTCACTGAAGCGTTTTCTATGATGCGTTCGTTGACGAGGCGTTCGACGTCGCGAATCTGCTGCGGGGTGAGCGCGGCGCTGTTGAAATCGAACGTGAGTTTTTCCGGTCCGACGTAGGAACCTTTCTGCAGCGCTTCCTTGCTGACGACTTCGTGCAGCGCCCAGTGGAACAAGTGCGTGACGGTGTGATGGCGTTGGATGGCGCCGCGACGTTGTGCATCGACGGAAAGTTGAACCTCGGTGCCGGCAGCGGGAGCGTCGGTATCGCTGATGAAATGAACCCAGGTGTTGCCGGCCTTGATCGTGTTCACCACGTTCCAGACCTGCCCGCCACCCGTGATCGCGCCGGTGTCACCCACCTGACCGCCCATCTCCGCATAGAACGGTGACACGTCCAGAATTACGGCGAGCTTCTCTTTGATCTTCGCGACGTCGGTGACTTTCGCGGTGAGTTCGAGTTGGTCGAAGCCAACGAACTTCGTCGGTGCCGCGCCTTCGATGTGCGTGACGGAGATGATTTCCTTTTTCTGAGCGGCGCGTGCACGGGATTTTTGCTCTTCCATGAGAGCTTTGTACCGGGCCGAGTCAGTTGAGAGACCTTTCTCCCGAGCGAGCAATTCCGTGAGGTCGTCTGGAAATCCGTAGGTGTCGTAGAGTTGGAAAACGACGTCGCCAGGAAGTTGCTTGGATCCTGACTCTGCAAGAGCGGCAGCGTGCTCTTCAAAGAGTGCAATGCCGCGATCGAGTGTCCGGTTGAAGGCCTCTTCTTCCACGCGAATAACGCTCTTCACGTGCTCTTTTTTCGTCTGGATTTCTGGAAATACATGGCCCATGTGCTCGGCGAGCGTGTCGACTAACTGGAAGAAAAATGGTTGATGGAAGCCGAGTGTGCGCCCGTATTTCACGGCGCGGCGGAGGATGCGGCGGAGGACGTAGTTGCGGTCGGTGTTGCCGGGGAGAATGCCGTCAGCGATGGAGAAGCTGAGGGTTCGAATGTGGTCGGCGATGACGCGGAAGGCGATGTCGATTTTTTCCTGCTCGGTGTCGCCGGTGCTGCCGGGTTTCGGGAGGGTGCTGGTGTATTTCTTGCCGCTAAGTTGTTCGAGCTTCGTGAAGATGGGGCGGAAGACGTCGGTTTCGTAATTGGAAATGATGCCGTCGAACTTGGTGAAGTTCTTCGTGCATTGCATGATGGAGGTGACGCGTTCGAAGCCCATGCCGGTATCGACATGTTTGGCGGGCAGCGGTGAAAAGGTGCCATCCGGATTCGCGTTGAACTGAATGAAGACGAGGTTCCAGATCTCGATGCATTCCGGCGAACCTTTGTTGACGAGCGCGCCTTTGGTGTCGCCGTTCGGGGTGAGATCGACGTGAATTTCCGAGCAGGGACCGCACGGGCCGGTTTCGCCCATCATCCAGAAATTATCTTTTTTGTTCCCGTTGACGATGTGGACGGCGGGGTCGAGTCCGGCAGCGCGGAAATGAACGGCCCAATGATCCCATGCTTCCTGGTCGAATTCGCTGGGGTCGTTTTTCGATTTGTCGGGATTGTAGACCGTGGCGTAGAGGCGGTTCGGCGGAAATTTCCAAATGCCGGTGACGAGTTCCCAGGCCCAGTCGATGGCTTCCTTTTTGAAATAGTTGCCGAAGGACCAGTTGCCGAGCATCTCGAAGAAGGTGTGGTGGTACGTGTCGAGGCCGACATCTTCCAGGTCGTTGTGCTTGCCGCCGGCGCGGATGCATTTCTGGGTGTCGGCGGCGCGGGGCGGATTGTATGGACAGGGCTGCTGGCCGAGGAAGATGGGGACGAACTGGTTCATGCCGGCGTTCGTGAAAAGGAGGTTGGGGCTGTCCGGCATGAGGCTCGAAGAGGGCACAATGGTGTGCTGCTTCGATTTGAAAAAATCGAGGAACGATTGGCGAATTTCGCTGCTGGTCATAGTGGTTGCGCCCGAACGCCGAAGCGACGGGAGCGGGGAAAATACGGGGTGCGTAGCACGATTGCCAATGGGAAAAGGAATGCGGCCAAATTGGCTACCCTCGCCCGCCACGAGTTTGCTGCCCCGTAAGAGACGTTCGCTTCGCGAAAAGTGGTCCAAATACCAAGGGGAACTGCGGACGGAAGATTTACGCAGAGGGCACAGAGAACGCGGAGGCCGCAGAGGAAGGCGAGAGTGGGGCCCGCCGGAGGTGGTATTTCCGGTGAAATGTAGACAATAGAAATTAGTGGAAATCTTGGAAATGGCGGGGCTTTTTGAGTGGTTTTGTATGGAAAATGGGGAAACCTCGGTCTTCCGGCGGCGAACGTTAACGTTAAGGTGTTGATGAAAAACACGTTTTTGAGGTGTTTTTGTGCTGGGATGTTTATGGTGAGGAGGTTGCGTTGTGTTTTTCTGTGTGTTGGCTGGGTGTTGGTGGGTGTTGCTGGGTGTTGATTCGTGCTGATTGGTGTTGATGCACACGGAGGGAAGCAACGAGTGAGCGGACTCGGCACCTCCAGTTTCGCGATAAAAGGCGATAAAAAGCGATAAATCAGGTACATGCGACGGAAAAGTCGACATTTTGGAGGGGGTACAAGGGAGCTGCGCGGTACTCTTGCGCACGTCACTGCTGGTTTTCATGGGACGGTCTTTCGCTTTCCAGCCGAAGTAGAGCGGCGACGTACGCAATTCAGGCGTCGTCTTAATTCGGGGGTGAAGAGAAATTCGCTTCCGAGCGAGGTTCTATTCAACCACGTGCCGTTCTTCTAAAGGCGAGCCGATCATCGCACATTTTCGGCCGCTGAAGCAAGCTATATCGCGCGCGGATTGAGATTCCCTAGCGATCCGCTCATACGTTTGGCGCCCAGCTCAGTTTCGATCTTTACGACCAAAATCTGTCCATTCCAGGCGCTGCGGCGGCTTGGTGGGATCCGGGTTGCTGAATAGATCTCTCGGCGGCATTGCTTTATCGCCGCCCCATGGTTCGCCATCCCGCGTCCTCGCTGTCGAACAGCCAAGACCCAGCATTAAGCAGAGGCAGCAGAGCGTTGTGAGCTTTATCATTTGATCGTCCTCCAAGTTTCTCAAGGGTCTGTATTGATTGAGACAGCATGGAGCATGGCGCGGGGACCAGTTCATTGAAAAAACTGTAAGTGCGTATCGATTGAAACAACTGATGCGCCTCGATATTTTGGAAAAAACCACAAAACGCAGAAGTTCAAAGGAAGGCTTTTGTTCGCGCAGAGATGTTGATAGAATCCGCGTTGAGCCCCGAAGCGATTATGCGCAAAGTGATTCTTACGAGACCGGTGATCCGCGGTTTTACGCTGATTGAACTATTGGTGGTGATTGCGATTATCGCGATTCTTGCCTCGATGCTTTTGCCGGCGCTGTCGAAATCGAAGACGAAAGCGCAAGGGATCAAATGCATGAGCAACTTGAAGCAGCTTCAGTTGGCCTGGCATTTCTACGCGCATGACAACGACGACCGCATTACGTCTTCGGGATATACCAGCCCGGTGGAGCCGACGGCATGGGTGGATGGCTGGCTGGATTTTAATCCGGCGACGACGGACAACACAAACACGGTGATCTTGAAGGATCCGAACCGCTCGAAATTCGCGAAATACCTGCAAGCGGTGGAGGTCTACAAGTGCCCGGCGGATCACAGCTATATTACAAAAAGCGGGAATCGTCATCCGCGGGTGCGGAGCATGGGGATGAACCAGGCGCTGGCCGGGCCGGGCGGGTGGTTGCCGCCGGGAAATTATAATGACCGACAGACGCGGTATCGCACCTATTTTAAGTCTTCGGAAATGAACGAGCCGTCTCCTTCCATGATTTATGTGCTGCTCGATGAACATCCGGGAAGCATTAATGCGGGTGGCTTCGCGAACCAGATGGTAGAGAATCCGTCGGCCGCCAGGATCATTGATTACCCGGCGAGTTATCATAATGGCGCGGCGGGGCTTTCGTTCGCGGACGGCCATGCGGAGATCCGGAAATGGATTGATGGAAGGACGAAGGTGCGCAGTGAAAACAAACTTATCCCGCTGAATGTCCTATCGACGAACAATGTGGATATGATCTGGCTGGCCGACCGCACCTCGGCGCGACGGTAAAAGGACGAATGCGCGCGGATGAGAATAAGGCAGGCAAGACACAAGCCGGCAACGCCGGTGCGCCTCCTCGTCCTCCAAAGAGAACGGGCATCGCTTTGAACGATGATGATGACGGTTCGAGTGGAGGGCCAAGAAAATTGTCGCAGAAAGAAAGGCAGGAATTGCTTACGTATTTGGAAAAGGAGATTTCTACCACGAAGCGTTAAGTATGACAGCCGACTCGCACTAGTTCCGATTTGTTTCAGTGGTTCTCGCTTTCGTTTTTTTCTCAGGCATCGCTTCAGCGAGAGCGAGTAGAATTGAGGGTAGCGTGGGGATCGTGGAAAGCTGTCCTTCGTCGATGAGGTAATGGAGTTTGGAGCGAGGATACGGTTCGCCTTTTTCGCATTGAGGTTCGAGTGCGGCGCTGGGGGGAGCGATTTTTACGTAGAGGCGGTCGTCGCAGATGAGGGCGACCATTTTGCCATCGGCGTAGAGGCCGAATTCGCCGAACATTCTCTTGGCGGTGAAGCGGTCGGGGTGGCGGAGTTTGGTGAGGATGAATTGGGCGGTTTCGTTGATGGTAGCCATTCGTTTTTTAAGCGCGCTCGAGGAGGGCGATGATCCAGCCGGACGGCGAGGGAATCGGAGCCGCCGCCGCAGGCTTGAAGGCTGGAGATTTTCCAGCCGCTGCTGAGGTATTCGGCGAGGTGTTCCTCGATGAGGCCGTGCTTGTCGCCGAAGGTGCCGACGAAAGATTGTCCTGCGGTGTAGGCGGTGTTATCGAGATAGATGGTGACGAGTTTTTGTTCGGTGATTACGGGTGGGACGGATGGAGTCGTCATATGAAAATTAATTCTTGGTGGAAGTCGCGCTGAGGGTTTGCAGGGCTTTTTCGACGAGTTGGAGGTCAGCGAGGGTGGCGCGGATGAACAGGACGCCGGTGCGGTCGTTGAAGAAGACGGTTTTTTGGGGCGGGGTTGGGAAGCCGGGCGCGGCGGGGATTTGGTTGGTGCTGAAGTTAAGCCCGGCGCGTTGAAAGTAATCGCGGACGGCTTCCTGGACGCGAAAGCCGCGGAGAGGGTCGGTGGCTGGCTGAAGCGGATCTGGTTCGAAGTCGAGGTTGAGCCCCTGGATGAAGGTGTTCGGGTCGACTTTGTACGTGCGGGTGTAGAGCGGTTCGCGCTCGAGGGTGCGTTGCCACAAGAGGACGGCATAATCTCCGATGGAGTAACTGAGGCGCGGGGCGTTTTCAGATCCCTTGGGAGGTTTGGCAAGATCGACGACGGCTTCCAGTAGTCCGTGCAGAGTTACATCTCTTAGTGGTGGGGAGATGGTAACTTCGTAGTCAGCGATAGTCAGAGGTGGAGTTTCCGTTGCCGGATCAATCCCGGGCATCAGGTTTGAATGGTTTACGCGCGAAGCGAGGATCAAATTCACGCCGGCTTTGTCGGGATCGGATTGGCGCGCGAGGGCGTGCAGGCGTTTGAGGACATCGGGAAGTTTAGTAGGCTCTGGGATGTGAAATTCATCGATGCGGATTGATTGAAGTTTCTTTGCAACGTCTTGGCGTCCGCGTTCTGGATAAATGCTGTTCTTGCGGTGGGTTGTGCCTCCATAAAGGCTGCGGTCCACGGATCGTTCGTAAGCTTTGATGGGTGGTTCCCAGGGTTCTCGCGCGAAGATTATCTGCGCCGTTGCGAGCGGCGGCAGGACGAGCGCAAGGAAGAGAAGGATCGCGCAGGCTGATGAACGGATTGGGTGCATGCAATCAGAGCAGCGGATTCACCGGAGAGATGCAATCAGAAATTTTGGCAGTGCGCCAACCGGCCCCATGTAGGCTTGTCAGTATTCCATATATCGCGAAAGCTATTAACATGCTCCTCGACACCATCCATGGCCTCATTGCGCGCCGGGTGCTTCTTAACTTTAGGATCGATCCAGAAGTAGCCGCGCGCGTTTTGCCGTCACGTTTCCGCCCGAAGCTATACAACGGCTATGCGATTGGCGGCGTATGCATGATTCGTTTTCAGCACCTGCGTCCGCAATTTGTTCCTGAGTGGTTGGGGATGACGTCGGAAAATGCCGCGCATCGGATGGCCGTGACGTGGGAGGAAGATGGCGAATTGCGCGAAGGCGTTTTCATCCCGCAGCGGAACACAGCGTCGACGTTCAATCAATTGGTGGGAGGCAGGGTCTTTCCGGGCGTATTTTCGAAGAGCGAGTTTTCAGTCGAGGAGACGCCAGAAAGCGTTTCGATTCGAATTTCAGACGAGGAAGGCGAGGCGGTTCGTTTCAAGGGCGATTCAGCCGTGGAACATAGGAAGGAGTCGATTTTCCCGACGGTAACCGAGGCGGCAAATTTCTTTTCCTTGGGAGCGACTGGTTACTCGCTGAGCAGAGACGGCAAGGATTTTGAAGGGATGGAACTTCGGTCGCTCAGTTGGAAGATTGCTCCATTGAAAGTGCGCGAGGCGTATTCACGATGGTTTGCGGACACCACGCGTTTTCCAGCGGGCTCAGTCGAGTTGGATTGCGCGTTGGTGATGCGTGATATTCCGCATGAGTGGCATAGTCGCCCGCGAATTTCGATTTCGTCTAAAAGCGAACAAGCCCTGGGCATCACGGCCCCGATTCAAAAAGTCCAACTGCCCTAAAGAAGAAGAATAAACCGATGGCGATATGCGCAGCCATGGAAGCGCGCCAAAGCGTATTGCGTTTGGAAGTGGTTAGCCGGTCGAAGCTATAGATTAAGGGTGACAACCCAAAGGAACACGGCGACTGGGATCAGCAAGTAAAGCGGATTCACGACGGATCCCGTGTTCGCTAACAGCGGCATAGACTGAGTTTAGCACACAGCCTTTCAATGAAACAGCCGAGCTTCGTGGGAAGCTCGGCTGCGCGAGATTCAGATTTGTCAGGTTCCTAAGCGGTGGCTTAGTGGTCGTGACCTTCGTGGCCGGCCGGAGCGGGTTTTTCCTTTTCCGGGAGTTCGGTGACGAGGCATTCGGTGGTCAGGAGGAGACCAGCGATGGAGGAGGCGTTCTGGAGCGCGCTACGGGTGACCTTTTTCGGGTCAACGACGCCGGCTTTGACGAGATCCACGTATTCGCCAGTGGCGACGTTGTAACCTTCGTTGCCTTTGCGGCGCTTCACTTCCTGCACGATGAGGGAGCCTTCGACGCCTGCGTTCGAGGCGAGCATGCGGAGCGGCGCTTCGATGGCGCGCTTAACGATCTCCACGCCGATCTGTTCGTCGGTTTCCTCGAGCTTGAGGGCTTCGATCGCAGGCAAGCAGCGGAGCAGAGCCACGCCACCGCCAGGGACGATGCCTTCTTCCACCGCGGCGCGAGTCGCATGCAGTGCGTCTTCCACGCGCGCTTTCTTCTCCTTCATCTCGGTTTCGGTCGCAGCGCCAACGTGGATGATGGCCACGCCGCCGGCGAGTTTCGCGAGACGTTCCTGGAGTTTTTCGCGATCGTAATCGGAAGTGGTTTCCTCGATCTGGCGGCGGATTTGATTCACGCGGCCCTGGATGTCGGTATTCTTGCCAGCGCCTTCGACGATAGTGGTGTTTTCCTTGTCGACGATGATGGTCTTCGCACGACCGAGATCAGCGATCTCGATGTTCTCGAGCTTAACGCCTAGATCTTCGGTGATGCACTTGCCGCCGGTGAGAATCGCGATGTCTTCGAGCATCGCTTTGCGGCGATCGCCGAAGGCAGGAGCTTTCACAGCGCAGATTTTGATCGTGCCGCGGAGCTTGTTCACGACGAGCGTGGCGAGCGCTTCACCTTCGACTTCTTCAGCGATGATGAGGAGCGGCTTGCCGGTCTGGGCGACTTTCTCGAGGACAGGAATCATGTCCTTCAAGCTGCTGATTTTCTTTTCGTAAGTGAGGACGTAAGCATCCTGCAGCTTGGTCTCCATCGACTCGGTGTCGGTGACGAAGTACGGCGAGAGATAGCCCTTGTCGAACTGCATACCTTCGACCACTTCGAGAGTAGTTTCGATGGACTTGGCTTCTTCGACTGTGATGGTGCCGTCCTTGCCGACTTTATCCATCGCGTCGGCGATGATTTCGCCGATGGTCTCGTCCCAGTTCGCGGAAACGGTTGCGACCTGCTTGATCTCTTCCTTGTCCTTGACGTTCTTGGCGATTTTCGCGAGCTGATTAGTCGCGGCTTCAACGGCTTTTTGGATGCCGCGTTGCAGCGAGATCGGATTCGCGCCGGCGGTAACGTTCTTCAAACCTTCGCGGTAAATCGCTTCGGCGAGAACAGTCGCGGTAGTGGTGCCGTCACCAGCGACGTCGCTGGTTTTGCTGGCGACTTCGCGAACCATCTGCGCGCCCATGTTTTCGTAGGCGTCTTCGAGTTCGACTTCCTTGGCGACAGTCACGCCGTCCTTGGTGACCGTGGGAGAGCCCCATTTTTTGTTGATCACCACGTTGCGGCCTTTCGGGCCGAGAGTGGCTGCGACCGCGCGGGTCAACTGCTGCACACCACGCAGCAATGCGTGCCGTGCTGTTTCATCGAATACGATTTGTTTAGCTGCCATATAAATTGGTTCCTTTCACTGGTTATCTGAAGCAACTCGGGCCCTTCAGAGGAAGAGCGGCCATAGTGCCACAGGTTTTTGGTAATTCAACTGCCAGAAGAACTTAATTCGCCGTTATTCCACCACGGCGAGAATGTCGTCCTTGCTGAGAACTTTGTATTCCTTGTTTTCGATCTTCACGTCCGTGCCGCCATATTTGCTGATCAGCACGCGATCGCCTTCCTTTACTTCCAGGGGAATACGCTTGCCGCTATCGTCGAATTCGCCAGGCCCAACGGCGCGAACGATCGCTTCGGTGGGTTTTTCTTTCGCGGAATCGGGGATGATGATCCCGCCGCGCTTAACTTCCTGTTCTGCAACTGGCTCGACAACGACGCGAGCACCTAGTGGTTTCAGTTTAATCGCCATACGTGCAATAATTTGGTTTTGGTTTAAACGTTTAAAATTCCTCCCGCCCCAGCTCGGCGGATTTCTCCCTGTGAAGCTCTGGGCTTCAACGGAATCGGGCAATGCAGGCGGCGTACCATGGCCTGCGGATTGCGTAAATACCTGAGAACGCGCAGCTTCTTGCCTGAGGAACACCTAAGCTGTGCCACTATTTTGGTTAAAAATGGCACACTTGGACAGGTTATGTCACAGAGGCAAGTTGCCGCGCCGGTGCAATCGTGGTAAAGCACTGCCCCAGCGGAACGAATCTTTCGTGACGCTATCCGAATCGCGAAGAAGTGAACATGCTCAGTCACGCGGCACATCAATCGCAAAACGATTTTTCCCCGGCGGAGTTCCCGCAACGCGCTCTTGATCATGTCACGTTCATGATGAAGTCGGGCGTCTGCACGCGCGATATTCTTACTCGCCTTGTAACCGCTGCCGAACTCCTCGCCGGACCAGGTTCAGTGGCCTCCATTCTCGTCATTGACCAGGACGGCCTTCTGCGAAACGGCGCGTCACCGAATTTGCCGGCCGACTACCTGGATAAGATCGATCGCCTTCGGCCGCATCCCAAGGTGGGGACGTGCGCGGCTGCGGCGGCGACCGGGAAGATTGTTTTTACACCGGATTTCGGCGCAGATGAAAAATGGGCGGAATTACGCCATTTGCCACAGTCACTTGGATTCGTTGGAGCGTGGAGTGTGCCGATCAAATCCGCTGAGGGAAAAGTTCTCGGCACGTTCGGGACTTATTTTCGGGAACAGCGCACTCCCAGCGTGACAGAGCAGAGCTGCGTGCAATTGCTGGCCGATGCTGCCGCGATCGCTCTTGCCGAGGCATAGATTAGTGGTTGGAAGCTTGGGCTTGGGTGGTGGTCCAGCCGCCGCCGAGAGCTTTTATCAGTTGCACGGCGGAGGCGAGACGCTGGCCGGCGAGTTGGACGGTGGCGCGTTCGATGCGAAGGAGGTCGCGGTTGGCTTCGACGACGTCCAGGTAGCCGACGATCCCGGCACGGTAGCGGGTTTCGGCGAGTTGGGCAGCGCGGCGTGAATTGGCGAGGGCACGGTCCTGAGCGACTTTTTGCTCTCCCAGGAAGCGAATGGCGGCGAGGCTGTTCTCCACTTCGGCGAAGGCGACGAGCACGCGTTGGCGGTAGCGGAGCACGGCTTCTTCATAGGCGGCATTGGCGCGCTCTCGGTTGGCGCGGTTGCGTCCACCGGAGAACAGCGGGATGGAAATGCTCGGGCCGAGAGACCAGACGCGACTGTCCCAATCGAAAAGGTCCTGGACTTCGCCGGAGATGAATCCCCCACCCCCTGTGAGTCGCACGACCGGGAAAGCGGCGGCGCGGGCAATGCCGACCCGGGCGTTTGCGGAAGCGATTTGGCGTTCGGCTTCGGCGACATCGGGACGGCGCTCAAGGAGATCAGAAGGCAAGCCGGCGGGAATGGCGGGAGGCTCGGGACTCCATGAGGTGGAGTTGGTGGGGTCAGAAGCAATTTGGAATTGGGATGGATGATTGCCGGTGAGAATCGCGAGAGCGTTCTCGATTTCGGCTCGGCGCGCGGACAAAGCGGAGAATTCAGCCTGAGCAGTGGCAAGTTCAGTTTCGGCACGGGCGACATCGAGTTCGTTTCCAGCGCCGGCTTCGTAGCGGCCGCGAGCCATGCTTAATTGTTCTTCACGGAGGCCCGAGGTTCGCGCGAGTGCCGCGATTTCGGAATCGAGGGAACGCAAGCGAAAGTAGTTGAGAGCGACATCGCCTTGCAAGGTGAGGAGCAGATTGTGGTAGGCGGCGCGGGCGGCTTCGGCTTCGGCTCGGGCGGCTTCGAATCCACGGCGAACGCGGCCGAACAAATCGATTTCGTAACTGAGATCGATGGGGAGACGAATGGTATCGGCGGTAAGGTCGCCGAAGCTCGGTTCCTGAGTGGGCGAATAGCGTTCACGACGAAGGCTGGGATTAAAATAACCTTCGGGAAACAGTTCACCCCGGCGAATGCGGGCGGTGGCCCGGGCTTGTTCGACGCGTTGAAGCGCAGCGCGGAGATCGAGATTCCCGCTGGAGGCGGTTTCCTCGAGATGATTGAGAACGGGATCGCCGAACATTTCCCACCAGGCGCCTTTGGCGGCATGATCGCTGGGCACGGCGATTTTCCAGGAGCCGTTCTCGTTGGTTTGGTGGGTTTGCAGGGCGGTGCCACTGCGGAGATGCCATAGCGCTTGCGTATGAATGTCATTGCCATTTTCGCCGCGGAGTTGGCGCAAGGCTTCGGTGTGAATGTCGGAGGGCGAACCGCCGCCATGTTTGTAGGGGATCGTCGGCTGCTTCTCTGGAGCGACGTAATCCGGCCCGACCATCGGCGCGGAATGAGCGGTGACCGCGGTGAGGAGAAGCAGCGCGGTGCCGGTGGCAATGCCGTGTGAACCGAGCGGACCATGACCGTTTTCAGTGGCGGGCTTACGTTTGCGGCGGCCGAGCTTCATGAGCACGACGTAGAACACCGGCGTTAAAAACAGGCCGAATAGCGTCACGCCAATCATGCCGGCAAAAACGGCAGTCCCCATGGCGCGACGCATCTCGGCGCCTGCACCGGTGGTAATCACGAGCGGAAAAACACCGGCGATAAAGGCAATGGAAGTCATCAGGATCGGCCGCAGACGCAAGCGGCAGGCTTCGAGCGCGGCCTCGGCTGGAGAGAGCCCTTCGTCCTGTTTGTGCTTCGCGAATTCGACAATGAGGATCGCGTTTTTGCACGCGAGACCCACGAGCACAATGAGACCGATCTGAGTAAAGATGTTGTTGTCGCCCCGCGAGAGGAACACGCCGGCCATCGCGAAGAGCAAGCACATCGGCACGATGAGAATGATCGCGAGTGGCAGTCGCAGACTTTCGTATTGCGCCGCGAGCACCAGGAAGACGAGCAGAATGCAGAGCGGATAGACATAAACCGCAGTATTACCCGCGAGGATCTTTTGGTAGGTGAGTTCGGTCCATTCCATGGCGATGCCTTGTGGCAGGACTTCATCCGCGAGTTTCGCAATCCGTGCTTCGGCTTCGCCTGAACTAACACCGGGAGCGGGACCGCCGTTGATGTCGGCGCTGCTGTAGCCATTGTAACGCATGGCGAGATTCGGCCCGTAGGTTTCCTTCACTTTAACGAGCGCGCCGAGCGGAACCATTTCGCCCGCATTATTGCGAGTCTTGAGGCGGGTGATGTCCTGCGCGTTGTCGCGGAACTCGGCGTCGCCCTGCGCGATCACCTGGTAAGTGCGGCCGAAGCGGTTAAAGTCATTTACGTAAAGCGAGCCGAGATAGATCTGCATTGTTTCAAAGACGTTCGCGAGCGGCACGCCTTGCGATTTGGCTTTCTCGCGATCCACGTCGGCGTCGAGCTGCGGGACATTCAGGCGGAAATTTGTAAACATTCCCGCGAGATTGGTATCCATGTAAGCGCGACCGACCAATTCCTGCGCGGCGGCGTAAAGCGCTTCGTAGCCGAGGGAACCGCGATCCTGAATCTGCAGTTTGAAGCCGCCGATCGTGCCAATGCCGTTCACGGGCGGCGGAGGAAACACCGCTACGAACGCATCCTGAATCTCAGAAAATTGTGCATTCAGCGCGCCGGCGATGGCCATGCCCGCCATGTCTGGAGATTTACGATCTTCGAACGGTTTTAAGCAGAAGAAGATCAGGCCGGAATTTGGGCTCGCGCTGAACCCAGCAATTGAGAGACCCGGAAAGGCGACGGCGCTTTCGATTCCGGGATGTTTCATTCCGATGTCGCTCATCCGGCGAATGACCGCTTCGGATTTGTCGAGGGAAGTTGCATCTGGAAGTTGCGCAAAGGCGATCAGGTATTGTTTGTCCTGGCTAGGCACGAAACCGGTGGGAACTTTTTGGAAGCTCCAGGCGGTGAGCGCGATCAAGCCGACATATAGGATAAGTGCGATGGCGCTCTTGCGAATGACGCGCGAAACGCCGGAAGAATATTTTCGAGCGGACCAATCAAAGAAGCGGTTGAACGGACGGAAGAACCATCCGAAGAGACGATCCATCGCGCGAGAAACGACGTCGCGTTTCGCGCCGTGCGGTTGGAGTAACGCGGCGGAAAGCGCGGGACTTAAGGTGAGAGAATTGAAAGCGGAAATGACCGTGGAGATCGCGATCGTAATGGCGAACTGCTTATAGAATTGGCCGGTCAAACCGCTGATAAATGCGGTGGGAATAAAGACCGCGCAGAGCACAAGAGCAGTGGCGATGATCGGGCCACTCACTTCGTTCATCGCGCGGCGGGTCGCTTCGAGCGGGGTCAAGCCGAGAGAAATATTTCGCTCGACGTTTTCAACAACGACGATGGCGTCATCCACCACGATACCGATCGCGAGCACCAACCCGAAGAGTGAGAGCGCATTGATGGAGAAACCGAGCGCATGCATCACTGCGAAGGTGCCGATGAGCGACACGGGCACGGCAGCGAGTGGAATGATGGAAGCGCGCCAGGTTTGCAGGAAGATGATGACGACGATAACGACCAGGACGATCGCTTCGAGGAGCGTATGAACGACGGCCTCAATTGAGCCGCGGACGAAAACCGTTGGATCGTAGACAACCGTGTATTCCACGCCGGGTGGGAATTTCTTCTTCAGCTCTTCCATTTTCGCGCGCACATCGTCGGAGAGTTGAATCGCGTTGGAGCCTGGCAGCTGGAAGATGGGAACGGCTACGGCGGGTTTGTTGTTGAGCAAACTTCGCAACGCGTACTCGGCAGCGGCGAGTTCGACACGGGCAATTTCCTTGAGGCGCAACGTTTCACCGTGCGGACCGGTTTTGACGATGATGTTCTCAAATTCCTCCTCGGTGATGAGACGGCCCTTGGCGTTGACGGTGAGTTCGAAGCTGACCGGATTCTTTACCGGCTGCTGCCCTACGCCGCCGGCTGCGACCTGGATGTTTTGCTCGCGAATGGCGTTCACGACGTCACCGGCAGTCATGCTGCGCGCGGCGAGTTTGTCGGGATCAAGCCACACTCGCATCGCGTAATCGCCCGCGCCGAAAACCTGCACCTGGCCAGCGCCGGGAATGCGCGCGAGTTCGTCCTTCACGTTAAGGACGGCGTAATTACGCAGGTAAATCTCGTCGTAACGATTGTCGGGGGAGAGAAGGTGAACGACCATGGTGAGGTCGGGCGAGGACTTCAACGTGACGACGCCCAGGCGTCGCACTTCTTCCGGAAGCTTCGGCAGCGCTTGCGACACGCGGTTCTGCACCTGCACCTGCGCGTTATCGATGTCCGTGCCGAGCTTGAAGGTGACGGTGAGTTGCATCACGCCATCGACGGTGGATTGCGATGAGATGTAGATGCTGTTCTCAATGCCGGTGATTTGTTGCTCGAGCGGAGCGGCGACAGTTTCAGCGATGGTCTTGGGATTTGCGCCGGGGTAAACGGCGCGCACAACAACGGTCGGAGGAACAATTTCCGGGTATTCGCTGACTGGGAGCAGCGTCATGGAGATCGCGCCAATGATCAGAATGAGCAGCGACAAGACGCCGGCGAAGATCGGGCGTTGGATGAAGAAATGCGAAAACTTCATAATGGTTAGCTCGCGCGCAGAGTCGGCCGCGGCGGAGATCGCTTAACGGTTAGCGAGGCCTTTCTCCTTGGTTTCTGCCGGCGCCGCGCCCGCTTTCTCCGGCGTGACCGGCATGCCTGGACGAACGCGCGCCATTCCGTTCACGACGATATCCTCACCCGCCTTCAAACCTGTTTTCACCACCCGCATCCCCTCAACGCTTGGCCCGAGCGTGACCGGGCGATACTCGACCGTGTTCGAGGAAGATAGAGTGAGCACAAACTTCAGCGCCTGGTCAGTTCCAATCGCGCTCTCCGCGATCATCACGGCGTTGTATTCAGCGCTCAGGGGAACTCGGATGCGCGCAAACAACCCGGGAACAATCGACCCGTCCTGATTCGGAAAAACGGCGCGCAAGAGAATACTCCCAGTCCCCGCATCCAGCCGATTATCCAAGGATTCCAAAAAGCCTTTGTGCGGAAAACCGTCTTCGTTTCCGAGTTGCAACTCGACCGGAACTTTTCCGTCGCCGTTGGATGGCAGCCTTTTGTTCCGAATCAGCTCATTGAAGCGAAGCAGCGAATTTTCATCGAAGTCCGCGTAAACATAAACTGGATCGACCGTGACGATTGTCGTCAGCAACGTCGCGTTCCCCGCCGTGCCGGAGATATAATTACCCGGCGTGACCAAGGCCCTACTCACGCGACCATCGATCGGCGCCCGCACTTCCGTATACTCCAAGTCCAGCTTGGTGAAATTCCGTCCTGCTTCCGCGGCGAGCAATCCCGCCTTTGCTTCGTTGTAACGCGACTGGCGTGCTTCGGCTTCCTCGGTGGAGATGGCTTTGCTTGCCAGCAACTGCTCGGTGCGGGCGGCTTCACGTTCGGCGTTCTCGAGGCGGACGCGCGCCTGCTCAAATTCGGCGTTGCGGCGCTCAAATTCAGCCTGGTGCCAGCGCGGATCGATTTCGAAAAGCACATCGCCCTTCTTCACCAACTGCCCGGATTGGAAGCGGACCTCCTGGATATGACCCGAAACGCGGGGGCGCACTTCCACCGTCTCAATCGCCTCTGTTCTCCCGGTAAACTCCTCCCACTCCAGAACCTTCTTTTCCACTGCTGGCGCAACGGTCACTTTGGGCGGCGGCATTTGCGGCATCTGCCCCTGTCCGCCACCCTTCCCGCACCCAACCGCGAATAGAATTATCGTCGCTAAAACGAATCCGATTTTCAGATTACTCATATCGAATTAACCTGCTTAAAATAGTTGTCTTTTTAGTAAAGAAACAAGTGTATCCAGCTACGCTGCCTTGGCGGGCTTTCGTTCATTTACCCCTATAATTTGCATCGCTCCACGACCGGCGTCTCGCAGCACATCGAGGTCGTTCCTGATCCGCGCTTCCGTCAAGAGACCTTCGAAATAGGTGAAAAGCATTCGCGCTTTTTGCTTTGCATTTGGACAATGGATGAGGCCGGCGGCATGAGCATCGCGCAGCGCAGTCTCGAAATACATCCGCTTGTAATCGAGGATCTCTTCGATCTTCTTCTGCAGGATCTTCTCCCGCGTGCTGACTTCCGCTCCGAGCGCGAAAAGAGGGCAACCCAGAACGCGACCAAACTGCTTTTGGGCCTCCTTTTGCGAGCGAAACATGTAATCCGCAACGCGTCGGAAGCGTTCCAGCGGCGGAACTACCGGGGAAAAGATCACGTCGAATTCCTTGCGTCGTTCCTCCCATTCCGTGTCAATCGCGGCGATCGCTAGGTCTGCTTTTGACTTGAAGAAATGATAGAAACTTCCCTTTTTCACCCTAGCCTGGGCGCAAATATCATCAATCGTCGTGGTGCCGTACGAGCCAACCCAGATCAGTTGGCTGACCGCTTCCATTAACCGCTGCTTGGCGTTGCTCGTGCGACCCATCTTAAAAGCTACTGCTTCGACTGCGTAAGGAGGTAAAGAATGTTGACTAACTAGTCAACTATCATTTTCGAATGCATTCGGGCCCGAGGCGATTGGTCATTTAGAGGCTCTAACTTCAGCTTGCGGAAAAGCTCGTTTAACTCAACTTCGCTGGCACCTACTTTTTCCCGGTTTTGAACGAGATCGTTGAGATTCACTGGATACCAGTGGTCACGCTTCCAATCGCAAAGCCCCGCAATGTCGTAGGCGGAAATGGCGTCTGCGATGCGTTCTTGGGTGATGCGGCGGCCAGCCCGAGCATCGGCGCAAATTGCGGCACGCTTCCGGGAAACTTCCGGTTCGCTGCTGAGCAAGAATCCCGCGGCTCGATCGTTTTTGCCCAACCGCCACACTGTTTCCGTATAGCTCATTGCCGCAAAATAAAGCAGTGCAAGTAGCGCGAACTCGTCGAAAGAATCCATTTTCGCGTATAGCGCGCCGACCAGGTCTGCGGCTGCATCCAATTCTATCCGCGTCTGCTGTCCGAAGCTTTTCAACTCGACTATTGAACCGCTGACCGCGCCCGCCAGGCGAGTTATCCCGAGAAGAGTCAGAGCGAAACCGGTTGAAAGGAGCGGGTCCACGAACCCGGCTGCGGACGGTAATAACGCCCAACCTGGGCCAACGAATTCGCTTCGGATGAATGACAATCGGTTCGCGGAGAAGAAAGGCGTTACAGGTTCAGAACCTTTGAACTGCCAAGCGAGCAGCGGTATTCGCGTTATCAGCTCAGACCATTTTTCCTCCGCTGAACCCTTTGAGAGCTCGACTTGTTCAGTATACGCCGCACCCGCGCTGGTGATTCCATTATTGAAGCGCAAGACCCAGATCCATCCGCCGGGAAAGACGTGATGAACAGCGGCGTCATCGGGCGGATAAGGTAACTCGTCACTCCGAAGCGCGCGATCGAACTCATCCAAGCGCTTCACATTCCGGAAATGCGCCCACACCGAGGATGTGCGCGGCATCGCGGCAAACTTCTCAATTTCGATTGGTAAGTGGCGGGCTAACGCGCAGTTCGCACTCGTTGCGTCGATGATGAAGCCCGCTTTGACCGCGCAATTACTGTCTTGGTTTGAAAGTTCGATTTCCCAGTGATCCCCAACTCTCACCAGAGAACTTACAGTTGTCTCATCCAAATAAGAGACGCCAAGCTCGACTGCCTTCCTAAGCAGACACTCATCAAATTGCGGTCGATACCAGTGTGTATCCGCGACGCGATCGTTCGGGCTTGCAGCAACAAGCAACTGCCGAGCGCGATCTGAGAAGTTCAATTCTGTTCCGAATTCGTGATGGTAAAACGTGAAGCCGCGCTTCAAACCGACCGCGATATTGGGATGCTTCTCCTGCCATGAACCCCACTCCGCGAAATCGCGCAGGAATGGCAGGTCGTAATCGTCAGCGATTTGCTCGAGCAACAAGTTTGCGAAGGGAGTGGACGATTCGCCAATCGCAAAGCGCGGATGCTTCCCCTGCTCCACCATCAACACCGCTTTTCCCAAACGGCGCAGAACCATGCTCATGATCGAGCCACCGAAACCCGAACCGATCACCACGAAATCGTAAACCTCACGCGACACAAGCGCACTCCACCCGCGCCTCAACGCGCTGCGACAAGTTCATACGCTCAAGCCGGGAGATTCTTTCATCTGCACACTTGCCACAATCGGCAAAGCGTTCGATGTCCCACGTGTCGGCGAACACGCGCCCGGCATTTAAGCCGAATCCATAATCCTGGGCGCTTTGCAAATCTGTCATTCGCGGTTCAACAAATTCACCGCGCGCCAGTAACTCATCCATTGCCCCATTGCCGGTTCGCGTTGGAATCAATGCAACAACATTGGAGCCTGCGGCAAAGGCGCTTTCGATTGATCGCTCCAGCCATGGCGCCTGCTCGATCACCGAGATGAAAGGCACACCAACTAACAGGAAAGTTCGAACGGCAATTTTGTTCCCGCGCAGGAATTGCGCGGCGCGTACAAAGTCTTCCACTGTGATGCGTTTGTTAATCTTCTCCAGCGCCTGCAGATTCGCCGTCTCTAGACCCATGGCAACTTCGAGTGTCCCCGGGATCATCCGTGCAAACTCCAGCACTCTTCCATCAACCAGCTTCGGGTGGCACTCGACAATCACATGTTCAAATGGCGCACAGAGGCGCGCGATCTCTGGCCAATCGCACTTCGGAATCGCGCCCTCATCAAAGAAACTGCCGCTGTTGTACAACTTCAGCACGGTGGCGCCCGTGTGAAACTCTGCTAACGCGCGTTGGATTTGCCTCGGAATCGCACCGGGCGCAGCGGGCGCCGTGTTCCGCCACAAGTCGCACATCACGCATTTCCACGGGCACTCGCGGTTCGTGAGGAAAATCGTGGCGACTTCGGCGATGCGCCCGCCCTCCATCCGCTCGCGTTCGATGAATTGCGCGTAAGCTCTGTCCGGCGATACCGGATTTTTTGCGCCGCGACGCTCAACAATCCAGCGACTCCGGTCACTCGCTTTTTCTGGATACGCAGTCGTCGCGATCACGCGCCGTAGAGTGAGAGGAACGTCTTGCGGTAAACACTTTCCGCGGCGGGCAATTTCTCGCGAAGGCGCGTAGCCGGCACTGCACCGTGTTGGAATCGCCGCTTCTCAAACACCGGCATGCGCATTCCGGTGAGCGCGCGAATTCCCCGCGAAACGATTTCGCCTTTCAGCGAATAAAGTTTCGACACGTCGTAATCGGTCAGCTGGATGAACGGAATTCCTTCCGAAGCCGCGATCACGGACGGACGCGTGAATGGACTAAATCCTTCAAATCCCACATGGCGCGCCGGCGCATAGGTGCGCGTGTAGGAACGACTCAATCCACCACTATAGGTCAGCGAATGTTTGATGCGGCCCACGCCCCAACCTTCCTGGTAGAGCATTAAATTGTGCACCACGCTGCGAATCGTCAGCTCCGGATTTTCTTCGATGGGATAGTCCTTCAAGTTCTCGTCGCCGCCGTCACCATCGGTCATGTATTTCCAATCGGGATAGCGCGCACGAATCCCGCGGTATAACGCCAACCCCATCGCTGCACATTCAATATCCAGCGGCTTGTAATCCTCCACGATCCGCACTGCCTCGGCATAATCTAACTTGGCAAAATCCGCTTCGATTGGCTCCAGGAACAATTCCAGTCCGAGCTCCTTCAGAAAACTCCGCGCCTGCGCGACGTCCGGTCCGTTGCCGAAATCCAGCGTGAATGCTTTCAGTCGGCCGAGGTTCATCCCCATTTTGCGCATCGCATCATAAACCAACAGAAAGACCGCGCCACTATCGACGCCTCCGGAGAACGCCACGCCGACCGGCGCATCACTTGGCACCCGCGCCAACCATTTCTGGATTTCTTCCCCGGCAGCGCCGATGTAAGCCGCGCCGATCTCGTTCAGGTCAGTTGAATGTTTCTCCCGTTCCGGCGTGAAGTAGCGCGTGTAAGTCGGATCGGGATCCGGGCAGCCAATCAAATGCAATTCCACGACGTAGTGCGCCGGGACCATGCGCGTGTAGCTCGGGTGAAACTGATTCTCGAATCCTTTCGACTTCAGCCAATCAAAGATCCTGTCGATCCGGTCACTCACCACCAGCGCGGGACCTTCGTGGCGCTTCGCCAAAAAATATCGCATCGGCCGATCCATGGAACGCGCCAGTCGCACTGTCTTTCCATTCCGCGCCAGCAACGCGAACGACCCGTCAATCTCGCGCACCTCTTCCGGCGTGCCGCTCAACACGCGAGTTCGTGCCTGGTCGACGGACATGTTGTGGATCTGGTTCAGCTTCGGATCGATCAAGTCGATCACATCCTCGACATAATGATGCATCGCGTTATCACACGAGCGAAGCGGCTTTTCGGCAAGTCCAAAGCACTCACCACTTCTTCGCGCGCCCGTGCTGGTTGCGCACCTCTATCTCACCATCGCGGACCAGGACTCCCTGCCAATGCCCCTGAACGAATTCCACGCCCGGCTTGAACTGCGGCGAGGAGCGATAACTCTGAACATTGCCAACCAGGCTCAACGAACCATTTGCTGGAATCACGGTTCCAGGCCGGAACGAATGTTCGATGCCGCGCCCGCGGATCACCCAGGTGCTGACATCCACCGCAAATCGGTTTGGATTCTCAACGCGGATGAATCCGCCCGTTGCGATATCCTCGCGAATTTCCGCCAGGTGAATCATGGCTTCATTCGATTGCGCTTCGGGCAGCCGGTCGCCGTGAAGCGTAGCACGCTTCAGCAGAAACTCGCGACGCGCCGGGATGTATTCCATGATAATCCTCGCTCCTTCTTCGCGAGCGTTCCGCGTTGTCCCCCAACCCGGCCAGCGTTCATTGTCCAAATCCGCATCTGATTTCCCAACACCGGGAGGATCGATCATATCCATCAACTCAAGGATGCGTTGTTCGATCCGCGATCTCTGGTCTGGCGCGACTGGTTCGAAAAGTTCGTCGACCACCGTTCGCAACCGGCGCAGGTACATCTGCCGGAACGGCGGATGTTCGAAGAGGATGTTGTAAAGCGGATTCCGCCCCTGGTCTTTCCGCCCGGCGCGGTAGAGGGTCAGCGGATTATCGGAATAAATCCGCTCGTCGAAATAGGTCTTGGTCCAATTACGCCCCAAACTCAGGTCCACGTCCCAGGGCAACACCGCCCATTCGCCGGTTCTGCGGGTGTCATGATAGAGGTAATAATTCTTGTGGCCGTGGTCGCCGCTGCTGATCACCGCCATCGCCACGAGGTAACTGATGCACTGCGGAATATTGAGATGATCAATCGCGTAAGCCACGCGCTCAGCCAATGGTCTATGCTCGCTCAAGCTCGCCGCCAGCGCGGCGATGTCGCCAAAACCTTCGTCTTTTCGCGTCTTCTTTTCCGCTTCGGTGAATTCAAAGAGATTGCCGTACATTTTGTAGAGGGCGCCGTGCGGATCCAATCCCACTCGCTCCAGCCAGCGGTCATCGCCATCCTCCACCACTTCCGCCACGCAGAAAAATCTGCCGTTCTCTTCCATTCGAACCGGGTAGGCGAAATGCGCGATGCTCCCGGCCGCGGCGCTCATCTCGTAAGCGAGCGTGTTCCGGATTTTCGACTTGTCCGGAAAGTTCGCGAGAATTTTTAAGTCGCTGACGCGCGCAACATTCGTGCGATATCGGAACCGATGGTCAAATGGGAAATCAAGATTGAATCCCGGTTTCGGGAACATGCGCGTGATCTGCCCGTGCTCAGAGATTTGCACGTTATCGTAGAACTCGCCGGCGTGAAACAGGGCTACACTTGACGATGCCTGCAGCGGCGTGGCCGAAAAGAATTGGAAGACCGGCAACTTCGAATCACCTCGCTCACTCGCAACGACGATTCCCTCGTAGGCCGAATACCCGGCTCGCTTTGCAAACAGGGGCCACCGCGAACTGTTCCCTTCCCCATCCCGAGCCGTTACAGAATATCGAATCATCTCGCCCGCTCGAGCAACGCCCGCCGGGATCGCTGCGCCATAAACTCCATCGTTCGCCGATCCATCGTAACTCTTTCCGTCATCGCGCATGGGGAGGGTCTGCTCGCCGCGAAACATCACGCGATAATTCAATGTCACCCCGGAAACTTTCGTGTCGGAACGCACCTCCGCGGTGACGACAATCGGCTCGTTGGTGCTCACCACGTTCAACGGCGAATGTTTCACCGAATGGACGCGCGGTCCGCGCGTGATCGCGCCGGCGTTCGAACGACCTGGTGTCGCTGCTGACAGATAAGTATAAGCAGACTTTCCTTCACTGCGACCAGAGGAGATTCCAAAGGAAATCCCAGCAACTTGCGGCGGATAATTACTCACCACCGAAACCACACCCGCCGGGGCGCTCAACAACACCCAACCGCTCTCCGCTTTCAGTTTGAAGTTCGTGTGCAAGGCATGGTTCGTTCGATTCTTTCCAGAGGCGAAGATCACCAAGAAACTCCCAGCGGAAAGATTTGTATTTGGGAACTGCCATTTTCGAGCGGAGTTCGAATCATCGCTGAGAAACCAATCACCGAGTTCCACCACCTTTTCGGAAACATTTTCAATCTCGATCCAGTCCGGCGTTTCCAAATCCTCATCCTTGAGCCCCTGATGTCCGCCCGCCGAGAATTCACTGATCCGCAGCGGCGAAGCAGCCGCGGTGAAGACCAGCGAGCAGAAGATAAGTGTTCGCCACCTCATGAAATCGGTGAACCGAGCTAATCACGACCTCAATAGCGGTGCAAGACCTACGCGGATTACCAGCATTCGCCCACCATTCGCCCGTGGTAAAGACTCGCGTGCAGCCGCTAACAAGCAGGAAATCCAGCGTCACACCGCCCCATCGCTTCCTCATCGCGCCTTTCCCCAAAACCGAGCGTTCAGCCATGATCATACATCCTCGTGTTACCCGTATCGATTCCCTTCCCAATTCTCTCCGACCGCGCTACAATCATCGAACCAGCACTCACATGAAACGCCGCACGCGAACTCATTTCCGCTTTTGCGCCTCCAGCGCCGCGCGTGTTGCCGTCGTTCTCGTCATTCTTGTGTTCGCCGTCTCGCAACTCTGCGCCAGCGAAACCACACCGGAAACCACAGCCACTCCAGCCGCCGACCTGCCCCCGAAACCAGACACCATCGATTGGCAAAAAGAGCGTCAGTTCTGGTCCTTCAAATCACCGCAACGCCACGCATTTCCAAAAGTCGCCAATCAATCCTGGCCGCAAAGTCCGCTGGATTATTTCGTCCTCGCAAAACTTGAAGCGGCGAAACTAACGCCTTCATCCCCCGCCGCGCGCCACGTTATCATCCGCCGCGCAACGCTCGACCTTACCGGCCTTCCGCCCACACCTGCTGAGATCAAAGCTTTCGTCACTGACGAAAATCCCGAAGCCTACCGCCTTCTTGTCGAACGCCTCATCAACTCTCGCGCCTTCGGCGAACGCATGGCCAGCTTGTGGCTCCCGCTCGCCCGCTATGCCGAGGACCAGGCGCATCAGGTCGGTGACGACACCAAATTCTTTTATCCGAACGCTTACAAATATCGCGAGTGGGTCATCGACAGTTTGAATCGCGATCTGCCTTACGACCAATTCATAAAATATCAACTCGCCGCCGACGACCTGCCCGATGCCGGAACAAACAACCTGCCTGCACTCGGCTTCCTCGGCCTCGGGCCCAAATATTACAACCGTAATCGCATCGAAGTGATGGCCGATGAATGGGAAGATCGCGTCGACACCGTCACCCGCACCATGCTCGGGCTCACCGTCGCCTGTGCCCGTTGCCACGATCACAAGTTCGAACCGATCACTCAGCGCGACTATTACGGACTCGCCGGCGTCTTCGCGAGCACCAGGATGGTCAACCAAACCCCGGACGGAACAGAACAAAAGAAGGACGCCTCCGCCGACAAAATGGATCCCACCACCCTCCACATGGTCGAGGATGGTTCCATCACCAATCTCCACGTTTTCCTCCGCGGCAATCCAGAACGCCCCGGAGAAATTGCCCAACGCCGTTTTCTCCGCATTCTTTCGGAGAACGATCCCAAACCGTTCGAATCCGGCAGCGGCCGCAAAGAGCTCGCCGAATCAATCGCCTCCGCCGAAAATCCGCTCACTTCACGCGTTTTCGTGAATCGCGTTTGGGGCGCGTTCTTCGGCAGAGCGCTGGTTTCCAGTCAAAGTAATTTTGGTCACTCCGGCGAACTCCCTTCTCATCCTGAACTCCTCGATGACCTCGCCGCACGCTTCGTGGAGAACAATTGGTCGGTAAAATCTCTCGTCCGCGAGATCGTCCTCTCCGCCACTTATACGCAGTCCTCCCTCGCGACCGACCCAGCAGCCACTCAAGCCGATCCAGAAAACCGCCTGCTCTCTCGTATGAACCGGAAGCGACTTTCCATCGAACAATGGCGCGACTCCGCGCTCTTTGTCGCGGGAGAACTCAGCGACCGCGGCGGCAAATCCTTGGAATTGGACGATCCGAAAAATCTGCGGCGCACTGTTTACGCGCGCATCAGCCGCTTAAAGCTGCATGACACCCTCATGCAGTTTGATTATCCCGACGCGAATGTCCACGCCGAGCAGCGCGCGAACACCACCACCCCCACGCAAAAACTTTACCTCCTCAACAACCCCTTCGTCCTCGCCCGCGCCACCACCCTGCACAAATCTTTCCCTGGCAAAGACGACACCGCCAAAATCACCGCTGCCTACCAAATGCTCTTCGGCCGCGAGCCGCTCGAAGCCGAACTTTACGCCGCGGGCGAGTTCCTCGCGCGCCCCAGTGACTCCACCTTCACCCGCTGGCAACAACTCGCCCAGGCGCTCCTGGTCTCAAACGAATTCATGTATGTCGACTAACCCTGGCATATACACCACCGCGAACGGCCGCGTCCTCAACCGCCGGCAGATGCTGAACCGTATGTGCGCCGGCTTTGGCATGCTCGGCCTTGCCGGCACCCTCGGCCCACAAGTCCTCGCCGCCCAAAAAGTCCCGCAAAACGCGCGCCTCCGTCCCCGCGCGAAACGCGCCATCTTCCTTTTCCTCAACGGCGGCCCTTCTCATCTCGACACCTTCGATCCCAAGCCCGCCCTCAAGAAGCACGAAGGCGAACAGCCGGACGGCAAGCTTTACAAAAAGAGCAGCGGAACCGGTTACATGCCGTCGCCGCTCAGCTTCCAGCGCTACGGCCAAAGCGGAATCGAAGTCAGCGAAACGCTCCCCAATCTCGCCAGCATCATCGACGATTGCTGCGTCATTCGTTCCATGCACACCGATGTGCCGAATCACGAGCCCGCGCTCATCCAGATGCACACCGGCAACGTCCAGCCGATCCGTCCCTCCATGGGTTCATGGCTCCTCTACGGTCTCGGCACCGAAAACCAAAATCTCCCCGGCTACGTCGTCCTCCGCCCCAGCTCAAAAATCGTCGTCGGCCCCGCCCTTTGGAGCAGCGGATTTCTCCCCGCAGAGTATCAAGCCACCAGCGTCCTCACCACCGACATGCAGGTCGACAAACTGGTCGCCAACATCCGCAATCCGAATCTCACCCTCTCCCAGCAGCGCGAGCAACTCGACCTTCTCGCCACGCTCAATCAACAGCATCTCCAGCAACGCGCCGGCGCGCCCGAACTAGAAGCCGAAATCAAAACCATGGAAACCGCCTTCCAAATGCAGCGCGAAGCCATGGATGTTTTCGATACTTCAAAGGAACCCGAGCACGTCCGCAAAATGTATGGCGAAACCACCTTCGCCAAATCCTGTCTGCTCGCCCGCCGCCTCGTCGAATCCGGGGTCCGTTTCGTCACCGTCTATTACACGACGAATAACAACCAGCCCTGGGACACCCACTCCAATCACGACAAAGAACATCGCAAACTTTGCCTCGATGGCGATCAGGCCGCCGCCGCTCTCATCTCAGATCTCAAATCCCGCGGCCTCCTCGATGACACTCTCGTCATCTGGGGCGGCGAATTCGGTCGCACCCCCTACGCAGAAAATCGCAAAGAAGATAAAGAAAAAGGAAAACCCGCCGGCCGCGACCATCACCACACCGCCTTCTCCATGCTCCTCGCTGGCGGCGGGGTGAAGCCCGGCACCGTCTACGGCACCACCGACGACTTCGGCATGAACGTCGCCGAAAATCCCGTTCACGTTCACGACCTCCACGCTACCATCCTCCACCTCATGGGCCTCAACCACGAGAAACTCACCTACCGCTACGCCGGCCGCGATTTTCGCCTCACCGACGTCCACGGCAACGTCATCCACGACATCATTTCGTAGCTCTTGCGTCCGTAACACACACACCGGCAACACTTTTCTCCCGTAACCTTTCCGCTTTACCCCTACCTCCCGCTACGTCTCGGCGTTCCCTCATTTTGGTCTTTCTCCCCGATTGGGCTGAGCCTCGGCCTCCTGTGTAATGACCCTGCTGAACGGGATAACCTGTCCCCGAACGATGGAAGTAGTCAGTCTATGAGTGTCGGAACAGCGCCAGTGTGCGGCGCAAACCCAGGAGTATTTCTTGCGCCACTAAGCTTTGCCCAGCAGCGGCTTTGGTTCCTTTCGCAACTCCACCCAAAAAGCTGCGCCTATAATGTTCCGTTCGGCCTCCGCATCCGCGGCGCGCTCGACGCCGTCGCACTCCATCGCGCCCTCGCCTATCTCGTTCACCGCCATGAAGCACTCCGCACCACCTTCCGCGAGGTGGATACCGTCCCGCAACAAGTCATCGCACCAGGCGCCGCCGTTTCGATGGACTTCACCGACCTCTCCACCGATGCCGAAACCGGCCTCAAGAAGCTGCGCGAAGAGGAAGCAAGCACTCCCTTCGATCTGGAACACGGCCCACTCATCCGCTTTCGCCTCGCTCGCCTAGCCACCGAGGAACACGTCCTGCTCGTCACGCTACACCACATCGTTTCGGATGGCTGGTCCGCTGGCGTTATCGTCCGCGAGATTCTTACCGCCTACAAACAGTTCGTCGACGAAGGTGCAGCCGACCTTCCCGAACTCCCCATCCAATACGCCGACTTCGCGAACTGGCAGCATGATTTCTTCACCGGCCAAACGCTCTGCGAAGAACTCGACCACTGGAAGAAAGTTCTCCAAGGCGCTCCGCCCATCCTTGAACTGCCGACTGAATTTCCGCGCCCGAAAGAGCGCACCTTCGATGGCGCTACCGAACAAGTCTCACTCGATCCCTCGCTGACCGCCGAACTCCAGGAATTCTGCCGCAGTGAACGCGTCACGCCGTTCATGTTCTACACCGCCGCCTTTAACGCGCTTCTCGCTCGCTACTCCGGCCAGACCGACATTGTCCTCGGCACACCCATCGCCAATCGCGATCGCGTCGAACTGGAAAACCTCGTCGGCTTCGTCGCGAACACCGTCCTGCTTCGCAACCAATTCGCGCTCGACCAATCCTTCTCGAAACTGCTGCAAACAGTTCGCGCCACCTCCATCGACGCCCTCGCGCACCAGCAACTCCCCTTCGATAAACTCGTCGAGGAACTGCATCCCGAACGCAGTTCCACCCACAACCCGCTCTTCCAGGTGCTCATCGGCGTATACGATAACCCGAGCGGCTCTCAGGAAATCGCCGGGCTTTGCGTAGATGTTCTGGACCCGGTTGTTAAGACATCCAAGTTCGATCTGAGCCTCTATATCATCGAGGAATCAACCTCCACTCACTTCAAGCTGGAATACAACACCGCCCTTTACTCCCGCACCTTTGCGCAACGTATTCTCGGTCACCTGCTGGAAATCTGCCGCGCCGGTATTCGCGCGCCCGAAACAGAAATTCGCAAGCTACCGCTCCTCAGCGATGCGGAACGCAAACAGATCCTCCACGACTGGAATGCCACGGAAGCACCCATTCCAAACACCACCGTTCACGCGTTGTTCGAAGAACAAGCCACCCGAAATCCAAACGCCACCGCGCTTATCTTGGAAGGCCGCCGCGTTTCCTACGACGAACTGAACCGCCGCGCCAACAAACTTGCGCACCTGCTCCGCGCCCGTGGTGTCACTCGCGATACGCTGGTCGGCGTCTGCATGGAACGGTCTTTCGAAATGGTCATCGCGCTGGTTGGCATTCTAAAATCCGGCGGCGCATACGTTCCGATCGATCCCACCTACCCCAGCGAACGCCTCCAATTCATGCTCGCGGATGCTGGCGTTCCGGTATTGCTCACTCAAAGCCACCTCCGCTCAAAGCTCGTCGGATACTCCGGCCAAATCGTCGCCCTCGATGCGTGCGACGAGATCGCCCAATTCCCTTCCGACAATCCGCCCGCAATCAATTCACCCGACGACCTGATCTATTGCATCTATACCTCGGGTTCCACCGGCAAACCGAAAGGTGCGCTCAACTCCCATCGCGGCGTCGCTAATCGCCTGCTCTGGGGCCAAAGCAAATATCCGATCACCAGCGCCGACAAAGTCCTTCAAAAAACCCCATTCAGCTTCGACGTCTCCGCCTGGGAATTTTTCTGGCCGCTGATCTCCGGGGCGACGCTCGTCATCGCCCGTCCGGAAGGCCACAAAGATCCTGCTTACCTCGCCCAATTAATCCGCGATGAACAGATCACCACCGTCCATTTCGTTCCATCGATGCTCCAGGCGTTCCTCAATGAACCCTCGGCCGCCGCTTGCCGTTCTATTCAACGCGTCATCTGTAGCGGCGAAGCGCTTCCCATCGAATCCCAGGAGCAGTTCTTCAAACTGTTCAACTGCCAGCTCCTGAATTTCTACGGCCCCACCGAAGCCTCCATCGAAGTCACTTTCTGGGAATGTAACCGCCATTCGCGCCTCGGCTTCGTGCCCATCGGCAAACCGATCGCGAACACGCAAGTGTATATTCTCAACGACGCCTTCGAACCCTGCCCAGCTCTCGTTCCGGGCGAATTGTTCATCGGCGGCACCGGCGTCGCGCGCGGTTATCACCATCGTCCAGAACTCACCGCCGAGAAATTCCTTTCGGACCCTTTCCGTGCCGACAACCGCCTCTATCGCACCGGCGACCTCGCCCGCTTCCTGCCGGACGGCACCATCCAATATCTCGGCCGCATCGATCACCAGGTGAAGATTCGCGGATTCCGCATCGAACTCGAAGAAATCGAATCCGTCCTGCGCCAGCATCCCCTCATCAAGGACACCGTCGCCATCGCGCGCGAACTCAAAGGCCAGCAGCAACTCATCGCGTATTATGTCCCCTACCCAAGTATCACCGTCGAAATCGAAAGTCTCCGCACCCAGCTCCGCACCCAGCTTCCCGAATACATGGTGCCTACCTTTTTCGTTCCGGTCCGCGAGATTCCGCTCAACCCGAACGGCAAAGTAGATCGCCGCGCCCTGCCCGATCCCGAAACTTCTGCCAATCGCGCCGAATCCGCCTACGTTCCACCCCGCAACGATACCGAGCAAAAACTCGCCCAGATCTGGTGCGAAGTGCTCCGCCTCGAGAAAGCCGGCATCAACGACAACTTCTTCGACCTCGGCGGCCATTCACTCCTCGCCACGCAACTCGTCTCCCGCATCAAGATGAATTTCGACGCGGCGATCCCGCTCAGCCGCTTCTTCGAACTGCCCACCATTGCCCAACTTGGCGATGAGATTTCCCGCGCACGCCACGCAGCGAAACTGCCGAAGCGCAACGGCAACGAACCATCCGAACGCCTCCTGGCTGAACTGGATAAACTCACGCCGGACCAGATCGAAGCGCTGCTGCAAAAGGAGCTCAGCTAATTTGTCGCTCCTCATGGAGTAGGGAAGATTAAGGGGCGAATGGTGGGTCGGCTCACAAAAACGTTGGCGCTTGTGCTGCTCTCAGCGTCCGCTCTGTTGCTCTTCACTCGATCGCTGAACGCCGTCATTTTCCTCTCCACCGGCGATCCCGAATATAACACCACTGCTCCGACCGGCGCTCTGACCAACAGCGGCTGGGATCTCCAGGGCGAATGGGGGATTTTCCTCGGAACCCCCATAGCTTCGAATTACTTCATCACCGCCAGGCACGTCGCCGGCACTGACACCAACGCTTTTGTCCTGAACGGAAAGTCCTACCGCCCGCTCACCGCTTTCCACCACCGTCACGCAGATCTCACTCTTTGGAAAATTGACGGTTCGTTCACCAACTTCGCGCAACTTTACGATGGCACCAATGAGCTCCACCAACCTCTCGTCGTTTTCGGCCGCGGCTTGCGCCGGGGCGAGGAACTGCGCGTTGACGGTGAACTCCGCGGCTGGCACTGGAGTTTTTTAGATGGGCGCCTCCGCTGGGGCGAGAATCAGGTCCATGCGATCACCACCCGTCGTGGCGAACCCATCACCAACTCCACCCAGGTCCAGCTCCTTCGCGCCATTTTCCGCACCAACGCCGGCCCGAGCGAAGCTCACCTTGCGGTCGGCGATTCCGGCGGAGGTGTCTTCATCCAGCAAAACGGCACCTGGAAGCTCGCGGGCATCAACTTCTCGGTCGACGGTAAATACAACACCAATTCCGCCGGCCTCGGCTTCGACGCCGCCCTTTTCGATGAGCGAGGTCTCTACAAAAGCCGCGGCACCAACTGGATCTTCCAGTCCGGCGCCGAAATCCAACCGGGCGGTTTTTACGCCACACGAATCTCCGCTTACCGCGATTGGATCGATCGCGTAATCCAGTTCGGCAACCCTTTCGGCGAGGTGATTGTCGAAACCACCCCAAGCCTGGACCAACCGTTCACCCCATCGCAGAATGCTGAAGTGAATCTGGAAACCCAAACCATCCTCTTTCCAACCAGCTACACGCACGAATTTATCCGCCTCCGCTCATTAGCCCCAATTGCCATCAACTCCATCACCAACACCGCTTCCGGCATCGCCTTTCAATTCGAAGAAAACTGAACGTTTTTATCCACTTAAAACTAGTCGCTTTCCATCTTTTCAAGTAACCTGTCCCCACTCGAACCAGCCCTCCAGATGCACCTGAAATCGCCTGAAGTGGACACACGAGACCTGGGCGCAGTCCAAGCGCAGGTCCTGGCGATTTACAGGCAGTTGTTCCCCTCAGGCGACCCTGCCAACATTACCAATCCATTCTTCTGGACTCACGACGCCTTCACCGGACGGCACCCAAATTACCTTCCCATCGACGCCAAATACCACGATTTCGAACATACCCTCCAGGGCACCCTCGCCCTCGCCCGGTTACTCCATGGTTACGCCGCCGCGCAAGCAACCCCACTTCTCACCCAGCGCGCCTTCGAACTCGGCATCATTGCCATCCTGCTCCACGACACCGGCTACCTGAAACACCGCTCCGATCCCGAGGGAACCGGCGCAAAATACACCCTGGTCCACGTCTCCCGCAGCGCCGAGTTCGCGCGGACGCTCCTCTCGGAAAAAGGATTCCCACCCCAGGAAATTCGCGCCGTCCAAAACATGATCCGCTGCACCGGCATCAATGCCGAGCTACCCTCGATCCCCTTCCAAAGCGAACTCGAACGGCTTGTCGGTTACGCTCTCGGAACCGCCGATTTGCTCGGGCAAATGGCAGCGGGCGATTACATCGATAAACTCGAAACGCTCTACCAGGAGTTCGATGAATCAAACCGCTACAACCATAAAACCACCGGTCCCGGCATTTTCACCAGCGCGGTCGAGCTCAGGGCCAACACTCCGGTCTTCTGGAACAAATACGTCCTCCCAAAAGTCGAAAATGATTTTGGCGGAATGCATCGCTTCCTGGCCGATTCCAGCGGACGCAATCCTTACCTTGAGCAGATCGAAGCCAACATCGCCCGGCTCCAGCGCGAACTCGTCAGCGCGTAGCTCATCAGAAAAAAGCGTTGTTCTCCGCTTTTATTTTCATTTAGATTGAATTTGAGCGCGAGGCAAACGTCCTGCCTTTAATTCCTTTGAATTTTGCGCGAAACGTTTTGCAATATTAATCACGCGCTGTAAAAAGCGTAGGCAACTTTGAAATGATGAATTTTCCTGCCATGCTCATGGCGGCCGGCGGCCAGCTTCCAAGCAACGGAGAGCAACAGTCGGAACTGCTCTACATCTGGAGTGTGGCCACCCTCGAAGCCAAGGTCATCATCATCATCCTGGTGATCTTCTCGATTTTCGCCTGGTCGGTGATGGCCGCCAAAGCGCTGCAAATGCGCCGCGCCAAGCGCATGAACGGCCTTTTCGACCAGGAATTCCGCAAACAAAAACAGGTCTTCGATATTTACGACCGCCGCATTCAGGTCGATGGCTGCCCCAACTTCGCCGTTTACCAGACCGGATGCGCGGAACTCGAATCCCGCCTCAAAAGCAACCTTCGCGAGGGACGCAAGACTTCCGCATCCCTGAAATCGATGGAGCACGTCAAACGCGCGCTCGAACGCGTCGTCGCCCAGGAATCCCTCCGGCTCGAATCCGGACTCATCATGCTGGCTATCGCGGTCAGCGGTGCGCCCTTCCTTGGATTGCTCGGAACCGTTTGGGGTGTCATGAGCACCTTCAGCGCGATCGCCCGCGAACACTCCGCCAGCCTCGCCACCATGGCGCCCGGCGTTTCCGCCGCGCTCGTCACCACCGTGGCCGGGCTCCTGGTCGCTATCCCCTCCATGTTCGGCTACAACTGGCTCGTTCACACCCTCCGGGTGCTCACCGTCGAACTCGATAATTTCGCCCAGGAACTCGTCTCTAAAATGGAGAACGAGTACCTAAGAGAAGATGAGCTCGAACACGTCTGACCAACCAGCCGCAGACGATCGTAAAGACCGTGCCGTCCTATGCGCGAAGTGCGAGCATTTAAATACCTGGGGGCGCAACGAATGCAAACGCTGCGGATCACGCCTCTATATCTCCTGCGCGGACTGCGGCCAGCGCAACGAACGCGTCCGCTCTCGCTGCACCAGTTGTTCCCGCCGTTTACACCACTCCTCGTTCGAAAAAATCTTCCGCAAAATCCGTGGCGGAGCCGGCGAATTGACCGGTTGGAAGATCGCGGTGTTTTGCGTCGGCATTGCCATCGCACTCCTGATCATCGTCCTGTTCTCCAGCGTTGATCTCCCCAACATTTTCTAACCAATGCGCCGATTCTCCTCCAAAAATCATCTCGTGACGTTGAACGACATCAACATCACCCCGCTTTTGGACCTCGCCTTCGTTCTCCTGATCATTTTCGTCATCACCACCCCAAGCCTCGAGCAAAGCCTGCAAATGACCGTCCCGGCCGGCGGCTTGGCCAATTCGACCGTCCGGAAAGAGGACGTCATCACCGTCGAAGTCAGCAAGGCTAGTTACTTCATCAATGGCCGGCCAAACGACCTCCAAGGCGTGGAGCAATGGCTTCGTGCCGAGGCACAGAAACGGCAGAATATGCCGATATATATAAGGGCAGACGAAGCGGAGCAGTATAAAAACGTGATCGCGCTGCTCGATTTGTGTGAACGATTAGGTCTGAAACAGGTGAAGTTTGCGACCCGTCCACAAGGTAAAAGTAGATGAGCCTGCAAAGAAAATGCTTTACCGCCTCGGCCGTCATGCACGGCCTGCTTCTGCTGCTTGTGTTCATCGGCTCTGCCTTCATTCCACATAAACCCAAAACCGCTCCCACGATAGAATTCGAGGTCTTCACATTGCCGGACGACTTTAAGTTGATCGAATCCGGCAACACTTTCAGCGGCGGAGATCCAAACGCCCGCAAAGGAACACAAATACCGCAGCCGCAGCCCCCTGCCCCGAAGCCCGAACCACAGAAGCAAGAACCCAAACCTGTCGAGCCAAAGAAGGAACCTGAGGCACCTAAAGTTCCCGAACCGAAACCCGAAGCGGTCAAGCCGCCAGAAAAGGTGGTCGAACAAAGCAAGCCAAAGCCGGAACCCGACATTGACTTCACCGAGCTTTTCAAAAAACCCAAACCAGAGCCGAAGAAGAAACCGGTAATGGATTTCAAAGCGATCCAGGCAAATGCCAAAAACATCAAAGCGCCTGCTGATTCCAAAAACAATGATTCGCAAAGCACCGGCCGTGAAACCCAAATGGCTGCCGCTGCCTTCGACGACGTTCGGAAAAGCTTGGCCGGTAAACTACAACAGTCCGGCAGCCCGAACGGCACTGGCGACGTTGATGACGTTCTTGGACCTGGTGGTCCCCGGGTCGCCAGTTATAAAGTTTACCTCACCGGTGTTTTTCGCGAAGCATGGGTTCCCCCTGCGAAAAGCTCCGCCCGCAAGATTCTTGTCCGGATCGAAATTGCGCGCGACGGGAAAATTCTTGACGCCGGAATTGTGGAACGCTCCGGCGACCGGAACTTTGATCGTGCCGCCGAAGCAACCCTCAATCGCGTGCCTTCCGTTAGACCTCCGCCGATCACAGAATCAAAAGTCACTTACACTTTCTATTTTACACCTGAATCTTAAATAAAGAATGAAGCTAAGAACCGTTTTCACTACTCTCTTCTTCTCACTCGCTCTGCTCCCCGCATTCCGCGCCGCTGATGATCCTTTCGTGGTTCCAGTTGGAACAGGCGAGAAAGTGATCCCAATTTCTCTCACCGGATACAGCGGCGATGCCGCCACAGTCTTAAAGTTTGATCTGGAAGTGGCTGGGTTCGAGGTGACCACACCAGATCGCGCCGAGTTCGCCCTCAGCGGTAAGAGCGAAGGGGGCCGCGTCGAAGGCCGGCTTCAAGATGTACGTAGTAAAGCCAGCCTACTCGCCAAAGCCTACACCGGCGAATCCATCCGACTACAGGCCCACGCCCTCGCGGACGATGTCGTCATGGCCATTCGTAAAACGCCCGGCATCGCTCGCACCAAGATCGCCTTCAAACACGAACCCGCTCAGGGCAAAAGCGAAATCTACGTGTCCGATTACGATGGTTTCGCCGCCCGTGCGCTTACAACCGACAATTCCCTTGTCGCAACCCCGGCTTGGGTTCCCAAATCCTGGCATCTTTTTTACACCTCCTACCGAAGCGGATTTCCGTGGATCTATTCGCACAACCTTACTTCCGGCGAACGCCGTCCTTTCGCGAAATTTCCCGGCCTTAATTCCGGAGCAGTCATTTCCCCGGACGGCAAACGCGTCGCCATGATTCTCAGCAAGTCTGGTAGTCCTGACCTTTGGGTCGCCAACATCGACGGCACTGGCCTGATACAACTCACCAAAACCCGCGAAGACGAAAGCTCGCCCTGCTGGTCGCCGAACGGCAACGAAATCTGCTACGCCGGCCGTCCCCAGGAACGCCGTGGTTTGTTCATCATTTCAGCCAGTGGCGGCCAACCTCGTCGCCTCAATACCGGTGGCGAGCCGAACCCCAGCGAACCAGATTGGTCGCCCGACGGCAGATCAATCGTCTTCACGTCACAGGCGGGCGCAAACTTCAGCATCTGCACCATTACTCCGCAGGGCGGCGAATTAAGAAAGATCGTCGCCGGGGAAGACCCCTCCTGGGCGCCCAACTCACGGACCGTCGTGTTTGCACGCCGAAACGGCAGCAAACGTGTTCTCTCTTTGCTTGACGTGCCTACTGGTCGCGTCAAGGATACCGCCCAAGTTTCGGGAAGCCGATCGCAGCCCACTTGGGCCAAATAGGATTGATAGGTTAATGATCGAAGCTCCCAAAAAATAAATGAAAAGCGCGAAACTATTGAACCTCCTGGTCGCAAGTCTGTTGCTTGTCACCTTTGCCACGGGTTGCAAAAAAGGCCCGAAAAATATTACTGCCATCCCGCGAAGGGATCTCGAACTCCGAAACGAAGGCCCCGGAACGAACATTGGTGGTAATCCGCTGAACAACCCTAATGCCAATCGGTTCGACCTCGAGAATGGCCCGGGCAACGGTCCCGCTGAGCCAAAAGAAGGCGTGCCTGACGCCGAAGCTCTCGCTGCCCAAACCATTTATTTCGACTTCGACCGTTCCGCCATTCGCGCCAGCGAACAGCCGAAGATCGACGCAGTGGCCACCTACGTGAAGAACAACCCGAACGTAAAGCAGATCATCGTCGAGGGTCACTGCGATGAACGCGGCACCGAAGAGTACAACCGTTCTCTCGGTGAACGCCGCGCCAACGCCGCCCGCGAATATCTTCTCCAGAAGCACGGCCTGTCTTCGGACAAGGTCACCACCGTCAGCTTCGGCGAAGATCGTCCGGCCTCCCTCGAACGCACCGAGGAAGGCTACGCCAAGAATCGCCGCGGCCAATTCGTCGTCGTCCGTTAATCATACTGGGTGGGACAGGCACCCCGCCTGTCCTGGCTGGCGCCCTCGCCAGCCAAATCGCGCTTTACGCACCACCGAACCTGTCGTAACTTCGGTTATAGAGCGCTTTAAGTCATTGATACTATGAATCCAATTTTTGCCTGGCTCAATGGATGGGAAGTCGTAGCGATTCTCGCCATCGTCCTGATCATTTTCGGTGCCAAGAAGCTGCCTGAACTCGCCAAGGGCCTCGGCCAGGGCATCAAGGAGTTCAAGAAATCGTCCCGCGAGATTCAGGACGAAATCCAACAAGCCATCGACGTTGACGCTCCTCCGCCCCCTCCGGCTGCCGCGCGCCGCGCTCCGGAATCCACCACCGCTCGCACGGACGCCGTTCCCGCCGCCGAGCCCAAGGCTTAATCGCGTTCTGCCAATAGTCCATGGCCGATGAGCCGTTACAAACCCTTCCCGATCCCGAGGAAGAGGAAGGCGGCCCAGTAAAGACATTCCTCGAGCACCTCGAAGATCTTCGCTGGGTGCTCATCAAGTGCGTTGCCTCCCTAATGCTCGGCATGGTCGCGTGCTTCGCGGCCGGCAATTACATCGTCGATTTCCTCGAACTCCCGCTCGAACGCTCTGACTCTGGAATTCGCCTCGAAACGCTCGGCCCCATCGGCGGCGTCACGATCATTATGAAGATCGGATTGTATGGCGGCATCACCGTCGCTCTTCCGTTCATTATTTTCTTTGTCGCGCAATTCGTCCTTCCCGCCCTCAAGCGACACGAGAAGCGTTATTTTCGGGTCGCCTTCACTGTGGGCACCGGCCTCTTCTTCTCCGGCGTCGCGCTCTGTTATTTCTTCATCCTCGAAATTTCCCTCCGCGGCCTCGTCGCTTTCAATCGTTGGCTCGGCCTCGACGCCACCATGTGGAATTCTGCGGATTATTTCAGCTTCGTGATCATGTTCATGGTCGGCATGGGCCTCTCCTTTGAAGTCCCCGTTCTCATCCTCAGCCTCGTTCGCCTCGGCGTCATCTCGCACGAAACCCTGGTGAAGAGCCGCATGTATATCTTCGTGGCGAACCTCGTCCTCTGCGCCTTCATCACACCCGACACCGTCTCCACCATTTTCATGGTCATCCCCGTTCAAGTCCTGATGGAAATTTGCATCCTCATTTCAAAATATTGGGACCGACAGAAACGCATCGCCGAAGCCGCTGAACTCACCGCCGCCCGGCAGGTCGAAAGCGGAGCGTAAGCACACGTTCCGTGACGATTCCATCCTCCTCCAAAGCATCTCGCCTCCTCGGGCTCCACGTTGAGCAACTCCGCGCCTGCCGCCTCTGCCCGAACATGCACAAGCCCGTCGTCAGCGGCGGGCCCGTCCTCAGCAAAGTCATCCTCGTCGGCCAGGCCCCCGGTGACAAAGAGCCCATCATGGGCCGCCCCTTCGCCTGGACCGCCGGCAAAACATTGTTCAAATGGTTCAACGAAGCCGCCGGCCTGAACGAATCCCAATTCCGCAACAGCATTTACATGGCTGCAGTCTGCCGCTGTTTCCCCGGCAAGAAGGAAACCGGCGGCGATCGCGTCCCTTCGCGCAACGAAATCGCGAACTGCAGTTCCTGGATGGAAAAAGAAATCGCCATCCTTCAACCCGCCCTCGTCATCCCCGTCGGCAAATTAGCCATCGAGCAATTCCTCGCCGATGGCCGCCTCGATCAATGCATCGGCAAACAATTTCGCGTCCGTCTAACTCGCAATGCTTCTCACACCTTCGACCTCATCCCCCTCCCCCACCCCAGCGGCGCCTCCCCGTGGCATCGCATGGAACCCGGCAAGACGCTGCTCCAGCAGGCAATGAAGTTGATTGCAGCACACCCCGCGATGAAAAGCTCACCGGCTATTGGGCGGTGATTTCACCAAATACCGACCAGACCGTCTGAAGGTCTGTTTCAGAAAGTCGCCCGAAGTTGTGAGCAAGGAAGCGCTTGTCGATCGCCGTCATTTGGAAAACAAGCGCAACGGAAGGCAGTCGCAAACCGTTCTGTGAATCCGACTCCACCAGGAACGTCCCCGGAAAACGCAGCGCATCCAGTTGCGTTGTGAGGGGCACAAGCAACACTGTCGGCAGCTTCGCCGAAGCGCTCGCCCCTTGAACTACGATGGCCGGTCGACGTCCCGCCTGTGCTCTTCCCGCGCCGCCCGGAAACTCGACCCAATATAAATCACCGGGTTTCACCCTCGTCGTATCGAAAATCTTCCCAGGAACTCGCGCCAAGAGCCTGCCACTCGGCCAACTCAGCCTCCAAAACGGAAGACATCCCTTCGTCCGTCAGCGGCACCAACAAAACACCGCCTCGCGTCTCGATCACACGCAGTGGAGTATTGCTCGAGATTCCGTAGCGCTCGCGTAGCTCCTTGGGCAGGGCGATCTGGCCGGTGTCGCCTACAGTCACGGTGCTCATGAACGAAAGATGCGATGAGTGCGCTCTGAACACAATTTCAATCTTATAACCCTGGATCCTTAGCTACGAATTGATTTGCGAAAATTTTTCGAGTTGAGGTGGGTGTGGGAGAGTTTTCCGAGCAGGAGTGTGTTTGTGCAGAGGCGGAGCGCTCAAGTTTTTGCTCTTTTTGTCATCCCTCGCCGGTCCA
>DASVNK010000033.1:0-99615 GCA_036383895.1 Verrucomicrobiia bacterium | reverse complement strand
CGAGGATGTCATGCAGATCGCTTCTACCGTCCGCGGCCTGGGTGTCGTGAGAAATGAAGAAGGTAACCTGATTACCCTGGACCCTCACCCAATGAAAAAGCCGTCTGCTCACGAAGATTTAAGTTTCCGTATGGAAGGAACGAAGCGGTAGAAACCGCCCGGAACTGGGCTGCTCTCCAGTCCGTTGCAAGCGGGGAGCGGCCTCTCTATTTAGCGCCCCGACGCCCATTCTTTATTGCCCCGACACCCATTCCGGCGGCCTATGAAATCACGATCGGGATGCTCAGCAATTTGCTGCCGCCTTCGCTTTTGGCATTTTCTTTTCAGGTTGCTTGAAACGCACATCGATAAACTGGACTTCGACCCGCACGCCCATGTGGCAGATCGACTGCGATACCTTTCGCCGCACCCTCAGGCTCTTTGAGCTTCGCGACGTCGACGCAGAACATATGGAATTCGTAGCAGCTTTCGCCCGCGAATTTGAATTGAACTTTGTGCAGAACGGCCCCGTTGTTCTCTTTGAGCCTCAACCCTGATGCGGAGCAGAACACAATTTACCCACTCACCCACTCAGGCTCGACCTTCAGTCCCCCACCCTCCCGCCGATAAGCCCATCATGGCAACCTATGGCGAGATCGCCGTACTACGCGTCTTCCTTTCAGCCGCGCTTCTCTACGTTTTCCTAATCCCTTCCCACTCCGCCGCTCCAGCTAACGACAACTTCGCCAACGCCACACAACTCACCGGCTCATCGGTCTCCATTACCAGCTCACTACGCGGCGCAACCTTCGAGAACGGCGAGTCCCCCTCGCCCATGCATTGGGATGGCACCTCATCAGTCTGGTTTTCTTGGATAGCCCCGGCAACCAGCCGCATTTTAGTCGTTCCGCGCGCCACTGCCGGTGGTGGCACATTATCCATCTCCACAGGCGCCACCCTCGCCGCCACACAGGAGGTCTCAAACCTCCTCGTCGATATCCCTGTGCTCGGCGGCGATTATCCCACTCGCTACGCCTACTTCGATGCACAATCCGATGTCGAATACCGGATCCGCGTCGCGGGCCAGCAAGCCACCGACTTTTCACTTCTCCTCTCCAATACCCGCTCGCCCTTCATCATCGAACATCCGCGCAGTAAAACCTCGTCCCCAGGAGCAAACGCTTTCTTTAGTGTCTTCGCAGCATCCGATCCGCAACAACCGCTCTCCCTCCAGTGGCAACACAACAACACCGATCTCCCTGGCAGAACTGGCCCAACTCTCGCCTTCACCAATGTCACTGCCGAACTGGCGGGCGAGTATCGCGCCGTTTTATCTGTTCCCAATTCAACCGGCGCCTTTTTGTCGCTAACCAGCAGCATTGCCCATTTATCAGTCAAAGTTGCCCCTGCCCCGATTCTCACCCTGCGTCGCGAAACCAATAGTCTCGTTATTGATTTCCAGGGTGACACCGGTCGCAATTACATTTTGCGCGGACTCACGGACGTGTATCCCAACGGCTATTTCGTCCTCGTTTCAACCGATGCTTTCCCGTTGCGTCTTCCCAATCGTCCGAACAGTCACAGCGAATTCGTCTACCTCCAGGTGCGCGAACCAAACAATAACATCTGCGATCTCAACCTCCGCCGAATCTTGTTCGAGAAATACCAGGTCGCCCAAAGGCAAAACCTTGGACCCGGCGCCGCTTTCTTGATCGACGACATAATCACCGTCATCGGAGAAGAACCCCAATGTCCCGACGGCGGAATCTACACCTACGGCGCCATCGGAACTGACCCAGTCTGCAGCCTGGCGGCCGCGCCTCTTTTTCACACGCTTTGGTAACGCGATCTTCGTCGCTGGCAGCACTTTCACGCACTGCTCTCCCGCATCCCAACAACCCCCTCTCGTGGCCCTCTGTGCCTCTTCCTCTGTGCCCTCTGTGTAACTTTCCTCCTTTTTTCTTTTTGGGGTCGGTCAATAAATGACCGACCCCCTCCCCTACACTCGCAGGCATGATAACACAAAAATCGAAGAGCCATTTCTCCTGCCTCTCGCCCGAGGATCGCAAATACGTCCTCAATCTCTGCCGCGAGAAGGAATACACCGAAGTCGCAGAAATCCTCGCCAAATCACGCGCCGAAGGCGGCCTGGACCTCTACACCTCCCGCGCCGCCCTCTGCCGCTTCTTCACCCAGCACCAGGCCGATCCCACCCACGGCCTCCTCTCCCAACTCGCCGCCGCCTCCAACATCCGCCACGAGCAGGACGCCAACGCCTTCCTCGGCGCCATCCGCGCCACCGTCCAGGCCCGCGTCCTCAAAGACCTCCGCGACGGCAAAAACCTCGCAGATATGTCCAGCGACTTCCGCCTCCTCAAAACCGCCGAAAATCTTTACCTCTCCGATGCCAAGTTCCGCGCCGACCACCCGAAATCCACTCGCGCCAACTATCAGAAACTCGTCCAAACCTGCGCCAACCTCCCCTCCGCCGACTTCGTTCCTCTCGACGAAGACCTTCCGGAGGACGCAGACCACCCCCATCCCCTCGACGACGTATCCGATTTTCAAATCGACGTCTCCAACGAACGCCACCGCCAGCAAAAACTCCTCGCCCAATTGAAATCCGCCGGCCTCGACCGCGACGACCTCCCCTGCAATCCATCCGACCTCAATCCCACCGTCATCTCGATGCTCTCCAGCATGAAACAGCGCGCCCAACCCTCCGTCTCACCGGAATCCGTCCCCTCAATTCCACCTCAAGACCCTCACCAAACCCCCGTAATTCCTGTAATTCCACCAAATTCCACTTCGCGCGTATCGCCAATTCACGCTTTTTCACGCGAACAAACTCCCACCACTGAAACCCCGAAACCAAAACCCCATATCGCCCCGCCCAAACCCGGCCGCAATGACCCCTGCCCCTGCGGCTCCGGCCGCAAATCCAAAAAATGCTGCCACCCCTAAACCACCTGTTATGACACCATTTCGCCGCGCTATTGACTCCGGCCCGCGTTCAAGTGAATCTTTTTCGTCCAGCTTGAACCAGGAGATCTTTATGGGAGTACTTCGAACCGTCTTACTATTAATCGTTTTAGCCTTCATCGCGCCGTCTGCATTCTCGCAACAAGCCGCGCCGCAAGCGGTCCAATCCACGGTCGGCGAGGTCCGCGTCGAGAAACTCGCCACACTCGAATACCCATGGGGCATGGCTTTCCTGCCTGATGGCAAGCTGCTGATCACCGAAAAGCCTGGTCGACTCCGCGTTTGGTCTGAGGGCAAACTCAGTGAGCCGGTCCAGGGCGTGCCACAGGTCACCTATCGCGGCCCGCGCGACCAGGGCGGCCTCATGGACGTCGAAGTCGATCCTAAGTTTCAGGAGAACAACTACATCTATCTCTCCTACGTCGAAGCGGCCGACCCTCAGCCCAAAGACAATCTCGCAACGGACGACTTCCGCCTCCCCGGCGTCGACCTCAGCGACAACGTCCTTCGCGGCGGTGTTGTTGCTCGCGCGAAGTTTCAGGACAACCAGGTCTCCGATGTGAAAGTCATTTGGCGTCAGATTCCTATGACCGTTGGCCGCGGCCACTTCGGTAACCGCATCGTCTTCGCGCAAGACGGAAAATTATTCATCACCTCCGCCGATCGTATGCGCTTCGAACCCTCCCAAAGTCTCGCCTCAAACTTGGGTAAGGTCGTGCGTATCAACTCTGACGGCTCCATTCCCGAAGATAATCCGTTCGCCACTCGCGAAGGCGCGCTCAAGGACATATGGGCTTACGGAGTTCGCAACGCGCTCTGCGCCGCTGTCGATCCTTCGAACGGAAACCTTTGGACAGTAGAGATGGGTCCCTCCGGCGGCGACGAACTGAACCTCATCAAGAAGGGCACCAACTACGGCTGGCCACTCGTCAGCGAAGGCAGCCACTATTCGCGGCAAGGACTCTCCAGCGCCTACGCGATGATTCCCGGCCACGGCACCTCGCGCGAATTTCAGGCGCCAGTCCGCGCGTTCACTCCCGTCATTTCCCCTTCCGGCGCGACCTTCTACACCGGTGAGCTTTTCAAAGGATGGCGCGGTAGTTTGTTCGTCGGCGGACTCTCCTCCCGCGCGCTCATTCGCCTCCAACTCGACGGCGAACGAGTCGCCGTGGAAGAACGCATCGATATGAAGCGCCGCATCCGCGATGTCATCGAATCTAAAGACGGCTCAATCATCGTCGCGGTCGACGACCGTCAGGGAGAATTGCTGAAGCTAACGCCAGCGTCGAAGTAGCGAATCAATATTCGCAGTTGATCTCGATCAACTCTCCGCACCCGCACGTGATGCGAATTTGCGTAATGCGATCACCATCGCGTTTCGTTTCGACCTGCACCGGTTGATGCGGTTTGGGAGTGGCAGCCGCAGCAAAGAAGGCGGTCTCGCCCGTGCCCTGCGGAGCGTTTGCGACTGGAGTAAACAAGGGAGCGTCCGAGCGCGTCGGCTTGGCTCCTTCGCGCGTGAAGAAAGCCGTTGCCCCTGTAGGGAACTTTTCCTTCAGCGCCTGGACTAGTGGTGTAAATTCAGAAGCCATGTCATCGAAGGTTTTGCTCCACCTGCAATAAAATAGTCACACGGCGGTTCCGCTCATCCGCACCATCCGTCTCCGGCATCGGTCGAGTATCGGCAAAGCCTGCGACCTTCCGCACCTGCGCCGCACCCAAACCATGTTCAATCAACAACCGACGCGCGCTGTTCGCGCGATCCGCCGTAAGCTCCCAGGCCCCGTATTCGTTTTTCGGGAAAAGATGCCCCGCTTCGGTATGACCTTCGAGTTCCATGAGAAAGAACTTCGGATACCGCGAAACCTGCCACGCCAGTGTGGTGAAGACCCATTTTCCGTAAGCCGTAAATTCAGCGGTATTCCCTTCAAAAATCGGTTTCTGCCCTCGATCAAAGACGTTCACCTTCAAACCTTCAGGCGTAAGATCCAGCTTAACCGGCATATCCTCCTGGTCCTGCCCCTGTTGAAACGCCTTCATCAAATCTTCGGAAATCCGCCGCAGCATGTTGAGTTCAACTGCGGATGCGGAATCGAAATTCCCCTTGGAGCTCCGCGTCGCAGCAGAATCTTTCGAAGGTATCAGTCCGGTCGAATCTTTGGTCAGCGAAGAAAACGGATTCTTAAACGACCGCTCCACCGCTTCCTTAATCTTCTCATCCTGAGAAGTCAGCCAAAGCACGAGGAACAACGCCATCATCGCCGTCACGAAATCCGCGTAGGCGACTTTCCAGGCACCACCGTGATGCTGATGTTTTTTGGCCATTACTTACCTACCGCTTTTAGCATCTTCTCCAGATCTTCCGCACTCGGCCGGATATCACTTTCCAGTCCGCGGCGCGCCATTTCCACCGCCATGATCGGCGCCATGCCGTTGGCGAAACCGACGACGGAGCTGGCGATGCATTTCGAGTAAGCGAGTTCGGCCTCGCCAATAAACTCCATGTTGACTGCGAGTGGATTCAGAAAGCCGTACGAAATTAAAATGCCAAGGAAAGTTCCAACGAGCGCCGCAGCGACGTGGTGCCCGATCTCTTCGATAGGGCCGGCGATGGAACCCATGGTGACAACGATGCCGAGAACCGCGGCGACAATGCCGAAGCCAGGCATCGCGTCGGCAGCTTTTGTCAAAACACTGATCGGTTTGTGGTGCTCGGATTCCATGCTCTCCATCTGTACCTCGAGCAGCATTTTGAGCTGATCAGGTTTTACTTTGCCGTCGATGATTGGGCGGAGAGCGCCGCAAAGCAGTTCGATCGCACCTTTGTTTTTCGAAAAGTTGGGATAACGAGCAAAGATGTTGCTCGCGCTTGGATTGGTGACGTGTTCTTCGAGCGCGATCATGCCGTTCCGGCGAGCGAGCATGAATAATTCGTAAAGCGCTTTGAATAACTCTTCGTAGGCAGCTTTGTTGTGAGGAGCTCCTTTGAGCGCTGCCACCATGCCATGCACAAGGTCAACCATCACCTTCTTCGGCGACATGATGATCAGCGCGCCACCGGCCGCGCCAACAATCACCACGAACTCCGCGACCTGGATCAACGTGCCAGGATGGCCGCCGGCCATCATGAAGCCGCCGATGACCGACGCGAAGACGATGAATGCTCCGATGAGGATGATCATGAGGAGCGGACTTAGGAGATTTTGTTGCGATTCTTCTGCAGGTAATTGCGAATCGCGATGATCGCCTGCGAGTGAATCTGGCAAATGCGCGATTCCGTGACACCGAAGGTTTCGGCAATTTCACGAAGACGCATGTCTTCAAAATAATAAAGCGCGAGAACTTTGCGCTGCATGTCCGGAAGCTGTTCGAGGCGATCCGAAATAACGCGAGTAAGTTCCTTCTGCGCGATAGTATCGTCCGGAGAATCGTGCGCGCCGTCTGCGACCCACTCATGTCGAGTGGTTTCGTTGTCTTCGTCGGAACCGACAAGAGAATCCAGGCAGATAAAAGTCGCAGGACGAATCTCGCCCTGGAGTTCTTCGAATTCAGCGGGCGTGAGTTCCATCGCCTTGGCGATTTCTTCATCCTTGGGGAGGCGGCCGAGCTTCTGCTCGAGCTTCTCCATCACGCCCTGAACCTTGCGGGCCTTTTCGTGAACAGAACGAGGAATCCAATCGAGGCGACGGAGTTCGTCGAAGATCGCGCCACGGATACGAACCTTGGCGTAGCTCTCGAAAGAACTACCCGCGTTCGGATCGTATTGGCGGACCGCGTTGAGCAAACCGACGAGTCCCGAACTATAAAGATCTTCTGGATCGACGTGCGGCGGGAGAGACATCGCGAGACGTCCGACCACCGTTTTGACGAGAGGCAGATACTCTTCGACCATGGAAGCCTCGTTGACCGAGCCGGGCTTCATGTTCTTGTAGCGGGCCTTGATTTTTTGCGCCTTGGTCTTTTGGGCGATTTCGCGTTCGCGCGCCAGAGACTTTGGTTCAACTTCGAGCAGAGCAGAGCCGGATGTTTTCATATGCTAGCAGGCGGAGCTTGGTCCAGTAGGTCGAGACGCTCTTGTTGCGCCTCACGCAGGGCTTTGAGCCACATACGTCCCCACCAGCGGAAGAGATAACTCGCAGCGAAGGCACTGACCGTGGCGCGCCAGAGAGTCTGAGAGCCAGACGCGCCTTGGAGTGCTCCGAAGAGAAGTCCTGAAGAAAATCCGATAAACGCACCCAGTATCATCAGCTTCTTCATCTTCCGTTTTAAGCTTCCGAAAGGGTGTTAAGCACAAGGTTTGCCAGCGTGAAAAATAGGCGAAAAAGCCTTATTTTCCTGCGAATTGGCGCGAGAGGATGAGGTCAGGACAGGCGGGGCGGAAGTCGCCGGGAATATTTTGCCCGTCGCAAACCGAGTGAACGGCGTAATTTGTGCCGAAAACCAGGTTCCAGAGCTTGCCCCAACGCGACTCTTCGTCCAGGTGGGTGACGATGAGATCGGCAATTCCGAGAGTTGAGAAGAAACGAACCTGCTCGAGGAGGTGGTTTGTTTCATACGCGGCGTTCAGGACGAGGTGAACTTCGGGCACGCCGAACTCAGCGATGGTATCGCGCAAGCGGTTGAGGGCGGAATGGTTGTTCAGTGGCACGCCGGGGAGATCAACGAAAACGCTTTCTTCGCGTCGTTCGAAATTCAGCGGAAACGTTCGTTCGAAATGAGCGCCGACGATTTCGGAGTAGACGCCAGGCAAAGGAGATGGGTTCGCGATGTGGGAGTCGAGTTGGTAAACGGTCGCGGGCTGACCTTCCACGAGAGAAGTCTGCGCGAGCATTTTGCAAAGAACCGTTGATTTACCCGAACCCGGAATGCCTACGAAAATGTGAATCGCCGCGCCAGTATCGCGGGCAGCGTTGCGCCAGCGGTTGCGGAGCACTTCGGACCCGCCGGCGATTTGTTCGCCAACGGTGAGCGATTCGTGGCCGGGCAGTTCCTGGAGAATTTCTTCTGCGTAGGCGGGGAGGAGACCGGTTTGGGTAAGGATGTTCGCGAATGGCGAAGATTTGCGGTCCGCCACACGTGGTAAAACGGTGCGCGGTTCGTTATCGCTGCGGGAACGAAGTTGCTGCCGAAGCTGGCGAATTTCTTCACGGAGGTCGGCGACTGCTTCGGTTTGTGACGCGATAGCAGGCTTCGCCGAAGCTTTCGGAGCATCGGTTTGAACGCCAGCCAGAACTTCGATTTGATCCTGCTTAAGAAAACGTTCGAGGCCCGTCCGAGGAAGTTTTCGGACACTGAGAACGACGGCGGTGGGGCCGAGTTCGGCGCGAATGCGATCCACTGCTTCGTTGGCTGATTCAGCGATGAAGGTGTGGACTTGCATAGATTAGGCAGCGGCCGGAAGTTCTACTGTCCCAGCGCTTTGCACTTCGATGCGCGATGGAATTTCGGCGTAGGAAAGAACGGAAAGCTCCGCAAAAGCACTTTCGAAAAATCGTTTGAACCCGAGGCGAATCTGCGGCGCGCAGAGGACAAGCGGTTGCTGTCCGGAGGCGACCATCTGCTGCACATAAGCCGAAAGCTTTTGGATGATGTGGCGCGCCAGGTTCGGTTCGAGAACGAGATTGAGTTCGGTCGGCGATTGACGGATGCCCTGGGCGATTTGTTGTTCCAGGCGCGGATCGAGCGTGATCGCCCGAACAGAGCCGTTCTCGTTCTGGAAGGGGCGAATGATCTGTGAACCTAGCGCCCGCCGTGCGTATTCGGCGAGTTCGTCCGGATTTTTTGTGAGGTGAGCGTAATCGCCAACTTTTTCAAGGATTGTTGAAAGATTGCGGATGGAAATCCCTTCAGACAGGAGATTCTGCAGAATGCGTTGCACCTGCCCCACGGTGAGTTGGGCCGGGATGAGTTCATTGACCACGGTCGGATGCGTCTGCTTGAGATTATCAAGCAGCGTCTGCACGTCCTGGCGGCTGAAGATTTCGTGGCAATTACGCTTCACAGATTCGGAAAGATGCGTGACGAGGACCGACGCGGCATCGACGACGGTGTAGCCAGCGAGTTCGGCGTTCTTGCGCTCTGCATCCGTGATCCAGGTTGCGGGCAGTTGGAAAACGGGTTCGGTGGTCGGAACGCCTTTGAGCACGACTTTGCTGTTGCTGGCATTCATCGCAAGCCAATAGCCGGGCATAATCGAACCTTGCGCGGCGGGCGAACCTTTGATGAGAAAACGATACTCGTTTGGCTTCATCTGCAGGTTGTCACGAAGGCGGATTGGTGGAATGACGACGCCCATTTCCTGCGTGAAGTTTCGGCGCACACCCGTGACGCGATCGAGAAGGTCGCCGCCTTTGCGCTGGTCGGCGAGGTTCACCAGCCCGTAACCGAGTTCAATCTGGAAAGGATCAATTTGAAGAAGATTTTCGAGCTTCTCTGGCTCTTTCTTCTGCGCGGCGACTTCGGCCTGTTTGGCTGCGGTCGTTAGCTCTTTGGCGGCGGCGGCTTTGCTCTGCTTGAGAGCGCGCGCGATTAATGCGGTGCAAATTGCGAGCACGAGAAATGGAAAAGTTGGCAACCCAGGCACGAGCGCCATCACCAGCATCATGCCACTGAGAATCATCAGCGCGCGCGGGTAAAGGAGAAGTTGATTGCGAAGTTCGGTTCCGAGATTGTTTTTTGCGGCCGCACGCGTCACGAGCAAACCAGCCGCCATAGAAGTGATGAGCGCCGGGACTTGCGACACGAGACCGTCACCAATGGAAAGCAGGGTGAAACGTTGGAGCGATTCAGCAACGGTATAGCCTTTTTGCATGACGCCGATCGCGAACCCGCCGACGACGTTGATCAGCGTAATTAAAATCGCGGCGATGGCGTCGCCGCGGACGAACTTGCTGGCACCGTCCATCGCACCATAGAAATCAGCTTCCTGCTCGACCTTCTTGCGACGGGTGCGGGCTTCCGTTTCGGTGATCACGCCGGCGCTAAGTTCCGCGTCGATCGCCATTTGTTTGCCGGGCATGGCGTCCAGGGTGAACCGCGCAGCGACTTCTGCGATACGACCGGCACCCTTGGTGATGACGACGAAATTGATCAGGACGAGAATGAAAAAGACCACGAGTCCCACGATGTAATTCCCGCGGACAACGAAATTACCGAACGCTTCAACGACATGACCTGCGTAACCATCGAGCAGGATCAGCCGCGTGGTGGCGACATTCAGCGCGAGACGAAAGAGCGTGATGAACAGCAATAGCGTCGGAAATCCGGAGAAATCGGCGGGTTCCTCGACATAAAGGATCACCAACAGGATTAAGAGCGAAAGAGCGATGCTCAACGAGAGCAGGAGGTCCAGAAGCAGTGGTGGGACGGGAAAGATGAGCAGCAGGACGGTGCCGAAAATGCCCAGGATCAACCAAAGGTCGCCCTGCTTGAGCAGCAAGCCGATATTCGATCTAGTTTTGGACATTGTTCTGTTCGCTGTAGTAGCGGAAGCGGTTCACGCGATACACCCACGCGAGCACCTCGGCCACGGCGGAATACAGCTCAGCAGGAATCTCGCCACCCACCTTGCCATACTTGAAGAGCATGCGGGCCAAGGGTTTATTCTCCATGATCGGGATATTGTGCTGACCGGCAATTTCACGAATCCGAAGCGCATTCAACCGCGAACCCTTGGCGATGATCCTCGGCGCTTTCATCGTTTTACGATCATATTTCAAAGCAATAGCGAGGTGGGTCGGATTTGTTAGAATTACATCAGCCGTAGGCACTTCCTGAAGCATTTGCCGTTGGGATTTGCCCTTTCGGCGGCGACGCATCCGCGCTTTCATCTGCGGATCGCCTTCCATGTTCTTCATTTCCTCTTTGACCTCTTCCTTGGTCATCATGAGGTCGCGGTTGGTTTTCCAGTATTGGTAGCCGTAATCGGCTGCAGCAACGGCGGTTAGAACAAAAATGACGCGCGTGGCAATGGAGAAACTGGTGTCCGAAAGAAACCGTGCAATTTCTGCCGGGCCGACCACGGTGTGGAAGATCGGGTCTTGCAGAATTTTCCGAATGGCCCCCCAGGTGATAGCGCCGATAATTCCGAGCTTGAGGATGGAAAGGGACGTGGGAACGAGCATGCGCGGGGAGAAAATGCGTTTAAATCCTTCGAGTGGATTAACGCGCTGCCAGTCCGGTTCGAGCGCTTCGGGAGCGGTGTTAAAGCGGCTTTGGATGCTGCCGGCGATTAACGCGGCAATGACGGTACAGATGACCACGGGTCCGACGCAGGTTGCGAACAGCAGCGCGCCGTTGATGAGGTAGCTCTGCATGTTCTCCTGCGCGAGTGTGATGCGGCCGAGTTCGCTGAAGATTCCGGTGATCGCAATCGCAAGGCGCTGCCAGGCATCGAGGCCAGCCATGCGCAAGGCGATGAGGGCCCCGCAGAGGACGAACACGGTTTGAACCTCCGGGCTGCGCGCGAAATTGCCTTTTTTAAGCGCCTCCTCCAGGCGCTTTGGCGTTGCTTGCTCTGTCTTTTCGCCGACTTGCTCCGACATATTAGGCGGCGATCATTTCCGCAACCCGGATGAAATCCTGCGGTATGCGATTGAGGTGGTTGACGATGTGTTGCGCCAGGAGATTACAGGTGAGGCCGAAAACGGCGAGACCCGCGAACGTGCGGACTGGAAAGCTTTCGCTGAAGACATTCATCTGCGGAACGGCGCGGGCAAGCAAAGAGAAAACAACGGTGACGAGGAATGACGTTGCGAGGATCGGCGCGGTCATTTGCAGCGCGATCACAAACATCCCCCCTGCCCTGCCGGTGATGTCAGTCAGGAGCGCTTCGGAAATATGGAACCCACCGGCAGGAATGATTTCATAACTGCGCTGCAGGCCGATGATCAGCCAGTGGTGCAGATCGAGTGTCAGCATGAGGATGAGAGTCATCCAATGCAGCAACACACCGGGTGAGGAAACGAATGAGGTGGTGATAGGATTGAAGTTCTGGGAGAGCATCAAACCGCTTTCGGTCGCGATCAAACTGCCCGCCATTTCCACCGCGTAGAAAATGAAACGGGCCAGCAGGCCGAGGACAAGGCCGGTGCTCACTTCGAGGAAGAAAATGCGGAAGACTGGATATAAGCCGACACTCTCCATCGTGATCGACGGAACGAGAGGCAGAATGAGGAAGGAGCCGAGTGCGGCGAACCCGATGCGCACAATCGCGGGAATGGCCAGAGCAGAAGTTACCGGGAACAGCAGTAAATACGTGCTGAACCGAACAAAAATAACGAACCAGGTTGTGAGATCCCAAAACACAACATCAGCGCACCATCTGCGGCATTTTCTCGATGAGCATCGTGGTGAATTCGATCGCCGAGCGAAGCATCCAGGGCAGCGTAATCACCAACACGACGGCAATCCCGAGAACTTTTGGAACGAACGAAAGAGTTTGCTCGTGAATTGACGTGACAGCCTGGAACAAACTCACACCCAGACCGACGACAAGGGCGGTCAGAAGAATAGGCGCGGCGAGAGTGAGCGCCTGGAAGATCATCGCCTTCACCATTTCGACTGCAAATTCTGGGTTCATCGGGTTAATGACCAAATACCAAATGCCAAATACCAAGGAGGCGTGTTCATGTGGCGAAGCTTTGGAGGAGTGAACGGGTGATGAGTTGCCAACCGTCTACGAGAACGAAGAGGAGAAGTTTCAAAGGAAGTGCGATGGTTGCCGGCGGCATCATCATCATACCCATGCTCATGAGGACGGTGGCGACGACGAGATCAATGAGGATGAACGGAACGAACAAGAGAAAGCCCATCTGAAACGCGGTGCGGAGTTCGCTGATGATGAAAGCTGGGATGACAACTTTCATGGGCAGTTGATCTGGGGAAGCGACTTCCTGGCGATTTAGGGATGCAAAGAGTTCGACATCCTTCGGGCGAGTTTGGGCGAGCATGAACGTACGGAGCGGCTTGACACCTTCATCGAGCGCCTGCGCACTCGTGATTTGCTTCGCCATGTAAGGCTGGATGGCCTGGGCATCGATCTTCGACCAGACCGGTTCCATGATGAAATAGGTCATGAACAGTGAGAGGCCGATGAGAATTTGGTTTGCGGGCGTGCCTTGCAGGGCAAGCGCAGAACGGACGAAGGATAGCACGATCACGATACGGGTGAAGCTCGTCATCAATAGAATGATCGAGGGCGCGAGCGTGAGGAGCGTGATCGCGAACAGAATTTTGATCGCGCCATCGACATCCTGCGGCTGCTGCGATTGTTCGAGGCCGACATTCAGCTTAAAGGGAATGAGCGGAGCGTTGTTCGTGAGCGCGGGGTCCTGCGCGAATGCGGTGGAGCCGCACAAGAGCGCGAACAAACAAAGAATTCGGATGTAGGCAGGCAGTCTCACGATGGTGCTATTTGCGACCGAGCGCGTGCATAAGGGCTTCGCCGAACGAAACCGGAACGATGCGTTCGCTACTCGTCTCGGTTTGAGTCTGGCCTTCGGGAAGATGCATGAGGAGGGTTAGACCCTGCGCGGTGGAGCCAATGAGCAAACGTTGCTGCTCGTACGCAACAACATAAATGGCCTGACGCGGACCAATCGATTTTCCTTCGAGAACCTGCAGTTTGCGCTGATTCGATTGCCCCGCCTTGAAACGGTGCATGTTCCGGAAAAGCCATGCGCCCGCGAAGAAGAGCGCGATAACCACGGCGAGTGAACCGACCATGCGGAATACGGCGGCGCCCATAGATGGAACCGCAGGTGCAGCGGCTGTGGCCGCGACATTCTCGGCGGCGACTGTGAACACGAGTGTGAACCCGAGGACCAGCAGTTTTAAAATTTTCTTCTTCATATGAGGGAACAATTCGGAGCAAGCGGTGAGCTATCCGCTGCTGCCGACCATTTCGGTGATCTTGATGCCGAACTTGTTTTCCAGGACGACGACCTCACCACGCGCGACCAATTTATCGTTCAGCAAAACTTCCACCGGCGCGTCCGCGAGTTTATCGAGTTGCACGATGGATCCAGGATTCAGTTGCAGCACTTCGCGCATGGAAAGCTGGCAGGAGCCGAGTTGGACCGTGACGACCACCGGCACGTCCATAAACATGTCGAGGTTCGGCGGCAAGTTCGTGGCGGAATCTGCAGGATTTTTCGGCGTAAATGTTGTCATAGCTTGCAAACTTCTGTGATTTGGATGGCCCAGGTGTTGTCGCGCATTCCGAGGCGGCCGCGAAATTTCACCTTCTGGCCGACGCGCATTTCCAGGCGTTCGGCGTCGTCCGTCTTTAGATCGAGAATTGAACCAACCTTGAGGCCGACGAGCGCACGGGCCGGCAGCTTCAGTGCGGGCCAGCAGGCATTCATCGTCATCGGCACTTTGTCCAGATGCTGCGTCCATTTCTGAGCAGACGCGGGAACGGTCGCAGCGGGAGTTGATGGCGCTGCACCTAACTGGCCGAGTTTATTTATAAGCGGTTCGAGCGGTGCGTAAGGAAGAACCAATTGAATCTCGCCCTCGCTCTCACCCATGCGGAGATTGAGCGTGACGCCAAGGAGGAGCGTGTCGCTCGTCGCGCATTGGAGAAATTTTGCGTTGTTTTCGTGCCCAAGAATTTCGCCGCGAAGCTCCTGGAGCTTGGTCCAGCTCTTGCACCACTCGTCAATGAGCAGTTGGACGAATTGATCCATGAGCGCGACTTCCATGTCGGTGAGGTTCCGGTCAGTGCCGGTTCCCTTCCCTGGTCCGCCGAGGAGACGATCGACAATCGCTTGAGCGATGCCGGAGCGGATCTCGACGAGAGAAATCCCGCGCAAGGGATCGGTTTTGAAAAGAGTGATATGTGTCGGCGATGGCAACGAGGAAGTAAATTCGCCGAAGGTGAGCGTATGCAGCTTGCCGAGTTGAAGTGTGAGATCGAGGCGCAGGTAAGTGGAAAGTAACGAACCAGTCGATTCGACAAATTCTTCGATTTCCATGCGCAACTTGCGCCACTCGCCGGAAGAAAGAAAAACGGGATGACGGAAATCAAAACGCTGCGGTGCCGAAGGCGCGGACGGCTCGGGAGCAGACTCAAGCGCCGCCGGCATTTCTGCGGCGGGTTCTGCGGTTTCGAGTGTCGTGGTTTCCGGAGCGTCCATGCTCGTGAGTTCGTTTATTGCACTGCAAATTCTGTGAGATAGATGTCGCTGATGGAGTCTTTGCCGAGAATGTCGTTGAACGCGGCGATCAGCTCGGAGCGAATGATGTTGCGCATGCCGGGCTTCTCCAGGTCGTTGATCGTTTTGATGCCGAGAATACTGGAAGCTGCATCACGCAGTTCGGGATCAGCCGCTTCGACCTTTTCTTTCAGCTCGGGCTTCTTGCCGACGAGAGTGATGTTCGCCACGAGATAGCGGGTGCCGGCTGTTCCAGCGACGTTGACGAGAACTTTTCCAGCAAGCGGGACAGTGACTTTGGATTTCGCGGGAGAGTGACCGCCTTCTTCTGTTGGTTCGTGTGAGGCGTTTGCTCCGCCTGTTTTAATCTTTGGGATGAGCACGAACGTTGTAAGCGCCCAGGCGATCAAAGGCATGAGAACGATGTTCGCGATCAACGGCACCCAGGTGCCGCCGCTTTGCGCGGGCGCGGGCGCGGCAACCGCCGCTGCTGGCTTCGCTTCTTCCGCGGGCTTGGGCTGATCAAGACGGTTAGCCGGCATAAAATTATCGTTTCAAGTTCACGACTTCCTGAAGCATTTCGTCGGAAGTAGTGATGATGCGCGCGCTGGCTTGAAAGCCACGCTGCGTGGTGATCATCGAAGTAAATTCATTCGCGATGTCGACGTTGGACATTTCCAAATGCCCGCTTTGGATGGAACCAAGACCGTTTGTTTTCGGCGCTTCGGGTTGCGCGAGCGGACCAGCGGCATCCATTGCGGAGTAGAGATTATTCCCCTCTTTCACGAGCGCGTTTGGATTCTGGAAGCGCTGGAGGAGAATCTGTCCCCGGACGAAAGTCGTCCCTGTGGTGAGCAACACGTTAATGCGGCCCTGGTCATCGATGTTAAAGCGCTTGTAAACACCGGTGTCTCCCGCGGGTTTGCCAGTGTCGTCGATGCGGATGTCGTTACGGACAGTCAGGCTGCCGTCGGAAAAGCCTTGAACTCGGTATCCGTCGCTGGTGACGAGATAACCTTGCGAGTCGATATCGAACGCGCCAGCGCGAGTGGCGAAAGTGTTGCCGGAAACCGGATCGCGCACTGTGAAGAATCCGTCTCCTTCGATCGCTGCGTCCGTCGGAACCATGGTGCGGGAAATTGTTCCCTGGGTGAAAAGCGAGCGAACGGTCGCGGTGCCGACGCCGGAACCAATCTGATAGTTCGTCGTGCCGCCCGAGAGCGATTGGCTGAACGTATCCTCGAAATCCGCGCGAGCGCTCTTGAAGCCAAGCGTGTTCGAGTTCGCGATGTTGTTACCGATGACATCCAGTTTCCCCTGGAATTGTTGGATGCCGCTAACGCCGGAGTTTAATGAACGAACCATAAATTATACGGGGGCAGAGGGTGTTTTGGTAAGAGGCGCGGTTTCTTTGGTGGCACTCGGAGCGGTGCGCTGGACGCGAATCACGTCGGACATCGAGTAAGGCTGGTTATTAATGATCAGCTTCAACTCGCCTTGGATAAAATCGACTGAGGTAACTTCGCCGATGACATTGTCCTCTTCGCCCTGGACTTCCACCGTGTAGCCGATGAGCGAATTTGCACGAAGACTTTGGATCTCCGTCTGCATCGCCTTCGTGCTTTCAAGCGCGTTGAACTGCGCCATCTGGCCAACGAATTCGGTGTCCTTCATAGGGTTCAGCGGATCCTGCGAACGCAACTGCGTAACGAGAATCTTGATGAATTCGTCCTGACCGAGCTTCTGCATTGGCATCCGTTGCTCCGCGTAAGCGGCGGTGTCGGTGCTCGAAGCGACTTTGGCTGTTGGAGGGATCATAATTATGCCCAGGATTGCCAACCGCGTGCAGACGAGCTGTGCGCGAACGGCTTCTTCGGGCGATTTGGAACGGAGGCTTCCTGTTCGAAAATTTTTGTGTCGCGCTGCTGCTGCGCGTTGGAGTGCTGTTCGGGCGAATTTGAGGAGCCTGTGAAGTGCTGGTGATTCTGCTGGAACGCAGCGCCTTGTTGGAGCGCTTCGACGCGTATGCCTTGATTCGCGAGCGATTGCTGGATCGCCGCCCAATTAGACTCTAGACGTGCGAAATCACCGCGTTCGCAACGGGCCTGGAGAAGAATCTCGCCATTAACCTTTTCGACCTGAAGGCGGATTTCCGTCTGCCCGTCAGGGCGGAGAACGACGTCGAGCTTCTGTTGGTTGCTGGTTTTCAGCAGTTCAACGTGACTGCGGATCGCCTGGAGGACTTCGGTTGATTCAATGTGCCTGGGAGCTTGGATTTCGACTGATTCGGAAATTCCATCGAAGCTCGACCACTCTGGTTGAATCGTATCGACGTTGGAGAAAGAGTTGAATTCCTGATCGCGCCTAGGTGTTGGATCGCGGAACTGATTTGCCGCACGGACCGCTACGGTAGTATCGAAGCTGGTTGCCCCAGACTTCTCAGCGGAAAGTGAAAAGGACTGCTTTTCAGCAGATTTTTCCTGTTTTTCGCTCGAGCGCAGCATCGAAGGCTCTTGAGCAGCCGGTATGCCACTGGGTTTTTTGCCCGATTCTGAAGGTTTTTGGGCAATTTGTTCCGTTTCAAGGGGTGCCAACTCCGCTGGAAGCGAAGGCGGCGGCACATTCTGCTGCACTGGTCGGACTAGTTGGACAAGGTTTAGGGGCGGTTTTTCGTCAGGGTCCAGGTTCGAAAGATCCATTCCTGGCAATTCAGCAGGTTCGGCTTCGGTCCCCTGCCCTGCCGGATGCGTTCCCCCCTCGCCTGAAACAGGAACAAGCGGCAGATCGATGAGTATTTGGACCGAAGTTGCAGCGAAAGCGTACAGTGTCCAAGGATCAGCGGTTTTTGGCTCTTCCACTTCGGCGGCGGCTTCATCCTGGATCTCAGAATCCAGAAGGTCGTCAAATTTAGGAGTGACCTCTTCACTGGGGGCGCCGGGACTTTGCGGATTGCAAAGCGGGCTGCACTCGACCGCTGCCGGTTCGCTGAGAGTTGCGAACGGAAGCGGACTGACAGATTGGTTCATGGAGTTTTCTTTTTATCCGCAACAGTTTTGCGGAGCGCTTCAGCGATGTTCGCCGCGCGCTTGGCCTGTGTTTCGCCTTCCATGGCCATTGCATTCAAAAGAGGAGCTGACTGGTCCTCTTTCATAAAACTCATGACTTTAACGACGACCATGTCGTCGAGCTCGCGCATAATCGCGGATGCGCCTTCGGGTGTCATCGCCGCGTAAAGGCGGGCGAGCTTTTTCAAATTCGGCGCTTCTTCTTCTTTAACTCGAATGATCGTTTGATCGAACTCGGCCTGGAGCTGAGCGACCCGCTGCGTGATGGTGTTGATTTCAGCGCGTTCAGCGGCTAAACGCGTTTCGAGTTCGCGCAACTCCGCAGCGCGTTTAATCAACTGTTCGCGCTCGGTTTGGACTTCCTTGAGCAACTGATCAACCTCGGGATTGTGGCGCTGCCAGAAGCCGGCGACTTTTTCTTCGGTGGTATTCTCCACAGGATGCGCGCTCGCTTTGAGCGGCTTTTCAACCAAGGCGAAGGTGGTGAGGAGGAATGCGATTCCGCCCAACATCATTGCAAGGATTGGTGATTGGAGAAATTTCATCGATCGACTGGCAGACTGAAGTCTGCGCTACGTCACACCGCAGCAAGGATGCCGCGCTTCATCTTGGCGGCGATTTCATCCATCCACTTCTGCTCCTGGCGGGCGACGTGGAACTTGTGCACGCCATGCTGATGCTCATGCACGCGGTCAAGGATCTCGCGTTCGCGCGCGGCTTTCTCGAGCGCTGCGCGTGCGAGCGTCGCATCTTTCTCAGCGTGCAAGACGCGATCCAGGCGTTCGCGGCGAAGTTTCTCGAGGGCGGCAACGTAGTTGTTCAGTTGCATCAACTCGGAGGCAGGCGTCTTTTTCGTGGCGGAAAATTGCATCAAAGCGGCTGCGTTTAACTCGCGTTCGGTTTCGGCGAGTTCAGCTTTTGATTTGCTCAATTGAACCAGGGAACGTGCGTGGCGTTGCGCGGCTTGTTCTTCAATCTTGTTTTTGAGTTGGCGGACAGCTTCGAGACTGAACTTGAATTTCTTCATAGCGAATCCTTTCGTCTTGCTTGGTTAGTTGGGCTTGATCGCTGTCGTGAGCATCTCCCAGCTTTTCGAGGCCGAGACACCGTCGCCGATCCCCTGCTGCAGGAACTCGCTCAGCGGTTTCTGCAAGGCCAGCGCCCGGTCAACTTCAACGTTCGAACCGGGAACGTATGCGCCGATATTGATCAAGTCTTGGTTCTTTCTAAGTAGTGCAAGCATAGACCGTGCCCGGCCAGAAAGAGCCTGTTGATCTGCTGTCGTTAAATCGCGAGTGAGGCGGCTGACGCTCTCCAAAACATCGACTGCTGGATAATGGTTTTCCGTTGCAAGTTGCCTGCTGAGAACGATATGCCCGTCCAGAATGGAACGAGTCGCATCGGCGATGGGATCGTTCATATCGTCGCCCTCCACCAAAACCGTGAACAATCCGGTAATGGAACCTTTCTCTCCGTTGCCTGCGCGCTCTAAGAGTTGCGGAAGCATCGCGAAAACCGATGGAGTAAAGCCTCTTGTAGCGGGAGGTTCACCTATTGCGAGACCAATTTCACGCTGCGCAAGGGCAAAACGGGTGACGGAATCCATCATCAGCAGCACATTTTTGCCGGAATCGCGGAAGTGCTCCGCAATCGCCATGGCAACAAATGCCCCTTTCACGCGGACGAGTGCGGGTTGATCCGAAGTGGCGACGATAACCACCGATTTACGGCGGCCCTCTTCGGTCAGATCCTTTTCGAGGAACTCGCGGACTTCGCGGCCACGTTCGCCAATCAGCGCGATGACGTTCACGTCCGCCTGCGCATGGCTGGCGAGCATGCCAAGGAGGGTCGATTTGCCGACACCGCTGCCAGCGAAGATGCCCATGCGCTGGCCTCGGCCGCAGGGAATGAACGTGTCGAGGGATTTGACCCCCGTTTCAAAAACTTCCTTGATCCGCTTACGAGCGAGTGGGTGCGGAGGTTTGTTGTGAATACCAGAAGATTTGGTGGTGCGAAGCGGGCCGAGATTGTCGATCGGTTCGCCCAGGCCATTCAGGACCCGGCCGGCGAGTTCGTCACCGACCGGAACGCGTAGCGAACGCCCGACTGCGATGACAGGGCTGCCAGGCTGAATGCCGTGCACTTCACGCAACGGCATGAGGAGAACGCAATCACCACGAAAACCGACGACTTCGGAAAGTATCTGTTCACCATCGGCCGCTTCGATTTTGCAGACATCGCCGACCGCCACCATGGGGCCGTTCGATTCAATGACGAGTCCAATCACTTGCGTCACGTAGCCGCGTTTTTCGATGACGTGCGATTCGCGAACGCGATGGAGGTAACCTGCCAGGCGATCAATCTTGATCGGTGGGCGCGAGAACGTGGAGCTTTCTGAAGCAGTAGTGTTCATCCGAGCACCGCGGCTTCAAGCTTGTCGAACATTCGCTCGCGGACGGCGCTGATTGCACCGTGACGAGTTTTGATCAGGCAACCACCGCGCGTGACGCTCGCATCAACTCCAAAACGGACCTTCGTATTGTTCTCTTTCGGGAGCAGGCCACTGGAAACATCATTCAGAAGCGCGAGATCTTCGGGATGCAAAAGCACTTCATATTCGGCAGTGTCCTGAAGTTCAGTAAGCGCTTTCTTCACGACTGCTTCCATCATCTCGGGAGTGATTTGAATCGCGTCGATGACTTTCCGCGCAGATTCGATGGCAAGCAGCACGATCGATTTCTCACATTCAGAGACAACGTTGGGCAGCGCGTTTTGGATGGAGCGGAAGAGTCCCGTTTGAATATCGATCAGTTGTTTGCGTTGCTCTACGAGCTGTGCGGCGAGTGCTTTCTGGCCCGCTTCGTAGCCCTCCTGAAAACGTTTTTTGAGCTCCTGCTGAAACTTCGTTTCCGAAACAAACGATTCGTTCCCCGTGCACAATCGAACGCTCCGAAGTGGCCGACTGAAATGAACCTTATGTAGCGAAGCCGACACCTTCCGGGTTCTCCTTTCCAGCATCAAGTTCGATTTCGCCTTCGGTCTCCAAACGGCGGACGACGTCGATAATTCGCATTTGCGCAGCCTCGACTTCCTTCAGTTTGATAGCACCCAGGAACGTCATTTCCTCCTGCACTGTTTCGGCGGCACGCCTTGAAATCGCGGCGAATAGAACCTTCTTGAGCTGATCGCTGGCGGTCTTCAGGGCCACGGCGAGATCGCGAATATCGACTTCGCGCATGACTTTCTGCAGGCCGCTGATATCGATCTGCACGAGATCTTCGAAGGTGAACATCTTTTTGCGGATCGAAGTGCCAAGATCCGGATTACGCTCTTCGATCGCAGATAGAATTCCTTTGCTGAGGTTCTTATCGAGTGCGTTCAGGACATCTGCCGCTGCTTTCAATCCGCCGGTCGAATTCAAGGCGCGGCTCGGTTTTGCGCTCAATTTCGACAGAAGAACCTCAACCATCTTTTCAACCACTTCGACAGGAGTCGGCGACAGTGTCGCCAATCGTTCGACGACCTGGTCGCGCTGCTCTTCCTTCATCATCGAAAGAAGCTCTGACGCTTTTTCCGCGGGAAGATAACTTGTGATCAGCGCGATTGTTTGCGGCTGCTCCTGCTTGACCAGGTTGAAAATTTGTCTCGGGTCGAGATCCACCACCTTCTCCAGTGCGCCAACCGGCGTGCGCGTCGGCTGGAGCCGATTGATCACGACCCCGGCTTTAATCGAACCGAGCGCTTTCTCTAACGTTTGCTGTGCGAACTCATTTCCGCCGCGAACCGAGGTGCTGGCCTGCACTGCGACATCCGCGAATTCGCGAAGAATCGCCACTTGAACATCGACACTCACGAGCGATTGTTTCGCCATCTCAGAGGTGATTACTTCCAATTCGTGTTCATCGAGACATTTCAGGATTTGGGCCGCTGCTTCGGGCCCCATCATGATCAGGAAAATCGCGAACTTCTGAACCTTAGTCAGCTTCGAGATATCGGCTGCAGGTGATGGTGCGGACGCGTCGCTCATTTCGAATCACCTCGGGTCATCCAACCACGAATTGCATGCGTCATGTTCTGCGGATTCTCTTTGATCAGTTGGTTCAAAGTATCGACCGTCACTACGCCACGCGAAGTGCGCGCGCCAAGTTTGCCGTTGATGAAAACGCGGCCGTCCCCTTCCCCCACGGGCACCCCGATTGGAATATCAACGTCGGGAGCGCGCTTGAACAGGCGGACCAACAAAAACAAAGCGACAATCGCAATGAGAGGATAAGCGACGGTTTGACCGACACTCGTCCACTGTTGCCACTTCTGGTCGTTCACCAATGTAGCAGTCAGATCCGTCGCGGCGGTGTCATTGAACTGAAATTCTTCCACCGTGATCACATCTTTGCGTCCCGTTTCGGCATCCTGCTGAATACCGATCGCGCTTTGAACCAGGTTGCGCAGTTTGTCCAGTTCCTCCTTGGAACGCGTTTCGGCAACGCGATTTGTCCCGGTGCCACTCATGCGAGCTGCGATAAAAACTGCAGCGCTCAACTGCTTCACACTGCCAGCCCCTTGGACCATGCTGCTGGTGGTTTTGTTGATTTCGTATTGGTTGTTAGTGATCTTTTTCTTGGTCTTGTTGTTGTTCTGCGGCATCGCACTCGCGACATTCGTTTCGCCCGCGGCGTTGATTTCCACACCGGGCGCGAGCGCTCCAGGGCTGGTGCTCAAGGAATCAGTGCTTTCGTCGTTGATGGTGGAGATGCGCAACACCTGCCCTTCTGGATCGTATTTCTCTTCGGTGCGCGTTAGGGTGTCGAAATTCATTTCCGCCGAAACGCGAACAACCGATTGTCCGGGACCTAAAACCGTTTCCAACATGCCTTCCGCTTTTTTTGCGAGGTAAAGTTCCAGTTTCTTGCGAACTTCAAGTTGAGTCTGTGTTAACCCAACCACCGAATCTGGTTCCAGGGAATCGCTCAGAACATTCCCAGAATTATCAATGACGCTGACATTCTGCGGCTTCAAACCTTCGACAGCTCCCGCCACCAAAAATCGAATCGCATTCACGGTTTGTTGCGGCATTAGACCAGCAGCGCGAACCTTCACAAACACACTCGCTGTAGGCTTATTCTTGTCATTCACGAGGAGACGATTCTCCGGCATGACAATCATCACCCGCGCACTTTCAACGCTCTCCACCTGACCGATCGTGCGGGCGAGTTCGCCCTGGACCGCGCGTAGGTAATTCGCCCGCTGCACGAAATCGGAAATACCAAAATTCGATCGATCAAAAATTTCGAAGCCGACACCCTCTCCTTTCGGCAGACCTTTCGCCGCGAGTTGCATGCGAGTCGGATGCACCTTGTCCGCGGGGACCATGATGCTCCCGCTACCGCGACTCACTTGGTAGGGAATTTTCGCTTCATCCAAATACGCAATCACCTTCGCCGCTTCGGCTTCTTCCATGCGCCCGTAAAGCAGCGCGTAGCTGGGGCGACTGGACCAAAAAACGACGCTCCCTAAACCAATCAACACAACCAGCGTCATCGCGCTGATCGTAATTTTCTGATTTAATCCGAGCTGGCTCCAGATCGACTGAAGCTGCTTAAAAACCTGTCCAAACTGATTCATTCAAAACTTTCACGGCGGCAGGGACGTGTTAGATCTGCATGCGCATTATTTCCTGGTAGCTCTCGAGGAGTTTATTGCGCACTTCGACCATCAACTGAAACGAAACACTTGCTTCCTCCATGGCGATCATCGCCTGGTGAAGCGGAACATTTTGGCCACTCAGCACTCCTTCCACCGCGCCGGCAGCATTCGACTGCTTTGCGTTCACCTCGTGCACCATTTGTCCAAGGAAATCCGAAAAAGAACGGCCCGATTGAACGTCGGCCGGCTGCGGAGTGGAAACACTGCCCAGGCTTTGTAATTCACCCGCGGTAATCTTTGGCGCCTGAATTCCAGGCATGTTGCCCGGCATTACTGCGCCCGCTCCGGCTAAACGCATCGCTGAGATCGGGTCCATATTTCAGCTTACCGTTTGCCGATCTGCAGCGTTTGCATCGCCATCGAACGCGCGTTTTTAACCACCGCCAAATTCGCCTCAAATGCGCGTGAAGCGGCAATTAAATCCGCCATTTCCTCGTGAATATTCACATTCGGCAGCGCAACCATCCCCTCGGCATCTGTATCCGGATGCCCAGGATTAAAAACGATCCGTGGCGGACGATTGTCCTTGTCGATCCTCGCAACTTCCACCTTCTGCGGACCGCCGCCCGGGCCATTGTAAGCGCCCTGCGCGTTGTTGAGTGCCTGTTCGAAAACGACGATTTGCCGCTGATAAGGTTTGCCATCGAGCCCGCGCGTCGTGTTCGCGTTCGCGATGTTTTGCGTGATCACTTCCATGCGCACGCGTTCCGCCGCGAGCGCGGATGAGGTGCTATCGATACCGGTTAAAGTTTGAATCATGCGTTAACCTCAGGATGGACGGCCGGTGATCGCGAGCCGCAGTTTGAGCAACGCGCCGGAGACGAGTTGCGTTTCGAGTGTGTGCGCTAAAGTGTTCTGGTTGAGCTTCATCAACTCAGATTCAAGCTGGACGGTATTGCCGTCCCGATTGGCGGAAACCGCGTTCTGGTCTTCGGCTAAGTTGAGAGAAAGCGAGGAGATCTTAGAAGCGTCCTTCGAACCCAACGCTGACGCGAGTTCCGACTGGAATGAAGGCGCGACATCAATCCGCTTATAATTAGGAGTCTCAATGTTCGCGAGATTGCTCGCGATTGCTTCGTGACGCAGCGCCGTCGCGTCCAACATCTTCTTGGTCGCGACGTAGTTCGTCTGATTGAACAAAGCGTCGATCATTAGCTGCTAACAGTCCGAGGGACTTAGCAGCCGTTATGCCATGGAGGAAATTTGTGCCTTTCGGGCCGTTTTGCTGAGGAAACCCCGCCGTGAATGGCAATTTCTGCCTGAACCAAACAAAGAAAGGAAGAAATGTTCAGGCCGCGGTAAGCACTTCGGCAGAAGCGGAATCGCTCTCCAGGCGCACCGGTTGAAGCTCCCTAAGGAAGACGCGCTGCGTTGCCCACGTGAAACGTTCAACGCTCTGGGGAAGAACGTGGAAGCAAACCTTTTTGCGTTCAATGACCTGTTCGACAGCGAGATATCGAATTTCGAAGTTTTCGTCGTCCAACAGGAAGTCGGCAAGCGTGCCGCCGAATTCGCCGGCAACATTGATGCGGTAATTACTTACCGCCCGGGCGCTCCGCAGATGCGGGTCGGAGCCGATCACTCCACGCGCAAACAGGCGCGCACCGGGCGAGGAAAATGCAAAAGAGGCGTATTGTTTGCAGACCGGCAGCACAGAGCTTGCGAGAGGCAGTTTCTCCATTTCGTCAAACTTCAGGCGGAGCGCGACAATTCCGGCGTCCGAAATCGAGTCTACCATTTCGGGCTTGAGGAGAACTTGCTTCTGCCCGAAATGGCGCGGCTCAATCGAAAGCACCAGGTGGGTAACGCGCCAGGTGCTATCGTCGAAATAAACGTCTTTGATCCGTCCGCAGTGGCTGCCCTCCACGCCCATTACTTTGAACTGCTCCAGCTTTCGAACCGATCTCAACACGCCAATTGGACGTGGCGAGCACAGAGTTTATTTAACTTTGCGCGCAGGTATCGTTTTGCGCCTAACCATCAGGCGCTTGTGATAGCCCGCGCATCCGGTATTTTCAAAGCGTGACCTATAACGGGGCGCAGAACGATTTGATCGAGAAAGTCTGGCGAGGAGATCGCATTTCCGGCGCTGAAGCGACTGAACTTTACCAACTGCCGCTCGAAGAACTCGGCGTCCTTGCGGATCGCCGACGTCAACTCGCGCGCGCGAACGCTCACGCCGGCCGCGGGAACGAGATCGTCACGTACATCGTCGATCGCAACGTGAACTACACGAACGTCTGCAATGTCTATTGCAAGTTCTGTGCTTTCTACCGCGTCGAAAAAGATTCAGACGCCTACGTAATCTCCCTGCCCGAAATGGACCAGAAGATCGAGGAGACGATCGCGCTGGGTGGTACGCAAATTCTCATGCAAGGTGGGCATCATCCGAGCCTTTCGATGCAGTGGTATCTCGACCTGCTTTCGCACATCAAAAACAAATTTCCGCAAATCAACATCCACGGCTTCAGCCCGAGCGAATTCATTCACTTCCGCGACACCTTCAATCTCCCGCTGGAAGAAATCATTTCGAAATTCCGTGCCGCGGGCCTCGGTTCCATTCCGGGAGGCGGCGGAGAAATTCTCGTTGACCGGGTGCGCAAACGGATTTCTCCATTGAAAGCGATGACCGATGATTGGTTGCACGTCATGGATGTGGCGCATCGAATGGGCATGAATTCCAGCGTCACAATGATGTTCGGTCACGTCGAAACTCTGGAAGATCGCATCGAACATCTCGAACGGGTCCGCGCCCAGCAGGATAAAACCAAAGGCTTCACCGCTTTCATTTGCTGGACCTTTCAAGCCGAGAACACGCGCCTTAAAGCGCCGACCGTTGGCGCGCAGGATTATTTACGCATGCAGGCGCTCAGCCGGATTTACCTCGACAATATTCCAAGTGTGCAAAGCAGTTGGGTTACGCAAGGCCTTGAAATCGGCCAACTCGCGCTCAAATATGGTGCGAACGACCTCGGCAGCATCATGATTGAAGAAAATGTCGTCTCCCAAGCCGGCACTACCTTCCGCATGACCGTTGACGACATGAAGCGCCTCATCTCGGAACTCGGCTACGAACCGCACCAGCGCGATAACTGGTACAACCTGCTGAACTAGCTTACTTCGGGAAGGCCATCTCGTAAGCGAACCGCACAATCAGCACGAGCACGACGCAGAGAAGAAACTTCCGGATAAAATCGCTGCCTTTCAAGATCGCCATGCGCGATCCAATGAACGAACCGAGCACATTCGCGGCAGCCATCGGCACCGCGTATTGATATGGAATGAGTCCTTTCCACGTGAAGAATCCTACCGCGGCAATGTTCGTCGCGAGGTTCACTGCTTTCGCGTGCGCGGACGCATTCAGGAAATCGAAGCCAAAGAAGCTCACAAATGCAATGAGCAGAAACGTCCCGGTGCCGGGACCGAAAAAGCCATCGTAAAAACCAATTGCGCCGCCAACTCCGATCGCCAGCGGCAACCGAAACCTCTCCGCAATCTGCAACTTCTCCGCCGGAGCGTTCGTCTTTCGTGTGTAAGTGTAAACAGCCACCACCGCGAGCAGCACCAAAATCACCAGCTTGATATATTTCGGATTGATTACCGAAACCGTCTGGGCGCCGACGAATGAAAATAAATAAGCGCAAATCGCAATTGGTAAAAGTATTGCCCAGCGGAACGTCACCTTCCGCGCATATTGAGCAGTGGCCACCGTCGTCCCGCAGATCGACGAAAATTTGTTTATCCCCATCACCTGCGGCACATTGGCCGCGATGCTCGGTGGAAGGAAAACAAAGAGCGCCGGGAGTTGGATTAACCCGCCGCCGCCCGCGATCGAATCGACAAACCCTGCGAAGAACGCCGCGACGGACAGGATCAAAACAGTGGTCATTCCTTTAACTCTCCGCGCGCAATCGTTACGTTTGGGCGCGATTTACCGAATGTTAACGCCCTTTGCCAAATCAATTCAGTTCGGAATCTTCCTCGGTTTAGCCATAGTTTCGAGTTTCTCTGCAGAACCGACCGCGAAAGGGAATTCGCTCGGCGTCCGGACCAACGATGGTCGAAAGCACTTCACTTTAACGGCCGATGCAACCTGGCAACTCAACGTGGAGAAACGTTTCGATGCGTCCGCGCTCGCCTTCCGAAACGGAAGGTTGATCACGGTAAACGATCAGGACGGCACCTTCTACGAACTTGAACTGAAGAGCAATTCTGTCGCGGATCTGAAACGACTCGATCTTTTCCCGAAAGCCGAACTGACACGCATCGCTCCGGAGAAAGCTGCTCGATACGACCTCGAAGGAATTGCTCTCGACGCGGCCGGCAATATTTACGTGAGTGAGGAATCGCAGCGCCTGGTCTTCAAAGCCGATCCGAAAGGTAAGCCGATGGAAGCATTTTCATTCGATTTTTCATCAGTGCAAAATTTCTTCAGTGCGGGTGATCGCAATGCCTCCTTTGAAGGCATTGCGCTGCTCGGGAATCGGCTTTATCTCGCGAATGAGCGCAGCAACGCGCGAATCATTGAGGTCGATCTTCCCTCTCAAAAAGCCCTCGATTCGTTCTATGTCGATTCGACAAACTTTGCATTGGGTGGGCCGCATTACAGCGATTTGGCAACCTTCGACAACCGCCTCTTTGTCCTCGATCGAAATCACCGCTGCATCTTCGAAGTCGATCCCCAAACAAAGCGCGTGCTGGCGCAATACAGCTTCGGAGCAATGGAAGTGGCTGAAGAATTCGCCTACCAAAATGCCTACCCAACCGGCGCGATGGAAGGACTGGCAATCGACCAGGAGCATTTCTGGCTATTGACCGATAACAACGGCCGGCCGCGATTCAAATACTCGAAAGACATCCGCCCGACCCTTTTCCGCTGCAAACGACCCAAAGCCGCCGCCGCACCAAAGTAGTTCATCTTTTCGTTTCGTTTCTGTCACATGCGGTTACATTCTGCCCGTGCTAACGGAGAAGCCTTGGAGACCAGATCGTGTTCTGCGCCTCGTCGCCGGCTTTTACGCTGCCATGATCCTCGGAATAATCGTTGGAGCTGGGTACAAGGGTGCGCTCGCCCCTTCGGCAGCGAACGACGTGATTTCTTTTCTCCTGGGAATTTTAGCCTTTCATGGAACAACACTGGTAATCGTTCATCTTTTCCTCAGGCAACATCGAATTTCCTGGACGGAAGCGTTTGGCTTTAACGAACCAAGGCTGGGCCGAACAATCTTACTTGGGGTTGTTGTGAGCGTAGTGGTTTTACCAATAGCTCTCTCGCTTGGGAGTTTGACTGAACAGATCGTCCGCCTGTTCAGTCCGGCAGCCGAGTTCAAGGATCAGTTGCCGGTCGAAATGCTCAAGCAAGCAAGCTCAGTTTACGACCTGGCAATGAAGGCGATAGCGGCAATCATATTCGCACCAATCATCGAGGAAGTTGTTTTTCGCGGCGTTATGTATCCAGCAGTTAAAAAATACTTTAGTCCACAAACCGCGTTGTGGGCTGTTGCCGTCATATTTGCTCTTTCACATCCGTTCAACGTGCGAGCACTGCTACCGCTCGTCGTAATTGGAATAATTCTCAGCTTCCTATACGAAACAACCCGGAATCTCTTGGCACCCATGATTGCTCACGCTTTATTCAACGCCGCGAATTTTGTGCTCTTCCTATACCAACGGTAAACAGTGAACGAATTCGAGCTCATCGCCCGCATTGCCGAAACTCTGCCCACGAACGAACAAGTCGTGCGCGGCGCCGGAGACGATTGCGCAGTGCTGGACCTCGGCCTCAAGCACGAACTCGTCCTTTTCAAAACCGACGCTGTTGTCGCGAATGTCCATTTTACCTTGGACACTCCCTCCGAAAAAGTCGGTCGCAAAGCGCTCGCCCGCGCCTTGAGTGATATTGCCGCCGCTGCCGGAAAGCCAATCTCCTGTTTAGTTACTCTCGGTCTGCCGAAGGATTTCGATGCTGAGTACGTTCTGGCATTTTATAACGGCCTGAACGAACTCGCCCGCGATTACCAAATGAGCGTCTCCGGTGGCGAAACAACACGGACAGACGGACCAATGTTCGTTTCCGTCACTGTGATTGGAACTGTTCCCCGAAATCGCATCATTACTCGCGCTGGCGCAAAGCTCGGCGATGCCATTTTCGTTTCCGGTGAACTTGGCGGTTCTATCTCTGGAAAACATCTCGATTTCGAGCCGCGCCTCAAAGAAGCACAATACCTCGCTGAGAACTTCACCGTTCACGCCATGATGGATCTCAGCGACGGCCTGGCGGGGGATCTGCGTCACATCCTCAACGCCAGCAAAGTCGGCGCGGACCTTTTTTCTGAATCCATTCCAGTCACTCGCGACGCCAAACTAAAGGCCAAAAACGAATCCTCGGCAAAACCGCCCGTGCTTGCCGCTCTCACCGATGGCGAAGATTATGAACTCCTTTTCACGGTTCCTTCGAAGAACGCAGTCGCAGTCATTGATGGCTGGAAGGAGAATTTCCCGAATACGAAAATCACCTGCATCGGCAAAATCACCGCGCAACCCGGCCTGCGGCTGCGCGATAAGCTTGGCGTTCGCGAACTCCCCCCGCATGGTTACACACATTTCCAAAAGTCCTGAGGAAACGTTCCAACTTGCCTTCGATTTCGGCGCCAAAGCAGAACCTGGCCTGGTGATCGGTTTGATTGGCGATCTCGGCGCCGGGAAAACACACTTTGTGAAAGGATTCGCCGCAGGCCTGGGTGTATCGGAGCGCATCCACTCCCCGACGTTCACGCTGGTAAACGAGTATCGCAGCGGCCGCGTGCCATGCTTCCACCTGGATCTGTATCGATTAGAAACCGTCGAACAAATCATTGCCGCCGGGCTCGAACAATACTTCAATCCTAAACACGCAGTCACACTTGTGGAATGGTTCGATCGCGCACGTGGCAACATCCCTGTCGACGGTCGCCACACGATTATTCGTTTCGAGTCGACAGGAGAAAACGAGCGCAAGCTGACTTATGAAGATTCTCGCGCTTGAGTTTTCCGCGAATGAACGATCCGTTGCCATTGCTCATTCAGATGGCGCGAATCTGCAGGTTCTGCGCATCGCCCGAGAATCGTCCCGTGACGTCACTGGCCTCGCTTTGATTGACCGTGCTTTAAGCGAAGCCGACGTGGCATCTGCTGCCCTCACTCACCTCGTCGTTGGGCTTGGACCCGGGTCTTACACCGGCATTCGCTCCGCGATAGCCTTGGCGCAAGGGTGGCAGCTGGGACGCAGCGTTCAGACTGTTGGAATCAGCAGCATGCTTTGTCTGGCGGCTACCGCACACGCGGAAGGTATGCGCGGAGAACTTTCCTTCATTGTCGACGCGCAACGCGGGGATGTTTATCACCAGAAGTTCCGGCTCACTGAGCAGAGATTTGAACAAGCTTCTGAATTAGAGATCGTTGCCGCGCGTGAACTCGCGAACGCAGAGAAGCTGGTGGGTCCAGAAGCTTCCAAGATGGCTTCTGGAGGTAAGGATTTGAATCCGACCGCAGGAGAGTTGGTGCGTCTGATCGAGCGTGGGATCCCCTGCCCTGCTGAAGAATTGGAGCCGATCTACCTGCGGGCGGCGAGCTTTGTGAAAGCGCCGCCGTCCCGCCAGATCGTATAAAATTGAGGAGTGAAGGCAGCATTTTGGTGGGATATGGATTAACGCGAGCCGCCTTCACCCGACTGACGTTACGCAGGGTAACATCTGTCATTGGGACGAAACTCAGCCGGATAGTTCACTTCAGCAATTAGCGTTTTCCCTGAACGAATGCTGCGAAAGTGGATGGTCCGAGAGTTTCGGTGACAACTCCGCAGGCGCGGTTTAAGTAAGAGGCATGAGCGAATACGATTGGCCAATCGAGTTCCGCAAAGTGTACGACGCAGGGACGAAGCGCTACGAGAGTGGTGAACGAACGCCTCAGAAACTCTTCAGCAAACAGGAGTTGGAGTTCCTCGCATCGATTGGTTGTTCGGCACAGGAGCTGTTCGATTTCATTGACGATCTCGCGCGCTATGGCGAACCGGCGTACGAAACAGTGCTGCTGACGACGGGTGTTCGGCGTGATTACTTCCGGCTGGTTCAGAATGGTGTTACTTCGAACAAGCAGATCGATATGGACAAGCTTCCGGCTAAGAAAGACAAGGTGGATGGGATTGAGTGGTTGCCGCGGTTGATTGAGAAGGCGCGGGCGAAATTGCGGGGGGAGATGCCGCCGGATTTGATGTATGGATGCGGTGGCGATCGTCCGTTCTTACGGGAGATGAATGTGGAACTGGCGGAGTTTTTACGGATGGTTTGGATGTACGGGGATGATAATCGGCGCATTGTGGATTACGTGAAACAGCGGCGCGCACAGCTCAGCGCGTGAGCGATCCAGCGGTTCAGATTGCTAAGCGTCCGGCGCGCAAGAGCGGTGTGGTTGTGCCGCAGCGACCGAAGTGGCATGGGCAGATGGCGGCGTTTGCGCTTTGGTCATTGGGCAGTTCGCTTTCCAAGACCTGGCGGATCAGGTTCACAGATCAGAGCGGACTGTTGGAACCGAGTGCGACCGGTCCGATTATCTTCGCGCTCTGGCATAACCGGCTGGCGACGGCGATGACGTTTTGGTCGATCGTGCGAAAGCGGCGCGGCGAAGCGGGGCTTGCGGCGCTGATCAGCGCAAGTCGTGATGGTGGACTGCTCTCGCGGACGTTTGAGCACTTTGGTGTCACGCCGATTCGCGGGTCGTCGAGTCGGCGCGGGGCGCAGGCGCTCATCGAACTCGTTTCCGTTTTGCGTGATGGATACCATGTGGCCATCACTCCCGATGGGCCCCGGGGACCTAAGTACTCCATTCAGCCGGGCATCATTTCGCTGGCGCAGCTTTCGGGAGCGCCGATTGTGCCGGCGGGCGCGATTATCTCGGCGAAGAAGAAACTGAAAAGCTGGGACAACTTTCAGATTCCCCTCCCTTTCGCGCGGTGCGAGCTCCAATTTGGTCCACCGATTCGCGTGCCGCGGCGGGCGAGTGAGGAGGAGCTGAACGCGATTCGCGGGCGGCTGGCGGCAGAGATGAGGCGGCTTAATCCGGACTGAAATTTTCGATGTCGCCGATGCGGGTGAGGAGGTCTTCGACGGTCCAGGTGCGGCCGGTGGCGGTGAGATGTTCGGCGGCGTGGCCGTGAGCCCAGACGGCGTAACGGATTGTTTTGAGCGGGTTGGCCTGGAGCTTGGATTGGGCGAGAAGGCCGCCGAGGAAGCCGGCGAGGACATCGCCGCTGCCGCCCTGAGCGAGGAAGGGATCGCCGCTGGAGTTGATGAAGATTTCGCCGTTGTTGCGGCCGATCAAGGTTTGGTGGCCCTTGAGGACGACCCAGCAGTTACCATATTTGGCGGAAATCTCGCGCAAAGCTGCGAAGCGGTTTTCCTGGATGACGCTAGGCTTCGTGCCGAGTAAGCGCGCGGCTTCGCCGGGATGCGGCGTGAGGACTCGGCGCGAGTTAAGCGGCGTGGGGCCGGGCTTGATCCAGTCGAGCGCGGAGGCGTCGACAATGACTGGCATGGGGAAGGAGTGCCATTGTTCGTCCGCGAACTCTTTCCAGTGATCGTCGAGTTGTGGGTTAGCGAGACCAGGGCCGATGACGAGCGCGGTGCAACTTTCGGGAAGAACAGGACCGGTGAAAGAGTGGACCATTGCGGCCTGGCATTGGCTGGCGACAGGAATGTAAACGGAGCGATCGCAAAAAATGGTGACCAACCCGGGGCGCGCGCGCAAAGCGCCGCGGGACGAGAGAACTGCAGCGCCGTGATAACCTTCGCTTCCGGCGACGATGGCCACATGGCCGAAAGTTCCTTTGTGGCCGTCGATGCGGCGCAGCGGAGGAAAGCCTTCGAAGTCGGATCCAACGGTCCATTGAAGTTCGGCCGCGTGGGGGCATTTGATTAGACCGATCTCGGGAGCGACTTCGAGTTTACCCACGAACGGGTAGCTCGACGGTTGAACCACGCCGGTTTTTGGGGCTGCCATCGTCACCGTGGCGGCCGCGGTGATCGCGATGGGTTGGGGTTCGCCCGTCTCCGCGTTGAGGCCGGAAGGAACATCAACTGAGAGAACTGGAATCCCGGTTTGGTTTACGAGTTCGATTAGTTCGACCCATTTTTCGTCCAGCGTGCGGCTCAAGCCGATTCCGAAAAGACCATCGATGACGAGGGACGGGCGTTTCTCCAGGAGGGAGGTGAGTTCGGGAAGGATGCGGGCTGGATCGTGGACGTTCAGGAGTTTTACACGGCGGCCGAGGAGATGGGGCTGGGCGCAACGAGCGTCTTCGCCGTTGTTGCCCTTTCCGGCGAGGATCAGGATACGGTCCTCTTCGCGGGACATGCGGAGGGCTACGCGGGCGACCTCCTCCCCAGCATTGTTGATGACTTCAGATTGAGAGCGGCCGGCATCCCAGGACGCTTCCTCCCACTGGCGCATCTGCGCGACCGACAAGACCGGCACCGGCATGGGGTGATGATAGCGTGGAAGGGCGTTGCAGGGCAAATCGTGAGGAGTAGCGTCGTTGTCCGAACCGTTACGACGAATGAAAAATTTGTAAGTATTTGGGCAACGGAATGATCTGAATGTGCATACCGCACGTAAGTTGATGCACCTTTCCCGGAAGAAGAACGGTAGCGGTAAGCGCACAAGTGAAAAACTAAAAGTCTCCGAGTGCGCGGGAAAAATACGCACGGCGCGGGAAATGAAGTACTTACGACCCGGGGATAAAATGTAGACTCCCAACCGGAAATAGCCGCTGCGCAGGCTGCACAACAGCGGCGTTCGCGATCCCTTCCGCGAGGACAAAACGCAACTTCGGTTCGGCTTCATAGAGCATTCGGTGGCGCTCGGGAACCGGCCGCTTCGGTACGTGAAGCAGCGCTCGATTTGTAGCGGGGGTGAAAAACGCTCCTGACCGGTCACCCGACTGGCGGAGGACTTTTCACACGCGCTGACCCGAGGGCCAACGGTTTTGAGGGTAGCAGAACAGCATTCTGAAGCAAGCGGGAAAGGATACAATCCTCTAATTCATGATGAGCACTTACCTGATTCGCAATCGGCGTAAGAAATTGGAGAACATGGATTGAGTTCACATGAAATACTTGCGGGTTTGCTGCTGCATTGGGCTGTTCTTGGTCGCTCCGAAGTGGCGCGTTCTGGGTCAGGAGGAAATAACCACTAACTCCTGGACGAAAGGGTCGGGAGGAAAATGGGAAGAAGTGTCTGCGTGGTCGCTGGGACGATTGCCGGACGCCACGCAGGCGGTGAGCATCGAGAGTGTAAATGAGAAGACGGTTGTAATCGATGCGGCAACGGCGCGGCAGTTCCCGACGTCATTGTCGATTCACAATCTGGTTCTCACCAATTCGAATACGTTGAAATTGGATCGAGTAGGAACGGCGGGTGCGCTGCGAATTGATGTTGGAACGAATCGTTGGATGGGATTGGAAGTGGAACGTGGGGCGCGCGTAATAAACCTCGACTCAGACATAACAGTGGACGGATATCTGCGACTGATCGGCGGTTGGGCGGGGCAAGATGGCGGTGTAGTTTCAATAAAACGGGCGACGGTGATCGCATCAGGCGGTTCGTATGCATTAACGAATGGTTTGTTTGAAGCTGCACACACAGAACTGCCGTCTTCGGGAATATTCCGGCAGTACGGTGGAACGGCGAGGCTCTTAAACACGCTGCGAGTGGTCGGAGCGAGCAGCTATGAACTTCATGGCGGGGAGCTTGTCGTGGCCGAGGGAATATCACTGAATGACAGCAGCGGGTTTTTCCAGAACGGCGGCACGAATGTAGCGAGTTTACTCAGTGTTGGCAGGCCGACATGGGGAGAGGTGGGATATGTTCTGAATCGCGGACTTTTAAAACTTGGAACGAGTAGCGTCGGAGCAGGGATGAGTGGCGCGTTCTTTGAACAGAATGGCGGCGTTCAAGTTGTGACCAACGCGATCCGATTGACCGGAAGCGCCCGATATTATCCGCCGCAGGATATTACTGCATCGTACCGCGTTAAAAATGACGCGGTGCTCTCCGCAGGCTCGCTCGAGTTCGACAGTAGTTTCGGCTTCTGTTCATTTGAAAGCAGCGGACAAATTCAATTCCGCGAGAACATTGTTTACGCTGGAGACGCGGATTATCAGTCGCGCTTCCAGATTTCCGGCGGAGTGGTTGCGAGCTCGAATTTCGTGGTCGAGAGCGGCGTTCTGAACATTACGCAGACCGGTGGAGCGTTGGTCGTCACAAACCTTTTTAAATTCCGAGGGTATTATCCAGGAGTTTATAACGGATTGAACGCGCGTCCCGCCCGGTACCAGTTCACCAGCGGGACAATCTCCGCAAAGGATATTGAACTTGGTGCAGACTGGATCATCGGAAGTTCGACGGCGACGGGACGGATTGATAACGCGGGAACATTCCGAATGACAGGAACGCTGCGCATTGGTGATGCGGTCGAGCAATTTGGAAAATTGACGGTGGTCAGTAACGCCACGATTAATCTGGAGGACGGGAAGGCGAAGATTAGTTTCGCGCGGAGCAATGGAGAACAGTGGAATACGTCTGCGCTTTTAACAATTCTGATGTGGGGTGGTTCAACTCATGGAGGCGGTGCTGATCAGGTGCGGTTTGGAAATAATCGGAACGGGTTGAGCGCGGAACAATTAGCGCAGGTTCAGTTTATGGATCCAGTTGGATTGCCTAGCGGAGTTTATCGCGCGGAGATGCTGGAGACGGGCGAGGTCGTTCCGGTGCTGACGCAACGGGTTTTTCACACCACGACGCCAGGAGAATTAGTTCTGACGTGGCAAGGGACGGGAGTTTTGCAGAGTTCGACCAATGTCGCCGGGCCGTACGAAAGTGTGCCTTCGGCTGCGTCTCCGTATATCATCGAAGATTTTCCTGGACCGCAGCGATTCTTCCGAGTGATTGAATAGCACCGTTCGAACCGAAGCGCTAACCTCGGTTTTCGAAGTGCTTGCGTTTAACGAGCATCCGTTCGCTTTGAATTTACGTTAGGAGCGTTCGTCTATTGTGACAGCGATGAGAACAGATCGCTAAATAGAAGAAGGCAGATATGAAAAAGCTCCTAATCGTCGCGGCCTTAATCTTAACCGCCGGTATAACCACAGCCAACGCAGGTGTCTCGTTTGAGGTGTCTGTCGGCGACAGGCATGACCACGGAAAAGGCTATGGTCGCGGAGGGCATGGGGGACATTCGGGATATCATGGTGAACGTCACGGACATTACGCTCCGCGCTATATCGTGCGGGAATGTGAGCGTCCGCGTTACTACTCGCACAGGCACGCTCCACCCTGGGGTTATCGCCCGAAGCCTTGCTGCGATCGCCGGCATAGTCACCGGCACTAAAAAGCTAGCTAGTTAGTAGTTAGTTTATGGAGGTGAACTTAGTTCACCTCGCATTTTTTTATATCATCCCCACCAACTCCAATTCCTCTTCAAGAGTCCGCCTTCAATTGCTCTAGTGCCGGAAGTGGCGAGCGCCGGTGAAGGCCATGGCGATATTGCGTTCGTCGGCGGCGGCGATGACTTCGGCGTCGCGGACGGAACCGCCGGGCTGAATGGCGGCGGTGGCGCCGGCTTCGGCGGCGGCGATGAGCCCGTCGGGGAATGGGAAAAAGGCGTCACTGCAAACGATACTACTCTTTAAGGAGAGCTTTGCTTCGCCGGCTTTCCAGACCGCGATGCGGCTGGAATCGACGCGGCTCATCTGGCCCGCACCGACGCCGAGGGTGCGGTCGGAACCGACATAGACGATCGCGTTTGATTTCAGGTGTTTGACGACACGCCAACCGAAGAGCATGCCGCGGAGTTCTTCGGGAGTGGGTTGGCGTTTGCTGACGATTTTCAGATCAGATTCGGTGGTGACTTTGAGGTCGCGCTCCTGGAGGAGATACGATTCGGCGCTGACGGAGCGGAGGTCGAAGCCGGGAGCCTTGGCGGGATTCTTACGAATGCGGAGGAGGCGGAGATTTTTTTTCTTTTGCAGGAGGGCGAGAGCGTCGGGCGTGAAATCAGGCGCGACGATGACTTCGCTGAAAATTTCGGAGATGGCTTCCGCGCAGGGTAGATCGAGCGGGCGATTGACGGCGATGATGCCGCCGAAGGGAGCTTGCTGGTCGGTGGCGTAGGCGTTGTCCCACGCTTCGCGGAGAGCGTCCCCCTGCCCTACTCCGCACGGGTTCGTGTGTTTAAGGATGGCGAGCGTGGGACGGTCGCCTTCGAATTCGCCGATCAATTGCGCAGCGGCAGTAAGATCGAGAATGTTGTTGTAGGAAAGCTCCTTGCCGTGGAGTTGCGTGAAGTAGTCGTTGAACTTGCCGTAGAGCGCGGCTTTTTGATGCGGGTTTTCGCCGTAACGGAGCGGCTGGGCTTTGGCGGCGCGGATGTTGAGATCGGCAGGAAGTTCTTCGGAGGTTTCGGAAGTGCCGAATTCCTTCGCAAGATGCGCGGCGATGGCGCCGTCGTAAGCGGAGGTGCGGGCGTAAACTTTTGCGGCGAGGCGGCGGCGGGTTTCCAGGCTGGTGTTTCCGCTGGATTTGATTTCGCGCGAGACGACTTCGTAATCGGCGGGATCGACAATGACAGTGACGGCGTCGTGATTTTTAGCGGCGCTGCGGAGCATCGAAGGGCCGCCGATGTCGATGTTCTCGATCGCTTCGTGGAGCGTGACGTTCGGTTTGGCGATGGTTTGCTCGAAGGGATAGAGATTCACGACGACGAGATCGATGGGCGGGATGTTGTGCTGCTGGACAGCGGCTTCGTGGCTGGAGTTGCCGCGGATGTAGAGCAGTCCGCCGTGAACGCGCGGGTGGAGTGTCTTGACGCGGCCGTCGAGCATTTCGGGGAAGCCGGTGTGCTCGCTGAGATCTTTCACGGTGAGGCCCGCCTCGCGAAGGGCTTTCGCGGTGCCGCCGGTGGAGATCAGTTCGACACCAGCATCGGCCAGAACCTTGGCAAAAGGGACGAGGCCGGTTTTGTCGAAGACGGAAAGTAACGCGCGTTGAATTTTCATTTTGTTTTTGGCGCGTGATTAGAATTCGAACTTCACATCGCCGAGGCGGCGGGAGATTTCGGCAAGGACGCGTTTTTCATCGGCTTCGTCCTTCGCGACGAAGGTGACGCTGAAGCGAAGATAATTGCCAGCGTCATCCCACGGCACGGTGGAGATGAGCTTCTCGGTGATGAGCCATTGCGAGATGTCTTCGCCGGTCTTGAACTCGATGCGGGTGCCGTCTTTCTTCACGGCCGCTTTCGGCGCTTTCACGTAGAGGAAGAACGAGCCGCGCGGCTTCACGGCGTCGAAGCCGGCTTGCTTGAGGACGTGGACGAGCGCGCCCATGCGGCGGGAATATTTGGCGGAAATTTTTTCGGTGATTTCGGGATGATCGAAGCAAAAGGCCGCGGCGTGTTGAACGGCGAGGAATTGGCCAGAATCGGTATTGTCCTTCACATCGCCATAGGCTTTGACGAGGAGTTCGTTGCCGACGACGAAGCCGATTCGCCAGCCGGTCATGTTGAACGTTTTGCTGCAGGAATGGAGTTCGATGCCGACTTCTTTCGCGCCGGGCGTGGCGAGGAAACTGAGCGGCTTGCCTTCGAAAACGAGGGCGGCGTAGGCGGCGTCGTGAATGACCACGATGTTGTTCGTTTGGGCGAACTTGACGACTTTGGCGAAGAACTCGGGCGTGGCGCTCGCGCCGGTGGGGTTGTTTGGATAATTAATGACGAGGACTTTCGACTTTTTGAGGACGTCGGCGGGGATGCTGTCGAGGTCGGGCAGGAAATTGTTCGCGGCGGTGAGCGGAAGGTTGTGGACCTGGCCGCCGTAATACTTGGCATGGGTGCCGAAAACCGGGTAGCCCGGCGTGGTCATGAGGACGTAATCGCCGGGATTGATGAGGACGGCGGGAAGGATCGAGAGCGCGGCTTTGCTGCCGATCGAGTGCATGACTTCCTTCTCGGGATCGATGCCGCGGACGGCGCAGACGCGTTCCATGTAGCGGGCGGCGGCTTCCTTGAGTTGGGCATCGCCGTTGTCAGCATAACCGCGGTTAGCCGGCTTTTTTGCTTCTTCGGAAAGCTTTTCGATAACTTCGGGGAACGCCATTTCGTCCGGCTCGCCCACGCCCATGTCGATGATTTCGGCGCCGGGATTGGCGGTGAGGGCGGCGCGCTTGGCGCGTTTGATTTTCTCGAATTTATAGATGGCGGTGGATTTGCCGTAATTGCGACCGCCGATGCGCTCGGCGAGGAGGTTCTGGATGTAAGTATCGGACATAAAACTCGCGCTCGACGGGCGGGGCCCGGAGCGAAGCGGAGACGATATTGGAAAGTTCCGCGAACGCAAGAATGGGAGGAGACAAATTGAGTAGTATGCAACGACTCGTGCCTTCGCCTGCCCGTTGTAATTGAAGCAGATGCGCAGGCCAGGCGGAGACGCGCGGGCTGAGCAGTTATTCGGAAACTTCTTCGACGAGGGGATCTTTCTTTTTGCCGGAGCCGAATTTGATTTCGGGGAGGAGGAGAGCGCAGGAGGCGAGGATAAGGGCGGCGGCGATCCAGCCGAGGGTGGTGAGTTCGAGGGTTTTGGCGAGCTGGAAGGCGGTGATGGGGGCGAGCAATCCGCGGAGGCCGGTGAAAAAAGTGTGGACGGACATGTAATCGGCGACGCGATTTTCGGGGGCGAATTTAGTGACCCACAAACTCCAGGCGATGTCGCCGCCGGCGTTGGAAACGCCAAAGACGATTGCGCCGAGGACGAGGCCGGTCATGTCGTCACTGGTGAAGAAGGTGAGAATGCCGATGGCGAAGCCGAGATTGAGGACAACGCGGAGGACGAAGAAATTCGCGCGATCGAAGAGCCAGCCCCAGAGCGGACTGAGAAGAATGCGCGCGACGTTTGGAACCACGCCGGTGAGGAAAGCGATTTGGCCGACGTTAAGGACGATGCCGTATTTTGGGTTGGCGAGCATTTCGACGCGCATGGGGATCATCATGAGATTTGCGAAGCCCATAAGCATCCAGGCAATGAGAGTTTGGCGGAAGATGCGATCTTCGTAAGCGAAGCGGAGTGCGCGGAAGGGGTGCGAGCCTTCGGCGGTGACGAGTTTGTTCGTGGGGATGCGAGCGAGCGCGAAGGCGACGATGCCGTAGGCGGCGGCGAAGATGAGGAGGAGCGATTGGAACTTTTCGATGCGACCGGAATATGCTTCGCCGGCGACGTAACTGAACGAGGCAGAGGCGGCGATGCGGATCATGACGGTTTTGGAGAAGATCTTGCCGCGGGCGTTGTCGGGGTAGTTCTCGTGATACATCTGGGTGAGCAGAGGGATGGCGGCGGAGGTGGCAGTCATGCCGAGGATGCTTCCGATGACAAAGACGGGCAGGAACGGGAGCGCGGCCATGAGGAGCGCGACCGCAGAGCCAAGGGCAGCCATGAGTGCGGCGGCCTTGGAACTGCTCCAGCCGAGGCGAGCGACCATCGTTACGATGACCGGGCCGAGCATCAGCCCGAGGCTGCCGCCGCTGGCGACCAGGCCTTTGGCCAGGGCGCCCGCGTGGAAATAGCGGACCGCGATGAGGAGCAGAAAGGTCGTGCTGGCGGTTTCGAGAACGCCAGCCGCTATGGATCGCAACTTTTCGTAGCGATAGGTAATGGCGGTGCGGCTGGTGCTTCCGTCATTCAAGGTTTCAGTCGCACAGTCAGAGCCTCCTCACGTCGGCTGCTACGTCACTTGGTGTTGTCGGCGGGCATGGCGACGCGGGCGGTGATGCCGGGGCGTTTTTCTTTTAGGGCGCCGACCAGGATTGAGGTGGCGCGTTCGCCGAGAATGGCGAGTTGTTCGCGTTCGGTGCCGGGTTTGTCGGAAGTGAGGGTGTAGCCGCCGAGGCGGAGGATGCCATTCGTGAAGAAGCCTTCGACCTCGACGTAGCCAGTGACGCGATAGGGCTGGCCGCGGAGGGCTGGGTTCCAGACGCGGATGTGCGGATGGACAATGAGATGATCGCGCTTCGGTGCGAAGGCGCCTTCTTTGCCGAGCGTGTCGAATTGTTCGAAGGTGAGCGTGAGATCTTCGACCGGGCCGGTGCTGTGATCCTCGATTCCGTAGAGTTCCGCGTTGAAGGCCGAAACGCTGGGCTTCATGAGCGGGAAGAAAATCACGTCATCGATATTTTCCTGCTCGGTGAAAATCATGGCCATGCGTTCGATGCCAGGGCCGATGCCGGTGGTGGGCGGCATGCCGTATTCGAGCGCTTCGATGAAATCGAAATCAAGCGTGTGGAATTCGCCGCTGTCGCGTTCCTCGGGTTTATAGTTGCGCTTCCAGGTGTGGAGCAGGTGGACGGGATCGTTTTGTTCGCTCCAGTTGTCGCCGCATTCCATGCCAGCGATGAAAATTTCGAAACGTTCGGCGTAACGGCGGTCGTCGGCCATTGGTTTGGCGAGCGGAGAAATCTCGACGGGGTGGCCGTAGACGAGGGTGGGCTCGATGAGAGTCGGTTCGACGGCGGTTTCGAACGCTTTCACGAGCGCTTCGCCGACGGTGTCCTGCAGTTCATCCGCTTTAATTTTGCGGAGGACATCATTCGCTTCATCGACTGATTTGATGTCGCGGAAATCGATGCCGAGTTTTTCTTTCACGGCATCGGCCATGGAGATGCGTTTCCAGGGATTCGCGAAATCGATGGTGTGGCCGCGGACATTGAACTGCGTTTTGCCGAAGGCGCGTTTGGCGATGAACCGGAACATCTCCTCGATGAGGTTCATGTTGTATTCGTAGTTCTCGTAAGCGGCCATGGTTTCGACCATCGAGAATTCCGGATGATGGCTGCGGTCGATGCCTTCGTTACGGAAATAGCGGCCGATGGTGTAGACCTTGTCGTAACCTGCGACGATGAGGCGCTTGAGGTAAAGCTCGTGTGAGATGGCGAGATACATGTCGCAGCCGAGGGCGTTGACGTGTGTCTTGAAGGGCTTGGCTGTGCCGCCCCCGTATTGGGGCTGGATGGCAGGCGTGGTGAATTCCATGAAACCTTTGGAATTCAGGAATTCGCGAATGGCGGCGACGAGGCGGGTAATCGCGGCGAAACGTTCGTGGCTCGGCTTCTCGAGAATGGTATCGAGATAACGGCGGCGGAGAATGATTTCGCGATCCTTCAGGCCGGACCATTGGTCGGGGAGCGGACGGAGCGCTTTGCCGATGATTTTGAGGCGTTCGACGAGGAGGGAGATCTCGCCGCGTTCGGTGCGCATGACCGTGCCGCTGGCTTCGACGATGTCGCCGAGATCGATGAGATTGAAGTCGGTGAAGCCGATGTTGCCGCCTTCCTTACTGGTGGCTTCGACGGTTTGCTTCTTGAGAAAGAGCTGGAGGCGGCCGGTTTCGTCCTGGATATGGCCGAAGGCGAGCCCACCTTGTTTGCGCCAGGACATGAGGCGGCCGGCGATGGTGGCGGGTTTGCCGTTGTGTTCCTCGAAGTTGGCGAGGATGGGCCCGGTGTAATGGGTGCGACCGCTCTTGGCGGGGTATGGGTTGAGCCCCATCTCGCGCAGGGTCTGCGCTTTACCTAAACGAATGCTACGAATTTCAGCTAACGGATTACTGGCCACAATGTGTTCCTCTCTCCAATCAAAGACGGGCAACCTACCAAAGGACTGCGTTGGGAAAAGAAAAATGGTGTGGGGACGGGGAAGCGAACTAGCGAAGTGGCGAAATCGCGAAGTAGCGGGTGAGAACGGAAAGAGCGTGTTGCTATGGTTAGCGTGAAAAAGCGTGAAATCAACCACTTGCGCGGAAACGGGGTTTAATGCGGACGCTGAAGCAAGAAGGCTAGAGTTGGCTATTGCAGGTACTTGCGTCGATTTATTAGCCGGAGCCGAGACGGCGGACCCGATTCGCCTGGTTTCGCGGGATCGTGAAGTGGAATTTGCCGGGATTGGTGGAATGACGGGCGTTTTTTGATGGAACCGGGTGGAACGGGTGTGCGGTGCGGGTGTGTTTTTATGTAGACTTTTGGTTTTGATCGCGGTGGTCGTTTGCGTTTCAGGGCACAGTTGTTCGAGGGCCAAGTTGGGCATTGCAATGACTTGCGACGGAAATGTTGACTGGATGGGGATGGCGGAGGGCGCGCGGGTGTACTTCAAAAAAGCCGCACAAAACCGATTTTTGAGGTATTTACGCATGAAAAATTTCACCGCTAAGGCCGCAGGGGATCGCAGAGGGAAGAAAGCGTGGGCGGCCCGGTGGATCGAATTGTACAGGGTGGAGGGCGCACCTAGATTGAATGGCGCGTGGCGGCAAAGGGAGTCACCTGGCTCGGAGTGAGTAGGCTTGCGAGCGGGTCTGGTGTGACCGGCTGGCGGGCATACTGCGTCGGCAGGTGACTCGAATTTCTGGGTTCGAATCACGCCACGGATTCAACCAGAATGCGGGTGGAACGGCAAGGGAAAGACAACCACAGATGGACACAAATTCACACGAAGGGGGATGGCTTCTTCGGCTAGAATTAAACGGCTTCAAAAACGTCCGAAAGCTGGGTATCTTCTTTTTATGCCAGCGATGACGATTGAGTTGCCGTCGCACGCCGAGCGGACGGAGTTTAATCTTCGGCGGTGGGCGGAGCTGCTCGACGATCCAGTGCTCGCGCGGATTGAGGGGCGGATCGAAACGGATCGCCACGGATACATCATCATGAGCCCACCTCCTGCGCCAGGACACGGAAGTTATCAACTCGCGGTCGGATCTCTTCTGGGTAAACTAATGCCGTTCGGCCGCGCACTTACGGAATGCCCGATCTCGACGGCAGATGGGGTGAGAGCGGCGGACGTGGCGTGGGCATCACCGGAGCGGATGAAATCGCTTGGGAATCGGGTTTGCTTCCCGGAAGCGCCGGAGATTTGTGTGGAGATTCTTTCGCCCGGGAACACGGTGGCTGAGATGAAGGAGAAGCGGCAGCTCTATTTTGAAGCCGGTGCGAAGGAAGTTTGGCTGTGCGGCGCTGACGGGAAGATGTCGTTCTATCATGCGGGGTTGGCATCGCCGCAGGGAAGCTCGAAGTTGTGTCCTGAGTTTCCGAAGAAGGTGGAGTTGACGTAATGGAGGGAAACCACGAATTCACACGAATGGGGGAGGGTCGATCTTCCTTATTGCGGTTGAGATTTGGTTTTGTACTCGGCTGAATCCGGATTGTAGAAAGCGTAATCGTTCTTCACTAGCTCCAGAGTTCCAGGCAAATCGAGCTCTCGGAGGCTGCGCTGAACTTCCTCTGCGTCTTTTGGATTATCGAACTCCAAGACGATAAGCTTTGAAATCACATCTCCGTAATGTTTTTTGGTATTTGAGACAGCGAGGGCGACACTAATCGGAGTTCCCGATTCGGGTTGCCCAAGACGGTAAACATGGATGTCGTGATCGACGGCGAAGGTTTTGATTCTCCACTGACTGTCAGGGCCCACCCAGAACTGAACGGTATCGGGAACAGCGGACGCGGGGCGCTCCACGTTTTGGGAATAACTGCTTGCGACGTTCAGTACGGCGAGAACCAGTGTGGAACGTGTTTTCATGGAGTGTTCGACTGAGGGTTGCACATTGTCCGGTTCAGCAGGTTTTTTAGTCAGAACAAGCATGGCGGCAAGAATAAGTAGCGCAGTTATAGAAAGAGCGCCTACCAGCAACTTTCTTTCGCGTGGATTCACAATCGGTTTATTCAGGCGCTGTTCGGCAAGAAAGTAAATGTATTCGCGATTCCGAGGGCGGTGGGTGTCGAGTGTGTTTATGCGGGGAGCAGGTTTGCTTCTATTCTTCAGCACTAGTGGGCTCTCGTTTTTGTTTAGCTGCACGCTGGGGTTGTTTGGGTCGACGGCGGGGCAGTGGCAGACGAGGAAGCCGAGGGCGGTGCATCCGAGTAAGATTTGTTCGGTTCACCAGAGGCGGATGGAATATCGACCGGTGCATTTAATGTACGATCCGGCGGAGGAAGGTCGTTTCTCGAATCGGTTTGGGGCGAGTTATACAAATATGCGCGTACGTTTTGCCCGGGAGCCGTTGACGGTAGCGGAGACGAACAAGCTGGTTTGTGTGGAGTGTGATTATTTGCTGACGGAGTTTGCGCGGACGAATGTGGCGAGGCAGGAAGGAACCACGAATGCACACGAATAAACACGAATGACGGAGGGGCCGAGAGACCAAGGAGTGGGAACCGAGTTTTCTGAGCGCAGTATTGACGGTCCTTTGGGAAGTAGAATGATTGGTTATGCCTTTTCCGATTAGTGCTGCTGAGATTGAGAAGACTGAGAAGAAGACCGGCTTTACGTTCCCGGCTGGGTTGAAGGCGCGGCTGGCGCGCGACAATGGTGGGGAAATTGAGGTGGCGGACGATTGTTGGCAGCTGATTCCCTTTATGGATACGAGCGACCGGAAGCGGATCGCGCGCACGTGCAATGATATCGTGCGGGAGACGGCGAGCATGCGCGAGTGGTCGAATTTCCCGAAGGACGGGTTTGTGGTGGCGGGGAACGGCGGTGGCGATTATTTGGTGATACGTCCGGAGGCAGAGGGATCGACGCGACTTGGGGAGACGATTTATCGCTGGGATCATGAGACGGGAGAGTTGGAGGCGGTGGCGGAGTCGATGGATGCGATTTGAACGGATGACATTCTTTCAGCGCCGAAATGAATCCTGAAGTCATCAAGAACATTGCGGATCGACTCGCAGCGTATAGAAGCTGGAGTTCGGATAAGGAGATTGAAAAATGCAGGTTGGTGCAATATTGCGGACCGGATGTCGCTGCGATGGACATTCCGCTTGGGGAGATTGAAGAGGGAATCGAGGGATTGTTAGGTGAGGGTTTTTCGTCGACTGGAAGTGCGTTGGGTCGAAGCTGTATCTTCGCGTGTGGGAGTTCGGGTTCGATGAGCCTCCCTGGAAATCTGTTTCAGCTGAAGTCCCTTTACGGAGCCTTTCTTCTGAAGCGGATAGAGTTTGGAATCGCGCGGCATCGGAGAACGGAGGACCGGAGGCGAGAAGTGGTGACCGAGCTTTAGCGGGATTTTTGCGGGTTCACGGGATGATCATGAACGGTGGCTTAGGACACGCGTTGGAGGTGTTGAGCGAAGGCGACCTTCAACGCGGAAAAGAGGGTTACTTGTTTTTTGGATTTCGGCAGGTCGCCAAATTGCTTGATGCCGCAAAGAGACTCGATGAGCTAGAACGGGAGGATTTTAACGACACCTATTACGAGTTCATTCCAGCTGATAGCAGGATCCAAATCGCGTTCGAAAAACGTTTTCAAGAATCGCGTGAACATTTTGCGCCATTGAAGTGAGACTGCGTGTGCGCAACTCCTACAGAGTTGGGGGTTGGTTAAGGCGTTTACCTGGGGTAGATCGTGACGATCAACCCCAGGCTCTGGGGCGGAAGCGCGTTGCGGTTCTTAGATGCGGACGGCAGAATCGAAGGTGATGAAAGCCATGTTTAAGCCGTTTGTTGCGGGTGCTGTTTTTGGGGCGTTGGTGATTTTTGCGGTTGGGGCGGGGCCGCAGCCGCCGGTGGTGCGGCCGGAATACAAGTTGGTGCAGGGGGTGGTGTTTGGTCAGGAGCCGACGCTGGCGGTGGGGATTAATCGTGAGATTGCGGCGGGGTGGGAGCTTGTTTCGGTGCATCATTCGCAGGAGCAGTATGGGTTTGCGATGATGCGGAAGGGGAAGTAGGCAACGTAGCCGCAATCAGTGAGATTGGCAGTCAAAGGACCATTCTCCGCCGGCGTTTCGGCCAAAGACGGCAACGCCGGCGTCTCCCCACATCCATTGTGCTTTTTCTTCGACTCCGATTTGGAAGACGTAGTCGGTTGTATTGGAGTAGATATGTTGCACTTCAGTTGGGTAACCTCCAACTTTAGTGTCGTAATGATGTGGAAAGTCGAAGAATTCGTCGTGGCCTTCGATAGAGTCGTTGATGGCGGACATATCGAGGAGCGTTGATGCTTCTTCCCAACTGGGCCGTTCGGGAGGGCCGGTGCGCCAGCGGATAGGGAAGGGTTTTACGGGAGGCGGAGTTTTTGGCTGGAACGGAACGAGGTTCGCGAGTTGTGAGGCAGTGTATTCGCGGACGAGCCAACCTTCGCCGTGAGGCAATTCGAACGGTATTTCGTAGCGGTTCATGTAAACGACGAGCAATGCGATATCGGCGAGGGCGGGAGGAATAAAGGGGAGTTCAGTGCAGCGAATTTGTAGAAGAGAAAAAAGTTCAGTTCCGCGGAAGGATGGGATCTGTTCGGCGAGTAAGCAGACAGATCGCCCGAACCAAGAAGTGGCAGGATCGTCAGGAGGTCGGAAGCCACCAACTTGTGCGATTGCGGGCGCACGCAGTAGTGAGTGCAAACGGGCGAATGTCTCTTCGAGCGTCAGTGTGAATAGTTCTCCGGCAGACAACGTAGCCGGTCAAGAGTGTTGTGCGCTTGCTCAACTCCTTCAGAGTTGAGGATTGGTGGCGGCGCTTACCTGGGGTAGATCGTGGCCGATCAACCCCAGGCTTTGGGGCGGAACCGCGTTGCGGTTCGAAAGCGGGAGCGAAACTCCGGTATGGGTGAAGGATCGGCCTATTTTTTCTTTTTGGTGCGGCGCGAGTCGGCGGCTTTTTTTGTGCGACGCGCGGCGGTATTTGTTTTGGAGGCGCGGGTGGCCGCGGAGCTTTTCGCGGCAGGTTTACTTTTGGTGAGAGATCGAAGGGTGGGCTTTTGAATTCGATCTTTGATGGGCTTCGGAAGACGGCGACCTTCTTCGGCGGCATCACCGACGAGTGTGCCGACGGCTGCACCGACGAGTGCGCCGATAGGTCCGGCAACAGTGGCGCCGAGGATGGCACCGGTGGCGAGGCCGGCGGTTTTTTTGCGCAGGTGGAGTTTGGGATCGACTTTGTTTTTAGCTGAGTTGGTTTTCATAGATGTTTTCACTTAATGAAGTGATTATTGCGCTTTATTGCTGAAACGAAGCATCCGAGCGGGCCATGATGCGTCGATTGGGAGGTGCCCGATAGAGAAGAAACGCAAAGCGCAGAAAATCATTTCCAAGTGCGGCGGCTAGAAACGTGGCGGGTTCATTATTATAAGCGTGAACGCGCCACGTTTTGGAGTGTCAAAGCGGTATCCACTGGGAATTCGTCTGAAATATTACGTTCCGCTTTTAATGCTGGCGGTGTGCACGGATGCCGCTGACGGGAAGCTGACGAATCCGACGGCGGTGAAACTGTTCGTTCTGCCGACGGCGAGCGAAATGTTGGTGGCGGCGGAAAATCGCCGGACGAACCTAACGACTTCGGTTTCCACCACGACCAACTCGGTCGCGGAACTGACGCTTAGTTCAGCAGCGATGAAGGAAGGCGCTGAGGAGGTAGAACGGATGCGGCTGGAATTTATTAATTCGCGGCCGATGGTCGGGTCCGCCCGAGCGACTGCGGACGGCAGGTGGAAGAAAGCCTTGGATAAACTGCCGCTGCCGAAAGAGGGAATTTTTAGTAAGAATCCCAACGCACGACGCAATCCGTTGGAAGTAGATGGGTGGTGAGATGCTTCGAACGGGGAACGGCATTGCGGCGGAATGGAAGGAGCTTCGATTCAGGCTTGAATTCGGCTCGCCCGAGTTCGCGGATGGAACTACTCTTTTTGGAACTACTCTTTTTTTGAATGAGTGTGGATAAGCACACGCTGCAGCAATGGCTCGCGGGGGCGGAATTGCGGTTTCGCAAGACGCGGAAGCCGCTGGCGGGGATTGCTTCGATCCCAATTTTGAATCGGTTCAGTTCGGTGGCGGAGACGACGCAGGAATATATTCTCGCGGAGAAGCTGGATCTGACGAAAGCGCGGGATTTTCATGCGCAGGAGACTTCGGAAGATATTTTGATCGCGTCGGTGCAGCTGCCGTTTTTTGGGAAGCGCGGGGTGGGAAACGACACGGGGATGGCGGTGGCGAGTTTCAATTATACGGACCGGGAAGGTGACGATCACGAGGTGATTGCGATTTGCGCGTATACGATTACCGGAGTGGTGACGAAGACGCGGGAGTTAAAGCAGGTGATTACCGTGCCGATGATGCGGAAGCAGTTGTAGCGGGGAGAAGGAGGAAAGGCTGGGCTAGTCTGGGGCGAAACTTTCTATGGCAATTATATGAACCACGAGGATGATTGTCCCTTTGTTAACTCGAAGTTTTGCGCAGTGAAATCGTTTTTGCGCAACTCCTTCAGAGTTGAGGATTGAGGGGCCTTTACCTGGGGTAGATCGTGGCGATCAACCCCAGGCTGTGGAGCGGAACCGCGTTGCGGTTCTTAATTAGAGAGCGTCGACGGATGATCCCCGGATGATCTCTATAATTATCGGGCCATTGGTGCGATTTTCGACGATCACGTAACCGATGTTCACCGCTGTGCCTAAAATGAACCACCGGTATTCATTGCCTTTCTGAAACTCGAGTAGTTCCTGATTTGGTCGAAACTTTCCTTCGCCCGCCGGATCGATCCTAGTTTCGGGGGCGGGATAGAGGTTCACATCTTTCTTAGATAGGAAAAGGCGCAGGTCCGAAGGTGATTTTCCAATGAAAGAGCCTTCTTCCCAGGAGGCAAGGTGTAGACGGTACATGCCGCGTAGGGTCGGAAACAAAACAAGCAGCGTTAATACGAATAGCGTGATTAGAAGGCCATAGATAAACGTTTTGAAATCCTGAAGATCCTTTTGACTGTGCGCGAAGGCATTACGATTGGACTGAGGTACTTATTTCGGATTTAGCACAGCAGCGACGGGTGAGGAAATGTTCCGGTCGTATTCGTGGGGGTTGATTTGGAGGAGTTGGAGGATGGTGGCGGCGATGTTGCTGAGGGATTGTTGGGGGGCGGATTTGGCTTCGCCGATTTTTTGGATGTCGGGGCCGAAGATGGCGAGCCAGGCTTCGTTGGCGCCGGGAACGTCTTTGCCGTGGGAGGTCCAGTCGCGCGGGGTGCGGCCGCGGCCGTGGTCGGTGGTGACGATGAGGGTGGATTTGCCGCGGTATTTGCGGCTGGATTGGAGGGTGGTCCAGAGGCGGCGGAGGGCGAAGTCGAAGTAGTTGGCGTAGTCGGCATAACGATCGTAGCGGCGGTCGTGGGCCCAATCGTCGGTTTCGCCGAGGGCGAGGTACATGATTTTTGGTTTTTCCTGGGCGAGGTATTCGAGAGCGAGGTTGAGGGTGACGGCATCGTGACGGACGGAATCCCAGGGGGAGAGCATTTCGAATTGAAGGGCGCTCCAGCGTTGCATTTCTTTGGAGGGTTTGAAGGTGGCGGCTTGTGCAGATTCGTTGATCTTGCCTAATGCGATGGAAGGGAAGAAGGACTCGTCACCTCGTCCCCTACGCTGGGAAAGGGAGGTGGGCTCGATGGCTTCGTGGCCGGCGTTGCAGTAGATGGCGTTTTCGGTGTGCATGGTGATCCAGTTGAAGACTTCCCATGAGCCGAAGGCGGCGACTTCGGTTTGCTTGAGGTTGTATTTGCGGCGGAGGAATTCGAGGACGGTCTCGCGAGGGCTGAAGTTGGAGTCGTTGCTGTCGATCTGGGAGACGGGACCGCCGTTGAGGATTTCGGCGTAACCGGGGTAGGAGAAGTGGTGGGGATTGCGAACGATGACTTCGGAGCCGAGTTCGCGGTTGCCGTAGAGGACGCCTTCTTTTAGGAGTTCAGTCCAAAGGAAGGGCATGAGTTTTTCGCGGCGTTCTTTGGGGGAGTCGGCCCAGTATTTTTTGCGGAGTGGCTCGAGGCGTTCTATGCCGGAGTTGGTTTTGCCACCGTTGAGGATGGCGGGATCGACGCCGGTGAAGACTTCCTGGTGGCGAAGGCCGTCGGCGGTAACGAGGAAGATGTATTCGGTTTGGGCGGCGTGGAGGGAGAACGCGAGGGTGGCGAGGACCAGGCAAAGGAAAGTTCGGATCATGGGCGTGAGAGTATGGAGGCGAAGGGAAAAGAGAAAGTTAAAGGTGCGTGACGAGGCGGGTGATGAGTGACGTACGCCGTCTATGCGAGCGACCACAGATAGTAGAGGAGCAAAATGGTTAGAAAACTGAGGAACGCGGAGAGTAGAGGGCCGATGCTCAGTGCTAAACGCTTTTCGCGCGGGTCGATTGCATCGGAGAGTGGATCGCGCGCGGGCCGGGTGAAGTATTGATAGGGTTCGCCGCAGATTTTGCAGGCTGTGGACGAATCGCAGGAGAGGTGTATGGCTTGGTTGCAGTGGTCGCAGCTTTTAGCTTCGGTAGCGAAGATGATTGGCTGGTTGCAGGTTCGGCAATTGCGGCCGGCGAGTTGCATACATAGATCGCGCGCGGATTTCTTTTTAAAAAGGTAATTAGGGCGTGGCAGGCGGGCAAGAAGACTCGTTACCTCGTCTCCTAACATCGGAATGTTTCGGTGTGGCGTTCGTTGGGGGTAAGGCGTAGTGTCCGCGCGATCCTAATATGCTGGTAATTCTGTTGTTTTTTGCGTCTGGGGCGACTGCGCTTGTTTATGAAGTGCTGTGGTCGAAATACCTGAGCGTGATGTTGGGGAGCACGGCGCAGGCGCAGACGGTGGTGCTGGCGGTGTTCATGGGCGGGCTGGCAATCGGGAATCGGGTTTTTGGAAGACGTTCGGCGGCGATTAAAAATCCGTTGCTCGGCTATGGGATCATGGAGATTGCGATCGGGCTTTATGCGCTGGGGTTCCAATCGATTTATTCGGCGGCGGATTGGACGTTTATTGCGGTGGGGTCGCGAATCGCGAATGTGGGGTTTTTGCTGCTCGGGTTGAAGTTGGTGATCGCTGTGGCGTTGCTGCTGGTGCCGACGGTGCTGATGGGGGGGACGTTGCCGATGATCGCGGCGTGGATCCAGAAACATCCCGCGTTCGAATCGGGTAGTCGGGTCGGAATTTTTTATGCGGTGAACAGCCTGGGTGCGATGACGGGCGCGGGGTTGGCGGGATTCTATTTGATCCAGAATTATGGGATGAGCGCGACGCTGGTCTTCACAGCGGCGGCCAACATAATTATAGGTTTAGTGGCGGGATTCATGGGGAAAATCGAGCAGGGGGACGTGAAGCCTGTGCCGCCCGCACCGGCAGTGGTGGTCACAGATCCTACAATAGCGCCACCGCAGAGCGCGCGGTGGTTTGCGCTTTTGGTGGCGTTGACGGGGGGTGTTTCGATGGGGCTGGAAGTGTTGTCGGCACGTTCGCTGGCGTTGATCGTGGGGGGTTCGCTGCAGGCTTTTGCGCTGGTGTTGATGAGTTTTATTTTCGGGATCGGGCTGGGGAGCTTGATCATTTCTTCTTCGCAGGCGGCGCGGCGCTACGGGATGAACACAATTTATCTGCTGCTGTTGGTGGCGGGGACGATGGTGGTGCTGAATGTGGTGGGGATTGAGAGGCTGACGATTTTCTATTCGCAGGCGCGATACGGGCTGAGCGCGAATCCAGTGGGGTATTACTGGTATCAGATCTCGATCGCGGTGTTTGCGTTTTTTGTTCTGGGTTTGCCGGCGGCGTGCCTAGGGTCAGTGGTGCCGCTCTCGATTCGCTTTTTGCAAGGCAACTCAATGGCGCTGGGCGAACAGGTAGGACGGTTGCTGACAGCGAACACGATCGGGGCGGTTGTTGGAGTGCTGATCACGGGATTTATTTTGATGCCGCTGTTCGGACTGCGGCCGGCCTTTGCGATCCTGGCATTTTTACTGATGGGAGTGACGGTGTATTTGGCGCTGAAGCGGGGCGAGCGGTCCGCGGCAACGGGCGCGATTATTTTGTTGGGGGTTTCATTCCTGACGGTGGTCTCGACGGGGGAGAATTGGCGGCACGTGATGGGTTCGGGAGTGTTTCGGCTACGGAATACTTTTTTAACGGAGAAATACTGGGCGGGACGCAAGGCTGACACGATCATTCATTACTACAAAGATTCGCCAGATGCGACGGTGGCAGTGGAACAGTTGCGGACACCGGCTGGCCAAACACCCGGGCAAGTGGTCCTGCGCATCAACGGAAAGACCGATGCATCTTCGGAAGGAGATTTGGCGACACAGTATTTGCTCGCGCATTTGCCGATGGCCGCGAAACCGGATGCGAAGAACGTCTTCGTGCTCGGGTTCGGCAGTGGGATCACAGGAGGTGCGTTGCTGGGGCATCCAATCGAGAAGCTGATGATCGCGGAGAATTGCAAGCCGGTGCTGGAGGCGGGCGTGCATTTCGAGAAGTGGAATCGGGGAGTGTTAACGAATTCGCGGACGGTGATTCGTAATGATGACGCGCGCGCGGTGCTGAAGTTGAGCGACCAGAAATACGATATCATTATCAATGAGCCGTCGAATCCGTGGGTGGTGGGAATCGGCAGTGTTTTCAGCAAGGAGTATTACGATTTATGCGCATCGAAGCTGACGGACGGGGGAATCGTGGCGCAGTGGTTCCACATGTACGAGATGAATGATTACATTGTGATGCTGGTGCTGCGCACGTTCGCCGCGACGTTTCCCTACATGGAAGTTTGGGACACGCAAGAGGGCGACCTGGTAATGTTGGGATCGAACAAGCCGTGGAAATCAAAGCCTGCGGAATACCAAAAGATATTCGAACGGCCGCAGGTGCGCGAGGACCTGGCGAAATTGAATATTACCACCGGACTGACGCTTTGGGCGAGACAGATGGCGGCGCAAGAAACCGGTTTTGCGATTGCGGGCGACGGGCCGATCCAAACCGACGATCTGCCGATCCTGGAATACGCTGCGCCGGCGGCATTTTTCATGGGACAAGAATCGGGGGTGCTAAATGGCTTTGATGAACGGACGCTGCAGTTTCCGCTGGCCTCACGCGACAAGATCGCTGTGCTGCGAGCGTTGCCGGAGCATTTATTAATAAATGCGTTTACGTTCGGCAGTTGTAATTACGACATGCGTGTTTATTTAGGCGCGGTGCAGAACAAAGCGTCGGGCGGATTAAATCGGATCGATCCGATGGTGCATGTGATATTCCGAAACCCGACGAGCTATCCGGAGCAGCCGTCGGTCAGCACGAATGCGACGCCCGAATTTGTGGAGTGCCTGCGGGAAGAATCGAAAATTCTGCGTGACCTGGCGAACTGGCGGGAGCCGGCGTTTAAGATTTACGACGTGTTGACCGCGATGGCAGGCAAAGCGCTACTGACACCGCGGGATTTTAAACCCTCGTATTACTCCGCGTTCATTGCGCGGTGTGCGATTGGCGCCGGAGATTACGAGGCGGCCCTGAAGTTTCTGCAGATCGGTTTTGCGTTCCCGCAGGATCAGGAACATTTGTTGTACCTGTCGCGAGTGTTGGATCGGGCCATTCCGCCGGAAACGCTCGAGGAGTTCCGCCGAAAGGACAAGCTGCCAGCGTCTATGCTGGAGTAAGCTTGGCGACGTATTTGGCGAGGAGGTCGGCTTCGAGGTTGACCAGGTCGCCGGGTTTGCGTTCGCGAAGCGCGGTAACTTCGTAGGTGTGGGGAATGATCCAGACTGCGAAGTGTTCCGCGGTGACTTCGGCGATGGTGAGGCTGATTCCGTCGATGGCGATGGAGCCTTTGAACACGATGTAGCGGAGAAGATCGGGAGACGTTTTCACACGCAGGTACCAATCCGCGCCGCGCTTTTCGAAGATGTCTACGGTGCCTGTTTCGTCGATATGTCCCGTGACAAAATGGCCGTGGAGGCGGCCATTGGCAGGGAGAGCGCGCTCGAGATTTACGGCGGAACGGTTTCGAAGCGCACTGAAGTTGGTGCGGTTCCATGTTTCGCGAAGCAGGTCGAAGGTGAGTAGCTTTGCGTTCGACTCAGCTATGTCGACCACGGTGAGGCAACAACCATTCACTGCGATACTATCGCCGAGGCGGGCATCTTCACCGCAGACCCGAGCGGCGACTTGAAGCCGGATTCCGGTGGGGCTTTCCTGAATGCTTTGAACTGTGCCAGCTTCTTCGACAATTCCGGTGAACATATTACTTACGAACCAACGCAGTGCAGAGGAGATCTTCGCCGACTTTGCTCCATTCGACGTTGTCCAACTTGAGGCCCCGGCCGGAGCGGAGGGTGTTGTCACCGCCGACTGACTTCGGAGCGTCGCGCCCGGTAATCACGAGCGGAGCATAGTGGAAATGGACGCGATTCACGAGACCTTGTTGCAGGAAGTTGTAGTGTGTTTCGCCGCCGCCTTCAATGAGGAGGGAAGTGATGCCTCCGTCTCCAAGTTTTTTCAGGAGCCAACGAAGGTTGATTTCGGCGCGGGAACTCGGCGCAATAATGACGTTCGCTTTTTTTTCGAGCGCGGAGATTTTCTTCGGCGACGCTTTCGTAGTGAGGACGATAGTGGTGCTGGAGGCGTGATCGTCGTTCAAGATGCGCGCGCTCTCGGGGATTCGGCCGCCTGGGTCGAGAACGATGCGTTGGAGATTTTTCCAGGACGGAATCTTCACGCCGCGGGCGGCGCGGAGCGTTAAGGAAGGGTCGTCGCGGAGAATTGTGTTTACACCCGCGACAATGGCATCAGCGCTGAGACGGAGGCGCATCCCGTAAGCGCGAGCTTTTTCACCGGTGATCCATTTTGAGTCGCCTGAGTTGGTGGCAATCTTGCCATCGAGGCTCATGGCGCATTTGCAGATGACGAAGGGGCGACGGTGAACGATCCAGTGGTTGAATGCTTCGTTGAGGCGCATCGATTCGGCAGCGAGAAGGCCAGATTCAACCTCGATTCCGCTTTTCCGCAGGAGTTCTGAACCGCGCCCGGCGTGCCTGGGATTTGGATCGCTTGCGGCGACGACCACGCGAGCGATGCCGCTCTCGATCAGTGCGGAGGTGCAGGGCGGCGTGCGTCCGAAGGTGCAACAGGGTTCGAGAGTGACGTAGATGGTTGCGCCGCGAAGATCGTGACGTGCGCGGCGCGCGGCGTTAAGCGCGTTTACTTCGGCGTGTGGTTCGCCGGCGCGTTTGTGGAATCCTTCGCCGAGGATTTTACCATTGCGCACGATCACAGCGCCGACCATTGGATTGGGAGAGGTGCCGCCGTAAGCACGTTGTGCCAGGCGCAAGGCGCGACGCATGAACTCTTCGACTGCGGCGGAGAATGTTTCGCCCCGTGCGCGCATTTAAGCGGCGGTGGTTTCGGATTCCGGGAAGAGGGCGGCGGCGAAGTTTTCGGGATCGAATGGTTGGAGATCGTCCGCTTGCTCGCCGAGGCCGACGAATTTTACCGGAATGTTTAGTTCGCGGCCGATCGCTGCCACCATGCCGCCTTTGCTGGTGCCATCGAGTTTGGTGATAACGAGGCCGGTGAGTGTGACGGCTTTGTGGAACTCGCGCGCCTGATTGAGGGCGTTCATGCCGGTGGTAGCGTCGAGCACGAGGAGGACTTCGTGCGGCGCGCCCGGCATTTGCTTACCGATGACCCGATGAAGCTTCTGCAGTTCCTGCATCAAGTTGCTTTTCGTGTGGAGGCGTCCGGCGGTATCGATGAAAAGGAAATCAGACTTGCGAGCAAGTGCGGCGCTGACTGCGTCATGCGCGACGGCTGCAGCATCGGCGCCGTAAGCGCTGGCGATAACGGGAACGTTCAGGCGACTGCCCCAAAGTTTAAGTTGCTCGATGGCGGCGGCGCGGAAAGTGTCGCACGCGCCAAGAATCGCTTTGTTCCCCTGCAACGTGGTGTAATGAGCGAGTTTGGCGCAGGTGGTTGTTTTGCCGGTACCGTTCACGCCGACGACGCTAACGACCGTGATGCCATCAGGATTTCGTTTCAGTTCGGAATCGCTGCTGGTGAGAGATTTGGCGAGTTCCGTCCGAGCGACGGCAAACACATCGAGGCCGCCACTGCTACCCTGTGTTTCGTAAGCCTTACGGACCGATTCGACAATTTGCGCGGACATCTCGGTGCCGAAGTCAGCGCCGATGAGTGCCATTTCTAGTTCTTCGAGCGTGGCTTCGGTGAGACGGGGCGAGAATGTGACGATGCGCTTGATCTCGTGGACCAGCTTGTCCTGAGTTTTTTTAAATCCGTCCCGGAACTTGTCGAATAAACCCATGCGCGGAAGACTCTAGTGGGAGGCGTGGTGCGCGGCACGCCCGTTTTTCGCGGGATGACCTTCGCGCAACCGGGACTTCAATTGCCGAACATATTCGTAGGGCAATTTAATCGAGCCGATGAGCGGCTTGCCTTTGTTCATGCCGTGGCAATCGGAACCGCCGGTGATCAGCAGGTTATGTTTCTCGGCGAGGGAGACGTAATACTCCGAAGCGGAGGGGGAATGTTTCGTGTGAAAACATTCGATTCCGTCGATTCCCGTTTCGATCAGTTCAGGCAAAACCTCTTCGGTGCGCGCCAATCCCGGATGCGCAACAACCGCGAGCCCGCCGGCTTCGTGAATTAGATCGAGAGCTTCCTTCGCGGTGATTTTTTCCTTTGGAACCCAGCCCGGACGATTCTTTTTCAGGAAGCGTTCGAAGGCTTCGTCGAGCGTCGCGCAAACCTTGCGTTGGATGAGCGCGCGAGCAACGTGCGGGCGACCAGGAGATTTGCAGTTTGCGAGAGCAAAGACGTCTTCCTCGCGCAACGGCACTTGGAGTTTCTGAAGGCGGGCGACGATTTCCTTGATTCGTTCGTGCCGTCCTTTTTGGAAGCGGGCCATTTGCAGGAGCAGGCGCGGGTGGGACGTGTCGAGATAGTAGCCGAGCATATGCAACTCGACACGGCCGACTTCGCAGGTGAGTTCGGTCGCGGGAATGAATTCGATCTCCGCGGATTCGCAGGCCGCCCTCATGCGCACGCAACCTTCCACAGTGTCGTGGTCGGTCAGCGCGACGGCGACTAGACCGAAGCGTTTGGCCTCGGCCGCGAGTTCCTCCGGCGAGTAGGTGCCGTCCGAGAAAGTTGTATGTAAATGCAGGTCAGTAAACACTTCGAAACGTTTGCCTTTAATTCTTCACGATCCGTGCGGGGCGCATCAAATCACCCTTCACTTTGTCCAGGATGCCATTCACAAAACGCCCGCTCTCGTCGGTGGAGAACTTCTTAGCAATATCCACTGCTTCGTTGATGCTGACAACCGGGGGAATGTCTTCACGGTAAAGCATCTCGTAAATGGCGAGGCGCAGAACATTACGATCCACGACAGCCATGCGGTTCAAATCCCAGTTCGTCGCGTGGTGCTGGATCTTGCCGTCGATCTCGGTCAACTTCTCGAGTGTGCCGCGAATGAGTGGCTCGGCGAAAAGACGCATGGCGGCCTCCTCTGTCGTCGGCGGCGGCAGTTCCATCGTCTCACCCCAGCGCGCGCGGGCTTTGTCTTCAGCGATCACTGCAGCCCGTTGCGAATCCCAAAACTGATTGAGGCTCTGCTCGAGATTCTCGGGCTTGTTCAGGTCGTACTGAAACAAAAACTGCACCGCACGTTCGCGGGCATCTCGTCTCATTCCCATAAGAAAAGAATGGTTCAGGAAGGGGAGAGGGGCAAAGGAAATCTATGTTTTCAACTGCGCGAGGTTGACAATCGAGTTTACTGGAGTGTGGCGGTGAAAAGATATTTTGCGCCAGGCGAAGAGAACGCGCGATCTGAATCCGAAATCTGGCTCGAAAAACCGAACCTATTTCATTCGAAGCGGCCGCGAGAGTGTCCGCAGCAAGCCGCTAAAGCGGTTGGAGGAAGGAATTGTGGATTATGGCAAAAAGGCCCGCTTCCGCAGGCCTTCGCATCTACAATCAACTCCGTAAATGGAATTTATTTCTCCGGCTGCGTCGATTTGTTCGATTGGTCGGGCAAAGTCGAGTCCGCTTTCTTGCTGCTCGAAGGATCGCTGCTGCTGGACGAATCACTGGAACCGGTGGCGGAAGAAGCCGCGCCGCCTACTCCACTCTGCGCTTTGCTTTCGATCGAGGTGATGGTGCTTTGATCCAGCCCGACGCTCATGGCCATCGTGCGCGCTTTGCGTTGATGTTCCTTAACTTTCGCGAGCAACTGCTGGGTGTATTGGCGAATGTCGGTGTCTTGCGCGCCGGCGGAAGCCTGCTGCAAGTGGGCGACGGCCATGGCATGACCTTCGATGGAGCCCCGGGCGTATTCTTTATCGAATTCCGCCCCATTCAGCGCTTCCAGTTTTGAAATAGCCTCCTGGCATTTTTCATCAACTGAAGTCGCTAGCGTCACATTATGCTTCTGGGCGATGCGTTCGAGGTCCTGTTGGGCCTTCTTATGGTCCTGCGCCACTTGCTGAGCGTACTGCTTCAGTTCAGGGCTCTGCGCTTTTTGTTGCGCCAGTTCCGAGAACTTGATGGTCGCGAGGTTCACCTTGGCCGCATTTTGGAGGACCGATCCTTTGTCCGTCGCGGAAGACGAAGCTGACTTTGATTTCGATGATGTTTCCGAGTCGTCCGCACTAATAGCGAGAGGAGCGATGGTGATCGCAGCGATAGCCAGAAGGTGTGGAAGACGGATTCCTGATTTAATGTTCGATTTCATTCTCATTTCGATTTCCTTTCCCTTAGGAACTTCAAGTTGGCCTTCTAATTCCCACAAGCAATGCTCGTAAACCCTGAGATTGCCGGTCAGGGGCGGGAATTCAGGGGTTTCGCAGCTTGTTTTGGCCAGAACGAGTCTATATTAGCGGATGAATGCTGCGGAAATCATTGAGCATTTCAATCGCTTGCCTGTGGAGGATAAACAGGTAGTGCGGGAATACTTAGGCACCCGACGATCCTTTGATAGCAGCGTTGATGATGCCGCTGTCCGCCTAGCCGAGGACGAAATATTTTCGAAATACGATAACCTTCTGAAACATCTCCATCCGCCAGTCGCGGAGGTCGACAAGAATGAACTCGAGCAAAAAACGGCGGAGGAGCTCTTCAGGAAACACGAGCGATTATTTCCCAAGGTTGGGGATCGTAAGGTTGAAGGGGGAGAATCGATCTAGTTGGAGCTGCAATTTTGGTTTGCGCTCGGGCGTGTTTTAGTTATTCTGGCGGGCAGTAAACGAGTCTTACACGGGCCGCTTATTCCTGAGCATCCCTCAGGCCCGGTGTTATTTCTTTACATTACACGCGGGATACGTAGTTTAACCGGATTCTTTTATCTTTGAAAACGGACAGTATGGAAACGAAGGACAAAACAATCGAAACTTTTCGGGTGCACGAGCGCGATACGGGCAGCGCCGATGTTCAGATTGCTTTGCTCACACAGCGGATCAACCACCTCACTGAGCATTTGCAACAGAACAATAAAGACCACAGCTCCCGCCGTGGCCTGCTCCAGATGGTCGGCCAACGCCGCCGCTTGCTGGATTATCTGAACAAGACCGATTCCAAGCGCTACGTCGCCGTCACTCGCAAGCTCAAGCTTCGCAAGTAGTTAAATTATTTTTGTATGGCCAGGGGGCTCATTGGTGAGCGCCCCTGCTCTTTTAGGCAAACGGGCCACTGGAGCATCGAACGGGAGGTACGCGAACCGGTTTGAGGGCCTTTTTAAAGTCGCGTGATTAACATCAGTTAAACAAAGACTCGTTGGCACTGGGAAATTTCAATCAGTACCTGACATCACTCTCGATCGAAGGTGCTCACTGAAGTTCCTCTGGGCCAATGAGCAATGTTCATTGGAAATATGCCAGAAAAGATTACGTTCCAGGTTGGAACAGGCTCTATCACGATTGAAACCGGCAAGATGGCCAAGCAGGCCGACGGCGCGGTTACAGTTCAATTAGGCGAAACATCCATTCTCGTGGCGGCGGTCGCAGCCACGAATGCTAAACCGGGGCAGGATTTTTTCCCGCTCACCGTAGATTATCGGGAGAAAGCCGCCGCAGCCGGAAAATTTCCGGGCGGTTACTTCAAGCGCGAAGGGCGCCCAACGGAAAAAGAAATTCTTACCAGCCGGTTAATTGACCGGCCGCTTCGTCCACTCTTTCCGCGGGGTTGGTACAACGAGGTGCAGGTGCAAAGCATCCTGCTCAGCGCGGACGGCGAGAATGATCCGGACATCATCGGCATCATCGGCGCTTCCGCGGCACTGACCGTGAGCGATATTCCGTGGGATGGTCCGCTCGGCGCAGTGCGCGTCGGTCGAGTGAACGGCAAGTTCATCGCGAACCCGACTCATTCCGAGATGGCGGAGAGTGACCTGGACTTAATTTACGTCGGCAACGCGACTGACGTGGTGATGTATGAAGGCTCCGCGAATGAAATCACCGAAGATGATTTCAATGCAGCGCTGAAGTTCGCACAGGAAGCGTGCGTTCCGATCATCAAAGCGCAGAAAGACCTCGCCGCCAAAGTAGGCAAGCAAAAGCGCCAGATCACGTTGAACATCGTTCCTGACGAAATTCTTCAGGAAGCCAAAGCACTTGCTGGCCAACGGATGGTTCCAGCGCTGCTTACGCCCGGCAAAATGGCGCGTGAAGCAGCCGTCAAAGCGATCACCACTGAAGTGGGCAAGAAACTCGTCGAGAAATTTGGCGCGGAGAAGGTCACGGAATTCGTGCTGAAGGACGCTTTTTACTACATCCAGAAGGAAGCGGTTCGTAAGCTGATCATGGAAGAAGGCAAGCGCCTTGACGGTCGCGATTTCGACACGGTTCGCCCAATCAGCAGCGAAGTCGGCGTTCTGCCGCGCGTCCACGGTTCGGCGCTGTTCAGCCGCGGTGAAACCCAGGCGCTCGTCATAGCGACGCTCGGCACGACGGAAGAAGCGCAGGAATTTGATTCCTACACCGGCGGCGCGAGCGAGAAGCGATTCACCCTGCATTACAACTTCCCAAATTATTCCGTCGGCGAAACGGGCCGTATTAGCGGACCTGGCCGCCGCGAAATCGGCCACGGCGCGCTCGCGGAACGCTCCATCGCGCCGATGGTGCCGTTGAAGGAATTTCCATATGCGATCCGCCTCACGTGCGAAATCATGGAGTCGAATGGTTCGACTTCGATGGCTTCGGTTTGCGGCGGCAGCCTCGCGTTGATGGATGCTGGCGTACCGTTAAAGAAGCCGGTCGCTGGGATTTCAGTCGGCATCTGCTCCAAGACAGACAGTAACAACAAGATTACCGAGTATCACTTGCTCACCGACATCATCGGTTGGGAAGACGCGTTCTGCGACATGGATTGCAAACTCGCGGGTACCGAGCAGGGTCTCACAGGCTTCCAGCTCGACCTGAAGCTGCGCGGCATTCCTTACAAGATCATGGCCGAAGCCATTGAGAAGGCGCGCCGCGCTCGTCTCCATGTGCTCGCGGAGATGAACAAAGTCATCAGCGCACCCCGCACTGAGCTCAGCAAATACGCACCGCGCATTCAGACGCTCAAGATCAATCCGGAGAAGATCGGCGCGCTCATCGGGCCTGGTGGCAAGAACATCAAGAAGATCGTCGAAGAGTCCGGTTGCGAAATCAACATCGAGGATGATGGCACAGTGCACATCTACTCTGTCTCGCCCGAAGGCATGGAAATCGCCCGCCAGGCGATCCAGGGTTCGACTGGCGAAATCGAGATCGACAAGATCTATCGCGGTCGCGTGGTCAGCATCAAGGAATTCGGCTGCTTCGTCGAAGTCATGCCAGGCAAGGAAGGCCTCGTGCACATCAGCGAACTCGCGAACTTCCGCGTGAAGCAGGTCGATGACATCGTCAAAATGAACGACGAGATCTGGGTCAAATGCATCGGCATCGATGAAAAAGGCCGCGTGAAACTCTCACGCCGCGCCGCGATGGAAGAACGCGACCGCGAAATGGCTGCTAAAGCGTAGGCGATCTCCATTATCTAAATTCAAAAAGGCCTGCGGAAACGCAGGCCTTTTTATTTCTCCCGACTGCAATGTCGGAGATAATTCGCAATATCGTCTTTCGTAAAGCGCTTGTCCGCGATGCCGATCATCAACTCGTAAAAGCGTTCATCCTCAATCCGGAATTCAATGCCATTGTTGGCAAGAAAGTTCAGTGCCGCCGCAGCCGCGGTCCTTTTGTTTCCATCGAGGAAGCACTGCGCCTGGACAATATGGTAGGCGTATGCTGCCGCTATATCGAAAACGTCGCCTCTTCCGTAGAGAGCAACGTTTTGCGGATGAAAAACCGCCGACTCGAGTCCGCTTCGATCGCGAACGCCGAGTGTTCCACCAAACTCTTGAATCGAAAGCTGATGAAGGAACTCCACATCCTCCACGGATAGGAACCGCATAGCTACTGCGCGAGTTTGCGGAAAAGTGGCGCGTGCTCTTCGAAGATTTCTCGCGCAGTCCGCTCGAGGTCCTTGCGGTCAATATGCTCAACCCCAGTGCTGTTGCGGCTCGACTGTTCGTCAGTAGAAAGAAATTCCCGGACGGCCTTCCGCTCTTCTGGCGGCAGTCGTTTGATCTGCTCGATGACCTCCGCAGCGCTCACACGAGTAATATAGACGCTTTCCGGATGACACCAAGCTGAAAGGCGGAGGTGCCGTTCTCGTCTTACCTCAGCTAGCACCCTTGTTCTTTCAAAGCGCGATCCAGCGCGTGCGCGGCGCTGATCAACCCGAGGTGCGTGAAGGCTTGCGGGAAGTTGCCGAGGTGTTCGCCTTCGGGTCCAAGTTCCTCTGCATACAGGCCAACGTGGTTTGCGTAGCCGAGCATCTTCTCGAAAATGAATCGGCCCTGGGCGGGATCACCGGATCGCGCGAGGCACTCGGCATACCAAAACGTGCACATCGAGAAGGTGCCTTCCTGGCCAGGAAGCCCATCCGCAGCCGCGCGTCCAATGCGGTAACGGTGAACCATCGAATCTTCCACCAACTCACGCTCCACCGCCTGCAAGGTTGACAGCCAACGCCGGTCCGTCGGCGAGATGAACTTCACCAGCGGCATTAGCAGGCACGAGGCGTCCACGGTTTCCGATCCTTTGTGCTGCACGAACGATTGTTTCTTCTCACTCCAGAACTGCGCGAAGACGTCAGCGTAAATCGCGTCGCGCATTTCGATCCATCTTACAAGCGGTGCAGGAAATGAACGTTTTCGCGCGATGCGAATCCCGCGATCGATCGCCACCCAGCACATCACTCGCGAATACAAGAATTCCTGCCGGCCGCCGCGCACCTCCCAAATTCCTTCATCCGGCAGCCTCCAATGTTCGCACACCCATTCGATCAACCGAACAAGGTTGCTCCAAAGATCGTGCCCAATCGCCTCGCCCCATTTATCAAAGAGATAGACCGAGTCCATCAACTCGCCGTAAATGTCCAACTGCAATTGATCGTACGCGCCGTTTCCAATTCGCACGGGTCGTGAATCGCGATACCCGCGCAGGTTCGTGAGTTCGCTCTCCGTCAATTTGTGACGGCCATCAACGCCGTACATAATTTGCAGCGAACCGTCCGGATTCAGTTCTGCGCACCGTTGTTCGATCCAGCGGTTGAACGCGCGCGCTTCATCCATGTAACCGAGCCGCATCAGTGCATAGATCGTGAACGAAGCGTCCCGAATCCAGGTGTAACGATAATCCCAATTGCGCACTCCCCCGATCACTTCCGGCAACCCGAACGTTGGCGCTGCAACCAGCGAACCGTGCGGCTGCGAGACCAGCAGCTTCAACGTCAATGCAGAACGATGCACCATCTCGCGCCAGCGCCCGTGATAACGGCACCGGCCGATCCAATCGCGCCAGTAATTCAGCGTCTGCTTGAAGCTCTCCGAAACGTAACGCTCCGGGTCAGGTACCACAGGCGCATCCGTGCTCTCTAATATAAACCACGCAAACTCCGTCGCCTTCAAACGAAACGTGGCCACCACATCGCCGTTCTCGATTTCCAAAGGCACCGCACTGCGCAGTCGAAGTTGTGTGCCGTCCTCTCCCTCTGAAATGAAAATGACATCGTTGCTATTTCGTTCAAGCCGATGCTTCGCGCGTCCGTAGTCGAATCGCGGTGCGCACACCATTCGAATGTTTGCCTCCCCACGCACGCATTTAACGCGACGCACCAGGTTGTGCGCCCCTGCCCCTTGCTCCACCGGCATGAAATCCGAAATCTCCACCACCCCGTCCACGGACAAAAACCGCGTCAGCAGAATATTTGAATCCGGCAAATAAATTTGTTTGTGCCGCGCGTTGTTCAACTCTGGCGCGATTGAAAAATGCCCGCCTTTCTCCGGATCCAACAGCGCCGCGAAGATGCTGGGTGAGTCAAACCGGGGAAAACACATGAAATCGATCGAACCATTCAGTGCGACCAGCGCCACCGTGTTCAGGTCCCCTATGATTGCGTGGTTCTCGATCGCTTCTTCTTTATACATCCTCAACAGAACTCCCTTCCCCGGCTCTATCGTAACCCCGAAACGCGGTGCGAGCTACCTAACCTCATTCCGCCCGTTCTCGAAAAGTGGTCTTCAATGCTTTCAGTAGCGCGTCCCGCGTCCGCACCACATGCGGATTCAGCCGCAACAACCGCGGATTCCACGCCAGCGCAAACCGCATCGAAGCTTTACCAGCGCTCGCCTCAATTCTCCAGCAGTCCTTAATCTCCGCACCGACAAAATCCGGCAACACCGCTGCAACCCGTCCACTTCGCAACACCTCCGCCGCACTCAGGAAACTCTCACACACCAATTGCGGCTCCGCATTTTCGAACACATTCATTCCCATACTTCCCGGTCCTCCCATCTCTCCCACCGCCAAAATGATTCGCGCCCTTCCATCCTTCACCAACTTCGCCGCACTTTTCCGCGACCCAGCCAATTGCCTCGAGACAAACAGCGCCATTCCCGTTTTTCCAAACTCACCCAATTGCAACGGCCGACTCAATTCCCGCCGACTCACAATTCCGAAATCCAAAGTCAAATCGTGCAAGCGCCTCTCAACCTCATCATCACTCACCGTCTCAAACACAAACCGATGCCTCGCCAACTCCGGCTCGCTCACCACTGCTCGCGCTAGAAATTTCTGGTTCATCGTCGCGCTCGCCCCGATGCGGAACGTCTGCTCCTCCGACAGACAACCGCGCTGAAAATTCGAGAGTCCCCGCAGAAAAAACCGCGAAATCCGCGCCAGTTCCTTCCCGTTTCCCGTGAGTTGCAGCCCCTTCCCAACGCGCTCCACCAGCTTCACCCGAAAGAAATCCTCCAACTCCCGAAGCTGCCGGCTGTATTGACTCTGCCGCACGGCATCCCCCGGCGCAGCCTTGGTAATACTACCCGCCGCGGCCACCTCCACCAATACCCGCAAGCGGTCCAGCGATAATCCGCCCTCCGCAAACAGCTTTTCATACATGACTAGATAGTACAGCAACGCACGATAAGATGACTACTCGATTCAATTCTCCGCGTTACTGTTCCAACTAGGTATGAACGACACACTGACCGAATCGGACAAAGAAGCCGTCTATCAAATTCTCCTCGACCAACTCGAAATCCACCGCGATCAACTCAGTCACGATGCCCAACTTAAAGAAGACCTTGGCGCCGACTCACTCGATGAAATCCAAATCGTGATGGCCCTCGAAGAAAAATTCCACCTCACCATTCCCGACCACCAGGCCGAAATAGCGAAAACGGTCGGGGCAATCTTCGAGCTCCTCGAGGAAATGCTCGAGAAGAATACTAACTAATAGCCATTTTACGTAAACGAACACAGATACCAATCACCTCCCAGTCCAAAGCAAGTCGCCTCCGCCAGACGCGGAACCGTTCGACAGGCGCGATACGCTCGACTTCTCGAGGCCTATAGACTTCCTCGTTTTCTTCAACCATGTGATGAATCCTCAACTCGTTCTTCGTTGACCACTGCCAGATGGATGCGCATACCCCCTGCAGAATGATCTCGGCCGAAACAGTGGTTTACGATGTCGTGGTGGTTGGTTTGGGGGCCATGGGATCAGCGGCGGTGTATCGTCTGGCACGGCGGGGAGTAAAGGTGTTGGGGCTGGATCGATTTGAGCCGCCCCATACGTTTGGATCATCCCGCGGCGAGACGCGAGTGATCCGGGAAGCGTACTTCGAGCATCCAAGTTACGTGCCGCTGGTGCAGCGCGCGTATGATCTTTGGGCCGAGCTGGAGCGCGAAGCGGAGGAGCAGCTTTATGTGAAGACAGGCGGGTTGATGATTGGGGATCGGGAGAGCACGGTGGTGCACGGAGCGATTCAAAGTGCGCGCGAACATCGGCTGCCGCATGAGGTCCTCGGGAGCGCCGAGATTCGGAAGCGGTATACAGGATTAAATCCGGCAGATGAAATGGTAGGAGTGTTGGAACCGCGGGCCGGTATTTTGTTTCCGGAAAAATGCGTTGCGGCGCATTTGAGGTTGGCGAAGAAGTTGGGCGCGGAGATTCGAACGAATGAGCGGGTGGTTGGGTGTGAGTCGAAGCCTGAAGGAATTCTGGTTCGTTCTGATACGGGTAAATATTTGGCAAGGCGCGTCATTGTCAGCGCGGGCCCATGGGTGATGGAATTGGTGCGGGAACTTGGAGCGGTGTTGCAAGTGGAGCGGCAGGTGTTGCTTTGGTTCGAGACGCTGGAGAAGGAGATTTTCGGGCCAGAGCGGTTTCCGATTCATCTTTGGGAATATGAGCCGGACAAAATGTTTTATGGATTTCCGGATTTAGGGAGTGGATTGAAGGTGGCGTTTCATCATCAGGGGGAGATTACGGATGCGGCATGGGTGAAACGTGAGGTGACCGAAGGCGACATTGCGGCGATGCGGACGCTTCTGGGTAAGTATCTTCCGGCGGGGAATGGTCGGTTTCTGCGGGGGACGGTTTGCCTTTATACAAACACGCCGGACGGGCACTTCATCATTGATAAACATCCGCGGGACGAGCGGGTGATCGTGGCGAGCCCGTGTTCGGGGCATGGGTTCAAATTTGGGAGTGCGATTGGGGAAGTGCTCGCAGATTTGGCAATAGGAGGTAAATCCCGGTTCGATTTGTCATTATTTCGTCTTGGGCGGTTCAATTGAGCCGCAATTACTTCTTACGAATGAGACAGGCGCGCAAGTTGCTATGAAGGCGTGGGATAATAACGACCAGGAGTGCGCATATTTTTACGAGAAGTTTTATGGAAGCTTTACAGATGTTAGGCCCGGACGACCGGAACGTGCGCGGCAAGCTGCAATTGTTTTTGCGCCTCTGGGTTGCACGGCAAAAATACGAGACGCTGAAGCCATTCGGCGAAACGCCAGCGAAACGCCTGAGGTTTCACCTCGAGCAACTGCAGGCTTGCTGGGACCACGTGATTGAAGCACAGCGCTCGCTCGGGATGGAAGTGGCGATTTTCCATCCGAACGACAAGTTCGAGTTGATCTACGTAATCAGCGCGTTCGTGGAACGAGAGATGAACAGCAAGCAGAATGCGGTGATCGGGATGCAAGCGAAGTGGAGCGTGTATGATTCCGCGCTGAGAAGGCTGGATTACAAGATGAACGTGTATGACTTCGCGGATGCGTGCGTGCGTTGCCAGCAGGTGATTTGGGACATGCGCGGCCCGCAGAACGAAAGCAATACCGAGATCATCCGGCTGGACCAGAAACATATCGCCCAGCTCAATGGGATGGGGAAGTCGGGGTTAAAGGTGCGCGAACTGGCGTGACACCTCATCACACGCGGAGGCTTAAGATTCGGATTCCGGTTTGTCGAGATATTCGCCAGGCGGAAGGTCTTCGTATCCGCGGAAGTGATCCGGCTTGAGGGGTTCGGAGATCTTGTTTTCTTCGCCGAACCATTTTCCGAGATCGACGAGCTTACAACGCTTCGAACAGAACGGTCCGTAGTTGTCTTTGAACCACGGTCCCGTTTTTTTGCAGGTCGGGCAACGCACTATCAGATTCGTATCCACAGGTCGCTGGATTTATTTACTTCTGCGGCCGAAAAAATCTAGAGCGATTCCGCGATGGCGTTCCCCGCGATCCACCCGGTCGTCCAGGCGGCCTGGAAGTTGAAGCCGCCGGTGATGCCGTCGATGTCGAGGAGTTCGCCGGCGAAGTAGAGGCCGGGGACGAGTTTGCTTTCCATGGTTTTGAAATTCACTTCGGAGAGGCGCACGCCGCCGCACGTGACGAATTCGTCCTTGTTGAGCGATTTGCCGGAGACGGGGAGTTCGGTGGCGGTGAGGGTGCGAAGAAGCGATTGGAGAGAGGTGCGAGGGAGTGAGGACCAGCGGGTGTCCGGTTGAATTTTGGCCACGGTGAGGAGTTCGGTCCAGAGGCGGGAGGGTAGCGGAGCGAGTGGAGTGTTGGTGATTTGTTTGGCGGGGTTGGCGCGGGCCAGGGAGTCGAGGGCGCTGCGGAGTTGGTCTTCGGTGCGGCCAAGCCAGTTGATGCGGAGAGTGAATTTGTAATCGAGCGCGGCGAGTTCGCGGGCGCCCCAGGCGGAAAGGCGGAGGATGCAAGGGCCGCTGAGTCCCCAATGAGTGAAGAGGATAGGGCCGCGTTCGCGGAGGTGGGTGGTGGGGATGGAGGCTTCGGCTTCGGGCACCGAGAGGCCGGCGAGGCGTTTCACCCAGGGGACTTCGATGTGGAAGGTGAAGAGGGATGGAACGCCCGGTTCGAGGGTGTGACCGAGGGACGTTGCGAGGGAGGCGAGTGCTGGCGTGCGAGCGCCGCCGATGGCGAGGATCAGCTTGTCCGCGCGCAGAGTTTCGTTGCGGGAAGTGGAGATCTCGAAGGCGGTGCCGCTGCGGGTGACGGAATTGACGGCGCAGTTGGGGATGAGTTGGACGCCCGCTTTTCGGGCTGAGTTGAGTAGGCAATCGATAATGGTTTGGGAGCGGTCGGTGGTGGGGAACATGCGACCGTCGGGTTCGACTTTGAGTTTTACGCCGCGGGATTCGAACCAGCGGACGGTGTCTTCGGCTTGAAAGCGGTGATAGGGGCTGATGAGTTCGCGTTCGCCGCGCGGGTAGCGCTTCGTGAGTTCGCGCGGATCGAAGCAGTGGTGCGTTACGTTGCAACGTCCGCCGCCGGAGATGCGGACTTTTTGCAAAAATTCCGGGCCGCGTTCGAGAATGTTGACGCGCGCTTGGGGCGCAGCTTCGGCACAGGCGATCGCGGCGAAAAATCCGGCTGCACCGCCGCCGACGATGATGACGTTTTTCATGTGGCGACCGGGGTTGAGCGTTCGAGCTGGATGGTGGCGCGGCGCGCGAACCAGAGTGGAATGACGCCGAAAATCCCGAACGCGCAATCGATGAGCCTCCACCAGAGAGGGATGCCGCGGATTCCGCCGAAGATCAGGGCGTAGGGAATGATGAGGAGACAGGCGATGATGCCGAAATCGATGACCCATTTGTTGCGGACGGGATCACGCAGCGGCCCGATGAACGCGATAGCGATGACGAAGTGGCCGAAGGCGAGCCAGTCTGTGCCGTAGAACATGAAATGGTAGCGCGAGTTGGTATCGAGGATCGCGGCGTAGACGGTTTGGACCCATTCGCGGGCGGGGGCGAGGATATCGTATTTGTTTACGAGCCTGTGGAGAAAATCAGCTTCGGGAACGAGCGGGATGGCGGTCGCCCCGCTGATGAACAGGCCGAAGATGACGACGGCAAGATTGAAGCGAATCCAGCGGAGCGTTTGGGAGTTCCCGGTCGAGTTCATCGAGCGGCAAAATGTGCCCGGGGAATGACCAAATACCAAATTCCAAATGCCAAGGAATGACCACTGCGAAGAGCACGCCATTTTAGGGGAACGATCAGTGGCGCGACGACAAAGCAGGAGGTCGAATGGAGGATTTTTCGGGGCCTGCTTGATCGACTTACAAAAAATTTCAAATTGGCGATACAGAGCAAAAAACTGCGATACAATAGGGTCGGAATTGAGGTTCCCAGAGGCGATACAACTTACGTAAGTTTTTCGGGGTGCCGAAGGGCGATTACAGAGAAGAGTTAGTATCGCGTAAGGGCGAAGGGGTGTGTTTTTATGTAGACTACCGTGTTTTTCGGCGCTGCGGTCCTGCTGAAGTGGGCGGTCACAAAAGGTCGTTGCAGGTGCTTGCGAAGGGTTTGTCGCGCGAAGGTTTTTCGACGTGATAATAAGAAATTCCGGTAATTTCTGGAAATTGGCTGCCCCAGCCCGCCACGAGTGAGTTTCCCTAGAAAAGATGTTCGCTTCGCGAAACGTGGTCGCGGGTTTGGTGAGGGTCGCCGGCGATAAATGGCGATAAATGGAGCTTTTCTGACGGAATGGGGTGGAGCTGCTTTCGCGTTGCGGCAGCACGGAAGCGTTCGGCGGGACGCCGAACGCAGCAGGCGAGCCGCCTGCGCTCCGCGGAGTGGCGCGATCAGTTTTCATGAGTTAGTCGCATGCGAAGGAGACGGAGCAGGTACGCGGTGGTGCGCACTTGTGCTTTCGGGGGTGATTAGACATTCGCTGAACAGCAGCGAGGTTCTAGTCAACCACGGTCGCCTTCGCAGGCGTAAAGGGATCATGACCTAGGAAGGCACGATTGGAAAGGTCAAAGTGGGCAACGTTCGCAGAAAGGGCGCGTGGCTTTGAGCTTCACAGAAATTCAGGGAGAAGCAATGATGTAGGTAATATAAAACAAAACTAATGCAGGGATCTCATCATTCGTTAACGGATGGTTTTTTGGGCGCGAGTGTGTCGCGTTCGAAGAGTCCCCGGGCTGGAGATTCGTTAACAGAGTACGAACTGTTGGAAGAGATTGGCCGCGGGGGAATGGGAGTGGTCTATAAAGCTCGCCAGAAATCGCTGGATAGAATCGTAGCGGTTAAATTTATCGCTTGCACTGGAGAGGATGACAATTCAATTCAGCGTTTTCGGATGGAGGCGCGTGCGGCCGGGAAGCTCCAACATCCGAACGTAGTTCAAGTGCACGAGGTGGGAATCGAGGGTGGGCAGCACTTTTTGGTCATCGAGTTCATCGATGGCCCAAATCTCGCAACGCTGAGTGGCGGCCAACCGATAAGCGATGAGCGCGCAGCGCGATACGTCAAGAGCATAGCAGGGGCTATCCAGTACGCGCATGAGAACCGTATTTTGCATCGTGATCTAAAGCCGTCGAATGTTTTGGTGGATCTTGCGACGGATGTGCCGCGTGTCGCTGATTTTGGGTTGGCGCGCGAGATCGGGAAAGATTCAAGCTTAACTGCTTCCGGCCAACTAATTGGTTCGCCTCACTTTATGCCGCCTGAGCAGGTGAGTAGCCGAGACGGATCGGTTGGCCCCGCAAGCGACGTTTTTGGGTTGGGCGGTATTCTTTACTACCTGCTGACAGGGCGTGCTCCGTTCCAAGGCGAAACGCTCGAGATGGTCTGCGACCAGGTGCTGAACGTCGAACCGCCGCTGCCGCGAGTATTAAACCCGCACGTGGCGCGTGATCTGGAGACGGTTTGCTTGAAGTGCCTGGAGAAAGATCCGCGAAGGCGATATCAAACGGCGAAGGAGGTAGCCGACGAACTCGACCGATACTTGCAGCGCAGACCGATCCTGGCGCGACCCGTGGGAGCGGTTGGTCGAATGGTTCGTTGGGCGCAGCGAAGACCGGCATTGGCAACGCTGGTTTTGCTATTGCAGGCGAGTTTGGTTCTTGGACTGGCCGGCACGATTTGGCAGTGGCAACGAGCGGAGAAGGCACTTCAACTATCGGAGGAGAAAACCAAAGCCGAGGCCCAAGCGCGTAAAGAGGAGGCGAACGCCCGGTTGCGTGTGGAGGAACTTTACCGCGACGCATCGGCCGCACTGGAACAAGCGGCCGCGATGCCAAAACCGGAAACGCGATTCTACAACCTGCGGATCCTCCAGCAGAATGAAGAGCGGACGGTGACTGATTTTGCTGTCGATTATCATAACGAAGTTGCAACGGGCCGATCAACACACTTGGTGGCGTCCGTAACGAAGCAAGGGCAGCGAGGGAGTTCCAGGTTTTTCGCGTCAAACCCCGTTCAACTAACGAGCGGAAGAGGAATCACAACGTTCCGAGTAAGTTATATCCAGGAAGAAGCGCAAGTTCCAGGTGCGTTCGGGACTGATCGCCTGCACTTGTATGTTCTGAGCGAGAGCGGGCGTGAAATTCTTTCGTCCGTTCCCTTCATTAGAGAAATCACCTGGGGACCGCGGAACAGTACTGATTCAACGGCTGCAGGCCTTCCGCCCCTGCGCGGGCTACGATCTGATCGCCAAACTATCGTTACGGCAATAGAAATCCTAAGCCGCAGTTCGGACCTCAATGAAGTGACCGTTGGAGTGGAATTTGAGCTCAGAGATTCGTTGCAACGACCGCAATTCGGAATCGAGGCAATTAGCGCTGCGCGACCGGAAGTTAAGCACTATTTCACGCATCCGACATTCCTCCCGGGCGCGACTCGCCGAAGCTTTGCGGTAATGACACTGGCGTTCCAGCCGCCTGAGGCGGTGACTGGCCTGCCGCAAGCGATGACTGAAAAATTGATGGTCTATTTGCAAGATGCGGCCACCGGTATGCGCTATGATTTGGCCGAACAAAGCATCCCGATCCAATGGCGGATGCGTCATGGAACGAAGCCGTCGAAGTTAGGAGAACGGGACGAAATAGAGGTGACGGAAGTTAAAGTGAAAAATGCGTCGAGCGCGCTAGTGAATGTGCGTTATAAGGTGCTAAATGGAGAAGCGCGCGTGAACGTAGCTATGCAAGACCTGAATAATGCACTGACAGCCAGTTACCTGACGTACGATAAAATTACAGTCAACGCGGGACAGGGCCAGTGTGAGGTAGGCGTGCGTGTTGAAGCGAGTTCGCGGAGCCCAAAAGACATTTTTCATTCGAATGTTGTGGACGTGAACCTTGTTGATACGAACGGTGTGATTCTGGCCAGATTTTCGCGGCAAGCGCCGATCGTTTGGGTGCGGCCCAAAGAAAACGATGTGTCCACGGAAAGCGATATGACTAGACGGCAAAAGAGATGAACTTGCTTTGCCTCTTCGGTCACAGATGGGAAGGGTGCCGCTGCCAACGATGCGGGCAGATGCGCAATGCGGAGCACAATTGGGAACATTGCCGCTGCCGAACCTGCGGCCTTGTGAGGCATGGAAATCACTTTTGGGACGGGTGCATATGCAGGATCTGCCAACTTGAACGGCATAAATGGAGTGAGGGGGTTTGCACCACGTGTCAGTTGGTCTGCCCACATGATGATGTGACGAACTTACTTGAAAGCACTGCAACGGCGAGAGAATTGATGGAGAAGCGTTGCAAAAGGTGTAGCCGGATCTTCCAAGTAGAGATTGGCAAATAGGCTCGAAGGAGCGAAACGCGGAAGCGGCCGTTCACCTCGACCGTCAGCTTCCGGGGCGGGCGTCGAGGAAGGCTTTGAGTTCGGCGGCGGCTTTGCCGCCGAAGCCGGGGACTTCGGCGATTTGTTCGAGGGTGGCGAGGCGGAGGCGTTGGATGGAGCCGAATTTTTTGAGGAGGGCGGCTTTGCGGCGTTCGCCGATGCCGGGGAATTCGTCGAGGATGCTTTCGGAGATTTTTTTGAGGCGGAGCTTGGCGTTGTAGGTGTTGGCGAAGCGGTGTGATTCGTCGCGGACGCGCTGGAGGAGTTTGAGGGCGCCGGTGTTGTGGTCGAGGCGGAGGGGGTCGCTTTCGCCGGGGCGATAGATTTCCTCGAATTCTTTGGCGAGGCCGATGATGGGGATGTGGGAGAGGCCGAGTTTAGCGAGTTCGGCGCAGGCGGCGTTGAGCTGGCCTTTGCCGCCATCGATGAGGATGAGGTCGGGGACATTGGACCATTTGCCCAAGGAAGAGGATTTTAACGCAGAGGACGCAGAGAGCGCAGAGGAAGACGCAGAGGGGGGCTGAGAAATGGATTCGGGTTCGACGTGGGGGACTGATTCTGTGGAGTTGTCGAGGGGGTCGAGAGGGGCCTCGGGGGAGTTGGGGTTTAGTGTGCTGGCGGCGATGGGTGCCGGGTGGGGAGCTCGTGCCGAGGCTGGAGTTTCAGCGGAAGTGTTATCCAAAGATTCCGTATTGATTTCGATTTCGGCGGTGGCGTCGTCCGGGAACTCGGTGGAGGCAAGTTCGTTGAGATCGCGGGTGGCGCGGCGGAGGGGTTTGGCTTCGCCGTTGGCGGGGAGAATGTCGGTGAGTTTGGCGCTGGTGTGTTGTTGGGGGGGGAATTTTGATTTCAATTCTGGGGAACGACTCCTTACGTCGTCGCCTACAGGGGAGGAATTGATTTCGTGCACCATGCGCGAGTAGCGGCGCTTTACGGTTTCGGCCATGCAGGCGAAGTCGTCCTGGCCGGTGACGGTTTTCATTTTGAAGCGGCGATAATTTTGGCGGTCGGGTCGGCCGTTTTTGAAACTGACCATTGAAGACACAGCGAACGTGCCGCTGATGTTGGAGATGTCGAAACCTTCGATGCGGAGGGGCGGTTTGGGCAGGTTGAGGGCTTGGGCGAGTTCGAGCAGGTCGCGATCTGGATTGATGGCGAGCGGGAGCTTGTAGGGAAGGCGCTCGAACTTCTCCGTCTTCTTCATGGTGCGGCGGAGGTCTTCGAGGGCGTCGCGCAGACCAGCGGCTTTTTCGAAGTCGAGCGCGGCGGCGGCTTTCTTCATTTCGTCTTCGAGCTGCGCTTCGAGTTCGTCACTCTGGCCGGCGAGGAAATCGCAGGCGGCCGTCACTTGAAGGAGATAGTTTTCGCGGCTGACGTTGCCGATGCACGGGGCGGTGCAGTATTTGAGATTCGCGTAGAGGCAATGTTTGTAATCGGCTTCGCCGGGAGTGAGCGGGCGGCATCCGCGCAGGCTGAATTTGCGGCGGATCATCGTGAGAGTGCTGCGGAGCGCGGCGGAATGGGCAAACGGGCCGAAATAGCGCGCGCCATCATCCTGCTTGAGGCGCGTGAGGGTGAAGCGCGGGATCGGATCGTTCAGGTTGATCTTCAGGAGAAGGAAACGCTTGTCGTCGCGAAAGCTAATGTTGTAGCGCGGCTGGAATTCCTTGATGAGGCGACCTTCGAGCAGGAGCGATTCGGGCTCGCTGCGGACGGTGTGGACATCGAAGTCGTGAATGGCGTCGACGAGCGCGTTAAACTTGAGGTCCCAACCCTGGCGGCGGGAGGGATGGAAATATTGCGAGACGCGTTTGCGGAGGTCGCGAGCTTTGCCGACGTAGATGACGGTACCGAAGCGATCTTTCATCAAGTACACGCCGGGGCGATGCGGGACGGTGCTGAGCTTGTTGCGGATGTGATCGGTGACCGGCATTTAATCGAGCGGGGAAGATACACTGAACGAGAGGAAGTTTCGAGCTGCGTAATGAGAACGCGGTTTCTTTACGCAGAGGACGCAGAGAGAAGAGATTAATTCGATGGAAAGGACCGAGTCGCGTTGTTCATCGCGTCGTTCAGAAAAATGAAGTGAGCCTCCTCACGTCGGCTGCTACGGTTAGGGGCGGGCGGAGATTTCGAGCATGCGGTCGAGGGGGAGGCGGGCGCGTTCGATGAGTTCGGGGCTTAACGTGAGTTCGGGTTTAAGGTCGACCATGCAGTCGTAGAGTTTTTCGAGCGTATTCATCTTCATGAATTTGCACTCGTTGCAACGGCAGTTGTCGGTGGGCGCGGGGACGAATTCTTTGCCAGGACATTCTTTGCGGAGGCGATGGAGCATGCCGCCTTCGGTGGCGATAAGGAACACTTTCGAGGGATGCGACTTGCAGTAGTGCACCATTTTTTCGGTGGAGCAAACTTCGTCGGCGAGCATGCGGACGGCCTTTGTGCATTCGGGATGAGCGACAAGGGGCGCGCCGGGATGTTGCGTGCGGAAGCGGAGGAGCGTGTTGTGGGTCCACTCGACGTGCACGTAACAGAAGCCGCGCCAGAGGGTCATCGGGCGGCCGGTTTGTTCCATGACCCAGGAGCCGAGATTTTCGTCGGGAACGAAGAGGAGGTCGCGATCTTTGGGCGCGGCGTTGACGATTTTAACGGCGTTGCCGCTGGTGCAAATGACATCGCTGAGCGCTTTTACTTCGGCGCTGCAATTGATGTAAGCGATGGTGTAGAAATTTGGATTGGTCGCCTGGAGCGCGCGGAGGCGTTCGGGCGGGCAACTCGCTTCGAGGGAGCAGCCGGCGTCTTTGTCCGGAAGGATGACGGTCTTGGTGGGGTTGATGATCTTGGCGGTCTCGGCCATGAAATGCACGCCGCAGAAGACGATGACGTCGGCGTTGGTTTTGGCGGCTTGCTGGGCGAGGCCGAGCGAATCGCCGACGTAATCGGCGACGTCCTGGATTTCTTTGACCTGATAATTGTGCGCGAGAATGATGGCGTTGAGCTTTTTCTTGAGGTCGAGAATTTCGCGCGAAAGCGTGTCGAGACGCTCGGGCGTGCGTTGCGCGCGAGTGGGAAAGCGATCAACTCCGGCGGCCATTTCTTCAGCCACATCTATCATGGGGAGAAAGTATAGGCGGGATGGGGGAGCGTCAATGTGGCTGGAACCGAGAACGCGAATCCACCACGGAGGCACAGAGGACACAGAGGACACAGAGAGGAAAGATAGGAGGTTAAACCCTGGGAGCAAAATTTCGGAATAGGCGTCTAATCTGATATGAACGCTGGGACGCGATTGAGTTTGCGGACGAAGTTGATTTTGGGGTTGTTTGCGGTGGGATTGGCGTGTGTGGTTGGGGTGACGGCGTTTGGTGCCGCGCGGGGAGAGCCCAAGATCGAGGTGACGTTATCGCATTTTGAGACGAACGAGAATGCGGTGTTTGCGGTGATGAGCGTTAAGAATAGTGGCACGGCACCGGCGATTTTTCGCGGCTACGGCAAGACGAACGCGGTTCTGGAGCAGACTTATAGAGATCCCAGTGGCGCGTGGGAGCCGAGAATCGGGATGATGTGCGGGACTGGGTTGTCGTATCACATGATTTGGCCGGGCGAGGTGTTCGCAGGGCGTGAATACATTTCGCGGCAAGCGAAGTGGCGGATTGGCTTTCAGTTTCGCGACGTGGAATGGTTTGATCGCATCCCAAAAGCTCTTCAGCGGGAGATCAACTACACTCCGCGCGCAAATTGGAACACGCAATGGTCGCGGGAGTTTACTGCAGGCCCGGTGTCGGCGAGGGTGCCAGAGGAAAGCGACGGAACCTTCTTGGCTTTTGAGTAGGGCGAAGCTCCTCACGTCGGCTCCTACAATTAGATAGAGTATTTGGCGGCGATTTCGGGAGGGATTTTGTGGGCTCGGGCGGTTTGGAGGCTGACTAAGGTATAGAGGCAGTAGCCGTCGGCGGAGAGTTTGTTGTTGGGTTTTTTGGTGATTTGGAATTGGACGCGGACCGTGTCTTCGGAGAGGTCGTCGATCCAGGTGGTGACGTTGAAGGAGTCGCCCATTTTCAGCGGGCGTTTGTAATCGATGTGGCTGGTGCGGACGAACCAGCCGAGGCCGAGCGCGGCGAATTCTTCCATGGACATTTTGTAGCAGCGCGCCATTTGGTCGTAACGCGCGGCGAGGACGTAATCGAAATACTTGCTGGCATGAACGTGGTGGTTCATGTCGATGTCGTCCGGACGGACCTGGAGTTCCGAACTGAACTTGGTGCCTGGGATGGCAGGCATTTACTTGAAGGAAACGGTCGCGGTGAGTGGTCCGCCGGGAAGGCCTTCGTAGGTGAGGACGTATTTGTCACCCTTCTTTGGCATGACTTGCGGCGATGGCGAGCCGAGGCTGATGACGTCGCCGGCTTTTAGTTTTTCGCCGGCTTTCTTAAGGTCTTGAACGAGCCAGAGGACCGCGTGGACGGGATGTCCCATGACGCCGTCGGCTTTCGTACGGGAGAGTTCTTTGCCGGCACCGTCTTTCAGCACGAGCGACATTTGCGACCAGGCGTCATAGAACGATTTTTGCGCATCGACTTTGCGCGACTGACCGAGAACGCCCGCGCGCGCGCCGACGTTGCTGGCGGTGAGGACACTGGCATCGACGGGAGCGTTGGTGGCGAAGGTGCCGTCGGCGAGTTCGATAAAGCAGATCACTTCGCTGAGGTGCTGCATGATTTCCTGCGGAGTGCGGGCGTCGTTGATTTTTTCGTCTTTGACGCGGACGAGGAGATCGGGCTCCAGGATTGGGCGAGTGCCATAGTTCGTGGCGACCTGCACGTTGTTGGTGAGAAGCATTTTCTTGAAGAGCACGCCGCGGATGGGGTGATCGATGCCGAGACGTTCCTGGCCAGCTTTGGTGACGATGCCGACTTTGTATCCGGCGCGTTCGCCAAGCTGTTTTTGAATGAGGCTGACGTATTCTTTTTGAAGTTCGAGCGCGGCCTGGTAAGTGACGCCGGTGGAGAGAGCGGGCGCGGGTTTCTTGGTGAGGTAGGCGTCGGCGACGCGTTTCAATGCGGCATTCGTTGAGTTAGCCTCCGCCGCGCGAGCAGAATGGCACAGAATGCTAGCTACGAACGACAGAGACAGAGCAATTTGGACGAGGCGCATAACAGCGTTCTTAATCAGGACCGCACGCAAGTAAAGGCTAATGAATTGCAGCTTCAGATCTTCGCGTGCGAGTAAATAGCAAACAGAAGATGGCAAAGGAAACGAGACCCCACGTTGGCTGAACAACGATATTCAGGAATGGCATGTCAACGAAGTCTTCACGATCGAGAGAAAGTGTAAAAAGCCCTCCGACATAGATGGGAAGAACGAGAGCGCACGGAATCGCCAGCGGGAACAACAGAAGCTGCAAGCCGAAGAATGTGGGAAGCATCAAACGCATTCGCGGTCGAACCCACAAGAGAATCGCTCCAAGCAAATGCATTCCAAAGAGAGTCCACTGATACCAATACTCCCGATCGAACGCACCTCTCAGTCGGAAGTTACTGACTGCTATCGAGTAGTGCTCGAGCGTGAACTGATCATTGAAACCCATCGGACGTCCAAAACTGTCTTTCGTGTCGTACGGAGTGTACTCAAGTCCGACTGCGAATACGAAGGTAATGAGCCAAACAATTGCGCTCGCAGCTATCATGTAAAAGAAAGTGCGATCGCGATGTTCCAGTTGGCGCTCCGCCGTTGTCACTAGTCTTCGATAGCAGGAGGTTCGTTCGTTGAGGCGGGGGCGGAGTTTGGTTTGGTTTCCAGCGGATTAAAATGTTCGGGGACGATGACGATGGCGATGCGGCGGTTTTTGGCGCGGCCTTCGGGGGTGGCGTTGCTGGCGATCGGGTGGTATTCACCGTAGCCGACGGCGGCGAGCATGGCAGGGTTGACGCCGGCTTTTTCGGTGAGGTAACGGACGGCGGCGACGGCGCGGGAAGTGGAGAGGTCCCAGTTTGAGCCGATGCGTCCGTATAGGGTGCCGCGGATCGGGACGTTATCGGTGTGGCCGATCACGTAGATCTGGCGGTTGGTGTGCTGGGTGAGAACGCTGGCGAGTTGGCCGAGCACTTGTTCGCCTTCGGGTTTCAGTTCGGCTTCTCCGGAAGCGAACAGGACGCGATCGAGAATGTTGACGGTGAGTTTGCCCTGAAGTTCGGAGATCGTGACGTCCTTGCTCTCCATGGCCGAGCGCATTTGATTCTCCATGTCCTGCTGTTTCTGGCGTTCCTGCTCCTTTTCCTTGATGAGCGCCTCGATTTTGGAATGGCTGTTGGTGAGTTCCTGCTGGAGGAGCGCGGCCTGGTTGGAACTTTGTTGGGCAGATTGCTGGAGCGAATCGAGTTCGGCGCGGACGCGGGTGAACTGTTTCTTCTGTTGAAACGCTGAATACGCAATGATCCCGACGACGAGCGTCGCCGAGATGATGCTGGCAAAAATCATGGCCTGCTTGACCATGCGACGAATTTAATGAGCGCGCGGAAATTGCCAACCACAACCACACCCAAAAATGCAGGTAAGCGCTCAGTAAGGTGATTTTGTGAAACTTAAACCCGTATCGCCGTGTCTAAAGCCACGTTACCGCCAGTGCGCGGCAACACTTTGGAAAACATTCGCGAATAATTGTGCGCTCGAAACCATCTAAAGCGTGCCGCGGTGTCTTAATGAAGTGCGGAGAAGTTTTCCAGTTCAGGAGTGTTTGACGTGATTTTTGAAAAAATGCAATCTGCCCGGCCAATGCTTTCGTTTCGTATTTTGGTGACCGGCGCGGTCGTGTCCGGATTGAGCGTGATCGCTCAAACCAATTCTCCCGTGATCAATAACGCGCCGAACACCGGGGTTTCGCCGCAGGTGGGGGTGCGCACGAACGCCATTAACCTCACCGCCACGAACTTCGTCGCCGGCGGATTGAGCGTGACGAACGGCGCCCTGGCTGGCTACGCGACAAACTACGTTCCGCCAACTTCCATCCTGGGGAGCAACATTGTGGTGCGCCCCATTTCCCTTCCAGAAGCGATTGCGATGGCCTTGCAGAACAATTTCGATGTTCAAATCGCGCGCTTTGATCCGGCGATTGCAGGATTTAACCTCGCCGGGTCCTACGCCATTTACGAACCGAGCCTGGGTTTCCAGTATTCGCACAGCTATTCGTTGCCGCCCGGCCGGATTGATCCAGTTACGCGGGTGGTGCAACCGGGTGGTGAATCGGAAAGTGACAATTTTCGCGGCGCGCCGTTGCTCTCCGGATACGCGCCAAGCGGGTTAACCTACGATATCGATTTCTCGCTGGTCGGCAGCGAATTTAACGATCCCGACAATATCAATCCGTTGTTGCGAAATACGGAACAGTACACCAGCGGCGCCGGAATAAGCCTGCGGCAACCTTTGTTGCGGAACTTCTGGATCGATCAACCGCGCGCCACCATCCAGATCAATAAGAAGCGGGTAAAAATCTCGGAGTGGCAGTTGCGCGGTCAGATGATGACGACCATCGCCGCGGTCGAGAACGCCTATTTCGACCTGATCCGTGCGCGCGAGAACATCAAAGTGCAGCGAGCCGCGCTTGAGTATAACAACCAATTGCTGCGTGAAAATCGGAAGCGCGTGGAAGTAGGTGCGTTGGCGCCGCTTGATGAGAAGCAAGCCGAGGCGGAAGTAGCGCGGGGCGTTGCCACTCTGTTACAAACCGAACAAGGCTACGCGCTGGCGCTGAACACGTTGAAAAACCTCATCGTTAACGACTTTTCGCGCTGGGCTCCGATTGTGATTGATCCGTTGGAGACGTTGGTGGCTGTGCCGACGACCCCGCAATTGGCGGAAAGCTGGCGACGCGGGCTGGAAATGCGACCCGAGATTCAGCAACTGAAACTTGATCTCGAAGCGCAGGACATCAATTTGAAATTCCTGCGGAACCAACTCTGGCCGCAGCTGGATTTGTTCGGAAGTTATGGACGCAGCGGGCGAAACACTTCTTACGGCCGAGCAGCGGATGAATTGACTGAAGACTTGTATCCGGAACACTCCTACGGAGTCGTCTTCAGCATACCACTTGGAAATCGATCGGCCCGCAACAGCTTGAAGGCCGCGAAGGCATCGACGGAACAATCATTGCTGAGCTACAAGGCACTCGAGCAGGACATCATGGTGCAGATCGATAACGCCATTAAACTACTCGCGAGCCAATACCAGCAGGTGGAAGCGACGCGGCAGGCGCGCTTGTTTGCGCAGGATGCACTCCTGGCCGAGCAGAAGAAATTCGAGAACGGCAAGAGCACGAGCTTCAACGTGCTGCTTTACCAGCGCGATTTGACCCGCAGCCGATTCGAAGAATTGGCAGCGCTGGCTGATTACAACAAAGCGCTTTCAGGACTCTCAGCTGCCGAAGGCGGGACTCTGGTGCGGCACAATCTGAACGTGCAAGCGCAGTAAGCTTCCTCGAATCGGAACTAATGCTGATGCGGCATCGGCGGAAGGAATTCCCGTAATTGTTCAGGAGTTCCTTCGAAGTCGGCGAACCATGGGCTGAGATCGACTCCGCGGACCGGAATGTATTTCGCAGTGGAAGTTGCGATCACTGAGCCGTCCACGTTCTTTAATTCACCGGAAGCGACGAATAGTTTACCGCGTTTGTTTTCGGTCATTTCCGCGCGACAGGTCATCGGCGCACCAGCGCGACCGGGCGAGATGTATCGCACGCTCATTTCCGCGCAGTAGCTGAATTGCTTCGCCTGCACCGCACACCCCCACACCATCAGTTCATCAAGAATCGTGGCGAGAATTCCGCCGTGAACGACGCCGACGAATCCACAATGTTCCGGTCGAAGCGTGAAGGTGGATTCAACAAAGCGGCCATCCGTCTTAAAACGAAGATTCAGGCCGATGGGATTCTTCGATCCACAAACGAAGCAGGATTTGGAGTGCGGCAATTCCGAAAAGCTCACGCGCGCAGAATACCGTCCAAGCAGAATGTGTCGAGCGGTGCCAAACCGTACTTTCGATCCGCGAGCTACCGAATCTCCTTCAACATTCCCTTGGCCCGTCCGATCCACGGTTTGTCCAACTTCCTTTGGAACGAAGCGCCGTATCCGGCTTCGACCAGGAACTCATTCAATTCTTTTTTCGCGAGTTCCTTTTCGCCGCGATCCAAATACAACCGAGCCAACTGCACGCGTGCCCGCGCATAAGTGTGATTTTCCAGAACGTTTTTCCAAGCCGCCAGCGCAGCGTCCTTTTGCCCCAGCTTCGTGAGCGCCTCAGCGTACGCCATCATCGTGTGGCCGTAATCGTGTTTTGGATTCATCTTCACGATTCGCTCCAGCAACGGCGCCGCTTCCTCCGCCCTGCCCTGCCGCAGCAGACATTGTCCAAGGTGCGCGGGAAAATCGACATCAGTCCCATCGCGCTCGATCGCATTGCGATAGCATTGTTCTGCGTCCTTCAACTTCCCCTGGCGATAATAAATATCACCCAGCTCCGCATGATGATGCGCTTTGTCTAAGTGATGGATCTGCGCCTGAAGTTCCTTGATCCGGTTCCGATTGTAAGTCCCGGGCAACTCAAATCCGGTCGTCGCGCTCGGCGCCGCACGATAGACCAGAAAAAAATACAGAATGGGCGAAAGGCCCGGAAAGATGAACATAATCAACGCCCACAAATATTCCTGCCGCCGAATCGCATCCACGATCATCCAGATCGTAAACGCCACAATGAGCAGGAAGATCGGATTCGAAATCAGAACCGCTGGGTCCAGATAGTTAAAAAGACCGGGCATTGGGTTGTTGCCTGAGTGTTACTGAACCATCTGGCGAAGCCAATTCACAAAAATCAGCTCTTAGCGGACGGCATCACTGCTTAGCTTGCAAGCCGGGGCCCGACCGCAGAGAATTCCCTCCGCTGAACCTCATCCTTCAATTCTTCAGTCGTGACCGTTGCCTCAGATTTAGCCTTGTCCTTTTTCTCACCGGATCCCTCTTCTACTATCTTTGCCAAACCCAGCACTTCTGCATCGGCGGCCACCTTCTGCACCCGGACGATTACACGCCCCTTGCACCAGTCACCGATGTCTATTGGCTCATCGCCTTTGTCGGCTCGATCCTCCTGATCTTCCGCAGCGAACTCACCTTCCGCTACTCCTTCATCTTTGCCTTTGGCGTTGCCTTTCTACTCTTCTCCTGGCGCACCGAACTCTACAACATCCTTGGTCTCGCGATCCACATGGGCCTCGCTGTCTTTGCTATCGCCTGCTGGAGGAGCTGGATAGAATGACTTAGATCCAGATCTATCCCGCATGTAAACTCCTCCGTATCTGTACGTACTTCACTCCGGCTTTTCCAACCTCTAGCGGTCGGGAATGAAGTGACAGCACGCAAAGGAAATTTCCATTCAGAAGCCTCAAAAAGCCCCGCCATTTCCTCAATTTCCACTGATTTCTACTCCCTCCAACCGCGGAGATGCGCCTTAACCGCTCCCGGCTGGAAGAACGCAGACACCTTGGTCCTCCCCCTGTTTGCGTGCTTGACGCTCTTAGGCCAGAGAAGTATCTTCCAGCCGCACAAGATTCTATTGCTGGGTTGCCAGCGCGGAAGAAAGTCGGAGTCAAACTGCCGACTTTTTTATTCCCCTGATGGGGAGGTAGAAAGAATATGAACGCGGAACTATTAGCCATTCTGGAATACTGGGAGAAAGAGAAAGGTATCAGCCGCCAAGTATTGCTTTCTGCGGTTGAAGAAGCTCTCCTTTCCGCCGCCAAGAAAGCGGTCGGCCCCGCCCGCGAACTGCGCGTTGCGATCGAACCTAAATCAGGTGACATCAAGGCTTTCGCTAAACTTATCGCGACGGATAAAGTCATTTCCAAGCACGACCAAATTTCCATTTTCGACGCGCGCCGCCTTAAAGCGGACGTCCAGATCGGCGAAGAACTTGAGATCGAAGTTACCCCGACGGATTTCGGCCGTATCGCGTCGCAGAACGCCAAACAGGCGCTCATGCAGCATATTCGCCGGGCGGAGAAGCAGCTCGTCTACGCGGAGTTCAAAGATCGCACGGGCGATATCGTTAGCGGAACGGTTCGACGCTTTGAACGGTCCGATGTCACCATCGATCTCGGCAAGTACGAAGCGATCCTCCCGAACCGCGAACGCGTTCCGACCGAGGAGTACCAAATCGGCGAACGCATCCGTTGCTATGTTCGTGCAGTGGAGAACACAACGCACGGTCCGGAAATCATTTTGTCCCGCGCTGATCCCCAGTTTGTGGTGAAGCTCTTCACCCTGGAAGTCAGCGAAATCAGCGACGGCACCATCGAAATCAAGGCCATCGCCCGCGAACCCGGCTTCCGCACGAAATTGGCAGTCCATTCGCGTGACGAAAAGGTCGATCCGGTCGGCGCATGCGTAGGTTTACGTGGTCAGCGCGTGAAGAACATTGTTCGCGAGCTGAACAACGAGAAGGTCGACATCATCAAGTGGGACAAGGACGTTAAAGTTTACGTTGCAAATGCGCTCGCACCAGCGAAACTGAGGGGGTTCGAGGTGGATGAAGCCAATCACCGCATCAAGGTGCTCGTTGCGCCTGATCAGCTTTCCCTGGCGATTGGCAAGCGCGGCCAAAATGCGCGCCTGACTTCCAAGCTCACCGGCTGGCATGTGGACATCGAGCCAGAAGCCACGCAGGCCGGGATGGGTTTCGAAGAGAAGGTCGCCCAGGCGGTCGATGCGATTGCAGGGATTCCCGGTTTAACCCGCGAACAGGCGGACGTTTTGGTGCATCGCGGCTTCCTCACGTTGGAGGATTTGCTCCAGGCGGAGCATAGTGATCTTTCGGAGATTCCCGAAATCGGCGAGAACGCTGGGGCGGTGATCGAAGCAGTGCGCACGGAAGGCGCTCTCCGCGGTTTAGGTAAGTAGAGATTTAACGTAGAGTAATCAGTTAGTTATTGGGTTATGGAAACAAAACGTTCAAACAGCATGTAAGTGCATGAGAACGCGTTCTCCATTCCGGCGTGAAATAAATAGATATGCCCGTTCGTATTTACGATTTAGCAAAGAAACTTGGTCTCGACAGCAAGTCGGTGCTGGCGAAGGCCAAGGATTTGGGCATTGCCACCGCTAAGGTCCCTTCCAGTTCGCTCGACAAAATCACCGCCGAATACCTCGAAGAACAACTTCGCCCGATGGCGAGGACCGAGGGGGTTGCCGCCGCGCCAGCGCCGGCTGAAGTTTCCGCACCAACCGCGCCACTCGTCTCCACCGCTCCTCCGGTCGAAGTGCCCGTAGCGCCAACTGCTCGGGAAATTCCACCGCAACCAGCCACCACTTTCGCGAGCCCGGAAGTAGAATCCAAGACTGTCGCGCCGCCCGCCGCTCCGCCGATCATCATTCCTTCCGCACCCGCGCCGATTCAGGAAGCTGCAGCAGCACCCGCTCCAGTCGAACCAGAGCCTGTGGCACCTCCCATCGCGCCAGTTGCTCCGGAAGCTCCGGAAGTCGTTGCGCCGCCGACACCGCCCACTCCTCCGCCACCGCCCGCGCCCCCTGCCCCCCCGGCTGGACCGCAAGTCGGCGAGAAAATCGGTTTCATTCAGCTTCCGCAGAAAGCCGCGCCGCGCACCGGCGAGAAGGTTGGCTCCGTTAATCTGCCTCCGCGCCCTGGTCAGGCCGGACCTCCTCAAGGTCGTCCGCAACAGGGCGGATTCCAGCAACGCCCCGGTCAGCAGCAGTTTAATCGCGGCGGTCAGCAAGGCTTCCAACGAGGCCCTCAACAAGGCGGTTTCCAGCGCCCCGGCCAGCAGGGTTTCCAACGCGGCCCCCAACAGGGCGGTTTCCAACGTGGCGGCCAGCAAGGCGGATTCCAACGCGGCCCGCAGCAAGGTGCGCCCGGTCGTCCCGCTGCTCCAGCCGATCGTTTCGTCGCTCCTACGACCGGCGAGATGATCACGATGAAGCCACCCATCGTGGTGCGCGACCTCGCCGAACGCCTCCAGAAAAAGCCTTTCCAACTCATCGCCGATCTCATGTCGCTGAACGTTTTCGCGAACGTGAACCAGGCGATCGATGAAGTCGTTGCGCAGAAAATTTGCGCGAAGTACGGCTTCCGATTTGAAGTCGAAAAACGCGAGCGCGGCGGCGGAGTGGTCCACGCTCCCGTCCGGAAAATCGAGCCGGACATCATCGAAGACAAACCCGAGGATCTCAAACCGCGTCCGCCGGTGGTCACGATCATGGGTCACGTCGACCACGGCAAAACCACGTTGCTCGACGTCATCCGCAAGGCCGATGTTGCCTCCGGTGAAGCGGGCGGCATTACGCAGCACATCGGCGCTTACACGATTTCCATTCCGCACCCGGAACGTCCGAACGATCTCCAGCAAATCACCTTCCTCGACACTCCAGGTCACGCCGCGTTCAGCGCCATGCGCGCCCGCGGTGCAAACGTCACCGACATTGTCATTCTCGTCGTTGCCGCAAACGACGGCGTCATGCCGCAAACGCTGGAAGCGCTCAGCCACGCAAAAGCCGCGAAGGTTCCAATCATCGTTGCGGTCAATAAGATCGATCATCCGAACGCGAATCCTGCGAAAGTGCGTCAGCAGTTGCAGGAAAAAGGCGTCGTGCCTGAAGAATGGGGTGGCGAAACGATTTTCCAGGATGTCTCCGCGCTCACGAAGCTAAACATCGATAAACTACTCGAACTGGTCGTCCTCCAGGCGGAAGTCATGGAACTCAAGGCCAACCCGGATCGTAAATCGAAGGGCAACGTCATTGAGTCCGGCCTCGAACCTGGCGGCCCTACCGCCACGGTGCTCGTCCGCGCCGGCACATTGCGCGTCGGCGATGTGGTCCTCTGCGGGCCGCATTACGGCAGGGTTCGCGCGCTCATTAATGAAGAAGGCCAGCGTCTCAAGGAGGCCGGTCCTTCAGTCGCCGTGAAACTACTTGGCTTGAACGGTGTGCCCGAAGCGGGCGTTGCCTTCAGCGTGGTGGAAAATGAGAAAACCGCGCGCGGCATTGCGGAAGAACGCGCTCTCGCGCTGAAGAGCGAAGAGTTCGAGCGCCGTCCAAAAGTCACTCTCGAGAACTTGTTCGACACCCTCGCTTCCGAGCAGAACAAGATCCTCAAGGTCATCGTCAAAGCCGATACGCAAGGTTCAGTGGAAGCCATTGTCGACGCTCTCAAGAAGATCGAGACGGACAAAGTTTCCCTCGACGTCATCCACAGCGCCGTCGGCACCATCACCGAATCGGATGTCATTCTCGCTTCTGCTTCGAAGCCCGGAGCTATCGTGCTCGGATTCCACACCCGGATCGACAACGGCGTTTCCGATGTCGCCAAGCGCGAAGGCGTGCAGATCAAGCTTTACGCCATCATCTACGAATTGATCGACCAGGTGAAGGAAGCCATGGCCGGTCTGCTCGATCCGCTCAGCAAGGAAGTGGTCATTGGTTCCGCCGAAGTCCGAAAGATTTTCGGCCTCTCCAAGGGCGGCAACGTCGCCGGCTGCGTGGTCTCCAGCGGCCGCATTCTCAAGGGCAAGATGCGCGTTATGCGCCGCAAAGGTCTCATTTACGAAGGTGTCTCGCTCACCCTGCGTCGCTTCCAGGACGAGGTTAACGAAGTGCGCGCCGGTATGGAATGTGGTATTCGCCTCGACGGGTTCGACGATTTCCAGATCGGTGATGCGATCGAGTGCTACACCATCGAGAAGGTGCCGCAGAAACTGTAGGTGCTTTCTCCCAGCTCGGGGAGGTTGTTATGAGTCTCAGGCTTGAAAGAGTCCGCGAGTTGCTGAAGCGGGAGTTGGGCGAAATTATTCGTCGTGAAATTCCCCTGTCCGAAGCGGGTCTGCTCACCGTCAACGAAGTCGGTGTGGCTCCCGACCTCAAATCCGCCACTGTTTTCATCGGCGTGGTCGGCACGCCCGAACAACGCAAACGCGCCTCCAATCTCCTCGACAAGGAAACCAAGCGCATTCAGGGAATGGTTGGCCGCACCGTCGTCCTCAAATACACGCCTGTTTTGAAATTCGTCATCGATGAAGCGATCGAGCGCGGTAACCGCGTCCTCGAGATTCTCGAAGAAATCGAAAAACAGTCCCCTTCCAGCGATTCCACGAAGCCCACCAAGCCCATAGTTAATGAAGGTTCATCCTCAGATCGTTGATCGAATTATCGAAGCCCTCAAGGGCTGCGAAACGATCTGCGTCGTGGGCCACGTGCGGCCCGACGGCGATTGCGTCGGCTCCCAGCTCGGCCTCACCCTCGCGCTCATGAACGCCGGCAAGAAGGTCACCTGCTGGAATCAGGACACCGTTCCTGCCAAGCTCGCCTTCCTCGATCCGAAGAAAATCATCCAGCAACCGGAGAAAGGTCAGCAGTTCGATTGTGTCATCGCAACGGACTGCGCCAGCCTCGAGCGCCTCGGGACCGCGGTCGAATGTATTAACGAGCGGAAGCTTTTCATCAACATCGATCACCACGCCAGCAACACCCGTTACGGCGACATCAACTGGATCGCCGCCCGCGAACCTTCCACTGGCGAACTAATCTTCCGCCTCCTCAAAGCGGCGAACTGGCCGATCACTCCCGCGATTTCCGACTGCCTCTTCACCGCTGTCTCGACAGATACCGGTTCGTTCCAATATCCCACGACCCGCCCGGCGACCTATCACGTCGCGGGCGAACTAGTGAAACGCGGCGCGAACCTCGCAAAAATCTGCGACGAAGTTTATCAATCGTATCCCCTCGCCCGCGTCCGTTTGCTCCGCCACGTCTACAACAAATTCCGCCTCACCCACGAAAACCAGATCGCCTATTTCTGGTTGAAGAAATCCGATTACACCCGCACCGGTTCTGATCCTTCCGACAGCGAAGGGTTGATTGACCACATCCGTGCCATCGAACCAGTCATCGTCGCGTGTGTGTTTGAGGAGATTGAACCCACCCTCACCCGCATTAGCCTTCGCTCTAAAAATCCAAAGATCGACGTGAATAAAATCGCCCAGATTTTCGGCGGCGGCGGTCACGCCGCGGCGGCTGGTGCCCGCATCGAAGGCACTCCCCTTTCCACCCAACGCAAAGTCGTCGCTGCGCTCAAAAATGCGCTGAATGGTTCCGGCAAGGCCTCATGAAAACCTTCGAAGAATTCGACGGCGCGCTCCTGGTCGATAAGCCCTGCGGCCCCACTTCCCACGACATCGTCGCGACGGTCCGGCGCCATTTCCAATTCGAGAAAGTTGGCCACGCCGGGACGCTCGATCCCAACGCCACCGGCCTGCTCATTCTCCTCCTCGGCAAAGGCACCAAGCTTTCCGAGAAATTGATGGGCTCGGATAAAATTTACGAAGGCACCGCACGCTTCGGCGAAACCACCGATTCCTACGACTGCGATGGCGAGATCGTTTCGTCGCTGCCGGTTCCGCCGCTCACCCTCGACGAATTGAACGCCTACGCCGACCAATTCAACGGCGACCAGATGCAGATCCCGCCGATGCATTCGGCGATCAAGAAAGACGGCGTGCCCCTCTACAAACTCGCCCGCAAAGGTGTGGAAGTGGAGCGCAAACCCAAACTCATTCGCATCTACAAATTTCGCTTTACCGCCTACAACGAACCCGAAGGCCAGTTCCGGGTCGCCTGCACCAAAGGCACTTACATCCGCTCCCTCATCCACGATCTCGGCCAAAAAGTCGGTTGCGGCGCGCATCTTTCCCAACTCCGCCGCGTCGGTTCCGGTCAGTTCGACGTGAAGGATGCCCTTTCCCTCGACCAGATCACCGCGTTGACCCCCAAAGACCTCAGCGCCCGCGTCATCCCCTTCCTCAAGCTTTCCAGCATGGAATAATGTCTCTCCCGTGCAACTGATCCACCGCCCAGCCGATCTGCAACCCGGCGGACGCAAAGTCAGCGTCGGGATCGGCATGTTCGACGGCGTGCACCTCGGCCACCAGCAAGTCCTCAAGCAAACCATATCCGACGCCCGCCAGCACAACGGCCTCTCCCTCGCCATCACGTTCGACCGCCACCCCGCCACGATTCTCAATCCCGCAAAAGCCCCTCGCCTGGTTTATTCCCTCCCGCAAAAGCTCCGCGAAATCCAGGCCCTCGGCATCGACGCTATCCTCCTCATCCCATTCACCGCCGAATTCAGCCAGATTCCCGGCGAACAATTCATTCGCGATCTCGTCCGCGACCTCGGCCAGGTTTACAGCATCTGCGTGGGCAGTACTTTCACATTCGGACACAAACGCTCCGGCAATGTTGACCTCCTGAAGCAACTCGGCTCGGAACTTCGCTTCCTGGTCCACGGTCTTTCCGCCGTCAGCCTTGAAGGTCAGGTCGTCAGTAGCACCCGCATCCGCGAACGCATTACCGCCGGCGATCTCGATGCCGCCAGCCAGATGCTCGGCCGTACGTATTCTATTTCCGGCAAAGTGACGCATGGCGATAAGCTCGGGTCGCAACTCGGCACGCCCACGGCCAATATCGACATCACCGGCCTCCTTACTCCCCCCAACGGCGTCTATGCCGTTCAGGCCAAACTCGGGAAAACTCTTCATCCCGCCGTGGCAAACTTAGGCTTCCGCCCCACTGTTTCGAATGCGAACCCGAGTCTCCGCTTCGAAGTTCACCTCCTCAACTTCACTGGCGACCTCTATGAACAGGAACTGGAGATTGTATTCAGTGAGTTCATTCGCGGCGAACAGCGCTTCGATTCTCTCGATGCTTTGAAGGCGCAGATTACCCGCGACAAGGAGTCCGCCCGACGAATTCTGGTTTAGGTCAGAATTTTTCCGCGAACTTTTCTTCTTGATTGCACGAATAACCTTTCATCGGCGCACGTCTTGCTCTGTGTCGCGCGTTGGCGAAAATGAGAACGCCACGCAACGGAAAAAACGCGAGATGAAAACGGTCCTGAAAGATGTTAAAACCGGCCTCCTCTTTCGGAACATGGATGAGTGGACATCCAACCTCGAAGAAGCTGCCGCGTTCCGCGACACCCTCACCGCCCTGAAATTCTGCCAAAGAAACAATCTCGACGGCGCCGCCATCGTCCATGTATTTGCCAACGGTCAGGTCCAGCGCGTTGTCGGCTTCTACCGCCGCGCTGCCCGGCCACTTCCGATGAGCACACCCGAACCGCTCCTCGACCGGCCGCAAACATTGACCGATAAAGAAGAGAGTTTGTCGTAGGGTTCGGTTCCCTGGCGATTTGAGAGCCAGTTTGCACTGCGGTAAAAAAACTTTCGTCACCTCGAATTTGGTAACAAAGCTCCGGTTTGCGGCATAAGTTATGCTCACTTTTCCGTGCTTTATGCATGGTTTTAGGGCGCATTTTCTTTCACTTCTCACTCTCGTTGGAGTTCTCACCGTACGCATCGACGCGCGCATTTTGTATGTCACGCCGCAGGGTAACGACGCAACCGCAGAGCCGGACAATCCTGCGAGGCCCTTCCAGAACTTGACCAACGCTTTTCGAAATCTGCGCAACGGCGACCGCATGGAGGTAGGAGCCGGCAAATACACCGTTACTCCGGGCTTTCCGAATACCTATTACCCTCTACCGGACAAAGCGCCCATGAAACTCCAGAACCTGACCAACGTATCGATTATCGGCAAAGGTGATGTTGAGATCTACGGCGAAGGTGAGGGAAGTTTCCTCATGGCGGAATTCTGTAATAACGTCCGGATCGAGAATCTCACCTTCAAGGGAAACCACCCACCCTTCACGAATTCCATCGCGGACCTCTACACCATGGTACTGCTGCGCGGGCAGAACGATTCAATCCAGTTCGACGCCTGCCGCTTCGTCGGCTTCGGCGATCACGCCATTTCCCATCTCTTCGGAGCGAAAACCTCGGTGAACCTGCTCGTTACCAATTGTTACTTCGCGGATGGTGGCGCTCTCACCGTGCCAATTCTCGGCGTAGATGGCGCAGCAATCTCCGGGATTTCTTCCGGTTCACGCATTGTGAACAACAAATTCGAGAACCTTTTGCGAGGAATCGAGGTCGAAGGCGTGTACGACGGCACGATCACCAACGTTTTGATCCAAGGGAACACCATCACCGACTGTTATGGTGTCGGAATTATGGTCTTCGCGACGTGCCACTTAGGATTCAGCGAGGTGCATAGGTATCGCGATGTGCGAATCATCAACAATGTCGTCAGCAACATGTTCTGGCACCCCCAACTGGGACCCTACGTGACCTATGGAATCCTCGTTTGGGGCGGAGAAAAAATGTTGGTTGCCGGGAACAGAGTGGAACAGGGAAGGCTCGGCATGGGAATCGACGTCTCTGCTGTCCAACGAGGGATGAAGGACGTCACCGTTGTTAGCAACCTGGTTCAGGATTTCCGCTTTCGCGGTATTCAGGTCTATGCCGCGAATGAACCGTTGGATGGTGGACTCATCCAGGGGAATATCGTTCGGCGGGTGGGCGATGAAGGGATCAAAATGAAGGGCAATCGACTGGAGTGTCGCGATAATATTGTCGAAGACACTGCGTATGCCGACATACGAGCGTCAATTGCGCTGGAGGGCGGCACAAACGGCGTGATCTCGGACAATACAATTACCAATAGCTCTGCGGCCTGGTCGGAATGCGGGATCTGGTTAAAAGGAACGACGAACACCGTCGTTTACGGCAACACCTTTCATCAGGTGCCCGGGGGCGCGATTAAGGATGAAGGGATTAATACGAAAACCTTGCCCAAAGTGCGATCTCTACGCCGGCGGAATACGGCCTATGAACTGGCTGTGGCAGGTCTCCCCGGGGTTCCTTATTTCCTGGAAGTTTCGAGCGACGTGAAAACCTGGACCGCCGTCACAAACAAAGTTGCTTCCGAGACAGGGCTCCTCAACCTCGGTCACACCGTCCCTCCCGGATCGCCCTGCACATTTTTCCGAATTTCTTCAGGCACTTCAACCGACTAGCCAGAGCTTAGCGCATAAGCCCGCAGTCGAAAATTGCGTTAAAGGCGCGGATCGACTGGTTCGCTTTCAAGGGCAAGCACGCCAAACGTGCATTCGTGAGTCCGCCGAAGCGGTTCTTCCCGCATCAGCAACGTCACGTCACGATTTCGACAGTGTCTTCACACAATAGGCGTTTAAGCTGTCACCAGATGCCATTGCTTTTGCGGCAAGCCGGCGATGCAGCGCCGGATCCACGCGCACGACAAACTTTCCACTGAAACGTTTATTGCCGATTGGCTCTGGAAGTCTTGCGCCGTCCTTATCCAGAAGCTCAATCCATTCCTCGACCGTCTCGCAAAGTTCTTCGTAGACCTTCGCCTCGTCGGATCCATGCACCGCGCCCGTGAACACTTCAGGGCAGCGACCGATGAAACACTTATCTTCATCGCTCCATTCGACGTACTTCACGTATTTAGCGGCCCGCTCTTTGATGTTTTTACGTGTCATAGGTTTTCATTTCACGGCCTCCAAGGCCCGCTTCACATCGCGCTCCTGATAGTGCTTGGCATCGTCGCCCAACCCTCCAGAAAGCGTCAGGCGCGGACCTCTTGGATGCGTAAAGTTGCGGTGACTTCCTTTTCCTCCCCGGTTTATGAAGCCCGCCCCTTCCAAATCTGCAATGAGCTGGCGAATCTTCCGAGGCATTAATTAGTATCAGAATAGTATCAACCGCTGAGTTTCGTCAAGGAGCGTCAATTCATCATTGACGCACCCCCCTTCACACATAACATTCCCCGCTCCGCTCCCCTGAGCGGTCTGAAGAAAGTCTGATTTATGCCAGTGAAAGTTGCTATTAATGGGTTTGGGCGCATCGGCCGGTTGGTTTTCCGGGCGATGGTTGAACAGGGCCTCGTCGGCAAGGATGTCCAGGTCGTGGCGGTCGGCGATATCGTGCCCGCGGACAACCTCGCTTACCTGCTGAAGTACGATTCCACCCAGGGCCGTTTCCAGGGCACCGTCGGGTCTAAAAAATCGGCGGCTGACAAACCCGAAGACGATGTGCTGATCGTCAACGGACAGGATATTCACGTCGTCAGCGCGAAGGATCCTTCCGGTCTGCCCTGGAAGCAACACGGCGTCGACGTCGTCATCGAATGCACCGGTCTTTTCACGGATGCAGAAAAAGCCAAGGGCCACATCACTGCGGGCGCGAAGAAGGTTATCATTTCCGCACCCGGCAAAAACGAAGACATCACCATCGTGATGGGTGTGAACCACGACAAATACGATCCGGCGAAACACAACATCATTTCCAACGCGAGCTGCACCACGAACTGCCTCGCGCCACTCGTTCACGTGCTGCTTAAGGAAGGTTTCGGCATCGAGGAAGGTCTCATGACCACCATTCACGCCTACACCGCCACACAGAAAACGGTGGACGGCCCCAGCAAGAAGGATTGGAAAGGTGGCCGTTCCGCGGCGATTAACATTATCCCTTCGAGCACGGGCGCTGCAAAAGCAGTTGGCCTGGTTTGCCCGGAAGTCAAAGGCAAGCTCACCGGCATGTCCTTCCGCGTCCCGACTCCGACCGTTTCCTGCGTGGACCTCACCGTTCGCACCGTCAAAGACACGAGCTACCAGGAGATTTCCGCGGCAATGAAGAAAGCCAGCGAGACCTACCTCAAGGGTATTCTCGAATACACCAACGACGAGGTAGTGAGCAGCGACTTCATTCATTCAAAAGCCTCCTCCGTCTACGACGCTGGTTCCGGCATCGAGCTGAACAAGCGTTTCTTCAAACTCGTGAGCTGGTACGACAACGAATGGGGCTACAGCAATCGCGTGGGCGACCTGCTGAAGTACATGATTCAAAAAGGACTGTAATTTACAGTTTGGGATTTTCAGAAGGCGGGCTTCGGCCCGCCTTTTTTATTGCCCGCCTAACCACCTTCCTCGTATAGCCAACGCGGTGCTGCCCATCGTCCAACGCGAACTTCAAACGGCAGCGCGCAGTCCACGCCTTTACCGGTGGCGGACGCTGAGCGGCCTGGCGGTAATTGTCGCCGCGCTGATCGCGGTCGCCACGCAAAAACCAGGCAGTCGAAACGCCGGCAACTTCTTCGAGATGCTCTCGTTTTTCGCCTTCCTTCTCTGCCTTGCGGAAGGTCTACGGAAGACCGCCGATTCCATTAGTAGCGAGCGACGCGAAGGCACGCTCGGACTGCTTTTTCTGAGCACGTTGAGCGGCGTGGATATCGTACTCGGGAAACTCGCCGCTGCTGCCATTCGTTCGCTAAGCACCTTACTCACCTTCGTCCCGGTGCTCGCAGTCACTCTGCTCGTCGGCGGCACCACCGGCGGAGAGTTCTGGCGGACGATCCTGGTCCTCGTTCTCGTTCTATGGTTTTCGCTCTCACTTTGCCTTTGCATCTCCACCTTCTCCCGGAAAGGCGCGCTCTCGAGCTCCCTCGTTTGGTTGATCGCGATCTGCATCGTTCCTTACGCCGGGTATTTCTTCGGAAGAGCAGCGGGGACTTGGACCGCGCCGCTGAGTCCGTATCAAGCATTGCAACTCGCCGAGGACGCCTACTTCTCCGTCGATTCAGCTTCGTATTGGCTCGGCGTCTCCTCCTTGGCGGTCATTTCAATCATCTCCCTCACCATTTCCGGCTTCGTCCTGCCGCACCTATGGCAGGACCGGGCTTTCAAACCTCAGAAATCAACGCGCCTTTCTGGCCCGCTTCCGCCCAAACTCACCGCCTACCGCCGGGCCATGCTCGACGCGAACCCGGTGAAATGGCTCATGTTCGATCCACGCAGCCACCGGAACTTTCGCGCTTTTCTTTTGGCGGTGTTGCTCGTGACCATCGGCACGTGCGCTGTCTCTTTCGCTGTTAAACGCTGGATGACCGGCGGCGATTTCGATGTCGAGTTCGTAGTGGTCATCATCGCCATCGGAGTTGTAATCCTTGTTTCTTGCCTTCGCGTCGCGCGCGCCACTTCCGCGAACTTTGCCGAAGCGCGCGCGAACGGCGCTCTCGAATTGATGCTCTCCACTCCACTCAAGGTGCGCGACATCATTTCCGGTCAATGGCAGGCGCTCCGCGCGGACCTCCAACCCGCGTTGTTACTCTTCGTCGCGCTCGGAGTCGTGGTTCTCATTCTCGCGATTTCCTCCGCCGAACCCAGCGCGATCTTCTACACGGTGAAAAGCCTGGTCGAAGCAGTCTTCGCCGTGATGACCACCGCAACCGTCGGCGTCTGGATGGGACTCAAAGCAAAATCGTCAGGTCGCGCTCACTTCTGGACAATCGCGCTCGGCCTGGTCGCGCCATTCCTCATTTGCACACCCACCATCATCAATCAACTCGTCATCTTTGGCATCGCGCTGGACAAAATTCACTTCAACTTCCGTCGGTTCGTCGCGAACCAATACCTCGCCGATCCAAACTACTTCCTGCCACCACCGCTTCCCGCGCAACCGAACCTTCCGCCAGTGGTGCGTCCACCGCCCGGGGCAAGCCATTAATCACCCGGCGTTCGCCTTACACGAAAATGTTTTCCCTTATCTTGGCGACGCGCGAAGTTGCCTCCATAATCGACCCCGCTGCGCGCGTTTTCGCGGCGGCTGAATAGAGATGCGCCTGACTTTAAGTCCGAACCCGGGAGAAATGTTGTTACGCTTCGTGGGCGATCGTCTCACGTTTCGCTTGAACGCGGAACGCCGCACGCCGGAAGCCTTTCTGCGCACGAACCTCGGTCGTGGCCCGATTCTCCACGCCGAAATTCTCCAGGAATATTATCACGAACTACGGAATTGGGATAGCGCCAGCAACCCGCAACCTTCGACGCTTCCGCCTGGAACAGCCTGGCGCGATATTCCCATGCGTTGGCAGAACGACGGCTGGGAGTTGGAGCTCACATTGACCGAACCCGGCTTTTACGACGCGAAAGCTTACATCGTTGACGAACACGCACGGCAAATCTGGCCGGACGGCCCGAACATCGCCATTTCAGTTCATCCGAATGAATATCGCACGAACAACGTCATCTATTGCGCCTTCCCGCGCATGTTCGGCGAAACGAAGACGCTCGACACCACCATCAAGAAATCCGATCCGCTGGTCGAGAATCTTGAGAAACAGCAATACGCCGTTATCCCTCCCTCCGGCAAACTGCGCGATGTCATCGCAGAATTCCCGCACATCTTCGGCACGCTCGGCTGCCGCATTTTGCATCTGCTCCCGGTCAATCCAACGCCAACCACTTACGCGCGCTTTGGTCGCTACGGCAGCCCTTATGCAGCGGAAGATTTGACGATGATCGATCCCGCGCTCGTGGAATTCGATCGGCGCACCACTGGCATCGAGCAATTCCAGGAGCTCACTTACGCCGCACATTGCCGCGGCGGACGCGTCTTCCTCGACATGGTGATCAATCACACCGGTTGGGGTTCAACCCTGCAGGAAAACCATC
>DASVNK010000032.1:0-62112 GCA_036383895.1 Verrucomicrobiia bacterium | reverse complement strand
CGACACTCTATCCAATTGAGCTACACGCGCGCCTTTGGACCGGTAGCTTAGGATAAGCGGTGTCCTCTAGCAACCGGTTTTAGGCCAAGCAAGAAACGAACTCCAGTGGCGAAAAAGCCGTTGCTCCACTCAGCTTCTGCTCTAAAGTGAGGGGCCCATGTCGTATCAGGTCATTGCGCGAAAGTATCGCCCGCAACGCTTCTCGGAAGTCGTGGGGCAGGAGCATGTGACGCAAACGCTGAGCAACGCGATCAATTCGAATCGCATCGCGCACGCATATCTGTTCGTGGGCCCGCGCGGCACGGGGAAGACGACGATCGCGCGCATCTTCGCTAAATGCCTGAATTGCACCGGTGGACCGAAGGCTGACTTCCCGGACGACGACCCGAAAGCCAACGAAATCACCGAAGGCCGATCCATGGACGTGCTGGAAATCGATGGCGCGAGCAACCGCGGGATCGAGGAAATTCGCGAACTTCGCGAGACGGTGAAATACGCACCGGCCGGATCGAAGTACAAGATCTACATCATCGATGAAGTCCACATGCTGACGAAGGAAGCGTTCAACGCGCTTCTCAAGACGCTCGAAGAACCGCCTGAGCATGTGAAGTTCATGTTCGCGACGACCGAGCCGGAGAAGGTGCTGCCGACGATTCTTTCCCGGTGCCAACGGTTTGATCTGCGACGAATTCCATCGGGCTTAATCGTTAAGCATCTCGGCGAAATCGCGGCGAAGGAAGGGGTGCAGATCGATGATGCCGCGCTTTACGCGATTGCGCGCGGGGCGGAGGGCGGGATGCGCGATGCGGAATCGACCCTGGATCAATTGATCAGCTTTTGCGGCAACAAAATTCAGGAGAGCGACGTCCTTTCGATGTTCGGCCTGGCCGCGCGCGCGCAGTTGCTCGCGCTCGCTACGAATATTCTGAGCGGCGATGCGAGCGCGGCCTTGCGCGAATTGAACGAACTGGCGCGGAATGGGAAAGATTTATCCCGCCTGCTCTCTGATTTGCTTGGGCATTTCCGCAATTTGATGATCTTCCAGTTTTCCAAAGGCGATCTCGCGCTGCTCGATATTTCCGAGGCGGAAGCCAACACCCTCGCGCAACAAGCCCAGGAAATTTCGGGAGACGCAATTACGCGCATTATGGAAGTGCTCGCGGATGCCGAAGGACGTTTGCGCGATGCCGCCTCGAAAAAGATTTTTCTCGAAATCTCGTTATTGAAGGCGATTGAAGCACGCAATGCCGTGAGCATCGATTCAGTTCTGAAGAAATTGAACGAGATTCGCGGTAACGGCGGCGGCGCCCCAAGTGGTCCTGCGCCTGCAGCGCCTCGGGCCAGCGCCCCCACTCCACAACGCTCTGCGTCGCCAGTTGCTCATCAAGCGGCGGAAAAATCTTTCTCCCCGGCAGCAGTAAGCTTCATCAAAGCAGAGGCCGCAGTTTCTACTACGCCGGCCACTTCTTCCGCGCCAGTCGCACTTGCGACCGGAAGCGCCGCCGCTGTCCTCGACGAACCATTACCTGCTGCCCTCGCGGAACCAGATCAGAACGGCTCCAATGAACTTGAAGGCATCTGGTCGCAACTGGTGGAAGCGGTTGGACGCGTCAGTCCGTTCATGAAAACGTATCTCCTGGAGTCGCATCCGGTGGCAATGAACCGGTCCGTATTCACGATCGGCTTCGATCCGGAGTTCAAGGACCACCTGAGCCTCGTTGATACGGCAAAGAATCGAACTATTCTCGAAACGAAAATTCGCGAGATGGGGCACCGGGACATGTCGATCCGCTTTGTGCAGTCTGAAGCGCCGGCCGGCCGCGTTCGAGTGGCAGCGCCGGTTGAGTCCCCTCCGGAAGTGGAATTCTCTGCACCGTCCCCGCGAACGAACGGTTCTAACGGTGCGAATGGTCACGCGCCGGCGGCAGCAAGTGCGCAAGTTGCGGCACCGAAGTTTTCGAAGGAAGATTTCAAGAACGATCCGTTGATCAAAAAGGCGTTGGAGATTTTTAAGGGGACGATTGTAGAAGTTCGCGCTTAACGCTACGCTATTCCGAATCTGATATGTCGAGCATTGGAAAGTTGATGAAGCAGGCCGCGCGCATCCAGCGGCAGATGGAAGAAACGCAGGCCTCGCTGGCGGCGCGCACGGTCGAAGCCACGAGCGGCGGCGGCGCGGTAAAGGTCGTGGCGAAATGCGATGGCTTGCTCGCTTCGATCAAGATCGATCCGCAAGCGTTGAATCCGTCAGATGCGCAGCTGCTCGAAGATATGATTATCAGCGCAGCCAACAATGCGCTCGCCCAGGCTAAAGAAATTTCCACCGCCGAGATGGGCAAAGTCACGCAAGGCTTCAGCATTCCGGGGCTGGTCTAGAGTTTTGTGTCCGCGCTTCCCGAACCGATTAATCAACTCGTCGCTTCGCTTTCGAAACTTCCTGGAATCGGGCCGCGTTCGGCCGAACGCATTGCGCTGCATCTGGTGCAGTCAGAGAAAGAAGTTGTCCAGCGCCTGGCGGAGAATGTTCTGGCTGCGCGCGAAAAGATTCAGCTTTGCAGCGTTTGCGGCGGCCTCACGGAAACGCAACCTTGCACCTATTGTTCCGACAACCGGCGCGACGCTTCACTGATCTGCATCGTCGAACGGCCGGTTGATGTTATGAGCATTGAGAAGTCCGGCGTTTTCCGCGGAACGTATCATGTTCTCGGCGGCAAGATCTCGCCGCTGAACGGGGTTGAACCAGAGGATCTGCGCATAACTGAACTCGAGAAGCGTTGCGAAGGCGATGCCGTCAAAGAGATCATTATTGCGCTTCCCTCCGATGTGGAAGGCGATGCGACGAGTTTCTACATTAACAAACTTCTGAGCCCGCGTGGCATTCGCGTGACGCGCATCGCGCATGGTTTGCCAGTGGGTAGCGGATTGGAGTTCGCGGATGAACTTACCTTGAGCCGCGCTTTAGAAGGTCGGCGCCAGTTTTGAAATGAAGAAACCGGAAGCGGTGGTTTTCGATTTGGGGAAGGTGTTGCTGGATTTTGATTATGCGCGCTTTGCCAACAACGTTCTGACGAAGTGTGGCGTTCCTGCTGAAGAAATACTGAACGCCGTAAACCAGTCCGAACTGCTCGTCCGTTACGAAACGGGTCTGCTCACGAGCCAGGAATTCTTCAATCAAGTAAAGGGCGCGTGCAGTTACACGGGACACTACGACGAATTTGAACCGGTTTTCGGCGACATCTTTTCTGAGATTCCCGCGATGATCGCGTTGCACGCGCGCTTACGCGACAGCGGTATTCCAACTTATATCTTCTCGAACACGAGCGAGATAGTCATTAAACACATCCGGAAAACGTATCCGTTCTTCAACACGTTCACGGATTACGTCCTTTCATATGAACACCGCAGCGTGAAGCCGCAGCCGAGAATTTATGAAGTGGTGGAAGCGCGGAGTGGGCGGAAAGGCGAACAGTTGCTCTATATCGATGATCGGTTGGAAAACGTTGAGCACGGGCGGGAGCGCGGGTGGCAAGTGATTCACCATGTGAACACGCCCGAAACGGTGCGGAAGGTTGAAAAGCTTCTGTTGAGTTAGCTCCAGTTTTGGTCGTTCATGACCTTCAGCAGCAGCGCGTCGAAATTATCGGTTGTATCGCCGAGGGAGACGATGCGTTCGCTCATTTCGTTGAGTGCTTCGCGGGCGTCGTGGAAGCGATCGGCAAGGGTCGTGTAAATTGGGGCGAGATCGTAATCCGAGGCGAGTCGGTGGTCGCTGGCGATGCGGTAATTCTGCTGGCCGAGCGCTTCGTAGTAACGCAAATCGGGAAAACCTTTTTTCTCCGCGCGGTAGCGGATGCGCTGTGGAAAGACGCCGGAGAGAAAGAGCGAGTGGTTGCCGATGTGGGCGCGGATGTAAAAGCTGTTGCGGTCGTCTGCGGTGCGCAACGCGGCGAGCATCTCGAAGAAATAATCAAGTGGAGTGTCCTGGCCAGCAACGCGGCAGCGGGTGCGTTCAAAATCGGAGTATTCGGCGAGGAGTTCGGCGGTGTAATCCGCGACATCGCGGTCATTGATGCCGGCTTGTTTGAGGACGTTACGGACGATGACAAAGAAATAGAAGCGGTTGGAGACTTGCAGGCAGCCGCGGTACTCGAGCAGGGCGTGGAAGAGCTTTTCGTCGTCCAAAATCAAGTCGCGGGTTTCGGAATCGCCGAGAAGATTGATGAGAACGGATTTGTCATCGCCGTTCTTCGAAAGCGTCTTTGTGATGAAATCGATGTCGTCGGCGGTGAATTGGATTCGGCAGTTTGGTTGAATCAGCTTCATAGTCTTGAGCGACTGTTCATAGGCCGGCTGAGTGAGTTGGGAGCATTAACTATTCCATCGGTATCCTGCGGCAAATCGTGAGCGAGCACGCGGGAGATAGCGAAATTCAAACCATACCTTGAGCCGGTTTCAAGCAGGTTGTTCACAATGAAACAGTAGCCTCGTGTCGCGTCAGGGCAATTGTGTGGCGAGCGGAAGCATGGTTAGGGCAAGAGCTTGCGTATGGCCGGGGAAAACGCAGGGGCCCTCAGGTATTTCCATGAGGATGGTCGCGCAATTAGGTGAGCTTAACCGGCAGGAGCTTCTCGGCGCAGATAGCGATGGCGCGGGTGAATCGGACAGATTTGGCGAGTAGGGACATGAATTCGTAGGAGCGGATGTCGGAACCGGCGGCCCATTTTGAGAAGGCCGGGAGGAGGAGGACTGTTTCGCTGACCATGAAGCAGGGGAACTTGGACGAGCGGATGCCGTCGCCGAGCGAGATGCTTGGGTGTTCGTGGCCCATGAGGACGAACTTGTTTGCGGGAACGGCGGCAGGAGAGTTGCCGTGAGTGAGGAAGAAGTTTTCGGTTTGGAAGTCGTTAAGGAATTCGTGGTCGCCAATCGTGGAGGCGAGCTTGCGGAGTTTTTTGTCGTGGTTGCCGAGGATGAGTTTGAGTCCACAGATTTCGCGGAGGCCGTTGAAGGTGGTGGAGAGTTCAGTCGTGATTTCGGCGATGGGGACGGCTTGATGGACGATGTCGCCGAGGATGGCGAGGTGAGCGGGTTTGTAGAAAGTGCAGAGGTCGCGGAGGCGCGTGAGGAGATCTTCGTCGCTGCGCAGGGGCATGAGTTGGCCGCTGAAACGATGGGCCCACGCGTAGCCGAGATGGAGGTCGGCGACGCAAAGGATGCGTTCAGCTTCCAGGTAGGCGGCGCGGCGATGATCGAGCCAGACGCCGGGTTTGATTTCGAGGCGCGACTTATCCATTTTCCGCCTCCAGTTTGCTCCACCAGAGATGGAAGAGGCGCTCAGTCATTTCGCGCGGATCTTCCACCATGAGAGCTTCTTTGATTTTGGTCGCGAACAAAGCAAAGGACAATGGTGGCACACGATTTATGGAGCGCAAACGGATTGGTTTGTCGCGTATGGAGGCGAGGTAACGCTCCGCGTTTTCCAGATCGATGTAGGTGTGGACAGCGTCACGGCGCGCTTCGCGAAGAAGTATGTGGTCGGGCTCGTACTGCTGGAGGACGTTGAAAATAACTTCGGCGCTCCATTGCACTTTGCGAAGGGATTTTTGTTCTCCGAAAAAATTTCGGTAGACCATCATGCCGGTCTGGGCGGCGTTGCGGAAATGGTATTTGAGTAGATCGGATCGGGAGAGCGCTTCGTGAAGGTCGTCCGAGAAGTTCGAGGGAGAGAGCAGGCTTGGCAGTTCGGCTTCGGTGAAGACCTGTTCGGGACGGACGGTGAGGACGAAGCCGTAATCATCGGGCGTGGCTATGGCATTGCCGCCGCGGAGCCGGCTGAGGCGAAGGGCGAGAACGCGAGAGAGAGCTTCATTCGCTGCGCGACCCACGAGGCAATGGAAGAAGTAGTGGCGCTGGCCGCGCGGGGGGAAGAAACCTTTGCGGCGCGGTGAACCGGAGCGAAGCGATTTGCGTTCGCGCTTTTCGGGGTCGGGGACCGCGGTGGCCTGGAGTTCGCGGGTGATTTCTTCCGGTTGATCGAGGAGCTCTTCGACGAGGAGGAAATCGGCAGTGGGAATTTCGGAGACGGACGCCTGGGCAGTGTACATGCGGGCGATGATGTCGGCGTTGGTGCGGTCGGACTCGAGACGATTGGCAATCCAGGCGGGGTGATCCGGATGATCGGCCCCGAGTTCATCAAAGCGTGAGCGGAGTTCGCTGCGGAAGGCGACGATTTCCTCGGCGACTTTGTTGGTGAGCGGCATTTTGTTGGCGTTCCAGCGCGGGACGGTGGGAACAGCCGCGTCGGCGCGGGTGACGAAACATTCCATCATGCCGGCGCGTTCGAGGCGGACGGGCCGACCGGCGATGATGAAGACATCGCCGACCTGGAGATTGCGGATGAAGATTTCCTCGATGTGGCCGAGCGTCCGCGATTTGAGTTTTACAGCGACGCTGCCTTCGTTCGGGATGACGCCGATGTTTTGCAGGAGATCGCGTTGGACGCGGCCAGGCTGCGTTTGGAAGGAGTCGGCACCCAGAATGATTTTGCCGAAGGTATCGCTGTATTGCTGGCGGAGCGATTTTCCGCCGCCGGCGAGATAGTCGAGAACTTCGTCGAAGTCATGATCGGCAATATTGCGGAAAGGGTACGCCCGGCGGACGAGCGCGAGGGCTTCAGATTTTGGCCATTCACGAATGCAGCCCATGCTGACGAGATGTTGGGCGAGGACATCGAGCGGAGCTTGCGGGATGCGGATTTCATCGAGCTGGCGCGAGCGCGCGAGAAGAACCGTGGCGCAACATTCGACCAGGTCGTTCATGTTCGTGGCCATGAGGAGACCGCGGCTGACCGATTTGATGTTGTGGCCGGCGCGGCCGGTGCGTTGAAGTGCTTTGCTGACGCCTTTAGGCGTGGAGAGCATCACCACGAGATCGACGCTGCCGATATCGATACCGAGTTCGAGGCTGGTGGAACAAACAACGGCGCGCAATTCGCCGCGCTTGAGGCGATCTTCGACTTCCAGGCGAACATCGCGGTCGAGGGACGCGTGGTGACATTCAATTTGATTGCTGAGTTCGGGGAGCGCGCTGTGGAGCCAGAAGGTGGCGGCTTCCGCACCGGAGCGGGTGTTGCTGAAGATGAGGGTGGTGCGGTTTTCGGTGACGAGGCGCGCGAGTTCTTTAATGAGACGTTCGCCGGTGTAGCCGGTGGGTGGATATGGATTTTTGTTATTGAGCGGAGAGTAAACGCGGAGATCGATTTTTTTCGCGGCGCTGACGTCGAGGATTTCGCAGGGGCGATCGGTGCCGACAAGAAAGCGGGCGACTTCGTTGGCCGGAGCGACGGTGGCAGAGAGGCCGATGCGCTGGAGGGCGGATTGGTTGGGGCTGGTGATGGAGGACGATTGTTGAGGAGTGGAAGGCGTTTCGTTGGTGGCTACGGTTTCGGAAGTTTGAGCCTCCTCACGTCGGCTGCTACGGAGGTGGGAGAGGCGTTCGAGGCTGAGGGAGAGATGGGAGCCGCGTTTGTTTTCGGCGAGGGAATGGACTTCGTCGAGGATGACCCAGCGGACGGTACTGAGGGCGGGGAGCCAGCGGGGCTGACTAAGCAGGATGCTGAGGCTTTCGGGCGTGGTGAGGAGAATGTGGGGTGGTGATTGGAATTGTTGCTGGCGCGCGTAGCTGGAGGTATCGCCGGAACGGAGGCCGACTCGGATCGGGGGCACGCCTTCGTAAATCGCCTTCAGAGGGGCGTGGAGGTTTTTCTCCAGGTCGTAGGAGAGGGCGCGCAGAGGGGAAATGTAGATGGCGTAGATGCTTTTCTTGAGAGCCCCGTCGGCTTCGAGGAGGGCGAGTTCGTTCAGGACAGATAGGAATGCGGCGAAAGTCTTACCGGTGCCGGTGGGGGAGATGATGAGGACGTTGCGTCCGGCTTCGATGTGCGGCCAGGCTGCGAGCTGGGCAGGGGTGGGCGCGGCGAATTCCTTCGCGAACCAATCTGTTACCACTGACCGCTTTAGCGGAAGCACACGGTGGAGCTTACACTTGAGAGCAGATGACGGGCAAACGGCGGGTGTCGTTGTGTTTTTATGTAGAATGGCGCCTGTTTGGACAGAAATGTTCGGCGGTCGGAAAAGGGCGGAAAGGGTCATTTCAAGGACTTGCGACCAAAATGTTGACTGGGAGAGGGGAAACGGAGAGCACGTGGAGATGAAGTGGAATTTCGTGGAACGAGTGGAATTACGGGCTTTTTTGAGCGAGTCGAGGCGAGGAGGACCCAACGTCGTAAATTCGCGATAATTAGCGTTAAAAAGCGTTAAATCAGGCACTTTCAGCGAAAATTGGCGTTTTCGTAGTGTTTTAATGCGGGTTAGATATTGTGTTAAATGGCGCCCGGACGCCGGCTTTTCGCCGCAGTGGTCATTCGTTTTCATGGCAGTTCACCGTCGTGTTTCTGCCTGACGAAGAAGGGACGGCCGACCAACGCGGTTGCGGCTCTTTTGGGCACACTACGGGTGTGCTTGTTTTTGCGGGGATGAATGGAAATCCGTTTGGCGCGACGGGATCGAGTCCACAATCAGTGCCGCGGGGTTCTATTCAACCACGGACCTTCGTCTCAGGCGGGTATAATTAAGCAGAAATAGGGCAGTCGAGCAAGCGCGGTTTAGTGGCTCGCGCGTTCAGGAACGAGATGATAATCTTTTTCAAAACACCAAATAAAGGAACGTTGTGAAGGAGAATGCCAGGACGGAGAACTCGGGGCCGGTGTATCGGATTCCGCCGTTAGCGGCGAATGCGCCGAAAGAAGGTTGGGTGACGCTGGTGAAGTGCGGAAAGGTGATGGAGGCGGATTTTTTGCGGTCGCGTTTGGAGGCGGAGGGGATCGAGGTGTTTATTCCGGATGAGAATTTGATGGCGACGGCGGCGTGGGCGTTAAATGAGTTTGGATATATTCGGGTGCAGGTTGCGCCCGGTGATTATGAACGGGCGAGGGAGATGTTGGTGGCGAGCGGAGACGCGGTGGGGGAGTAATATCGCAGAACCTACGAAACTGTGATCGGGATGCGCAAAAGGTGGATGAAGTTAGTTAGCGCGGGGAACGATCCGCTATGTGAGGGGTGCAAGGTGCAAATATCAAACGTTCTCGAGGCGGGCTCGAACGGTGTGGTGAAATTTGAGTGCGCTGAATGCGGGGCGATTTACGAGCTTTTTTCGAATGACGGGCGGAGCCGGTTCGATTCGCGCGAGGAGCAACCTCGATGGAGTGTTTAGTTGCCCGGCAGGCCTCTTAGAGAAGGAGTCCTCACGTCGTCCCCTACAACTGAAATTCTGCTCCACGGTTTAGCCTTGAGGCTTCACGTTAGGGAGTTTGGTGTTCAACGAATCGATAGCTTCCGTGGGAATCGTAATCGATGCCGTGCTTTTTCTTGAGTTGTTGGATGTAGTGGAGGGTGGCGGAGGTGTGGGGCCTAGCGACGCCGTCGCCGAGGGGTTCGCAGGTGTGGAGGAGGATTTCTTCGAGGCAACTGGAGAGGGTCATGCGTTTGTGTTCGGCGAGATCGTGGAGGAGGGCGGCGAGGCGTTTTTCGAGGCGAACGGGGACATCGACGCGTTCGATGGGGACGGGCGGACCCTGGTTGTAGATGTAGTGGCCGAAAGAGAGGCGATAGCCGTTGAGGTCGAGGACGGAGTAATCGCGCAGGCCGTAGTCGCGGTCTTCAATGGGGACGACAACTTCCAGTCCTTTGGCGCGATGGAAGGCGAATAGGTCGTCGGCGTTGCTGACAACGAAGTTGAGCGAACAGCCTTTGGGATTTGCTGCGCCTTGCGAGAGGAAGATTTGCACGGCATCGAGGTTAACGCCGGCGAAGGTGGGCGGAGTGCCGTAGGTGAAACCGAGAGTGAAGCCGAGCTTGGTGGTGTAGAAATCGACTGCGGCCTGGATGTCTGGAACGGAGAGGCAGGGGTGGTGGCGTTCACAATCAATTTTTGGTGGCATGGTCATTGGGCGATTCTGATAGGTCATTCAAACTTCTGCAGGACGGCGGCGCGGACATCTTCGGGGGCGGGGAGTTGGTAGCCGAAAAAATGTTTGGATGTGATGGCGGCGATCTCGCCTTCGAGTTTGGAGACCGTTCCAACCCAGGCGCCGGGCGGGAGTTCGCCGGTGGCGCGCTTCACGAATTCGGAGTGAGGCAGGCCCATGTTGGGGGTGAAGTGGATGACAGCGCCGTTTTGGACCATGATGAGCATGGTGTCGCCATCGCGAAGTGGGACTTTGGAAGTGGTGGACATAACTGAAGGTTAGGACAATGTGGATCGGTCCAGTGTTCGAGTTTTAGCAGATGTTTAAGGTGGAAGCCAGCTAGTTTGGGCAGCATCGGTCTTGCTGTCAGGACGCATGCCGATTATGTTTTTTTTTGTGAGCACTCTCACTGAGATTCAACGTGCTGCGCTGGAGCTTTCGGATGATGAGCGGGCGCTATTGATGGCGCGACTCTGGGAATCTCTAGCCGACTCAAACATTGAGGATAACGTCGTTGAGCAGCGGTTAAAGGAGTTCGCGAATGATCCTGCCAGCGAGATTTCTCATCATGAGTTCATAGCCGAAGTGCAGAAAGCTAGATCGTCTGAACGGTGAGGATTACGTATCACCGGCTTGTTCCACGAGACGTTGCTTCGATCCTCTCACCTTATGACGCGGTTTCAGGTAGTCGAGGTGACGAGTTCTTTGACGAATTGCAGGAAGCACTGCATGAAGCGGCTAGGCATCCGCAAAGAGCTCACTTTTCCGAGCGCGGGCTTCGGCGTGTGACTGAAGTCATTCCCGTACCATTTCCTCTACGAAGTTCTTCCGGGACGAATCAGGGTTGTTGTTGTGAAACATCATCGCCGCCATCCGCGGTTTGGGCTTCGCCGACAGTAAGGGTTACTCCGGCATCACTCTGGAGTAGACGGCGGAAAGCGGTATCGCGTGGTCGTAGGCGACGGTTTGCGGTAATGTGCGGCTAGTACAGTCCGAGCCAATGCATAAGCCAATAGGCAAAGCCGAGTGCGAGTCCAAAAAGCGCGAGACCGACTGCTACAGAGCGACGCTGAGGAGACCCGCCGGATAGCATCCAGATCGCGGAAATGAACGAAAGCCCGGCGACGATAGGCGTTCCTCGCCAGATCACGAATTCAAGGAGCGTGAATCCGTTCGAATGAGCAAAGATGTAGATATGGTTCAAGTTCTGCGATTATTGCGGTGATTCCTCGAGGAGGCGTTTGTAGGCCGTTCGGGCGTGGTCGTAGGCGGCGGTGGCGTCGGGCATTTCATTCTCGCGGATGAAGCGTTGTTTTTGGGACCAGCATTGGTCGACGGATTTGAGGCACCATTCGGCGCTGCGGCGGTCGCGGATGGGTTTACCATCGACGAGGACGAAGATGGGGTTGGTGTGGGCGCTGGGCAGAATGCGGAGCGCGACCCAACTGCTTTTGCCGATGTTCACGGTGAATTTGGGTTCGTGCATGGTGCCGGCGGCGGTGATGGTTTGGGTGGCGACGGGGATGCCGTTGACGATGAGTTCGACGGGGACAGTGCGGGTTTGGTCGATACGCGCGCGTTCGATATCCCAGTAGGGTTGTTTGTCGAACTTGCGGTTTTGGAGGTCGGGATTGGGTTGCTCGTTGAGGCGAGCGGAGATTTTCGCGCTGATGGTGACGGGGCCGCCTTTCTGGAGGTGGAGTTCGCTTTCTTTTTCGCCCATGCGGACGTTGTTAACGGCGAAATCGATGATGTGGCTTTTGCCGTCGCTGACGTAATTTCGACCGAGGCGGAGGCCTTCGCACCAATCTTCGTAATTCAGTTTGCCATCGAGCTTCACGTAGGAACGGCCGAGGCCGACGCGTTCGCCGTAGATGCAGGGGAAATCGGTTTCACCGCTAATGCGGGTGCGGTAACCGACGTTGAGGGTGTGATACCAGATGTTGAGTTCCCAAGGGTAGGGTGTGTCGACGGTGGAAATGAAATCGACGGCGCGAACGAGTTTGCCGTCAGGGCCGGGAACTTCGTGGGTGACATCGACGATGTATTCGTTTGCGCCGATGCCTTTGAAGGGCGGGATGGTGTAGTTGGGGAGTTCGGTGGAATCGACTTCCAGGCCCCAGCCAGAATGGGCGGGGCCGGTGATGGCGCCTTGTTTTTTGGCCCACTTGAGGGTGTTGAGGCCGAGGGTGGGCCAGTGATGCATGGAATCGCCGCCGGGATACATCTGTTCCTTGAGGCGGAGAAGGCAGAGGTGGCCGGATTGGTGCGAACCGAAGCCGGAGACTTCAATGTCGTAACGGAGGATGTAGGGATATTTGGATTGGTTGTCGTCTTTGCCGGTGAAGAATTGTTTCTGGTAATCGAAGCAGGGACCCCAGGTGAGATTCGCGCCGATCTTGAGATCTTCGCCCTGGCAATGGCGGGCCATGTCGGGTGCGTGAACGCCTTCGGTGGGCTTGGTGTAGTGGGCGCAACCGGCGGCGTGGATGTGATGATCGCCGGACCACCAGCCGATTTTGGAGGGATCGATCCAACGTTTCACCTGGAAGTTGATGGCGTTGAGCGTGGGCGTGACTTTTACGTTACGGAGTTCGGTGATGGATTCGGGGCCGCGCGAGAATTCGAATTTGTAATCGCCGGCGGGAAGTTTGATATGTTCGCCATCGGCGCGATAAACCTGCGGATGGAAGCCGAAGTCCGGCGCGAGGCGTTTGGCCTGCGATGGATAGACGCGGCCTTGCGAATCGCGAATGAGGAAGGAGGCGGTGGTGGGATTTCCGTCTTCGTCTTTGACGCGAAGGGTGATGGATTGGGCGGGGACTGCGGTGAAGAGGATGTCAGCTTCGTTGCGGAAGCCGAGGTCCTGGGAGCCCTGGCCGACGTTGAACATGAACTTGGCTTCGCGCTGGCCGGCGTCGCGACTGTAGATTTGGATGATGCGGTATTCGAGGGGGAGGCCGCTGAGATCTTTGCGGAGCGGCTGGCTATTGAACATCTGGAGGTCGAGCCAGCGCGAGTCGTTCGGGATGTTGTTGGGGTCGCGGCGGAATTCGCGGTCGGAAGGAGTGCTGAAGGAGCCGCCGGAGAAGAGCGATTGGGCGTGAGGACTGAGGGCGCGGAGTTCGGCGGTGACGCCGGATTCGTTGTGAACTTTGACGAGGAAGGTGCGCCAGCCTTGCTCGGCGAGGATTGGCTTCGCGGGGCCGGAGGAAACTTTGACGCGCGATTCGGGATTAATCTGGACGCCGAGGAGGCAGTAGCGGTCGAGGATTTCCTGGGCTTTTTCGGTGGCTTCGTCGTCGTCGTCAGGAGTTTTGGCGAGGAGGTCGGTGAGCGATTGTTGATCTTCAGCGGAGAGCGGGGCGCCCTGGTAGTTGAGGGCTTCGATGACGCGTTTGATTTGGGCGGAGAAGGGTTGCCATTCGGTGTCGATGTCTTCGGGGAAATTCTGAGCGCGGAGAATTGAAACCGAAACCAAGAGCGCGAGCAGGAAAGTTCCAAGGGTTTTCATAAGGAGCGGCTGTCCAGTCTAGCGGCGGAACGAAGATGTGGAAGCGCAAAGGTGTGACTAGACTTCGAGGACTTTTTCGAACTTGGTCAGATTCTTTGGTCCATTGCGCGTTACGTAAGCCATGTCTTCAAGGCGAACGCCGCCGATGCCGGGGTAGTAGAGACCGGGTTCGATTGTGACGACGTGGCCGGCGCGGAGAGTGTCGGTGGAGGTTTTGCTGATGCGGGGGGCTTCGTGGATTTCGAGGCCGACGCCGTGGCCGGTGCCGTGGAAGAAGCCTTGCATGCGGCCGTTGTGCTTGCCGGTTTTGAATCCCTGACTTTCGAAATAGCGATTTACTTTCAAATGAATTTCTTTGCCGGAAGCGCCGTGGGTGATTTCTGCGAGCGCGATCTCCTGGCCTTGCGCAATGGAGTGATACATTTTCCGGATGGCGTCGGGCGCGCGGCCTTTGACGACGGTGCGAGTGATGTCGCCGAAATAACCGGTTTTTTGGGAACGCGGGAAAACGTCGATGATGACCGGAAGGTTGGCTTTTAGAGGGCCGGAGCCGCGTTCGTGAGGATCGCAGGCCTGGTTGCCGCAGGATACGATGGTGTGATTCGCGAAGCCGCCCGCCTGGATAATGGCGGTGTCGATAATGGCGCGGAGGCGTTCGGAGGTGAGTGGGGAATTGTTAAGAACAAGGCGGCGATTCTTGCCGACCTTGGCGCGCTTGATCGCCTGAATTCCTTCGGAGAGGCCGACTTCCGCCATGATGAGGGCGGCGCTGATTTTCTTAACTTCTTCGCGATCCTTCAATTCGCGGTCGGGAAGAATTTCGTGCTTCCAGACTTTGAGTTTGAGATTCAGGTCGCGGAGCTGGCGGGCGAGTCCGTAGGGAAAGTTTGGGGGAACGGAGATTTTGCGGGTGCCGTTCTCCTTAAGTAGCGCGCGGATGATTTGCGCGAGGCCTGGCCGCTTCACACCGCTCTTTTTCAGGCGCGACTGGATTTCCGTGAGCGAATGAACTTTGCAATGGCGGGCGGTCTTGCGCGCGCGGTCGATCTCGAGGTCGCTCATGACAACGTGGCAAACGCCGTCGAGCTTAAGATAAATGAAGGCGTCCGGGACGAACATGCGAACAGCGTAGAGCATGTTAGCGTCGCGCTCGCTGTCAGCCACGATCAGGAGATTTTCTTTGCTCATGCAGGCGCAAGGCAGAAGGTGAAAATCCTGTTCGAGAGAGGCGTCATTGGACGTGGGGTTGAAAGTAAAAATCAACCGGCACGCGGAAGCAAACGGAAACTATTCACAAAAGCGAAATAGCGCTCGGTTACGCCGTCGCGGTCTCGACGAGAGTTGCGGCATTCTTCTCCGGTTGGCGCGTTGGGAGCATCGGTCGGTAAGCGATGTAGCTTTTGGAGATGCCGGCGAATCTTTCGACAATAATGGTGCAATCGGGAAAAAGTTCCTGCATTTCGGCGTAGGTCAGCAGGCGAGTGGTAGCGAGAAAGTCGTCGATTTCCGCGAGGGTGGGACGGTTTAACCAACCCCAGAGCGTGCCGTTGCGGAGGACGCGGCGGCGCAAATTGTTCGGCAGGCGATGGAAAAGTGGATCCAGGGTGTGGCACTCGACTGGGAAACATTTCGCGGGCGTTTGCACCCAGACGCCGTTGCCGATGCGCCGGATCTCGCGGGCGAAAGCAATTTGGCGCTCCCAGGTGGAGACGTGTTCGATGACGCTATTGGAATGCGCAATGTCGTAGCTCGCGTCCGGAATGTCTAATTTCGTGCCGTCACCTCGAAGAACTTTGCAGCCGCGCAAATCATCAGGCGGTACCCAGGAGGGCTGGTTCAGGACGGTGATTTGAGCCGGGATCTGGCGGTATTGCCAATAGCTCGGGCAGCCGCCGACGTCGAGAATCGTCGTGCTGGAGTTGAGTGGAAAACCACGCATGAAACGGTCCAACCGTTTGCCGCGGAAGTACGGGTAGACTCTTCTGTATACCGATTGGACGTCCATCGATTTGGTTTATGAATAGCACAGGGAGGGCGCGTTTGTCTTTAAGAATTCTGGTGTGGGCTTGGTTTTTGGGCAGGTTCCGGCGATAGTTTTGCAAAATGGAAAATTTGCAGACGGAGAAGCCGGTGCTGGACCGGCCCGCAGTGGAGAAGCCGAAGGTAGACCCTGTGCTGAAGGCGAAAGTAGACGAGTTGATTCGCGCGCAGGGCGGTGGCTTCAATGAAGATTTGGTGGAGGATATCGTAATCACCGCGCTGAAGTTGCTGAAGGATGTGGAGCATCGTGGCGATGTGCGGGTGATCCAGACGGCGGTGCGGGAGTTGCGCTACGCGTTCAAGATGTTCGCGCCGTACGTGGAGAAACGGAAGGTGACGATTTTCGGTTCGGCGCGGACGTTGCCGACGAAGGCGGAGTATCTGCAGGCGGTGGAGTTTGCGCGGAAAATCGCGCAGGCGGGTTACATGGTGATCACGGGCGCCGGGCCGGGAATCATGCAGGCGGGGCACGAAGGCGCGGGTGCGGAGATGAGCTTCGGGGCGAATATTCGGTTGCCATGGGAACAATCGGCGAACCCGATCATGGTGAAGGATAAGAAGCTGATCACGTTCAAATATTTCTTCACGCGGAAGCTGACGTTCATCCGGCACTCCGATGCGCTGGTGCTATTCCCGGGCGGGTTTGGAACGATGGATGAGGGTTACGAGGCGCTGACGTTGATGCAGACGGGAAAGAGCCAGATCATGCCGCTGGTGTTAATGGATCGGCCCGGCGGCGCGTATTGGAAGACGTGGGACAAGCACATTCGCGAGCATCTGCTGCGGAACGCGCTGATTTCGCCGGACGATCTGCATTTGTATCAGATCACCGACAATCCGGAACAGGCGGTGAAATGGATTACGCGGTTCTATCGCAATTTTCATTCGACGCGCTGGGTGAAAGATTCGCTGGTGATTCGATTGAAATATGCGCCGCCGCAAAGCGCGCTAGAGGCGTTGAACGACGATTTTGCGGACATCATCACGGGTGACAAGATTCACCTTACGGACCCGTTGAAGGATGAGGTGGACGATCATGATGTGTTGCAGCTGCCGCGCGTGGCGTTCGGGTTTGATCGGCGGCAGTATGGACGGCTGAGGCAATTGATTGATGTGCTGAATTCGTTTTGATCGGGCGAGCAATTTGCAACCGAGGATAAAGTCGGGGCAACCTTTAAAAAGATTACAGGGTCGCGCGGTCGGTTTGGCCGAGTCAGAATGTTGAAAGTACTTTGGGTACAGAGGAGTAACATTTATGGCTACAACTTCTACGAAGAAGAAAACGACTTCGCGCGGCAATTCTCGCGCGAAATCGGCGTCGAATAAACGCACGACAGCGAAGGGACGCAGCGCAGCGAAAGCGCGCTCAGCGGGCTCGACCAAGAGCAAGAGCAGTTCGCGTAGCAAAACAAAGAGCAGCAGTAATCGCGGACGAAGCAGCGCGATGCGCGCGAAATCCTCCGGTTCTCGGAGTTCGAGTTCGCGGAGTTCTCGGAATGGCTCGCAGACACGTTCGCAACGGACGCGCAGCACGAGCGCGAAACGCGCACAGGGACGAAAGGCTGGCGGATCAAAGGGTGGGTCCGGGAATGTGACCATCGACCATGAGGAAATCCGCGAGTGGATTGAAGCGCGCGGTGGGAAGCCAGCGACGGTGGAGGGAACGGAGCGACGTGGGCAGGAGGCCGGTTTGCTGCGGATCGATTTTCCGGGTTATTCCGGGCAGGACTCGCTGATGCCGATCGATTGGGACGAGTTCTTCGAGAAATTCGAGGAAGCAAAACTGGCCTTCCTGCATGACCCGAAGCCGAAGAGTAAATTCAATAAGTTTATCTCGCGGGGGAAGAAGCGGTTTTAGAGCGCGGTGCGGATGAGTTATTTAAGGCGGGGCAGTTGAGTTCTCCCGCCTTTTTTGTTGCTCCTAGGTGTTTGCACTGGCGCGCAAAGGGCTCGGCAGCAGCCTCGCACTACCGCCGCTCGGACGGAGCTTCGCGCCACCGGGGGTTGCTTGCGTTTCTCGACACGGATGAGAATACTGCGGCGACATGACGGTTACGCAATTGACCGAGCAGATGATCGCTTCGTATGCGCGCGTCGGCGGGATTAATCGTTTGGATGAGACGAATCTGCCCTCGAAAAGCGCGATTACGCTGATCGTCGAAGATCTGCTGCGTCTGTTGTTCCCCGGGTTCTTCACGGAAAATCCGATCCACTCTTATGAGATCAAGATGGAGACGGCGAACTTGATGGATGCGGTGAAGGGTCGGCTGGAAGACGAGATTTACAAGAGCCGCCTATATTCGAAGAAAGATGCGAAGACGGCGCGACCCGAGGCGAATGATATTGCGCTGAAATTTTTGGCAAAGCTGCCGGACATTCGCGAATTGTTGCAGACGGATACGGAAGCGGCGTTCAGTGGCGATCCCGCAGCGCTCAGCAAGGACGAGGTGATTGTAGCGTATCCGTTTGTCGAAGCGATTGCGGTGCAGCGGGTGGCCCATGAGCTTTACAAGCTGGAGGTGGCGCTCATTCCGCGGATCATGACGGAATGGGCGCATGGGCGGACGGGAATTGATATTCATCCAGGAGCGAAGATTGGTTCGCATTTCTTCATCGATCACGGGACTGGCACGGTCATTGGCGAGACGTGCGAGATTGGGAATCGGGTGAAGTTGTATCAGAACGTTTCACTCGTGGCGCGGTCCCTGTCGGCTGGGCAGGCATTGCGAGGTGTGAAGCGGCATCCGACGGTGGAAGATAATGTAACGATTTACGCTGGCGCGACGATTATTGGGGGAGAGACGGTAATTGGGGCAGGGAGCACGATCGGCGCGAACGTTTTCCTGCTGCACAGTGTGCCGCCGAATTCGCTGGTCGTTTACGAGGAAGTGAACGTGAAAGTGATGAGCAAGAAAGAAAAGGCGGTGCGGACGGATTTTCAGATTTAGCGGTCGCGGCGAGACGCCGCGAAGGGCACTCGAGAGGCGTGCGATCGCCACACGGTTAGCCGCGGTTGGCACGGAAGAGGAGGGCGCCGCCGATCGCCTGGAAGAGGAAGTTCGGGAACCAAAGAATGAGGTGAGGTTGGAGGTGTTCTTTGGTTTCAAGCGCGTCACCGATGATGATGAAGGCGTAGTAAACCATCACAAGGCCGAGGGCGATGGCGATGCCGATGCTGGTTTCGCGACGATGCGCCTGGATGGCAAGGGGAATCGCGACGAGCGTGAAAGCGAAACAGGCGAAAGAAAAGGCAAGCTGGCGATGGATTTGGACTCGGACGGGCATGGTGGCGACACCTTGTGCTTCGCGTGCGTCGCGTTCGCGGATGAGTTCCTTGATGGTCATTTCGCTGAGCTTAGGTTTGCGTTGTCCGCGGAAGAGAGGGGCGAGGTCAATTGGATCGGTTGCGATCGCACCGCTTTTCATGAGGAACCATTCAGGCGGTTTTTCCGGGAGCGGTCCGATGAATGATTCGTCTGCATTTGTGAGCGTGATGGTGGCCGGATCGCTGCTCCCGGACCGCAACTTTAGATCCGCCTCGTGGCGATGTTCGACCAGAACGTCGCTCAGTTCGAAGTAGATAGTTTGGTTGGTGGAGTTGAAATTGATTTTTCCAGCACCTGCCGAAATCCGCTGAGTTATCTCGTTGTCTTTTAAATGATAAATTCGGACATCCTCCATTTGGTCTCCATCTTTCTTGCGGATGTAGAGAATCATGCCGGGGATTTCATCGATGAAGCGGTCTTCGGTGATCAAGGTAGTGATGTTGCGCGCGCCGAATTGGAAGATGAGATTTTTGTAGGCGTTGCGGCAGAGTGGCGCGATCCAGAGGTTAAAGGCGGCGCAGAGAACGCAAAGGACGAGGCTAAGCAGCAGAATGGGAGTGACGAGCGAAATGAGGCTGACGCCACTGGCGCGAACGGCGGTGAGTTCCTGGTCGGCGCTGAACCTTCCAAAGACCAGCAGGACTGCAGTGAGCATGCCGAAGGGCAAGACATAGGCCATGACGAATGGAATGAGCAGGCCAATGGCTTGCGCCACGAGCCCGAGCGTCACCTGGCGTGAGACGAGGAGCGCGAGGATTTCTTTCATCACGTTGCCCAGCAGCAGGACGAACGTGAAGACGCCCACCGTCATGAGCAGTGCGACCAGCACCTGCCGAGTGAGATAGAGATGGAGCGTCTTCATCGGGGCGACTCGAGTCGAGCCGCTGAGAAGACGAGGATTTGGTTAGTGCGCTTCAAATTATTTGCGCAGCGAACGCCAAGGTTCCTTGTCGGCAACTTCGACGGTGACCGGGCCTTTGATTTTTGCGGGAGAGAGAACAGCCAAAAAATCGAGGGTTTCGCTACCGGTATTGAAGGTGCCGTGGACGATGCCAGTGGGGAGATAAATGGAATCGCCAGGGCGCATAATGCGTCTTTCTTTTTCGATCCATTGCTCGGCGGTGCCGGAGAGAATGTAGAGGATCTCTTCCATCTCGGGATGGTGATGAAAATTGTGGGCTTCGCCGGGGGGAAGTTGCGCGCGGACGAACATGAGGTTCGTGTCGGCAACCATTCCGGGTTTGCAGTGCCAAAAATGCGTTTTGCCCGGGAGATACTCGGTTTCGGCTTCGCTCAGCGGCACGATCCGCCAGGGTGCGTTCGATGCAGACATGTGGTGAGTGTTTTTGCGCGCGGGCGGCTGGTCAAGGTTTTCTGGTTTGCCTAGGCGCGGTCCGCGCTCTTGGCGAGCAGCAGAGCGCCGATCGGGACGACATCCTCGCCGAGCGCGGCAATTTTCACGGCTGGTCCCGGTTTGAAGGCGTCCATCATGAAGCGCGGCAGTTGCTTTTTGACGGCGTCGCTGAGGAGCGTACCCATGAGAGAGACGCCGCCCCCAAGTATGATCATTTCGGGATGAGTGAGGTGGACGACGTGGGAAAGTGCGAAGGCGAGGTCTTCGGCGGTTTCATCGAGAATGCGTGCGGCGAGAGGATCGCCCGCTTTGAGGGCATTCGGGAGGTGCCTGGATTCTGCGCCGGGGTTTTTAGCGCAGAGTTTGGCGAGCTCGGAATGAGTTTCGCCCGCGATGCAATTGCGGATGCGTTCATCGATCGCCCAACCGGAACAGCGCTTTTCCACAATGGTTCCTGTTTTATCGAGCCGGATGTGGCCGATCTCCGCTTCGCCGGGAATCGCGCCATGGTAAATCTGTTTGTCGACGACGTGGCCGCCGCCGACGCCGCTGCCCAGGGTGACGTAGAAGACTGGGTTGGATTTTTTCCCGGCGCCTTCTACCGCTTCAGCCAGCGCAGCGGTGTTAGCGTCGTTATCGACGCAGACCGGAACGCGAGCCAATTCTCTCATCCAATCGGCGAGTTGAAAATTGCTCCAGCCTTCGATGTGGTGGGAGAGACAAATCTTTCCGGTGCGCCAATCCACTGGGCCGCCGAATCCGACGCCGACTGCGGAGATGCGGTGCTTGTGTTGGTAGTCGTCGATCGCCTGGGCGATCTGCTTGCGAATGCCTGCGCCCCCGGCCTCTTTGTCGACGTTGAAACGGCGGCGGTCAATAATGGCGGCGTGATCATTTCCCAGCACGACTTGCAGCTTGGTCCCGCCGATCTCTACACCGATATACAGCCTCTCGTTCAATCGAATTGAGAGTAGCTAAAGGTATGCCCCTAGTCATTGAGATTCAATCGGAGGCTCGCGGCGCGGGCCGGTGATGCTTAGCATCGGGCCGTGCAGAAGATCGCGCAGTTGGACCACGAATATGTGTGGCACCCGTTCACGCAGATGAAAGATTGGCTGCGCGAAGAACCAATCGTGATCACGCGCGGCAAGGGTGTGACGATCTGGGATTCGCGCGGACGCAAGTATCTCGACGCAAATTCCTCCATCTGGACGAATCTTCACGGGCATGCGCATCCGAAGATGAATCGTGCGATCAACGCGCAATTGAAGAAAATCGCGCACTCGTCGGCGCTTGGGCTCGCGAACGAACCGGCAGCGCTGCTAGCCGAACGGCTCATAAAATCTAACAAAGTGGGGGAGAATGGTCCCACAAAAGTTTTCTTCTCGGACGACGGGTCGACAGCGATGGAAGTGGCCCTGAAGCTTTCGTACGAATACTGGCGGCGAACCGGTGTCTCCAAGCCCCGATTTCTCTCAATGGAGGGCGCTTACCATGGGGACACGGTAGGAGCGGTAAGCCTTGGGCACGTCGACCTATTTCATCGCGCGTTCAAAAATCTATTGTTCGAAACGGATTCCGCGCCTGCCCCATACTGTTATCGATGCCCGCACAACAAAGCAGAGCCGCAGCGGGCGGATGCGCGGAGTTACCGGAAGTGCGATTTTGAGTGCGTGACCGCGGTGGAGAAGAAATTCTCGGAAGCGAATCGATCCGGGAAGCGGATAACAGGGTTTGTGGTTGAGCCGCTGATGCAAGGTGCGGCGGGGATGATCGCGCAGCCGGAGGGCTGGTTGACTCGGGTGTGCCAGATCGCGCGGAATTATCGTGCGCACGTAATCGCGGATGAAGTGATGACTGGATTCGGGCGCGTGACCGATCCCGCGAAGGGATTATTTGCCATGCAGCAGGAGGATTTAGCGGCGGATTTCGTGGCGGTGGCAAAGGGATTGACGGGTGGATATCTGCCGATGGCGGCGACGTTAACGACCAGGCCAGTGTTTGAGGCGTTCCTTGGCGAGTACGAGGAGTTCAAAACGTTCTTCCACGGGCACAGCTATACGGGGAACCAGCTTGGAGCGTCGGCGGCGCTGGCTAGCTTGGGCTTGTTGCAGAGCCGGCAGTCGTTAGCGGAACGAACTAAACTCGCGACCCGATTTGACCGTGGGCTGCAGCGATTGTGGAAACATCCCAATGTTGGAGATATGCGCCGCGTGGGACTTGTTGCCGGCATTGAGCTGGTGCGGAATTGGCGGACTCGTGAAGCGTTCGAACTTCGTGAGCGCGTTGGGATTCGCGTTTGCAATGCCATGACGAAGCGCGGCGTGCTGACACGGCCGATTGGGAACGTGATTGTGCTGATGCCGCCGTACTGCACCCCGGCGCATGAGCTGGCGAAAATGATAGGAGCACTTGAAGAATCGCTCTTCGAAGTGCTCCCGGCAGAGTCTTTGAGCTAACGATTTAAGTTACATTAAATCGGGGCCGACTTTCGCCCACTGTGTGACGAGCAATTCCGCGGTGCGCAGTTCGTGGGGAGTCAATGCGGCTTTCAATTGCTCAACAAATTGAGGTGAGATTTTTTCTTTGTCCTGCACCAGGGAGGCGAGCGCATAGGCTCGAACGGCGCTTTTGCGGCCGACGCTGCCGTGCTGATACCACTCGGCGACGCTCTTGAGCGCTTCCGGTTGTTTGTGAACCAGAGCCTGTCCGTAAACGGCGAGAGTCTTCGCGAAGCTGTCGAGATCTGCGCTTGGCTGAGTGCGCGATTTGCCGTCGTCATCGAGGTAGCGGTCCAGCACTTCTTTGTTGTGAATCCCGGCATTTAGGATCCAGCGACTGGCTTCAAGCTGGTCGCGCACCACAAGGTAACCGAACAGATAGCGCTCGTGCAGTTCCAACATCGCTTTTGGATGATTGTCGTGCGCGGCGGCCATGAAGAGAGCGGCCGGTTTTTCTGAAGTGTTCCGCGGCGCCCCGATGCCGGCGGCGTACAGTTCGGCAAGGACCGTTTCCGAATCGGGAACCTTCAAGTCGTAAGCGGCGCGAACGAGGCCGAGACCACGCTCGAGATCCATCGGTGTACCGTGGCCGAGGATGTGGAGTTCGCCCAGGGCAAGTTGGGCGGCGGGATATCCGGTGGTTGCGGCTTTTTTGGTCCAGTGAAAGCGTTCTTCGGCGTCGGTCTCGCGCTTGGCGTAAGCGAGGATTGCCTGCGGCAATTCCGCTTTGAACGCTTTTTGCAGCGCGGTGTTCGCCTCCTTGATTTCCTCAGCTTTCTCCGAATTACGCAGTTTGAGGAACAAATAATAGTTCGCGACCACGTCGCCTTCTTTGGCGAGTGCACGTGTTTCGATCACGGGCATGTTTTCCCAATAGCGAATATCCGCGGGGGAATTCAGGACCTGCCAACTCAGTGGCGCTTTGGGGCGACCGGGGATCGGCATGATCGGGCCGGCTGCCGGAGTGGGCTTTTTCTCCGGGCTATTGTTTAAACCGACCGCGGCCAGCACTTTGCCGGACCCTTTTGCGATGGCCTGCTCTGCTTCGACGAGTTTCGCTTTGATGCTGGAATTGGTCGTAGCGGTAGCAACAACGTTCGTTGTGTTTGTGGAAACGGTCGCAACGGCGATGTTCGTGCTGCGTTCCTCGGGGGGCAGGAAGCGGACTTCGAACATCGTGCGAAGGTCATTGCGCGTTTTGTCGAGCAAGTTGCGGCCGTAACGATCGTCCACCAAATCTTTCAGGACGTGCGCGTAGGCACTGCGTGAGGCTTCTTTTTGCGCTTCGACATCGATGAGGTGAAGGGCGTTTGTGTACCAGAGCGTGAAACCTTTGTCCGTGCGGGATCGGGCGGTTGCGAGCAGGAGCCCTTCAATCTTGACCAGGTTGTTGCTCGAAGCGGTGAGTTCTTCGACGAATTGTTTGTGCACGTTCTCGGCACGTTTGCGTTGATCCCAAGTCCAACCAGTCACCAAGGGTAAATCATTGCGGAAGACGAGCGCTTCGCGAATCACGCCGCGGGCTCCGCCGCCGAGCACTTCTTTGTAGACCGGCAGAACGTCTTCGCATTTCTCGAACCACAACGCAGCGTAACGCGCCTTCGTAATCTGCAATCGTTCTGCGAGGGAACTATCTGCGCGTTTGGTTAGATAAGTCGCGAGATCGCGAACAGCCTGGCGAAGATAGGTGAGGGAGGCTTCGTGGCCGGTGCGATATTCGACCGCAAGATAGTAGTGATGCAGAACGGCGCTGGCGCGTTCGAGCACGACGTAACCGATTTCATTCCAGGTGACGGCGGTTTCGCCCAAGCTGGCTTCCGGGGGCGTGGTGAAATCGACAAATAGTCGGGCGGCCATGATTGCATTCGTCAACGCGAGCGAGCGCGGAGGGACCAGTGTTCGCGGCAGGCGCAGGTTCGAAGGAGTGAGAAAGCGGTAGGACGTTCCGGCAGCATCCGCGTAGTTGACGATGCGGCTCTGCACCAGATCGAAAGCAGCCGCGGCAAACTTGGGCTCCGCCTTAGCGAATTGAACGAACTCCAAGTCGCTCAGGTTGGTAGAAATAACACTACTTTCCTCAGGCGACTGGGCATGGCTCTGGTGCGAGGCAACAAATGCCGCCACCGCCATGGTGCAGGATAACGTTTTCGCAAAAGTGACTGCGCGGGCTCGGGTTCTACGCAAAGCATTCATGGTTTGTCTCTGCTTTCTTCAATTCGTTTGTATAAGCAGCTCAACGCTTTACGTTCTGCTGAGCGACAGCACGGCGCGCGAGCACACTTCTCTTTCGGAAGTGTAATAACACTCCTGAGCACCTTCCGTGCCCTTGCGCACGAATGACTTCTGCCCTGCTATGACGCAAATTTACAAAATCGTGCTGCCAAACCGATAAGCCCCTAATGACCACTTTTGATTTGTCATTCAGGTCACGGGTGTTACATAGTGGTGACGAACAGAACGCCAACGCCCAAATGTCGACTGACGTATCCAGCGGGGACAATCTGGTAAAGAACTCCTCCCTCTACAAGGAGTTCCAGGCTGAGCTTAATGAAATACTTCGCCACAAGTGGATAGAATCGGAAAAAGCCGGGCGCGACATCGGCTTCGAGCAGGCGTTGACCGATTGGATCATGAAGCATCGGTCCAAATGGCGCAAAGCGCGCCAATCCACGCGCTAAACGTTCATCTCTTCTGTTGTTTTAAGGCGCACTTGCGCTAACTTCCTCGCTTTTCGCGAAATGCCTTATCCGAAAATACTTTTGAACGCGAATGCCGTGGGTCGCGCACTCGACCGCATTGCGCACGAAATCGCCGAACGCAACGAACATGGGAACCAGGTAGTGATCGTTGGGATACAGAAGGGCGGAGTCCATCTGGCAAATCGGCTGCAGAAGGTTCTCGAGAAGATTTGGTCGCACGAAGTTCCGCTTGGATTGATCGATGTGAGCATGCATCGGGACGATCATAACGAGCGGCTGCCGCAAAACATTCAGCCGACCAGCGTGCCGTTTGATCCGACCGGGAAGGTGGTGGTGTTGGTGGATGATGTTCTTTTCAGCGGGCGGACTGTTCGGGCCGCGCTGGATGCGTTAACGGATCTTGGCCGCCCGAAAGCGATTCAGTTGGCGGTGCTGGTTGATCGTGGAAATCGCGAATTGCCGATTAAGGCTGATTTTGTTGGCAAAGAGGTGCCGACTAGTTTAGAGGAACGCGTCGAAGTGAGCTTGCGCGAGGATAACGCTGACGGAGATGCCGTCCGCCTCATCAAGCCGTAACTGTGACGTGGACTAAGAAACATCTCCTCGACATCCAATCGCTGACGCCGGAAGAGATTACTACTGTTCTGGATACGGCGCGCGCTTTTAAAAGCGTCGGTGAGCGCGCCATCAAGAAAGTCCCCGCGCTTCGCGGCAAAACGGTCGTCAACCTTTTCGTAGAGCCTTCCACCCGCACGCGGATCAGCTTCGAACTCGCTGCCCAGCGGCTCACGGCGGACGTCATCAATTTTTCCGCCGAAGCCTCTTCGTTGAAAAAGGGCGAGACCCTCAAAGATACCGTTAAAAATCTCGAGGCGCTAAATGCGGATATCATCATCATTCGCCACAGCGCAACTGGCGCTCCCCATTTTATCTCGCGATTTTTGAACTCCAGCGTGGTGAACGCGGGAGATGGCGCGCATGAACACCCGACGCAGGCGTTGCTCGACACGTTCACGATTCGCGAAAAAAAAGGGAAGATTGCTGGGCTGAACGTCACGATCCTCGGGGATATCCTTTATAGCCGTGTCGCACGCTCGAACATTTGGGCGCTGCAGAAGATGGGTGCGAACGTGACGCTTTGCGGCCCTTCGACCCTGGTGCCGAAAACGTTTGAACAGATGGGTTGCAAAGTAACGCACAACGTTGAGGAGGCGATTGCTGGCGCCGATATCATCAATCTCCTCCGCATCCAGCACGAACGTCAACGCAAGACGATGTTCCCAAGCATTGGCGAATACACCGCGCTTTTTAGTTTGAACAAAGCGCGCCTGGCACTTTGCAAGCCGGACGCGGTCATTATGCATCCCGGCCCGATCAATCGCGGCGTAGAAATCGACAGCGAAATTGCTGATTGCGCGCGCTCCGTAATTCTCGAGCAAGTTACCAACGGTCTCGCTGTTCGCATGGCTGTTCTGTTTCTGATCTCGGGCGGGAAAGGTCCGGCGGATATCGGATAAGTTTTCCTCGCCCGCATTTCTCGAAGCGTTACTTCGGTCCAAACCCCCGCTACCGTTACCGCATGAAAATTGTGGTGCTCGACGGCTTCACCTTAAATCCGGGCGACCTTTCCTGGGACCCCGTGAAGCAGAACGGCGACGTTATTCTGCATGACCGATCTTCTGCCAAAGAGGTGCTGGATCGTTTAGCAGATGCCGACGCTGCATTAACCAACAAAGTGGTGATCGACCGCGCCGCGATGGAGCGCCTGCCGAAGTTGAAATACATCGGAGTTACCGCGACCGGCGTGAACGTTGTGGATGTTGCGGCCGCGAAGGAACGGGGGATTACCGTGACGAATGTTCCAGCGTATTCTACCGACTCAGTGGCGCAGGCTACGTTCGCCTTGTTACTGGAACTAACCAACCGAGTTGGACATCACGCGCAGGCGGTCAGCGAAGGACGGTGGGCGAGCTGCCCGGACTTTTGTTTTTGGGATTCGCCGCTGGTCGAGTTGGCTGGGTTGAATTTGGGAATTGTTGGATACGGTCGAATTGGGCAGGCGGTGGCGCGGATTGGGCGGGCGTTTGGGATGAATGTGGTCGCGACTCCGAGTCGATCGCGCGATGCGGAGGCTGACGTGCGCGTGATGCCGCTGGAGAGTTTATTGCGCGAGAGCGATGTGGTCACTTTGCATTGTCCGCTCACAGCAGAAACGAAAGGGCTAATGAATTCGGAGCGATTAGGATTGATGAAGCGTAGTGCGTATCTGTTGAACACGAGCCGAGGTCCGCTGGTAGTGGAGAACGAGCTCGCGGAAGCGTTGCAGACCGGTCGTATTGCTGGAGCAGGGTTGGATGTGCTTCCCGCGGAACCGCCGGTGCAGGGAAGTCCGCTTTTTAATGCGCCGAACTGTTTCATTACGCCGCACCAGGCGTGGGGCACGCGCGCGGCAAGGCGGCGGTTAATGAATGTGACGGCAGCGAATTTGAGAGCTTGGATGGCCGGCACGCCGCAGAATGTGGTGAGTTAATGTTGGGTGCGGGAATACTTGCGGTTCGTCAGCTAATTCTAAATTCTTTGCGCGTGAACACCGTCGCTGATTTCTGGAGGAAGTGTTTTGTCTTTGGTTTTTCGTTAAGTGTAACGGTCTCGATTATTGCTGCAGAGTTGCCGCCGTTGCCTGCACCGATCGGAGTGCCGAAACCGGCGCAGACAAATGATGCGCCGTATGCGCCGCAGCCGATTTTGCAGGGAGGGATTGTCATCCCGCTGTATCCCGCGCGTTCGCCGATGTTGAAGGGGGAACGCGTGCGCGAGGCGGAGGCTTACAATCTGAGTCGCAGCGTCGCAGGCCGCATTAATTCCATCACCAATATCCACAACCCAAGCATCGAAGTGCATCGGGTGGACGGGAGCATCAATACTGGAAGCGCGATCATTTTGGCCGCGGGCGGAGGACATCGGACGTTGAATGTCGGAAGCGAATCCGCGGATTTTGTCCCGTTCTTTTATCAGTACGGGATCAACACGGTCATTCTACGGAATCGTCTGCGGAGCGATGGTTACAATGCGAAGACGGATGCGGTGAATGACGCACTGCAGGCGATTCGCCTGGTGCGCGCTTATGCGAAGGAACTCGGCATCGACACAAACCGAATTGGAATCATGGGCTTTTCGGCGGGAGCGGAGCTTGCGGCTCCGGCGGCGGTGATCTTTGAGGAATTCGAGAAGAAAAATAGCGAAGCGAATGACCCGCTCGCCGGAGTTTCCGCTCGGCCGGATTTCATTGGGCTGATTTATCCGGGGCCGACGCCGTTCACCGGCACGAACGCTCCCGCCATTCCGCGGAATGCGCCTCCGGCATTCATCATGTGCCCGGGATCGGGAGATCGGATTCATGCGATTTGGGCGGATGATTATTTTCGCGCGATGTTGAACGAAGGCATTCCGAACATCGAAATGCACATTTACGGCAACGGGAGACATCCTGGTGATCCATTACCGGATGGTTCGCGGATGACGGGAGGCATGACGGATCGCGGCGGTATCCCTATGGGCACCTGGCAATTCCGGTTTATCGATTGGTTCCGAGATTTGGGGTTCTTGCAGAAGCCGGGGATCGAAACGAAAGCGGCGAAGGATGTGGCGGAGTTCTTGAGTAAACCGCCGCGGAACCGCGGGCCGCGCAGTCGCTAACCTTTCAACTTCAGGAAGTTCTTGAGGATCTGGCGGCCGTTTTCGGTGAGAATGCTTTCGGGGTGGAATTGGACGCCCCAGATCGGGAGAGTTTTGTGGCGGACACCCATTATTTCGCCTTCTTCGGTTTCAGCGGTGATTTCGAGGCAGTCGGGGATGGTGTCGCGCTGGATGACGAGAGAGTGGTAGCGGGTGGCTGGAAAAGGGTTGGGCATGCCTTCGAAGAGGTCTTTGCCGTTGTGCTTAATCAGCGACGTTTTGCCGTGCATCATGCGATAGTTGACGACTACATCGGCGCCGAACGTGTGGCCGATGCATTGATGGCCGAGGCAAACGCCGAATACGGGAACTTTTTTACTGAACTCGCGGATGATCTCGTTTGAGAGGCCGGATTCCTTCGGTGAGCAGGGGCCGGGGGAAACGAGGACGCGTTCTGGATTAAGGGCCTGTGCTTCCTGGAGCGTGATTTCGTCGTTGCGGCGAATCTCCATTTTGGCATCCAGTTCGCCGAGATACTGCACCAGGTTATAGGTGAAGGAATCGTAGTTATCGATCACCAGGATCATCGGCGGACACTATGCTTGCAATGGAATGGCGCGCAACATTCTTTCGACTTCCGGACAGAGTTACGAAGTGATAGAATCGCGAAGATTGGAGAAGGGAACTCATCGGAAAAAATGGCACCGGACGTTTTTCCTGGCGCTCGCCGTTGGAGTGGGTGGATTGCTGGTGCTCGCAGCTTTTGTTTTGCCGCCGGTGTTCAGGGAAGCTGTGTATTTGGTCGAGAAATTGCGGTATACCTCGATTTGCACACGCTGTGGGGAGCAGCAGAGCAGCGTTTACTATTTAGTTTTAGGCACAGAGGTCGTGCGAAGCGAGCAGGTGCTGCCGATTAGCACCGCAACTTTGTTCAACGCGAAAACGCAGGCTCGTTGTGATCACGACAGCGTCTTGATTGGAAAGACAACGTTCGGAATTACAAAAGCGTTGGAAGTGAATGAATCGACGGCGGGCACACCTTCAGGCTGGGATTTTAAAGGAATGCATTTAGCGAAGACGTTGTCGCAGTTGAAAGAGATGCGCACGGGCGCAGTGCTGGGGCATATGCAGGCGCTCGTGCATGCGCGAGACCGCGGGGATCGCGTGGGAACTGGCTTGTTGACAGGCGAAATTTGATTGTTAGACGCCACGGTTGTTCGATTCTTCGTTGCGATAGAACTGAAGCGTTTCGCGCAAGCCATCATCGATGGTGACTTTGGGAGAGAAGCCCAAGTGTTCGCGGGCGGCGGAGATGTCGGCGCAGGAGAATTGGATTTCGCCGCTGCGGCGCGGCTGGACTTCGGGTTCGGTGTTGGTGTTATTGGCTTTATTCAGGGCGTCGAGGAGTTGGCGGACAGTGATGGTTTTGCCGGTGCCAATGTTGAAGACGCGTCCGACCGCAGCATCTTTTTCGGCAGCGAGGAGATTCGCTTGAACGACGTCGTGGACGCTGACGAAATCGCGTGATTGATCGCCGGCACCGAAGAGCGTGGGTCGAATGTTTGAAACGAGCGCGGTGCAGAACCGGGCAATAACACCGGAGTAGGGCGAGTTGAAAGATTGGCGGGGGCCGAAGACGTTGAAGTAGCGGAGGGCAGTTCCCGGCATGCCGCGCAGATTACTGTAAAGAAGGACGTAGCGTTCGGCGGCATATTTTTGAAGAGCGTACGGGGAAAGGGGATTTACCGGATCCGATTCGCGAGCGGGTTCGGAGCGTTCGCCATAAACGGCGGAGGAAGAGGAGAATACGATCCTGCGCGCACCTGCAGTGGCGGCTTCAGCAAGGAGCGCGAGAGAAGCGTCGAGATTGATCTGGTTGGTGATTTCGGGTTGTTCGACGGAGTAGGCGACGGAAGGGTAGGCCGCGAGGTGGAAGACGAGTTCAGCGCCATGGACGGCTTTACGAATGAGATCGCGATTACCGATGGTGCCGTGAATCAGGTCAATGTTCCCTTTGATGTGGGAGAGATTTTGGGCCGATCCGAGGGAGAGGTCATCGAGCACGCGGACGTTTGCGCCGCGGGCGCAGAGTGCTTCTACAAGATGCGATCCAATAAACCCGGCACCGCCGGTAACCAAGGCCGTCACGGGCTTTTTGATACAGGAGCGAGCGGCGGGAGCAAAAGGTTAATCGGAAAACAAAAGACGGGAGATGCAATGCACCTCCCGCCGCAGCGTGCGTGTTATGGCGATGGTTAATCAAAGAACACGCCGCTAAGAACGCCGGACATATTCAGGCCAGTGACGCGGACGAGGATGTCGCCGGTGACTTGATAGGTGAGCCAAACGCCGGATTGGAAGTCGGTGAGGAGGGTGCTGTCCAAGACTAGGCCGGTGTCTGGGTCGATGACTTCGACGAGTTGTTCGCGGTCGAGGTTGTTGAAGTCGACGAAGTAGAGCGAGACGTTGTGAGGCGCACCGCCATTGAGATTGACGCGCGCTGTGAATGGACGTGTGGAGGTCCAGGTTGAGGCGACGCGAGTGGTGCCCGAGGCGCGTTGGAGCGCGCGGGTATCGGTGGTGTTCGCGGCCCAGTAGCCTGGGCTGGCGTCGGCGACGGTGAAGGTCGCGTAGGAGGGAAGCGCGGGAGTTTCTTTGGCAATGACCTGGCCGGCAGCTCCGTAGGTGCCTCGCCATGTTCCGGAGGACGAGGTGTCGGACTGAACGAACTGGGCGTGGTTCGCGCCGGGTGCGTCGAAGAACATGGCGCTGAGGACGGCGTTGGGGCCGGCGGCTTTGGTGATTTTGATGCGGACCTTGCCTTTGAGGTTGTAGCTGTAATACACGCCGTTGCCGAAGTCGGAAATTACGGCGGAGACGAGGCGGTTGCCGGAACTCAGATCCAGGATTTCCAGATCCTGTTCGCGGCCGGCGCGATCGAAGTCGAGGAAGTAAAACGAAACCTGGTGCGCGACGGCGTCCGTGAAATTGAGGTCGAAGGTGAGTTGATTGGCGCTGTTCCATGCGCCCGCAAAACGGTCCGAGCCGGTGGTTTTTTGGAGCGCGCGGGCGTCGGTGGTGGAAGCGCTCCAGGTGAGAGCCGGGTTTGCGTTGGTGAGCTGCACGAACGTGGGGGCGGTGAGTTGGCCGGACACGCTGGCGAAGCCGCCCTGGGAGCCGTAGTTGTTGATCCATGAGCCGGAGGTTGTTGGATCGATGTCAGCGAAGTTCGCGGTGGCCTGGCGGACAGGGTCGAAAAACATCGCGCTTAGGACGGCGTTCGGGCCGGCGAGGCGGCTGACGCGGATCGCGATATTGCCCTGCAAGTTCCAGGTGGACCAGCGGCCTTCCTCGAAGTTGCTAATTCGCTCCATGCCAAGGCGTTTGCCGGTGTCGAGGTTGCGAATTTCGAGCAGTTGATCGCGGCCCTGCCGGTCAAAATCGACGAAGTAGAAGGAGACTTGGTGGATGGCTGTGTTCGTGAACTTGAGGTAGTATTCGAAGGCATTGGTGTTGTACCAAGCGCCGGCGAAGTGATCGGTGGTCCAGTATTTTTGGAGGGCGCGTGCGTCGGTGGTTGAGTTGGCCCAGAGCAAGCCGTAGTTCCACTTTGCGGTAATCTGCACGTATCCAGGAAAATAAAAATAACCCGGGGTGGAGGCGGCGCCGTCTTTGCCGTAGTTACCGCGCCAGAAGCCCTGGTTGAGATCATCGTTGGCGACGAATTCGGCGGTGGTGGTGACGGAGATTGGGGGCTGGTTGCCGGGTGTCACGACGCGGAGTTCCTGGGAGTCGGGGGAGTTCCCGGCGGAGTTAAACGCCTGGACTTTGTAGAAGTATTCGGTGGCTGGTGAGACGTTGAAGTCGGTGTAGGAAGGTGTGTTGGCGGCCAGTTGGACGCTGGTGTAAGTGCCAGTTGCGCCGATTTTTCGGAGAACGCGGAAGCCGGTTTCATTGGCCGAGTTATCGGTCCATCGAAGCGCGATCTCGTTCTGAGAAACTCCTGAGGCCACGAGTTGGGATGGAGCGGCAGGCGCTACGGATGCTGGTTGCGTGTAGAGGATCGTGCTCGAAGGTGAGCTTTCCAAACCGGCTGTGTTGTATGCAGTTAAATAGAATTGGTAGGTGCGACCAGCCACGAGGTTAGTGAAGGGGCGCTCGGTGACTTTGCCTACATCGATTGTCATCGGGGAAACGTTAGTTTCACCCCAAAAGACTTTGTAGCCTGCTACGTCCGGCTCGGGATTGGCGTTCCAAACCAGCGTGGCCGCGTTAATGTTTGTTGCCGTTACGGCACTTACAAATACCCCTGCCTGTATAAACTGACAGAGCCTGTTGAAAGATCTTCTTATCGCCATGAAGAGCATTACTCTTCATCCAAAGGTTTTTATATCGGTGCCGCGGTCGAACTGTAGGACATCAAAAGGCCAACCTACTTCTCCGACAAGGGACGTCAGCGGGTGGGGAGAGTTCCGACAAGCAAATGGAAATCGTGAGCAGTTGATAAAGCAATCCAGTGGGTCTACGCGCGCGTAAACAGATCGGACAGCGTAGACGAAAGGCTGCCATGATAAGGAGCCTAATCATTGTGACGGAGTCACGACGACACGGAGCGGCGAAGTTTGATTTTGCGTTGTGAGAGATGCGGAGAATTTGTTTCGCGATTTTGAAAGCAACGGGCCCCAGATTCGCGGGAAAAGCGAAAGAGATTACCGGAGAGGGCGAAGCTCGCATTGTTCCTGAACGGCAAAGAACGGCGGCCTGCGTAGTACCGGAGCTAAGTGAACGATTTCGCGTTGGGCGGAGATCACGCTTTGATGGGAAGGATTCGGAAGTGGAAGACCAGTGTTTTCGGGTGAATGGACCGTTATTTATCGTGTTCCAAGCTTCCGTTTACGTTAACGCTCTGTTAAGTTGGTGTCGTCGTGAAAGTAGTTCGCGTGAACAAAATTTTGCGTCCGCGCGTCAAGAAGTCTAGACTGGGAGTTCGCACACCAATGAACCGTATTGCCTTTTCCATTTCGCTGCTGATCAGTGTTCTTGTCGCCGCTTCCAGCGGAGCGGCGGAAATTAGTTATAACCGGGATATTCGCCCGATATTGACGGAGAATTGTTTTGCTTGTCACGGGGCGGACTCGGCCGCGCGGAAGGCGGATTTGCGGCTGGATAGTTTTGAGGGGGCGACGGCGGTGAAGAAGGATGGGAAGCCGGCGATTGTGGCGGGGAAGCCGGAGGAGAGTGAGGCGTTTCTGAGGGTGATCACGAAGGATGAAGAGGAGGTGATGCCGCCGGTGAAGTCGAAAAAGACGCTGACTTCGCAGCAGAAGGATTTGTTGAAGCAGTGGATCACGGAGGGGGCGAAGTATGAGGCGCATTGGGCGTTCATCGCGCCGAGCAAGCCGGCGGTGCCGAAGGTGGAGGGTGATTGGGTGAAGAATCCGATCGATGCGTTTGTGATGGCGCGGTTGAAGCGGGAAGGTTTGACGCCGGCGCAGGAGGCGGATCGGACGACGCTGGCGCGGCGGGTGAGTTTGGACCTGACGGGTTTGCCGCCGACGCCGGAGATGGTGGAGGAGTTCGTGAATGATAAATCGGCGGGGGCGTACGAGAAGTATGTCGATTCGCTGTTGAACTCGCAGCATTACGGGGAGCATCGGGCGAGATATTGGCTGGATGCGGCGCGTTACGCGGACACGCACGGGGTGCACTTCGATAATTTCCGGGAGATGTGGTCGTATCGCGAATGGGTGATCAATGCGTTGAACGACAACATGAAGTTCGATCAGTTCACGGTTGAGCAGCTCGCGGGTGATTTGCTGCCGAAGCCGAGCTTGGAACAGAAAATCGCGACGGGGTTCAATCGTTGCAACATGACAACGAGCGAGGGCGGGGCGATCGATGAGGAATATCTGGTGCTGTATACGCGGGATCGGACGGAGACGACTTCAGCGGTGTGGATGGGCCTGACCGCGCAGTGCGCGATGTGCCACGACCATAAATATGATCCGTTGAAGCAGAAGGAAGTTTACCAGATGAGCGCGTTCTTCAACAACACCACGCAGCGCGCGATGGACGGGAATGTGAAGGATACGCCGCCGATCGTGGTGGTGCCGACGAAGGATGATCGGTCGAGGTGGGATGAGTTGCCGGAGGTGAAGAAGGTCGCAAAGGGAAAGGTGGAGAAGCGGCGGAATTCAGCGATGGATGAATTTACGGAGTGGTTGAAGAGCGCGGATGCGGAGGAAATTGCGGAGAATGTGCCGGTGGAAGGAATCGTTTTTTCCGCGCCGTTGACGGAGTCGTTCGCATCGAGCGTGGCGGTGGTGGTGAATGGGTATCCAAGGACGTTGCCGGTGGCGGCGCCTTCGACGGGTGTGATTGCGGATTCGGCGTTTGTAACGTCAAAAGAAAACGTGCCAACGATCGCGGACGCGGGCGACTTCGAGCGGGACCAGTCGTTCTCGATGGGGCTCTGGTTGAAGATGGGCGAGGACAAGGATGGATCGATCATTGCGCGGATGGATGAGGATGACGCGCATCGCGGTTGGGATTTGTACATCGACGGGCGGCGGCCGGGAATTCACCTGGCGCATAAATGGCCGGAAGACGCGATTAAAGTGGTTTCGAAAAAGGCCTTGGAGAAGGACAAGTGGAGCCATGTGTTCATCACGTATGATGGATCGAGCAAGGCGTCCGGCGTGAAGATTTACATCAATGGGTCGGTGCAGGAGACGAATGCTGATCCGGATAAGCTGAGCAAGACGATCAAAACGAAAGCGCCGTTCAAGATTGGGCAGCGGAAGAAGGGCGATCCGCTGGAAAAAGCGGCGGTGCAGGACGTGCGGTTGTATACGCGGGCATTGCCGGAGGACGAGATCATCGCGTTGAAGGACAAGCCGCGCTTGGCGTATTTGGTGGCGAAGGCGGCGGAGAAGCGGAGCGAGGAAGAGCAGAAGGCTTTGTTCGATGGTTACCTGAATAATTACGACAAGGATTACATGTTGGTGGCGCAGGCGTTCGCGGCGCTGGAGAAAGAGGAGCGCGAGATCAAGGAACGCGGGACGATTGCGCATATCATGCACGAGAAGGACGCGCCCGCGGAAGCGTATGTGTTGTTCCGTGGTGATTATGACAAGCGGCGCGAAAAGGTGGAGCCGGGCACACCGGAGATATTGCCGGCGTTTCCGACAGAGTATCCGAAGAATCGGCTTGGCTTCGCGAAGTGGTTGTTGCGGGAGGATCATCCGCTGACCACGCGCGTGACGGTGAACCGGATGTGGCAGGAATTGTTCGGGCAGGGAATTGTGCGAACAGCTTCGGACTTCGGGGTGAGTGGCGATTTGCCGTCGCACCAGGATTTGCTGGACTGGCTGGCGATTGAATTTCGCGAGACGGGTTGGGACATGAAGCGCATGTATAAGCTGATGGTGATGAGCTCGACCTATCGGCAGGCGCCGAACGTGACGCCGGAAAAGTTGGCGAAGGATTTGGATAATCGGCTGCTGTCGCGCGGGCCGCGGTTCCGGATGGATGCGGAAATGATTCGTGACTACGCGCTGGCGGCGAGTGGATTGCTTTCGCCGAAGATTGGCGGGCCGAGCGTGAAGCCGTATCAGCCCGAGGGCGTGTGGGAAATCGTGGGGATGCCGGAGAGCAACACGCGGAATTACAAACAGGACAAGGGGGAGAAGTTGTATCGGCGCAGTTTATATAGCTTCTGGAAGCGGATGGCGCCGCCAGCGGTGCTGGATATTTTCAATGCGCCGTCGCGTGAAGTTTGCACGGTGAAACGCGAACGGACGAATACGCCGTTACAGGCTTTGGCGGCGTTGAACGATCCGCAGTTTATTGAGGCTTCGCGGAAATTGGCGGAGAAGTCCTTGGACGAGTGCAAGGGATCGGACAGCGATCGGTTGAACTGGATTGCGCAGCGGTTGCTGGCGCGGAGCTTGAAGAATGAAGAGCGCGCGGTGGTGGAGCGGACGCTCGCCGAATTGAAGGAACATTACGGTGAGAAAAAAGCAGAAGCCGAGCTGTTGCTGAAGGTCGGCGAAACGCCGGTGACGGTGAAAGCGGAGCCGGTGCAGCTCGCGGCTTACACGATGGTGGTGAACCAATTGATGAACCTCGATGAGGTGCTGAACAAATAACGATTTACTGAAGACGATATGAGCCTGTTCAACGAATACGTACGATACGAAACGCGCCGGCAGTTTTTGCGCAAGGGCGCGAGCTTCATGGGCACCGCGGCACTGGCGGCACTGGGAGGAGGTTTGGGCGCGCGCTCGGCCGCGGCAAATGAGAAGAAATTCGTGCAGAGCCTGGTGGGTTCGCACTTCGCGCCGAAAGCGAAACAGGTGATTTACCTGCACATGGTGGGCGGGCCGGCGCAGATGGATTTGTATGATTACAAGCCGGTGATGGGGGAGTGGTATGACAAGGATTTGCCGGAATCGGTGCGGATGGGGCAGCGGCTCACGACAATGACGAGCGGGCAGGCGCGGTTCCCGATCGCGCCATCGAAATATAAATTTGCCAAGCACGGGAATAGCGGGATGTGGGTGAGTGAGTTGCTGCCGTGGACTTCGAAGATGGTGGATGAGATGTGTTTCATCCGGTCGATGCACACCGAGGCGATCAACCATGAACCGGCGATTTGTTACATGCAGACCGGCAACCAGATCACGGGGAAACCGTGCCTGGGTTCATGGGTGTCGTATGGGTTGGGGAGCATGAACGAGAATTTGCCGACGTTCGTGGTGCTGGTCGCGAAGCCGAGCAATACGGAACAGTTGCAGGCGATTTCGTCGCGGTTGTGGTCGGCGGGATATTTGCCGGGCGTTCATTCGGGCGTGTCGTTCCGAAGCAGCGGCGATCCGATTTTGTTTATTAACAATCCGCCGGGAGTAGACGCGAAAGTGCGGCGCGCGACGCTGGATGGGCTGCGCGAGTTGAACCAGATGAATTACCAGACCGTGGGCGACCCGGAAACGCACACGCGCATCGAGCAGTACGAAATGGCGTTCCGAATGCAGTCGAGTGTGCCGGATCTGACCGATACTTCGAAGGAGTCGGAAGCGACTTACAAGCTGTACGGGGACGAGGCGAAGAAGCCAGGGACGTTTGCGCAAACGGCGCTGCTGGCGCGGCGGATGGTGGAGCGAGGGGTGCGGTTCATCCAGGTTTACCATAATAATTGGGACAACCATTCGAACATCGCGGGGCGTTTGCCCAGCCAGTGCAAAGACATCGACCAGGCGAGTTACGCGTTGATTCAGGATTTGAAGGCGCGCGGGCTGCTCGACAGCACGCTCGTCGTTTGGGGCGGCGAGTTCGGGCGGACGATTTATTCGCAGGGCGGGCTCTCGAAGGAAAATTACGGGCGGGATCATCATCCGCGCTGTTTCACGATGTGGATGGCGGGTGGGGGGGCGCGGCCCGGAATGATTTACGGCGAGACGGATGATTTCTCGTATAACATTGTGGAGAACCCGGTGCATATTCGCGATTTCCACGCGACGGTGTTGCATATGTTGGGCATGGACCATGAGCGCTTTGTGTTCCGGCACCAGGGGTTGGACCAGAAGTTAACCGGCGTGGAGCATGCGAATGTGGTGAAGGAACTGCTCGCGTAAAGACGCGTTACTTTTCTGGCTTCGCGGCCGCCGATTCTTTCGGCGGCTTTATCGTCAGCCAAATCTCATCCATCGTTTCGATAAGCAACTTTGAATAGCCCTGAGGCACGCCGTTGTTTTCGGAGCGGGAGACGAGGCTGAGTTGGGCGGGGCGTTCGGTGTTGGTGACGGGATCTTTGACGAGGATTTGAATGGGGGCGTTGTGAGGTTTGGCTTCTTTAGTGATTAGCTTGAGGGTGGCTTCTTTGGATTTCGAATCGATTTTTATGGGTTCGGCGGTGAGGCCTTCGATTTGTGAAGCGAGGGCGATGGTGAGTTCGTTGGTGAAGTTGCGGAGGCGTTTGATGGTGACTTTGAGTTCGTTCGTGCCGGTGGAGTCGAGGATGAGGTTGTTGGCCTCGATGGTGGGTTGAAAATCGGGAGTGACTTTGGTGAGGTTGAGCCGGTATCGGTATTTCTCTTCTCCGCGATGGGTGACCGAACCGATGACGATGTTGTAGTTGGTTTCGGCGGGAGATTTCCATTCGAGGAGGGCATTGCGTGAACCTTCGGCGTCATCGTTTCGGGCTAGCTCTTTGCCGGCTGCGTCTTCGATTTTTATCCACGGGTCGAGATCGGAACCGAACTCCATGGCGTCGACGCGGAGTTCGATGGTTTCGTCTTTTTCGAGGGTGAGGGGGAATCTGTCTTCGTCGCCGGCGGGGCAGATGACGCCAAGGGCTTCGGAGATTTCGTTGGTGAAGTTTTTGTTTTCGGTGAGTGGGGCGCTGAGATCGGCGGGAGGAGAATCGGAAACGGAAAGCCCGAGTTGGTAGATGCCGCCGTTGCCGCCGCTGAGGACGATTTCGGAGCCGGCGGGATAAGCGAAGCCGTAAACCTGGAGGACAACGGTTTGGTCGGTGGGGGACTGCCAGACGAGACGCGGATCGAAGGAGGCGAAGTCGTGGTTCCAGGCGAGTTGGTAACCGTTGGTGGTGACGAGGCGGAGGACGGCGTCAATTTTCGACATGAGCGTGTGGCTGTCGAGGCGGGCGTCGAGCCATTGGCCGGCTTTTAGATTGAGGCGGAAGGAATCGACGTCGTTATTTTTTTCGAGGCGGCCGTTGATGCAGGTCGGGAGATTTGTGATGACTTGCGGTTTGGCGAAGTGGTTGTTGGGTTCGGTGTCGCGGAGGTGCGGAGTTTTTGTGACGACGAAAATTGCTGGATCGCTCCCGCCTTCGTCGTTGTAGAGGCGGATGAGTGCGGGGCCGATGGGCGCATCGGTGGGAGCGGAGATTTCGACGGAGCCTTTGTTGGTGGGGAAATTGAATTGGAGGTTGGTGTTACTCGACCAGATTTTTGGCGGCCAGGGATCGAACTTGCCGGTCAGCGAAACGGTGTTGGTTTCGCCGAGGGCAATGGCGGTGGGGTAGAGATGTTCGAGGGTCGGTTTTTCGGCGAGGGAAGCGAGTTGAGTGACGGCAAGCGCCAGCGCTGCGAGAGGCGTTCGGATCATGCGAACAGCTCTTTGATGAGGCGGCCGTTGTTCACGAGTTGCACGGGACGACCGGTGGTGGTGTGGAGCATTTGGGTGTGGTCGATGCCCATCTTGGTATAGAGCGAGGCGGCGAAATCTTCGGGGCGATAAACGCTTTCGGAGGCGTAGTAGCCTTTGGCGTCGGTGGCGCCGACGATGTGGCCGCGTGGGATGCCAGCGCCGGCCATGAGGACGGACATGGCGCCGGGCCAGTGGTCGCGACCGCCGTCTTTGTTGATCTTGGGGGTGCGGCCGAATTCACCAAGACAAAGGACCACGGTGTTTTCGAGGAGCCCGCGGCGATCGAGATCGGTGAGGAGCGCGGCGAGGCCCTGGTCGAGGCGCTTCATGGCGTCACCGCGATAGGCGTCGAAAATTTTGGTGTGATGGTCCCAGCCGCCGTTGTAAACGGTGACGAAACTGACGCCGACTTCGACGAGGCGGCGGGCGAGGAGCAGGCGCTGGCCGAAATCGTTGCGGCCATATTCTTCGCGGACGGATTTGTCTTCCTTGTGGATGTCGAAAGCTTCCTGGGCGTCGCGCGAGGAGACGAGGTCGAGGCCGCGTTCGTAGAATTGATCGAAGGAGACGGCGGGATCGTCGGCGAGTTTGTCGGCGAAGCGCTTCATGCTGTCGAGGGACTGGCGGAGTTCGAGGCGGGAGGTGGCGCGGCCTTCGCTGATGCTGGGCGGGAGGGTGACGTCGCGGACTTTGAAACTTTCGCTGTTTGGATAGCCGTCGATGACGAAGGGAGCGTGTTGCGCGCCGAGGAAATTCGGTCCGCCGGAGCGGGAGACTTCGGGAATGGAGACGTAGGCGGGGAGGCCGTTGCGAATGCCGCGGTCGTAGGAAACCATCGAACCGAAGGAGGGATGGAACGTGACGAAAGCGCCGCAAGCGACGGGGACGGGCGTGGGTGAGCCGGTCATCATGTAGTGATTGCCGCCGCCGTGGTTCGGGTCTTTGTGGCAGATCGAACGGACGACGGTGAATTTATCGGCGATGGAAGCAAGCTTCGGAACACATTCGGAGAACTGGACGCCAGGAACTTTGGTGGAGATGGCTTTGAATTCGCCGCGGATGTCGGAAGGGGCGTCGGGTTTTGGGTCGAACGATTCGTAATGGGAGGGGCCGCCATCCAGCCAGATGAGGATGCAGTTGACGTTTTTGCCGTTGCGCGAGGTGGTGATGTTCGGGGCGGCGGAGGTGATGGGATCTGCGCGCAGGCGGAGCAGATCGCAGAGGCCGAGGCCGAGGACTCCGCCGAGACCGACTTGGATGAAGTCGCGGCGAGTGACACCGGCGCAGTTGGTATAAGCGCGTGACATCGGTTGGCTGTGAAGCGCAGTATAACATGAGGATAGGGCTTGGGTATCGTAAATTGACGATTTTTGGACGGGTTGGCAGAGTGCCTTCTCGAACGAACAATCCACCGTTGGAAAATTACTGATGCGCAGTTACAGCTTTGATTCAGCGTGCATCGTTTGGCTTTCGTCTGTTTCACAAGGTATCAAACAAGGCGCGCTTCGATCCTGTTGGACGGTCTTAGTAGCGCCACTCATTTTGGTAATTTACTGTTTCGGAGTTTTCGCGTCGTCATTCACATTCGAAGTTGGAGCTGCCAAGCTTTTGCTGGCGTTTGCTAAGACCGACTCAGGGAGAACCACTGCGAGCATTATCGCCTTAATCCTCGTTGTTGGATTATTATTTGTAGTATCGCAATCCGCATATTTCAAACTCAGGGAACGCGTTCTCGATCTCGATTTGGTTTGCCTCGCGCTAGGTTCGTGCGCTGCGGTGCTCTACCTAAGCCGCTTACTCTTCTTGAATTCTTAACGTCCTTGAATTCTTAACGTTGAGGTCATCAGTCCGAAGGCGGTTGAAAGTGCGATGACTGGCACCGAGACGGTGCCGGAACCCGCAGCTGGGACGGCCGCGCTACATGACGGCGGGAGGACTTCTCACATCGTCCGCTACAATGGGTTTAGTGGTTGAAGACGAATTCGGGGGAGTTGAGGAGGGCCCAGAGGACGTCTTCGGTGGCGGTTTGGTGGGTGGCTTTTTCGGCGGTGTAGGTGGCGGTGGCTTTTTCGAGTTCGTCGTAGGTGGGTTCGCGGCTGAGAGCAAGGAGGTAGAGTTCGGTGACGATTTCGGCGGGGGTGAGTTTGCTTTCGGCGAGTTGTTTGACGCGGCCTTCCTTGTTGCTGAGTTTGTCCTGGAGGGCACGGGAATTCATCATGTGGAGCGACTGGACGACGCTGGATTTGAGGTCGCGTTCGCAGGGCGCATCGGTGCTGGGGTTGGGGCGTCCGAAGGCATCCATGAAGTGGGAGCGGACTTTGTAGCTCCAGGTTTGGATGGCGCGAGTGCCGGGCGGGCAGCCGTTGAAATCGTCCTGGGTGGCGGTCACGTCGTTGACGGCGTCGAGGAGGACTTCGGCGGGGAGGCGGCGGCGATAGGCGCGCGAGAAGTTTTTGGTGTCGGTGAGGTTGTGTTCGTTGGGTGTGGCGCTGAGTTGGTAGAGGCGCGAGTTCATGATGGTTCGCATGACGTGCTTGAGGTCGTAGCCGTGATGGACGAAGTCTTCGGCGAGCGCGGCGAGGAGCGGTTCCTGCATGATGGGATTTGAGGTTCGGAAGTCGTCGACGGGTTCAACGAAACCGCGGCCGAAGAAAACGGACCAGACGCGATTGACGGCCGCTTTGGCGAAGAATGGATTTTTGGGATTAGTCATCCAATCGGCGAGAGCGCGGCGCGGGTCTTCGGTGGCGGGCGCGTTGAAGTCAGGCGCATCGAGAGGGCGGGGCTTCATTTCGGCTTCGGTGACGGGATGCTTCACGGCGCCGCCGGGGGCGAAGAAAAATGTTTCACGGCCGGCGGAGATAGGCGGGGAGAGGCCGGCGCCTTTTTGTTTCACGGGGCCGAAGAACGCGGCGAATTGATAGAAGTCATCCTGGGTCCATTTTTCGGTGGGGTGATGGTGGCACTTCGCACATTCCATGCGGACGCCGAGGAAGAGTTGGGACACGATGGTGGTGCGATCCTGGGGTTCGCGGCGGTCGCGGTAAATGGTGGCGGGGCCGTCCTGATGATTGCTGCCTTCGGCGAGGAGAATTTCGCGGACGAATTGGTCGTAGGGTTTGTTTTTGCGGAAGGCGTCGCGGACCCATTGGTCGAGGTAGAAGATGCTTTTTACGCCGACGCGATCGGGATTTGGGCGGAGAAGGTCGGTCCATTTGTTGGCCCAGGCGTCGGCGTAGGCGGGATGATCGAGGAGAGATTCGATGTAACGGCGGCGTTTGCCGGGATCGGTTTCCGCGAGGAAACGGCGGACCTGGTCGGGTGCGGGTAACATGCCGATGGTGTCGAGGGTGGAACGGCGGATGAATTCGGCGTCGGTGCAGAGTTCGGAAGGGAAGAGGCCGAGTTCCTGAAAGCGGGCGTAAGCGAGGCGATCGATGTAGTTGTTCGCGGGGAGCGTGGCGTATTTTTCGGCGGGGAGTTTGCGGGTGGCGGGAACGGTGATGTGGCTGGCATCGACGAATCCCATGTAACGGGCGACGACGACCGCTTCGCCTTCGACGGTGCCGATGGTGACGAGGCCGGCATCGGAAACTTTGGCGATTTCTTTGTCGCTGGAAACGAAGTCGGCGAGGGCGGTGACGTCGCGGGTGGAACTATCAGAATAGTGCGCAGTGAGTTTGAGGGGTTGGGTGGCGTTCTTCGTGTAGTTGCGATTGGATGGATCGACCGAGACGCGCGCGAGGGTTGCCTCGTCTTTGTGTTGATAGACCATGCCGCCGCGAATCCACGCGACGAGTGCGTGGTAAGTTTCGGAGCCGGGTTCAATGCGCTGGCCGCCGCCATGTTCGAGCGTAGCGGTGGGTTTGAGGAGGAGGAGACTTTCCTCCGGCGCGGAGGGGAAGATGCGACGGCCGCGAGCGTCCTTGACGATTTCTTCGTAGTCGGCTTTTGGATCGTAGCTGAAGACGGAGAGCTTGAAGCCGTTCTGGCCTTCGGCTTTGGCGTGGCAACCGCCGGCCATGCAGCCTGCTTTGGCCATCATGGGGAGAACATCGCGGACGAAGGAGGGAACATTCATCGCGATGGTAGGAGTATCTTCCGGCGCGAAAGTCTTCAGCGATTTGCCCTCGCGATCCATGACGAAAACTTTTCCTTCGGCGGAAGCGGCGGCGATGCGGGAGCCGTCGTCGGAAATCGCGACGGTGTGGAGTGGTTCGCCGGCGCTTTGGAGGACGCGTTCGTCGCCGGTATCAGAACTTTGCGCGCCGGTGTGGAGCTTGAAATTGCTGTAGCGGATGATGTGGCCTTTGTCGGAAACGGCGACGGCGGTTTTACCATCGGTGGACCAGGCGACAGCATTGAAGCCGTAATTTTTTGGGCCGATGGAGACGGCGCTGAGGCCGGTGGCGACGTCCCAGAGTTTAAGTTCCTTGTCGGTGCTGACGGTGAGGACCTGGGTGGCGTTGGTGTTGAAGGCCAGGCCCAGGACGGCGTCGCTGTGCGCTTCGATGCGGCCGGTTTCTTTCTGCGAGACGAGTTCCCAGAGGCGGACGATTTTGTCTCCGCCAGCGGAACCGAGAAAGCCGCCGTCGGCAGTGAGAGTGAGGTCGTGGATGGTGTCGTCGTGCGCGCGCCACGCAGCGATTTCGCGAGAAGATAGGGAATCGGAGTTTTGATCGAGGCGGAAGGTGCGGATCCAACCGGATTCAGCGACTGCGGAATCGGCGACGATCAGTGCGCCGCCGCGAGGAGTGAAACGGAGCGAAGTGACGCGGCCTGAGAGGTTGGAATTGATGAGAGATTTTTCTTTGAGGGACTGAGCGTCCCAAATGCGGACTTCCTTGTAGGAGCCGCTGGCGAGAAGTTTGCCATCCGCACTCCAGGCGAGGGATCTGATGGTGTCGGTATGCGCTTTAGTGGAGGCGAGGAGTGGGAGATTGGTTTGGGAGAGATCGTGAAGATGAATTTGGTTGCCGCGGGCGAAAGCGAGGCGAGAACCGTCACCGGTGAGGGCGAGCGCAAGGCTAGGGCGGTAGTTCGCGGGAGGCTCGGAAAGTTTTACTTCCCGCGGGGCGGCTGCTTTGGCGAGAGCGGCGTTGTCCCAGGGTGCACCAGCGGAAACCCATTTAGTGAGGAGATCGATTTGATTGGTGGTGAGCTGCTTTTTGGGCGGCATGTGCGGATCGGAATCGGGGAGGAGGACTTTGAGGAGCTGGCTGTCCGCGGGAGAATTTGTGTTGAGGATGGCACCGGTGTCGCCGCCGCGGAGGAGGAGTTCGCGGGTCGAGAGGTCGAGGCCGCCTTTGTGTTTTTCGGTGTTGTGGCAGCCCAGGCATTGCGCGTTGAGCAGGCGCATGGTCTCAGCGGAGAGGGATGAATTTCGTTCGGCGGCGTAGGGTGTAGATGCGAGGAGAACTGCGAGGAACGGCGCCAGAGCTGACGCAAGCAGGTATCGCGGGAAAGGAACAGATTGGCGGTGGCGCGAGACCATGGGTTTTCGGAAGCTTAGCGGGTAATCTGCCGAGGGACAAGGAAGCGATACGGTTGCGGTGCGATTTAAAGTAAGGGGCAACTCCCTGTCGTCGAACCTTGCCGCTCGTTCCCTCTCTCCCACCGTGAAGAGGGTCAGCGTGAGGGGTTCTCGGCAAGAATTTCGTGGCCGCACATCAGAGTTTTGATGTCGTTGTGTGTTTTTTTGTATTCTTAAATTGATAAAGCATTGAGGACCAAAGGTTAATGGTGCTGGAGCCTGTGTGTGCGCTGTGTGTGAGCTGTGTGTGAGCCGGGTGTGTGCCGGGTGTGTGCCGGGTGTTGGTGGGTGTTGGTGGGTGTTGGTGGGCAAGAGAAATGACCAAATCCAAATTGCGTTCCCAACGCCGCCACGAGTTTGATTCCCCGGAAAAGAAGTTCGCTTCGCGAATTGTGGTCCAGATGCCAAGGAAATCCCAATTCCCCGATGGGCATAGACGCACGTGGGCAGAACGCGTCCGATGTTTGAGAAGTGCGGTGGTCAGCCGACTGAAGTGGGCGAACAGTAGACTCGAGGGCGAGGCTACTGTTCGGGCACAAGCCGAGTGACCACGATGGTTGTTCGTGATCATAGGTAGAATTTAGCAGGGTAGAGACTAATGTGTCAACAGAAATGTTGCTTTTGGTGCAGGTTTCAACTGCGAGACGCGAGTGGCGGCTTCCGATGTTCAGGATTTCTTGCGGGAGTAGACGGCGGCGACGGTGGAGTTGTTCCAGATGTTGCGGTGCCAGCCGCTGGCGATTTCCTTTTTAACGGTGCGCAGGTAGAGAGGATGGGAGATGGTGTTGATGACGGGCAGACCGACGAAGACGCTGAGTGGCAAGCTATGTCTGCCCCAGCCGAAGCCATCGACCGGGGTGAGGTGCCTTTCCATGAGGGAGACGGTTTTGCTTGAGAAAGGCCATTCCCAGGCTTTGTCGGTTTGGAACGGGCGGTAGGCAGCGCGGGCAACGCGGAAGAGCGGATTGACGGCGCACGGTTCGGTGAAGAGAAGGACGCCGTCGGGTTTCAGGAGGGAAGCGATTCGCTGGAAGACGGGCTCAGGATCGGCGAAGTGATGCAGGACGCCGTGGGCGTAAATGAGATCGAATTTTTGTTCGGTTTGCCAGGCGAGGAAATCGGTGGCGATGACGGTTCCCTTTTCCGTGAGGCCCGCGGATTTGATTCTGCCACGGAAGACTTCAGCGGCTTTTGGGCTGAGCTCAAGGCCGGTGTAATGGCGGGAAGCTTCAACCATTTTCATGCTCACGCTGGACCCGCGGAAGCAGCCGATTTCGAGGAAATCGCCGCCTTTTTTCTTCGCGATCCATTTTTCCTGAAATTGGATCTCGGCCTGGGCAACGCCGCTCTGGCTGGCGGCCTGGCGCTGGCGGGCGCGCAGAGCGGACCAGGAACGGGTCATGATGTTGGCGGAACGGTTATTGGAGTAACCGTCTTTTCCGGTGCGATCTTCGGCCTCGCTGATGCTGTCGTAAAAGCTGGCTTGCTCGACATTGACCGCGAGCATTTCCTGGGTCGTGGACTTCATTCTAACTAAAGACAAAGAATCTATCGGCAGCGGAGCTGAATTCAATACTGCATTATCGCGATGTGTTGGCTGTGAATGTGATTAAGAAGCTTGCTCTTGCGGCGGTGCGAGCAGGATTGTGGGGAGTGAATACGGTAGGCAAATGACTGCTCAAAAGAAATTGAAAGCGAAGGAAAACCCATTCGGTGTGAGTTCTGCGGGGATAGATGCTTACATTTCGGCGGCGGCGCCGGAGGCGCGAGTGGTGTTGAAGAAGATTCGAGCGGTGGTGAAGCGGGTGGTGCCGGGGGCGACGGAGACGATCAGTTATAGGATTCCGGCGTTGCGGCTGGGGCGGGTGTTTTTTTATTACGCGGCGTTTAAGAAGCATATTGGGATTTTTCCGCCGGTGCGGAGTGATAAGAAGTTGGTGAAGGAGTTGGAGCATTTTCGCGGGCCGAAGGGGAATCTGCAGTTTCAGTTGGATGAGCCGATGCCGTATGAGTTGATTGGGCGAGTGGCGGCGGCGTTGGCGAAGGAGTATGGAAAGGTGGAGGGGCTAACGGGTTCGCCGAAGAAGCCACGATTGCGCGCTTCTCGATGATATGTAAGATGCGCTTGTGCGTTCCCGCTCCTCAAAGAGCCGTGGGTTCACTTTGGTCGAACTGCTGACCGCGATAGGTGTACTCGTGATTCTTGTGGGTTTGCTTTTTGGAGGAATTTCAAAAGCAAAGGCCAAAGCGCGAAACGCGACCTGCATCAACAATCTTCGTCAGCATGGAATCGCGCTGGCGAAATGGTTGGCGGATCATGATAGCTACCCGTTGCACTTTTCGGATCCGGCGCTGGGGAAGACTGAGGAGAGATACGTGTTTTGGGAGAAGGCGCTTTTCTTTACTGAGAACCTGAACTGCGAAGACAAAGCAAGCGTGGCAAATTGTCCCGCGATTTCGCAGCCGAAGGAGTATCCGCCGCCGCAAGTCATCCGTGACTACGGCTACAATGCCTGGGGCTTAAATGGCCTGATAAAGCGGCCGCTGCTTGGAATTGGTGGGCATGGGCCGGTAATGATCTGGGACGGGACGAGTATTCATGGAGATTACAGTCCGGCGGTGAAGGAATCCGAAGTTGCGAGCCCGAGTGAGTTTCTGGCCATTGGCGACGCTTTTATCGGTTGGAAAACGACTATTCAGGACGACAGCGGAATTCTAGGTCGATCGGCAACTGCTAGAGATACGCACGGCAGCACTGAGCGCGCGCCTCGGCGGCATAACGGTCGCGCAAATGTGTTGTGTGCCGATGGGCATGTGGTTCCGGAGACGTTGGGATTTTTGTTTACAGATACGAGTGACGCTGCTCTGCGGATTTGGAATCGGGATAACTTGCCACATCGGGAACGGTTGGGGGAGTAGGTGGATCAACCGCGGCATTGTGAGCATCCAGGGTGAGATCGAGAACAAGCCGCTCCTCTGGAGCTGAATCTATTTAATTATTCGCGTCTATCTACATGTCGTGCCTCCGGCACTTTACGGTGCGGATGCTGATGAACGCCGGGAAATTAGTCGCCCCAAGCTTCGTCGATGATCGCACGATCTTTAATGGTGAAGTCGGCCCATGTCGCCCCATTTCGGGTCATTCGACCAGCAGACCCTAAAGGAGCGGTCTTGGCCGAATTCGGTTATGTCAACCAGGTACGATTCACCGGTGTCGAGTTTTGAATTTGGCCAACCGGCTAGTTCTTTCGCCAAGCGCGATCGCATCTCTGGTTTAAGCGCTTCAATTTCTGCAAGAATCGTTTCCAATTCCGGTTTTGCAGGAAGCTTAAAAAGGTTTTCGACGGCCATAAACTCTATGTCGCGGAGCTTGAACGACCAGATGTCGTGTTTGAGATCGAATCCAATTTCGATTCCTTCAACGATGATCTTCGGGTTCGGCTTTGGTTTTGAAAAGAGTCCCATAGGAACAGAGCAAGTGTAGCGAGATTTTTTACCCGAGAGTGGACCGTGGTGTCGATTGGCAATTGGATTGAGAACAATTTCGTTCGGAGGCAAGATACCCGCAGTGAATCCGATCACGTCTTATACGTGCAAATTGACGGCTGAGCAGGCGAAGGCGCTGGAGTGGCATTTGCGGGAGAACGGTTTTGAGGGGCGGACGGTGCCGTATGCAAAGTTCGCGGGGACGAAGGCGGGGGTGAACATCGTTTTTTATGAGAGCGGAAAGTTGGTGGTGCAGGGGAAGGGGACGCAGGAGTTCGTGGAGTTTGTGCTGGAGCCGCTGATTTTGCAGGAGGCGAAGCTGGGTTATGAGTCGACGTTGAACCCGGAGTTGCTCGCGCCGCGGATTGGCGTGGATGAAAGCGGGAAGGGGGATTTTTTTGGGCCGATGTGCGTGGCGGGTGTTTATGTGAACGCGGAGATCGTGGAGCAGTGGAAGCTCGCGGGGGTGAAGGATTCGAAGAATATATCGAGCGACCGGAAGATTCATGAACTGGCGAAGTTGATTCGCGGGACGAAGGGATGCGTTTACACGAGCGTGCCGATCGGGAACGAGGCTTATAATCGACTGTATGCAAAAATGGGGAGCGTGAATTCGATCCTGGCGTGGGGTCACGCGCGCGTGATTGAGAATATGCTCGGGCAAAGCGCGAAGATGAATCCGCCACCGGTGCGGGCGATTTCGGATCAGTTCGCGGCGAGCAAAGAAGTGGTGAAGAAAGCGTTGATGGCGCTGGGGCGGGATTTGGAATTGGTGCAGCGGCATAAAGCGGAAGAGGACCTGGCGGTGGCGGCGGCGTCGATCTTGGCGCGGGATGAATTTGTGACGCGGATGAATCGGCTGAGCAAGGATTTCGGGGTGGTGTTGCCGAAGGGGGCGTCGGCGGCGGTTGAGGCGGCGGGGAAGGAGTTCGTGGCGAAGCATGGGGCGGAGAATTTGCCGAAGGTGGCGAAGATGCATTTCCGGACGTCGTTTAAGGTCCGGGGATTGGAGGAACCGCCGAAGGTGGAGTGGCGGAAGCCGACGAAGAAAACCACGAATGGACACGAATGAACACGAAGGGGCAGACGAGGAAACCACGGAATACGCGGAATACACGGAAGGGAATTCGCTTCGATGACGATTTAGTTCGAGCGAGGTTCGGCAGAAGAAGAAATTAAGAGTGGACACAAAGAAATACGAGTGAGGTGTCTTGGATATGAGTGATGCGAGGAAGACAGGGTTGGTTTATTCGGAGGAGTATTTGAAGCATGCGACGCCGGAGGGGCATCCGGAGAGTGCGCGGCGGGCGGAGATCGTTATTAAAGGGCTTACGGATGAAGGGCATCTTGAGAAGATGGAGCGGATTGAGCCGCGGTTGGCCGCGCGGGATGAAGTGGCGCGGTGTCATGTGCCGAAATATTTCGAAACGGCGAAGGCTGATGTGGAGCATGGGTTGCCGGACCTGAGCACGGGCGACACGCATATAATGGAGCGGTCGTTCGATGTGGCGCTGCTGGCGGCGGGCGGGGTGATGAACGCGGTGGATGCGGTGGTGGGCGGTAAAGTGAAGAATGCGTTCTGTGTGGTGCGTCCGCCAGGACATCACGCGACGCCGATCAAGGGGATGGGATTCTGTTTATTTAATAATATCGCAATTGGGGCGCGGCATGCGCAGGCGAAACACAAGATTGGAAAGGTGCTGATTGCGGATTGGGATGTGCATCACGGGAACGGGACGCAGGATATTTTTTACGATGACGGCAGCGTGATGTTTTTTGATACGCACCAGGCTCCTTGGTATCCGGGGACGGGCGATGTTTCGGAAAATGGGACTGGCAAAGGGTTAAATTGCATTATCAATAATCCGTTTCCGGCGGGGGCGGGGCGGGCGGAAGTTTATGGCGCGTTTGAGAAGCGGTTGGTGGATGCAGCGAATAAATTTAAGCCGGAGCTGGTGATGATTTCGGCGGGGTTCGATTCGCGCGCGGGTGATCCGCTGGGGCAGTTCAAATTGAGTGATGAAGATTTCGTCGATCTGACCAAAGTGATGTTGCACATCGCAAAAGAACATGCGGGCGGGCGCCTCGTTTCGGTGATGGAAGGTGGATATAATTTGCGTGGGCTGATGAAGGCGACGAGCGCGCATGTGAAGACGCTGATGGAGAGTTGAAATGGAACTGACGCCGCTATTGTCGCGGGAGTTGTCGGTGGCCACGAGGCGGACGATCACGCCGCGGCTGAAGCTGGCGTTCGGCGGCGGGAGCATGGCGGTGGCGGTCTGGGGATTGCTCGTGACGACGGGAGTAGCGGGATTAACGCTGTTGATTTGGTTGGTCGGGATTGCGTCGGTGTTCGCGATGTTCACGGCGATCTTTGTAGCGTCGGATTCGATCTGCCGGGAGCGGCGCGAAGGAACGTTGGGATTTCTTTTTCTCACCGATTTGAAACCTGGGGATGTGATTTGGGGAAAACTTGCGGCGGCGGGGCTGGTGCCGGCGATGGCTTTGGTGGCGATGTTTCCGGGATTTGCGTTGTGCCAATTGATTGGCGGAATCCCGGCGGGTATGTTTTGGAAAATGATTTTCGCGCTGGTGCTGACGCTGGCATTTTCGCTGAGCGCGACGATTTTCGTTTCCACGCTTTTTGAAGATCATCGAAAGGCTTACACCGTTTCGACGTTGCTGCTGATTGTTTTGTGTCCGTTATGGCTGCCGTTTGCGGCGGTGGCGTTGGGTGATGGGATTTTTGCGCTTGCCGCGATGGCCTTCGGCGGGTTGACGTCGCTGTTCCTCTACGCGGCCGCGCGGCGCATCGGCGAATGCTGGCGTGATTCTGCGCAATTCCAACGCGCCGGAGGTCGCCAGGTCATCGGGCGCGTGAAAACCGAGCACGGGTTGCTGGAGAAGCTTCCCGTCGCCTGGATGATGCTGCGTCGCCAGCGCGTGAACAAAAAATTGCGGGCGACTTGTTATGTGCTCGGAGCGGCGGCGCTTCTATTCGCTGCATCTCTTGCGGGTACCGCGTCAGCCGTGGTCCCGATCTTGTGGGCGCTCCTCGTCGTCCACGTGGGCTACCAGTTCGTGCTGATTACGCGGACCGCGTATTCGTTTTACACCGATCGGCAGAACGGCGCGCTGGAACTGATGCTCGGGACGCGAATGAAGAACGACGAAATCTTCGCCGGCTTCAATCGCTTCCTCATCTTGAAAACGATTCATCCGCTCGCGCTGCTGACCGCTGGCGATGGCGTCCTTTCAGTCATTATCTACACGACACCCGCAAGTCGCTTTGCGTTCCTACCCATTGGAATGGCGCTCGGTGTATGGATCACGCTCGCGGGGCTGGGTTGGCTGGGAGTCTATCGTTCGCTCATGATGAAGCATCCGTCGTTGGCGATGCTGGCGACATTCGCGCGACTCTGTTTCGTGCCGACGCTGTTTAGTTTGCTGTTTTTGAACATGCCGCGCACCGATCACGCAAAAGTCGTGCTGTTCTATTTAGTCAGCAGCGGATTTCTGGCGGCGTTTTTTTCTTCGGACGCGAAGGCGGCTTTGGTTGAGCACGGGCGGACGCTGCTTTTGCGTCCTTATTCTGAGAAGCCGCCGCACATCGAGAACGCCTGGTCGTTCATCGATTGGGACGAGGAAAGTGTCCAGCGCCCGCTGGCTCATTCACTGGCGGTGGCTGAATCGGAAGCCTAGCTGAAGTTTCAGGTTTTCACGTACGCGAATTGGTCTCCACCTGTACGAGTGGTGTCAGGGGTAACCTGATTGAAATCGGGTGGGTCGTGGATGAGTCTTCATCTGGTCATCGGCCAAAAACAAACACGTTTTAGCAAAGGAGAACACTATGAAGATGGAGACACTGCAGGAGCTTTATGTGGAACAGTTGCGCGACATTTATGACGCGGAAAATCAATTGATGAAGGCGCTGCCGAAGATGGCGAAGGAAGCCACGAACGAAGAACTGAAAGCCGCTTTCGAAACGCACCTGGAACAGACGGAAGAACAGATTTCGCGCTTGGACCGGATTTTTGAAGAACTCGGTGAGAAGTCCAAGGGCCACAAGTGCAAAGCGATGGCCGGCCTGGTGGAAGAAGGTAAAGAATTGATGGAAGAGGACGCGGACGAAGATGTGATGGATGCCGGGCTGATTTGCGCAGCACAGAAGATCGAACATTACGAAATCGCGACCTACGGCTGTCTGCGGACCTACGCTGAAATGCTGGGGTTCGACGAACAGGCTGACTTGCTCCAGGAGACGCTGGACGAAGAAAAAGACACGGACGAAAACCTCACGGAGCTAGCGGTGAGTTGCATTAATCTCGAGGCGGAAGAAGGCGAAGACGACGAAGATGAAGAATCGGAGGAAAAGCAGCCTGCCAAAGGCCGCGCTGGGAAGTAACCGGCTTTCGCACAACTTCATCGATCACAAGTCAGGGCGTCCACCAAGGACGCCCTTTTTGCGCAATATCGGCCTCAGGTTTTTGATGAGAGCGGCACTAGGTGGAGGTGTGGACGGGAAGCAGGCTTAGGACCAATTGTTGAGGACGCGGAATTGAACGATGATGCGATTAACGCGAGGAAGTTATGAGTACCGTGCCAGGACAGTTTCTCCAACCAGTGATGCAGGGCTGGCTGCCATGGCTATATAGTCACAGCTATTGGTGGACGGTGATTGGATTTTTCGGGAATGCGCTTTTCAGTTCGCGCTTCCTGCTGCAGTGGCTCTCTTCGGAGAAGAAAGGTGCGCTGGTCGTGCCGGCTTATTTTTGGCACCTGAGCTTTTGGGGGAGTGTGATCAACGTGGTCTATGCGTTCCACATTGATAATGCGCCAATCATTTTTGGTGTGATTGCTTTGCCGTTTATTTATGGACGGAACCTCGTTCTGCTTGGCCGCACGAAACGCCCTGAAGATGTCGTCGAATCTGCGCCATCCAACGCTCCCGCTCCGCGGCCTTCGCTTGCTCCGAGCTATAGCTCGACTTGATCTATGCGGAGAGGAAGAGCAAGCGCGGTTCTAACTTATCTCGCGCTTGCGGTATTGACGGTGGTCGCGCTCTACTTCGGCAAGCCGATCATCATGCCGGTCGCACTAGCGATACTCTTCTCATTTCTACTCAGTCCGATGGTGGATGGTCTGGTTCGGTTGGGGCTTCGACAAACATTCGCGGTCTTAACCGTTGTGCTCTTCGTGTTTTCGGTGATGGGGGTAATGATCTGGGGATTCGGGAAGCAGATGACTTCATTGGTGTATGAACTGCCGAGTTACAAACAGAACATTCGCGAGAAGATTGATGACCTGCGGAATGCAGGCAGCGGCTCGGCGCTGGAGCGGATGCGGCAATCATGGCGTGAGATCAAGGGTGAGTTGAAGAAAAGTTCCGCCTCGCCGACGAACCCGCCACTCGCGGTCGATGAGATCGGCGCCACGACTAATGCGCTTGGGACCACAACCAATGCGCCGGCGGAAGAAGCGGAGCCGGTGCCAGTCGTAGTGCGAACGCCAACAGCCACGACGGTTTGGCAGATACCGACTGCGTTGGGGCCCTTGCTCGAGGTTTTAGCGACCGCTGCGTTGGTGGTGGTCCTCGTGATTTTCATGCTGCTGCGGAAGCGCGAGTTGAGGAACCGGCTGGTCGTTTTATTCGGCTACAATCGCATGCCGACCACAACGCGAGCGCTGGATGAAGCGGCGGAACGCATCAGTAAGTATCTGTTAATGCAGACGATCATCAACGGGTCGTATGGGCTCGGCGTAGGTGTGGCTTTTTATTTCCTTGGGTTGCCGTACGCTCTGATGTGGGGATTTCTGGCGGCATTACTGCGATTCATTCCATACATCGGGCCATGGTTGGGCGCGGCGATGCCGATCCTCTTGAGCCTGGCGGTGTTTCCGGGATGGCTGCACCCATTTGTGGTGCTTGGGTTGATTCTGGTTTTTGAACTGATCTCGAACATGATCATGGAACCGATGCTCTACGGGCAAACGGTGGGCGTTTCAGAAGTGGCATTGATCACGGCGGTGGCGTTTTGGACGTGGCTTTGGGGACCGATCGGTTTGGCGCTGGCGACGCCTTTGACGGTGTGCCTGGTGGTGCTTGGGAAGTATGTTCCAGGAATGGGTTTCGTGCCGTTGCTGATGGGGGACGAGCCGGTGATGCAAGCGCCGCAGTTATTTTACCAGCGGCTCATCGCGATGGACGACAAGGAGGCGACCGAAATCGTGGAGCAGTATTCGAAAGACCACGAGTTGGTGCAAGTTTACGACGATTTGATCCTTCCGGCGTTAATGCACGCGCGACGCGATGCGCTTGGCGAAAAAATTGCGACTGAACACTTGGATCATATCGTTGCGACTACCGGCCATTTAATAACAAAACTCGCCAACACCTACCGCGGCGGGTCGGTGCCGGATTACGCGGATGATGCGCAAGAGGTATTTGGGGTTCCGGTGGAAGACACGATCGATGAACTTGCAATGAGCATGTTGGGGAACGTGCTGCCGCGTTCGGTGGTGCTGAGATCGATATCGGCCGAAGCGTTGGCCGGCGAAGTGATTGATCATTTCCAGGCGCGGCGTCCAGCGGTGGCGTGCATCGGGGCGGTGACGCCGGGTGGCGTTCACGAGAGCCGCTATTTGTTGAAGCGTTTGCAAACACTCGAATCATCCGCGCCGATCGTGATTGCGCGGTGGGGTTTGAACGGCGAGAAAAAAATCCGGGAGCTCGCGAAAACTCCCGGTGTGACCGCGGTCGCGACTACCCTCGTGGAGGCTCGCAACCATTTAACGGAGTTGGCGAAGATCAGCGAAGCGACCGCTGTGGCTGGTCCAGTGAGCGAGCCCGTGTCTGTTCCGCAACTTGAGGTTCGCGCGGAATTTCAAAGAAATTAGGGCGTGCTCAGTTTTCGGAACCGTCTTCGCTCAGCCCTTGCCTGACCCCCGGCTCACCCCATCGGAGAGACGCTTAACAGCGTGAGCCCGATTGAGACGAGGCAGGGAGGAAGTATGGTATTGAAACGCGCAGGGTGCGCCGACGGGAATGACCGCAACCATTGACACAAAAACCATGCTGGTAAGCCAACTGATTAATTCCTGCTACACCACGCAGCAGGGATATCGCTCCGCGGCGAGCGCAGTGGAAGACCAGACGCTCAAGCGCCTCTTCGAAATTTACGCCCAGCAGAGAACCCGGTTTGCGGAAGAATTGCGCCAGTATTTGCCAGAGGCGGATGGGTTCGATCTTACGGGTGCAGGAGTCGATGTTGAGCCGCGCACATGCGCTCGCGCCGATAAGAATACCTCGATTCGCGAATGCATTGAGATGGATGCGCGTAATCTTGCGCTTTACCGGGAAGCTTTAGCGCACCGCACACTGCCCACGCGGACGCATTTGACGATATCCGCGCAACTCGCCTTGATGGAGCGGGTCCACGATCGAATGAACCTGATGCTCGCGGAGCGGCGAAATGATCGCCCGCCACTGCGAGTTTCGTTTGGGAGGGTCAGCGCTTGAACACGAAAATTGATATCCAGTTTGTCGATGAACCTTCCGTGGAAATTCCCGCGGTAACCGCCACCGTCCTGCCCGTCGAGGCTTCAAAAGCGCGCCGGCACTTCTGGCTGCGCTGGCAACTGTTTAAAGCTGAGTAGGTTCCGATTTTTCTGCTTCGGCCTCCGTTCCAAATCCGCTCTTGAATTGTAATCGCCTTTCCGGTGCGCGGTGCTATTTTTTGGAACGTAGAGAAATCTGCAACAAACCGTAAACTCTGCGTGTAAGGAAAGGATATGGAACTGCTTTTAAGTTTGTGCGTTGGACTCGGCCTGAGCGCCGCGTGTGGTTTCCGTATTTTCGTGCCGCTCCTGGTCACGAGTATTGCGGCTCATTCCGGGCACCTGAATCTCGCGTCCTCTTTCCAGTGGATCGGCTCGACTGAAGCGCTGATCGCTTTCAGCATCGCCACGGCCCTGGAAGTCGGCGGCTACTACATTCCATGGGTGGATAACTTTTTGGACACGGTCGCCACTCCCGCCGCGGTTGTCGCGGGAACAGTTGTGACCGCCTCGATGGTGACAGACGTCAGCCCGTTCCTGAAGTGGAGTCTCGCAGCCGTTGCGGGCGGTGGTGTCGCCGGTATCGTGCAAGCGACCACTGTTCTTGCGCGCGGCCTGTCGCTCACTGGAACCGGTGGCCTAGGGAACCCGATCGTTGCCACTGCTGAACTCGGCGGCTCGATCATCACCGCCATCGCTGCGATCGTCGCGCCTTTCTTTGCGGTCGCGCTGATTTTCCTCGTGATCGGAATCGGCGCTTACAAGTTGATCCGCCGTCGTAACGGAAGCGTTCCGCCGGTAATCGCGCCAGCAGAAATGGCTTAGCGATCCGGCCCGGTTTGGCTAAGCTGCCGCGCCGTGGCCAAACATCGGAAGCGAAAAGCAGAGCAGACAAATTCGAGCCGCACTGGATTTACTCTGGTGCGGCTTCTGCTTTTTGTCGCGTTTGCGATCGCCACGTATTTGGCGTGGGGCTCCCTGCGCGCGGGCGGCGTTCCCGGCTGCGGACCAGAATCTGATTGCGACAAAGTCCTGGGCAGCCGTTGGGCGAATGTTTGGGGAGTTCCAGTAAGTTTGCTGGCAGTGCCGATTTATCTCGCTGCTTTGTTTTCGACATTTCCGCGCGACATCCGGTGGAACTTCCTTACCACGCTTGCCACGGTAATTCTATTCGGTGTCGTTTGGTTTGTTGCCTTGCAAGTGATCGCAATCGGCGCCTTCTGCAAATTTTGCCTCGCTGCTCATATTGCAGGCGCAATCGCAGCGATCCTCATCCTGCGAGAGAGTCCATTAAAATTCGCGCAGATAAAAAAACCTGCCGCGGCAGGTGCTGCCCTCGCGGCTCTCTTAATCGTGGCGCAGCTCGCACAGCCGTCGCCCGCGCCTAAACAGGTCCTGACCGGAACTCCCAAATCAGTTTCGTCTAATGCAACTGCCACTACCGCTGTCGCTGCGCCATCATCCTCCGGCAATCTGACGTTCTCCATCGTGCGAGGGCAGTTCACGCTGGACCTCACCACCGTTCCTGTGAGCGGGCCGCTCAACGCACCAAAGAAATTGGTGAAGCTCTATGATTACACCTGTCATCACTGCCGCGACCTGCACCATTTGCTGCAAGCAGCGAAGCAGCAGTTTCCAACAGAACTCGCGATCATCGCGTTGCCCATGCCGCTGGAAGCAACGTGTAACCCTGTTATCCGGCGAACTCCGCCAGACCACGTGAACGCCTGCGAATATGCGCGGCTAGCGTTAGCCGTTTTTTTCGCGGAGCCGGGAAAGTTCGAGGAATACTCAAGCTGGCTGTTCGCTCCGCAACGTCCGCCGGAACTCGAGGCCGCGCGAGAACACGCCACCCAATTACTCGGGAAGGAACGATTGCTCGCGAGCCTGGGTGATCCGCGGATTGATGCCCAAGTCAGAATGGGCGTTGAAATCTATTCCGCGAACAGCCGCCTTGGGAAAAGTACGGCGATGCCACAATTGATCTTTTCAGACGGAACTTCGATTGGCGCCATTTCCGAAATGCGTCAACTCGAAGAAGTGTTGCGCAACGCTCTCGGTCTCAGCGCTCCTGCGCGCTAAGGCGTAGAAAGTCTCAACAACGAAACGTAGAGCTGCGTTCGGTCAACGCAGTGTTCCAACTCCCCGGATTCATCCACGATTCCAAAACCGCGACCGTACGCGGGGCCGTTTACGACCGAAAAGTTCGTTCGGTTTTCACGAATTTGCGCACCACCTAACGCCAACGCATCTTCACGCCTTCCATCCACTTCGTATTTCCACCCGAAAATCCGAGCCGTTGGAAAAAAATCGCGAAGTTGCCGAATGATCTTCGGAGTGGGAATGAGTTCGGCGAGGAGGTTTCCATCGCGAGTGCTGAACTTTCCAGAGCTGAGTTCCTCAAGCCGTCCCTCGGTCGATCTCCGAAAAACTTTGCCGAAAGCGAAATCGGAGACTGCGGCGGCGTGGAAGATGGCGTCGTGTTTCGTTTGCGCCGCAGACCCTATTTTCGTTAGCAGATCTTCGGTCGTGGTGAAGAGTTGAGCGCGAACGGCACATTCATCCGCGCACGTTGCGTAATAGCCTTTGAACAATGTGACTTCGTGGCCTTCCGCAGCGAAGTGATTCGCGAGACCGATGCCGAGCTGCCCGGTAGAAAAATTAGTCAGCCGCCGAACCTTATCCAGGTTCTCGTAGGTCGGGCCGCAAGTGATGAGGCAGCGCATAAAACAAAAAACGCGTCTCTACGCTGGGCGTAAAAGACGCGTTCGAAAACTTTTGCGCAAGGATTACTTCTTCTTGCGGGCGACGGACTGCGCGGTTTCCTTTTCCTTAACAGCAGTCGCGCCTTTGCCAATGCGCTTGCGGAGGTAAGTGAGCTTCGCGCGGCGGACCCGGCCTTCGCGTTCGACTTCGATTTTATCCACGCGCGGGGAATTTACCGGGAACACGCGTTCCACACCTTCGCCGTAGCTGATGCGCCGGACGGTAAAATTCTCATTCAGCCCGCGACCGCGGCGGCCGATCACGATGCCCGCGAACACCTGGATACGTTCCTTGTCGCCTTCGACGACCTTGGTGTGAACGCGCACGGTGTCGCCGACGTTGAAGTTCAGCGGGGTTTTTCGGAATTGCTCCGACTCAATTTTGTCAAACAATGCTTGGCTCATAACTCACTCAATCTTTCTTCTCTGGCTGCTCCAACAAGTCGGGCCGCCGTTCTCGCGTGCGTTCCAGCGCCTGTTCGTGGCGCCACTTCGCGATCTCGGCATGATGCCCCGAGAGCAAAATCTCCGGCACTTTCATTCCCCGGAATTCCGCCGGCCGGGTGTAATGCGGATATTCCAGCAATCCATGGCTGAAGGATTCCTCCTTCGCGCTTTCCTCATCACCCAACACCCCGGGCAAGAGTCGCGTCACCACATCAATCACGATCATCACTGGCAACGCGCCGTTCGTGAGAACGTAGTCTCCGATGGACAACTCGTCGTGCGCCAATCCCTGGCGAACGCGGTCATCGAACCCCTCGTAGCTCCCGGAAATGAGCAACAAGTGCTCGTAACCGGTCAGTTCGTGCGCAATTTCTTGCGTGAACTTCCGCCCGCTTGGGCCCATCAAGATAACGCGAGTTTTGGGTCCCGCCAGCGATTCCACCGCTTCAAAGAGTGGTTCGGGCTTCAGCACCATCCCTGGCCCGCCGCCGAACGGCCGATCATCCACTGTCTTGTGACGATCATGCGTCCAGTTGCGGAGATCATGGATCCCCAACTCTAAAATCTTCTTTTCGCGCGCGCGCTTGATGATGCTTTCATCGAGCGGACCCACGAACATCCCGGGAAACAGCGTAATCACATCGATTTTCATCCGCCATTCTCCGGAACAAATCAGCGGCCGAACTCAACCGACCGCCTCGTCGTTTAACTGCAGTTCGGCAGTGCACCGCCGAACGTAAATTCTTAGTATCCTCCGCCTTGTGAGTGGCCTCCGGCAGGCATGTCGTAGCCTCCGCCCCCACCGCCACCACCGTAACCGCCGCCCCCACCACCATAGCCACGACCGCCGCCTCCGCCTCCGCCGTAACCACGGCCTCCACCTCGGCTGCCACCGCCACCGCCGGGGCGACGGGGTCCACGACCGCCACCGCCTCCACCACCAGGTGGGCGAGGGCCGCGCGATCCACGATATCCACCGCCGCCGCCTGGACCGCGACGAGGAGGACCGCCAGGACCAACCGGTCGACGTTCACCGCGTTCGCCACCAACACTTTCCCCAACTTGATCGCGTCGAGGAGGAAGATCACCGGGCTCCATCGGCTCTTCAGAAGTGCGAGGAGGAGCATCGCCGCTGCGCGGCTCACGGGATTCGCGTGAATCACGAGAATCGCGGTTTTCCCGGTTCTCGCGTTCGCGTGGGCCTTCTTCGTCAATCACTTCCAGCGAGCAACGCAGGCCGCGTTTGGCGCTGCCAACGAGCAGCAATGCGCGGATCGCATTGATCGTAGCACCTTGGCGCCCAATGATTTTGCCCATGTCCGTGGGATGGACGCGCAATTCGTAAATCGTGGCGCCGTTCCGTTCAATTGCAGTGATATTCACCGCATCGGGCCGGTCGACCAAGCCCTTAACCACGTAATCGAGAAAGGTTTCCATAGATGAAACCCGAGGTTAATTAGGAGAATTAAGCCTTGGGAGCTGTGGCAGCGGTTTTACGGGCCTTTTTGATGAAACTGGCGACCGTTTCGCTCGGTTGCGCGCCGTTTTTGATCCAATGTTCGGCACGTTCGAGCTTGATGCTGAAATTCTCATCCTTCTTAAGCGGCTGATAGGTGCCGATTTCTTCGAGGAATTTCCCGTCGCGCGGGCTGCGGCCGTCCGCCACAACAATGCGGAAAACCGGCGTGTTCTTCGTCCCGACTCGCTTTAAGCGTATTCTAACTGGCATATCTAAATCTTTTAAAATCCTTCAAAGTAAGCGCGCACAATAGCACACCGCCCGATTTCGACAAATCGGTCCACCAAAAAGAGGCCGAAGCGTAGCCGAGGAGTGAAGGAATGCAAGCGGGGAATTTCCTGGCCCTAGCTGTGTTTTTCCTGGATCCTTAGCTACGAATTGATTTGCGAAAATTTTTCGAGTTGAGGTGGGTGTGGGAGAGTTTTCCGAGCAGGAGTGTGTTTGTGCAGAGGCGGAGCGCTCAAGTTTTTGCTCTTTTTGTCATCCCTCGCCGGTCC